>JADJWG010000001.1:0-1200000 GCA_016716475.1 Phycisphaerales bacterium
AGTACCCGACGTGCACTTGCCCCTGTTGACGGGGATGATGACGAACGTGCCCCGCGGTTTATCGAACGCGCGTGAACGAATCTCTGCGTGAAATACGTTCGAGGCCATGCCACTTTTTGGCACGATCCGACGCTCTTACAGACTTCACAGATCCCGCTCCGCCAAGGGCCGACTGGAACTGACGTTTGACAACATGCAGGCGATGCGGAATCCGCGTTTGGAGCTGCTCACCCTCTGTGCATCCGCTGGTGAGCGGTCGCGGTTAAACTGCCACGACGACGACTCAACGCTTGTGCATCCGGTAACGGCGGTCCAGGTTGCGTCAAGCGCCGTTCCGCCGTCCGTGTACTTCTTTCTCTGGGCGTCCCTGGAGGAGACCGGCATGCGCAAGGGCCGGTCACTCTGGGCCGTAACGGTGTCGGCCGACGGTGAATTGGTTCCGGATGCGGACGCCTCCGAGACGTTGCTCCATCATATGGTTCTTCGCGGTGATCGCTGGGAGGAGTTCGATGCTCCGCCGGCGGAAATGTCTCGCGGCGTGTTCGACCGTGCCGAGAGCGTTCTCGTGCAACGCCACAGTAGCTATCGTCAGGAAGTAAAGAAGCGAAATGCAACCCGCGTGCAACAGCGGCTGAGCAGCTTGGAAGCGTCATACCGCGCCATCCGAGCGGAGCGTGAACGGCGATTATTTGAGAGTCGCAATCGCGGCAGGGAGCGTGCCATCCCTCTGTTCGAGGCACAGCTTAAAAAACTGGATTCGGATTTCGAGGAGCGATGTCGGCAGGTTGAAACGAGCAAGGACGTTTCGGTCAGTTGGACGGTTGAGGGAGCTGGATATGTCCGCGTGGTGGAAGAACCTCCTTCGCGGTAAGTCCAAGGACGATACACCAACGCCTGTATCGGTGACCATGGGGTGGTCCGGGCCGGTCTCCTTGCGCGATTCGTCGCGCGTCCCCGGACTGGATTTTGGTACCGTCGAGTACAAAGTGCTGCTTTCGCGAACAAGCCGAGCGCAAGTCCTTTCACATCGTCGGGTTTGAGTCGTTGGTCGCCGGCGACAGTCGCGTGTTGTTTCCGACGACGATCGCATTCGACTCCGGACGTCTGCTATTTGGCCACGCGGCCGAGCATTGTTCGACGCGCGAGAAGGCCCGGTCATTCAAGATGTTTGCTTTGCCTCGCCCGTGCCAATCAGGACGAACGAACGCCGAGCACGATGTCAGCGTGCCAGTCGCCTTCCGGACAAGCCGGGGTTCTACCGTATTGGCGGACAAGTGCTGAGCAGAAAGATCTGTCCACGCTGTATTTGTCATACGTCATGCGTGTCGCCAAGCACCGGTTGACGGCGGCTCTGGGCGGCGACGCCAACGACGTTCGCATCACGGTGAATTCGCGGGCCATGGATCAGATGGAATTGGCAGAGTCGGCGAGCACTTTGAGCGCGCTATTCCATGGCTGGCGTTTGGCAGATCGGTCTTGCGATGGTTGGCCGATCGAACAGCGCTCGGATCATTGCGGGCGGCACAGCGAAACGGTGCCGACGGTTGAGCAGAGTCCGACGCGGCTATTTCGGAAACTCATGCCGCGATGACCGCGTATTTGTTGTTGCCGCAGAGCGAACGCGGTCTCTGGGCTGGTTGACATCGGTGCGGGCACAACGGACGTGGCTTTCTTCTGGCTTCAAAAGGATGAAAACGACACCAAGGCATGGTACTACTCTGCGGGGAGTCGGCGCGTGGGAATGGACGACCTCGACGGCGCATTGCGCGCCGTGCTTCCTAACGCAAACGGGGATCTTCGTTCAGCGCGCCAAGCGCTCTCGGACGCCGCGTTGGAGGAACATCTGCCGCTATTCGAGCCGGTGGCGAAGCAGATTCGCACGCACCGGCCGGCGTCTGGCGGAGGCGATGAATGTTGACCAACGCCCCAAAGCATGGTTCGCGAACGGCAAGGCGTTACAGACTGTTTCTGGCAGGTGGCGGATCAATGTGCAAACCGCTCGTAAACTTCGTGACGTGGCGCCGCCAGATGCAAGCCCGTTGGGAGGAGGAGCCCGCGCCTTTGGCGGTGCGGCCGCCACCAGGGTCGCACTGGCGGATGGCGCGGTTGCGACATTCGCTCCTCGGCGAGCGGCAGCAGAACGGCTGCTTCTCCTCGCATGCGGATTGGCTCATCCGCGCCCGATATTCCCAAGTTCGAGCGCGATACCGAGGGTGTAAAAGTCGCTCAGCGCGAGCCGGAAGTGTGGAATGAACTGCCGGATCAGTGGTGGTGAACTGTCGCGGCATGTTTCGCTCGTACGCTGGAGTGGGGCTGACGAGCTGGCCGCGCGTTGCTTGGCCCGCTCATGCAAGAACTGAAGCAGACGAGTGCTCGCACTGACCCTTTGCCGTGGTGGTTGCAACTGTCTGTATGGCTCGCAAGGCCGTGACTGCGGCTCGAATTTCAGCGAGCTCCTTATCGATCGCGACAAGCCGCGCGGCAGAACGATTTGACGCAGTGCGCGTCGACCGTTGAGGCTGGTCGCGATGATGTCGAGAAACCGCACTCGTTGTTCGACGTCAATAGTGAGCAGCTCCTTGCCCGAGCTCACGTACTCCTTGATCACATTGTCGTGATCCGCTCTGAGATGATCACGCTTCATGATTCGCTTTGCCGGTTTGGCATCAGGCGCCGACGTCACTGTTCCGTCTCGTAAACAGAACACGGTGTAATACGTGTTTTGACCCTGGGTTCTTCGCATAATGTTCTCCATGCTTGCGATCGCGGCTCCGCCATCTCGATGGACGAAAGCCTTGGCGGCACAATACTGCTGCGGACAACGCCCGCGTCATCGAGGACGCTCATCGCAGCGCTCTTCGTCAGTATCTACGGGTGCCGGTACCACGCAAGCGAGACCGCGATCGGCGATGAAAGGGACGGTGACACCGTGAACAGCCAGTCCGGCGCCACAACGCGCGAGCAGCTTTACGGCGAAGTGTGGGAAACGCCCGTTCGACAATTGGCCGCGAAGTATGGGCTTTCCGATGTTGGGCTTAGCAAGCTGTTGAAGCGTTTGAATATCCCTCGTCCGCCTGTCGGGTATTGGGCAAAACGGAGTGCGGGCAAAGCCCGCCCGGGCCATCGCTACCGATTCCGCTGCGTCGGAACAGGTCAAGGCGGCGGTCGCCAGGACGGGCTCAACTCCGATGCAAGCCGACCACAAAAAGGTCGTGCATCCTCTGATTGTCGCAGCCGGCAAGCAACTGCTGCGCAGTCGGGTGGACGCAGACGGCCTGATTCGGACGGACGCGCGAAAGGCAGCCAGCATCCGAGTTTCACGCGTTTCCATCGATCGTGCCTTGCGCCTGTTCTTTCGAAGCCCTGATCACGATATGGGGAGGCCGCAGGGCATCAGGTCCGCTGATGCGTCTTCGGTGGATCGCGGGACCACCTTTTCGGCGGGAACGGATTCGCGTCCTTGCATCTTATTGAAAGAACCGAGCCATCGCCGGACGAGCAACGCGCCCGGGCGCTGAAGCCGTCAGAACGTGGCCCTCGTCGGCCGTCTGGCCGACTCGCGTTTCTGGTCAGCCATGCGGCCAAGGACTCGGAACAGCCAAACTGGTGCGATGCCGAGAATCAACGGTTGGAAGGCCTTATAGGCCCCATCACTGTCGAGCTGGTGGCGGCACGTCGTGGCACCAGAGCTTCGAGTGAACGTGATCGCGAATCTCGACAATATGAAAAAATCCGCGCCCGGCGTGTATTCCGATCGCATCTCGATAGCGAGGAGCGGGAGTGGGGAAAGTTCGTCACGAATTCCGTCCGTGACTGGCAGACGGCCGAACAGATGCGCGCCTATTTGGCGGCGTTCCGGGCGGCGGTTGATTCGGGCCGTCGCACGCTGCGGAACAAGGCCGAATACGACAATTTCCAAGCCTGGGTCGTCTTCTTGGCCAACAAGGCCGATCCGCTGATCACGACCGGATTGCGTCCAGGCGAGGATGTGCCGCCGACCAATGTGCCGTTGGCGGAGATGGACATTTCAAGCCGATTGCGCAGCCCACTGGAATCGTTGGGAGTCCGTGATGCGAATGACACGTACCAGGTTAGCGACGATCAACTGAAGCAACAGGGCGCGAGCTGGAACGTACTGCGCAAGGAAATCGAGCGTGTACTGTTCGGCTTGGGCTACGCCGTCGATGACGATCCGTCGAAGCCGCTATAGCAACGCTCGGTCATTCCGTGCAAGACAGCAGATCGATTTCCAAATCTCGTCAGCACAAATCGCGAAGCGCTGGGTGGATTGTTCGCATGGATACCGGGTACGCGCGGGTCAGCCGGCTCTCCTCCCACGCCGCGACGTCACGTGCCCGGGCGTATCGGATTCGGCCGCGCTGCTCGAACGGCAGCTCTCCCCGCAGCATGGCGTCCACAACGGTCTGACGGCGCATGCGCTGCTGCTTGCGAATCTGGTCGACGGACAACCAGCAAAGTTTCCCATCCATTTCGAAGCTCCTTGTATGGAAGTTCGGCGGCCGCCGAACGTCGATATTGACGGCCGTACGGCGTCGTGCACCACGACTCTTTGCACTACCAGGATAAGCGTGCATATCTGTTGCGACATGATTGGTCGCTGGCCCCGCCGTATGCGGCCGTCGTCGTCGCGGTTCGCCCCGCCGAGGCCGCCAGGCCCTTGACCGCGATGACGATGGACGTAGGCCGGGCCATCCGGCCCACCTACCGGTTCGGTTCCGAGTACGAGCGGCGGCATCAACGAGCGGCTCTTAGCAGGTGCTCAGGGTGGGTTGCGCTTGTCAGAAGTCCGCGTGTCATTTCCGGCGTGCGTGAGCGAGCGTTTCCAACGCGGAGTGCAATTTTTCATTTGGAGTCCGGGCGAAGCACGGCGACCACGGACACGCCGCCATCCGGTCCAACGGATTCCTCGGGCGTGTAGATCGGGATGGCGTGTACAACAAAGGTGCGCGCAACCGTTCCAAGGTCGAGAAACAATGCTCCGTCACAGGGCTCCTGGCTGAGGGACGCCTGGTGAATCGGTCCTTCGCACGGAGTCGATTTGTCCTTTGGAATATGGTCGCCAAACTTTTTGCTGAACAAGGAACCCACGATCGCGTAATCGACGCGAAGCTTGCGTGCCGGCTCGGGGATGGGATCATCGGCGAACATTGATTGCTGATTGCGGTCGTTCGCGCGCTGACGAATCTCGGTAGGTTTGAGCTTCCACGTCAGGAACACAGCGGCGAGCGGCTGCGGATGCACTTCAACCAAGCGGCGCACTGTCGCGTCAGGTGAAGCCTGATAGTCCTTGGCAAGCCCTACGATTTCCGCCGCGGAAAGCGTCATGTCGGCAACCCGCTTGTGAAACCACGGTTCGGGAAAGAGGAATTCGGACGACGCGACGTCGCACAGCGTTTCAAGCAAGTCGTCGGGATTGGCCCAGTCCCGGTCGGTCGCCTTACGGCATCGGACGGAGACCTCGTACTCCGGGAAGAGAGTGTGGCCGATCTCGTGGCCGATGCTAAAGCGCTGACGCGTGGTCGGCCGGTCGCGATTCACACGCAGCACGACACGACCATCCGCTTCCAGCGCCATATCTCGGAATCCTTGCTGAATCGGGGCGGTTCCGCGGATGACTTCAAGACCGCAAAGCCAGCGGTGCAGGTTGAACAGCGGAGCATGACCGAATATTTGATGGAACTCGCGAATAATGGTTCGAGCCTTGGCCCGAACCGCTTCGCGGATCGTCACCCGTCTCCTCCATGACAGTCCGGATGTGACGGTCACAAACGGTTCGAGCCGTCATGGCTTCCTCTTGGTCGCGCGTTTCGCGACGCGGTACAGATCATGCCAGTCTTCTTTCGACTTCGGCTGGCCGCCGCGGAAACGCATGGTGGCCAGATCGTGCACGTCCTGATCCGAGAGCGAATCGCCGAGCTGGGCCATCATGTCTCGGAATTCAAGGAGCGACGGGCTCAGGTTGACATTCTTCTCGTCGATGCGGACAGAAGGCAGCGACAGGAGGTCGGCGATCGTGGTCGAGAGGGCGTCGGCAATGCGAAGAAGGATGTCGGCGGAGGGCTTCTTGTGGCCCTTGGGGTCATGCTCCAGTTCCCACAAGTAGGTCTTTGAAATTTGGGCTTTTTCGGCGAGTTGGTCCAGCGTCAGACCGGCGCGGTCCCGCTCTTCACGAATGCGTTTCGCCAGCGACATGTCGGCGCTCCGGTGGTGCGGGGTTGCGTAAGGCGACGTCCGCTGCAGCCAGAGCATAAGGCCCCGATTCGCCGCGGCAAGATTGCTGTTCGCTGTGGTTGAACTCGGCCGCTTACCGCTATCATTCGTCATAACGAACAGGACGTTCCTGTTTCACGAACTGCAAGCTTGGGCTGGTTCCGGCCATCGGCCAAGCGAGTGGAAGATGCAGAAACTTAGCCGCGTACGATCAGCGGGGGCTGTCGGCGCCTGCGAGAAGTCCGGCGCGGTAGGCCGAAGTGAGGGTCTTCAACATGGACCAACGGCAGTTGACTCTTCTGTTGGAATCGATCGTGGAACGGCTCGACATTCCGCCATCGCATTATGAGAAAGCGAGGGATCGCTGCGAATCGCTGGGCAATTGGCTGCACCGCAAGGAGTCGGCCGTTGCCGGTTTGTCGCCCGCGCTCTTTCCGGAAGGATCGTTCCGGCTGGGAACGGTGATTCGTCCCCTGTTGAAACACGAGGAGTATGACCTCGACCTTGTGTGCGAAGTCGCGCTCTCCAATTCGCATGTGACGCAGAAGCACGTCAAAGACGTTGTCGGCGGCGAGGTGGCAGCATACGCAGAGGCGTACGGCATCTCGGAGCCCGTGACAGAGGGCAATCGCTGCTAGCGCTAGACTATGCCGACGGCGTCGCTTTCACGAAGACATTCCCGCCTCCGGCTTTCCGGCAGCAGATGATCAAAGCGATGCTCATGAAACCGGGTTTCGGAATCCGTAGCGCGCGATCTGCATCACGGATCGGCGTCACCCTCGGTTGCGGTCATCTCTTCTGATTGGCTGGTCAGCAACCGGGGGCTACGCGACGTGGTTCGAGGATCGGATGCGGCCAGCGGCCCGTCTTTGCGCCTCGAAGCGCCTTCTGCAGCGGCGATTGTATGCCTCGGTGGATGACGTGCCGGCATATGAATGGAAGACGCCTCTTCAACGCGCGATACAGTTGCTCAAGCGGCATCGGGATGTGATGTTCGCGAAAGATGCCGCGTGCAATTAATCTCGATCATCATCACGACGTTGGCGGCACGCGCGTACGCCGGCGAAAGCGACATTTCCTGTGCGCTCGCCAGCATCGTAGAACGGATGCCGGGCTTGGTGAGCAACAGGGTGCCGCGAGTCCCGAATCCAGTCAATCCGGCGGAGGATTTCGCGGACAAGTGGGCCTCGGACCCGCGCTTGGAGCAGAATTTCCAGCGGTGGTGCATCCAATTGCGGACAGACCTGCGCCGGTTGGGCACTTTCGCGGACGTCGAGGGCCGCGCAGGAATTGGTCAAGGGCTGCCTCGGCATTCAGGTTGGTGTTGAGGAATTGCGGGCATCTGGTATCAGCGCGCGGCCAGCGTCGACGAACCGGCGCGCGTTCCCGGCGGTGGTGATCAAGTCGGCGCCAAGACCGTGGAAGCACAGTGATCAAACATGGTGACGAAAACGATTGCTGGGGCGTACACGCGCTTACTGGACAAGTTCGCGGGCCTTTTTCACCCGGCCTGCGGCTGGCGGCCGGCTGGTTATCGCTGGTCGGCTGGCGTTTCGTGCCCAGTGCAACGGTCGGAGGGAATCGGCGACACGTATGCCGTGGAAATCGCGATTCCCGATGGTGCCCCCGCCTTGCCGAGTGTGCGCGAGATTGGAGGCCGTGTACCGCCCGGCTTTCACACCAACCCCGACGGCACGCTCTGTTTGGGGTCGCCTCTTCGGCTGCGATTGCTGCTTGGCAAAAGGCCGCAACTGCTGCCGTTCGTCGAGCGATGTTTGGTGCCATACTTATACGGAATTTCCTACCGGGAAAAACACGGAAAGCTGCCGTTTGGCGAATTGGCGCATGGCACGCGCGGAGTCATCGACGATTACAACGTCATCTTTCGCGTGGACAATGCCCGAGCGTGCTTGGAGTTCTTGCGGCTCACCTCTCTGCAACGTAGGAAGGCGAACCGACATTCCTGTCCGTGCGGTAGCGGCCGACGTTTGGGCGGGTGGCATAATCGCATCGTGAACTCGCTCAGATTCATGCGGGCGTCTGACGTTTCGCGGAATACGAGCGGGCTGGCGCATTAATCGACACGCCCGCTCATGGAGAAATTGAAGATGCCCAAAGAACTTCTAATCGTTCGACATTCGGGATTGCGGGTAATTCCTCCGGCTGAAGTGCTTTCGGCGATTCCATCGTCTGAAATTGCACTGCCACGTGTGGATGAGCAGATCGATACGACCGCGTTTGCGGCGCAGATTGAGCAAGACGACTGGGGTGATCAGGACGGCTACCTGAGAGAGCAGGCTGCTCGGCTCTTGGCGCGGCCGAGCGTCAAGGTGACGTTGCCGTTCCTACTTTGGGCCGGCGGAGATCCGCATGTTTGTCGCTCTCGCGCTATGTGGGCGACGAGCGACAGTGTGGTCATTCATGAATTCGATCGCGATTCGAACTCCTGGGCCTGGCCGCGGAGCGAAGCGCAAATCGCGATGGAAACTCGCGGATTGCCGGGTCTGCCGCCGGTGACTGCCCGCGGCGACGCTGTCGTTCGCGTTGAAGTGTCCGCATCGATATCGGACGAAGATGTTCGTGAGGCTGTCGGAGATAACTTGCTGACGAACGTGCGGGTGGTAATGGAGACCGGGTTGACGCCTGCCATCTGCAGGGGTGCGATCTGAGGAAGACCTGATGCGGGTTCGACGCGCGGTTCGAGAGGCACTGGCGGGCCTGAAGGAGGTCTTTCCAAACCTGAACACGATTCACATGTTTATCGCTGCTCCCGTGTCCGTCTGCTTCGCGATTGGACAAGAATTAAAGCCCCGGAATTCGCCGCCGATCCAGACCTATCGCTTCAGGCGAGTCGAGGGGCAGCCGGCATTTAAGCCCGCGTTGGTGCTTCGCGGTGGAGAAGGCGAATTTCGCGAAGCGCCGCTATCGCCGGCGCAAGTTAGCCGAGCTCAGGCAGCACGCGGAATATGGTCGAAAGTTATCGCGGATATTGAAGGATACTCCGCGAATCGCCCGGCGGGGTCGCCTCCGGGCGCACCGTGGTACGCCAGTCTTGAGCCCCGCGATGCGCTGGAGCGTGCGGCACCGTTCCCGAGCCTGAAACCACTGCGACAATTGATGCCCGACGGCGCCGCGGTGGATCCGAGTCCATTTCCCGCGGAGTACGGCTTCGACAAGGACCGGAAGTTGTGGCGGATCAGCGACCGCCTGCTGCTTGGCCTCGATACGGCGGCCAGCTCAGATGAGGCACGGCTGCAGCAGATCATTCGCTTGTTTCTCTTCCACGAATACCTGCATGATTTTCATAGTCTGACGAAGTACACGGCGGCTGAAGTTGGAAAATTCGCGAATTGCCTGGAGTTCATCGATTACACGGCGGACGCTTACGCCCTCGTCCATCAATTGGATTGTCAGCATCTTTATCACCACGGAACGGTTAAGACCGACGATGCCAAGCGTGAATTTCTGGCAGATCAGATCGACTTAGTGATTCGGTCGTTTTGGGCATTCGAGCCCGCGGTGCCGGTTCTTGAATGGCAGTTGCGGCGGATGCTGGCGCTATTTGAACTGGTATTGGCGGCATGCGCAGATCAAACGAGCCAAGAAGCTCGCAACGGTCCTCGGGCTCCTGGGAAGGCCGCCGCATGTCGAGATTGCCGGTCTGCATCAATTTGCGCGCGGACGGCGAGTGCTCGTGCGGCTTGACCGCTTCGATCGAAGCACTGCTCTTGAACTCGGGCTGGTCTTGGAAGACTGCCGACTCATGCGCCTTGGGGACAGCCCGACGCTTGGCGTGTCCGAGCTGGCGAAGGCTTTCATGCATGGCCAGCACGACAGCTCAAGGGTTTTTCAATGCAGTGTTCGAGGAGGCGGCTCAGCGATCGGGGGCACTTCCGCTTTCGGATTCTGCGTAGCGGACAGACTCGGCTGCTATTCCGATTGTGCTGACACGCCGTGCCCGAAACCGTTTTTCGGACCCATCGGAGCCGGATGTCGATCCCGATCGGGTAAATCGCCACGGTTCTGAGGCGATAATTGGGCATCCACGCTAATCTGCAGCGAGAATTGTCCCGATCGGTATCATGTCGCTTGAAAACGCGACTTCACAGGCGTACCATACGTGGGCAACGTGGGTTGTGTCCCGTTCGGGAATATGCAAAGGGATCTTTCGAACTCGTGAAGAAAGCTGTCACCAATGAGAGCGCCTTCGTTCGAGCGCGACGACAAGCCAACAGGCTGACCCAGCGCGAGCTTGGCGAGCTGGCGGGGGTGGGGCTGCGCTTCGTATCGGAGTTGGAGCGGGACAAACCCTCGGTCCGCCTAAACGTCGTCAACAAGGTGCTGGCGGTATTTGGAAAGACCCTCGGCATTGTTGATCTGGCTAAGCAGGACACCAGCCATGAAAAGCCGTGAGGCCATTGTGCGAATCGACGGTCAGCCGGTGGGCCGGCTCCGCGAGTCCGGGCGGCAGGTGACGTTCACGTACGATCCCCAGTGGTTGAGCAATCCGAATGCGGTTCCCGTGTCGCTGACGCTTCCATTGCGGCCGCAGCCATACGTCAGCGATGGCCTGCACCCGTTCTTCGAGAATTTGCTGCCGGAGGGCTAGCTGCTGGAGTTGGCGACCAAGAAACTCAAGATCGGGAAGGACGATGCATTCGGGCTGCTTGTGGCAACCTGCGCTGATTGTGTCGGCGCCCGTCGAGATCATCCCGGCGGTGGAATCGAATGATCCGGAGTCCAACTCGTGACCCGTGTTTGCCGCATCTGTTTGAACAGCACGGAAGAGCGCGACGACTACCACGCCCGTTGCCTGCGCGCACTATTCGGCGTTCCGAAAGTGCCGCAAATCGACATCAACCTCAGCAAGCTCCACACCGCTGCGCTCGCGATGGTGGGACATACGTCGCTCTCGGGGATTCAGAAAAAGATCTCAGTTAAACTCGCCGCGGACCGCGAGACGTTTGCAGGTGGCGCCGAAGGTGGCCGGTACATCCTGAAGCCGCAAACCGAGACGTTCCCGTCGCTGCCGGAGAACGAGCAGGTGACGATGTGTCTCGCGCGCTGGTGGAAATCGAGGTGCCGCCGTGCGGACTGATTCCGCTAAGCGACGGCACGCTGGCATTCATTTCGAGGCGTTTTGATCGCACAGCAGAAGGGCGCAAGTTGCGGCAGGAGGATTTCTGCCAGTTGGCGGAGCAATCACCGAAGGACAAGTATGAAGGCTCGGCGGAGTCGTGTGTGCGCCTGCGAAAATACGCGACAGAGCCGCTGATCGAAGTCCTAAGGCTGTATCGCCAACTCATCTTTGCGTGGTGGTGCGGGAACGGAGACATGCACCTAAAGAATCTGTCCGTATTCGTGGATCCCCAGGGCATCGTACGATTGACTCCGGCGTATGACCTGCTCAGCACGCGGCTGGTCATTCCGAACGATCCGCTGGCGCTATCCGTCGTCGGCAAGAAGTCCAAGCTGACCGTCGATACTTGGCGAGAATTCGCCCAACACTGCGGCATCCACTGACAAGACGGCCAGCCGCGTGATCGAAAAGCAATGTTCCATCATTGCGGATGCGGAGAAGCTCATCGCGGGGTGCCTCCTGCCGGACGAGCAGAAGGAGGGGTTTCGCGCGTTGATTCAGCAGCGGACTGCGTCGCTGGCACCGAAGCGATGAAAAGAGTGAGTTCTGCATTGGGGTGGGATGAAAGCATGTTACCCCCGGGCGCCGGTCCGGCGACCGACACCAGCGCGTAGGGACAAATCTCCGGGAACCCCACCGGCTTAAGAAGCCTCCAAGACGGGCGATTGCGGTCGAACGACAAGTGCATGCGATCTTCGGGGTAGTACGCGAAGTAGGCTTGCAGGATTCGGTCAGGTGGGCTTCGTTGATCACGATCAGTGGTCCAGTCACTTGCGGCGGGTCGAGCCGATGAGGCGTTCGCAGAACGGATTCTGCCGAGCGAGCAGTGGGCCGTGACGAATCTTCGTCGATGCCCATGTGTTTGACGCGTCGCAAAATCGAGTCCGTAGTTTTACTGAAAACGGCTGTTTCGCCACGTGGTGAAACGACGCTATGATTCAACGACCAATGCCGACGACACGCACCATTACGATCCGTGCACGGCTTGGAAACGCTCGCGACGGAGACCGAGACGCTTAGGCTACGGTCATTCAAAGCGCGCCGGGGCAACAGCAGCGGCCGTGCGCGCCAGTTTATTGCAATCCTGGTTCCGAGCAGCGGACGCAAAGAAACGCGGCTGCTTGTCGAGGCACGCTCACGCCTGACGCCACGCGAGGCGCTTGTTACTTCGTCCGAACTGGCAAAGCGCACCACGGGCGTGTCGGGGACGCTGATTGCGTGTCCGCACATCTCACCGCGCGTGGCGGAGATCTGTCGCGCTCAGGGAGTGGGTTACCTAGATCAAGCTGGAAATTGCGACATTCGCGCGAATGGGCTCGCCGTGCATATTGAGGGCCGGCCGAATACCGCTCCGGATACCCGTCCGTTGCTGGCCCCCTTCGCCGCAAAGTCGAGCCGGATCACCCGTGTACTTCTCGCTCATCCAGGACGCTCGTGGCAGGTGCAGGCGTTGGCCGCGGCGGCGCAGGTCAGCATCGGTTTGGCCTCAAAGGCCAAGAAGGCGTTGATTGAACAGGGATATGCGCAGGAGCGGGCGGGCCAGGTTGAGTTGCGGGACTTCCGCGCCGTGCTGGAGGCGTGGAGTGAGGCATATAAATCACCGGTGCGGCGGCACTCCTGTTCGTGATGAATGAGACGGATCGCCGGGTCGCGGTAGCGAACTGGTGCCATGCGCATCGGGTTCAGTATGGGTTGGCCAAATTCTCCGGGCTGGCGGTTGGCACCGATGGTGCTGCAAACGGGCCAGCGTCTGCGTGCGTGGATCGGACATCGACGATTTTCTCCCGCCGCTGCAGTTCGGTGGAAGCCAAGCCGGAATCCGGGAGTAATCTCGCACTACTCGTGACGTCTGATGACGCCGTGTTCTATGATGCGGGACGTCGGTGGACTTCGCGTGCTTTCGCCGATTCAGCTGTACCTCGACTTACACTCCAATCGGGTCGCGGCCGGGAGGCTGCGGACGAGCTGATGCGCGTGGTACTCGAACCGAGATTCAAAGAGCTCGCGGAAACGCTGAATCAAGGATGATCCGCCATGGACGCCCCGGAGACGACGCCGAGCGATCCCCGAGTTCCAGCGAGCCGGTCCGTACTGGTCGAGGTAATGACGATCCTCGGGGCGGAAATCGACAAGCTCGTCGTTGTCGGTGGATGGGTACCCGAGCTACTTAGACACGATGTCGAGCAGCTCGCGGACAAGGCCTGCGACGTCCGCCTGTAAATCTGGGTCAGGCGCTCCGAGAAACTCGGCCACCCGCACGGGGCCGATCGAATCAACGAGCCGGAAATCACGACGAAGCACGGCAAGGGCCTCGTTGACATCTGCCCGTTCACCGAATCCGCGGATTTTCGTTGCGATTTGTTCGACGCCGTCGATGTGATGCCGGATCACGTAAAACAGGTCATATGCGTCCTTCGGCTTCCCGCGTTTATCGAACGCCAGCGCTTCAGCACGGTGAACGCCGCTGCCCACATACTTTGATGCTGCTGTCGGCGACGCCGCCGCCACTTGAAGCGTTTCGCGAAGCGGTGACAGCTTGCCAGTCCTGAAACGCGAGGTCAAGGCGTAATGATCGCTGCGAATTCGTCGTCGAGGTTTCGAAGACGCCCGCCTTTGTCGGCGGCGCTGGTCGGCGGAATCAGAAAATCGACGGTAACGCCGTGCGCGGACCGCCATCGTTGCGCAGTCGGGGTCGCGGAAGTCGCCAAGTCGGGTCGCGACCTCAAGGCACGTTTGTCGGATGATCGTACTGCAACCCGGCGCGTAATCAGCGGCGACGCGGGGTTCGCGGCTTATCGCCATTGCATACGCTCCTTGCGCAGTTGTTCCGCTGCTTCTTGCGACCGTTCCGGCATCGCCTGGAGGTCGAGAAACGCCTGGACGGGGCTGACACACGATATCCCGTTGATCGACTTAGCGCCGTGGAAGACGCCTTCGTCATTGGGGCGAACCAGCCACAGGTTGGCGCCGCGTTTCTCCTCGTGCCACTTCAACCGCTGGAGAAGTCGCTCACTCGCCAGCTTGTTGATGTAAACGGCGACCAGTCGGTATCCGGCAAACGGCGCCAGCAGCCACGCAGCCGCGAGTCCGGTTAAGGTACTGGAGTATCCAAGACTTTTGCAGGCGTCCATTACGCGCTTCGCGAGTTCCTCGCCGGTTTTAGCGGTGACGTGGCCTTCGCGAATGTCGTGGTCCCTAAAATCGTATTCGCCCTTCCAAGCATCGAGCAAGAGCTGCGGCTCCTTCGGTCGCATCGCGCCGTCGGGGTTCCGCTCGATTAGAACGTCCTGTTCCCAGCGCGCAGATGCGGCTGACGTATCCGGCTCGAGTCGGACTTCGGCTGCAAGCTCACCTTGCCGCCACCATCGCTGCGGGTCGAGTAGCAGGAGGCGTGAAACGCGCGAACTCTTGAGCGCGAACACGGATGAGGGTCGGCCGCGTCGAACAAACTGATTCGGGAGTCCGGCAATGTTTACGCGCAGTCCCGGCGCTTCAATCATGGCGTTACCGGAAAGGTCGACAAAACCGACGCCCGCGTCCATGCAGACCCTCTTGCCGACATCCCCCATATAGGGCACGGCGACCAGCCCGATTGCATGGCGGCCGGCGCGCTTGGCGGCGTCGCTAACGATTTGCGCCGCTTGGGCCACGGTGCCGCTCTTGAATTCGACCTCGCCTCGACGACAAGGTTGTGTGCACCAACTCGCAGCGCCAAGTCCGCCTCCCCGTTCGATTTGGCGCGCTTCACGGGGAGCCCGGTGATCTGCTTGAGCAGGTCGGGCATGCGATCCAGGATGTCGTCCACGGTGAGCATGTTTACTTAATTCGGCAAGTTGACGCCGCATTCAACAGCCTTATTTTAGTGAACTCGCCGGCTTTGTCCACCTTGGCGGTCGACCGATCGCAGTGGCGTTGGCGGGCTGGAGATTTTGCGTCAGATTTGCGTCAGAACCGCGGGGCACACCCAGTCGCCGGCTGAGATGAGATGCAGTCGCGAGGTCAGATTTGCGTCGAACCAACGGACACAGACACGATTGGATTCGCTGCCGACGATCATTGCGAAAAAGCTGGAAGTCGGTCCCATAACCGCGCGTTAATCGACGAGAATCAATGTTCGTATGTTGTACGGTATTTTCGTTCTACATCGGTGGCATCGGAAAGCGAAAACGCCCCAATAGAAATTTGCGTCAGATTTGCGTCAAACCACCCAGAAACAGGCCAGAAACCAGTTCCGAGCCAGTCCGGGATCAGTGATGTAAACCCTTGTCACACATACTGTTACTGCTTTTCTGGGAAATTTTTTCGGTCTCTGGAGAGTTCCCAAGCTGGACGTCGTGGGTTCGAATCCCATCGCCCGCTTTTGACGTAAACCTAGCCGCCCCGCAGACTTGCGGTGACCTGCCGATGGTCGGCAGCGCGGCCTGGGACGCGAAAACGCGCGGTGTTACACCGCGCAACGCGTCTTGGAGCCACGCATGCCGACGCA
This sequence comes from Phycisphaerales bacterium, assembly GCA_016716475.1. NCBI lineage: Bacteria > Pseudomonadati > Planctomycetota > Phycisphaerae > Phycisphaerales > Phycisphaerales bacterium. The sequence goes on from JADJWG010000001.1 coordinate 15,858, forward strand.
AAGTTCACAATCTCCAAGAGTGCCTGCGTACCGCCAGCGGTCCGGCTACACGCAGGCGATCGTCACGTTGACCGACGCCGATACCCGCCAGCGGCGCGACTACTGGCTCGGTGAGTTCGACTCGCCTGAAAGCCGCGAGCGCTACCACCGCATCATTGCCGAGTGGGAGCGTCGTGGGCGACACCTCCCGCCACCCGACTTCGATGCCGCTCCGACACGCCGACCCGCCGCGATCACGATCGTCGAGGTCGTGCGGGACTACTGGCGCTGGGCAGTGGACTACTACCGCCCCAAGCATGCCCAGGCACTGGATGGGGCGCTCACGTTGCTGCGGTACTTCTACGGTCGGACGCCGGCGGCAGAATTCGGCCCGAAGAAGCTCCGCCTGCTGCGCGACCACATGATTCGCGGCGGCGGGTCGTGCCGAAAGCCCTGGTCGCGGAAGTACATCAATTCGCAGGTGCAGCGCATCCGCCACATGTTCAAGTGGGCCGCCGGTCACGAACTCGTGCCGGCGTCGGTCCATCAGTCCCTCTGCACCCTCGAGCCGCTGCGGCGTGGACGCTGCGACGCCCGCGAGGGCCGGAAGGTGATGCCCGTCCCACAGCATCTGCTCGACGCCGTGCTGCCAAACCTAACGAAGCCGGTGGCTGCGATCGTGCGGCTGCAGCGCCTGACGGGCGCGCGAGCCGGCGAGCTCCTCGGCATGCGCGCGTGTGACATCGAGATGGACGATCGGCTCGGCGTCTGGACCTATAAGCCGGAGGAGCACAAGAACGCCTACCGCGAGCACGAGCGGGTCGTCTACCTGGGGCCGCGGGCGCAGGACATCATCCGGCCCTTTCTTCGAGATCGCGCGACCAGCGCCTACCTCTTCAGCCCGGCCGACTCTGAGGCCGAGCGTCGCGAGCGGCAGCACGCGGAGCGCACGACGCCCGCCGGCCAAGGCAACGAGCCCGGCACGAACCGCAAAGCGGACCCGAAGTGGAAGGCTGGCGCCCGCTTCACGACGAACACCTACCATCGCGCCATCCAGTATGCGTGCGACCGCACGTTCGCGCCGCCGCTTCACCTGGCCAAGCGGAATGGTGAGACTGCTGCCGCGTGGCGAAGGCGACTCGAAGACCAAGAGCGATGGGACGAGCTCATGGCCTGGCGGAAGGCCCACCGCTTTCATCCCCATCAGCTCCGGCACAACGCGGCAACCGACCTGCGGAAGATGTTCGGGCTCGAGGCGGCACAACTGACGCTCGGCCACGCGAGCGCGCAGATCACGGACGCGATCTACGCCGAGCGTGACCGCGCCAAGGTGATTGAGATCATGCGAAAAATCGGCTGATCCGCATCGGTTGCACAGCACGCAGATGCTAACCGAGCTACCGCCCGCGGTAGCTCGGGTTTTTTCTGCGCCTCGCGACGAGCCCGCAAACCCGAGCGCCACGGTCACTTGTGGACCGCGCGCCGATGGTTGCAGTCTGGTTGCCGCGGTTGCAGGGCTACCGAGTCGCAGCGACTCCTAAAACGCCGTGCATGAGAACCCAGACCGCCTGGAGATTCGCATGCACGAGCAAGCAGTTGAAGATGCACGCATTTCGCTGACCGAGGTCGCTAAAGTCGCGCCCGGGCGGCCCTCGGCCAATTGCGTCTGGCGGTGGTGTCGCCGTGGAGTCCTGGCGCGCAGCGGCGCGCGAATCCGCCTTGAGCACGTCCGCATCGGCGGGAAGATCTTCACCACACGTCGTTGGCTCGACGACTTCGGTCGGCGTTTGGCCGCCGAGGACGCCAAGTACTTCAGCCTCTGCGAAGCCACCAGCGCTGTGGCTCGTTCCTCGGAGCCACCGTCATCGGACTGGACCAGCGCACGCCACAACCGCCTCAACGACAGGCGCCTTGCGGAAATCGAAGCTGCGGAACGCGAGCTTGATGCGAGGGGGGCGCGATGACCACGCCGTCACAACCGCCTCTGATTTCAATTGGTCAAGGCGACTACCGTCGCGATTTCCCAGTTCAGCCCGAAACGCCGGCCACGTCGACGAACGCCGTGATCGAGCTTCGCTTCCTCTCGCGCGAACCCGCTGACGTGTACCACGCCAAGTCCGGCGACTTCCTGACGTCGCACACCCTGACCGACTTCCGCCGCTGCCCACTCATGTACCGCAAGAAGGAACTCGGCCTGGTGCCGGAGCGCGACACGGCGGCGTACCTCATCGGCCGGGCCGCGCACTCCCTGATCCTGGAAGGCCGGCAGCGCTACGACCGCGAGTTCGCCGTCGGTGGCCCGATCAATCCGAAAACGGGCCAGCCCTTCGGTTCGCAGACGAAGGCGTTCGCGGAATGGGCAGCGCGCCAGAGCAGGTCCGTGCTCAGCGACGCGCAGGGGGCGCTGGTCGAGCAGATGGCGGCGGCGGTGCGTGAGCATGGTGTCGCCGCGGCGCTGCTCGCCGACGGCGTTGCCGAGGGTGTTGTGCGGACGCGCTACGGGGAGTTCCCCTGCCAGGCGCGCATCGACTGGATCAACCCGCACACTGAGGTCGGCATCGTCGACCTGAAGACCTGCGACCACCTCGACGAATTCGAGTTGGCCGTCCGTGCCTTCGACTACATCCATCAGGTCGCGTTCTACCGGGCGATCGTCGCGCTCGTCAGTGGCCACGTCCTCCCCGTGCACATCGTCGCCGTCGAGAAGCGCGAGCCGTTCCGCTGCGGCGCGTGGCGCGTGCTGCCGTCGGTACTGGACGAAGGGCTACGTCTTCGCGTTGACCAATTGGCGCGAGGTGCTGCAGGGTTTGGACGCCCTGCGGAACGAGCGCGGCCTGGCCGTCATCCTGATCGCCCACGCCCAGATCGAGAAGTTCGCCAATCCCGAGACCGACACCTACGACCGCTACGCCCCGCGGCTGCAGAAGCTTGCGTCGGCGCTGCTGCAGGAGTGGGCCGACGAGGTCCTGTTCTCCTCGAGCGTCAACGCAGCGGTCGCGGACCGCCGAGCTTCTTTGATCTGGCGCTCTAGCTCCTTGATCTCGCGCTCGAGGCTGAGCTTCAGATCGTCAGCCCAACCGTCTAGCTTCTCCGCTTCGGCCTCGAAGAACCGGGCGTTGCGCTGCGAGATCGCTTGTTGAATCACTTCCTGACGCCGTTGAGTAACCGCGGCGAGGGTCTGCGGCACGGCTGTGGCATCCACGCTGGTGGCGGTGACGTGGCCAGGGAGGGTGAACAGCCGATGCGCGCACTCCTCATCGAGGAGCTCGCCAGAGTCCGACATCGCGGCGACGATCAGATAGTCCTCCGCGTGATCCAGGGATTCCACCGTGAACCGCGATAGCGTCAGCCAGCCCGCCTCACCACGAAATGGCTCCAGCACGCTGATCTTGCCATCGTGCTCGTCGTAGTCGAAGCAGACCTCGGCCGCGCCGAGGTCGCGGCCCATCGCCCGCGCGAGGACGACCTCGGCGAGCGGGTGCGTGACCCGTACATTCACGCTTTGCCGGAATCGGGTACAAGCGTGGCACGAGAAGTCCGCGGCTGTTCGTGCCCGCGAACTTCGTCCGCGGCCGGCGGCATAAACAATTACGCTCGGCCGTGAAGCAGCGGGTGGCCCTGGTAGCGTGTCTGCAGGGTGAGAATGCGCTCCCGGACGATGCGGATGCAGTCCTCATCGGTCCACTCCGGGTGGCGGTGTGGGTACAACGGCTCCCCATAGGCGATAATGACCGGATGGGGGCGGGGCAGCTTCGCCGTCCGCGGCCAGGATTCAAACGCGCCCAGGATCAGGACGGGCACGATCGGCACGGCCGTCTTGCGGGCCACAAGCACGACACCGGGCCGCATCTCGCCAATCGTACCGTCGGTGGTGCGGGTGGCCTCGGGGAAAGTGAGGATCAGGCCGCCGGCCCGCAGGCGGCGAATGAGCTCCTTAATCGCGCGCGTGTCGGCGGTGCCGCGCTTCACCGGGAAAGCGTTGAGATAGTCCATCAGCTTCGCGAGCCAGGCCGTCTTCCACAGCGTATCGCGGGCCATGTACTCGCACTCGCGCGGGATGGCGAGCGTGGCGAGCGGCGGGTCGAGGAAGCTTTGATGATTGCTGACGAGGAGCGCACCGCCGCGCTTCGGGATGTGCTTAACACCGAAGACACGACCGCGGAAAAAGACAAGAAAAAGCAGTTGCACGAGGACCTGGGCCCAGAAATAGCCGGTCCGCCGGCGCTTCCGCTGGCCAGCGGTGAGGATGGCGGTCGGCTCGGTCGTAGTCATGCGTGCGGTCCGCGCGAAGGTGGGGGGTAATCGGCCGAGTCCGTGCGTGTCACCTCGACACCGGCGGCGTGCAGGTGCGCAATCATGCGATCGAGCACGTCCGCGAGCGGCAGATTCGTCGTGTCGATGCAAATGGCGCCGATCGGCACCGCAAGGGGGGCAACCGCGCGCGCCGCATCGGTGCGGTCGCGTTCGTCGAGGTTGGAGAGCACCTGCCGCAGGGTTACCTCTTCGCCATCAGAGGCAAGATCGTGGAGCCGACGCTCCGCACGCTTTTCGAGCGAGGCGTCGAGGAAGAACTTCAGATCGGCATCGGGAAAGGCCGCCGTGCCCTGGTCGCGACCCTCGGTGACAAGCGAGCCCAGCCGGGCGGCGATCTGGCGCTGCCGCTCGATCAGGACGCGGCGGACCCCGGGCGAAGCCGCGATGAAGCGGGTGTGGTCATTGACCCGCATGGAGCGGATCTCCTCGGTGACATCACGTCCGCGGAGCATGACGCGGATGTGAGTCGGGCCGGGATCCAGCGAATACTCGTCACTGGCCGCGAGGGCCGTCAAGCCGGCCTCGTCATGCAGGTCCACACCACTATCGAGTGCGGCCAGCGTGACGACGCGGTACATCGCGCCGGTATCAAGATAGGGAATGCCCAGCCGGGCGGCGAGTTTGCGGGCAGTCGTGCTCTTGCCCGACCCAGCCGGGCCATCAATCGTTATGATCACAGGATACGCATCCGCTCTGGTGGAATCGTCGTGTTCCGTTGCGCGGCGATTATAAACGTGTCCGCGCACTCCGCCTACTGCATTGCCCGCGGGAACCGGACGGCGGGGCGTGACGCGAAGGAGCCGCACATGACCCGAGCCCGCACGATCATGGTCGATCTGGACGGCGTGCTGTGCAGCGAGGAGTCGTTCCACAACCGGCCGCTGGCCGAGCCACTACCCGGAGCCCGAGAAGCGCTGCGGAAGTTGCGCGCGGCCGGGCACACGGTGATCATCTACACGGCGCGCGGCTGGGGTGAGCAGCGGGTGACCGAGCACTGGCTGCGGCAGCACGAATTCGAATACGACGGGTTGCACATGGGGAAGCCGATCGCGGACGTGTGGATCGACGACCGGGCCATCGGCTTTCGCGACTGGGTGCAGGCGCTGGCCGAGCTGGACCAGCGTGGCTGAAGCGGCGCGCGGGGCCGGCCTGAACGGTTGCGAACCCTGACCGCTTGCCACCGGGGCGCGGGGCCGGTGATAATCCCGCGAGCGAGCGCCGCGCGGCATGTCTGGGCGTTCCCCCCGGGGCGGCACCCTCGGGACCGGACCGGTCGGCGGGAATGCTGAGACAGGAGCGACGACGGATGAAGAAGCCGAAAGTGGCCTGTGTCGGTGGCGGGGTGGTGGGAACAGCGATGCGGAAGCTCTGCGGGCCGGAGACGGTCGTGTACGACGTCCGCACCGAGCCGGGCTATACCCGCGACAAAACCCTCGTGAATGCGTGCGACGTGGCCTTCATCAATGTGCCGACCCCAATGGCGCCGGACGGGAGCTGCGATACGTCGATCGTTGAAGAGGTGGTCTCGTGGCTGACCTGCCCGCTGATCATTATCCGTTCGACCGTGGCCCCGGGTACGACAAACCGCCTGGCGGAGACCTACCGCCGTAATCTCGTGTTTCAGCCCGAGTACCTGGGCGAGACTCCGGCACACGTGTTCGGCAACATGGCCGAACGCGAGTTCCTCGTACTCGGCGGCCCCCCCGCGTTGACCTCGCGCGCCGCCGACTTCTACAAGCACTACTACAACTCGTACGTGCAGATCTACTTCTGTGACGCCCTGACGGCGGAGTTGTGCAAGTACATGGAGAACGCGTTCTACGCCGTAAAGGTCACGTTCGTGAACGAGTTCTACGATATCGCACGGGCGCATGGGGTGGACTTCAACATGCTGCGCGAGGTATGGCTGGCGGACACCCGCATCAGTCGCGATCACACCTTCGTGTATCCCGACGCCCGTGGGTTCTCCGGCAAGTGCCTGCCGAAGGACTGCAACGCCATCGTCCACTCCACCCTCCAGCACGGCTACACGCCGAAGTTCATGCAGGCCTGCCTGAAGATCAACGACGAGTTTCTGCGGATAAACGAGCAGCCGGCATAGAACGCCCAACGCAGTGCCCCCGGTCGGATCCCAGGAGATCCTGGAGAGCGCGGTTCCGAACAAGCAAGCGACCGCGCGGCGGCGGGTTTGGGGCGGAAATGGGTACCAGCACCTAGCGCAAGGCACTGGCCACGGCGCACTCCGGACCGCATGATAGCCATGCGCAGGTGCGGTGCGCACCCGTGCGTGTAACTACGATTGGAACTTACCCGGGAGCCGTGATGATGCGATACGTTTGGAGCATGAGCGCCGCACTGCTGCTTGCAGGGCATGCGCTGGCCGGGCCACAGCACTGGGGGTTCGGCTTCGGTTACCTGGTCACCGTCGAGGAGGACGCAACGGGGCTGCGGGCGCTCTGCGTGTACGAACCACCCATGCGGGTCAAGGAAGGCGAGTGGCTGCTGCGGTGGCGCGACACATCGGCGCATTACACGCACGTCGTACCGGGTGGCCTTGCCGTCGGTGATTTCTGGCCGCAGGGCATGGGCGGCAAGGAGTACCTCGTGCTCATCAGCCACACCGCTGACACCGGCTGCAGCATTCAGGTACTCGACCCGCCCGAGGTGTTCAGCACCCGCGCATGGCGCGTGCTCAACACTTGGCCGTCGCAGTTGCGAACGGGGCAGGCGGCCCAGACGGGCTGGCCTGGAAGGACGTCGCCACTGCGGCATCTGGAAGGAAAAGCTGTGGTGGCGAGTGCGGCCGGTGACATCCTCGGGGTCGGTCGCGATCAACTTGTGGTGCTGGCCGTATCGTGGGATCCGACGCCGCATTATTCGCTGGGAGTGTACGTGGCCCCGGAAACCCCAACGAGCGGCGATTGGACGCTGCACGCCGTGCTGGCGGTGGCCAATGTACCGGGTGACCGATCGAAGGTGGTGACGCAGATGGCCGTCGGCGATTTCTGGGGACACGGCCGCGACTTGGTCATGCTGCAAATCGGTGACCAGCGCGTTTATTGCCGGGTGACCGACAGCGGGCATACGAGTGCTGACGACAGTGATATGCCCCAATTCATCATCGCGCATGCGGAAGTTGTGGCCGACGCTCCGGTGGCGGCGGGTATCGCGGAACCGTTGACGGTCGTGGCAAGCGACTTCCTGAAGGACGGCTTCGCGTACTTGGCTGAAGTCGCAACGGAGCGCGCAGCGGAGACGGCGCTGCGGTTCCACGTGGCCCCGCGCATCGCCGAACGCTACAACACCTGCTGGATTCGACCGGATGAGACGTTCGCGGGAGCGCGGCTGGATGGGCAGGTACTGGGCGACAGCCGGCTGGTCATGCGCGGCACGCGCGGCACACCGTACGGTGCCGTCGTGGCAGCCGGGGCGGGACGGCTGTTCGGCTACATCACAACATCGGTGGACGAGCGCAAGGAGAAACTCTGGAAACCTTGGCAGCACCGGGGCTTCGACGACGTCGAGATTGCGTTCGCGAAACGCACACCCGTGCATCGACTGGGCGTGCCGAAGGAGTTCCAGGATGGAGACTGGCCCTGGGAGCCGGATGACCATTACGGCTGGCCGCATCGGGGCGAGACGGTCACGTACGAAATTCACGTCAAGAACAACAGTTCGCGCGTGATCCCGGCCGGCGAAGTCACGCTACGGGCGTGGGTGGACACGCCGCACCGCAACGCGGACACGCGACCGGACGCGCATGCCACACAGAATTTCAGCTTCACGATCAACGAGGCGATTCCGCCGTTCGACCCGGCCAAGCCGGAATACACGGTGGTGCGGATTCCACTGGAATGGCCGTTCGACCTCGTGCAGCCGGAGGGCTGGACCTGGAAGAAGATCAATGTTCGTGAGATCGGCGAGCGCTGGCTGGTCGTGCGGCTGGACTACGCGACGGATCAGAACGAGCGCAACGACCGCTATGACCTGGCGCTGAACAGTCTGCTCTTCCGCCCGGTGTTGCGCTTCGACGTGGACGCGCCACCGCACCCAGCGGAGGATGGGCTGGAGGGCCGTCCGGACCGCAAGATCAACACGCTGGCCTATCGACAGCCGATCGTACTGGGCGATCCGGAGTCGAAGGAGTACTACGGGCGGAAGCTGGCCGATGCGGTGCAGTGCATGTGGGAGCGGTCGCGCACGAGCACTGGCGAGGACGTGTGGCAGCGTGTGGCATTCGACAGCTACCGGCTCTACGACACGCACGGGCGCGAGGGGCTGAAGGGCCTGAACCGCGCGGACGACTGGTCGTGGTACGAGGCCCCGCGCGAGAACGAACACTGGCTGGGCCTGTGGGGTGACTACGAGCGCTTCGACCCGCGTGACGGCGGCGCGGAGTTGCACGAGACGGGCCACCTGGTGCACCGTATCGGCGACCTGTACCACTACTTCATCAATCCGATCAACCTGCGGTCGATCCGCATGGCGGACGGCACGCCGGTGCAGATGAACACGTACGCGTGGGGGCTCGACAGCTTCTGTTCCGGGCACGCCATCATCGGTGAGCCCACGGCGGATCTGCACCGCTACCTGGAGGGTGCCCGCTATGGGCTGGGATTCGCCTGGCATCGCATGCTGCCGGAGCGGATCGCGGTGCGCGTGCTCGACCGCGATGGCCAGCCGGTTGCGGACACACCGATCGCCATGTGGATGTACCCGCAGGGCACCCGGCATCAGGAAGGGCGCACGGCCGCCGACGGCACGTGGGACCCGCAGGTCAACAAGGGTCGCAATGACGTTTTCACACCTTTCAACCTGCCCCAGTACAGCGGGCGCGTGCTGGACGCACTGGCGCACGTGTTCGTGGTCGACTTCCCCGGTTACTCAGAGTTCATGATCTGGGGCGCCGAGGACATTGCTGCACACAGCCGCTACACGCTGATGCACCAGACGATCCTCAACCCCGCGGAGTGGACCTGGGACTTCCACACGCTCTACAAGGCCGGGGCGCCGCAACCGGCGTTTGACATCGTCGCGGCCGTGCAGGGGCGCCAGTTCACGATGCAGATCAGCGGACCCCCGCAGGCCGAGTACCGCATCTACCGGCGCTGGGAACCGACTTACCGCTTCGAGCACATCGCCGACCTGCAGGCGCCGTCCGGCGCGGCGACGGCAAGCTTCATGGATGACATGGGCGCGGCGGACTGGTACATGGCCGGGCGCTACCGCGCGGCGTACTATGTGACGCAGCGCACAGCCACCGGCGAGTCGCTGCCGCGTCGCATCTACGGTATCGCAGTAGAGAATGCCAGCGGCGTGGCGGATGCCGGCAGCGGCAAACTGCTGGTGTCCCTGAACTGTGGCAAGGCCGAGCCATTCGGCGTGCTGTTCGATGGCACAACGCCGGCTGAGGAGTACGTAAAGCACTTCCGCTTCGGGCACACGGCCGCACGGATCGTGCCGTCGCGCCTCGATTCGCAGAAGCTGTATGCCACACTGGTCAACTCGGACACCGGCTGGCAGTCGCGCCTGTTCGACGTCATCCGCTTCGACCAGCCGGACCGGCACCAGTCCCTGTACGCCGTGCTCGACGCGACCGCGGATGTCGATGTCGAATCATTCTCAACGGCCGAGCCGTACACCGTCACGTTGCGGCGGCACGATCCGGAGGAGCGCAATCCGATCTGTCCGGGCGACTGGGCGCGCGCCGGTGATCGGCGTGCCCGTATCCGTGCGGTTGACGGACTGACCCTGACGCTCGACCAGCCGCTGTTCGAGGGGGAGCGCGAGCGCCAGCGGCGCTTCGTCGTGGAATTTGGCGGTGGCACGCCTGGCAGCGACGCGCACCTGCGTGAATTGCGTGCGCCGCGCGGATTGGACCTGCTGCTCGTCGAAGGCGCCGAGTACCCGGCGATCGCCGATACCGGTAACCGGCGCATCGTCGTCTGGGACAGCGGGACGCGCTTCGTGGCTCAATGGGCCCCGGACGACGGCGAGTTCCGCCCCACCGCGATCGCGACCGACCCCCGCGATCCGTCCTGCTGTTTCGTGCTTGACCGGCAGCGGAACGGGCGCAGCCGGCTGTACCACTTGCAGTTCGACGGTACGGCGCTGACAGCCAGCGAGAACTTCCCGATCGAGATCAACGTCAGCGACGCGACCGCCCAGGGCGAAATGGGGCTGGCGGCGGCCGTGGACACTACCGGGCGGCCACTGTTCGCGATCACGGACGCCACGCGCGGGCTAGTTCTGGAAGTCGTGGTACACGATCCTCGGCAGCGTGGTGTAGACGGAACAGCCGAGCAATTTGAGGTGGTGAATACTTACAGCGCTGCGATCGGCGCATTTGTCGGGCCGGAGAAGCTGACAAGACCGTCGGACGTGGCATACAGCACCGTCAATGGCGAACTTCGGTTGTTCGCTGTGGATGGGCAGAACCGAGTCGTCCGATTGCGGTAGCGGCCGGCCTGGCGCGTGCAACCGGCACTTGTCCGATCACTTGATGGTCGAGGGCAGTAGGTAGCTGGAATTTGTAGACAAAAGTGACCGATCCGACTGGCACCAGCACGTGGTGCGGACAGGCCACCTCCACGTACCAGCGCCGAAGTGGCTGCGAGCTGTGCTGGCTGAGAGTCGGTTGGCTTGGCCTGCGTGGGTTGGCAAGGGCTGTTCTTAGGACGCGCACGAATCTTGCAGGGCGCTTAATCGACGTGTCAACAGCGGGAAAACCAGCGCACGAACGGGATCATCGGACCGGCAAACCGGCAACATTCAGCGCAACGCGGCGGCGCCAGCGTAGCGCTGGTATATCCAACCGGTGGGAATCCGTGCATATCCGTTGGGTATTCCTGATGAACCCGTCCGGTTTGACGGTTCGCGCGGAGCGGTTGCAGTTTCTGCGAATGGCAACACTTGCGCACCGCTGGGTATCGGTGGGGAAAAGCGGGCGACCGGGTTCGAACCGGCAACATTCAGCTTGGAAGGGCGACAGCAAGTAATACAAGCCGTTGATTCACAAGAGCTTACAGCCGGCTCCGCGCCAGTTTATGCGCCAGTTTGTCGGGCGGACGCCGAACCGGGCGCCGAACAGGGCTCGGGCGGGCAGGTGGACGCCGAGCTTGTGGAAGTGCTCGACGCATGGCCGGGACTGCCCGAGCCGTTACGGCGCGCGGTGCTCGCGCTCGTGCGAAGCGTGTTGATGGGTGGTGGGGCATGAGCGAGCGGTGGCGTATTGCAGTGCATGAAGCGGGGCATGCGGTGGCGGCGTATCGGCTGGGCGCCTGGCCTGGTTTGGTGGCAATCACCGGACCTTCCACCGGCTTAGCAGTATCGGCGATGGACGGGCCGGGCTGGGCCGTGGCCGTGGTAGCGGCTGCTGGTCCAGCCGCTGAGCGCTTTGCCGCTGAGTATGCCGCGCCGCGGCGGGAACCGCTGCCCGCTGCCCGGACTGCTGATGTTGCGACCCGGCAGGTGGCGATGGTGAGGGCCGCTTTCCCGCCCGAATCTTTGGTGGACGACGGTGCCACGATCGGCGCGTGGGCAGCGGCGGCCCGGGACGGGGCGGGCCGGCTGTCGCGGCTGTGTGCTGTGCATGCTGCGGCGCGGCTGCTGGTGATGCTGCATGCTGCTCAGGTGCTCGCGGTTGCCCGTGCTGTTTTCGCGCGTGGCGTGGTGGCTGGGGCCGAGCTTGAACGACTCTTAACTGTGCCCGTAGCGGGCAGAAAGGATGCTGCAATGGGAATGTTGGAGGCGCTGAGGCGCCGTGCTGCTGTGCGACGTGGTGGGCTGGGCGAGCTCGCGGACCGGATCATTTCGGGTGAGGACGTGCCGGTTGACCTGGTAGAGCGCGAGCTTGCACGGCTGGGCGAAACGGTGGATGCGCTCGAGGCGGTGATTGCCGAACGGACGCGGACGGCTGAAGTGGCGAAGTTGGAGGCCGAACTCGCTGAATTGACTTCAAAACGAACCTCACTTCGCGCGCAAATTGATGCAGCGGATGCTGAGCTTCAAGCGGCCCGGGTGCGGCACGCAAGTATTGTTGGGCCGCTGCTCAATGAGGAAGGCGATTGCGATGCACACTGCTCGCGCGTTCGCCACGAGTTAGGCGCCGCCCGCCGGGCGCTCGAGCCGCTCCCGGCCGGCGTGCCGTGGTACCGGGCCTGGGTGAAAGGTAGTTGAAGGCGACGGGTCCTCCCTAAACAAGTTTTCTTCCTGATACCCGGCGGAACAATCGCAAATATAGACTGACATAAGTTGTGACAAATGAAAGACTTACAAGAACTTCTCGCGCGGCTGCTCGGCGAAACTGATGCCATTTGGCTCCCGCTTCGTTCGTGGCGGCGGCCGGTGCCGGGCAACACCTATGAAGCTAGGGTGGCGTTCCGTCGCTCCGGCGGAATTTCGTGGGCGTCGGGCGGGCGGAGCGAGCGCGCCCGGAAGGCGGCGCAACGGCTGCTGGAGGAACTCGCGGCCGCGGGCTCAATCATCGTGACGCGGAGCCGACAGGTGCGGACCGATCTGGTGCTGCTCGCACCGGACGCTGAAGCTGACACCCGGCAACTTTGCGGGCTGCCCGGCATGTACTCGGGCTGGCTGTCGGCGAGGGAAGTGGCCCGGCACAGCAAGCGGCCGGGCGAAGCCGCGCTGATGACCGACGTGTGGATTGATGAAGTGCAGTTGAGCGGTTCGCCCGACAAACGAGAACGCATGCTGACGGAAGAACTGCTGCTGCCCGCGCTCGCAGCGGGCTACGTTGACGCACGGGCTGACGCGCGCGGGCTCGTGTACTACGCGGTGACGCGGGCCGGCTGGGCGTGGCTCAACGCGGGCGCCGCGCCGCCGGACGATGAAGATGGGCCGTGCGACGAGGATGCACGGCAGACATACCACGCAGCGCTACGGGCTGCCCTGAGCCGACTGTCTACGGCGGCGCCAGCCGTGCCCGGCGAACTTGGCTATCTGCCGCTGCCCGCGGGCGGTGGACCGCTGGAAATGTGGTGCGAACCAAGTTAGATTTCAACGGGCAGCGGCGACGGCCGCGGGCGCCACCCTCCCGGGCGCCCTGCCCGCTTTCAATCACCAGCGGGAGGCGCGCGGGAGGCGCGGCAATGTACAACCCACTCATAACCTGGAGCCCTGACCAGTCTGCCCGACTGCTGGAACGGTTTGAGGCCGATGCAGCCGAAATTGACAACGGCGGTCCGGATGCGCTGCCGCTAGCAATTTGTTATTGGCTCGGATTCCCGGAATTTCGGGAGTATCTTGGGCCGTGGCGCGATGATACGGCGGCACTGTACGCGCTGCTGCACGTACATGAACGAGCCGTGACAGCGCTCATCATCGCGGCCGAAGAAATTGACCTCGACGGCGGTGCATTTCACGTGGCGGGCCGAGTGGCTGTGCGCGTCTTCGGTGGCGAAGATTGGCGCGACTGGCGCCGTAGCGCACGATTCGATACGTGGCCGGACTGCCTGGGCACCGCGCGCGCGAATTTAGACCCTCACGAGCGGGCCGCAATCGACAAAGCCGAGCACACACTCGGCCGGTTGAACGCGCGGTTGCAGATTCGAGATATGCGCGCCGCGAGTCTGCGCGACGAACTCCAACTTTCCCATGAGTGCAAGCTCCGCGACGCCTGGAACATGCTTTCAGACTTTCAGCGCGCTGTAATGCGTGCGGCGCTTGCACGCAAGGCGTTTAATGCGGAATCGCGCCAGACGCGGACCGAGCTCTACCGCGAAGCTTACGGGCGGAGGCCGAGAGGCCTGACCAGCGCAGAGCGCAACGACTTTGCAGATTTAGCGCTCAGGGGGCTAATGGAATCGCGACGCGGGGGAGGGGGCGGATGCTGGCTCTCCTACAGTGGTCGCGAGCTGGTGGAGCGCACCGAGGCGCCCTGCCGTGACGTGATGAAAGGTCACTAAAAGGTCAGACTATCAATGGCCTTTTAGTGGCCTATTCTTCTGGCGTTTTCATGCGAAACTTCAGGTGAACGGCGAGCGATTGTGCTCGACCCAAACATCTGGAGATTCGCACGATGAACACCAAGGTACCTATCGCTACTTCGCCTGCCCTGCCTGTTGGCGCCGCACGGGTGCCGGAAAGTATTGAGCTCACCCTCAACGCCGGCGGACTCATTTTCAGACGCACGCTCACTCTGAAAAGTGGAGCGACGTGGGCCGACGTGCGTGCGCTCATTCTCGCGGCCGAAAACTACGACCTCCTTAGCTGGGGCTGCGGCATCGACCTCTTCAATCCGACGATCATGGGCGGTGCACTCTACTTGTACGATGAGAACCGCCGCGAGTTTGTCATCGCGGAGTACGGGCCACCCGAGCTGGACACCATGGAGATTGAACCGATTGAACTTGAGGGCGCGACTGCCTTCTACGAAGACGACACCACCGAAGAGCTCGAAGTGTAGCGCTAGCAATCTAACCGGGCGCCGCTCGCATCAACGTGCGGCGCCCACCTCTGGAGAACAAACAATGATTGATTCAAGTATCAGCGTTCCCAAACCCGCTCCCGTGCCCGCGCTGCTTGACGTGGCCGGCGTGGCCGCCCTCCTTGGTTGCAGCAAACCGCATGTGCGCCGGCTGGCAGATGCCCGGCGCATGCCGGCGCCGCTCCGTGTGGGCGCGCTCGTGCGCTGGCGGGCGGGCGACATTCAAGAATGGATTGCGGCCGGCTGCCCGCGGGTGTCCCGGTGAGCCGGGCACTGTCGGGGCACCAACGCGGCTTGTTGCTGCTGCTAGTGCGCGAGGCCAATCGCGGAGGCGACCTGAACATGCAACCCTATTTCGGCTGGGTCCGCTGGCGCGGCCTCATTCGCGGCACGCGAACAAACAGGACTGCGGCCAGCCGCTGCCTTCGCCGGCTGGAAGAGCGCGGGCTCATTCTGCGGCACAGCAAAATGGGCGACGGCGAAAAGCTGGGCTACCACTTCAGGAAAGATAGGGACTGGCCGGGCCCGCGCGAAGCGGGCTTCGCTACAACCCATGTTGAAGTGCTTCCGCTCAGTTTTGAGCTCGCTGAGAAACTGTCAACATCAACAATTAAGTTGAAGGTTGACACTTTGTCCGAAGGCGGGCAGCAACCGTGACCCTGCTGGAAACAGCCGTCCGCGACGGTCACGCGCGCGGTTGGAGCTTCACCCCGTTGCGTGGCAAAGTACCTACCTTGCAAGGTTGGCAATCACGGCCGCGCGAATCGCTGGCCCAAGCTCTTGCTTGGGCTGCGGCCGGCAATGTTGGGCTCCGGTGCGGCGCTGCGTCAGGCGGGCTCGTGGTTATCGACGCTGACCCGGGCGCGGATGTTTCCGCGCTCGGGCTGCCCCGCACGGTGACGGTGCTCACCGGCCGGCCGGGTGGCATGCACTTCTACTACAAGAGCGATTCGGCAATCAGAAACTCGGCTGGGAAGTTGGGCGAGTGCATCGACGTGCGCGGCGAGGGCGGGCAGGTTGTCTTTCCGGGCAGTGTGCATCCCGACACTGGCGTTATCTATCGCTGGGCGCCCGGGCGCGCGCCATGGGAGATTGGCGTTGCTGATCTGCCTGAGAACATTGTTGCGAAGTTGCTTAGCGAGCGGACCGGCGCGACCGCGGCCGATCCCATTCCGGCCGGGCGCCGGAATACCGAGCTTACCAGTGTCGCGGGCCGGCTGCGCCGCGCCGGCCTGGACGGGCCGGCCCTGCGGGCCGCGCTGGACGTTGAAAATGAACGCTGCATTCCACCGCTCAACGCCGGCGAGCTCGACACCATTGCACAATCTGTTTCTCGGTACCCAGCCGGCGCGCCGGCTCCGGCAGAAGTGACTTCAGTGGCGGTGCACTTCAATGATGCTCTCGACCTGCTGCTCAACGCAGCCGAAACCGGGCGGCCGGTGGTGCGGACTCTGGCAACAGGTTGCGAACTGCTCGACGAAGCAGGCGGGCTCGCGTGCGGCGAATATTTGGGCCTGGTGGGCTCCCCGGGCGTCGGCAAAAGCATTATGGCCGACCTGCTCACCCTAGGCGCCTTGCGGGCGGACCCGGACGCAACGGCGCTAACAATCGCGCTAGAAACAGCCGTCCCCGTGCGCATGGCGCGCGTGGTGGCCGGTGCAGCCGTGAACTTTGACAACGCCGGGAGGGTGACGCGATGCGTGCCCCTTGGCGCGCTTCTGCGCGGCGAGTTAACAGACGGCGCCCGCGCTCGGACCCATGACACGGCGCGGCGGCTGCATGACGAAGTTGGCTCCCGCTGGACCTTCAGGATGAACTTGGCCAGCGGGTCGGCAATCGCCGACGCAGTACGGACAGCACGGCCGACGGTGCTGGTGGTCGATCACGTTGGCCTGCTGGAACTGGGCGACGCCGACGCAACAACCGGACTTGACGCCGCGCTCGGGCAAATTGTGGCCGCACTCCGGGAAAACGGGACGGCCGCGGTGCTGGTGCACGAGCTAAACAAACATTCCCTGACGAACGGGACGAGCATAGCTGCGCCGCGCGGCTCGGCCCGATTCGCGAGCTTGGCGGGTGCGCTGCTGGCCGTGGTCCGCGACGAGGACGACGACGGGACCGACCCGCTCATCGTGCTGCGATTGTTGAAGTGTCGGCATGGCCGGCCTGGAGTTGAGCAATCTGCTCGACTGCTCGGCGGACTGGGTCATATGCAGCTGCTACCCGGTGTGCGGCCGATCGGAAAGAGTGGCTGACCTTGCGTGAGACTGCAGCCGAGATTGAGGCGCGCTATCTGGGCATGGCACCAGCGGGCAAGGCATCATCGAAGAAGGTGAAGCCGGGCAGGACCGGGCCGAAGCGGCGCAGCCGCAAGGTGAAGTGCTGGACGCTGGCGAAGGTCTGGGCAACGTGTCCGAGTGCAGTAGCAGTTTGGCTGGCGCTGCGGGAAATTGCGGCTGAAAAGAGCTCACGGGTGCTTACGCCAACACGTGAAATGATTGCCGTGCGAACCGGAATTGAACGCCGGCCAACGATCTCGCGTGCACTGACCACACTTGAAAACGCCGGCTGGATTGCACGGGCGCACGTTCCGGTCACTGTGGGCACCCGCCGGGCCGCTACCCTGCTCCGAATCGTACTTTGCCGTAGAGAACGCTCAACGTTCCTTACGGCCGCGGCGCCGTAGAGAACGCTGAGCGTTCCAAGGGTAGAGAACGCTGAGCGTTCCAAGACTTCTTCTTAAGAAGAAGGGCGCTCCCGCTCGCCCGAAGGGGAGCGCGCATGAGCTGGCCGAATTGAAGAACCTCTCGCGCGGGCGCGCGGGAGAAGAAAACGGAACTTGACGAGTGCATATCATCATGTACACTACATGCATGGACCGCAATGCGAGCCGGGCACTGCTGACGATTCGGGCGGGCGTGGGCGCCGGCCGCTTCCTGGTGCTGACGCACTTCCGCGAGCGGCTCGCGGAACGCGGCCTGGTCTGGCCGGACGTGCTCGCGGTGCTGGACGAACCGGCCGACGTGCACGACGGCGGCGCGGACGACTTCGGGCGGGCGAAGTGGCTCGTATCGGGGACCGCGGCTGACGGGCTCCCGCTCGAATTCGTGTGCGTGCTCGATACGGACCCGCGCGGCAAGGTGACGGTATTCGTGACGATCTACACAAGGTGACGGCATGGCGAAGCATCGAAACAATGGAGCTCCCGCGGACGGGCCGGATTTCCCGTTCGTGCTCAAGTTGCCGGACGGGCGGACGGTGGCGGTGGAACTGCCCGGGGCCTGGGTGCAGCGCGACCGCGACGGCTCGCCGGCACTGACGCCGGAAGCGGTGGCCTACCTGGACCGCGTGCAAGTGGCGTTTCAATCCGTGCACGCTCGGCCGATGACACCGGCCTATCTGCTCACGCTGCGCCGCACGTTCGGGCTGACGCAAAAGGAATTCGGCGAATTCGTGGGCGTGGACAAACTGACGGTGAGCCGGTGGGAGCGTGGCCAAGTGAAGCCGGGCCGGGCCGCGCTGGTGGCGCTGGAGAAAGCTCGCAAGACGGCATTGCGTCGCGGCGTGGCCGTGGGCGCGTGAGGGTGAATCATGGCGAGGAAGCGCAAAATGACAGAATTCGACGAGGCGGCTCGTAGAGGACTCTGGATTCTCGTGGAGCGCGGTGCACCACTGCACTGCGAGGTTAAGGACCTAGACGGCATTGTGCGAAGAGTAGTACCACTCACCAAGACCCACACGGACGCGATGAGGCTTATCGCTTACTTCCAACCGAGTCCCAACCCTCCTGTACGTCCGAGGAAGGTTGGAGTTTTGCAGGGAGAGACCCTCGACTCGTTGCTTGCTCTTGCTGAGAGGGCGGATTGCCAATTTGCAGCAGTCGTTGACATGTGGAAGGCGGACGGATCGCCGAGTTTTGGGCCTTCGCGGATCATTGGCGAGTGGATGGAAGAGGAGGAGTAAGTCGTGGCGCGACTGTGGAAACCCACGACCTACAAGCCGGTACCAGCGGGCGCCGAACTCGTAAAACGCCGCGGCTCGACGGTGGCCGAATGGACGGACTCACGCGGGCGTAAGCGGCGCGCACCGGTGCACGAGACTCGCAAGGGTGGGCGGCGGCTCGTGATTGAATCCCGAATATGGTGGGGCGAGTATCGCGGCGCCGACGGGCTCCCGGTGAAGCTCTCGACGGGGTGCCGGGACGAAACCGCCGCACGCGGCGTGCTGGCCGACGCGGAGCGGAAAGTGGAGCTCGTGCGGGGCAAGGTGCTTACGGCCGCGGAGCTTCGCACGGCCGCGCATGGTGCAACCGAACTCACGGCGCACGTTCGGGACTACCTGAACGTGCTCCGGGTGCGTGAATCGCGCCACGGGGTACCCAGCTTCCGCGGCGCATGTTCGCAACCGGCGCGACATTCTCAAACGCTCGGCGGCGGCGACCGGGTGGCGCACTCTGGCGCACCTGGATCGGGACGAACTTGAGAAATACCTTGGCGGGCTCGTGGCTCCGGCAGACGGCTCGCGTGCCCTGTCGGCAGGAACTCGGAACTCTTACGCTGTGGCCTGGTGTGCTTTCGCGGGCTGGTGTGTTGAAACCGGGCGGCTCATGGCGAACCCGTTCGCAAGAATGGCCAAAGCGGCGACGAGTCGCGAGCGGACACGCCGGGCACTCACAGCCGATGAACTCGTCCGGCTCGTGGACGCGGCTCGACGGCGCCCCGTGGCGGAACTCGGGCGGCCGACGGTGCGACTCCCGAAGCGCGACGGCGCGACAACGCGGCGCGGCTGCTGGACGCGGGCGGAACTCACGCCGGACAACCTGGGCGAGTGTGAAGCGCGGGCCTATGCACTGCGAGATGAAGCTGAAGGCGACAAGCGGACGCGACTGGCCGAGCGTATCGCCGAAGCGGAGCGCGAGGGCCGACGGCGGGCGCTGCTGTGGAAGTGCTTCGCACTGACGGGGCTCCGTCGTGGTGAACTCGCATCGCTGACGGTGGCGGATGCGAAGCTCGACGGACCGGCGCCGGTGCTGGTGCTCCGGGCCGAGAATGAGAAATCACGCCGGGGGGCCGAAATCCCGCTCCGGGGCGATTTGGCGGCGGACCTAGCTCAACACTTGGCCGAGCGGCTCCGCGTGCAACAGGCGCAAGCGAAGGCCGCTTCCCGGCCGCTTCCCGCACGGCTGGACGGCGCCGAAGCGCTGCTCGAAGTGCCGGGCGATCTGTTGCGGATGCTGGAACGCGACGCGGCCGCGGCTGGGCTGGCGAAGCATGATGCAGAGCGTGGCGCGGTTTGTGTGCACGGATTCAGGCACACTCTCGCAACGCTGCTCGCGGTGGCGGGAATCCCGCTTACAACGCGGCGACTGCTCATGCGGCACGCGGCCGCGGGACTCACGGACGGGGATTACATGGACACGGCGTTGATTGATACTCGCGGGGCTCTCGACGTGCTCCCGGCACTCCCGCTCGACGGTGACACGCGCGAACGGCACCGGGCAACGGGCACGACGGACGCCGCGCCAGTTTGTGCGCCAGTTTGTCGAAATCCTGATCTGTTGGGGTTATGTTTGGGTACTGCTGGTAATTCGGGGCGACCGAGCATTTTTCCGCGGGCTGCCGTAAGCGGCGACGATGGCAACACTTGCGCACCGCTGGGTATCGGTGGGGAAAAGCGGGCGACCGGGTTCGAACCGGCAACATTCAGCTTGGAAGGCTGATACTCTGCCAATTGAGCTACGCCCGCGGCAATCATCGTATTCTAGCCCACTCCAATGGCCACCCGCAACCGCGGCGAGGGACGCACGCGTGCAACCGCTGTGGCCAGCGATGGCACCTGCCACCCTGCGATGGCCCCCCCCCTCGGGCGCCCCGCCGTGCATCACGTCCGGCCGCCTTGGTTAGGCGGCACCAGGCCGCGGCGGTTGCCGAAGCCGGCCGGCGCCGGCGCCCCCCCCACTGTTGAACCCCGCGGGGTCGTGGTAGCATGCCGCCACTTTCAGGAGGCACTGCAGCATGAACCTGCTGGGCGTCAACATTGACCACGTGGCCACCGTCCGGCAAGCGCGCGGCGGTGCGGACCCCGATCCCGTGTGGGCCGCCGTGGAAGCAGAACTGGGCGGGGCCGACGGCATCACCTTCCATCTGCGTGAGGACCGGCGGCACATCCAGGATCGTGACGCGGAACTCCTGCGGCGCACGGTACGCGCGAAGCTCAACATGGAAATGGCGATCGATCCCGCCATCGTCAAGATCGCGTTGGCGCTCAAGCCTGACCAGTGCACACTTGTGCCGGAGCGCCGCGAAGAACTCACGACCGAGGGTGGGCTCGACGTCGCCGGCCTGCGGAAACGCATCACCGGCGTGGTGGAGCAGTTGAGTGCGGCCGGGATCCTGGTCAGTGCGTTCATCGAGCCGGAACCGGAGCAGGTGCATGCGGCGTTGGAATGCGGCTGCGATGCGGTTGAACTGTGGACAGGCGGTTTCGCCAATTCTACGGACAGCGCAGCACAGCTGGAGGCCATGGAACGCCTAGCCGACGCGGCCGTGCTCTGCCACGAGCAGGAACTGGTCGTTCATGCCGGACACGGCCTCAATTACCGCAACACCATGCTGCTCGCGACTCTGGGCCTGTTTGCGGAGTTCAACATCGGCCATAGCATCGTGTCACGCGCCGTACTGGTCGGCATGCGTGCGGCGGTGCGGGAGATGAAGGACCTGCTGTCGAATGCCCGCCTCGAAACGCTCAGTGCGGCGGCGATGCGCCAGAACCTCGGCGAGAACGAGCAATAGCACCGGCAACCACCGCCCAGCCACGGGGGCTTGGGCGGTCACCCCTAACCGCAGGCCTTGTCCAACGGACGAGTCACCCATGCCCATCCATCCCACCGCCATCGTTGCAGGGACATCCGAAGTCGATCCATCCGCGGACATCGGCGCTTATGCCGTCGTCGAAGCCCACAGCCGAATCGGCGCAAATACGCGACTCTATCCGCACGCATATGTTTCGGCCTACACCACACTCGGGGCGCGCTGCGAGGTGCACCCTTTCGCCGTGGTTGGACACCTGCCTCAGGACCTGAAGTTCAAGAACGAACCCAGCTATTGCGAGGTCGGAGCGGACACCGTGGTGCGCGAACACGCCACGATTCATCGCGGCACGATGCCCGAGAGCCGCACGGTCGTCGGCGAACACTGCTTCCTCATGAGTGGTGCTCACATCGGCCACAACTGCACCGTCGGCAACCACGTCATCATGGCCAACACCGCCCTGCTCGCCGGGCACGTCGAGGTGGGTGATCGTGCGTTCCTCAGTGGCAGCGTGCTGGTACACCAGTTCTGCCGTATTGGTGAGATGGT
Organism: Phycisphaerales bacterium; assembly: GCA_016716475.1. Classification (NCBI taxonomy): domain Bacteria; kingdom Pseudomonadati; phylum Planctomycetota; class Phycisphaerae; order Phycisphaerales; species Phycisphaerales bacterium. The sequence continues at coordinate 37,953 of JADJWG010000001.1, forward strand.
GATGATGGGCGGAGGCAGCGCGATTACACGGGATGTCCCCCCTTTCATGCTCGTCTATCCGCCTGCCATGGTGCTGGGGCCAAACGTCGTGGGCCTCCGGCGCCAGGGCTTGTCGCCCGAGGAGCGGCAGGAGATCCGCCTGTGCCACCGCCTGCTCTATCGCAGCGGGCTGCCCATGAATCGCGCGGTCGCACAGATTGAGAAGCTTGTTCACACGGACGTGGGGCGGAGGTTTCTCGCCTTCCTGCAGGCGCCGAACAAACGGGGATTCACTCCGGGATTGCGCCGTCGCCACGCGATAATCGCTGCCCACGAACACACGGACTGAGGCCACCGACCGTCGCATTACCGCCAGGGCGGACGACACGCGCGGTCTTCACCATTCCGTTCTCACATTTCGATTGTCCGCGTGCAACTTTCCCCTTTGCAGGGAATAATCCGATATGCGTTTCCTGATTGCACCAGACAAGTTTCGCGATGCGATTTCGGCCACTGACGCCGCCACGGCCCTCGCAGCCGGTATCCAGCAGGCACTGCCCGCCGCCAAGTACGACATCTGCCCTCTGGCGGATGGCGGCGAAGGTACCGGTCCCCTGCTCGCAGCCGCGTGGCATGCCGGCGAGCAGTCGGCCGAAGTTCACGATGCTCGCTACCGGTTACGGCCGGCGAGGTGGTGGTACGAGGCCGGTGGAAGGCGGGCGATCGTCGAAATGGCACAGGCCTCCGGCCTTGAACAGATTCCGGAGTCGGATCGCAACCCGGAGGAGACCTCCAGCTTCGGAACGGGTGAATTGTTGCGGGCGGCCATGGCGGCCGGGGCTGAAGAAATCTGGCTGGCGGTCGGCGGTTCGGCCACGGTAGACGGCGGGGCCGGTTGTCTGCAAGCACTGGGGTGGGATCTTTGTGATGAGGATGGATTGCGGCTGCCGGCTCCGGTGACGGGCGGCATGTTGCGACAGGTGAAGTCAATCGCACCGCCACGCGCCGTAAACTGGCCGCGGATCATCGTGCTGGCCGACGTGCGCAATGCCATGCTTGGACCGCAGGGAGCGGCAGCGGTCTTCGGACCGCAGAAAGGCGCGACACCGACGCAGGTAGCGCGTCTGACGGAGGGTTTGGAACACTGGGCGGACCTAATTCGGCGGGCCACCGAGCGAGAACCGAATGACGCCTTCTCCGGCGCTGCGGGGGGAATCGCCGGCGGCCTGCGGGCGGCCCTGCAGGCGGAATGCCGAGCCGGATTCGACGCGATTGCGGACGCCGTGAACCTGGATCGTCGCCTGCTGGATTGCGATCTCTGCCTGACGGGTGAAGGCCGCCTCGATCCACAGTCGTTTACCGGCAAGGTGCTTGCGGGCGTCGCAATCCGCGCGTTGCGGCAGCGGCGTGAAGTCGTGGCATTCGTCGGCACACTGCAGGGTCTGACCGCTACCGCCGCCACCGAACGACTCGGACTCGCGGAGGCAGTCGTCATCACATCACCGAACACTCCATTGCCCGCGGCCGTCGCCGCAACCCGTGAGAATCTCACGCGCTGCGCTGCCGAATGGGCAAGCCGGAACGCACGGCGGCTTGCAGACCGAACCCTGACTTCGGCGGAGTAAAGCAACATGCGGCCAGTACGGAGCGCCCGGTGGCGAACTGCGATCGCGGTGCTGGCCTTCGGTGGACTTGCTGAGGCCAACGTATCCCAACCGCACAGTACCGTCCATCACGTGCCCTGCGAGCGTGGGAGAGACAACGGGTTGGAAGCGGATTACCAACAGCCCCGCTGGGAGTTTCGTAGCACGGAAGACATCGAGTGGGTGCGGGCTCTGGGAAGCACGGGGGCGGTACTCATGGCGGATTCATCCGGTGTGGTCCGACTCATCGACCTTGACGACGGTCGGTCGCATCCGGAGCGCACCGTGCGGACGCGCCCCGGAGTCTTGCCTGCGGAGCCGCCATTCGTCCCGCGGTCGCAGCGTGTGAGCACGGACAGGGTGGTCGTATTTGACCGCTACCGGATCTACGGCCTTGCGATCGGCTTGGCATCCAATCCAAAGAACTGGCAATACGGCTCGGCCCCCGCTGCCGGGACCATCTATCCGGGGGATCCGGATGAACTGGACGGCTGGCTTGCGGTGTGCGCGACACAGGACGGGGTGTTTGCCGTCAGCCGCGGTGGCGTGTTGCACGTCCTCGCGCCAGATACTGGTGAACTGCACCATCATCGCACCCTCGCAACGGATATAGCTTCTGCCGGCTGGCACCTTTCTGGCGATTCGTTGGTGGTCGTGTGGCGGCACGCCGGCCGTGATTGCGCGAGTTTCCTGCGTCACGGAACAGACGGTCTCACCATCGAGACGGTGGAACTGGCGGCCGGACCACTCGCCAGCATGCTGGTGGCAGATGTGCTATTCGTACTGCATTCGGATGGCAGCATCAGACGTTATCGCGCAGACTCGGCAAGCCCCGTGGCTTCAGAGGCGAGTGGCTTCGACGTGCTGGAGCCACGGCGATTTCTGCTGTTCACGGGGACTGGGACGGCAAGTAATCGCGCGCTGCCCCTGATCATCACCACAACAAGCAACACGTTGCAGCAGCGCGGGTTGTGCGATGCAGCGCATCATACCGTCGCCCCCCTGCCCTGGTCTGAGACTGCCATCCTCCCCATACTACGCCCGGCCGGAGACCAAGTGCTGGCCACCACTGCAGGGATGGCGGCGCTCTGGGATCCGGCGACAGGATGCTTCCACGCAGAACTGAGTTGTCCGGAAAATTGGGAATTACTGACAGCCGCCTCAATCGGCCCGGCACCGCAGGTCCTGGTTGCGGTAGCGGCGACCTCGCCGCCCGTGGAGCGGTGGCCGTATGTACTGGTCAGCGCGGCGTCAGCTCATGCAGATGCACTCCCGCCCATGTGGCTGGCAGGGTGCGTCAACGTACGGAGCTTCCACTTCTTCGATGAATGGCTGCTGGCAGTGGAGCCGCGGCGCATCTCCGCGTATAAACTCGCCCACCACGATTCACCTTGTACTACGCCGTGACTCCGGAGACCGGCCGTATGCCTGAGACCTTGCCTTTTCTGCTCGTCGATGCGTTTGCCGAACAACCTTACCGCGGCAATCCCGCCGGCGTGGTGTTCGACGCCGATGGGCTCACGCCGGAACAAATGCAGCATATCGCGCGCGAAATTCGTGCCAGCGAGACGGCGTTCCTCGGACGTCCGCCCGGTCCCGACCAGTCGATTCCGCTGCGCTGGTTCACCCCAAGCTGCGAGGTGGACTTCTGCGGGCACGCTACGCTCGCCGCGGCGCACGGTGTCTACGAAGCTGGCGTACGCCCAGGCACGAAGCGGTCCTCCGGCAACGAAGTCACTTTCTCCACGCGCGCCGGAGCACTGTCTTTGCATTCTGAACTGTTGCCACCACCCTACGATCTGCCTGTCTGGTGGCTCGACATGCCCACACCCAGTCTCGTGCCGGACCACACGAATCCGATTCGCACGTGCGAATTGCTCGGGCTCGCCGTCGACGACCTCGACGATGGCATGCCGCCGATGAGAACGCGCGACCAGGATCTGATTCTGTTCGTGCGCGATTGGCAGACACTGATCGAGATGACGCCGCGCTTCCATGAACTGGCGGCTTGGTCTGAGCGGAACGGTCTGCGGGGCTACTGCGTCGCCACAACCGCCACGGTTTCGAGTTTCATCCAGGTGCACTCGCGCTTCTTCGCCCCCGCCGTCGGCATTGATGAAGACCCCGTGACCGGCAGCGTGAGCGGACCGCTGGCGGTCTACCTCGTGGTGAACCACCGCGTACCCCTTGTGGACGGCAAGGCCGGGCTGACGTGCGCCCAAGGGCGGCCGGGCGATCGTTCGGGCCTGGTCCGGGCCCTGGTCCGGCAGACCTCGGCGGGCTACGGCGTTCAGATCGCCGGGCAGTGCTTCACGACGCTCAGTGGTGAAGTGCGTGTGCCGCCCTCAGCGTGAGTCAACGGCACGCACGGCCGCAACCAGGGCGCGGACACGCGCCGGATCTACCGGCCGGGTCACGTCGCCCCCTTCCTTCAGCCAGGTCCCAACGATAAAGCCATCTGCCGTGGGTGCCAGCTCCATTACGGTCTCGGCCGTCACACCACTGCCGACGAGCACGGGCGCCGCGCCCGCCGCCACGTAAACCGCTCGAAGATGCTCACGATCCGCCGGTCGGCCGGTGCCGCCCCCGGTGACGATCACGGCGTCGGCCCCGCCGCGCTCAAGCAGGTCGGCCACCTCCTCGGCCACGGCGCGCGGCGCCCCGAGCGGCGCCGAGTGCTTCACATCCACATCCGCCAGGATGCGTACGCCCTCGACACCAAGTTCCCGTCGCTGGCGCAACAGGGCGTGGGCCTGACCCTGGATCAAGCCCTGATCGGTCACGCGCGCGCCACAGAGAATGTTGACACGGATCAACTCCGCACCCACCGCAGCAGCGATGCCAAGCGCACTCCGGGCATCATTGCGAAGCACATTGATCCCGAGTGGCAAGGCATGTGCCCGGCGCACTTCGAGCGCGACGGTGGTCATCTGGGCAACGACGGCGGCTGGCACTCTACCGGGGTAGAACGGTGTGTCGCCGTAATTCTCAAGCAGCAGACCATCGATCCCCTGCTCCACCAGCATGGCGGCATCGCGTTGCACGCGCGCTAGGATCTCCGCGAGCGTGAGGCGATTGTGCGGTGCGCCGGGCAGCGCAGGTAAGTGCAACATGCCGAGAATCGGGCGACGATCCGCCCAGATCGGTAGCAGAGGTGACTTGGAACCCTGTGGCACGGGGGGTCTCCGTCCAGCGCCGGTCACGCAGGCCGGCACCGATGCACAAACGCTGCACCGCCGGCGCAACTTGCGCGTCGGGGCGCAGCGTCTGCAAGCGTCGGTGGCTTCGTGGCTAGCTGCGTTCCTTCGCCTTGGCTTCGTATTCTTCAAGCACCTTCCGAAACGCGGCTTCGCGGCGCTCATCACCCTTGGCGAGTTCCACCGCGCGCTTTTGATGCTTGATCGCCGCATCGAGGTTGCCGTTCTCGAACAGCGCGCGTGCGAGTGTATCGACAATGTCCGCGTCCTCCCCCTTGGTGAGTTCATCCGCCCGTTCAGCGAGCTTGAGGGCGAACTTCAGATCGCGGTGCTTGAGATCCTCGGCCGTCAGGATGTTCCAGGAAACCTCGTTCAGGAACTGCGCGTCTTCGTGAATGGCTTCCCAAACTTTTCGGGCCGCCTGGTCCAGACCCTCCGGGTTCTCCTGCTGCAGGAGCTCGAAGTACGCCCTGACCGTGTTACCGATCGCGCGCTGCTTCTTGGCAATTTCCTCCTCAATCTGGGCGATCTTCTCGATCGTGTAGTCACCCGACAGAACCATCTCGAGCACTGGCTCCAGGGCGGCCATCGGATGACCGTGCCACACGATCTTGCCCTGCTTGTCAATGACGAACGCGTGCGGGATGCCGTTCTGCTTGAAGGCCTCCATGTAGGCCTTGCTGGTCTCGCGCTTCGCACGGTCTTCCCAGGCGACGTGGTACGCCATCTTGTCGCCCATGCGCTCTACGAATTTCTTCACCACTTCCAGATCCTGGTCACTGCTGCTGATGCCAATGACCTCGACGCCCTTCGGGCCGTACTTCTTCTGAATCGCACTGAGGTGCGGGATGCTCGTGATGCACGGGCCGCACCAGGTCGCCCAGAACTCGACCACGTAGACCTTCTCACCCTTCCCCTTGGCGAGATCGACGGGCTCACCTTTCACCCACTCGCCCACCGCCAGGGCCGGCGCATTCATGCCTACTTCCTGCGCCCATGACGGCACCGCCAGGGCTGCCATGATGTACAACGCAACGATTCCAGGGATGGATCGCTTCATGCTCAGACTCCGTCTTGTGATTCGGCCAGACATCGGGGGTTTCCCGCAGAACACGGTGCATTACGATACGCTGGGCACCCACACACACGCAAGCATGAACCTAACACCTGCGCCAATTGTTCCCACCAACGGCTCCGGCAACTGTTCCTACGCAGACTCCCCCCACCTGGTCGCAGGGGCGTTCACCCCCACCCCGGCCGATCACGCCGCCGGGGGCGTAGCCGCCGCACCAAAATCGGGGCGTTGCAGGCGGAACTCCGCGAAAGTGCCCAACAAAGCCAAGTTTGCGATGGCACGGACAACTATCGACACGAGCAGGAGGATCGTGAAATCAAACGGGATCGACCAGCCGGCAATGGCTGTGGGTGTCGTGAACCACTCTCCGATGGCAGCGGCCGCAAACGCTCCCACCGCCCCGCCGATGGCAACGAAAAGAGTATTGAAGGCCACGCAGCGGGCCCGCTTCGGCGGAGTGACTACATCGAAGAAGTAATTGCCGAGCGCGATTGAGTACGCGGCCCCTGCAATTCCGTCGTACACCATGACAATCAGGAAGTGCCAAGATTCGCTGCACAGCAGGTACAGCGCCGGAATGAACGTGACGGCGATACCGCCAATGCCGAGTATCCGTTTACTCCCCAGCCGGTCGACCAGCCGGCCCCAGAGTGGCTGCGACAGGAAGCTGCATAACATGCTCACGGTTACGATTGTCGCATAGGTTCCGGCACTGAACTCCAGATCGTGCAGCAGATGCCACGCGAGGAAGGGTCCTACCAGCCCGAAGCCGACCGACATCAGTGAAGAGTACATCACAAAGCGACCGAAGTGGGCCTTCGGTGCTCTCCGGATGAACTGCATCAGTGTGAAGTGATCGCCGGGCGAACGATGGTACGGCGGCTCATGAATATGGTTCAGATACCATGCGGACAGGCACCGCGCTGCGCAGGCGAGCACAAACAGCAGCAGGAAGCCGAATTCTCGCCCGGAGAGACCCAGTCGCTCAAAATGCTGGTTCTGCTCTGCCAGCGTAATGAACCAGCCCGCCCCAAAGAACGCACCGACCTGCACCAGGCCTGAGATCGCGTTCCGCGCTCCAAAATAGCGGCCGCGTCCTTCGGCCGGTACGAGGTCTCCCATCAGACTCTGCCACGCCGGCACGATGATGTTGCCGAGCACGACCACCATGAGAAACGCCGCGAGCATGATCCAGTAGCCGACATTCAGCGGCAAGAAGATTGCACCGGCGATTGGAATCCAGAATAAGCCCTGCGCCAGGGAGCACCAGACGATGATCCGGTTGCGCTTGCCGAAGCGGTCGGTCAGGTGGGCCCCCCACCACTGCACGAGTCCACCGGCCAATGCCGGCAACGCGGCCAAGGCCGCAATGTAAAACAACCCCTTGCCGCCGAGCACGACGAAAGGCGTAACGTAACTGATGCCAGCCCCCTGCATTACCGCCCACGCCGACGCGTCCTTGATGGAGTAGCGCAGACTGCGCGCCACCACATCCGGCGGTGGATGCGGAGCCGACGGAGGGGGCGGCTCGGGCGCCGGAGCAATCAGGGGCGTTTCATTGGGCCGCTGCGACGGCCCGGGGGTTACGGTTACCGGGTGGGTCATGCGCACTGCCTTGGGTACAAAGTCGGCATTGTGGCATGCATGCCGCCGATCGCAAGTCCGGGGACGGAATCGGATGGAGGTGGCAGTACCTTTCGCTGCCACGTCCAGTATGCCCGTATAACACTCAACGCAATTTTTTCGACTCAGCGGGGGTTGGTGGTGCGAAGGGGCATACAGGGCGGCTGGGCTCCCGATGCGGAATGCACTGATGGCGGCGCGTGAGTTGCGTGAATATAGAGAAAGCGCGGCCGGAAAATCCAACCGCGCTCACGCAAATCACGTTTCTGATACCGCTTTGGGGGGTGGCTAGGCCTTCCGCCGCACACCCATCAGCGAGCCCAAGGCAATGGCGCCCAGGATGATGCTGCCCGGAACAGGAATCACAACACGCTCCGGTGTCGAGGGCCAATTGACCGGCCCACTCTGGTCACCCGTGAGCACGAAATCGGGTCGATCCCAGCCAGGGCGCGACACGAAGGGATTCTTGCTGTTGCCGTCGAGTGTCCACTGCACCCTGAAGTGATCCCGAACCGCGTTGAACTGCCCATCCGGCTGGTTGCCCAACTGGTCGAACAGATCCTTATCGGTCACCAACGGATTCAGTCCGGTGTAGGAAGGATCGAACCCGGGAGCACCGCCCCGCGGACCATCCTTCGGTGGGATAACGGACTGAGAAATATCCGCAACTGCGGTCGACGCGATGCCAACTGCAAACACCGCCGCCGCAATGATCAAGCTGCGCATGATACTCATCCTCCTGCGTTTCTGAACGCCTTGATTCATAATAGACCACAAAATCCCCGAAAGCAATCCTCAACAATTTTTATGGTCACAATTATGGGACAAGTCCGGATATAAATGCACCGGGAGCGATTACGGAATTTCCAGTGCCATTACGAAGCCCAAACACACGGAATGGAATCTTCATCGCACCCCTTGAAGGACCCCACCCGGGTACAGTAGCGTGCGCGGTGTCGTCGGGGGCGCACGGGCGACCGGGGTCGGTTGCTCGTCCCTTGAGTGTCTTACGGGGCCCACGACACAGCACTTGGAGTACGTATGGGGGACCTTGGCATGCCGCGCCAAAAGGCGCGGACGGCCTGGGCACAACGCGTGGCGCCGGTCTCATGGCCGGTGGCTCTGTCCGCGCACCAAACCATTCATCTCAGCGCGTCTGATCCGGGAATGCTCCACCACAGCGACCGTGTGGGTCGGTGTTGGGCAGACCGGATTCCGGCCCCACCGTGGAGGCATCGTATGCAATTCGGAGCACGCCTGGGAGGCGCGCTGCTGACAGCAGCGCTGGTGACCGCAACGCTCGGAGCGGATCCGCACCTGCGGATCGAGACAACGGAGTCATGCCTCACCGTGCCGGGGGATGTTGTTGTTGTGCGGGTAGTGCTGGTACCGGGGACACCGACCGAGGAGGTGCTTGGCGCGCAGGTCTTTCTGGCATGGGACCCGCTGGTGCTGGCGCCGGTGGGATACGTCGATGCTGTGACCACACCGGCGCAGTTTGCGCCCGGATCGGAGCCGTTTGTTCAGGAGATCATGGAGACCGTCGATTCGGCCGCCGGCACGGTGCTGTATGCGGTGGGTGTCGCGAATGGCGGTAGCGGATACTCGGGCAGCGAACCAATCGTCCTGTGTACACTGCGCTTGACGACGACAGGGCAGACGTGCAGCACGGCGGGGCTGGTGGCATTCCGCGTGGACCCGGAGCCGCTGCGGACACGGCTGACCGTGCGTGGTCCGCAGGGGCACGGCATCCCAAGGGAAGTACCGGCCGAAAACCGGCACGATTTAGGCGTGTTCACCGTCGACTGGACGGCGCCGACCATAGTCGATGGACCCGCAGACGTGGTGGGCGAGTGCTTCGGTCCGCTGCCTGAGGCGGAGTCTGAGATCGCGGCGTTCTCCAGGTCCGACAACTGCGGTACGGTAATCCTGCTCGGCCATGAGGATGCTGATCTCGGGGGTGTGGGCTGCCCCGCCGCGCCGCGCATCTTCCAGCGAACGTATACGTTTGCGGATGGCTGTGGTAACCACGCCACGTGGGTACAGACCTTCACCTTTGCGGATGGCGTGGCGCCGGTCATTACCGCTGGCCCCGAGGATGCCGCGGTGGATTGCTTGGCGGCGCTTCCTCCGGCCGCGACCCTCGCCGCCTTCAGTGCGAGCGACAACTGCGGCGAGGGGCTGACGATCGTGCGCTATGCCGACCTGCCGGACGCGGGAACCGGCTGCGCCGGTGCTTCGCAGGTCATAACGCGTGTGTACACGCTCGCGGACGCGTGTGGTAATGAGGTCAACTGGGTGCAGACCTTCAGCGCCGAGGACAAGGTTCCACCGGACATCCTGGGGGCGCCTGGCGATGTGGACCTTTTCTGTGGCGAACCACTCCCTGGGCTGCCAACAGGGCGGGCCTGGGGGATTCGCTCTGCGAACAACATTGCACTCTCGCGCGCGTGGCAGGGCCCAGAACTGGCGATCAACGAGACGGTGCGGGTCACTTTCGATCCTGGCACGGTCGCGCCCGGCGGAACCTGCTGGCTGCGCTTGGGTGACTACTCAAGCAGCAACAAGATCTCATTCCAATACCCGTCCTCAAACGGCACCTTTGAGATCGTCACCAACCTGACGGGTAACGATACGGGCATCCCGCTCATCGACGAAGGTTACGAGGTCGCTTTCACCCGCCTGACAAGCAACCAGTGGCGCGTCGAGGTCACGCGACTCGACCATCACGAGACGCAGTCATTCACCTATTCGGCCAACAATACGAGCAATGTTTACCGGGTCGAATTCGGTGGCCGTGTCGGCACCGAAGTCGCGAACACTTGCTACCTGAGCAGAATCTCGGTCGGGACGCGCCTGTACGATGATGCAACCGATCCCGCCTACGACCATGGCCTCGAAATTCACGATGGCTACGTACCGGGTGGCGGCGGTACAGGGTTCTACAAGTGGCAGACCTACCCGCGACCAGCGACCGGCTACCAGCATGTGGTCGCTAGTTCCACGACCAATGGCGACGGCGACACGAACGGTGACGGGGATATTGACGTCGGCGGCATGCGTGCACTCGACGCGTGCCAGGGCCCGGTTCCGCTGCAGTTTGAAGAGACCGCCGCAGCCGGCGCCTGTCCCGCCGTCGAGTTGATCACGCGCACTTGGCGCGCTGTCGATGCATGCGGAAATGAGGCCCTTGCGACCCAGACGATTCGCATTCTCGATGGCGGTCCGCCCAGTGTGGGCAATCCGCCGGTGGATCGAACCGTGTGTGAAGGTGCGTCAGCTGACCTTACCACGAGTGAGATCTTGGACGACTGCGGCATACCCCGCCTCCAGTGGCAACGACAAGTCGCCGGCGGGTGGGTGGACATTTCAGGCGCCGACAGTGCCGTGCTGAATTTCGCCGCCACCGCGCTTTCGGATGCCGGCACCTACCGCCTCCTCGCCAGTGACGGCTGCCACGAGACGATCGCCGGACCTGTGACGCTATCCGTCGATGCTGCGACGACCATTCTCTCACCGCCACAGCCGACACGCGTCTGTCGCGGGGGGAATGCGACCTTCACGGTCGTCGCGACCGGTACCTCACTCGCCTACGCGTGGTATTTCGACGACGGTGCACAAGTCATCGCGGTGGGCACCGATGCTCCGGTCCTCACGGTCGAGAATGCGCAGGAGTCGCAGCTTGGCTGGTATTTTGTGTACGTCCATGGCCCCTGCGGTGCTGTGCAGTCCGAACCCGTCGCGTTGACGTTGGCAGAGTCTCCGGCGGCTTCCGCCGGCGGCCCCTACCTCGGCTGCGCTGCTCTGCCGGTTCCCGTCGCGGGCCAAGCAACGGATTACTCCGGGGTGCTGTGGACGACGAGTGGCCAGGGCAGCTTTGTCGACCCTACCGCACTCGTCACGACTTATCTGCCCTCCCCTGACGATGCCTCGGCCGGTGCAGTCACACTAACACTGACGGTAACCGCGGCCGCGCCGTGTGATGGTTATGCTTCTGACACCACCGTGCTCTCGCTTGCGGGCAACGCGGTTGCGGATGCAGGGGAAGATCAGTCCTGCCTGTGCTCCAGTAGACCCGTACAGCTTGCCGGTGGCGCCGACCATGGCATGCCGCTGTGGTCAACTCTGGGTGACGGTTCCTTCGACGACCCAACCCGCCTGGATGCGGTCTATACGCCCGGTCCCGGTGATACTGCCGCGGGCTCGGTTATGCTGACATTGTCCGTCACGGCCGGTGAACCGTGCCCAGGCGTGGCGCACGACACGGTGATGCTGACGTTCGACATCGCCGGACCCGCATTCACCCCCCCTGCCGACGTGGTCGTCACGGCAGCGGCCGGTGGCTGCACGCGCACGCTCACAGCGCTCGAGGTCGGGCTACCGACGGAGGTAAGCGACGCCTGTGGGAGCCCCACGACGGTTGGTTACGAGCGGCCCGGCTTCACGCCAGGCACCGGCCTGACCCTGCCGTACAGCGGCGTTACGGAAATCACCTGGACGGTCACGGATGCATGCGACAACAGCAGCTCGCACGTGCAACGGGTAGAGGTGCGCCCGGTCAACGAGTTGCGCGTTGACGTGCAGTTGCAAGGCACACTGCACGATCCCAACCTGGGCGTGTCCGGTGATACCCTGATACGCTGCCTGACGCTGACGGCGGGCTGCGAGGGCGGGGCGCCGGTGGTGGAGCAAGCGATCGAAGTGTTGTTCTCCGCAGATCACGACGAGACGAACGGGCAGGCCGTAGCTGGCATGGAGCTGGTGGAAGTTCCGTGCGGCGATTACACGTGCGTCGCGATTGAGGACCCGCTTCATACGCTGCGAGCAGCCACCGTACCAGTAGCGCTGGACGGCGTGTGGGTCGCGGTGTTCACGGGCAGCGAACCCTTGGTCCAAGGTGACCTCTACCCGGATAACCTCATCGACATTGCAGACTTCGGCGTGTTCATTACGTCCTGGAGCCAACCTCCAGCGACCGCGGGAACGGCCTGTGGGACACCCTGGCCACACGCCGATGTGAGCGGGGACAGCGCGATTGGTGCGGCGGATTTCGCGTTCATTCAGCAGAACTTCCTCCGCATCGGAGCGCCGGACTGCTGCGGCGCGCGCGAGGCCGGCATACCGCGGACGTCGCTGACCCTGCGTGAGGTCGAGCGACTGGGGCTACCTCGGTGGGTCGACCTGACGGGTGATGGGGTGTTGGACGCCGGGGACATGTTCGCATTCCTGATGGGCACACGGCCGGTGATGCCAGCGCCGACCGCATTCCGACCCCAGCCCGAAAACGAGGAGGTTCGACCGGAGGTCCAGAAGGATACGCGTGAGGCGCCGCTGGTACGCAAGCGGCGGGAGTAGTCCGCGCTCGAGAATGGAGGTGCAAGAGATGTTGGGAATCATGCAAACTCGCACGACCGCGATGTTGTGTGGCGTAGCGCTGGGCATGGCCCTGGGCGGTGCATCGGTCACTCAAGGTGGGGTGATTCACCTGGAGTGGCGACCGGCGGTCGCGATGGCCGAGGTCGGCGGCGGATTAAGCTTGGAGTTATACGCAGTATCGTCGGAGCCGCAGGGCGCCGGATTGAACAGCGCGCAGGTGCTGCTGGGGTGGGATCCGGCCGTGTTGCGGCTGACGGGGTCGAACCCGGCCGGGGGTGTGGGGCTGGCTGCTGCGGGCTTTCCACCCAACGATTCGTGGGGCTTCAATGAGGCGAGCCCGCCGGCGGATGGAGATGCCCTGTGGTTCGGGTTCGCACCGCTGACGTTCCCGCCGACGGAGTTACCGGTGTCCCCCGCCGGTACGCTGCTGGCGACGGTGGAATTCGTCGCGCTGCTGCCGGCAACGGTCTCGGAGATCACATTGGTCCGCAGCGGACAGAAACCCGGGCGTCCGATGGCCCATACGGAGGTGTACACCGGAACACAGAACGTACTTGGCGCACTTGGGGCGCCGGCGCGGGTGACGGTGGTGCCGGAACCGGCGAGCTTGCTGGGCAGCGTTGTGCTGCTGCTCACACGAAGGCGGCGGGCATAAGGGCGCACTACACCGTACGTTGGCAGGGAGCGCAAAAAAGCGGGCGGGCTGCCTGCTTGCAGAACAAGCCGACAAGCCCGCCACGCGCTCCCTCTCCGGCCCTCACCAGGACCTGCTTCAAGCTTACTCTGCTTGCGGCACCGCAACCGAACGCTCCGCCGTATAGCCATAGCCCTCCGGGAAGAGGAAGCGGCCGCGCTCGTCGCTGCGCTTCGGCTCCTCGATCTGGATGCGGTTGTGCTCGGCCCACGGATCGCGACGGACACCGGTCACCTGCCAGGAAACTTTCAGGCCGGGCTGGCCACCGGAGATTGCGAAACTGTTACCTTCGATCTCACGGGCGATGTAGAGGTTCGGAGCCGGGGCACCGATCGCGGTAAGCTGGTAGCGATACTCGGCGTTGAGCGCTTCGAACCAGTCCGGCAGGACGACAACGGCCTCGCCATTGCGATCGAGGAGCACGGTGCCGTTGTAGATGTTCATCATGTCGGGCGACTCGACGAACGAGTGTGAGAGGTACATGTTCTCCGGATCGAGCGGGTGGTCGATCTTGAACGAACCGCCCGACTTCGAAAGCGTGCCGTTGATGTGGGTGCGACCGTTGAACCATCCGGCGTAGCCGCTGACGTTGCTGCCGCCATTCGAGCCGTACACGCCGTAGCCGTTGAAGGACTGGCCGTAAATGCCCGTGCCGTCGTTGGCATAGCCCGAGACGCCGCTGCCGCCCTGGGCGGAGCTGTCGCCCCGGACGCCAGAGCCGCCCGTCGTGTTGTTCACCCCGCGTACACCGGCCCCACCCGACGCAGCGCTCTCACCCCGCACACCGGCGGAGGTTCCGGACCCGAGCACACCGTAGCTGAAGGCCGCCGTCGTATGCCCCTCCACTGCATTGCCGCTGGTGGTCCTCACTTCAAGGCGTGCGGCCGGGGACGTGGTGCCGATACCGACGCTGCCGTCGCTCTGCACCGTGAGCCGGTCGCCGGAGTTATGGACGTGCCACTTCCCGGTCACACCGTCGAGGTAAGTCCAGGCCGTCTGCGTGCCGGTGGCATAACCGTAGAACGGCTTGGCGTTGTTGCTCTCTGTCGTGATGTACATGCCGCCGTAGTTCGTGCCCGTCGCGCCGGCATGCACACCGAACCACTCGGATCCGACGAGATAATTGCGGTTGATCAGGACGATCTGGCTTTGAGTATTGGTGATGCGATCGGCACCCGCACGCGTCCAATAACTGTTGAGGGCAAAGAGAGCATACGGTGCGGCTGTCACGGACTGGCGCGGAGCAAGTGCCGTATAGCCACCACCGCTGCCGGCGGGACGAACCCCGATCTGCAACCAGCGGGCATCTCCGTTGAAGGGTGACGCGCCGGCGCCAAAGTTCACCTCGACCGTGAAACGCCCGTCGACCACGGATACGTCGGCGTGGTTGCTCGTGCTGTGCAGAAAGCCACCAACCGCGGCGTCGTAGACCTGAATCTGGAGGTCGTACAGGCCGTTGGCCGGCATGCCCCCCTCGGAGAGGACGCCCTGATAGGTGAAGGAAGTGGCAAGAGGTGCGGCGAGCGCACACGAGACGAAGGTCATGGCAGCGAGCGCTACCAGCGTACGACGGAACATAGCGGCTTCTCCTTGAATACCTTTTGGTGCCTTCGGCCGGGAGCGACGATTCGCTTCGGATACTGCCGGGAAGCCCCGAACGGTCATCGCCGGCAGAAATAGTCACAAGGAAGCACGGCGCAACCCTCAGAAACGGCCACCGACAGAATTCGCCCACAACTGGCCGCGACCGCTCCGCTGCGCGCGAGGCCCGCCGGACCTTGCCCCACCCACTTTCCTGGAGGATTTTCCCCTGGGTCGGGCGTGCTTGGTCAGCGCGACGATCCACTGGAGATGATCATGTCCGATCGACACGTCGAGTTCTTCGGTCCCGATCTCGGGCGCGGTCCGTTCGCAGCTCACCGGATCGAGACCGCCGCCCTGCAAATCGCCACCGCTTTGGCGCAACTCCGCACGCCGCTTACTCGCAGCGACGCAGACTTGCTCGCACATGGCGACTTCATCCGCACCCTGGCCGACCGCCTCGCACCCGACTACGCCGCGGCCGTCGCGGTTGATGTTGGTACCGAGAGCGTGAACCAGATCGCCTGCTCCCTGCGGACGGCATTGAGTGCGCACAGTCTGATCGAGTGCTGGTTGGCAGACACGATTGGTGGCGGGGTGAGCGCGACGGCTCCGGACAGCATTACGTTTCACAGCGGGGCTGTTCTGCGGACGATCTTGACGAACCGTCACTTCCTGCTGATTACGACCGACACGGGCATCGTCGACCTGAACGTACAGTACAGCGGCGTGAAGTCGTGGCGCTGGGCCGTGGCCCGCCACGGCCGGGTGTACTACTCGACCACATTGCAGTTCACCTAGGGTAGTACGATGCCGGCGGAGACGGGTCGATGAGTGGCAGCGCGATTGGAGTTGGACTCGACAGCGAAGGGGTTCCGGCCGAACCCATGGGCGGCGACGTGTATCTCGTGCCCTGGCGGGCATTATGGCAGGCGTCGTGGCCGTGGCGCGTGGACGGGCGCCCGATTCGAGCGTTCACCGCCCATGCGCAGCGGGACGAACTCGTGTACGTCACACCGGGAGACGCGGAACTGCTGGCGGAGTACGGCGAGCCGGTGTGGGATGTTCGGGAATGGGGCGCTTAGCGGGCGGGCACGGCAGCGAGCCCGTCGAAGGTTACCTCAACTTCGAGCGCTCCGACGTCGACGACAGCCAGTTTCTTATCCGGCAGGATTCGGACGATGCGACCTACGCGATGGAATCGTCGCACGTAGACCGCGTCGAGCGGCTTGAGTTGGGCGGCCTGCTCAACCGTGAGCGGCGGTGGCATAGGCCGCTCGCGCTCCTCCGACGCGCGTGGGGGGCGTTGGGAGGGACGCTGCGGGTCGTTTGGCCGCGTGGCCGGTGACGGAGCGGTGCCCGGTGCCCCCCGCGTGGCTGGCGCGCTGCGCGGAGCGCTGCGGTCACGCTTCCTGGGGCGTGGCGGCGGCGCAGCGACAGCGACCGGGCGCGGCGGTTTCGGCGGGGGCGGCGGGGTCTCGGGTGGCAGCACATCTCCAAGTGGAACCTCGACTGTAAACGCGCCGACATCCACCTCGGCACGGTGCTGGTCGAGTCGGAGGCGGACAATACGGCCGTCGCGGTCGAAGTCGCGCACCCGCACCGCGTCCCCGGGCTGGAGATGTACGACGCGCTGCACCCACTTCTGAAAGTCCGCCTGCTGCCGCTCGAGTTGGACACGGACAGCATCGGCCGCCGTGGCGCTCTGGCGGGCGGTGTCGCGGGCCACATCGGCCTCGCGGCGGGCGACCTCGGCCTGCTGCTTGGCCGAGCGGGTCCCCTCCAGGGCCGTGTGCAGCATGCGATGGCTGCGCGAGATATTGCGACGCGCCGCACCAGCGAGCCGCTTCGGCAGTCCGAGCTTCGAGGCGATGTCGATCGCGTTGCTGTGGCCGGCCTGACCAATGCGGAGGTGGTACGTCGGCCGCAGGGTTTCAGCGTCGAAGTCCACACATGCGTTTTCGGCATTGCCACGCGTGAGCGCGAAGACCTTGAGCACACCGAGGTGCGTGGTAATGACACCGCGACACTGGAGGCGCGCCAGTTCATCGAGAATGGCCACACCCAAAGCGGCCCCCTCATCCGGGTCGGTTCCGGCCCCCAGTTCGTCAATCAGCAGCAGCGCATGGGGACCGGCATGGCGCAACATGTCGATGATGCGGCGGATGTGCGCACTGAAGGTGCTGAGCGACTGCTGCAAGCTCTGTTCGTCGCCCACGTCGATGAGCACGTTGCCGAAGAGTCCCATCCGGGAGCCGCGGTCCGCCGGGACCGGGAGCCCCGCCTGCAGCATGAGACTAAGCAATCCGATGGTCTTGAGCGCAACGGTCTTTCCGCCGGTGTTCGGCCCCGTGATGATGAGCAGATTGAAATCCAGACCAAGGCGGTAGTCGATCGGCACGACTTCGACCGCGGATTCCCCCTGTTGCTGACGTTGTCGAGCCAGCGCAAGTAATAAGGGATGCCGCGCGCCACGGACGTTCAGGGTGTGGTCGGTGGTGAGTTCGGGCACGACCAGACCGTAATCACGTGCGAAGCGCACCTTCGCGGTGATCAGGTCGAGCACGGCGAGCGCGTCGAGCGTACGCTCGATCTCGGCTGTATTCACGTGCACTTCGTTGCTCAGGGTCCACAAGAGCCGCCCGACTTCCTCCTGCTCCTCACTGCGGAGATTGCTGATCTGGTTGTTCAGTTCGACGATCGCGGCCGGCTCAACGTAGAGCGTCGCACCGCTGTCCGAGGTGCGATGCACGATCCCCGGGACGCGCCCGCGACATTCCGCCCGCAACGGCAGCACCATGCGGTCGCCGTGGAACGTGTGGTTGGAATACTGGAGCAGCTTGCGGATGCCGGTATCACGCAGGAGTCCATCCATGACGCCGCCGATGCGCTCACTGGCCTCCTCGATGGACCGGCGGATGCGCAACAGCTTGGGGCTGGCGTCGTCGCGCACCTGGCCGCGCTCGTCAATCACCGCCGCGATTCGGTCGGCGATGGTCTGAAAGTCGCCGATGCGACCGGCCAGATGCTGCAATTCCGGATGGTCAGCCGGCAGGTCACGCAGGTACGCGGCGACGCCATGTGTGCCGCGCAGCGTAAGGCCGAGTTGGGACATGTCCTCGACACCGACTCGCAAAGGCGGCCCGCAGCGTTGAACAATGGCACGTACGTCGGTGATGCCGCCATAAGGTGGCAGGCCGCGTTCTACAATCAGACGCTGCAATTCGGTCACCTGATTGAGCCAGCGCTCCAGCAGCGCAAACCGCGTCACGGGATGAACATGCGCGGCCAGTGACTTGCCCAGACCGGTCATGGCATAGCCGGCGAGCAACTCGCGGACACTCTCGAACTCCAGGCATTCGAGTGTATGGGCATCCATGGCGCGCTTGGATTGCTCCGTGGGGCCGGTGGTGACACAATGAGATGCTCGGTCCTGGTTTGACCGACGCCCCGCGAGACCGACCAGCCATAGTGGGAGCGTATGCGAAGCGATCCACCTCCGGCAAGAGCAGGATGCCGCCGCACGGCACTGGCCGTCTGGCTGTGTGCGGCCGTCTGCGCAGGCACGAGCGCCACCGCTGCGGCCCAACACGCGGGGACTGCTTCGCAGTCGCTGGCGGCACCGGCAGCTCCGCGCGCCGCGGAGGACCCACCGTCGGCGGTGCTCGCAGCGGCGCGCGCTGCGCTCGCCAACGAAGGGCCGGCGAGTGCCGAACGCCTGCTGGAGGCGGCCTTGCAGCAATGGCCGCTCGACACCGATTTGCGGCTCCTGCACATCCGCACGGCACTTGCGAGTGGGCGGACCGCAACGGCACTGATGCGCGTAGAGCAGGCGAAGCTTCTGACCGGCCAGCCGGAGTATCACTACCTCGCGGCCGCGGCGTATGGCGCACACCAGAATTTTCTCGGGCGCGTGCAGCGGCGGCGCGTTTCCGGAGGTCAGGTTGGACTTTTTGCCGCGGGCCTGCTGTTGTACGACCGAGGCACCTCGGAGGGTGAATTCCTCTGCTGCCCGCCGGAGTCGGCACTCTTTCAGATTCGACTGGCACTCGACCTGGGCTACGACACCCCCGCTGCCCACCTGCTACACGCGCGCATCTGGCTGGCGGTGGACCAGCCACGCCTGGCCGAAGTGGTTCTACGGCAGCGCGCCGCTGTGCTTCTCGCGGAGGACGATCCGGAGGTACTCGCCCTGTTTGCCGAAGTGGCCCTCCGGGTGGGGAATGAAGCGGAGTTTCTGCGGTACACCGCACGGCAAGCGGCGCGCGAGCCGGCCCGGCGGGCAAAGCTGCTCGCAGGCGCTTATCTGCGGATCGCCGAGCGTTGCAGCCAGCGCGGGGACGACCAATTGCAAATGCTTTGGCTTACCCGGGCGGTACGGCTGCGCCCGGATGATGTGGATCTGCTGTTGCAGCTCGGCCATGCGGAGTGGCACCAGGGCAATCCGGTGGCAGCGCGGGAGCGCTACCTCGATGTACTGCGGTTACGGCCTGATCATCCGGAGCGCGGGCGTTTGCGCACGCGGCTCGCAGTACCGTTGCCGGCAGAGCCCCTGTGAGATGCCAAAGAGCTAACCTGCGGGCGGTCGCGCGTGTCATGTCCAGTGGCCCCTGAAAAGGCCCCTCGGGCAAGGAGGACGCTATGCGTTGGCAGGGAAAGCGAAAGTGGCTTGGCTTGCTGGTGGCTGGAGCGTGGCTGCCAATTGCAATCTCATGCAGTCCGGGGGCTTTGTCGCAGGGCCTGCGCTGGGCCGATCGGTACTACCGCGACATCGTAATCGTTGACGAATATTACATTTACGACGATTGCAGAACCTGCGGCTGGTTCGACGGGTGGGGGTTCGACTTCGGGTACTGGTGGTAGGAGCCGGCCTTAGTTCGGAACAAGCGGCTTCGTCGCCATCACGAACGATCGCGGACGCTGGCAGCGCGTTCACCCCAAGGGGGGTAAGCGCGACGGCCGCTTGCGGTGGGTGACATGCCCAACCTGCGGACGGAGACCTGAGCCCCCAGCCCTATTCCATCTATTCCGGTCCGCTTGTCCGTCGTTTGGGGCCGGGTTATACTGCGCAGCGACATCCGGAGCACCCTTGCATGAGCGACCGGACCGCTGAGCTACGACCCTTCTCCCCTTCCTCCAACCCAAGTCTGCGCAGTCGCCGACAGCACGTTGTCGATGCCCGGCGCAGCCCGGCGGCCCGGCCCAAAGGTGGGGTATGACCGAAATCACCATTCACGGACGCGGCGGCCAGGGCGGAGTCACCCTCGCCAAACTGCTGGCCTCCGCCTATTTCGAACGCGGCAAGCACGTACAGGCCTTCGGCATCTACGCGGCCGAACGCTCCGGCGCCCCGGTGCAGGCCTACGTGCGTATCGATGATGCTGAGATCACCAATCACAACCTTGTACATACACCCGACCATGTGATCGTGCTCGACCGAACGCTGATCGGGCCGCGCGTGCTGGCGGGTCTGCGCCCAGGTGGCTGGATTCTGCTGAACCACACGGCGGCGCCACACGAGTTGGCGGAGCAGTTCGCCGGGTACAAGGTTGCGACCGTGGATGCGACCGGCATCGCGGCGGAACACGGACTGGGAACGCGCGCGGTGCCCATTGTGAATACCACCATGCTTGGCGCCGTTGCCAAAGTGCTGGGCCTGAACTTGGAGGACATCGCGGCCGCACTGCGCTCGACAGGGTTTGAGGGGGCCAACCGGCTGGCAGCGGAGGCGGCTTTTGCGCAAGTACACTCGGCCGAACTGCCGGGGACGGCGGTCGTCGTGCCACCGGCGACGGCGGCGGGGCCGCGGGCGGCGGCGGCCAGCTTTCTCGGGGCGGAGATGGGTGGAATGCCGGAAATCCACACCGGCGACTGGGCCACTCGGCAGCCGCAGCGGCGCGCATGGACGCCCCCCTGCAACCAGGGCTGCCCGGCAGGCCATGATGTCCGCGGGTTCGTGGCAGCCGCAGGGAAGAAGGACTACGACGCGGCGCTCGCAATCCTGCTGGAGCGCTCGCCGTTTCCGGGAATCTGCGGGCGTGTGTGTCCGGCGCCGTGTATGGCGGTCTGCAATCGGGGGACGTTTGACGGGGCGGTGAACGTACGCGAGATCGAACGATACATAGCGGATCACGCGGCCTGGCCTACTCCGCCCAAGCCCCACCGCCAGGAGCGGGTGGCCGTGGTGGGTTCCGGGCCGGCGGGCCTGAGCGCCGCCTATCACCTGGCGCGGCTGGGCTATCACGTGACCTTGCTGGAAGCGGGCAAGGAACTGGGCGGCGTGCTGCGCACGGGCATCCCTTCGTACCGGTTGCCGCGCAACGTGCTCGACCGTGAAATTTCGTGGATTCTGCGGCATGGGATCGAGGTGCACACGCGGACGCCCGTGCATCGCAAGCTGCTGGTCGAAATGTCGCAGCGTTATGACGCGCTGTTCGTGGCAACCGGTCTGCAGGAAGCCCGGGGGCTCAACCTCGGCCAGCTTTCGTCGGACGTGGTGACGCAGGGCATCGACTACCTCGACCATGCGCGCAACGGGCACGAGTTCGTCACGGGCCTGCGGGTGGTCGTGATCGGCGGTGGCAATACCGCGATGGACGCAGCCCGGACTGCGCTGCGCTGCGGGGCGCGCCGTGTGCAGGTGCTGTACCGCCGTACGCGAGCCGAGATG
Organism: Phycisphaerales bacterium; assembly: GCA_016716475.1. Classification (NCBI taxonomy): domain Bacteria; kingdom Pseudomonadati; phylum Planctomycetota; class Phycisphaerae; order Phycisphaerales; species Phycisphaerales bacterium. The sequence goes on from JADJWG010000001.1 coordinate 59,791, forward strand.
CCCGCGATCCACGAGGAGATCGAGGAAGCGCTCGAGGAAGGCGTCGAACTGTGCGAATTGGTAGCGCCCCTGCGGCTGCGCGAGACCCCGACCGGCGCACTTCTGACCTGCCAGCGGATGGAACTGGGCGCTCCGGATGCAAGTGGCCGGCGCAGCCCGGTGCCGCTCGAAAGCGAAGATGCCGTGTATGACGTCCGCTGCGATCGGGTGATTCTGGCGCTGGGGCAGTCGGCCGACCTTTCGATTTTTCCCGAGGGCTGCAACGTGCGGTCCGACGGCCAACTGACCGGTCTGACGGGCTGCCCGATCTTCGCGGGTGGAGACCTGGCGACCAACGAGGGTACGGTCACGGCAGCGATCGGCAATGGTTGCGCTGCGGCATGGCACATTCACAAAACACTGACGGGTGAGGACCTGTTCCCGCCGGCAGCACCACCCGTCGCGGGACCGGATGTGTTGACCATGCACCTCTTCGACCCGGCCGAACCACGGCACGCACCTTTGCTGGCGCCACAGCAACGGCGCGCGGGCTTCGCGGAAGTACGTCGCGGGTTAATCGATGGGCCCGGGGACCCGGCCGCCGCCGCCGAAGCGGCCCGTTGCCTGAGTTGCGGCGTGTGCAATGACTGCGACCATTGCCGCTCAACCTGCCCGGAAGGCATCATGCGGTATGTGGCTGCGGGTGAGTACGCGTTCGACTACGACTACTGCAAGGGATGCGGCATCTGTGCGGCGCAATGCCCGCGCGGGGTCGTCTACATGGCGGAGCTGTGAGGCCGGCGGCCGCGCCGGCAGCGTGAGAAAGGAAGGCCCTGTGGCACGAGCACTGGTCACTGGCAACCACGCCGCCGCGCACGCGCTGGCCCTCGCGGGTGAAGCCAACCATGTGGCGCGCGGTACCATCTGCGGCGCGTACCCGATTACGCCGCAGACGGAGATCATTGAATTCCTGCGGGCCTTCAACTTCAGCAAGGGGCGCGTGGTCCCGGTCGAGTCGGAACACAGCGCGATGGCGGTCTGTATCGGCGCCGCCCTGGCCGGGGCACGCACGTTTACGGCCAGCTCGTCGAACGGGCTGGCTTACATGACGGAGAACGTGTTTTCCGCGGGCTACTTCCGGCTGCCCATCGTGATGGTGGGGGTGAATCGCACGCTCGGACCACCGTGGAATATCTGGGTGGACCAGGGTGACACGCTGATGATGCGCGACGCGGCGTGGCTCCAGTTCTACTGCGACTCGCACCAGGACCTGGTGGATACGGTGCTGCTGGCTTTTCGCGTATCCGAGGACCCCCGGGTGCTGCTGCCCGCGCTGGTCGCGCAGGATGGCTTTCTGCTGTCGCACACCCAGATGGCGGTCGACCTGCCCACCCTCGAGCAAGTCGCAGCGTTCCTGCCGCCCTGCCACGTTCCACACCGCATCAACGGCCAGGGCAAGACGATCGGCGGGATGACGTGGCCGCACGACACCGAGCATCACCGGCATGAAATCCAGCTCGCGATGGAACGCGTGCCGGCCGTGCTGGCAGAGGCGGTGGACGAATTTGTGCGCGTCTTCGGGCGGCGGCCGGCGGGCGTCATCACGACGGAGCAAACCGAAGATGCCGAGACGATCCTGGTCGCGTGCAACACCATGGCGCGGACGGCGCAGCGGGTCGTGCAGGAGCGCCGGGCCCGCGGCGAGCGGGTCGGAATGGTCCGGGCGAAGCTGTTTCGGCCGTTCGCTCGCGAGGTTTACACGACGGCCTGCGGCCATGCGCAACGCATCGGCGTCCTGGATCGCAACCACTCGCCGGGTTCGGGGGGCATCTTCTGGCAGGAAATCGCGTTGTCGTTGCGCTGCCGCCCGGAGGTGCTGGTACAGGACTACCTGGTGGGCCTCGGGGGCGGAGACGTGACGCCGGAGATGATCCACGAGATCGTCGACGATCTACAGGGACGCACGACCGCGAGCCCCCCCGTGTGGAAGGAACTACCGGTGGCGTAATGCTGGCCGCCGGCCAGCCGAGGACGGACGCAATGACAACACTCGCCCCTCTCGATCAGGACGCCTGCGGACACATCCTGCGTCCGGGTAATACGAACTGCGCCGGTTGCGGCATGTCGATCGGGCTGCAATGGCTGCAGCAGGCGCTCGGCGAAGTGCGGCCGACGATGTGCATTCCGGCGTGCTGTGGCATCGTTGCGGCGGGGGCGTTTCCAACCAGCGCCTACGGCGTGCCGACTCTGGCGACGACGTTCGCAAGTGCCGCGGCCGTGGCCACGGGGGTGTCCGCCGTACGGCGGCTGAACGACGAAGATGCGCTGACCATGGTGTGGGCGGGCGATGGCGGGACCTATGATATTGGACTCGCCACCATTTCGGCCGCCGCAGAACGCAACGAGGACGTGCTTTATTTCTGCTACGACAACGAAATTTATGGTAACACCGGCGGGCAGCGCAGCAGCGCGACGCCGCAGGGTGTGAAGACGAGTACCACACCCCAGGGGAAGACCGAACAGAAGAAGGACATCATGGAAATCCTGGTGGCACACCGCATCCCGTATGCGGCGACGCTGTCGGTCGCGCACCGCGAGGATTTCCTGCGCAAGGTCCGGACTGCTCACCGCCTGCGCGGATTCCGATTTCTGCTGATGCTTTCTCCTTGTCCGACGGGCTGGAAGTCGGAACCGGCCGAGAGTGTCGAGTTGATCCGCATCGCGACGCAATGCGGAGTGTACGCGCTGTACGAGGTGTTTGACGGGCGCCGTTACCGGATCAACGCCCGACCGGACGGCACACCGCTGGAACGCTACATGTCCACGCAGCGGCGCTACCGGACGGACTTGCTCGATCTGGACCTGCTCACAGCGCTGGTGAACGAGAAGTGGGCCTACCTCGAAGCCCTGGAGCGGGCGTTCCCGGCCCGGGTGGAGGATGGGGAGCGCTAGTCGAATCGGATGGGCACTCCGGCAGGGGTTGGGGCGGCAGGGACATCCGAGTTCCGATCACCGCCCAGGGGCTTTTCACTTGCGCCGTCAGTGCAGAAACACCAGCAGAGTCCCCGTGAGCAACGGCACGGTAACGTTGTCGTTCAGTTCAACCGGTCCGCAGCGCAGCGTAGGTGCGGCTTCCACCACCGTGGCGAGCAGCGCCGCGCTGACCGCCGGTCCAAGTCGAAAATCGAGCAACCAGAGAATGGCGAAGGCCGCCAGAAAGAAAGCCGTGCTACCCGCCCAGCTCTTTCCCAGAAACTGGCTGCGACCGTAACGTAATCCGATCAGCGATGCAGCCGTGTCGGCCACGCTCAGGATCAGCAGCACCGCGACTGCGATGAGCTGCGGAAAGAGGGCCACAGAGGCAAAAGCCGCCAGCAGCACATAGGTCGCACCCGAGACTCGTTGCCATTCGCGTGACCGCACCATGAAACCGACTGTGGCGCGAAAGACCGTCGCGAAGGCGGAGTTGCTCAAGCGGGCCAGCTCCACCGCGATGGCGAAAAGGCAGCATGCCCCGAGGGCTGCCAGCAGCGTGCCGCGCGACCACTCCGCCAGCCAGTAGACCAGCGGGATCGCGGCGGATGACAGATGCAGCAGCTTCCGGCTGATTTCAGCCCGCCATGGCGTTGCCAGACCCATGCTCCACTCCACAAGGTTGACGGCGCGGTTCCCGCGGGCAAGATCCATTCTGAAAAACCCCGGAAAGTGTAACGCGATTCGGCGACCGGTACCGCGACACCCGTCGCGCCGATTGCTATGCTCCCCATGATATGTGGGAGGATCCGCCGTGTGTCCGGTGTGCCGCGAGCCCATGATGGTGGTCGAGTTGCAGGGGGTGGAGCTTGATCATTGTCCGCAGTGCCACGGGACGTGGTTCGATTCTGGGGAGCTGGAGTTTCTGACCGAGGCGGCGGGCGCAGCGGAGACACGCCTGGGCAGCGCACTACTGACCGGGGTGGCCATAGCGGGTGCTGAACGGCGCTGCCCGCGGTGCCGACGCACCATGGCGGTGGTGCGGGTGGGAGCGCAACCCCCGATCGAGGTGGATCGTTGTCGGCAGGGCCACGGAGTGTGGCTGGACGTCGGCGAGCTGGGCGGGCTTGTCCGGGCCTTCTCGGGGCCGTCCACGGATGCGATCGCGAACTTCCTGGGAGACTTGTTTCGCCATGAACTCGGCGCTCGGGCGCAGGAGGATTAACCGATGTCTTTTGCACAGTTGGGACCGGTGCTGATCACGCTGATGGTCGTCGTGGGTCTCGTGGTGCTCGTGCTGCTCTGGGTCGTTGCGATTTACAACGGCCTGGTGCGCCAGCGTAACGAGGTGAAGAACGCCTGGGCACAGATTGATGTGCAGCTCAAGCGGCGGCACGACCTGATTCCGAACCTCGTAGAGACCGTGAAGGGCTACGCGACACACGAGCGCGGCACGCTCGACGCCGTCATTTCGGCCCGCGCCAAGGCCGTGAACACACACGGCGTGGCGAATCAGGCGGTTGCCGAGGGCGAGCTGTCACAGGCACTCGGGCGGCTCATGATGGTGGTGGAAAACTACCCCGACCTGAAGGCCAACCAGAACTTCCTCGCCTTGCAGGAGGAACTGACCAGCACGGAGAACCGCATCGGCTTCGCGCGACAGTTCTACAACGACTCGGTGATGAAGTACAACACAGTGATCGAGAGCTTCCCGCAGAACGTGGTGGCGGGCTCCTTCGGATTCCAACGTGCGGAGCACTTCGAGTTACAGGATGCCGCACAGCGCGAAGCACCGCAGGTGAAGTTTTCGTAGCGGACAGGATGACCGCCCGAACCTCAGGCGCCGTTTCAGACGGGTTGCGGACCGTACGTCCGCAGCCCCGGTTGGGGTGAGGCCCCATGTGGGAAGCGATTCGGAGTAACCAGCGGCGTTCCCTCTGGCTCATCGCCGTGATGGGCACACTGCTGGTTGCGCTCGGCATCGTGATAGGGCTCACCGTCGACATGGTCCTGCTTTTCAACCCGCTCCAGGCGGTAAAAACCGGGTTGGAGACCGGTCATGTCGCCACTTTCCAGGAGCAGCTCTGGGAGGCCCGGGGCAGCGCCTTGATCGGGGCCGGCATCGCCCTGCTGGTCTGGGGCCTATTGTACCTGTCGGCGGTCACCTCCGGCGACAGCATCCTGCTCTCCAGCGCACGAGCTCGCGAGATCCGGCGCGAGGATGCCCCCCAACTCTGGAACATCGTTGAGGAGATGACCATCGCCGCTGGTCTCGGTCGGATGCCGCGGATCTTCATTATCGACGATGCCTCGCTGAACGCTTTCGCCGCGGGGTACGATCCGAACCGTGCGGCCGTCGCCGTCACCAGTGGGTTGCTCAAGTCGCTCAACCGTGACGAACTGCAAGGGGTCCTGGCCCACGAGATTGCGCATATCCGCAACCACGATGTTCGCTTCATGACCCTCGCGGCCATCATGCTCGGCACGATCGTCATGTTGGCACATTTCCTGTTGCGGGCCATGTTCTACGGTGGGCAAGGCCGGCGCGGCTCCTCACGGCAGACCGGGGGCGGAGCTCAAATCCTCATGATCGCGGTGGCCCTGCTGTTCGCGATCCTGGCGCCGCTGCTGGCCCAGGTACTTTATTTCGCTACCTCGCGCCGGCGTGAGTACCTGGCGGATGCCTCGGCGGCCCGCTTTACGAGGTATCCGGAAGGGTTGGCGTCCGCGCTCGAGAAGATTCAGCGGCGCCCCGGCGTTGCGGCGGACACCAACCAAGCCGTTGCTCCCATGTTCATCATCAACCCGCTGCAGGCAGAGCGCAGTCTCGTGCGACTGTTCTCCACACACCCCCCAACGGCAGAACGAATTCGCATTCTCCGGTCCATGTCCGGCGCGGGGTTCCAGGCCTACGAAGAGGCCTATCGGGCTGCCCGGAAATCCGGCCGCTGTATCGGCGCACAGACTCTGGCAGCCGAGTCGGATGCGGTGACGATCCGTACCGCTTCTGTCCAGACCGCGGAGGACACTCCCCTCTCTCGTGGTGAGGCCGTCGAACGAGTGCTCGACCATGCACTTCCGTTTGTGGTGCTAACGTGTGGTTGTGGCACAAAACTGAAACTACCGCCGGGCTGGAAGCGACCGACGGCGGAGTGCCCGCGTTGTGGCCGCCAGCACGAGGTCCCCAAGGCCCAGACCGCCCAAGTCCTTGGGGTCGCAGCGGCGCTCGGTGTCGCTACCGCGGCTACCCGCGCTGCTGAAGCGGCCACACCGGCCGAAAGCCCGGCGAAGTCGGCCGCCGATCGGCCGGCTCGTTACACGCGCCGGGGTCGGGGGTGGGAATCGTTTCAATGCACGTGCGGACACCCGGTGCAACTCAGCCCGAATTTCACAGCCAGCACCATCGGCTGTCCGAAATGCCGGCGGCGGATTCAGATCATCGACGCTACCGCGGAAGCAAGCGGCACGTAATCCTTGGTCCGGATGTGGCAGGGATGCCGTCCGGAGGATGACTTCCGGGCGGTCACTTTCCGAGATTCCGGTCGTGTTCTCTATCCGCCGGCGCTTTGCACATCAAGCCAGTCCGTTACAATAGAGTCGCTCTTCATGCGTGCTCCTCACGTCGCACGCGTTTATGGAATTACGACTCAGCTCCGCGGGACGGATGCCGACTATGGATTGGACGCTGCCGGAGGACCTCGTCGCATTGCGGGATGCCGTGCGACGTTATGCGACCGAAAGAATTCGGCCCAATGCCCGGGCCTGGGATCGTGAGCAGCACCTGCCGGACGAAGTCGTCGCGGAATTAGGCGCGCTGGGACTGCTTGGCGTGCTTACCCCCGAAGAATACGGGGGCTCGAAACACCACGAGCACGCTTACCTTGCGAACGCGGTGCTCATGGAGGAGATTGCACGGCAGGATGGCGCGGTGGCACTGTTGCTGGCCGCGCATAATGGGCTCTGCCTCTCACATCTCAACCTGGCGGCTTCGGAAGCACAGAAGCGGAAATACCTGCCCAAACTGGCAACGGGTGAATGGCTCGGGGCGTGGGGGCTGACGGAACCGGGCTCGGGATCGGATGCCGCCGCACTCCAGACACGAGCCGAGCCGGACGGTGACGGCTGGCAACTGACCGGGAACAAGATCTTCATCACGAACGCAAGCCGGGCACAGGTTTTCGTCGTCATGACCCGAACGGACGCCAGCCGCGGCGCCAAAGGTATTAGCGCTTTTCTCATCGAGCGCAACGACCCCGGGTTCGCGGTCGGCCCCAAGGAAGACAAGCTGGGCATGCGGGCGAGTGATACGTGCCCGCTCGAGCTGGACGGTGTACGGTGCGGGCCGGAGCGACTGGTCGGAGCCCTGAACCAGGGATACGTCGATGCGCTGCGGGTACTGGAGCGTGGCCGAGTGGGAATCGCGGCCCTGTCCGTTGGCTTGGCGCGCGGCGCAGTCGAGGAGGCCTTGGCGTATGCTCACCAGCGGGTGGCCTTCGGCAAGTCGATCTTCGATCTCCAGGCGGTGCAGTTCATGCTGGCGGACATGGTGACGGAGCTGGAGGCGGCCCGCGCGCTGGTGTACGACGCCGCTACGACGCTCGATCGCGGTGAGGATGCGCGGCAGAAGGCCTCGCTCGCCAAGCTCTACGCCAGCGAAATGGCAACTCAGGTGGCCCTCCGAGCCCTCCAGATTCATGGCGGCTACGGCTACACGAAGGATGTACCCGTCGAGCGCTACCTGCGCGATGCGAAACTGTGCGAGATTGGTGAGGGCAGCAGCGAGGTGCAGCGCATCATCATTGCGCGTCAACTCCTTGCAGGGCAGATGCCCGGCTGAGCTACGGACGACCGCGGAGGATCACGGTGGATTTCCGGCTGACCGAAGATCACCAGCAACTGCGGAACATGCTTCGCGAGTTCTGCCTACGGGAGATTGCGCCACGGGCCGCCACCCGCGACCAGGAAGGCCGGTTCGAACCCGGCCTGGTGCAGAAGCTTGGAGAACTCGGGTTATTCGGGCTCTACGTCCCCGAGGAGTACGGCGGCGCGGGCATGGACGTCGTCGGCTACATCGTCGCAATCGAAGAACTGTCGCGGGCTTGTGCGGCCACGGGGATCCTTGTCTCCGCCCATCATTCCCTATGCGTCGATCCGATCCTGCACTTCGGGACCGCTGCGCAGAAGCGCACGTACCTGCCCAAGCTGGCCGCGGGCGAATGGATCGGCTGCCTCTCACTGACCGAACCCGGCAGCGGCAGTGATGCCGGAGCCGCCCGTTGCATGGCCGTGGAGAAGGACGGCGGCTGGGTCATCAACGGAACAAAGAACTTCGTCACCAACGGTGGTGAGGCGGATGTCATTCTCCTGCTGGCGGTGACCGACCCCGGACACCCCCGGCACCGCATGTCGGCCTTCATCGTTGAGAAGAATACGCCCGGTTGCCAGGTCGGCAAGCTCGAGAAGAAGCTCGGCATCCGGGCCAGCAGCACCGCCGAGATCGTCTTCGAGAACTGTTTCTTGCCGGGCACGGCGCTGGTGGGGGAGCGCGGCCGGGGATTGAGCATTGCGCTGGCTACCCTCGACGGCGGGCGGATCGGAGTCGCCGCGCAGGCCGTTGGCATTTCACAGGCGGCGCTCGACGCCGCGACGGAGTACGCGAACACGCGAGTGCAGTTTGGCGAGACCATCGGCATGTTCCAGGCGATCCAGTGGAAGCTGGCGAACATGGCGATGGGGATTCAGGCGGCCCGTTTACTGATGCACCGGGCCGCGTGGCTCAAGGCGACCGGCCGCCCCTACAGCGGTGAGGCGGCGATGGCCAAATTACTGGCGAGCGAAACGTCGAGCCGTGTGTGCGGCTGGGCGCTGCAGGTCTTCGGCGGCTACGGCTATTGCCAGGACTACCCGGTGGAGCGCTTGCTGCGTGATGCCCGCATTACGGAACTGTACGAGGGCACGAGCGAGATCCAGCGGCTCGTGCTGGCGCGGCGCATGCAGGAGCCGGACTGGATCCTCCGTGATTTCTGAGAGCCGGGGAGTGGCCTGGCGCAACCGCAGCGGCAAGGAGGTTGACGGCCGTGAATCTGCACACGCATGTCGAGAAGGTGGCCGTCATCGGCACCGGCACGATGGGTAGTGGCATCGCACAAACGTTCGCACAGGCGGGCTTCGCCGTCACGCTGGTGGACAGCGCGCCACAGGCGATCGAGCGGGCCCTGACCGGTATCGGGCAGTCACTCCAGAAACTCCTGCAGAAGGAGCGGCTCAGCGCGGGGGAGGCCGAGGCGACGCGGGCGCGCCTGCGCCCTGGAACGCTCGCCGACGCGGCCGGGACGGACTTCATCGTGGAGGCGGTGTTCGAGGATCTCGGCATCAAGCGTGAGTTATGGAGCGCTCTGGGGCGAAGCGCCGCGCCGGATCGTATTTTTGCCAGCAACACGAGCAGCATCTCGATCAGCGAACTGGGCGTAGCCAGCGGACGGCCGGCCCAGTTCGTGGGTATGCACTTCTTTAATCCGGTTCCGTTGATGCGGCTGGTTGAAGTGGTCGTGGGCCTCCGCACAACCGAACCGGTGGTGGCGTTCACCTGTGAACTCGCCGAAAAACTCGGAAAAACTCCGCTGCGCGTGAAGGATCACCCCGGCTTCGTCAGCAACCGCGTCCTGATGCCACTGGTCAACGAGGCGATCGCATGCTTTGCCGATGGGGTCGCGGATGCGGCTACCATCGACGAGGTCATGAAGCTGGGCTGTGCACACACGATGGGGCCGCTCGCTACCGCGGACTTGATCGGCCTCGACGTGTGCCTGCACATCATGGAAGTGCTGCATCGCGATCTCGGCGAGGATCGTTATCGGCCGCATCCGCTGCTGCGCACCATGGTGCGTGGCGGGGTCCTGGGTCGGAAGTCGGGCCAGGGCTTTTTCGATTACCCCCAACGTTAGCAGGTATTGCGCATGTCTCACGAGAAATCCCACACTGAAGTGCACTTCGAGCGAACCGGCGATGTGGCTACGATTCTGTTTCGTTCGGAAACCGGCCTCAATATCTTTTCATCACGCGTCATCGGAGCGCTCGGCACGATCGTCGAACGTCTGGCGACGGATGCGCGGGCGCGCTTCGTGGTGATTCGAGGCGAGGGCAAGGTGTTCCTCGCCGGGGCGGACATCGCCGAGATGAGCCGCTTCAGCGAGGATCAGGGGCTGGCTTTTGCGACGCACGGTCACAACGTCTTCAATGCCCTCGAGGCCCTCCCGCAACCGACATTCGCGGCCATGAATGGGCACGCCATGGGCGGAGGGTGCGAGATGGCGCTGGCTTGCGATTTCCGCCTGTTGGTGGCGGGGGCGATGATCGGCCAACCGGAGGTGCGCCTCGGGCTCATCCCGGGCTGGGGAGGCACGCAGCGTTTGCCGCGTACGGTGGGACTCGGTGCAGCCAAGCGCATGCTATACAGCGGGGAACCCATTTCGGCGGAAGAGGCGCTGCGTATCGGGCTGGTCGACGAGATCGTGCCCGCTGCGGAACAGTTGGACGCAGTACTGCGCACCTGGTTTGACCGGCTCGCGCCGGCGGCACCGACGGCCATCACGCGGATCAAGCGAACGTTGCGCGCCCGCGACGAGATCGGCGAATTCGCGAAGTGCTTCATCTGCTCCGATGCAAAAGAAGGTCTGACAGCGTTTCAGGCCAAGCGGCCACCAACATGGGCACAGTGGAACTGCGAGCCGTCGGAATAGCCGGACGGGCACGCGTACTGCACCCAGGGTCGCGCCACCCCGCAGCCGGTTCCAGTCGGTCTTGCGCGGATTCGTCGTGCGGCCTGGGTTGTATCTACCCCATGACCGATCTTCCCTTTGGGAGAAGTTGGTATAGGGGCGTTTTTCAACCGCTTCATGACCCTCTCCCCCTGCCCCACTCAGCATGGGAGGTGGGCGGTGATAGCTTACTGTCGCCCACCTACCGTTGCATGATCCCGGCTACATCCGCGCCGAACGTTTCCGCGGCAGCGTGGATCGCTGCACGCCAGTCGGCTCCATAGCGCTCGCGCGCGGTGGAAGTCTGGTATGCATAGATCACGGAGCGAGAGGCGTTTACCACGGCGCCAGTCCCATCCCTGCGGAAGCATGCCCGACAGTCGTCCGCGGTCCCGCCCTGCGCTCCATAACCCGGCACGAGCCAGGGGGTGTGTGGCATCGCGGCGCGCAACTCGGCCGTGCTCTGCCGGTCCTTCGGGGCCACTACCGCACCGACGCACGACCAGCCGCACTGCCCCACCAGGTCCGGCGCCTGGCCCCAGCGATGCACCAGGTTGGCCATGTGCTGGTAGAAACGCGCCCCAACGGCGTCTGAACCGGCGTAGAAATCATGCACCTCGTCCGCTTTCGGCTCCGAAGGCCGCACCAGGACGTAGACTCCACGTCCGGTGCGGCGCGCGATCTCGACAAACGGCTGCACCGCGTTCTCACCGAGGTAGCCCGCGAGCGTGACGGCATCGGGCACGGCGCCTTCATCCGTCGCGGCCGGCGTTTCAAAGTGCCCGCGGGCGTACAACTCCGCGGTGGAGCCGATGTCGCCGCGCTTGATGTCGCCAATCACCAGCAGTCCGCGCTGTTGGGCGTAAGCGACACTCCGAAAGTAAGCTGCGAGGCCCGGGCCGCGGAACGCTTCGAAAAACCCGACGTTGAGCTTCACCGCTGGAACGAGCCCCGCAACCGCGTCGACCACGGCGCCGGAGAACCGCTCCACCGCCACGGCGGCCGCGCCTGTGGTGGCGGTGGTGGGGCGCAACTCCTCCGGGAGCTTCTCAAGCACGGGATCTATTCCGACCACCGCCGCCGTTCCGCACCGCTGACAGGCCGCCTGCAACCGGTCGGCGAAGTGTTCCGCCATGCCCTTCCTTTCATGCACGCACGAGAAGATCAGCCCAGCCGCGCCAGGACTTCCTGCTCGTGCCCCTCCGGCTTGACCTGCCGGAAGACATCCTGCACCCGACCCTCGGCATCGATGATGAAGGTCGTCCGGGTGATTCCCATGTATTCGCGGCCGTACTGCTTCTTGAGCACCCAGACGCCATATTGCTCGGCGACGCCGTGCCCTTCGTCCGCGAGCAGCGGGAAAGTCAGACTGAACTTCTGGCTGAAGCGCTCGTGGCTGTTCGGCGAATCCGGTGAGATCCCGAAGACGACTGCGTTGCGGTCGGTGAAGGCCGCGAGGTGATCGCGGAAACCGCAGGCCTCGACGGTGCAGCCCGGTGTGTCGTCCTTCGGGTAGAAGTACAGCACGACGCGCTTGCCGCGGTAGTCGGAAAGCCGATGCACTGCGCCGGTACTGTCCGGCAGCGCGAAGTCCGGCGCGCTGTCCCCGGGTTGCGGGCCGCCGGCGGCTCCGGCGCGGGCGCCGGCGGAGGGGGGGACGGTGTCGGGGTGAGATCGACTTCGAGCGCCGCCGGCGGCACCGCGGGCGGCAGGGCCTGGCGTGTCCGCCGCGGTCGCTTCGGCGCCTTGGCAGCGCGCTGTGTGGTCTTCACGGACTTCACCGCAGCGCGCTTGGGGCGCATCGGTGTGGTGGTTTTGCGCGCGGTCTTCTTCTTCGCGGCCTTCTTGACGGCCTTGATCTTCTTCGGACCCACGGCCTTTTTAGCGCGCTGCGGCGCGGCCTTCTTCGCGGCCGACTTGGTGGTCTTCTTGGCTTTCTTCGCAGTCTTCTTGGGGGCTTTCTTCTTCGCCATGTGGCTGCCTCGACAGCAGGGGGAAGTGCTGGACGCCGCGCTGCGATGCCGCGTCAACCCGGCGCGGCGGCGCGCGACCGGCCCGGATTATGCGCTGCGCACGGAGACCTGACAACGGGGCATACCCAGCCACGCACCCACACGAAAGCGGGGGTACCTGGGCGGGACCGACTCTGCCTCCGAGGGCAACTGCGCGGCGCAGCGACCGTGCCAAGTCCACCGGGACCACCTGTCAGACACTTAACTAACTCATTGCAGGTACATGATTTGGGCGCGCACCGGCGACTATACCCGAAACAGTGCGCCGAGACGCTTCCCAAGGGCCAGCGAAGCACCGAGAATCGTAACGGTCAGGATCACCATGCCCCAGACACCCAGCGCAGACGCCATTTGAAGTCCCGATTGGGGCGAGTCCGCCAAGCTGTAAATCGCCTTCGTCATCGGGTAATCCTGCTTGTCGAATGCGAGAATCAGACTGTCCGAAACCTCCAGCATCGACCGGCTGAAAACCAGCAGTCCACCCGCAATGAAATTGGCCGCCAACAGGGGAACCGTCACGGTCAGCATGGTGCGCAGCGGGCTCGCACCGAGATTGATCGAGGCCTCTTCCAGCGCTTCAGAGGTCTGCTCGAGGCCCGCCGCGCACGACCGCACCAGGAATGGCAACCGCCGCACTGCGTAGGCGGTGACCAGCAGGGGCATGGGGTCGTGCGTGATGGGATTCAGGAAGGCGAACGGCGAATCGCCGAGTGTCATGATGAAATAGCCGAAAGCCATCACGAGGCCCGGCACGGCCAGCGGCAGCATCGCCAGACTGTCCAGGATCATCGTGAGCCATGACCGCCGCCGCACCACCAGGTACGCGATCACGAAGCCGAACACGATATTGATGGCCGTCGCTGCGAGCGCATAGCGGAAGCTGTTCAGCACGCTGAGCGCCGCGGTCTGATCGCCGATCCCAGACGGATTGACGACATCACGCACGAGATTCGCGTGAAAGCGCAGCGTGAGGTGTTCCGGCGCGAGTTCAATGATCCCCGTGGCCGTGATGCTCGCCAGGACGACCGACACATGGGGCAGCACGGCAATGAAGAACACGCCGGCAAACAGCCCGGTGATCAGCAGGTTGCCGAGTCGACCCGGCCGCACCGGCGGCATCGCCACGGTGGCTTTCGCGAGCATGCCGGGCAGTGGGCGACCCAGCACGAGCTTACCCACGAGGTACAGCAGCACGCTCGCGGCAAGCATGATCACGACCAGCGCGTACGCGTCCCCTTCGGGATTCGTGGTCTGGATCTGGTGGAAGACCTGCACAGCCGTCACATTCGTGTAGCCCACCATCAACGGCGTGCCGAGTTCCGTAAAAGCCCAGATGAACACGATGGTCGAACCTGCGAAGACTCCCGGCCGCATCAATGGCAGCGTGACCGTCCAGAAGCGCCGCCAGGAACTGGCGCCAAGGTTCCGAGCGGCTTCGTGGAGGGCCGGATCAATATTCGCAAGCGCAGCCTGCACGTTCAGGAAAGTGATCGGGTATAGAGAGAGGGCTTCGAGTACGACACACGACCAGAAAGGATACGCGAGGAAGTCGATGTATTCGCCCGCCTCGAAGACCCCCAGCCATTGGAGGAACAGGTTGATCCCCCCGTTCCGGCTCAGGAGCCCCCGTAAACCCACCGCGCCCACGAACGGCGGCAGAATCATCGGCACCATGATGAGGCCGAGCCACCACCGTTTGCCCCAGAAGTTGTAATTCTCGGCCAGCACGGCGAGCGGAATGGCAATCACCAGGCACAGCCCGGTCGTGCACACCGCCAGCATGAGACTGTTCCACAGCCCCTCGCGGTAGACCTCGAACTGAAAGACCCGCACGAACCAGGACACCGTCCAGGAGCCGTCCTCCGCTAGGAACCCCGCCCGTACCACCGCGAAGATCGGCGCCAGCAGCACGAGGCCGAGCAGCGCCAGCAGCGCGATCGTTACACTCGTGCTCAGACTGCGGCGCGGCATGTCGTTTTCCGTTCGGACCCGGCGCAGCCCGCGCATCCCATGTGCCCGCGGTGCCCCGGACGGCGTGTTTTCGCGGGTCACGCGCACGGCGTCAAGGTGCGTTGCCAAAACGAACGGCGGATAGGCGAGCGCGTGGCGGCATCCGCATGGGCATGGGCAATGAATTCACTGCCACCGGGGCCAGAATTCGGTCAGCGCGGACGCCTCCCCGTGCCCTTCGGAATTCACGATTCCGCCAATACTCGCACAACCTCATCCACCACCGCGCACATCCGTTCCCAGCCGCGGTGAGTCCGAGCCGCGATATGCGGGGTCACCAGGCACCGTGGATGGACCAAGAGGGCGTGCCCCGCCGGTAGCGGTTCGGGTTCCGTAACATCCAGCCCGGCACCTCCCAGTCGCCCCGAATCCAGCGAGGCAACCAAGGCCAGCGTGTCCACCACCGCCCCCCGCGCCGTATTGAGCAAGTACGCCCCCGGAAGCATCTGTTCGAGCACGGCCGCCGAAACGAGGCCCTGCGTGGCCCCCGTAAGCGGCACATGCAGCGAAACCACATCACATGCGCCCCACAATTCCTCTTTCGAGACCGCCCGCGCCGGAAAAGACAGCGGGCCGACATCGCGGATGTCGTTGTAAAGCACCTGCGCCCCGAACCCCGTCGCACACAGGGCCGCGAACCGGGAGCCAATCCGGCCCAAGCCAACGATCCCGACCGTCATATCGCACAGTTCACGCCCATGCGGCACCGCCCGTGCCTCGGTAAACCGTCCTGCACGGTATTCCTCCATCAACCGTCCCACCGGACGCAACAGGTTCAGCAGCAACGCAACCGCCAGCTCTGCGACCGCTTCCGTGGCCGCTGCAGGAGTATGTACGATGCGGACCCCCCGCTCCGCGGCCGCCTCGGTGTCGACGCGGTCCAATCCCACGCCGGCGATACCCACGACGCGGAGCAAGTCACCGACCTCGAGAAGGCGCCGCGTAACCGGTGTCCGCGTTCGGCCCACAAGCGCCACACAGCCCGGCAGCAGTCGGCAGAGCTCATCCTCGCGGGGCTCCACCGCGCGCACCAACTCGCCGCTCATCGCCAGTCGTGCCTCGGCGGCCGCCGTCAGGGGCTCCGCCAGCAGGATTCGATCCATCTGCCACTCCCGGCTGAGACACGCGGCCGCGTCCCCTATCGAAACCCGACTTCGATCCGCGCCGCGGCGGTACCAGCCCGTATAATAGGACAAACAGGGGGTGGTGCGGCCTCCCACGAGGGAGACCGGCACGGCCGCAAACGGCCATGCTGCGGGAGTATCGATGCCGGATAACCCAATGACAGCCCGCCGCACCCGGATACGGGGGTTTACCCTCATCGAGCTGCTGGTAGTCGTTTCGATCATCGCCCTGCTGATCTCGATCCTGACACCGTCGCTGTCACGGGCACGGCAACAGGCCAAAGCCACGCACTGCATGACCCGTCTGGCCGAATTCATGAAGGCCACGGTCGCCTATGGCAACGACCACCACTTTCAGCTCCCACCGGCGCACTACAACGCACGCGATTCGGCTGCTTCGGCGGTGCATGGCTGGGCCGAGGCGCTCTACGTCTCGCTTTACCAGGACAAGCACTACTCCTTCGACGAGGATTTTCCGGTCATGCGCAACCGCGACGACCGCTATGAGCTCTGGACCTGTGCGGAGGGCATTCCCCGGGCGAACAGCTCCGGCCACTACCGCGTCTACGAGTACAGTTGGCGGCGGGGTTCGCTCGACGCGGTGCGGGCCCGCCTCCCGTTAATCACCGATGCGAATCCGGACGTGACTTCGCCGCTCGACCAGCGCAGCAGTTGGATTGCGATGGAGCGCATCGCCGGAATCGCGGGCGAGGCGTACATCGACGAGCGCCACTACGGTGGCGCGAACTATGCCTTCAACGACGGGCATGTGATTCGCAGCACCACGCTCAAGCGTCAATTGGCCCTGGACTGGGATCTCGACCCCGCTACCACGAACCGCTGACCCGCGCAGACCGGTATGAATTCCACCCTGACGTACCTCGATAACAATGCCACCACCCGCCCGGCGCCGGCCGTGGTGGCTGCCCTGCTGCCGCTGCTGACCGAACTATGGGGCAACCCGTCCAGCGCGCATCACTTCGGCGCCCAGGTCGGAGCGCTCGTGGAGGAAGCCCGCCAGGAAGTCGCCGCGGTCTTGCACGCGCGCGAGAGCGAGATCATTTTTACCAGCGGCGGCACCGAGGCCGACAATGCTGCCCTGCGCGGCGTGCTGGCGGCCGATCCGCGCCGCCGCCACGTGGTGGTCTCCGCAGTCGAGCACCACGCCATACTCGATCTGACCGACCGCCTGGTGGACGAGGGCTGTACAGTTACGCGCGTACCCGTAGACGCGGCCGGCCGGCTCGATCTGGGTGCCCTGGAGGAAGCCCTGCGCGACGACACCGCGCTGGTCTCCATCATGCTCGTCAACAATGAGACGGGAGTCATCGTACCCGTCGCCGAAGTGTGTGCCCTGGCCCATGCGCGGCGCATCCCCGTCCACACTGACGCCGTCAACGCCCTTGGCAAAGTGCCGATCGAAGTCGAGTCCCTCGGCGTCGACCTGCTCTCTCTCAGCGGTCACAAAATCCACGGCCCGAAAGGCGTCGGCGCGCTGTACGTCCGCCGCGGCACACCCTTCCGCCCCTGGCTACTCGGCGGTTCACAGGAACGGAAGCGGCGGGGCGGCACGCTCAATGCCCCGGGGATTGTCGGTTTCGGAGTGGCCTGCCGGCTCGTTCGCACAGACGCGCCGGCGGCCTGGCCACGCCTGGCAGCGCTCCGTGACCGGTTGGAGGCCGGACTCCGGCACATCTACCCCCCCATACATCTCGCTGGGGCCGATGCCCCGCGCGTCGCCAACACCACCTGTGCGTGCTTCGCCGGGCTGCCGGCCGAAGCCCTCATTATCCTCTTGAGTGAGGCGAACATCTGCGTCTCCAGCGGCGCTGCGTGCGCCAGCGGCTCGCTTGAACCTTCCCATGTGCTGCAGGCCATGGGCACGCCACCTGAGATTGCCCAGGGGCAGATCCGCTTCTCCCTTGGCCGCGAGAGTACGGACGACGACATTGACCGGGTCCTGGCAGTGTTGCCGGGCGTACTTGCGAAAGCGGCCACATGCAGCGCCGTGCCCTGACGCCGCCTTACGACAGTGGGCGAACTGCCAAGCTGCCCGCGCACCAGGAGAACTCCGTGACGGTCTGCCCCCTCACCTTACGTCCAGCGGCACTCCCACCGCCTCACCCCATTACGTTTCACAGCGTGGCCACGCTGGTGGTACTTCTGGCCTTGACCGTGGTCGGCTGTTCCGAACCGATGCGCGGCGGCGATCGCATCGTCTGGCGAACATTTCTGCCGCTGGAGTACGGCGATGCCCCCGGCACGGCGGTGCCCACGGAGGTGCATGAGGCCCTGCTGCGCCAGATTGTGACGCAGTTCGGCGGTTGCACGACGCGGCCCGGGGTCATTGGTTATTGGCGTGACCCGGACACAGGTGAGCTCGTGGTGGACCGCCAAATCGAAGTCGAAGTCGTGTGCGCAGCCCGCCAGCGCAACGTCGCGGAACAACTCACCCTCGAGATCGGCCGCACTCTCAGGCAAAAAGCCGTGTACTTTGAAGTGCGCACCGCCGACGTGCAGATTATCGAAACGGTTCCGACAAGCGGCCCGGGCGCGCCTTGGTGGCCCTTCGATCGAACCGAGTAGTTCGCTTTGCTGCGCCGCGCGGCCGGTAGCCGAACCACGCGGGTGGTCTTAGAATCCGCGCGCGAGGAGGAACTCGCCCGCGGGCTACGCGGCCATGGTGCCGAGGACGGACACGGACGTCATGTTCCAGCGCAGATTGGCCTGGTTATGGGGCTTGCTTACGGCGCTTGCGCTCGCCATCGTCGTGCGCCTGGCGCAGATCCAAGTCGTGCAGGCCGAGGACTACACCGCTCTCGCCGAGCGCATCCTCACGCGTCCCGTGCGCTACATCCATGCCTCGCGAGGATCCATCCTGGATCGCAACGGCCGCGTGTTGTTACGTGACGAACCCGCGGCGGATGTGAGCATCCATTACGCCGTGCTGGCGGGTGAACGCAGCTACCTGCAGCGCGCTGCGCAGGCCGCCCGGCGCAATGATCCGGCTCTCGCCCGCCTGGAGGTGGAACAAATCGTGGATGATTGGCTCGCCATCGAGATTCCGCACATGTGGAATCGTCTCGCGCTGCTCAGTGGACGACCGCGCGCCGAGCTTCTCACCCGTGCTGACGAGGTGCGTGCCCGGGTCGACCGGGTGCATGATGCGGTGCGAGCCCGCTCGCCCGACGTCCGCCGGATCGCCGAACAGGATAGTCACTTGCCGATTCTGCAGGCGGTGGACAATCGTGTCGCGCTGGCCATTCGCCGGGAGCTGGAGCGTTATCCCTGGCTGGTGGTCGAGCCCTCGACGCGCCGCGTGGCGCATGCCGCCGATAGCGTGTCGCACCTCTTGGGGCGGCTCGGAGCCGCCAGTCCGGAGCGCATTGCCGATGACCCCCTGCGCGGCGACGAACTGCGCCAACTCCGCCCGGAGGACTGGTGCGGCGTCTCCGGAATTGAGCGCGTGGCGGAACTCACGCTGCGCGGCCGCCGGGGGCGCATCCTTGAAGATTACGGCCGCGACGTGCTCCAGCAGTCGCCACCGATTGCCGGGCAGGATGTCACACTCACCCTTGATCTCAACATCCAGGAATACGTGCTGGCGGCGCTCACCCGGGCTGTGGAAGGTGAACCGGGCATGGACCCGCCGGGCGGTCTGCCGCCCAGCCGCCGTTCAGGCGCCGCAGCCGTGGTGATTGAAATCGCGACACGTGAAGTCCGCGCCCTGGTAAGCTACCCCGGCTACCGGTACGGCGAGTTTGCGGAGCAATACGGCGAGCTTCTGCGGGACGCGGAGCGTGATCCGACCATGTTCCGCGCAGTGCGCGCGCAGTATCCCCCCGGTTCGATCTGCAAAGCCATCACGCTCGTGGGCGGACTGGCCGAGGGCGTGATTACGCCAGACACGCGCTTCCACTGTACGGGACACCTCCTGCCCGGGCAGCCGGACCGTTTCCGTTGCTGGATCTACCAGGTCGGGGCCGGCGGCATTACCCATGACATGGTTGACAATCCGGCCGGACAGGATGCGGTGGCCGGCATCCGCAACTCGTGCAACATCTACTTCTTCCGAGTGGGCGAGCGGCTCGGTCCGCAGCGATTGTGCAACTGGTTCGAGGAGTTCGGTCTCGGGCGCAGCACCGGAACCGGGCTGATCGAGGAGTCGGGCGGCATCGTTCCCACGGCGAGTTGGCTCGAGCGGGTCGCGGGACGCGGGCCACAGACGGCCGACGCGTGGAATTGGTCCATCGGACAGGGCGAAGTCACAATCACCCCGCTGCAGGCCGCGAACGTCGCCGCCAGCATCGCCGCAGGATTCTGGACGCCCGTACGGTTGGCCTACGACGAGCGCGGGCAGACCTTTGGTGCGCCGGTGCAGCCGCCGCGCGTCTTCGACCGGGATAATCTGCGGGTGCTCCGCACGGGAATGTGGGAAGTCGTGAACCACACCCAGGGCACGGCCAAACCGGCACGGATGACGACGCCCGGCTGGGAGCTGTGTGGCAAGACGGGCTCGGCCCAGGTGCAGCCGCGGCCGGTGCGGTATCGGTGGACCTTCGAGTATCCCGATGGGCGGCGCCAGGAAGTCTTTGCGCTGTTGGAGTCGGATGCCCGTGCGCTGCTCGACGATCGAAATGCGAAAGTTGTCGGCCGACACACGGCCGAGCGTTTTCCCGACCTGCTCGAAGGGGAGCGACTGCCGACGCACGCCTGGTTCATCGGCTGGGTGCAGCCCGCCGGCACACCGCGGGGGGCGCCGCCCGGCCCGGGCTCGTACGCGATCAGCGTGATCATCGAGTATGGCGGCAGTGGCGGCCGGGTCGCGGGTCCCGTCGCCAAAGAGATTGCCGACTACCTCGTCGGGGGTGGGGGAACGCGGTTGGAAGGGAACTCGCCCCGTACCGCGGAGGCGCGTGAGTGACCGAGACGCGCATCCTCCATTTTACACGCGTGGGCTGGGGGGTGGTCCTGCCGGTCGCGTTCCTTCTTGCGGCCGGGGTAGCGTGTATTCACTCGACCGATCGTCAATCGGCCCGCTCGGCCGATCGTGAGCCGACGTACACGCTGGGGGAACGGCCCTGGGCGGTGGCGGTGGTTGAAACGCTCGGCCCTACGACATTACGACAGATTGCGTTCGCCGTAACCGGCGTCATTCTCATGCTGCTCACCCTGCGCGTCAGCTACCAGAAGATTGGCTGGTATGCCTATCCGGCATACGCGGTGCTGCTGGTACTGCTTTTGTTGCTGTTCCTGGATCGGTATATCGACTTGCCGCTGATTACGGAGCGAAAGGGTTCGCGGCGCTGGATCGATCTGGGCATACTGAGTCTGCAACCTTCGGAGTTCATGAAACCCGCCCTGATTCTCGTGCTGGCTCGTTACCTGCGATTCCGCAGTTCCCATCGGCGTTGGTGGGGACTGTTGCCGCCATTCATGCTCACCGTCATCCCGATGATCCTGATCGTGCGTCAGCCCGATCTCGGCACGACGCTCATGCTGCTGCCGGTGCTCGCGGTGATGCTGTTTGTTTCGGGGGCTCGCATCCGGCATCTGCTCATTGTGGCCACGCTCGTGACAGCCACGCTACCGGCGTTTTATTTCTACGGGATGCGCGAGTACCAGCGTGTGCGGGTGCAGGTCCTGTTCCGCCAGGGTGTGGCCGACGAAAGCTGGCAAATGAATGAAGGGTACCAGTTGCGGCAGGCAAAGACCGCGCTCGGCACGGGTGGCATCTGGGGGACGGGCTACCGGGAGGGCATCTTCGTGCAGCATTACCTCCTGCCCGAAGAGGACAACGATTTCATCTTCGCCATCTACGGCCACCAG
This sequence comes from Phycisphaerales bacterium, assembly GCA_016716475.1. NCBI lineage: Bacteria > Pseudomonadati > Planctomycetota > Phycisphaerae > Phycisphaerales > Phycisphaerales bacterium. The sequence goes on from JADJWG010000001.1 coordinate 81,475, forward strand.
TGGGGTCTGGTCGGAGCGTTGCTGCTGCTGCTGGCCTACAGTCTGATCGTGCTGTTCGGATTGGAGGTGGCAACGATTACCAACGATCCCTTCGGTCGGTTGCTCGCGGTCGGAGTCGTGGCCATGATCGTCACGCAGGCCCTGCTCAACATCTGTATGAACATCGGCCTGGCACCGATCACCGGCATGACTTTGCCCTTCGTCAGCGCCGGCGGCAGCAGTCTGTGGGCGAACTTTATTGCACTCGGACTGCTGGTCAACGTGGCGCAGCGCCGGCCGCTGTTGATCGCGCGTCCCCCGTTCGAGCACAAGGACGCAACGTGAGAGCCGTGGCCGCCCGGCTGCGCCGCGCCCCCGATCACTTCGCCGCGATCGCGAGTCCCAGCTTGTCCACCAGCGCTTTGGCCGTGTAGGGTTTGTGGACAAAGCCCGCGAGGCGGGCATCCGCGAACTGGGTTGCCGCCTCCTGCTCGCTATAGCCCGTGGACAGCACGACCTTGACGTCCGGCTTCTCCTCGATCAGCCGACGGAAGACCACCTCCCCCTTCATGCCGGGCATGTTGAGATCAAGCAGGACGGCTGCCACTTCATCGCGGTGCAGGCGGAACAATTCGATGCCGGAGGGTCCATCTGGTGCGGTCAGGACGCGCAGTCCCCGGCTGCTCAGCACCGCGCTGACCACGTCACGAATCTCCTCCTCGTCATCGATCACCAGCACCAGGGCTCCGCGCGGCAGGTCAATGGAACGCGGCTGCGGCACCGCTACCGCGGCGGGCTCCGGCGCGGCGGGGAAGTAAACCCGAAACACCGTCCCCACGCCGACCTCGCTGCGGACCGTGATGGCTCCGTGATGCGCCCGCATGATGCCGAGGATGGCGGACAGGCCGAGACCCCGTCCGGCAAACTTCGTCGTGAAGAACGGATCGAAGATCCGGCCGAGTATCTCCGGCGACATGCCGGTGCCGGTGTCACGCACTTCCATGCAGACATAAGCCCCCGCCATGATCCGTTGGTTCGGGAACTCACGGGCAATGCGTCGGGCATTCAACTGATCGAGCCAGGTCGAGACGGTCACATCACCGCCATCATCACCCAGCGCTTCGGCCGCGTTGATCAGGAGGTTCATGATGACCTGTTGCACCTGGCTGCTGTCGGCCTTGATCAACATACGCCCCGGCTGGATCGCGAGGTGCAGCGCCACGGACTTGGGCACACCGGCGATCGCGAAGTCGGCCATCTCCTGGATCAGCGCGTTCAGATCCATCACGTCAACTTCGGTGCTGGAGCGCCCGGCATAGGCCAGCATGCGTTTCGTCAAGTCTGTCGCGCGGCGGCCCGCATTCACGACGCGCTCGAGCAGTGACTGGGCCGCGGCATCCGCCGGCAACTGCTCCATGGCGAGTGAGGCGTTGCCCATGATGCCGACCAGCAGGTTATTGAAATCATGGGCCACACCGCCCGCCAGCACTCCCAGACTCTCGAGCTTCTGCGACTGGCGCAGCTGGGCCTCCAGTCGCTCGCGCTCCGAGATATCACGAATCAGCGTGGCGACTCCGTGGACACCTCCGGCCGCATTGGGCAGCACCGTGCTATACCACTCGCAACGGATTTTCTCCCCATCGCGCTTGTGATTGGCGAGCACCGTGCCAGCCAGCGCTTCCCCATTGAGCAAGGCGCGGCACATCTCGGCAAACGCGGCGTGTCCGTCCGCTGGCACCACCAGGTCCACCGCACGCTGTCCGAACGCCTCGGCACTTGAGTAGCCGAAGATCACCTCGGCCGCCGGGTTCCACTCCAGTACGCGGAAGTCCGTGCTCCAGACCACATAGGCCAGGGGCATACGTTGGACGAGCGACTCGAAGCGCACGTGGGCTTCGCGCAGCCGGGCCTCGGCTTGGCGGCGCTCCGTGACGTCGGTGGCCGTCCCGGTGTAGCCCAGCAGTGTTCCACGCTCGTCGCGAACCGGGATGGCATTAAAACTCAGATACACCGGCGTGCCGTCCGCGCGCCGGTGCACGGTTTCAAAATGCTCCAGTGTGCGGGCCGCGGCACAGGCCTCCATGAGCCCCGGCGTATCGGGCACGGCGTGAAACTCACGCACCGCCCGCCCGAGCATCTCCTCCGGTTCACAGCCGTAGATGGTGCGCGCCGCGTTGTTCACAAAAGTCCAGTGACCGTGCCGGTCCAGTGTCCAGATCAGGTCCTGGGAGGTCTCCACCAGGTTGCGGTACTGGGCTTCACTGTCACGCAGCGCCAGCTCGGCCCGCAGGCGTTCCGTCACATCGCGGGCGAAGCCGACCAGAAGCTTGTCGTCGCCGTCGCGCAACGCGATTACGCAGCTCTCGAGCTGGATCAGGTGCCCGAACTTGTGGCGGTGAGAAGTGGCGAAGTGGTGCAGCCCGGTCTGCCAGTGATCACCGACCGCGTGTCCATCCGCCTGTGCGACTTCCAGGTCGGTCATTCGCATCTGCAGCAGCTCGGTCCGATCGTAGCCGGTAATCCGGCAGAACGCCTCGTTGACCTCACGGAAGCGGTAATCGTCCCCCAATACGAAGAAGCCATCCATCGCGCTTTGCAGGATCGCTTCATTCCGCGCTGCCAGGTGCTCCAGCGCAACCAGACGCGCTTGTTGCGCCGCGCAGGTGGCGCGCTGACCCCGGAGCAGACGACGGAAGCGCAGGGTCACTGCCGCCAGGGTCACAGTCCCTAGCGCCGTAACGCCGGCCGCCGTGATCCAACCCAACATGTGTGCGCTACCTCGTCGCTTGCCGAGCGTGCCTGGGCCGCGTCAGCCGGCGGCCGCTTCACCACTCTCGATCTGTGCCAGACAGACGGCCGCATCCTGGGGACGCCCGGCGCGCCGCAGCGCCTCCGCCTTCTGGGTCCACGCAGCCGCCTCCAACCGGGTATTCGCGTGCTGCCGCGCAAGCTCGATACGTTTGTCCGCACAGCGCGCGGCTTCCTCGTAATTCTCCAACTGCATCTGCATCTCGGCGATATGCTCATAGACCCGCGTCAGCCCGTTCCAGAAGCGGGTTTCCTCCAGCGCTGTGAGCGCCATTGCAAATTCCACCTTCGCTTCGTCGAATAGACCTTCGAGTGCTGCGCAGCGTCCGAGATGCATGTGCGTGGTACCGACGCTAGTCCGATCACCGATTTCCTGCGCGAGCGCGAGAGCCCGCCGATAATACTTCCGCGCTTCGGCGTAGCGTTCCGCGGCGACCAGCACATTGCCCATGCCATTGTACGGCCCGACCAGCGATGTAAGTCCACCGTAGGCGCGGTGCGTTTCGATCGCGCGGCTGAAAGCGGCCTCGGCCTCCGCTGCTCGGCCGAGCCGGAAAAGAACAAAGCCGAGATTGTTGCTGACCTGGGCGAGTTCGGTGGCGAGATGATGAGCCGTGGCTCGCGCGGCGGCCCGCTCGTAATACCCCTGGGCGGCGGCGTAATTCCCGCGGAAGTAGTACATCACTCCGAGGTTCGCCAACGCCTCGATCTCGCGGCGCACATCGCCCGCCTGCTGGGCAAGCAGCTCCTGTCTGCGATGTTGCGCCTCGGCTTCGTCGTAGCGTCCCAGCCGGGCCAGACACACGCCCAGGAATCCGATCGCTTCGAGAAATTCCGGTTCGACCGCCAACGCCTCGTTGGACAGTGTGCGTGCCTGCGCGTATTCGCCCAGCAGGAACGCCCGCTTGGCATGCGCCAGCTTCTCGCGAGCATCCAGCGCGGTGGGCACGATGTGTCCCGGTGCCGGCAGCACGAGCCCCAGTCCCGCAGCCAACTCGTGCAGCGCCTGGCGCTCAAGCGCCGCAAGTGTTCCGATCGGGCCGAGGACACGCGCCATAACAGGCGCCAGCCCCCCCCCTCGCAGGGCACGCAGCTCGATCTCGAGATCGTCGCCTTGCTGCTCGAACAACCCGTTAACCACCGTCCGTGCGCCACACATCCGCCCGGCTTCTAACCGCTCGGCATCCGTCGGCACGCCCCCGCTGTCGGCCACGCGGTCCAGCATCGCAATCAGCGCATCCGGATCGGCAACATAGACGTTCGGCATTTCCGCCAAGGCCCGCCCCAGGAAGTTGGCGACGGCATGGCCGATCCAGTCCGCCCCATCGGTCGCCGCCTTGTTCCTCAGCGGCAGCACTCCGATGCCACGCGGCACCAGGCGATCACGAATCGCCGTGTCGCCCGTGACGCTCGCCCGGCGGCTCGCGTGGGTCGACGCTTCAAGCGTCGTAACCAGCTCAGTCGCATCGGTAAAGCGGCGCCCGGGTTCAATGGCGAGCAGGCGGAGGATCGCATCCACGAGCCACACCGGCGTATCCGTTGCGACGTCCGTCGGCCAGGTCGGGGTACGGCACTGCATATCCACGAGCCGCCGGAACACCTGTCCGTCTCCGTGTGGCAGCCGACCGGTCAGCAGGTGGAAGAGCGTCGCTCCCAGGGAGTACAGGTCCGCCGCCACACCCTGGGCCACACCCGGCTGGAAGAACTCCGGCGCGGCATAGGCGAACGTACCGAACCCTGAACCGGCCCGACCACGGAGTTCCTTCTGGTCGGTCGCGAGTGCCGCAACGCCGAGGTCGGCAATCCTCAGGCGGCCATCCACACCGAGGATCAGGTTGCCGGGCTTGATATCACGGTGGGCGAGGCCGGCGCGGTGAATCGCCGCCAGACCGCGGGCGGCATCGAGCGCGATCTGGAGGCCCTGCTGCCAAACGAGCGCTACACGCTCAGCAAGCACGGTTGCCAGGTTCGCCCCGTCAATGAACTCCATCACGAAATACCAGGTACCTTCGGACGCATCGCAGTCAAGCACCCGGACGACATGCGGATCCTGGACGCGGAACCCAGCCCGGGCCTCGGCCCGAACGCGGTCCACCGTCCCTCCCACCGGACCCGGGGCAAAGGGTGTCAGTACCTTGACGACACACGGATGGTTGAGAAACACATGCCGCGCGAGGTAGGCGACACCGTGGGCCCCTGCACCTAACTGCCTGATCAGGCGATACTTACCCCGAACGAGACCCTCGGGCGCAAGGCGTGCCAGCGACACGAGGCCGTACCGCGCATTGGGAGTTGTGACGATCCCGGAGCGCGGCTGGATGAAACCGCAGGTAGCACAGCGCTCAAGCGTGGCTGTAGCGATGGCGAGACTGCCGACGTTGTGGCACCGGGCGCAGGCCCGCGCTGCCCCCGGCGCCTCTGACATGGCCATCTTCGATACCAAAGCACCCGTCCACATCAGGCCCGCGCATCCGTTCGCAGGTGCTGAAAAAATATCTTACTCGACCGAGAAAAAATGGCCGGGACTGCTTGACTTAGCAGCATTATCGGCACATTCTGAAGATCGAGCGAGAGTTTCCTGAAATCAGTCAGCGTCCCAGCCGGTTCCGGTCGGGCGCTGTTCGACGGTGGCTGCCAAGGTTGCTGCGCAGAGGTTCTGACTGCGAGTGGACTTGGCGAGTTCGCCGTGTAGCGCATCTGGGGCTCCGACCCATCCGGCCGGGGCGGCACCTCTTTCTGTCTGGAGGAGTGGATTCATGGAACTTCTGACCGCCGTAAGCAGCATTCTCTATGCGTTTCCCGTTCAAATCAGCCGTGTTTCCCGCGGCCTCGCCGAGTGGACGCTCTTCTTCATCGACCAAGTCACCTGCTGAGAAACCATCATGATTTACATCATCAGCGACCTCGACGATCTGAACCGCGACGGCAACTGACACCTCTTTCGGAGCCCATCCATGACACTGATTACCTGCATGAATCTTCTCACCGACTGGCTGCTCGAATACGCCCTGTTCTTCATTGACCAGGTTACTTGCTAGAGGCGCTCATGATCGAAGTCATTACCGACATCGACGATCTGACTCTCGACCAGCGCTAGCATTCACCCGCGCACGCTGTACGAGATGGCTCAGCTCCCGCGGAGCTTGGGTGCGCGCTGGGGGCTCAGCTCTCTTTCCCATCTTACCGTATCTATCCCTTTCTAGGCGACCCCTCTACCCAATCTCTGGAAAAACTGCGCTGTTTTGTCTTGGCTCGGCTGCACAAGAGTTCCGTGCGCGATCACGGGACCCAATTACATGAGTAAATCAGGCATCGGTTAACCACATGACAGAGTAGGCCATAGATCAGGGTTGGGAGTCCCGTAACCACCTCCATTGCAGCGGCAGGCGCATCCAAGGGGGCTCCTGGCAGGATTACGGACGGAGCAGGTTGGAAACTTGACCCGTCATGGTGAAGTCCGGCAAGCTGCCGCGTTGTACTGTCGCACTCCGCACGCTACACTCCCGCTCCCATTGGCTTGTGGACTGTCGAAAACACACGCGAGTCCACTTCCCTGGGGCGAACCGGCCAGGCCACGCCACAGGCCTGCTTCCGTACCCCTCAATCCAACCCCCATGGCGGGATGATCAACCTGCCCGAACATCGCCGGCAATGTGGCCGCCGGAACTGGAGTGTGCTCGTATGGCCAAAGCGCGTCACGACGTTACCGACCTCAAACTTGCTGGTGATGGTCGCAAGAAGATCCTATGGGCTGACCGGGACATGCCGGTGCTGGCCCTCATTCGCGACCGATTCGAGAAGCAGAAGCCGCTCAAGAACCTGACGATCGGCTGCTGCATGCACGTGACGTCGGAGACGGCCAACCTGATGCGCACTCTGAAGGCCGGGGGGGCGAGCGTGGCGCTGTGCGCTTCGAATCCGCTCAGCACACAGGACCCCACGGCGGCAAGTCTCGTGAAGGACTTCGGCATCCAGGTCTACGCGCGCCGCGGTGAGAACGTGCAGGTCTTCTACCAGCACCTCAACGCGGTCATCGATACCCGGCCACAGATTACGATGGATGATGGTGCCGATCTCGTAAACGTGCTGCACACCAAGCGGCAGAAGGAGGCCGCACACCTCATCGCCAGCATGGAAGAAACGACCACGGGAGTCATCCGCCTGCGGGCGATGGCGGCCAGCGGTGACCTCCGCTTTCCCGTCGTCGCGGTAAACGACGCGGATACGAAGCACCTCTTCGACAACCGCTACGGCACCGGGCAGAGCACGCTCGACGGCATCCTGCGCGCAACCGACCTGCTGCTTGCCGGCAAGCGCGTTGTGGTGGTCGGTTACGGCTGGTGCGGACGCGGCGTGGCCACGCGGGCGCGCGGTGCGGGCGGTATCGTCACTGTCACCGAGGTCGACCCCCTGAAGGCACTCGAAGCCGTGATGGATGGTTTCGATGTCCGCCCGATGAGCGAGGCGGCCGCCATGGGTGAAGTTTTCATCACGGTCACCGGCAACAAGCATGTGCTGCGACCGGAGCACTTCCGCAAAATGAAGGACGGCGCGATCGTCTGCAACAGCGGGCACTTCGATGTCGAGATCGACATTCCGGGTCTGCGCAAGCTGTCGAAGAAGGTCACCAAAGACGTGCGGCCGCTGGTCGACGAATACCAGCTCAGTGCCACGCGGCGTATTTACCTGCTGGCCGACGGCCGGCTTGTGAACCTGGCCGCCGCAACCGGTCACCCGGCAAGCGTCATGGACATGAGTTTCGCCACGCAGGCGCTGTGCGCCGAATGGATCGCCAAGCACGCTCGCAAGCTCACGGCGGCTGTCCATGAGGTGCCGCACACGATCGAAGAGCAGGTCGCCAAGCTGAAGCTGACGGCGATGGGTATCCAGATCGACAAGTTGACGGCCGAGCAGTCGAAGTATCTTTCGAGCTATGGCGAGGGGACGTAGGTCGCTGCCCAACACCGCAATCTCATCACGCGCCAACTCTGAAGTGGGCCGCGGGCGTGTTCGACACGCGCGCGGCCCATCTGGCACCCCAGCCCAGCGTGCCGGCCAGGTCGCCTCAGGTCGCGCGTCCCCAGAAGGCGGTGCGCACGCGGCGAAGCGTTAACCAGACCCACACCCAGACCCCCACCGCGGCAGCATAGGGCACGACGAGAGCGAAGGCCGTGTGCCCCAGCGAGGGCAGTGTCCCACCGACCGATGCTGAGTCAGCCCACAACGCCAACAGGTAACAGGCAACTGCGAGGCCCGGGGCGGCGAAGAGCAGCACGAACGGGAGCTGCCCCCCACTGATCTGCGCCCCGATTCGCCCGACGTGCGGATCGTGTAGCAGGTTCAGGAGCAGCAGACATGCGGCGATGATTTCCAGCGCGTGAAAAGCAAGCGTGCTGGCGCTGCCGAGGTACACAAAAAACATCAGCGTTGCCGTGAGGAACCCGGCGAGCCCGTAGTAGCCCGCGGTGGATTCTAGTTTATCCTTCATGGCGGCAATGCACGCCCATGCCAGCAGCACCGTGGTACCCAACCGGGCGGCCACCAGGAAGTCCGGCAGGATCAGCAATTTCACAAACAGCAGTGCGTTGACAAGCCAGAGCACGCTATTGAAGCGTCTGGCTTCCTCCCAGCCAAACCAGCGTTCGAGATCATGTGGCTCGTGCTCCTGCCCACATTCGGAACAGCGGATTACGTCTGCCGCTTCACTGCCCATCAGCGGGTAGGCACACCGCAGGCACCGCCAGGGAGGACCGTCCGAATCGACGTCGGTCGGCAGAATCTCCGCCGGCCGGGCGGCGGACATCTGACGCTCCTGGGGAGGCACATCCTCTCCATCCGGCCGTGGGCGCGGGACGGGCGGCGGGGGCGGTGCGAGCCCAGGCAGTGGCTCGCTCAGCAATTCCAGCGCCTCGACGGTGTCCTCGTCGCGCGGGGGTTTATCGGCCATGCTCTCTCCAGCTACGGCAGTTGTTGCGCACGCCCGACATACCGGCCCGCCGAGCGCATGTATTCGCGGAAGCACCGAACCGCATGGGCACCGTACGCGCCCGATTCTATACTATCTCTTGTGGCCGTGACGTACCGCGACAAGCTGATCGTCGTCGCCCTGGGTGGGCACGCCATCTCGCAACCTGGGCAGGAAGGCAACGTCGCGCAGCAGTTCGAGAACACGGCCCGCAGCGCCGCGTACCTTGCGGGGCTGATCGCGGAGGGTTACCAGCTCGTACTGACACACGGAAATGGTCCGCAGGTCGGAAACGTGCTGCGCCGGGTCGAACTGGCCGCGGGGGAGCTGTACCGCTTACCTCTGCATATTTGCGGTGCCCACACGCAGGGCGGCATGGGGTTCATGCTCGCGCAGTGCATGAACAACGCCCTGCACGACCGCGGATTGCGACAACGCTTGACGGCGATCATCACAAGCGTGGAAGTCGATCCCTCGGATCCGGCCTTCATACAGCCGACAAAACCGATCGGGTCCTATTACACGGCGGAGAAAGCGGCCGAGCTGCGCAGCGCGGCGAACTGGGACCTGGTCGAGGTGCCGGGCAAGGGGTTTCGACGCGTGGTGGCCTCTCCGGCACCGCAGGCGCTCGTCGAGGTTGAGTTGATCCGGCGCCTCGTGGTCGACGGGGAATCGCTGGTCATCGCAGGCGGCGGTGGTATCCCGGTCGCGCGCGATGCGGCCGGGCACCTGCATGGCGTGGAAGCAGTGGTCGACAAGGACCGCACCGCGGCGCTGATCGGCCGACTCGTCGACGCTCCGGTCCTGGTGATCGCCACGGGCGTCGAGCGGGTGGCGCTCGATTACGGGAAACCGACCCAACGGGAACTGGCCCGCATGACCGTGTCCGAAGCACGCGCGCATTTGGCCGCCGGCCAGTTCCCTCCGGGCTCGATGGGGCCCAAAATAGAAGCGGCGATCGAGTTTCTCCGCGATTGCGACGCCCGCCACGCGCGCGTCGTCATCTGCGACCTGGAGCACATGGCCGCAGCGCTGCAGGGCGTTAGCGGAACCGTGATCTTGCCGGACGCGTAGCCAGCGCGGCCGCCGGCGCAAGGAGGCCCAGCCGATGGTCATTCATCCACAACGCATTCTCTGGCCGACGGATTTCTCGACGCTCTCCAGCTTGGGGGCTCGCTATGCCCAAGCCATTCGCCAGGTCTTCAAGTCCGAGGTTCACGTCGTACATGTATTCACGCCGGTGCTGACGGCCGACATCGCGACCAGTCTGCCGGCCGGCGTACCCGTTACCTACGACGAAACCGAGCTGATTGAGCTTTGCCGCGAACGCCTCCGGGCCGTGGTGCAGGAGCAATTCCAGCCCGCCGACGATGTGCGTTCCGAGGTCATCCTCGGGCAGCCGTGGTCCTCCATCTGCGATTACGCGCGCGAGCAGAAGATCGACCTCCTGATCGTGCCCACCCATGGCCGTACCGGGCTGACACGGGTGCTCATCGGCAGCACAGCCGATCGCATCGTGCAGCATGCCCCCTGCCCAGTGCTCGTTGTGAAGCAGTCTCAGCAGGACTGTGTGCACGACAACCCGCCGGTCCCGGCCTGAGCCGCGCGACCGAGGGTTGCGAGAACGCGGTACCAAAGGACATACTGCACCCCTGTCCGCGATGCTGTGAACCCTCGGTCCCTGCCGTAGCCCATGCTTGCAACCTTCGTACTGACCCACCCGACGTTGGCAGCGGCCGCTGTAGCGGTCTCATTCGGGCTGCTCACCCTCTTTTACGGGCGGCGCGCACGCCGTCCCGGGGACGGCTGGCGGATCGGTACCGGTGTGGCGGGACTCATCGCCGGCACCTCCGCCCTGCTCGCTCCCACGCAGGTCACCGCCCTGTTGCTGACGCCCCTCGGACTGGCGGGCGGTGCGTGGTTGATCACGGTGTGGTACTCATCACAAACCGCCGCCAGGAGCACGCGGGTGGCGCTGGTCGTTGCGCGCTGCAGCGCATGGGCGGCGGTATTCACCCTGCTGGCTCGTCCCGCGTGTGACCGGGAGCTGGTGGTCTGGGAGCGCCCCGTCCTCGCCGTGCTGCTGGATCAGTCGGCCTCGCTCGGCATTCGCGACGACGGCGAAAGCCAGCCGGCGCGGGCTGAACGAGCGCATACAGCGCTGCATGCGGCCAGCGCTGCAATACGGCAGATCGACGAGCGCTACGATGTGCGCCTCTTCGGCTTCGGCACTCAGGCGACACCGTTGTCGCAGTGGCAGATCGTGCCCCGGGCACCCGCCACTGCGTTGGTCGCCGCACTGCGTACAGCGCGTGAGTTGCGCTCGACGCGCGGGCAACCGCCGGTTGCCGTTCTACTCATCAGTGACGGCGGTGAGAACGTCACGGACGCCGCCACCGTAAGGCGTGCCGGCGCCGACTTTGTATTACAACGCACAGCATTGCTTTCGGTCGGGGTGGGGCCGCCGCCCGGACAGGTGCCGCGCATCGAGCTCGACCATCTGGCGGTCCCGCCGCGCGTGGGCCTGCGCGACACCTTTGTGGTGCCGGTACGGGTGCGGGCGCAAGGTGTTCGCGGCGAACTCCTAGCGCTGCAACTGCTTTGGAACGAGGACCCGTTCGCGGAAGCTACGCTGCGCCCCGACTACGAAATAGAGCACCTGCGGCGCGAATTCGAAGCGCTGCCCCCGACACCCGGTGTCCATCGCCTGACCGCACGGGTGACCTTGCCGCACGCTCGTGGCGGACAGGTGTTCGAAGTTTCTACGCTTGTCGAAGTAGCCCAGACACCGATCCGCGTGCTCTATGTCGAGTCCGCGCCCCGCCAGGAGAGCGCGTTCATCCTGCGCGCCCTGCGGGCTGCGGACGATGTCGAAGTCACACCCCTGTTCATCATGGGGGGCGGGCGGGTGGAACTCTGGCAGACGCGCGAGGAACGCGGACGTGACTGGTGGAGCAGCTACGATGTGATCATTCTCGGTCGATTACGCAGTGCCCTGCCGCGGTCCGCGCTCACCGCTCTCGCCGACGGGGTGGAGCGCCGTGGCGTGGGTCTCCTGCTCGCCGGTGGCTTTGAACTGCTCGCCAGTGATAACGTGCACGACTCACCGCTGACCCCCCTGCTGCCGGCGGCACTGCGGCCACACTCCTCAGCCGAGTTGGGTGCTCTGCAATTCCTGCCAACGTCGGCGGGGCTGGAGCATCCCGCGTTACGAGATGTCTCGGGGCTGCTGACTGAGGACGAATTGCGTGGTCCCGCCGCGCGTGAGGAGCGGCAGCGCCTCTGGACCCGGCTTCCGGCATTGGGGGGAGCCGCGCGCATCGAAGCCCGCAGCCCACTCGCGACCATCCTCGCAATGGATGGAACCGGACGCCCTCTGCTGGTGACTCAGGAGATCGGTCGCGGCCGCGGCGCTCTGGCCGCATGGGAGCAGACCTGGCCATGGGTGCTCGCGTCGGATGAAGGTCGGGTGGTCCACCGTCAAGTCTGGCAGCAACTTACCTTATGGCTCGCGAATCGTCGCCCGCGGGCCTGGGTCACTTCCGATCGGGCACGGTACGACCATACGACGTTGCTCTCCGCCGGGGCGAAAATTGCGATCTTCGCAGGTGTGAGCGGTTTGGGTACAGAAGAGCGGGCGGCACTGGCGCCGCGCCTGACGGTTCGCCGGATACTCAATTCGATGTTTGCAGCGGAACACGGACCGCCGCTCGATTCCCCCCTGCCTCTGGTGGCAGAAGGAGCAACCTGGACCACGACACTGCCACACACAATCCTGGGCACGGAAAACTTGGAGCCCGGGACATATGAGCTGGCCTTTGAGGCGCAATCGCAGGACGGCGCGACCTGGGAGGCCACTGGGCGATTCGAGATTGTCGCGGAAGACCTAGAACGACGCCCTCCGACAGCAGACCTCGCCCTGTTACGGTCAGTGGCGGCCGAGACCACCACCGTAGGAGGCCTGTATCGCGATATCGCCGAGTTGCCATCCCTCCTGGCCGATTTGGCACGGCAGGATCGCCGCGAGCGGTACGTCGAGCGCATCCGCTATGATGTGGTCGAGCGTGATCCATGGGGCGTGTTCGGCTGGCTGCTGACCGCCCTGGCCGTCGAATGGCTGGTGCGGAAGCGCGCGGGGATGACCTAATGGGCTTGACGGTGGGTGTCGTAGCATACGTCAAATCCCATTCAAGTTGACTCTCGTCCACACCATCCGGTATGCTTTTACATGGTTCCCACTCGGGCCGGGAACCAGCCAGTGCCTCGTTACACCATGCGGGCGCGGGGTGCCTTCCTCGAATGAGCCACGCTGCTCGGGGCAGTAATCACGCCGCTCGGACAGGAGAGAAACCATGGCAAGCTCGTACCCGCTGACCGGATTCACCATGCGCTCACACCGTGGTCAGATGCGCCTCACCGTCATCCTTGCAATCGCGGTCGTGCTCATTCCTGTTTTGTTGGGCGTGGGCTGCGTCAACGACGATGACAACATGGACCTCCCCGATCCACCCGCGGACCCGAGCCGTGGCAAGATTCTGTCACGTACGGTGCTCACCCAAACCACGGGCGGCAAGATTGCCGTGCGTCAGGTCCTGATCTGGATTCCCGAACTCAAGGACTGGTATGTCACCACCACGAGCCAGACTTTCAATCCCGCCCGGACACCCGAACCGGGTTTGGCAGCCGGTGCCCAGGCCGCTACGACCAGCGGCCCTCACGCCTCCGCAGCCGGTCAGGGACGCCAATTTCAGTCACTCGCGCTCTTCACTGGGGGAATCGCCGGTCGCGGCACTTTCGCTTCGAACACCGCGCTGCTCTACGACCACGAGGCCGAGGAGTGGACGGCACTCAGTTTACTCGATGCGCGCGTCGGCCACACCATGACCACGCTTGCCGACGGCCGCATCCTGATCGTTGGTGGCTGGAATGGTGACACCGCGCAGTCCGACTTTGCGCACACCTCCGCGGAACTGTTCGATCCGAGTACGCGGAGCTTTCGGTTCACGGGTCCCTTGGCAGTCGGGCGGACGGGTCACGCCGCAGTACGGCTTCCCGACGGCCGTATCCTTGTCACGGGAGGAGAACCGAACAATTCCGGCGGTGATGGCACCAGCGCAGAACTCTACGACCCGGACACGGGGAGCTTCAAGTCCACCACGCCCATGGTAGTTGCACGAGTCCATCACCATGCCGTACCACTTGTCGATGGCCGCATTCTCGTCGTTGGCAGCAACGGCACCCGTGTCGCCGAGGTCTTCGATCCTGCGACAGAGGCCTTTACTCCGGTCGGTGAGACAGCCGGCTTTCACGGCTACGGTGCGACCGCAACGCCGCTGCTTGACGGTCGGGTGTTGATCATCGGAGGCCTCGACAACGACGGGGTGTTCACGGACATCGTTGAAATCTTCGACCCGGCCACGAACACCTTCGCCGCGCTCACCGCGCTCCCGGAAGGAAGAGGCAACCATTCGGCGGTCCTGAATCCCACCGATGGCACCGTCTTGATCTGCGGCGGCTACACGCCCAACGGTGCCACGCTTGATTCCTGCCTGCTGTTTGACCCGGTGGCGAACACATTCCAGGTCACGACGAATATGCCGCAGGTCAACGCCGAATTCATAGGCGTCTTCGTTGAACGAGCGGAGTAGGAACCTCTACTCCCACAGGCACCGTTCGAGTTCAGCCCCGGAGACGAGGCCGCGCTCATCAATTCTTAACAGAAAACTCGCACTCCCTTTACCGGGTCTGCCTGTACTCGGTTTATCATCCGCGCATCTGCGGGGGCTTCCAGAATGTGCGCCGGAGGATTCGGGATGCTCAACCGGTACAGAACCCCAGCCAGACCCTTCGCAACGTTGTTCGTCACCGCGCTCGTGGGCAGCGCCGTCGCCCAGAATCCCATCCGCATCGACGGCTCAAGCACCGTTTTTCCCATCACCGAGGCCGTCGCTGAGGAGTTTCAGGCCGCGAACCGCGGGTTACGTGTCGTGGTCGGCATTTCCGGCACGGGCGGCGGATTCAAGAAGTTCGGCCGGGGTGAGACCGACATCTCGGACGCCTCACGACCGATTCTCGCCGGCGAGATGGAGGCCTGCCGTGCCGCGGGGATCAACTACATCGAGGTTCCGATCGCTTTCGATGCCCTCACCGTCATGGTGCACCCGTCCAATGACTGGGTGAAGGAGCTCACCATCGAGGATCTGCGCAAAATCTGGGAGCCCGATGCGCAGCGTCGCATCATGCGCTGGAACCAGGTCCGCGCCGACTGGCCGGACGCCCCGCTCAACCTGTACGGAGCCGGCTCCGACTCCGGCACGTTCGACTACTTCACGGAAGCCGTCACCGGCACCGCCAAGAGCAGTCGCACCGATTTCACAGCCAGCGAAGACGACAACGTCCTCGTGCAAGGCATCGCCAATGACCGCCACGCACTGGGCTTCTTCGGCTATGCGTACTATGCGGAAAATAAGGACAAGCTGCGCGCCGTACCGATTGTCAATCCCAAGGGCAAGGCCGTGCTGCCGTCCGAGGAGACGGTCATGAACGGCAGCTACAGCCCCCTGTCACGTCCGGTCTTCCTGTACATCAATGTCAAATCGCTCGAGCGCGACGAAGTGCGCCGCTTTGTCGAGTTCTTTCTCAAGCATGTCGCCGACCTCGCGCGGGAAGTCAAATACGTTCCACTGCCGCCCGAGGCCTATCGCAAGGCCCACGCCCGCGTGGAAAAACGTGAGATCGGCACGGCGTTCGGCGGCCATAGTGAAACCGGGCTGGAAATCAGCGAGTTGTTCAACCGTCCCCTGACCACGACGCCGCACCCGGCTACGACGGAGTCGAAACGCGACTGATGGCACCGGCTCTCGTTTCATCCCTCGAACCGGGAAGCACGCACCCATGACGACGCGCCCGCTCGCCACGCCCCAACGCCGACCGCGCCTGGCCCACACACCCGTGGGGGTGCGCACCCGGATTGCCCGGCGCATGGAACGCTTGATCGAGTTCGGGTTGTTCCTGGCCGCCGCTTCATCCGTGCTGATTACCGTGGGGATCGTGGGGGTGCTGGTATTTGAGGCCTCGGCCTTCTTCCGCCACGTCTCCGTCCTGAGTTTCCTCACCGGTACGGAGTGGGCCCCGACCTTCGCCGATCCGCGCTTCGGCATCCTGCCGCTGGTCTGCGGCACCCTGGTGACCACGGCCGTCGCACTCGCGCTCGCGCTGCCCGTCGGCACGATCTGCGCGGTGTGGCTGAGCGAGTTCGCCCCGGTCTGGCTGCGCGAAGGCGTCAAGCCGATTCTCGAGATGCTCGCAGCGGTGCCGACCGTCGTCTTCGGCTACTTCGCGCTGCTCTTCGTGACACCGCTGCTGCAGAAGTTATTCCCCGGTCTGCCCGGCTTCAACATGCTCTCCGCGGGACTCGTCATCGGCGTGATGATCGTGCCCTACGTCACTTCGCTCAGTGAGGATGCGCTCCGGGCCGTTCCCCTCAGCGTCCGCGAGGGCTCCTACGCGCTGGCCGCCACGCGCTTGCAGACCTCTTGGCGCGTGGTTTTTCCCGCTGCGATTTCCGGCGTGTCAGCGGCCTATGTCCTCGCCATCTCCCGCGCCATCGGCGAGACGATGATTGTCGCCATTGCGGCGGGGATGCGGCCGACCCTCACGCTGAACCCGGCCGACCAGGCCCAGACCATCACCGCGTTCATTGTTTCGCTCAGCCAGGGTGACGTGCCGCACGACAGCATCGGCTACCAGGCGATCTTCGCCGCCGGCCTGACCCTCATGCTCATGACGCTCGTCCTGAATGTGCTCGGATTCTGGCTCCAGCGCCGCTTTCGCGAGGTGTATGAATGACGTCCCCCATCGGGATGCGGAAACGCAGCGCGCGTCTCGGCGACACAGCGTTCTTTGTGATCGGGCTGGCTCTGATCACCAGCGCTCTCGCCGTCCTCAGCGCACTCGTCATCGGGCTCGTCGCCGACGGCTGGGAGCGCCTCACACCCGGATTCCTGACGTCGTTCCCCTCGCGCTTTCCAGACCGCGCCGGCATCCTCTCCGCCTGGGTCGGCACCTGCTACGTGATGATCGTCACGATCGGCACGGCCTTACCCCTGGGTATCGCGGCCGGCCTGTATCTCGAGGAATATGCCCGTCGCAACTGGTTCACCGCGCTGATCGAGATCAACACGACGAACCTCGCCGGTGTGCCGTCGATTATCTGGGGGCTGATGGCCCTCGGCCTCTTCGTCTACCAGTTCAAGCTTGGCCAGAGCGTCCTGACCGCTGGGCTGACTCTCGGCCTGCTCGTCCTGCCGATTGTGATTGTTGCCACGCGCGAATCGGTGCGCGCGATTCCCAAGTCCATCCGCGAAGCTTCTTACGCCTGCGGGGCGACCCGCTGGCAGACCGTCTGGTTCCATGTATTGCCCTATTCGCTCGGCGGGATCCTGACCGGTACGATCATCGCGCTGTCGCGGGCCATCGGCGAAACCGCACCCCTCGTTACCATCGGCGCGCTGTCTTACATCGCCTTCCTGCCGCCCTCCCCGATCCAATCCGGCGGCCCCGTCGTGTCATTTGAATGGCTGCGCTCCGAGTTCACCGTCCTGCCGATTCAGATCTTCGGTTGGGTCTCCCGCCCCGACACGCGGTTTCAGGCCAACGCCGCAGCCGCCAGCATTGTACTCCTCGCGCTGACGCTCTTCATGAACGGCATCGCCGCCTTGCTGCGCTTCCGCCTGCGCCGCGCCACGCGTTGGTAGCACGGACAGCATCGGCCGGCCTCGGCGCGTGCGTCGCTCTCCGGGTCGGCCTCATACGGCGCGGGGCCTCATCAGTCGCCCCCGCGACCACCCTCGCCGCCACGCTGCGCATAACGTGGCGACACCGCCACGTACGGTTTCCCGAGCCACTTCTTCACGAGCACGACCTCCCCCAGCTCGTTACCCTCCAGCACGTGCCCCCACCATTGGAGAAAGTAACCTGCGAACAAGAGGGCCACCGGCACCCACCACAGGTCGCCGCGCCACGTCGCGACCAGCCACACCGCCACGAGCAGCGCGGCGATCGTCAGTGGTATCCCGACGTAGTGCAGCCCACGCGACACCGGGTGCTGGTGCCGCTCGAACCAGTTTTCCAGCCAGTACGGACGCGTGCGCTTCATGCCCGCATGATACGGCCCGCTTCCCGCTCGTGCGAGCAATGCTTCGCACGCCACGCACTGTAACCCCCCTCTCCAAGCACCGCATGCTTCGCGCAGGACCGCGCTTCCGGCCACCAACCCCTCAACTTCACCCGGCCGCGCGGCCGATACCCCCCGTATTACGCGCCAGCCGGCTGCGCGCTGGCCGCCACCCTCCACCGGGAGCACGACGCCATGACCCTCACCCTCGACGGACAGCGCATCGCCGACGCCCCGCCGTCCGGGCCCACCTTGCAGGCCATCCTCGACGACGTCCGCACGCAACCCGACATGGCCGGCCGTCTCATCATTTCGGTCCGCTGGAACGGCCAAACCCTCGGCGATGAAGAACTCGGCACACGACTCGCCGAGCCCATCACCACCACCGACCAGATCGATCTCGAAACCTGCGACGCAGCCGAACTTGTGGCCCAGGCCTTTCGCGGCCTGGCCGAGGAGTTCGCCACGCACGCGGCCGAGCTGCCCACGCTCGCGACACAGCTCAGCACGGGCGGACTCGGGGACGCCATGCCGGGCATGAGCACCTTTGTGCAGCTCTGGCAGATGACCCAGCGCGTCTTCACCCATTGCAGCGCACTGCTGAACGAGGATCTCGCGCACTGGACTGTCGGCGGCCAGGCGGTGCAAGCCGCGCTTCAGGGCCTCGTCACACAACTCAACGAGCTGCGCAGCGCGCTGGAGAACGGCGACGCCGTGGCGCTGGCCGACCTCGTGCAGTTCGAATTTCCGCCGGTCCTCACGAACTGGCAGGAGCTGTTGAACGCGATCGCCACGCGGGTCGAACAATCCGCCTGACCGGTACTTGCTGCAAGCCGCCGCGCGCGGAATTGGGGTAACCCGCCCACTTGGGTGGCTTGGCTTTGATACAAGGTTCCGGAAAGTATCGGCGTCCCGCCGGTCGGGACCCAACGCTCCACCGGTCACGGGTGGGCCAGGCATCCGTCCGGCTTGGCGGTGAGCCCGCACCGGCATAATCCCCCTCCCATTCAGGGAAGGGCAGGTGGCGGGTTGTACGCCACTACACCGTTGACGCTCCGCCTTAGCGAAGGGATTTTGTGCCCCTGACTCGCAAAACCTGCGAAACCCACCGTACGACCGGCCCTGTGGACACCGTTTGTGTGTGAGGGCGCGGCTGGTTTGTACCGGCCCGGAATCTACGGTTTCGCATTCTGGCACGATTCCAGGCACTACGACCGCTTTACACGCGCTCACCGCCCCGGATAATCGTTGCCGCAGACAACGCTTGTCCAGTACCGGCGAAGGGTGACATGAGCGGCGCGGTCGAACAGTCCATCCACGAAGTCGATTTCTGCGGCCAAGTCGCGACGGCGGTAGCCGCGATGCACGCGCAGGACCCGACCTTCCCCTTCGCCGAAGCCCGGCTCGAAGGTTTCGGCACGGGCGCCGCGAAGCGGAAGCGGAAAGACCTGCGGTTCTTCGAACCCGACGGCAAGCTGGCGCTGTGCGGCGAAGTGAAGCTGCCCGGCACGGCCGAAGGCCGCTCGCCTTACGACGATGGCGTCTATCAGGACGCCGCGCAGAAGGCCGACAACGCGGCCGTCCGCTTTTTCTTCACCTGGAACGTTAACGTCTTCGTCCTTTGGGACCGCTCGCAATGGGATAAACCGATCCTGGAACGGCGCGTCCGCGAATGGAAACTCGGGCTGACGCTGGCCGGCCCCGAAGACGTGGCCCGCCCCGAAAACCTGGAATTCATCCGGACGCGCTTCCTGCCCGACCTGCTGCGCGACCTGGCCGACATTTACACCGGCCGGCGGCGCGATTGGACGATGCCGGCGGACGATATCTTCATCCGTTCGCTTGAAAGTCACCTGGACTGGCCGGTTCAGCTTGCGACGGCATACCTGATCGACCGCACCGACCGGAACAAGACGTTCGATGCCAAGGTGCAACAGTGGCTTGCCGATCAAGACTGGGGTTTCGTCCGCAATGACGCCGACCAATGGCGGACGGCCATGGGTAACATGGCGAAGACGCTCGCCTACGTGTGGGCGAACCGGCTCATCTTCTACAAGGCGTTGCGCGCCCGCTTCACCGACCTTGCCCGGCTGGAACTGAAGCGCAGCGTCAAGACGCCCGATGACGCGGCGAAGGCATTCGACCGCTACTTCCAGAAGGCGGTAGAGCGTAGCGGCGACTATGAGCCGCTGCTGTTCCCGAACGCGCAAGACTGGGCATCGGCAATCGTCTTCGAAGCCCCGAGCGCCTTGGACGCGTGGCGCGGGCTGCTGCGCGGTATCGAATCCGTGGACTTCCGCGACGTGCCGTCCGACATCGTGGGCCGCATCTTCCAGAAGCTCATCGGACCGGAAGAACGGCACCGCTACGGCCAGCATTTCACTGGCGACGACGTGGTGGACCTGATCAACGCGTTCTGCATCCGCGACGGCGGCGACAGCGTGCTTGACCCCGCGTGCGGCTCGGGAAGCTTCCTGGTCCGCGCCTACTACCGCAAGCGGCACCTGGACCCGACCCGCCAGCATCTTGACCAGCTCGCCGACCTATTCGGCTGCGATATCGCTCTGTACCCGGCGCATCTAGCGACGCTGAACCTGGCAGCTCGTGAAATCAACGATGAGGCGAACTATCCGCGCATCGTTCGACAGGATTTCTTCGACACGTACATTCCCATGAACGGCAATGGCGGCGAGAAGCCGCGACCGTTCTGTACATTGCCAGACATGAAGGGCGGCACGCTCGCCGTCGATCTGCCGAAGCTGGATGCCGTGGTCGGCAATCCACCGTACGTCCGGCAAGAGAAGATCGACAAGACGAGTAAGCCCCGCTACGCCGCGCTCGTGACGGGCGCTTGGGCCGACGTGAAGCTATCCGGCCGGGCCGATCTGCATTGCTACTTCTGGCCAGTCGCGACAAAGCTTTTAAAGCCAGACGGCTACTTCGGCTTTCTGACAAGCTCATCTTGGCTGGACGTGGAATACGGCTTCGCGCTGCAGGGCTGGATTCTGCGGCACTTCAAGCTTCTGGCAGTTATGGAAAGCAACGCGGAACCGTGGTTCACCGACGCCCGCGTAAAAACCGTCGCGACCATCCTGCAACGCTGCGATGATGAAGCCGAGCGTATGGCGAACCTGGTTCGCTTCGTGCGCTTCGACAAGCCGCTACGCGAAATCATCGGCGTACCGACCGGCAGCGACGAAGCCGAGCGGCAACAGGCGGTCGAACGGCTGCGCGACCGCATCTTGGCCGCGGCAGCCGATGAGGAAGATGATGCGCTACGGATCATCGTCAAGCCGCAACGCGACTTGTGGGCCGACGGCGTGCGGGCCGGCTCGATTCTGCGCGACGTATCGCCCGATGATGCCGAAGCGGAAGACGACGACGAAGACGGCGAAGGCCCGGACGCCGAAGGCAACGGCGAGCCGAAGACGCACTTCGATTTCGCAGCGGGCGAGTACGTGGCCGGCAAGTGGGGCCGCTACGTCCGCGCCCCGGATTTCTACTTCGAAGTGCTGCGCCGCTTCGGCCGGCGCTTCGTCGCCCTCGGCGAAATCGCCAACGTGCGGTTCGGAGTCAAGAGCGGTTGCGACGCGTTCTTCATGCCGCGCGACGTGACGGACGAACTGCTGCGCGAATGCGTCACGGACGCGGCGTTCAAGCGCCGGGCGGGCGGCGCGCCACGGAAGGACGCGGAAGCGGGCAAGCTGCGCGTGATTCAGGCGGGCGATGGCAGTATTCACGCGATCGAAGCCAAATACCTGGCTCCCGAACTACATTCACCGATGCTGGTTGATCGTCCAACGGTGCGGGCGAAGGACCTGGATCGCGTAATCCTGTTGGTCGGCCAACCGATGAAGGACTTGCGCGGAACGTGGGTTCACAAGTACCTGAAGTACGGCGAACAGGCCACGTTCGCATCGAAGAAATCGAAGGCCGTACCAGTCCCGCAGCGTTCAACGTGCGCGGCACGCGACCCGTGGTACGACCTGACGAAGCTGGTGAAGCCGGGCTTCGCGTTCTGGCCGATGGCGCAGCAGTACCGGCATATCATCGCGGGCAATCCTGATCACCTTGTCTGCAATCACAACCTGTTCGACCTGTATTCCGAAGACCTAAGCAAGCGCGAACAGGAAACGCTCTGGGCCGTTCTGAATTCGACGATGGTTGGGTTGTTCAAGACGTTCTACGGGCGCTGGGCAGGCACAGAAGGAAACCTGAAAACCGAAGTGGTGGACGTGAACCTACTGGAAGTGCCCGACCCGCGCGGCGTTGACGCCGACCTAGCAAAGCGGCTTACGGGCGCCCTTAAGTCGATGAGGCGGCGGACCGTCGGCCGGCTCATCGAAGAACAGCTTATGGAGCGACACTCACCCGAGCGCGCCCGCCGCATCGCCGCGGGGCCGCTCGTGCTGTCCGACGAATTGCGGCAGGACGACCGGCGTGACCTGGACGATGCCGTCTTCGAACTGCTCGGCGTCGGCGACGCGGCCGAGCGGGCGCAGCTTGTACAACGCTTGCACGAAGCGACGGCGCTGCACTTCCGCCATATCCGCGTGGTCGAAATCGATAAACAGGAACAGCGTGCCCGCACGGCGAATCGGCGGTTCAGTGTACTGGAACTGGCCGCCGACGCGTGGGACGCGGCCGAGCTTCCCGACCTGACACCGCTGGCCGAATGGGTCAGTAAGCAACCCGGCTGTGATATGGCGGTGAACATCCCCGAAGAGCGCCCGGCGGAAATGTCGCCTTCGCCCATGTTCGACCCTAACACGGTTTATTTTGGCCGGCGGATCGGCGGGAAAGGGCGCGACGGAACGGCGGGCGCGCAGATGGACTGCACGTCGAGCGGACAGGCACAGCTCATCGTCCGCTTGGCGAACGTCGGCATATCCGGCTGTGTCAACGTTCCGGCAGACGATGCGCCGTGTCTGGTGACGATGCGAGCGGTCGATACTCGCCTACACACGGCCCGGAAGCGCTTCGACGAACTCGCCGAAAGCCGCACGAGCGACCCGCGGCTACAGGCGCAGATTGTGGACCAGCTCACGCGCTGGTATGTGCATGGCCGCAACGCCGGCAGTCCGGCGGAGGCCGTGATAGAGGCCGGGTAGCTTGCACGGGGGGGCGCGCATCCGTCCGGCTTGGCGTCGAACCCGCGCCGGCATAACCCCCCTCCCTTTCAGGGAGGGGCGGGGGGCGGGTTATACGCCATTACACCAATGACGCTCCGACTCCGCGGAACAACCCGCAACGGACAATCTCCTCGGCATAGCGAACCTGTCTGTAAACCGGACTGACCACGTCGCTACCGGCGGCGCGTGTTGCAGACGGGTGAACTCATGCCGGAATTCTTTGCAGCAGAAGAAGCCCCGCGCGCGTCGAGGCATGCACGTTGCGCCCAACCCCCCTGTAGTCCCCCCCTTTAGGGGGGACGGTTCAGATCAGCTCTGCTCTGAAGGCGCGCGGGTCCCTTCTGTCCCCCCTTCAGGGGGACGGGTCAGGGGCCGCCCGACCCCGCCTAGCCCCCTGCGAGGGGGACGGTTCGCACCCGCGCAACCCCACCGCCCCTTGTCACTCTGTTCCGTTGTGACGTACTCAGCGTGCAATGTTCTTGCAGCAAGGCCGGTTGCCTGCGCCACCCGGCCTGGGCCGCGCGCCTTACAGCTTCACGTACACCGTCTTGACCTCCGTGTAGCTGCTCAGTCCGTACTCGCCCTTCTCGCGGCCGATGCCGGACTGCTTGAAGCCGCCAAACGGGGCGGCCGCGTCGAAGACGTCGTAGCAGTTCACCCACACCGTGCCGGCCCGGGCCCGGGCAGCGATCGCGTGGGCCTTGCCGATGTCGCGCGTCCATACCGCCGCCGCCAGCCCGTACGGGGTGCGGTTGGCGCGCTGCACGACCTCGTCGAGATCGCGGAAGCGGATGATGCTCATCACCGGGCCAAAAATCTCCTCGCGGGCGATCTGCATGTCATCCTGCACCTCGGCGAAGACCGTCGGCGCGACGAAGTAGCCGCGTTGGCCGACGCGCTCGCCGCCGCAGAGCAGCTTCGCACCGTCGGCCTGACCGGACGCGATGTAGCCGAGCACCTTCTCGAATTGATCACGGTCGACCTGCGGACCTTGCTGAGTGCCCTCATCGAACGGGTCACCGACCTTGCGACCGCGCACTTTCGCGACCATCTTTTCGACGAAGGCTTCATACACCGGCTCCTGGACGAACAATCGCGAGCCGGCCGTACAACACTGCCCCTGGTTGAAAAACAGACCGAAGTGGGCGCCATCGATCGCGGCATCGAGATCGGCATCGGCAAAGACGATGTTGGGGCTCTTGCCGCCGAGTTCGAGCGTGACGCGCTTCAGGTTGCTTTCGGCGGCGTACTTCATGACCAGGTGACCGACCTCGGTGGAGCCGGTGAAGGCGACCTTGTCGACATCCATGTGCCGCGCCAGGGCCTGCCCGGCCGTCGGCCCGTAGCCCGCCAACAGGTTGACGACTCCCGGCGGGAAGCCGGCCTCCTGGATCAGCGCGCCCACGCGCAGGCCACTGAGCGGCGTCTGCTCGGCCAGCTTCATCACGACGGTGCAACCGGCTGCGAGCGCCGGGCCGAGTTTCCAGGCCTGCATCAGCAACGGGAAGTTCCACGGGATGATCTGGCCACAGACGCCGACGGGCTCGTGCCGCGTGTAGCAGAAGTACGGGCCGTCGACGGGGATGGTCTTGCCCTGGATCTTGTCACACCAGCCGGCGTAGTAGCGGATGCACGCCACGGTCAGCGGCAGGTCGGCGGCGCGGGCGTCGGCCAGCGGCTTGCCATTGTCGAGCGATTCGAGCTGGGCCAGTTCCTCGCTGTGTTGCTCGAGCAGGTCGGCGAGCTTGTACATCAGCCGGCCGCGCTCACTGGCGTTCATCCGCGGCCAGGGGCCGGATTCGAACGCGCGGCGGGCGGCCTGCACGGCGAGCTCCACATCAGGGGCGTCGGCTTCGGCAACCTGGGCGATCACCTCCTCGGTCGCGGGGTTGAGGGTAGTAAAAGTCTTGCCGCTAACGGCGTTGACCCATTCACCGTTGATCAGCAGGCGGGTGGGACCGATCTTGACGTTGGCGCGGGGCGCCTGCCGGGTGGACATGGAGATTCTCCTGGCTGAGACAGAAATGCGGGGCCCGATCCGAACAGGCGCATGGTAGCACATCCCCCGCCCACGGCCAGTGCTCCGCGCCCCCCGTCGCAGGCCCCCCCTTACTCCGCCGCCGGCAGCTCCCAATTGGCTATCAGCAGCAGCAACGCCACCGTGCCGTCGATGATCGGCTCGTTGGTCGAGAAGTCCTCGAACACGTCGTGGAACACCCCCGCCTCGGACTGGAACCGGGCCAGCCGGTCTTCGCCGAAGGGTGCAAACTTCAGACTGTCATTGATATCCTTGTACACCGGCCCATCCACCAGCCCGCCCACCGGCAGGTGCCGCTTCAGCTTCCAGAACAGGTGGTGCGGCCGGCTCGAGGCATCGCCTTCTGCCGGTACGCCGATCACCATCGACACGCCCCAAGGATTGCGGCCGAAAATCCAGTCCCGGCACTCCGCCGCGAGCGGGCGGAACTGCCGATCGCCGGTCATGCGTTCGTACAGAACCGCCTGGGTCGCCACGGCGATGACGTTGTTCGTCGAACACCACACCAGCGGGGTGCCGAGCCGATAGGGGTTCTCCTCGGCAAGCACGCGGACACGCTCCAGCGCCGCACGATAGTAGCCCGCCAGCCGCGCTTGGTCCGCCGCATCGACATGCGGATACAGGCGCCAATGCGCGAGGTTCACATAGGGAAAGCACTCGTAGTGACCGTGGCGGGCCGGTCCCGCCGGTCGTGTCGTCGTTCCCGCTTGCGTCGTAGTTGCCGGCTGGGTGGTCGCTGGTACTGCCGGTCGCGCAGCGGGTGTCGTCGAAACGACCGGCCGCGTACCTTCTCGCCAGCCGATCCACTCGCTGTCGCCGGCGCGGTCGGCATACTCGAGCGCCTGTCGCAGGTACTCCGGCTTACGCGTGGCGATGTAAAGTTCCGTCGCGGCCCACTGGAGATCGTCGTAGAACGAGCGTTCGCCGTAGTAGTACGGTGCCTTGACCGGCACCGACATCGCCGTTCCCAGGCGCGCCCGCGCCAGCCGATAGAGCGACTCCGCCGGCTCGATCTGACCCAGCAACGCCAGCGCCGCCGCACTGCGGCCTGCAAGATTGGAGACGCCGGTGGATTCGTTCTGGTATTTCGGTCCCTGCGGGCGGCCCAGCGCCGGCCATGCCGTCCGCGGCCCGCCCGGTCCCCAGCCGTAGTCGCTTTCATCATCGTGCCAGAGGCGATCGGGCGGAGCGTGGTCCCGATCATCCGCAATTTGCACGTACACGGTGTCGGCGTCGGGGTGAATCTTGATCAGCAGGGCGGCACCATGCCCAGCTTCGTCGACCGCCCCAGCGAGTTGCAGTGCCGCCACGCAGTACGAAGTCGTGATCATGTGCTTGATGCGGTCACCGGCATCGTGCCAACCGCCCGTGAGATCGAGCGTACGTTCGCTCTCCGCATCGATCGCATCCCGCTGGTGGCACTGCTCGCCGGTGACCGGATTGTCGCCGCAGCGCTGCAGCCGCATAAATTCGAGCAGCTTGTCGGGCACGTCTCGGTACGCATCGGTACCGATGGAAAACGGTAGCGACTCCGCCTGGTTGAACCGCACGGTGTACCGTCCTGGTGTGCGGAGGGCGGTAAAATCGAGGCGATAATTGTGGGCGAAGGGACCCCACGCGCCGCAATCCGGGCCGATGTCCGCAGAATACTCGCCGACGTGGAATACGCCGGTAAGGGGCTCGTCGCTCGATAACAGCGCGATCTTGGGATCGTCGGGCAGGTACCCGATCTGGCTGGCCCGCAGCCAATACGCCCCCATGACCGGGGCAGTGAGGAAACCCGCGCACACAATCGCCACGACACTCAGGGTATAGAAGCTACAGTGCGCGGCGCGCTTCTGTGGGGCAGGATTACGTTCGCTGGTGGGCTTGGAACCGCGTGGGGACATGGCGTGTTCCTGGTACGGGCACACGTAGGGGCTTGTTCACGGCACGGTATCGCCCCGTCTGAACCGTGTCGAGTCCCATGGCCCCCCCGCCCTCCTGATTGCGGGCCTGGAGCGCGCCCCCCGGCGCACCCCAGACCGCCCTTCCACTTAGCGGCGCCGCAAGCCCAGCAGCCCCGCGAGTCCCAGCAATGCGAGCGTCGTCGGCTCCGGAATGGCCTGTACGGTCACATTGTCGAACCGCAACTCGAAGTTCGTGAAGCCGTAGAACCAGCCCGGCTCGAAAGTCGTGAAACGGATTTCGTCCACATTCGCCAGCACGCTGGCGAACGTGCGCCCCGGCGGCAAGATCGGTTCGAAAGTGTTCGGATCCTCGTCACCGGTGCCACCCCAGCCCGCCGGCAGCGTGGTCGCAGTCGGATCGGTGATGACAATCTCGAAATTCGTCCACTCGGAAGTGTTCGCCGCCGAAATCTCACCGAGGTTATACCACACGCTCACCCACGGGTAGTTGCTGCCCGGCGGGTTGTAGTGCACGAGTTCGACAATCAGGTTGCGTGGCACTTCCGTCCCGAAAAACGTGATCGAATCGACCTTCACATCGGCCGCGAGACGCACCGGCTGGCCGAACCGCGAGTAGTCACCGATCGTCGCAGGGTTGCTGTCGTTTCGCAGTGTGGCCCCGAAGGTGTCGACCATCGCCCAGCGCAGGTGCGCGCCTGGATTACCGCCACTCGGCTCGATGAAGTCACCGAGCACACCGTCATTCCCGAAGAACAAACCCCAACCCTCGTGCCCATCTTCAAAAGTCGTCACACTGGCCGGCGCCACCCCAACCACCAACCCCAGAACCACGGCTGCCAGAATTTGAAATCGACGCATCTGCCTCTCCTTCGCTGAAAGACTCCATTCCAGACGGTGTTCCGCGCGGCGGCCCGATGCCGGCGCTCGAACGAATTCTACCGCACTCAAGCGATGACCACTTGTGCTGAGCACATTCTGAGCATATGCTGAGATCATGTCAAGCGCTTCTTTTCCACGTGCCGCTTCCAGTCTCCGCGGCGCCGGGTACACTCCGGCCGGCGTCCCCGCCACGTTTCCCGTCGAACGCCCGCTTGACGATACCCAATTCGCCGCACTGGAGCAGGCCTTGCGCGCCCTGCACCGCGACCTGCGCGGGCTGCTGGCGACTCTACCAGTCGATGCCCAGTCCGCCAGCGGACTCGCACGATCACTCGAGGTCGAGCGCACGACCTGCCAGCGCGCCGTGTCCGCGGTCAACCAGCCCTACCCCGGGGTTGAACTCGTGGGCCAGCTTCCGGGGGTCGCCGGCCTGCGTGGCCTGGTGGAGGCCGCCCGCCTGCGCTGGGCACAAGCGAACGAAATCCAGGAGGCCGCCCGCCTGTTAAACGCTGCCGTCGATGATTACGCCGACGTGCTGCGGCGCCTGGCGGGTAGCCGCGCGAAACTTCTGGCGCGGATCAGCGCGGCCGATGCCCACGAGCCCCCCCCCGCGGAGCAACACGAGACCCACGCCCGGCAGTTGTTTACTGCCGCAGCGGCCCTCACCGGGCGGCAGTCCCAGACCTGGCTCGCGGTACATATCTTCGAGCCGTCCGCGCGTCCGGATCGACTGGAGCAGACGCGTGCCCACGGACTGATTCAGCACGTGGCGCGCGAAGACGCAGTCCCACTTACCTTCCATGTTTTCGCAACCCCAACGGCCGGCCTGGAAGCGGCCGACGACGTTGCGGAACTCGGGCGCTTCCACCCCCTTGCCCCCGGACCTGCCACCGACAGTGTGCCGGCAGAACTGCTGCGCCTGTTCTCGTCTGACCCACCGCCTATTGTCCGAGCACGACAGCCGAATGAGTTTCTCGTCCAGACCGTGGACCCCTCCACGGGCTCACACGGCGCCTGCGATCTTGTTTTCGGCCTGCGCGGGCGCATGGCACATCCCCTGACCGCGCCACCTTTCATGGAGGAAGTCTGGGCGCTGGTCAATTTCCCGGTGCGCTGGCTGTTGCTTGACGTCTTCCTCCACCGCGACGTGGCGCGTCGGTGCATCCCCGGAGTCGATGTTCACCTGTGGCGCCCGGATTTTGCTGCAACCGTAGGCGAACGTTGGCAGACCCGGTTCGCGACCGGACCCCGCCTGGAGGTGCTCGGCGGTGGATTAAAGCAAACCGATTCACCGGCCTATGCGCGACAGCGCGAACTACTGCACTTCCTATTCCAATCGCGCCACCTGAACCCAGCCGACTATGTCGGCTATCGCTGCCAGGTCGAATATCCGCTCTGGCGGACGGGTTATCGCATGACCTTTGACTTCGGTGAACCCACCTAGCCACCCCGGCGGCAACGGCGTCGGAGGATGGACGACGGGAGAGCGGCGCGGTGGCTCAGTTCGGTGCGATGCGCGCGTCGTAATACTTGCGCAAGTACCCCATCCGAACCGGTTTGAAACCCAGAACCGGGTCATTGGCCGAAAGTGTCGGATCCTGGTAATTCCCCAGGTTCACATGCTTGTGGCCCACTGCCAACCACCCGTTCAACGCTTTGAAGCGGTAAAAATCGTCCTCTACGTTCGGCTGTCGACCATTCGACACGTTCATCCGCTCAACGTGACCATCGAGGAACGCCATGAATCCCCGGCCGCGGTGCCGCGTCGAGATGCTGTCCCAATTGGACCAGCCGCTGTCGCGCACATATTCGAGGAAGTAACGGGTATCCTCCTCCACCACGAGTGGCGGCAAGACCGAGCGGGTCGCGTACTCCCAGCGGTTCAGGGGCGGCCCGGTCCGGCCGGGATGCGTCAGCAGCAGGCAGCGCCGCGGGAGGTGTATGGGGGCGCCGGCCATCACGAGCGGTGCGGTGTAACTGTAGCGCTTCAGGCCGGTCGAACGGTCCTCCGGCAGGGCCTTGTGGTTCGGACAGAAATAGACCTTGTCCTGCTCGCCGACGTAGGAGTAGATCGTACCGGATTGCGGTGCCGCTTCTGCATTGGCGTAGGCAAGATTGTAGTTGGTGGTGTTCAGCGAGTAGTTGGCCGTCCCGAGCCATTCCCGGTGGCGGTCGAACGCACCGCCGGGGAGGAAACCCTGCCAGTCCGCGGCATACGAGTTGAACCCCATGGCCACCTGTCGCAGGTTGCTGCTGCATACCGCTTGTCTTCCCTGCTCACGCGCCTGGCCGAGTGCGGGTAGGAGGATCGACATCAGCAACGCAATGATCGCGACGACCACCAGCAGCTCAATGAGCGTGAAGGCATGGGCAGGCCGGCGTCGCACCATCTTTCGACAGAGCATGCGGAAGCTCCCTTACCACGCAGACCGCCAATGAAAGAAGTGGACGGTCGCTTCGGCCTCACTGAAGCCATAGTACCATGCCGTCGGGGTCGGGAAACAATGAAAACAACGGAAAACCGGCCCGGCACGCCAGTACACCACGGCCGGTAATGGTGGGGCCCGCGCATCGTCCGCGGGCGCCCGCCAGCGTGCACTTCGCAGACAGCCGACTCCTCGGCCTAGCGATCCTCCGGCCGAATGCCCATTCCACGGCGATCCGGATCGGCCGGGCGGGTCGGTGGTACGTAAGGATTACGCTTGACTTCGTCGAGCAGGTGGGCGATCGCGGCGTCGAGTTGCGGGTCGCCGCCGGCCACCATCTTGCTGGGGTCGTCGATGACCTCCAGATCGGGATCGACGCCGTGACCTTCAATACCCCAGGTTCCGTCTAGCTTGTAGTAGCCGAAAGTCGGCACACTGATCCCCGTACCATCGATCAGTCGCGGGTTACCACTGATGCCGACGAGGCCCCCCCATGTGCGTGCCCCGATGAGCTTACCGAGGCCCACCTGCCGGAAGAGGGCCGGGAACATGTCGCCGCCGGACCCGGCCCAACCGTTGATCAACATGCATTTGGGACCGAAATGGGCGAAACCCGGCGTCGGCCAATCCATGTCCGCGCGTACCGCCCAGGCGTTCAACTGGGGACGGTTGAGCAGTTCGATGAAACGCGTCGGAATCTGACCGCCGCCGTTCCAGCGTTCGTCGATGATGAGCGCGGCCGTGTGCATCTGACCCTGGAACTGCCGGAAGAGCTCATTCTGTCCCTGGATGCCGGTGTTCGGTACATGAATGTAGCCCACCTGTCCCCCGGTTCGCTCCTCAACGTAAAGGCGCTTCGTTTCGACCCACGTGCGATAGCGCAGCCCCGCGTCGGAGTCGAGCGGCTGCACGAGCACCGTGCGGGCCTCGTCGTCCATCGTCGGCGTGGCGCTCATGGTGAGTTGCACGGTCTTCCCGGCGAGGCCCTGGAACGCGGCCCATGGATCGCGCGTGGGATCCAGCGGTACGCCGTTGACCGCCAGCAGATACTCACCGACCTTCACATCGACTCCAGGCAGCGCCAACGGGCTGCGCGCATCGGCATCCCAGGGCGCCCCGCCGAGAATCCGCGCGATGCGATAGGCCCCATTCTCCAGGGCGAAGTCCGCCCCCAGGAGACCCACCGAAAGCGACACGGGCGCCGCTTCGTGCATACCGACGTGGTAGTACGCGTGCCCCACGTTGAGTTCACTGATCATTTCCCGAATGATGTAGGCCACATCGTCACGCGAAATGCAGTCGTCCAGCAGGGCGGCGTACTGCTCGTACTGGCCGTACCAGTCGACAGCGTGCAGGTTTTCGACGTAGAAGTAGTCGCGGAAAATCCGCCAGGTATCCCGCACGAGCTGGCGCCACTCCGCGCGCGGATCGATCAGCACGTGCAGCTCGTCCGCCGGGACGGCTTCGTCCGTCTTCTGCCCGGCGCGGGCTTCGACGATGTGAAACTTGTTGCCTTTGCGCACGAGCACCTTCTTGCCGTCGGCTGACAGGTCGTATCCGCCGACGTCTGCCAGCACCGTCTTCTCCTCCTTCTTCTCATCGCCGAGGTTGAAGATCTTGAGTTCGGTGCCATCGCGCGCCCCGGGCGGGCCGCGGCGCAGGTAAAGCAGGTGATTCTCATCGTTGACCGCCAGGCCGTAGTAGGTGCCGCGTCCCACGGGCAGCACGATGGCCCGCGCCTCGAAGCCCTCCAGCAGGATTTCCACTTTCTCGCGCGGCTGTTTCTCGCCATCCTTCTTCTTGGCATCGTCGGGCTGGGTGGCCGGCGCAGTGGCCGGAGCGGAGTCAGCGCCAGTCTCATCGTCCGGGTCGGCGTCGTTTCCCGGTGCGGACTCCGCAGCTTCATCGTCGTCCGCCGGGGACTCGTTCATCTCATCATGCTGCCCCTCGTCTTCCTTCTTCTTGTCGTCTTTCCACTCCTCCATGTCGTTCTTCGGCAACCACGGATGTTTCACGTCGGCCCGCAGTGGCACCGCGAGCAGCGCCCCGGTGCTCGCATACACGAACGATTCATCCATGGCACTGTAGATCGGCGCCTCGACGTTGAGACTGCTGGTGTAAAAGAGCCAGTCACCCTTGCGGTCGAACGTCGGGGCGTTCTCGTCCGTCATGCCGCGCGTGACCTGGTGCTTCACACCGGTCTCAACCTCGTACAGCCAAAGCGCCCGCTGCCGATTCGCACCCGTGCGGGCATACGCGATCCAGCGGGAATCATGCGACCAGCTCAGGCCCGGGGCGTTGCCGGACGGTTCGCGCTCGAGCTGCGTCAGTTCCCCGCTCTCCACCGCGCACAGGTATAACGTGCCAAAATTGTCCGCAAAGGCAATGTGCTTCGAGTCCGGCGACCAGCCCCGCATGAGCCGGAAGCCCGCGCCGAGGTCCGTGAGCTTCCGGGCCGCGCCCTTACCATCGGATGAAGTCACGTAGAGCTGGTACTCACCGGTCTCGTCGGAGAAATACGCGATCCACCGACCGTCCGGACTCCAGGCCGGATCGCGCTCCGCCGCACCGCTCGTGCGGGTGAAGTTATGCGGCACCCCCTCCTTTGCCGGCACGCTCCAGATGTCCCCGCGCGCGGCCAGCACAACCCGCTTCCCGGTCGCCGACAGCCCCCAACTGTCGATGTTCTCACGGGCATTGGCACGTTGGGGCCGCAAGGTCGGACGATCCCCCGGTATGGTCACCTGGACTGCGGTGGGCTGCTCTGTCGCCAAGTCGAAAAGGTAGAGCTCCGACCCGAGCTGAAATACGATTTCGCCCTCACCGGTTGCTCCGGGTCCCATCGCCGGCCAGCGCACGTCGAAGTCCTTGTAATGCGTGAGTTGGCGTTGCTGGTCCGTCGCCAGGTCATACTCCCACAGGTTGAGCCGGTGATCAGATCCAGCATCGGATACGAAGTACAGTTTGCCGTCATGCCACATCGGCAACGAATCCGTGCCGCTCCAGTCGGTCAGCCGGCGCGCGGAGTGGTCCTGCAGGTTGAAGACCCACACGTCGGCATGCATGCCACCCTTGTAACGCTTCCAGGTGCGTTGGTCCGCCACGCTCGGCGTATACGCCAGCCAGACGCCGTCGGCGCTGATAGTGCCGTTGCCGCCGTAGGGCACCGGGAGCTTCTCCGGCAGGCCACCGGTTGCAGCTACGGTGAACATCTCGAAGTAAAGACTGTCCTGCACGCGCTGTGCGTGGAAGATGAGACGCCCATCCGGTGTCCAGTCGCTCAGCATCTCGGTCACCGGGTGATGGGTGACCCGCTGGGGCACACCACCAGTGATGGGAATGACGTAAAGGTCGGTGTTCCCGTCGTAGTTGGCCATGTACGCGATGGACTGGCCGTCGGGACTGAAGCGCGGGAACCACTCGACACCTGCCGGATTGGCCAAGGGTGACGCGACGCCGCCGGAACGTGGCACGATCCACAGGTCGTTGGCGTAGCGAAAGACGATGTGTGTGGCGCTGACGTCGGGGGACTGAAGCATGCGGGCGTGCGGCTGAACGTCCGCCCGGGCTGTGGGGACCGACAGTCCGACGGCCAGCAGCAGGAGGACGACGGCAGACAGGCGGGGAATCAAAGACATGAGCAGATCCTCATTCACGATAGGGCGCCGCGCCCGACGCAGCGCAAGGCGGGCAGTCTACCGCCACCGATCCATTTCGCGAATGGGGTGCCACGGCTGACCCCTTCCCCCACCTGGCCTGGCCGACATTTGCCTGTTCCTTAGCCCGATGCTCAATCGCCCCGGTTAGGGTGCCGCCGGATTTTGAAACACCTGGCGCGGTCGCGCGTCTCGTAGGAAGGAGAAACACAAAATGCACCGCAACAAGGTCAGCCGCCGAAACCTGCTCGGAGCAGGCCCGGTGCGGAGTTATTCGGCGGGTATCAGCGGAACACGGACGCTTTCCGCCGCTTCGCAACCATCTATGGCCTCAAGCATGAGAACCCGACGATGACGCCGGTGGTGGCGGCCCCATTCGTCCCGCAACGCCGCCCAACGATGGTACACTGGGTGTAGTCCCGCCGGATGGCACGGTGCCGGAGCGCAACGTGCCGGCCGCCCCCGGCGGTGCTGTTTCCACCCGCCCCAGTCCGTCCCGCGGGCGGCCGCCTGGTCCCCCGGTACCCGCGTGCACCCTCAGACCCGCCGCTTGATTGAGACTACGAGACTATAATATCGAGAGAGCTGGCGCCTCAGCCAGCCGTCCGAAACCGGGGGCTGCTACTGGAGGTGCCGCATGCCGCCGCCAGGAACTCCACCCGACATGGATGTGGCTCGCCTGATTGAACGACAACTTCGGAACTGGGAATTGGCGCGTGCCCTGCCGCCCGCACCCGAACCTGCGCACAAGGTTGAACTCCACGCCTTCATCACCATTTCGCGCATGGTCGGCGCCGACGGGCGACGGCTCGCCAACGCCCTCAGCGCTGAACTCGGCTGGCCGGTCTTTGACCGCGAGATTCTACAGGCCATGTCCGGCGACGATGCGATCCGCGCCCAGTTGTTCGAGCACCTCGACGAGCGCGATGTCGGCTGGGTCGAGGACACGCTGCGCTGGCTCGTGGCCGAAGGCGCCAGCACCGCTCACTACGCGCACCGCCTCCACGAGACCATTCTCGCGCTCGCGCGCAAGGGCCCGGCGATCTTCGTCGGCCGCGGTGCGCACCTGATCCTGCCGCACCACCGCGGCTTGCGCATCCACCTGATCGCGCCGCTCACCTACTGTGCCGAGAATCTGGCCGCCCGCTTCAACCTCACCATGGACGAGGCCCGCACCGAGGTCGAACGCATCCAGCAAGAGCGTTCCGGCTTCCTGCGCCGACAGTTCGGAGCGCGTGCGAACGATCCGCTCCAGTACGATCTCGTCCTCAACGCGGCGCAGTTCGATCTACCCCAACTGGTCGCGCTGGTGCTGCTTGCCCTGCGCAGTCGTGAGCCCGCCGTGTGAATCCGCACGGCGGCGCGGCGCTTACTCCTCGCCGGCCGCGGCGTTCCAGACGGAAAGCACGGCCGCATTACCCGTGATGTGGCGCTCGAAGTACTGCAAGTCATGCACCTGTAGCTGCTGGTCCCGACTGCCGGAGACGAGATAGCGCCCGTCCGGGGAGAAATCGAGCGCGAACACCATGTCGGCGTGGCGCGCCAACCGCAGAAGCTCGCTGCCGTTCTCGGCATCCCAGAGGA
The DNA here is from genome assembly GCA_016716475.1 of Phycisphaerales bacterium. Classification (NCBI taxonomy): domain Bacteria; kingdom Pseudomonadati; phylum Planctomycetota; class Phycisphaerae; order Phycisphaerales; species Phycisphaerales bacterium. Next base: position 117,027 of record JADJWG010000001.1, read on the forward strand.
TGATGACTGACGTCCCATCCGCCACCTGGCCGCGCTCTCCGGAGGCCACGAGGGTACCGTCCGGACTGAAGCGTACCGCGAAGACATCCTGCTGGTGGCCCGAGGCGGCCCACAGCGCGACCCCGGTGTCCGACTCCCACCGGCGAACCGTCGCGTCAACGCCACCACTGACCATGGACCGACCGTCGCGACTCAGGGCGAGTGTACGCACTCCTCCAACATGGGCGGGAATGCGCCGCACGAGCCGAAAATCACGCGCATCCCACACGGCGATGCTGCCATCCATGCTCGCCGACACGAGCTCCGTGCCCGCTGGGGTATACAGCAACGCCGTGATCCGCCCTCGATGGGCAGCGTGTGTCGCCCGCACCCGCTCAGCCGCCACATCCCAAAGCAGGATCATGCCATCGTCGCCACCGATCGCCAACGTGACTCCATCCGGTGCATACGCAACCCTTTGTGGACTGTAGGGTCGGACTCCGTTCCCCGCAGCGCCGCGTACGATCGTCTCCCGCAGGTTGATTGTGACTGCGGGGGTATCCACCGCCCGATCCCAGATCCGCAGGTTGCCGTCGTTCGCGCAACTGGCGAAGTGTCGGCCATCGGGCGCGAAGGCCACGCTGTACGGGACATCGGTATGCCCGCGATAGGCCCGCGGCTCCCCGTCCCGGCGCAGATTCCAAGCCCAAATCACACCGTCCTCCCCAGCCGCGAGAACTTCCGTACCATCCGGCGCAACAGTAATTTCCTGAATGGCGCGCGCGGTCGTGAGCGCCGCCGCTACACCAAGTGGCAATTCACTCCCCAGTCCCGTCTCCCACACTCGCAACATCCGGTCTGTTGCCGCACTGGCCAGATACGCGCCGTCCGGACTGAAGGCCAGTCCGGTATAGGCCCCGGCATGACCCGCGAGAACCCGTACGACCGCGGCGGTTTCGAGATCCCAGATCAAGATGCGCTTGTCCGCTCCCGCCGCCGCCAACCACCGGCCGCAGGATGTAAAAGCCAGCCGCTGGATGGCGCCCAACGAGCCCCCCAGCACCTCCTGCGGAGCCAGCGTTTGGGCATCGAACAGCAGTACCGACCAGCGCAGGGAGAGCGCGAGCCGTGTGCCGTCCGGACAAAGCGTGAGGTTGCCAATCTGCACGCGCGGCTGGGGCTCGGTGATCGGCTGCTCTTCCAACGCGGCCCCGCTGCGCCCATCCCACACGCACAGCCGCAAGTCATAGCCACAGGAATAGAGTCGGTTGCCGTCCACGCTGAAACACAGCGCCCCCAGACTCGCTCCGTGCGCGACCCACGAGTGCAGAAGTGTTGCGGAAGCGGTGTCGAAAAGGTGGATGGTTCCGCCCACCGTTCCCAACGCGACGCGCGCTCCGTCGGCGGATTGCGCGAGACAGGTGAGCGGCTCGTCTCCGGCCTGGTACTCCTGGCCACGGTGTCCCGTGCGGAGATTCCAACTGCGTGCCAGCGCGCCGTCACGCACCAGCAACGTGTCCCCCTGCACCGCCAGCACCGGTACGTTGGGGAGCGCTGCAAGTACACCCGCGACCGTCGGTGCACTCTCCGCCAGCGACCAGGTCAGCACGCGCCCCGCGCTGTCAACGCAGCGCAATGTGCCGTCGGGCCCGAAACCCGGCAGGTGCGGTACGGCAGCCCCCGATACCCAAGTCCCCACGCATGGGTTGCGCGCGTACAGCTCCCAGAGCGCCCAGTGTACCTGTCGACCCACCGGCGTGTCCGGAAGGTGCGCGCGAGATTCCCGCCACAGCAGCGCTTCGGCACTGCTCATGTTGCCGCCGGCACCCAGCAGCCGGGCCCGCTCGATCGTGCTCTTGGACAAGGCGAGGGCGAGGGCCTGCGCCTGCCGCCCCGTCGCGGCCTCAAGCACCGCCGTGTGCCGGTACAGCACGGCCATCACCCCCCCGAACAAGGTCAGGAGTACCACGCCGACACACGCGAACGCCACCGGCCAGCGGTAGCGCTGCAAGGTCTTGCGCAACATGTAGGTGGCGCTGTCACGTTTTGCCTCGATCGCTTCACCGGCAAGATAGCGGCGCAAATCACGGGCCAGTTCGCCGGCGATGTGATAACGTCGGTCGCGTTCTTTCGCGAGGCACTTCAGTACGATCGTATCGAGTTCATCATCGACCGGCAGACCGCCACGCGCCGCCGCCACCACGCTTGGTCGCGGCGGGTCGCGGTGCAGGATACTATCGACCGCGGTGCGCAGGTTGCTGCCCGGGTCGAAAGGCAGTTCCCCTGTGAGGAGTTGAAACAGCAGCACTCCGAGCGAGTACACATCGGTCCGCAGATCCACGCGCGCGCTCGCCCCCTCGACCTGCTCCGGAGAGGCCCACGGCAGTGAACCCACAAACTGGCCCGTCCGCGTCATGGCCGAGTCCGCGCTCGCGTCCAGGGTCTTTGCCAGGCCGAAATCCAGCACGAACGGCTCACCACGCCGGTCCACGCGGATGTTGCTCGGCTTCAGATCGCGGTGAATCACCCCGCGCAAGTGCGCCACGTGTACGGCATCACACACCTTGATGAACAATTCCAGGGCACTGTGATGGAGAGGCCGACTGGCACGGGTGGCGGTCGTCGCGGCGGCGCTCGTGGCGCGCGCCGTCGGTGGGACGGATGCATGGGTAGCAACCCGCGCAGCTTGCAGGGCCGCCAGGGCTTCATCGAGCGGCACCCCGTCAACGTAATTCATCACGAAGTACTGGCAGCCGGCCACAACACCGGCATCGTGCACCGCCACGATGTTGGGATGGTTCAACCGGCCCAACAACTCCACTTCGCGATCGAAGCGCGTGCGGTCCGCCAGTGTCGCGCCGGGGCCCTGCCGTGTGACCTTGATCGCGACCTCCCGCATTGTCGAACGCTGCACAGCCAGATACACCACGCCCTGCCCGCCCCGGGTGAGTTCGCGCTTGATCTCGTAGCCGGGAATCTCGAATGCCGCTACCGGCCCCGCCGGGCTGCTCAGAGGCAACAACCCGCCGGCTGCAAAACGGGCGAGGAACTCGTTGTCGGCACGAATGCGCGCCAGGTTATCGCGGCACATCACGCACACCGAGAGGTGTGCCTGCATTTCCTGGTCACCGGCGCCACGGGCTGCCAGCGTCTCCAGGACTTCCACGGACAGACAGTGTGCGGGTACCGTGGACATGACTCAGGCGCCCAGGGGACTTTCGTCGTACCGCTGGACAATCTCGCGCAGCCGGTTCACTACCCGGTTCTTCGCGTTGTAGATTTCCTGCGGTGTCAACTCCAGTTCCACGGCCACCCGCTCGACCGGCTCCCCCCCCAGGACCACCCGCTCGAACGCCCGGATCGTGCGCTCGCTCAAACGCGTGGAGGCGCGCAGCTCCGTCACCGCTTGCTCAAAAATGATTCGCCGTTGCTCGGCCTCCCACACGGCCTCGGCGTCGAAATCATCCGGCAAGGCCGCCAGCGCCGACTCGCCGCGCAGGACGCGCCGCTTGCCGACGGCCCGGCGCAGATCTCCCAGCCGAAATCTCGCAATTCCGATCAGCCAGGACCGCAATCGTCCTTGTTCACGGTCATACTTCCCCTTGCGATAGTCTTCGACAAAGGTCGTGAGCGTTTCCTGGGCGACGTCGGCCGCATCGGCCTCGTTCAATCCCATGCGGCGCAGGAACCCGACGAGGATCGGACGGTAGCGCCGATCGAATTCACCCCACGCCGCGCGGTTCCCGTCTTCATGCAGACCGGCTAGCAAGGCGGTTGTCGTGGGCACGTCCACCGGGTTCATAACGCACTCGTTCTGGGGTTGTAAGCGCATTCTACACCGCTGGTTACGGGGCTTCAAACGTTGCTGCCCTGTGACCGCCCCGCAGCGTCCGCAGCCCTCTAATACCGGCACGCACTGCCTACTCAGCCCCAGACTCTCGGACGGTCGTTCGATTTTCCTGCCAGGGTGGAGAATCCACCCGGGCTTGATGAAGGCACCGAAGCACCAAATGGGGGGCATGCCTGCCAGTGCGTAACAGCTTCGCGACAACCCGCGTTACGATGCGGTGATTCTTCGCCGGAGCATGATCTGGAATTGGATGGCCGTGCCGGTGGACGGGAAACCCCGGCCAAGCTTCTGACATCAAACGGAAGTGCAAGCCGAGGATGGGGGCCCGCGGTGGTTCGCAGTTCTCCCACTACCCGGCGGCGCCACTCCCCGGCTGCACGATTGTCCACCCGCCACAGATCGAAATTCCATTGAGCCCACCCGTCCGATGCGGCATAATGGAAGCTGGCAAGGCGGGCGTGAGTTCCGATCCCTTCTCACGCCCTCCGCAGAAGGAGGAGTGCCTGCGCTGGGGTGCAGGTGCTTCGATGTCCGCATCGGCGGCAGCCGAGAGCCATTCTGGTTCACTTGCCGCTTCACATCGGTTTCAGGCGCGCACGTGCGCGCGATTAATGCAACCCGGATGGGCTGTGTGGCCGGGCCACGGCGTTCCCACAACTGATTGGATCGAGTGGCTGGAGGAGGATTGAGAATGAGCGTGCGTACGAAATGCATCCTGACCATCACCTTCGTCGCCTTTGCGGCCGCCAGCGCTTCGGCTGCCGTGCTGCGCGTCCGGGCCGGCGCCCCTGCCGGCGGTAACGGTACCACCTGGGCAACCGCGTATGCGCATCTTCAGGATGCACTGCTGGTCGCCCAGCCCGGCGACCAGGTCTGGGTCGCGGCCGGAACCTACTACCCCGACCGCACGGATCTGAACCCAGCCGGCAGCGGCCTCCGGGCCGACAGTTTCGTAGTCGGCGATGGTGTCGAGCTGTACGGCGGCTTCACCGGCACGGAGACGTTGCTGAGTCAGCGGAATTCGAACCCGGCGACCAACGGCACGATCCTGAGCGGCGATATCGGCGTCGCCAATGACAATGCGGACAACAGCTACCACGTGCTGTCGCTGCTCGGCACCAACAGCGCGCGGATCGACGGCTTCACGGTGACGCGCGGTAACGCTGATGATGTCGCCGATCCCCACCGCAACGGCGCGGGCCTGCAGGCCTTCAGCAGCGCCGCCACGGTTGCGAACGTGCATTTCGTGAACAACGTGTGCCGCTATCAGGGCGCCTCGGCGTACGTGAACGGAAGCCCCTCCCCAATCTTCGAGAATTGCGAATTCCGCGACAACACGTCGAACACCTTTTACGCCGGCGGCCTGATGTTCGAGGGCCTAGCCAGTTCCAGCATCAGCAATTGCCACTTCGAGGGCAATCTCGCGTTCCGCGGGGCGGCCGTGTCGGTCAACGGCGCAACACTCACCATCACGAACTCGACTTTCGTGAACAACACCGCCGGCGCGAACGGCGGCGCCATCCGAACGACCGGCACATTCAACGTGTTGATCGAGAATTGCTCGTTTACCGGCAACACCGCCCAGGCCAACGAGGGTGGTGCGATCGCCTCCGTGGGGGTTTCCACGCTCACGATCCGCAATTCGACCTTCACCGGCAACGCCACCACGGCAGCGGCCGCCGATGGTGGCGCCGTCTATTCCGCCTGTGAGACGACGGTGATTGAGAACTGCACCTTCACCGCAAACACGTCCGCCGTGGGCGGTGGCGCGCTGCGCCTGATCGGCCTCACCTCGGGCGGCAACCCCGTCCCGCTGACCGCGACGATCACCAACACGGACTTCATCAACAACGTGTGTCAGACGCAGGGTGGCGCAGCCCGGACGACGGCGAACCGCTTCCTGACGATCCAGTGGAACAACTGCCGCTTCCTCGGCAACCGGTCTGAGACCGAGGCGGGCGGCGCCATTCGCACCGCGTTCACGGAGGAGCACTTCGTCGACTGCCTGTTCGAGGGCAACTTCGCCCGCTGGCGGGCCGGGGCCTTCTACAGCGCCGAGTCCAGCGCTTCGAACTTCACCGGCTGCGTCTTCCGCAACAACATCGCCGACGCCACCCTGCGGGACAATACCGACCGCATTGGCCGCGGCGGTGCAATTTTCATCGTGCAGGGTACCCCGTCGGTCATTACCGACTGCCTCTTCGAGGGAAACGAGGCCATCGGCATCTTCCTGGATGATCAGGGTCAGCCGACAGAGAACCCGAACAGCTACGGCGGCGCCATCGCCTGCTGGGCCACTTCGAACTTTCCGGCGAGCGTGGTCGTTCGCGATACGACGTTCCGCAACAACAGCGCCTACTGGAGCGGGGCCGTCTGGCTTGCGGGGTCCGGTCTGCCCAAAGATCAGGTCTTTGTGAACTGCAATTTCGAGAACAACAGCTCGGGCACGTATGGCGGCGCGCTGCGGCTCACTTCCAACACCGCGCTGCGGGCGTTTAATTGCACCTTTACCGGCAACTCCGCGACGCTCTACGGCGGCGCGATCGCCAGCACCGCGACCTCCAATGTGCTCGAAGATGTCGTCAACTGCGTGTTCTATGGCAACACGAGCGAGGAGGGTGGTGCGATCGGTACCGTCGCCGGCGGTAACATTAAGAACAGCACCTTTGGCGGCAACTCGGCAACCGCTGTCGGCGGTGCGCTCGCGATCAGCGATAACGCCTTCATCACCATCGCCAATTGCCTCGCTTGGGGCAATACCGCCGCGAACGGCGGCAACCAGATTGCACTCGCCGACTTCGCAATTGCGATCTTCGCCTACAACAACCTGCAGGGCGGGGAGGCGGCCTTCAGCATTACCGAGGCCAACCCTGGAGATGTTTTCGTACTTTGGGAGTCCGGCAACATCGACGCCGATCCGGTCTTTGTCGACGTCGCCCATGGTGACCTGCGGATCAACGCGGGCTCTCCCTGCATCGATGCAGGGGACAACAATGCCCTGCCGTTCGACTTGTTTGACCTCGACGGCGATAACGATGTGAGCGAGTTGATCCCGATCGACCGCAATGGCGATGCCCGTTTCTTCGATGATCCCGCCACGGTCGACACGGGTGTCGGAACCCCGCCGATCGTCGATATCGGCGCCTACGAGTTCTCTGAAGAGATCATCGTGACACCGACCGCGTGCCCCGGCGATGCCAACGGCGACGGTGTCGTGAACTTCGCTGACATATCGCCCTTCATCGCGGCGATCAAGGCCGGCAACGCGGGCAACTGGAACTGCAACATCGCCGGCGGCTTCGGCCCGTATCGCAACAGCGATGCCAACGGCGACCAGGTGGTGAATTTCGCCGACATTTCGCCGTTCATCGCGCTCCTCAAGGCCCCGCCGCCGCCCTGTGTGAGTACCTGCCCGTAGCACCCATCGTGCGAACCCGCTTCGGCGGATCGCAAAGCCGCACTTGCTGCGAGCCCCGGTCGTAACCCGGCCGGGGCTCGCGGTGCGCGCGGTCACCGGGTCACCGGCCTACTTCCCGATAGCCGAAACCACGGCACTTTCTGACAGATCGCCATCTTGCACGACCTACTTACCTGCGAGTGAAGGCGAGCTGCGGGTTCGCACCGGTTCAAGCTCCGGCCAGCGCTCCGCGGCTATACAAGCAATGGAGATTCACCTGAATCACCTTTTGCTCCGCATCACCGCCGGCCTGGACACCGTCGCCCCTTGCGCAAGGATGTGTGTGTGCTGAGACCCGTGGTTTGAGTCCGACAGCGACAGCGCTGCGAGATGCGTTTGGGCCCTGGGAGGGGCCACCTGGACCCCGGCCAGCGCTGGCCGGGGTCCTGCCTTTGCAGCTCCGATTATGTACACAGAGCAGGAGGATTCGGTCGATGAGTTCCATGATGTGACGCGGCAGCGTGTGAACCGTTTCACCTCGCGAGCGACACACGGAATCGCTTGGGGTCTGGTTTGCCTTGCCGCTTTTTGACCGCTACTCTCTGAAGTGAGGGAGCATTTCATTACCGCGGGGCGTTACGCGAGTTGCTAGCTCGCGTGCCAACGGCTCGCCGGGAGAGACATGTCATGAACGGACTACCCACTAGCGCGCCGGCGAACGATGTGATCGAGCGTGCCCGTGATGCGATCGAGAGCTATCGCCCGTTCATACGCCCGGACGGCTGCGACCTCGAATTCCTCGGCGTGAAGGATGGCATGGCTCGTATCCGAATCCTCGGCCTGGAATCCGGGTGCTGCTTGCAGGCGGAAGTCACCCTGCAACGCATGGTGGAACGACACCTGCGCGCGGCAGTGCCGGAAATTCGCGGTGTCGTGAGCATCTGCGAGTAAGTGTCAGCGATTCCGGTGTGACGGTGGCTGGTACCAAGCACTGGCCGCGCTGCCCGTGCAAAGAGAAACGACCCGCACCAGGGGATCTGCGATCGATCCTGAAACTCCGCGCCTTCGTAGGCCGGGCTTGCGGGTGGGTCCCCGTCTCCGCTGAAAGCGCCCCTCACCCGCCCTCTCCCCAACGGGGAGAGGGAGATGGAGATTGCTTCTAGGCCGATTCCTTTCGCAATCGTCCCGGAGCAAGCAGGTCCGCTTCCCCGCGCACCACTTCCGGCGTGACCTTGTACGTAGTGCCCTGCTTCAACTCGGGCAGTTCGAACATGCAGTCCAGCATGAACTCTTCCGTCACACTGCGCAGCGCCCGCGCCCCAGTATCGCGTTGCAGGGCCTGCTGGGCGATCTCCTCGAGGGCCTCGCGGCTGAACTCGAGCTTGCCCCCCTCCAGCTCGAACAGCTTCTGGTACTGCTTGCAGATCGCGTTGCGCGGCTCGGTCATGATCTGGATGAGGGCCGGCACGTCCAGCGGCTGCAACGGGCAGATGATCGGGAGGCGACCGACGAATTCGGGGATCATCCCGAACTCGATAAGGTCATCGGGCGTGACCTGGTCCAGCAGCCAGCCCAAGTCGCGCAGTTCGTCCTGATCCCGCCCTTCGGAATTGAACCCGATCTTCTTCCGGCCCAGCCGCTTGCTCACGATCTTGTCGAGGCCGACAAACGTGCCGCCGCAGATGAACAGGATGTTGGTCGTATCCAGTTGAATGTACTGCTGCTCAGGGTGTTTCCGACCACCCTGCGGCGGAATGTTGCTGACGGTGCCTTCAAGCATCTTCAGCAGGGCCTGCTGGACACCCTCACCGCTCACGTCGCGCGTGATGGAGACGTTGTTCCAGGTCTTTCCGATCTTGTCGATCTCGTCGATGTAGACGATGCCACGCTGGGCCGCTTCGATGTCATAGTCCGCGGCCTGCAACAAGCGTAGCAGGATGTTTTCGACGTCTTCCCCAACGTACCCCGCCTCGGTCAGCGTCGTCGCATCACCGATCGCAAACGGTACGTTCAGAATGCGGGCCAGGGTACGCGCGAGCAAAGTCTTGCCCACGCCCGTCGGCCCGATCATCAGGATGTTACTCTTGTCGATCTCGACGTCTTCGCTCGTCATCGCATCGGCATGCGCGAGACGCTTGTAATGCGTATGGACCGCCACCGACAATGCCCGCTTCGCGTGCGTCTGACCAATCACGTACTGGTTGAGAAAGTCATAAATCTCGCGTGGCTTGGGGATCGTCTTCAGTGTCGTGCGGCCTTTGCCCGCCCGCCGCTGCTCTTCGCGGATCAGGTTGTGGCAGAGCTCGATGCAGGAGGAGCAGATGAACACATCGCTCGCCCCCTCCACCATCGGGCCCGCGTCGCGGTGGCTCTTGCCGCAGAAGCTGCACACGCTCGACCGGCGGCCGCCACGATTGCCCGTTGTCCCACGACTTCCACTCATGAACGCTCCTCAGCACGCACGGGCGGAGTTCGCCGACGCCGGGCACGCACTCCCGCTGTCGTCACACCACACCGCCTCATTGTAGCGGCCACCGGCACCAATTCCAACGCATGTGGTCGGGCCGGGGCGCAGAACCGCTCCTCTATCATCGGTCGCAAATGGCTGGCTGCTCCCGTCCTTGAGACACCCTTTGCGCCCGCGCTGATACCGCGGAATCCCTCCGTTCCCGCCCCCGATCAGTTGTTGTGGGGGTCGCGGGGTCCGGCGCTCCGCGTCTCCGCCCCGCCATCCGGGTCTACCTCGCGCCCTGCTGCGCCCTCCGCATCCAACTTACCCAGCAACGCCGCACGCATCGCGGTGTACTCACGCTCACTGATCTCGCCCCGCGTACGCAGTTCGCGCAGATCCTGAAACGTAAAGTTCTCCCCAGCCGCTTCCCGGTGCGCCCAGCGCCGTACCGCCATGGCCGCGACGAAGCCCCCCAACGCCAGCAGCACCACGACCAGGAACCACAGCAGTAATTGCCCGAGCCCCTCAGGCGTCAGCACCCCGAGCACGACCGCGCTGTCTCTGGTCCAACTCAACACCGCAGAGGGTACTTCCCGTATACGTCAGCACCTGCGGCCGTCCCGGAACGACCGCAGGCAAGCCGATTTCAGCAGCCGAGCTGGTGCACGCTTAAGGTCCGGCCACTTCTTCCTCGCGCACATAGCCACCCAGCCGCTGATGCACGAGCAGCGTGTTGCGAACAATCAACTGTCGCTGGAAGGCGTGAATCGTTCCGAGGCCGCCGTTCTCCACCCAACTGTAGGGCTCGACCGTTTGCTGAATCAGGTCAACCAATTGTCGCATCATCGGCCCCCCCATGCCATCGGCGTCGTAATCCTGATCCTGGCCCTGGTCCTGCTGTTGGTTACCCTGACCGAACATCCCACCGCCGCCACCGCCGCCACCGCCCTGGCCAAGACCCTGCGTAACGTCGAACCCCTGATCCTGCCGGGCGCGCGGCAAGACCAGCAGGAGGTCCGAGACGTCATAGATCTTCGTCACCATCTCGCGGTTGAGATCCTCCTCCGTGGAGAAGATCAGCAACCGTCCGCTGGCCCGGTATGCGAGCTTCACTTCCGAGCCGCCGGCTTCGTTCATGATCAGCCACAGAACCTGCGACAGCCGCAGGTTGCGCGCCTGCATGCTGATGGGTGCATCACGCTCGATTCCGGCATCGGTGAGATTCTGCCACCGCACGATGATGTTCAACTGCGTGAAGTCAGTCAGCCAATCCATGACCTGCTCGAGCGGCGTTTCGGTCATGCTGACTTCCGGCACACGCTGGTTCAGCAGCGCCAATGTCCCGGGAGCGCGTCGGGCGGGCTGCGCGAAAGCAGTCGCACCCGTGAGCAACACCAGCGCTCCGATGCAAAGATAGGTTTTCATGGCCGTGCCTCCTGTTGGCGTTGCCAGCGGCGGTAACTGGCCACCGCCCATGGGCCATTATAGTGCCATCGGACACGGGGCAATCCTACCCATCGGGGTCTTCACCCGTGTTCCTCTGCCCCTTGGACCGACGTGCCCGGACAAAAGTTCCCGGAACCCCTCCCGCTTTTTCACATTCTGAAACAGCCCCGTCTGCCTCCCCGCCTTGGCTCCCCCACCACTGGGCTCAGTTCAGGGCAAGCAGAGCAGCCCGGAGCTGCCGGAGGTTTGTGCGAGCCAGGGAACTGTCCTGCCCATCCGGTTCACGCTCCAGCAGCAGTTGCAGGTGGGCACATGCACTACGGACATCCCCGAGCCGGTAGTGCACGGTCGCGAGGTCCTGGAGATACCGCACCTCGCGCGGCTCGACAGCCACCAGTCGCCGCAGTACACCGGCCAGCCGCGGCAGGTCATTCTGTGCCATGAAGATGCGGCGCAGGTTCTCCAGCATCCTGCGCAGCACCATCCGCGTGTCGGCTGGCTTGAGGTGGCGCGCCGAAAGCGACACGCTCCCTCCGGACACACCCCGCAGGAGTTGCCGGCAGTCACTCAAATCGAGTGAGCGCGCCTCATGAAACGGATCGACCAGCACAAAGCGCTCCGCATCGTCGATCCGTACCAGGAAATGACCCGGCAGCGGTACCCCGTGCACCGGCCACTTCAGGCGCCGACCCACTTCGATCCAGACCATCGCCAACGAGATCGGGATTCCGCGCCGCGTGTCGAGTACTCGATTGAGGTAGCTGTTCTCCGGGTCATAGTAATCGTTACGGTTCCCATCGAACGCAAACTCGTCGAGCAGCACGGCGCGCATCGCGAGATAGCGCAGGTTGGCCGCAGCGCCGGCACGCTGCGCGGCCACGGCTTCCGCGAGTTCATCAAGCAGGCGCAGGTAACGACTGATGTTCAAACCCGGATATTCGTCACGTGCGAGATGGAGTGCCGCACAGTCCAGCCGGATCTGCGAGCTTTCCAGTTCCATCAATAGATCAAACGGGTGACGGCTCATCTGGTCCCCAAGATGAGTGGCCTCTTTCGCAACCTTCCACTCCTGCGAACAATTCGATGATAGCGACTTGAGCACGGCAAAAAACCCCTGCACAGACAGCTTTTTTCGCGCTCGCACTTATGAGACGCGCAGCTTCTGCGCGCGATCGCCTCCACGCCCGACTCCCCAGCGCGGGGCCGCGCACCCAACCGCTTGCTGGTGACCTGCTTAGCTCGCGTAGCGGTTGCCGGACACACCCTGCCCGGTGGGGACAAGGCCCGCTAACATGTGGTCAACATGGCACTTGATACTCCACAGCAAAAGCGCGCACGCCACATCTGGGGCCGGCTGGTCATCGCGGTGACCATCGCCACCTGCGCCCTCGCACTCTTCTGGCGCCAGGAAATCCGAGCGCATTACTGGGCCCTGCGCCTTTCTTCCACGCACGAGCTCGACATGCGCGCCGCCTACCTCACCGCGCTGTGCAACCTGGGATCGGCAGCGCGCGGCGCAGCGCGCCGACTGCTCGCGCAAGAGGATACTGAACTGCGCTCGTATGGCATCCTGATCCTGCAGGCCTTACGTGACGCGCGCAGCCGCGCGGACCTGCTACCCCTGCTCTCCGATCCCGACCCGGCGCTCCGGCGCCTGGCTGCGGTCGCACTCGCTGCCCACCAGCACGATGACGTCGTCCCTGCGCTGGCAACGCTGTTGCGCGCCAGTGACGCCGACACGGTACGGGCCGCCGCGCTCACGCTCGAGCGACTCGGCACGCCCGCCGCTGTAGAACTGCTTGCGCGCGTGTGTACCGAACTGCCCACCGCGGAGGCCCGGGCAGCGGCTGCGGATGCGCTCGGTGGCATCGGCAGACCGGAGGCGGTTCCGGCGCTGGTGGCCCTGCTTGAGGATCACGCTGCCGTCACTTCCTGGTCCGCCGCGGACGAAGCCGTACAGAAGTTGTTAGGCCCACTCGCCCTGCAGGGTTGGACGGTCATGCCGACGACACTGCCGGCGACCGGCTTGCCGCCCACCACTGTAGCGGAGCGGGCCGCTGTAGCGCTGCAACGCATTACGGGGCTCGCGCCGCCATTCGCTTCGAGTCTGCCAACGGACGAACGGGGAGCCGCACAGGCGAAGTGGGCAGCCTGGGTGAAACCACCCGCTACGACTGCTCCGGCTGGGCCACCAGCCGAGTGGGGCGTGCTACCCTCAGTGCCCGCTACCCAACCCCAGCGCTGAGGCCTGCGCATACTCCCCCGCGTGGGTAATCGAGACAAGCACCTGGGTGATCCCCCGTTCGGCCGCCAGTTCGGCCGCCCGCCCCAGCAGGCGCACCTCCGGCCGCCCGGACTCCCCCGCCACCGTCTCGATGTCAGTCCATTGCAGACCCCGGCTCCAGCCGGTTCCGAGCACCTTCATGACGGCCTCTTTGACCGCGAAACGTCCCGCCAGATGCACGGCCGCGCGGTGTCGCGCAAGGCAGTAGGTCCGTTCGACCGGGGTGAACACCCGCGCGAGGAAACGCTCGCCATGCACCGTCCACACGCGCTCCAGCCGCGGCAGGTGGACCAGATCGATACCGTGCGCCACGATCATCATGGGGCCGTGTACCGCCCGGTACGGTGCGCGCCGGCCAGCGGCGTCACGATTTCTCTCCGCGCCGCAGTCGCTGCCGCAGCCGTGCGTCGATAAAGGGTTGTAAATCGCCGTCGAGAACGCGCTGCACATCCCCGATCGCGATGTTCGTGCGGTGATCCTTCACATGGATCGTGGACCCATGCACGACATAGCTGCGGATCTGATTGCCCCACGCAATATCGCCCTTTTCACTGTAGATTGCCGCCAGTTCAGCATCCTGCTTGGCCTTCTCCATCTGCTCGAGCTTCGACTGCATGATACTCAGCGCGCGGCGCTTGTTCGACGCCTGGCTGCGCTCGCTCACGCATTCCACCATCATGCCCGTGGCCTTGTGACGCACACGCACCGCCGTTGCGACCTTGTTCACGTTCTGCCCGCCGGCGCCGGAGGCACGCCGGAAAAACTCGATCTCGACGTCGCCTTCCGACAGCTCGACTTTGGCGTCCTCGATTTCCGGCAGGCAGTCCACCCCGACAAACGATGTCTGCCGCTTGCCCTGCGCGTTGTAGGGACTAATCCGCACGAGGCGATGCACACCCATCTCGCAGGAGAGATAGCCGTACGCATACGCCCCCTCGATGAACAGCGTTACGGACTGGACCCCCGCCTCGTCGCCATCGCGCCGGTCAACTTCACTGGCTTTGAACCCCACGGACTCGAAGTACATCAGGTACATGCGCAGCAGCATCTCCGCGAAGTCGCAGGAGTCCACACCACCAGCCCCCGCCTGGATGCTGAAGTAGCAATTGCGCGCATCGTTCTCGCCGGCAAGCAACGTCAGCAACTCGACCTGGTCCGTTCGCTGCGCGATCTGGGCCAGTTCCTGCTGCACCTCGGCCGCACCTTGCGCGTCACCCTGTTCGTCGGCCAGTTCGATCAGGATGGCCGCATCGTCTGCCCGGCGGAGCAGTTCGCGCACGGGTTCCACCTGGGCGCGCACACCTTTCATCTCGAAGACAACTTGTTGCGCCGACTCCTGGTGATCCCAGAAGCCGGGCTGCTCCATGCGGCTGGTCAGGTGCGCCAGCCGCGCGATCTTGCTTGGCAGGTCAAAGAGAGTCCCGGATCGCGTGGATCCGGGCCGTAAGCTCGGCCAGTGCCGCGGCAGGGTCATCAAAAGTTACAGCCATGATTCCTAAGTTTCGGTGACGCGCGGACGCACACTGGTTTGTTTCAACGTGGCAGCCGGTCCACCCCGACCGCCTGGAGCGAAGCATCCGGTCAAGCCGGCCATGATAGCAGATTCTCAAGGACGAGAAAGGCACCAACTCGATGTGCAGACCACTGCCCGGGATCTGGGCGTCTCGGAGCCACCGGGGGGCCGATCTGCACGCGTTCTGGATGGAGCATGCGCACCGCGTGCAGTCTCCTCCCAAGGGGCGAGGAGGAGAGGGGAGGTTCTGAATCCGTTTGCAGGCGATCCTCCCCCGCCCTCCCCTCATCAGGGAGAAGATCACCGAAATGGCACCGGGTTACCCGCTACTCAGTCGGGGAAGGTCAATCCCGATGTGAAGACGTACTCGACATCAACCTCCCAAGCCGACTCTACACGAATGGCCTTGACGAGGAATTTAGCGTAGCCGTCGCGGCACTTCACCACATAAACATGCCCCACTTGCAGCGCCGCCAATTCGAGGCCCACCCCGCCATCCCAGGTGTCAGGCACCGTAGTGACTGAACGAAGCGCAACTGCGCCCATGTCCTTGCTGAAGCTGTCCTCGGCCGTGTTTGCGGCCGGACGGAACCACACCTCCGTGTCGGTCATGCGCCAGTTGTTGGGCAACGGCGGCCAACCGATGGTTTCACCATCACTGTTCTCGATATCCGCGGTCGGTGTCCCGGTGAGCCCCAGTGAGAAGTCGACCCCGGCATGCACCAGGGTTAACGCACGAACAGTGCCCGGCGACGGGTTCCCGGTTTCCAGCCCCGTCCAATCGCCCGGGCAGCCGGCAACCAGCACCAGCGGAAGTGCAACCATGAGAAGTGGCACGAGCATGCTTCGAAGGCGGCGCATCAGGCATCTCCTGCGGGAGTCTCCGTTCGGAACCGCTCTACGCCCGACTGCGGCTGGCTCCGCAGCACTCGAAACAGCCGGTGCGCCTCGTCCGGCTCCACGATCCTCCAAGATACGGCTATCGGTATCGTCGGAAAGATCACTGTAACGCGCCGACACCACGTTTCGAACTTGCTACACCGTCAGTTCTTCACGCCATCCACCGTACTTGAAAACCTGCCAGCGTGATGTTCGCAGTGAAGTGTGCCTACCGGTCTCGCACCGTGAGCGCGAGCAGCTCGCCCACGGTGGACAAGGACTCCAGTTCGTAGACGGTCGCCCGCAGGCGCTTTCTCCGATCCGCGCTCAGCAGTGGTTCCGCCAGCGCATCGAACTTGTCCACCAACTCACGATCCGTCATCGGGTCACGCGGATCCCCCTTCGGCACATCGAGCTGGTGCGTGAGCTTACGGCCGTCCACAGTCGTGATCGTGACCCGCGCACACTGCTTCGCCGGGAACGCCCGTTCAAAATCAGCATTCGCCACGACCCGGACCTTTTTCATCTGCGCCCGCAACCTTGCATCCCAAAGCTTTTCCTCGCGGAACTCCCGCGGCGTCACACGCCGCTCGGCGAGCGCCGCGGCCAGGCAGTACGGCAGACTGTGGTCCGCCGATTCCTTGGACTGCGGATCGTACTTGGCCGGATCGGAGAGAATGTCCGCCGCCCGGGCGATGCTCTCCACGAGGACTTCAGCGACTTGCTCCGCCCGCAGGTCATGCGTTTCCATGAGGTGCAACGTGGCGGACAACGGCGAGTGCATCAGCGCTTCCACCGGGAAGCTCTTCATGCCGCAAGCGCCGATCATCCAGCGATCCCCGAGTCGCTCTGTGATCCAGCTCCAGTCCCACGCCGCTCCGAGACAGTGCGACATCCCCTCTTTGCCCTCGAAGACGCCCTCAGGGCCGGTGTAGCCGCGCTGCGCAAGCAGCGCCGCCTCCACCCCATCGCGCGTACTGAGTGGGCTGACCGTGTTTTTCATCATGGTCAGCTTGCCGGCGACGGCGCAGCCGAGGGTGAAACGGTGGCAGGCCGCGATGCCAATCGCGTGCTGCATTTGCTCCGCCGTAAGTCCGAGCATACGGCCGGCCACCACCGGGGTTGCGAAGGCCATCAGGGTCGCGTGGTGCCAGCCCCGCTCGCGGATGCCCGGCACGGCCACGTGACAAAGTCGCATCGTGACATCCCATCCGAGCACGAGGCCGACGAGCAGGTCACGACCGCTCAGCTTGTGCCACTCCGCGATGGCGAGTGGCGCGCTCGCCAGGTCCGATGGGTGTGAAGGATCCTGCTGCCAGTAAATGTCGTTGTAGTCCTGCGAGCGCACCATCAACGCATTGAGCATGCTGGTCGCGACGACGTTCATCCGGTCGCCGTGACCGATGATCGTACACGGGCCGGACTGCTCCAGCGCGCGGTAGTGTTCGAGGAAGAGCGTGCAGTCGTGGACTTGCGCGCCTCCCAGGGCGCAAGCGAGCGTGTCGATGAGAAAACGCTTGGCGGCCGCAATGGCTTCAGGGGTCAGGTCCTCGAAGCGCACCGCGGTGGCCCATTGGGCCAGCTTACCACTGATCGTCGCCATGTGGGTTCTCCGCGGCGGGGCCCGGGTTGGCACCGCCCCCGCCGAATGGCGGAAGGGTACCACGACATTCTCAACCTCGCACGGGGCGCGACATGCGGTCCGAACGGGTAGTCGGTTGGCTCAGCCCGAGGGGCAGCGACGCCGGTCTGGGTCCGGGTTGCACCGCCTTACGGCTCAGTGGGGAATGCTGAACGCGGAGCGGCGCAGCGCTGGCAGTACGCACCCATCTCCCCACTTCAATACTTGGCCCAGGCACGGGTACGGTCTACCATACGCGCGACTGCATCGCGCACTTCATAACCGCAACCCCCCATGGGAGTGTTCCGCCATGCGTACGCTTCGATCTGCTCCCGTCGTCACACTCCTGATCGCGGTGCTCTGTGTCACGAGCACACTCGGTGACAGCCCGGCTCCACAGACGAATGCCGATCCGGCCATTCCGATCGAGGATCTGCGACTCCTGCTCAAGCCCCTGACGAAAGCCGAGTTGGCCGTGGAGGCCGATGCCTGGCGCGACCTCCTGAAGGCCAAGGTGGCGGAGATCAGCGTGGCGGAGATCGCCCTGCGGCAGGCCAATCGCGAAGCCCGCGCCACGCGTGACCGGCCGGCCGATACTCAACCGGCATCCACGGACGAGACCGCGATCGGTACATTGCCGACCGCGGAGACGCAACCGGCAGCCGAAACACGTGCCGAGGAGCGCCGCAATCTCCTCGACGAAATCACCAAGTTGCGCGAGCAGCGCGTGGGCCTGCTGGACCGGCTCAAGGCCGTCCTCGCTGAATTCGAGCTCAAGGGGGGTGATACGGCCGACTATGAAAAATATGCCGCGGCCGTCTCCGGCATTACCGTCGATCTGACCGACACCACCGCCACCTGGACTGCCATCGTCGGGTGGCTGCGATCCCCACAGGGGGGTATCCGGTGGGCGTTCAACATCCTCTGGTTCTTCGTCACTTTAATTGTTTTCTGGATACTGGCGGGTATCGCCAGCCGTGCCACACACCGCGCCTTCGCCTTCGGTAAAAACATCTCCGATCTACTGCGCACGTTCTCAGTCAACCTTGTGCGGCGCGTGGTGCTGCTCGCGGGACTGCTTGTCGCCCTGACGATGCTGGAAGTGAAAATCACACCCGTGCTCGCGATCATCGGTGGCGCGGCCTTCGTGATCGGCTTCGCCCTGCAGGGCACGTTGAGCAACTTCGCCAGCGGTCTGTTGATCCTGGCCTACCGGCCGTTCGAACTCGGAGATGTCGTCAAGGCGGGTGGCGTCTTCGGTACGGTAGAATCCATGACGCTGCTTTCGACGTACATCAAGACAGCCGACAACCAGCGGGTGATCGTCGCGAACAACGCCATCTGGAACGATGTCATCACAAACGTGACCGGTCTACCCACGCGGCGCGTCGATCTGGTCTTCAGCATCAGCTATTCCGACGACATCGACAAGGCCACGACCGTCCTCGAGGGAATCGTGGCAACCCACCCGCTGGTCCTGAAGGACCCTGCACCCGTCGTGAAGCTCCATGAACTCGGCGAGTCTTCGGTGAATTTCGTTTGTCGCCCATGGGCGCGAACGTCAGACTACTGGACGGTCTACTGGGATGTGACGCGGTCCGTGAAACAGCGTTTCGACGCCGCGGGTATTTCGATCCCGTTCCCGCAGCGCGACGTGCATGTGTACACGCGCGGTGCAGCGCCTGCATCCTGACGGCCTGCCGGTACCGGCCGTCCCGCCGAGTGGCGGCTACTTCCGGGCACGCCGACCCAATGCGCAGGCGATGTCGAAGTCCACGAAGTCCGCGTGGTGGAAGATGATGCTCTCGAGCGTCCGCTGCACGTGCTCGCCCTCCTTGCTGTGCGTCGCCACAATATGCATCACTTCGTCCGGCAGCCCGTGCTTCCAGCACAGTCCCACCCCGCTGAACGGGTGTCGCAGCAGGTCACCCCGCGGCCCTTTGGCCGGCTGCCCGTTCACACCGCGGATGTACTCGATCGGCTTGCCGACATCCGCCAGCAGCGCCCCGGCCAGCAGGTGGTCACGCTGCAGGGGTACCCGCTCCCCGTAAGCGTCCTTGAGCACCTCGTAGATTGCCAGCGACATGCGGGCGCACGTCCGCACGTGCTCCACGAAGCGGATGTCGATTTCACCGGCCAGCAGCGTAAACGGAATCGTCTTCAGCTCGGCGATTGTCCAGCCGCCCGATCGAATCGCGTCCTCCCAGACTGCCAGTACCTTCGTCCGCAGGGCAACCTCGCCGATCTGCTCCAGTTCGGGGAACAGCGCCGCAATCTCCGCCCGCATCGCCGACACTCCCAGACGGACCCACGAACTCCGGCCACGCCACCGGGCGCAGCTCTTACTGGCATCGTAACGCGCGGCCGGCCGGGCTCGCGAGCGGGTCCGGTCGGCACGATTGACTTCCCCCGACCGTACCCCTACGATTCCGCGACTTTGGCACGCCAAAGCGCTACCGCCCCCATCGTCTAGAGGCCTAGGACACCGGCTTTTCAAGCCGGCGACACGGGTTCGAATCCCGTTGGGGGCGTGCCTTCACCGGTCGCCGGGGCGTTCGCAGATGCACCCGCACCTTCACGGGGTCATCCGCCCGAAGCTCACACACCTACGAAATCTTGTCGCTGGGCGATCAGACATTCACGGGAGGCGGTTCCGCGGCAGCGGGGTTCAGGCCGCGCCGGGCGATGCCAAAAGCGGTCGCCACACCGAGGAACGCGAAGAGCAGGTCGATCGGATTCAAATCTTCTCGCACCATGAAGACCAGGGAGTGGGCCGAAAGCAGCTCGCGGCGGTGCTCGCGGGACTCGTGCTCGATCCATTGCGCGAGGGTGGGTTGGTGCTCGTGGATCCAGCGCAGTTGCGCGACGCGGTGTTCATGGAACTCCTCAAGGTCTTGCGTGGGAATGTCCGCCGGTTCGTCGGCATCGGTGAAGCCACGGTTGATCATGAATTGCGGGTAATCGGCTTCGGAGGAAAGCGCGATGAAGGCCGCAGCGTCCTCACGGAGTTCTTCAAGTAGCTCCGTTGTGCAGACTTCGCGGGTTTGTTCGTCAATCGCGTGCTCCACGGACCACTGCATCGCGACGAGTTTGCCCATGAAGATCGAGGCGAGCGCGAGGACTGCACAGGTGATGCCCAGCGGCACACCGCGACCTCCGGCCCACGCGGCCGCGACGCCGACCAATCCACCGATGCCCCATGCGAGGTAACCGATTTCCACGCTGGCATAAAAAGCCACAAGCGCCCAAGCGAGGGCGCCGACGAGAGCCCCAAGCACTGCAAAGACGATGGCTCTGACGTGCATGCGTAACCTCCCGTTGGGGGCCGCACCGGCCCAGACTTCGAATGGTGTGCACCCGACCATTCCCGTTTGATCGGACCCGGCTCCGCTGACGGGCCGTGCTGGATCATTCTACCGCGCCAGGTCGTCGGGCGCGCGGGAGGGGTGAACGCCTGTGCGGCCCCCCTTTCGGGGGCCGAAGAAGGGTCGGGGTGACCTGTAACCGGGGAGGATCGTCGCCGTTATCGTACAGGGACGAGTCCGTTCAACCTGCTCGGTGCGGAATCTTCCCGCATGATCCGCGCGGGAGGGACTTCACCCGGCTCGAAATCCAGCGGTATCGGTGCGTCGGGGTGCGCGCCGTACCAGTCCAGACTCAGGCGGTGCCACCAGTGCAGGGATCGTCGCCAGCGCTCGATCGCACGCTGCAACTTCTGCACGTACGGACTGCAGGGAGCACCCATCTCACGAAGCAGCGCCCGACACCCGGCAACATTTCGTGCGAGCAGAAGCGCGGTGGCGTAGTTGGCCTTGAACGTTGCCGGTAGATTCGGCTTCAGGCAGTAGCCGCTTTCCCCGACACACAAACTGATGTAGTGCTCGAGCGCGCGCGCGGTCTCGCCGCTGCGCATCAGGGCGACGCCGTATGCGTTGCGGAGCTCGGGCGAGTCCAGTCCGCAGTTCTTGAAGTGGCGGGCCGCGTCTTGCGGCTTGCCCTGATCGAGGAGGGATTCCATCCGTGCCAGCGCTTCGCTGGCCGTCGCGGGCTTGCTATGCATGGGAGATTTGATCCTATGGGGGGCCGCGCCGCCATGAGGCGGGGCCGCAGGTTCGATTCCGGCGCAGCGCAACGCTGCCAAGCCGTGCAGACACGCAGGTTGTTGATGGGATTTTGTGCGTCGCGTGTCGACGTCTAGATGAGGAACCTGCAGAGCTGGGCACAACTGGCGCCAAGCCATGGGTGCAGCCGAGGGAGGGTGGCGGCACCTGAGTGCCACATGGGAGCGCTCGGTGTCGCGAAGTGCTCAAACCCAGACGCGCTAAAGCTGTCGATCCGGTCGGTGCGCGAGAGGGGCTTACGATCGCCGGGCAAGGTCGCCAGGTAGAACGCTGGTGCGTCGGAAAGGCAAAGCGCAGCAACTTCGGTCTGCGCGTCCTGTCCACTCACTTGCGGCCGCAGCAGTTGCGGCGCAGCCCACGGCCACGCCGCGACCAGCGCCAGCAAAGCGGTGAACGAACGTTTCGTGAGGAGGTCCATATGCAATGCTCTTGCTGAATAGTATAGCATGACTGCGGTCCGTGCTGCGGCAGCCGTCCCGGGTAGAAGAATCGTCACCTTTTGTACGCGCGAACTCTGCCCGGCGGGGATAGTCTGTCGGATGCACGCCGCGTGCCCGCCCGTAACCCGGGATGCGGCGCTAGTGATCCGTCGGAGTTCGTGCCGTGTGGTTGACGCTCGGCCTCTTCCTTTTGGGGTTGGTGCTGCTGGTGGCCGGTGCGGAAGCCCTGGTGCGAGGTGCCGCCCGTCTGGCCGCCGCGGCGGGCATGTCGTCTCTTGTCATCGGGCTGACCGTCGTCGCGTTCGGTACCAGTGCCCCGGAGCTGGCCGTTAGCGTCGGCGCCAGTCTCGCCAACCAAGCCGATCTGGCGCTCGGAAACGTGGTCGGTAGCAACATCTTCAACGTGCTGCTGATCCTGGGGGTATCGGCGTGCATCACCCCCCTGATCGTGCATGCGCAGTTGCTCCGCGCCGACCTGTGGATCATGCTCGGAGTATCCGCCTTGCCACTCCTCATGGGACTCGACGGCCGAATCAGTCGCACCGACGGCCTGATCCTGCTTGCCGGCATCGCGGGTTACACGGGCTGGTCGATCCAGGCGGGCCGCCGCGCCGCGGGTACAACGCTCCATTCCGGGGAAGCCGCGACCGCCGGCGAGCCCACGCACAAACATGGGGCCCTGCTCAGTTCACTCGGACTGGTGGTCCTGGGACTCGCCCTGTTGGTCATCGGTGCGCGCTGGCTCGTCGCAGGCGCAGTCGAGATCGCAAGTGCGCTGGGTGTCAGCGAGTGGGTCATCGGCCTTACCATCGTGGCCGCGGGCACGTCACTACCCGAAGTGGCGACGTCGGTGGTCGCGGCCGTGCGCGGCGAACGTGACATCGCGGTGGGCAACGTCGTCGGCAGTAACATCTTCAATATCCTGGCCGTGCTTGGGGCCGCGGCGGCGGTCGGGGATGGCGGAGTTCACGTGAGTCCGGCCGCATTGCGCTTCGATCTACCCGTCATGCTGCTGGTGGCCGCCGCGTGCCTGCCAATCTTCTTTACGGGCCGGCGCGTCGATCGCTGGGAAGGCGCGGCGTTTCTCGGGGCCTACGTGGCCTACACCGCTTACCTCCTTTCGCGTTCGGCGGCCGCATAGAGGCGTCCGGCCAGTTCACGCAAGCCCGCCGAGTTTTCCACCATTTCACGCCACGCGGGTGGAATCGCCGCTACTCCATTCCGTGCGCCGCTGATCGCTCCGCTGATACAGCCGATCGTGTCAGAATCACCGTTCGTGTTCACAGCCGTAAGGACAGTGGCCTTGAAGTCGTACGGCGTACGGCAGACGCAATACAATGCACTCGCGACGGCCTCCTCACCCACCCAAGCTTCGCCGAGTTCCCCGTGGATGAGTACCTCGTCCGGCGCGCGCGCCAACCGCTCCGGCACGCGGGCGACCCATGCGGCCAATTCCTCGCCCTCCGGCAGTGTCCGCATGATTGCTACCAGCCGTGCAGGGTACTCGCCCGGATCATCGCCACGCACCGCCCAGGCGACGAGTAAAGCGGTCGCGACAGCCGCGGCACACGCGGTTGGGTGGCCGTGGGTGGGCAGCGCACTGGCGCGTGCTACCTCGATGAGTCGCGCCTCGTCCGCGCGGAAATACAAACCGATGGGCGCACTGCGCATCGCGGTGCCACAACCCTTCGAGTCCGGGACCCCGGCTTCCCGCCACGGCACGCCACGGGCCAACCGTTCGCAACCGGCCGAGCAGGACTGCCCCGGAGCACGGTCGTTGTCCGGCGCGCGATGCCAGGCCACGAAACGGGCGGCCATGGCTACCATCAGTTGATCGAGCGGTCCGCCGCCAGCTTCGAGCAGGGCCTCGGCCACTGCGATCGACATCTGGGTGTCATCGGAATACGTACCGGCGGGGTGGCGCTCCGCGGGGACCAGGTCGGTAACTCCGGCGGGGCCGTATCGCGCCCTGATCTCTGCAACCGACAGAAACTCCGTCGGCCAACCCAGCGCGTCGCCCACGGCGAGCCCAAGCAGACACCCCTCAAACCGAGCGCGGAGCGGGTCGATCATGGTGTCCATGAGGCACCTCCCATGGGCCGTGTACTGGGCTAACCGGCCATGCCCAGGCGAGCCAGCAGCGCCACCCCCAGCGGGAGCGCGGCCTCATCGACGTTAAATCGCGGGTGATGATGGGGATAGCGGCAGTCCAGTGCTTCGTTCCGCGCCCCGAGGAACAGAAACGCAGACGGCACCTGCGCGGCGTAGTACGCGAAGTCCTCCGCCCCGCCTTGAGGCGCGAGCAGCATGATCTGCTCTTCGGTCCAGCCGAGTTCGCGGGCCAGGTCAAGCGCGGTGGTCACCGCGCCGCCATCGTTCACCAGCGGCGGATACCCCGGTTGAAACACGATTTCGACGGTCGCGCCATGCGCACGGGCAATGCCTTCCGCAAGCTCACGCAGCCGGTGCGTGACCGTTGCCGCAACCTCCTCGGACAACGCACGAAGCGTCCCCACGGCCTCGGCGCGCGACGGGATGACATTGTGTGTGGAACCGGCCTGCACGCGCGTAATCGTGACCACAGCGCTGTCCGTCATCGCCAACGAGCGACTCACGACGGTCTGGGCCGCGAGGATGAACTCGGCCAGCACGACGATCGGGTCGATGCACTGCTGCGGCATCGCCGCATGGCCACCGCGCCCATTGAAGATGACGCGCAGGTTCGTAACACCCGACATGAACGGTCCCGGCCGGGTTCCGAGGGTACCGCAGGGCATCTCTGACCAGATGTGCACACCATAGGCCCGGGCGACACCTTCGAGCACCCCTGCGGCGATCATTGGCTGCGCCCCCCCAGGAGGCGATTCCTCGCTTGGCTGAAAGATGAACCGC
Organism: Phycisphaerales bacterium; assembly: GCA_016716475.1. Classification (NCBI taxonomy): domain Bacteria; kingdom Pseudomonadati; phylum Planctomycetota; class Phycisphaerae; order Phycisphaerales; species Phycisphaerales bacterium. Next base: position 141,901 of record JADJWG010000001.1, read on the forward strand.
ACTGGTCGCAACAGTTCCGCGCGCCGCTCCACCAGCAGCTCCGCTGCACCGAGCAGCATTGCGGTGTGGGCATCGTGTCCACATGCGTGCATCACACCCGGGCGTTGGGAACGGTATGGAATGTCGCTCTCTTCCTCGATTGGCAGGGCATCCATATCGGCCCGCAACGCCACCACCGGACCACTGCCGGCCGGTAACGTTGCGGAGACGCCGTACGTCCCACCGAGTCGTTCCTGTGGTTCAAGTCCAAGCGCGCGCAGGCGATCGGCTACGAACCGCGCTGTTTCTTCCTCCTGGCCGCTGAGTTCGGGATGGGCGTGCAGGTGCCGGCGGAACGCCACGAGACGCTCTGAAAGGGCTGCGGCCGCGCAGCGTAGACTTGCCATACCAACTCCTCCGCCGGTTGAGAGCGGATGCGCGCCGACTGCGGAGCGCTCGCAATCCTCAGGGTTCGTCGGCGATTTCAACCCGGTCCCGCGGAGCCAACGTTTCGCCGCATTCGGGACAGCGCAGATTCGACTGGCCGGTGGTACGGTCGAAATCCTGGACCCAGTCACCGCCGGGCAGCGCCACCCGATCGATCTGGCCGTCGGCCGTGTACTGGTAGCGCACCTGGATCGGGCCGTGTGTCCGACATTGGAACCGCACCGTCGCCCAAAACGAATCCGCGGCGCACTCCGGACATTTCCGCGGTCCTACAGCAGCGGCGGCGCGCTCCTGGTGTTCGCACTCCGAACAGATCCACGTTACCCGAAACGAGAATGCGGTGCGGCGTGGCCCGCGAATAAAGAGCCGTTCCCCCGTGCGCGGGCAGACCAACGGCGTGACATTTCCGGAGGCGTCGTACGCCGGCTGCCACGGACCAGCACCGATCCGCAGATGGGTATGATCGCCCTCTTCGTTGTACTGGTAGGCCACCGGCACGGTCGCACCCGATTCCGTGTCGAAATCGAGCGAAACCCAGAGCGTGCGGGCTTTGCAGTTGGGGCAGGAGCGCGGGCCTGTCCCGCCCGGGGCGGCAACCCGGTGGTCGCAGGTAAGACAGCGCCAGTCCGCCTCATAATCGAAATCCACGATGCGACGCGCCGTCGGCGCCTCGTCATCGGAACTCCCGGCCGCACCCCCCGGCGCGGCCCCGCGCTGCTCACAGCCGGCTAACAGGGTTGCGCTCGCAACCATGCACACCCCTACAGCTCGCTGCACGAATCCAACCGCAGAACGGCTCGGCCATACTGCGGTGAGGCGGGTTGGATTCATTCTGTGGTACTCCTTCGTCAACACTGAGCTCGTACCCGATTGCAGCGCTCCGGTCAGTCCGGTTGGCCGCGCACCAGGAACAGCAGCCGCATCCGCCCGATTTCCCGTTCGTCCGCAATTCGTAGCAGGTGCAGGTCGGCACCGGAGGGTGGCGTCGCCGTCGTCTCCTGTCGGAATACGATCAGCCCATCGGCTGCCAGGCCCAATGAAAGTCGCTCCAGCAGGTCAGACACGCGCGCGGGTTCGGTCGCGTCCCGGTAGGGTGGATCGACGAACATCAGACCATAACCCGGCTCCACACGAATCAACCGCAGTGTCCACGCGTTATCGGTCCGGACGAAGGCCCGGTCCTGAAGCCCCAGCTTGTTAATGTTCTCACGTAGCGCCGACACCGCCCGCCGGTCGCGCTCCACAAATGTGCAAGTGGCCGCACCCCGTGAAAGGGCCTCGATACCCAGCGAACCGGGTCCACTGAATAGATCGAGCACGGCGACATCCGGCAGAGTTCCGGGGGTGCCGAAGCGGTGACCGAGAATATTGAACAACGTCTCCTTGGCCCGGTCGGTAATCGGCCGGGTGGTGTCACCCGGCGGGGCGGCGAGCAACCGTCCGCGAAATGTGCCCGCCACAACCCGCACGACCGCACTCTCCAGCACACGATTCGCCAACCGCCCGTTACGGGGCAGGGAACTGATGAAGCCCGGCGGGCCGACCGATACGCCAGATAACATGATACGCGATCTGCGCTTCATCCTCGACGGTTGGGAGTATGAACCAGGCAAGATCTCGGTGCGCAAGATCATCGGCCGTGACGGCCGAGAGAAGGTCCAGACGCGGATCGACCTCGGGCTGCTGCAGTTCGAATACGCCGGACGGCCGGATGGTCAACGTCCCATGGATTGCGAATCGCTCTTGCAGCATCACGAGCACCGGCTGCAGCGGCATGTGGAACAGTACGGCGACGATGAGGACTTCGTCCTGACACCGGAAGAGTGCCAGGAGTTGCGGCACGAAGCCTACCTTTATTACCAGCGGTACTTGTCGCTGTTCGTACTTGAGGAGTACGCCGGTGTGGTGCGCGACACCGCCCGCAACCTGCGTGTGGTCGAACTATGTGAGCGTTATGCTGCCGTGGAGCACGACCGCGCCCTGGTGCGCGAGCAGCGCGGCTACGTGACCATGATGAATGCACGGGCGCGGGCGCACTTGCGTTGGGAACAGGAACACCCGGACGATGCGCTGCAGATCGTGGAAGATGCGTTGGGCGCACTCGAGGCCCTGGCTGACGAGGCCGACGGTATCGGGACACAGGACGGCGAGCTGCGCGTGCTGCACAAGCTCCGGCGCGAGATTTTGGAAAGTCTGCCTGTCACGGCCCCTGCGCGGCTCAAGACCGAACTGAACGCCGCCCTGGCCGCGGAGGACTACGAGCGCGCCGCACTGCTGCGGGACGCATTGGCCCAGCAGGGGCGGGCAGGGTAGCGCCCCATCCAGCAACGATTCAGACGCGCGACGAACCCACACTCGTTCCCCTGCCACCAGAGCCGACGCCGCGACAGCAATTCTCGGAACCCACCCCGGTTTACCGATTCCGCACGCCTCCCTCAACAGTCTCAACGGCGGTCATTTCCCATAACAGATGCCGATGCACCGGCTAGGTGGACCGTTGCAGACGTCACCCCCGCCACGGTCCGGAGCCCTGCGCAAGATCCGGGTGGGGCCCGGGTTGCGCGGGGTATAATTCGCACGACCGCCACGTGAGGGTAGCGGTCAACACCCGAATGGCTGCCCGACCCACAGCCCGGTGACTCCCGAGAGGAGGAAAGAAGCATGAACGAGTCGGATTTCCAGAAGCGGCTCGCGGAGCTGGTGGACGAGATCGAGACGCTGCCCGAGGGTGAGCGGGAGCGCTTGCGAAAGCTGGCGGATGAGACCCGTGACCGTCATGACCAGATTCGCAAGAGCGTGAGCAGCTTGCAGGAAAGCATCGATTTCCTGCGGCTGGGGATCAAGTACATGCTCTTTGACCTGGAGGCGACCCGCCGCGAAAACAGTTACCTGCGGAAGATGCTCGAGCAGGATCCCAACTCGAACAAGGATCCCGAAAAGGAGGAATAGTCCTCACCTCGATGGCGCCCCATGGCGGCGTCGTCAAGCCCCACAGACGTAGAATTGCCGTAAGGAGTACCCCTCCAAGCCATCTGCCGGTCCGGTAGCACCCCGGATCGTCCTGCGCGACCCACCCGACCGTGCAGCGGGAAAACTGCCGGCTTCCGACGGTGCCGCGGTGAGCCCGGTGAGGCAATCCTCACCGGGCTTGTCGTATGGTCACCGTACACCCCTGGCCAGCTCCGGTACAACCCAGGCACAGGCATCCCGGCGTGCTCCGCCAACCCGTTTGGGACCGGTCCTCCGCACCGTGCGTACCGGAAAAAGAGTGGCCTGCATCCCAAACGTGCGGTATGATGCATATAGTGGTCATGTCTCCAGCGGGCTGCTGGCGGAGTACGAGCGTCATTTCAACAGCGGCTGGAAGGGATGCGCACGGGTGGTGCGCCCATATCTGCCTCGGATACCGGTTGTCGGGCCGACAGGCCGGTGAAGAAGGAGTTGGCACATGCAGCGACGACGTTTCAGCGGTACGCGGGGCTTTACGCTGATCGAACTACTGGTAGTTGTTGCGATCATCGCCCTGCTGATCTCCATCCTCCTACCCTCCTTGCGCGATGCACGCGAGCAGGCCAAGGTGGCCAAGTGTCTCGCCAACTATCGCACGCTGATGCAAGGCACCGTCCAGTACCTCATCGAGTGGCAGGACGGCTTCCCCTTTGAAATGCGGAACACGCCCGGTTGGCTCGGTATCTGCACCTGGATGTACGGTGGCGCCACCGGCCTCGACGATTACTACCGCACGTACAATGGCGGGCTCTTTCACATCCCGATCCAGAACCGGCCGCTCAATCGGTACTTGATCGGGACCGAACCCGAGCTGGACGTCATGGACGGGAACACGATCATCAAGCGCACGGAGATGCCGTTCCTCGCGTGCCCGTCCGACACCAAGCGCTACAACAGCCCCAACTTCAACATCCTGAACGCTGAACCGGTCGCACCTGGTTCCTATACGGCCCTCGGCACGAGCTACCATTACAACCTGCATGCCATCTCGGGTGACACCTCGGCCTTCAGTTGGCAGCAACGGCCCTCCAGTCCGTGGTACGGCCCCGGCAAGTGGGACGAACGCGGCCGCGAGCTGATGCGTTCCGTGTTGCGCCGTCACGCCAGCACGTTTGTGATGTTCCTCGAAGATCCGATGGACTACGGCCTCAAGCACATGGTGCCGGTCGTCGGTTCACACGGGAAGTTCAACCGTCACGCGACTGGCTACCTCGATGGACACGCCATTTACGGTGTCGTGGACACGCGTGGCTGGTGTGGTACGGGCTGGAGTGCCATCAACCCCGACTGGGTCTGGAACTTTGGACAGCCCCGACCCGCCGCCGCCAACTACATGCCGACGATTCTGCAGGGCATGACACCGTCGCCCGCCCGTCGCACGTGCAACCCGCCGCGGTAGATGCAGCCGAACGCCTGGCTCCTCATACCCAGCACCGGTGTACGGGTTTCAAGACCCGTTCCCCGGTGCTGTGTGTTTACGCCCGGGCGAACGCCTGGCGCGCGGGAGTGACTTGTGGCGGCGCGGGGGCGGTTCCTTCACACCATGTGGACAGCAGCGCCACGACAGCGGCCTTCTCTGGAATCGCGTAGCCATGGCCGAGATCGGGGTCATGGTGAATCGGGATCCGCAGGTTGGGCGGACCCACGCAGGCCGGGCAGCCGCGGTCGCACGGGCAATCGCGGACGAGCCGCCATGCCAATTGCAGCAGTTCGTGCGCGTGCTCGAACCCGTGCCGCGCGTAGCCGACGCCGCCCTCGTAACGGTCATAAAGGATAATCGTGCTCGCACCGAGCTGGGCCGTGTCCACAACGCCACCGATGTCGTACCGATCGCACATCGCGAGTGGCGGGAGAGCTACGCACAGCAGATTCCGCAGGCCGTTGAGACCCTCATGCACCTTGAAACCTGCTTCGCGCGTCGCAGCGCAGGCCGCCGGGGGCGGCTGCAACCACACCCCGACCGTGTGGATCTCCTGCGCCGGCAGATCGAGCACGGTCTGCCCAATCTGCTCCTGCGTATACAGCTTGAACTTCTGGAACGCGACCGTCTGCCATTTCACCCGGACGTCACCGCAGTAACGTTGCCCGCCGAGCAGCTCGGCGACGTGCCGCTCCGTGAGAATGCGGCACTCGTCGGCCAGCACCGGCTGGGTGTAGTAGTCCGCGTTGAGCCGCTCGACACGCGCCAGCCGAGCGGCCCAATCCAGTTCCCGTACGATGAAGCTCTCCCCCTGGTGCAGATACACCGCCTCCGGATAGATCAGCTCCGGCGCCGAGATGGAGTCGACCTGCCCAATGACCTCGTTCCGCCCACCGGTCGCGTCGACGATCGAGAATGTCGCCGTGCTGGTGGTGCGGAGACTGGTCTGCCTGGCAGGAAACTCCGGACTCGCCCAGTAGTAGCGCTCGGCGGTGTACCGCAGCTCGCACTCCTCCGCGAGCGCGGTCGCGACAGCCGTAGCGGTGGAACCCAATCGATCCAGATCCTCCGCGGTCAGGGGCAGCTCGAATGCCGCACAACGAAGTTGCGCCGCGAGGATCTGCGGATTCTGCGGATCGATCACGGCGTGTTCGAGCGGTTGGGCGAACATGAAGTCGGGGTGACGCATCAGGTACTGATCCACCGGTTCATCGTAGGCAATGAACACGACCAGTGCGTCGGACTGCCGCCGTCCTGCTCGGCCGGCCTGCTGCCACAAACTGCAAAGCGTACCGGGAAATCCCACGACGATGGCCGCGTCCAGCGCACCGACGTCGATTCCAAGCTCCAGTGCATTCGTACTGCAGACACCCAGTAATTCGCCCCGGAAAAGCTGCTGCTCAATCGCGCGTCGCTCGCTCGGCAGATACCCGCCGCGGTACGGCCGCACGCGTTTCGCGAGGTCCGGCCGACGCCGTCGCAGGGCCTCCACAAGGTAGGTGTACAACAACTCGGCCACAACGCGCGCCTTCGTGAAAGCGATCGTTCCAGCCCCCTCCTCGATGAGCGCCTGCATGAGATGTTGCGCTTCGACGTTTCCGCTGCGCCGCGCAACCGGGTTCTTCGGATCGACCCACGGTGGATTCCAGAGAACGACGGTGCGCGGACCGCAAGGCGACGTGTCCTGGTCGACGAGCACGAGCTCGTCGCTGCCGATCAGTTGACCCGCCAGGGCGCGCGGGTTGCCGAGCGTGGCCGAGCAGCAGATGAAGCGCGGTGCGGAGCCATAGTGGGCACACAGACGCTGCAGCCGGCGCAGCACGTTGGCGACATGACTACCGAAGATGCCGCGGTACGAATGAATCTCGTCCAGGATGACATAGCGCAGCTCCGCGAAGAACGGTGCCCACTTGGCATGGTACGGTAGCACGCTCTGGTGCAGCATGTCCGGATTGCTCAGCAGCAGGTTCGCGCTGCGGCGGATCCCCGGCCGCTTGTGGGTTGGGGTATCGCCGTCGTAGCACGCCGGACGCAGGAAGGCGCCGAGTTGGCCTGCGAACCCCCAGCGCTCCAGCGCTCCGAGCTGGTCGTGGGCCAGCGCCTTGGCGGGCGAAAGGTAGAGCGCCCGGGCCGTGGGAACTTCGAGCAGTTCCGCCAGCACCGGCACCTGGTAGCACAGACTCTTGCCCGACGCGGTGCCGGTTGCAATCACGACATGGCTGCCGGCGCGGACCGCATCGATCGCCCGCGCCTGGTGCGCGTAGAACTGCGTGATCCCGCTGGCGGCCAGCGCGTCCCGGACAAGGTCCGGCAGCGGGTGCGCGAGCTCGGCGAAAATAGCAGTACGAGCAGCCAGTGTTCTTACGGATGCGATCTGCCCTTGGTAGTGTCGCCCGGCCGAGATACGCTTCAGCAACGCGTGGACATCCATGTCCGTACACCTCCATGTAACAAGCCCAGGCCGCCCGTGGGCGTTGCCGTCACAGCGGACCTGGGGTCGGGATGCAAAGGGCTGCCCACATGCTAACATATTCCAAACACTGCCGCTTGCGGTGGGGGCAACTGGTTTTCAGCTTTTCTGACTGAAACGGTTAATTCTCCAAATCCATGTTCTGTCATGAGTTACGCGCACTTTTCACGCTTTGCACTTGACAGCCCCCCTACCCGTGGAACAAAATCGAAACGACATGTCTTTACAAATGTGTTGATTCCGAACTTCGGATGCAGTCCGCGGCTATCTGCCGCGCGGCGCATGGCCTGTCATCGTTTCCGGATCAATACCTGCTACTATTGGCCGAGAGCCGCGATCAGTAAGGAGCGAAGTGATGAGAAGGGCAAACCTAGGTCGTAAGCATGCCTTTACCCTGATCGAGTTGCTGGTGGTGGTGGCAATCATCGCCCTGCTGATCTCGATCCTGCTGCCGTCCCTGCGGGATGCGCGGGAACAGGCCAAAGTGGCCAAGTGCCTTGCTAATTATCGGACTCTGATGCAGGCAACCACATCCTACCTGCTGGAGTGGAAGGACGGTTTCCCGTTCCAGACGACGCCTGGTGGGGGCGGCATCTGCACCTGGATGTATGGCGGCGCAACGGGTCTCGATGAGTATTTCCGCACTTACGCCGGCGGCATCTTCCACATCCCCATCCAGAACCGCCCGCTTAACCGCTACATCCTGGGGACTGAGCCCGAACTCGACATCATGAACGGCTCTGTCATCGTAAAACGGGCCGAGATGCAGTTCCTGGCCTGCCCATCCGACAATAAGGCCTACAACGGCCAGGTCTTCAGCACCTTCAACGTCGAACCCGTTGCGCCCGGTTCCTATGTCGGCGTCGGCACGAGCTACCACTACAACCTGCACGCGATCGTCGGCAATTCCTCGCAGTTTCAATGGCGTGGCGGCCCTTCGGACCCATGGGGCGGTCCCGGCAAGTGGGACGAGCGCGGCCGCGAATTGATGCGCAGCGTGCTCCGACGGCACGCCAGCACCTTTGTAATGTTCCTTGAAGATCCGATGGATTACGGCCTGAACTGGATGCTCCCGGTTACGGGCTGGCACGGTAAGTTCAACCGCCACTCGACCGGTTACCTCGATGGTCACGCTGTGTACGGACCCGTGGATACGCGCGGCTGGTGCGGCGTCGGTTGGACGGCGATCAACCCGGATTGGGTGTGGAACTTTGGGCAGACTAAGCCGTCGATCGCGAATTACCTGCCGTCCATTCTGCCGGGCATGACCCCGGCGGCTTCGCGGCGCACCTGCAATCCGCCCCGCTAGGCACTCTGAACGGTTGACAGTGGATCAGGCGCAAGGCACGATAGGCCCGTGCGGTGGCACGCCCGCCGCGCGGTCCTTTCGTTTTGCGACCCCGCGAACGACACCGAGCGCCGGGCTATCCCCCAGCCAGTTGAAAGGAGTCCAAGTTGAATCCTGCGCTAAAGAATGGCATCCTAATCGTGGTTCTGCTCTTGGTGGTCGGACTCGCCTTCTATTTCTACTCCCGTAACACTGGCGAGGAGGCCCTACCCACCTCGGACGAGTACGCGACACACTGGATGGACGAGGAAACGGAAGAAAGGTTCTCCCTCTCACCGGCTGAACTGCGCAAATGGCAGACGACTCCGGGCAAGTTGCGTGCCCCTGATGACTCCGCCGGCGGTGGCGTCATGGCCATGGGTCCGACCCAGATGGTTTTCAAGAACGATTCGACCGGCAAGTACTCGATCGTCCGGGCCACCATCCACGGCCCAACGGGCAAGTGGTACATCGAACGAGACTCCCGTGGACGCGATGTCCCAATTCCGAAGTGGTTGATCGACTACGAGACCCAGGCCGCCCAGGGTGGTGGGTAGCGGGTCTGCCAGTCGGATCGGTCACCGCCGCAGCAGGTAGAGCCGACTTGCTCTGCGAGTCGCACACTTATTGTTCTGCTATCCCCCCGCCCGGGCGGCATTGAGGCGCGCCGCAAGGTGGCGCGCCTCAGCCACGCTGAAATCCCCATTCAGCATGAGCACACCCCCTTCGAGCGGTGCCCGCAGGCGCGGCGACATGACGAGGGCGCCGTCAATCAGGACCGCGAGGCGTTCTCCGACGAGCGCGCGAGTGCCATAGTCCAGCGCTACAGTCCCGCCCGAGGTAAATTCTACCTTTACAAACGAGCGCTGCGTCCCTTCGAGCGCCGTAGCAGTCAGCACATCCCGCTCCGTGACCAACGGTTCCATTTCGACGAACAGCGGCAACCCGACCTCGTCGACAGTACGAACGAAACCATCGCGCGGTTTCTCGCTCGCGACGTGCAGGCCGAAACGGACCGGCTCTGGGGCTGGGTCCGCCCGCACCCCGACCAACACACAACCCCCCGTACCGCCACACGTCAGGGCGGCGGCCATGAGCACGGCTCCGACCCCACGGTGGCGTTCTGTTGCGCTTCCGTAGTGAAACCTCTGAGTACGTTCCTTCATGGTTGTACCATTCCGCGCCGAAATTCGGCGACCAGCGCCTCCATCCGTTGCAAGGCCGCTGAACGATCCGGTAGTTCCTCGTTGAGTTGGGCCGTGTAAAGCACGTTCAGAATGTCCTTGAACGCCGGCCCGGCAGTGAGGCCGGCCGCCAATAGATCCGAGCCGGTGATCCACGGCGCGGGAGCAATGTCCTGCGGAGCAATGGCCGCAATACGCTCCCGTAGCATAGTGTGTCGCGCTGCGCCATCCGACTGTGCGGTGAGACGGACCGCCATCCACTGCCACAGGTCAAGCCAGTGCGGGTGTGCGCACAAGCGCTTCAACTCGGCCAGCGATAACACAGCCGGATCATCACATGCCGCCTGCTGTGCCACCAGCCAGAGCACCGCGGCCCGCTCGTCGTTGGAGAGGGTCAGGGCGCGGCAGATCTGTTCGAGTTCTGTTGCTCCACGATCGGACAGCAGTACAGCAAGCGACAGCTCAAACGAAGCGTTCGCCGGGAGTGCCTCGAGTGTGACTAGCGCGCTTTCCGCCTGCGCTGCCGCCCATTGTGCCCCCGGCCATAGGTACGGCCGCAAGCCGCAATTGCCGAGCAGCGCCCATGCGGTCGCGCGACTTGGATGGGTCAACATGCGCTGCAACTCATCGCGAACACGCTCAGCCGCTACATCCGCGAGGCGTGGGGCATGTTGGAGGATGGCTGCGGCGGTCGGCTCGGCGAGCACAAAACCCAGTCGTGCGGCAAACCGGACGGCGCGCAGCAGGCGGAGATGGTCCTCGGCGAAGCGGGCGGCGGGATTCCCGATCGCACTCAGACGCCGCGCGACCAGATCGGCGCGCCCTCCCACGTAGTCGTGGAGCATTCCCGCCTGTGGATCCAGGAACATGCCGTTGACAGTGAAGTCGCGGCGGGCGGCATCGTGGCGGGCATCCGACAGGTGCACTACCGCAGGGCGCCGGCCGTCGTGGTAGTCTCCGTCTTCACGAAAGGTCGCCACCTCGACCCAGCGGCCCAAGCTTTGGACAAGCACGACTCCGAAGGCCGCTCCGACCTGCCGCGTGCGCCGAAAGAGCGCGGTGACACGCTCGGGCGGGGCTGAAGTGGCGACGTCATAGTCCTGGGGAACCGTTCCCAGGAGCAAGTCGCGCACGCATCCCCCGGCAAGATAAGCTTCAAAGCCCGCCGCGACGAGCGTACGCACCACGGCCACGGCCGGCTGCGCTTCCGGCGGAAGCACCCCTTCAAACGCGACACACTCTGCGGACATGGTGTGTTATGGTACGTGGGATTGAACCAGCCGTGGAGAGTCGCACGGAGCTGGGGACTGCGAGCGTCCTCAGCCCCTCCGCGGAGCTCATCTCATGAAAAAACCCCGGGCACGCTCAAGCCGGGGTCATTTCGGTAGTCCATTTTGCGACAGGTGTGTTCAGCGCGACCAGCCGAAGTGGGCAAAGGCCTTGTTGGCGTCCGCCATGCGGTGGACCATTTCCCGCTGCTGCATCGCATCACCTTCGCGGCGATAGGCGGCCATGAACTCATCGGCCAGCCGGTGGGACATGGGGCGTCCACTCTTCTTTCGCGTGGCGTCCAGAATCCAGCGAATGGCAAGCGACTGCCGGCGGCGCGGGTTGACCTGCATCGGCACCTGGTAGTTGGCGCCGCCGACGCGCTTCGAACGGACCTCAACGTCGGGCTTGACGTTCTCGATCGCCTTCTCGAAGACCTCGATGGGCGGTACATCCTTGATCTTGTCCGCGATCCGCTCCATCGCGCCGTAGAAAACGCGCTGCGAGACCGACTTCTTGCCGTCCCACATCATGCAGTTGATGAATTTCTGTGCCACGCGGTGGTTGTACCGCGCGTCCCCGCGGAGCTGCTTCGCTGAATTCGTGAAACTCTTGTACGCCATGGTGTCGTGCAATCCCTCAGGCCGGCGCCTGCCGCGGCCGGCTCAGGCCCTGCTACTTCTTCCGCCGCTTGACGCCGTACTTGCTCCGGCTGCGATTGCGCGCCTTGCCTTCCTTGTCGTTCTGCACGGCCGCGCAGTCGAGCTTGCCGCGGACGATGTGGAAACGCACACCGGGCAGGTCGCGTACACGGCCGCCGCGAACGAGGACGATCGAGTGTTCCTGCAGATTGTGGTCGACCCCGGGAATGTAGGCCGTGACTTCCTTGCCGTTCGTCAGGCGCACACGGGCCACCTTTCGCAACGCGGAGTTCGGCTTCTTGGGAGTCTGTGTCTTAACCTGGAGGCAGACCCCCCGCCGGAACGGCGAACGCTCCAGGTCGCGGACCTTGGACTTCGCAGCCACATCCCGGCGCGGGCGGCGCACTAGTTGATTAATCGTCGGCATCGCACTTCCGCTGCTGAACCATAAACCTTATGCCACCAGAATAGCGGCAGATCGTTGAGTATACCGTGCGCTGAGACGCTGCCAAGGCCCCGCCGCTGTGAATTCCTGGCCTCCCGACCGCTGCGGGGTGCCGGGGATCCGCACCATCACCCGACGGGAGGGTCTCCGAACGGACTCATGGGTGCGAACCCGCCCCCGCCATATTCGCATGCTCTTTATTAGCAATGATTTACGGTGCGAATCCGCGACCGTGGTGGGCTCGGCGGCAGGGTTCCTGCCCCAACGGACCTGCTCAGCGCGTATTCTCCTTCAACAACCAGACTTCATTCCCACTGTCGCTGTAAGCGACTTTCGTCATGTAGGACTGCATCAGCATCAGGCCCCGGCCGCTGGGACGCTCCAGGTTCTCATCCGCAGTCGGGTCCGGTACCTTTTCAGGGCAGAAGCCGGGACCCTCGTCACGGACCATGAAGACGATGCGCTGCGGGTCCACGTAATAACGCAAGTGAACGTGCTTCGAGCGATCGTTGCAGTTGCCGTGTTTGACGGCGTTGGTCACCGCTTCCTCGAAGGCGAGCTTGATCGCGAAGATGGTATCCTCGTCGTAACCGCAGTCGTGCAGCGCGGCCATGATGCGTGCTTCGGGTTCCTTCAGCAGACGCAGATCGTTCTTGACCGTGACATCGGTCAATTGCGCGTCGGCTATGCCAAAATCAGGAGGCACCTTCATGGCCCACTCTGACCCCTGCACCGGTCGCCACTTACCCCTGCTCGAACGCGCTGAGGGCCTGCTCCGACGTGTCGTGGATGTCGAACACGCGGTTGAGCCGAGTGATCAGAAAGACCTTGAAGATCTGCTTGTTGATGTTGGAGAGCTTGAGGCGGCCCTTCTGTTCCTGGACCTTCTGGTTGAGCGTGATCAGCATGCCGAGCGCAGCGCTTGCCAGGTGATCCACGTTTTCGAAGTTCAGCAGCAGTTGGAGACCCGGTTCGGCCTCGGCCAAACGCCGCAGTTCGTCGCCGATCTCCTGGATCGAAAGCTCTTCCAAAATCTTCCGGTCGGCGAACTCGACGACCGAAACCTGCCCGATCCGTTTGATCTTGAGGTGCGATGACGGCTGTTCCATTCCGGCAGTAACCTCCGCGGGCTTCGGCGAATATACGCTCCCGCAGCGACCGATCCGGGGCCGGGCCACGGACGCTCCGGGCCTTGGCCGCGCCAATTATAGGCGATTCTGCGGGCGTCACGCGGGGCTGTCAACCAACTTAGTCCGCCGGACCGCCCGGGCGCGCCGGCTGCGCGGGCCCTTTGTCACAGCCCGCCGCGTTGAGTACCATAGCCACTTCCGCTCGGATGAGGCGCGCGGCACGGCGGCGCCCCGGTGCATCCGGGCCGAACTCAAACCCGCGGAGGCCTGCGTCCTTGTCCGATACGACCGTCCAACGGTACTACCGCCTGCAATCCTACGTCTACGACGCGACGCGCTGGACGATCCTGCACGGTCGCCGGCGCGCCGCCGCGGCCCTGCGACTACGACCGGGCAGCTCCGTACTCGAGGTCGGCTGCGGCACCGGGTTGAACTTCCGCCATGTGCTGGCCCACCTGAATCCCGCCGCGAATGGGCGACTCATCGGACTCGACTTCTCCGCCGACATGCTGCGCCGAGCCGCCCGCCGGGTGGCGCGACACGGCTGGCCGCACGTCGAACTGGCACAGGCGGATGCGACGACGATGGACCTGGGGCGCACGTTCGACGCGGTCTACTTCGCATACAGTCTGACGATGATCCCGAACTGGCCGGCGGCCTTGGAACGGGCGTATGCCCATCTCAAGCCGGGCGGGGTGGCGGTGGTGCTCGATTTCAGTCGCTTTGCGGGCTGGGGACCGCTGGGAGCGTTGCCGCGGGGCTGGCTGCGGTGGAATCATGTCGAGACGGAACGCAATTACGAAGATGAGATTCGGCGGCGTTTCGACCACTGCGAAGTTAAGTATTGGGGCGGGGGCTACAACTTCACGGCCGTCGGCCGAAGGGGAGCATGACGATGGTCCAAGTCCTCGACATGCCCGCAGGCGAGCGGCGCGCCTGGCTGGAGCGGATGGTGTTCCGCGGCATCGTGTTCAACATGTCGTGGGAAGACCCGGAGATGGACCGCCAGGCGTTCCGACTGACGCCGGACGACACGGTGATCTCGATCAGTTCGGCCGGCTGCAATCCGCTGAACTTTCTCTGCCAGAACCCGCGTCGGCTGATCAGCGTGGACGGCAATCCCGCGCAGAACGCCATTCTCGAACTGAAACTGGCGACGATTGCCACGTGTGACTACGAAACGTTCTTCGACATCTTCGCGGCGCGGCGTCCGAGCATCGTGAGCAAGGTGTACCGTACGCGGCTGCGCGGTGAACTCTCGGTCCGCTCGCAGGAATTCTGGGATCGGCACCTGTGGATGGCGCACCGCGGGTTGTATGACTTCGGCAAGATGGGGCTCGCGGCGCGTCTGATCCGCTTCGTCCTGCCGCGTATCGGGATCTCTGCCCGGCGCATGGAGGAGTTCTTCGAGCTGCGCAGCGTCGCGGAACAGCAGGCCTACTACGAGCGCCACGTGGCCCCGCGGCTGTGGGGGCCGGTGGTGCATCGACTCTGCAAGTCGCGCTGGTTCATGTACCTGTGCGGCGTTCATCCGCGGCAGTTCGACCTGGTGCACGGGCGGCACGACATGTACGCCTACGTGCGGGAGCGCCTCGAGTACGCGCTGACACGCGTGCCGATCTACGACAATTACTTCCTCAGCGTAACGGCCACGGGGCGTTTTCGCGGGCAACGCGTCCCCCCCTACCTGCTCCCGGAGAACTTCGCGACGCTGCGGGCTAATCTGGACCGCGTTCTGGTGGTCAACGGCTGGCTCGGCCCGTTCCTCGATACGCAGCCGGCCGGCTCGATCACGAAGTTCAACCTGCTCGACATTTTCGACTGGATGACGCCCGAGGTTTTCGAGGGCACGCTGCGCAGCGTCCTGCGCGCGGCCGCCCCGGGGGCCACCCTGATCTACCGCAGCGGGAGCTACCGCCTCGACCCGCCGCCGTCGATCGCGCGGCACGTGCAACGGCACGATGAACTGGCCCAGCGCCTGTTCGCGACGGATCGCTCGGCGACGTACGGCAGCTTCTACGTCCTGTCCGTGCTCAGCAAACCGAACGGGCACGATCCAAATCACGCTGTCGCGGTCGAGCCGAACAGCGCGGAAGTTGGGGCAGCGGGGGTATAGGAATGGAGAGATTCGCGGGCGGGACGCCCGTCGTCCCGGGGGGCGGGGGCGCTGTGCGTGGCGGGGTGGGGTGTGAAGGTGGGGGGAATGGCTGGGTTTCGCGCAACGGGACGGCACAAGAGTGGGGAAGAATCTGCCAAGAATATCAAGAATGCGCGCCTGTCGCGCGCCAGAAGTGAGATTCTTGGAAGATGGGTAAGATCGCGGGGAGGGGAAGCGGTGCGGGAGCGTTCCGGGGCGCGGGAGCGGCGCGGGGTCGGGGTGGACGGCGGGGATGAAGGGCGGCATGCGCATGCAGGAGGATTACCCCGGGTACGATCGAGGGCAAGGCGAAGTTGCGGGGTGCGCAGTGGCGAGCGGTGAGGCGCGACGGGGGGCGAATCGTCATGGCCCAAAGCGCGGCGGCGTGCGATCGCCAGCGCGGGGTGCGGTCGGATGAAACGGCGGGGTACGGCAGATCGACGGACGCTCAATTCGGAGCCGCTTCGGCGGTGGTGACCGCCAAGCGCTGCACGAGCTGTTCCGCCGCCACGCGCAGGCGGCCGGCCACGAGATCAAGCAGCACGCCTGGCCCAACGACCTCGTGAGCCGTCTGCAAGCGGACCCGGCCGCCGCGGATGAGGGCATCTTCCTCCTGCCGGCCGCAGGCGGCCCCGCGCTGCGCATCCCGCCGCAGGTGGTGCAGCGCAACAAGCCGTCGCTGCTCGTCTTCCTCAACCCGCCGGGGCTGAGCGGGACGTACACGCTCGAGGTCCGCGCCCGCGTGGGCCGCGGCAGCGCCGCCCGCGAGCTGCGCACCGGCCGGCTCGACGGCCCGCTGACGGCCGCCGCGGAGTGAGGGCGGGGGAACGGGGGAACGGGGGCACGTGGGAACGGCGCGGGGGAACGGCGCCGGGAGGGAAGGGAACAAGGGAACAACGTAACAACGGCAAGGCCCGCGCCACGGGCGGCCCCGCGGCCCGTACGCGGACCTTCGCGTCCCAGTGCGCGATCCCGGGTCCTGCCGCGGCGCGATCCGGGCCGGGCAGAGGCTGCGCCCGCGCTGCGGCGTGGTACGGTCCGTACCACGCCGTGGTCTGGTGCGCACCACGCCGTGGTCGGGTGCGTACCACGCCGTGGTCGGGTTCGTACCACGCCGTGGTCGACACGCTGCCTCGGGTTGATAGAGGCGCCCCCCGCCCCGAACCGCTGCCGGACCCCACCCGGCCCCCGCCCCGAACGACCCCGACCCGTGCCCCCGGCGGGCGTTCCTACCGGACCCGGCCGGCCGGTGTGCGGGGTCCCGCCGGCCGAGGGCGGAGGGCCACCACGAAGAGCGCGAAGAAAAGCAGAAGTCAGAAGGATGAAGTCAGAACGAAGAAGCCACCCCCCGCGCCCCACCGACACCCGCGGCCCGCGGCCGCCAACCCTCACTCCGCGGGCGGCAGTTTGTCCAGCCAGCCCTGCACCAGCGCGACCATTTGTGGCATGCCGATCTGTGCGAAAAGGTCGCGGGCCTTCGTCCACAGCTCCCGCGCCGCCTCCAGGTCGCCGCGGGTCTCGTAGACGATGCCGAGGTTACCGTGGGCGTTGGCGATTCCGTCGAGCCGCCCGAGGCGCTCATTGGTCTCTAGGGCCTTGCGGTACATTGCCTCGGCCTTTTCCAGGTCTCCTTGCGTCTGGTAGACAGTTCCGAGGTTACCGTACTGGTTGGCCATGCCCTCCAGCCGTCCGAGCTGCTCATTAATCTCCAGCGCCCGGCGGAACATTGCCTCGGCCTTTTCCAGGTCTCCTTGCGTCTGGTAGACAGTTCCGAGGTTACCGTACTGGTTGGCCATGCCCTCCAGCCGTCCGAGCTGCTCATTAATCTCCAGCGCCCGGCGGAACATGGCCTCGGCCTGCGCCAGGTCGCCGCGTATCCGGTAGACGATTCCTAGGTTGCCGTAGCTGCTGGCCACGCCCTCCAGCCGGCCGAGCTGCTCGTCGATCTCCAGCGCCTTGCGGTGCAGGGCCTCGGCCTGCTCCAGGTCGCCGCGCATATGGCGGACGATACCGAGGTTGCCGTAGTTGGCGGCCAAGCCCTCCCGCCGGCCGAGCTGCTCATTGATCTCCAGCGCTTTGCGGTGCATGGCCTCGGCGTCTTCCAGCTCGCCACGTACCCGGTGGATCACACCGAGACTACAGTACTGGTTTGCGAGGCCCTCGAGCACGCCGAGGCTCTTGAAGATTGCGAGTGCCTGGCGGTGCATTTCCGCCGCCTGCCCCAAGTCGCCGCGTGCGGCATAGATCAGCCCGAGATTGCCATAGTGGCTCGCCATCCCCTGCTTCCGACCGAGCCGTTCGTCGATGTCCAGCGCGCTACGGTGCATGCGCTCAGCCTGCTCGAGCTCGCCGCGACAACGAAGAATCAGGCCGAGGTTCCCGTATGCGTTGGCAATGCCCTCCTGTCGGCCGAGCCGCTCATTGACTTCTAGCGCCTTGCGCTGCATCGCTTCGGCATGCTCAAGTTCGCCGCGTGTGTAGTAGATCAATCCAAGGTTTCCACAATCCGTCGCCACTCCCTCCAATCGGCCAAGGCGTTCATTGATCTCTAGCGCATCTCGATACTTGGCCTCGGCTTCGGCGAGGTCACCGCGAGTCCGATGAATCAGACCCAGTTCGCCATACTCGTTCGCTACCCCGTCGAGGCATCCGTGCTGTCGGTAGAGTTCAAGCGCCTTGCGATGCATGACCTCAGCCTGATCTAGGTCGCCACGACTGTACAGGATAATGCCGAGATTCCCGTATTGGCGCGCCGCGCTCTCAGGACGCCCGAGTCTTTGGAAGCACTCAAGCGCCGCCCGGTGCAGCCGCTCGGCATGTATGAAGTCTCCGCGTGTTCGGTAGATTAGTCCGAGGTTGCCGTAGGCCACTCCCTTACTCTCCTCGCAATCCTGGCCAAGTGCTAGGACGCGTTCCAGCCAGCGCTGCGCCGACTGCAGATCGCCCCGCAGGAAATGAATGCGGGCAAGGCGGTTGACTGCATCGAGGTCGTCCGGCAAAAGTTTGAGGATCGCCGTCACTTGCTTCTCCGCCTCGTCGATGTTGCCGCGCAGGTACGCCACGGCCGCGATCTCCCGGCAGCGCTGCACGTAGTCTTTCGCAAACCGCTGGTACTGGGCTTCCTGCCGATCCGCATCCGCGATCAGGGCGGCTTCCAGCTTCGCCGGGTCGCCGGAGGCCCGGGCCTCCTCGATCGCCGCCGTCGCGCCCTCATCGCCGCCGCGGGCGAGTTCTTCCACGCGAGCCACCGCGGCAGTCAGTTCGTTCCGCATCGATTCGCTTTCGTTGCGGAGACCTGCGAGTTCGCCTGCCACTTCCGCGCGACCCAGGGCGCGCCCGTGCTCCCTGGCTTCCTGCACCAGCTTGTCCACGATCTCAAGCGTCAGCGGCGAGGGTGCGGTTGGCACCGGCGAACAGTTTGAGCTTGCGGGCGGCGGGCGGTGCCAGAGAAAGTGCAGAACGAGGGCGACGATGCCCGCCAACGCGAGTGGTAGCGAGAGCGCCCAGCGCGAGTCCACCGTGCTGAACTCGCCGCTACCCACGTCGGGCAGGTCGAACTTGAAATGAAACGCGGGAAACCAGCTTCCGATCGCAAGCGGGACGAGGCATATCCACGCGAGGCGCAGGTACGGCCGGCGCCACCACCACACCAGCCAGACTGCACCGACGAGCAGGAGCCCGACCAGCAGCGCTACGCCGATCGTGCGGAACTGCTCGATGAAGGCGAGCAACCCCAATTCCCACCGCGACGTGAACATGCGAGTACTGTACGGTGAACTCGCCTGAGGCGGCAACACGCCTGCGAGACACTTACGATGCAGGCTACTCCCGCCCGTGCCGCGCGATCGCCGCGGCGATGCGCTCGACCGCCTCGCGCTTCAGGACAGTCGGCTCGCGGCGAATGAAACTCGGCAGCGCCTTCGGGCTCAGCACCCACACCGACACGCCACGCGGCTGCGGCTCCACGAACCAGCCCGGAAACAGCACCACCGGCCGGATCGGCGGCGTGAGCCCGGTCTCCACCTGGATGATCTCCCGCACGCGGTCGGTCAGCGCGTGCACCTGGCGGATGGGGTCGCGGTCGGGCTCGTGGCCGTCGACGCGGATGCGCTGGCCGTTGTACGTCACATGAACATCGCGACACACCACGCACTTTGAGCGCGACTTCGTCTCGATTACGTACACAGCCGTCAACGCCGCTGCGGCAGAGTTGCCCCCCAGAATAGCCGGGGTGGCGGCGATTCGAAGCATTGATTGCGTGGGCGCAGGCGGCATGGAGGTATCGGCAAGTCAGCGAAGCGGGCGGAGCGTTTTGGAGCGGCGGTGTTCCATCCACCGCGCCAGCCGCTGCAGGTCTTTAACGGAATCGGTTTCATCCACGATTTCACGCCCAAGCAGCGTCTCGATCACATCCTCGAGCGTGATGATGCCCTCGATGCCCCCGTGCTCGTCGACCACCGCGGCGATATGCGCGTGCTTCACCAGCAGCTGATCGAGGGCATCCGCGACCGAGGCCAGTTCCGGCAGGATGAGAATCGGGCGCTTGAGCGTTGTGAGCGGCTCGTCGCCACGGCCACGGCCGGCAGCCGTCATAATGTCGTAGCGCGTCACGTAGCCGACAATGTTCTCGATCGTGCCCTCGTAGATCGGGACGCGCGAGTAGCGAATCGGCGGTTGCATCTGGGCGGCAGCACCGATGGTTTCGGTGGCGGGTAAGGCGAACAGGACCACGCGGGGCGTCAGGATTTCATTCAGCCGGACGCTTTCGAGGGACATGACGTTGGTCACCACTCGGAGGTCGCGCTCGCGCAGGGCGCCGGCCCTGTGTCCCAGACGGACGGTCGCAAGGACCTCGAACCGGCTGATGCGATCATGGTGGCCCTGGTGCCCGATCAGGCGGTTCAGCCATTCGAGCGGTACGATGAGCGGCAGGCAGAGTACGATCATCGCGCGCGTGGTGTACGCGGTAATGCCCACCAGCCGATCGGCATGCACGGCACCGAGCGTCTTGGGGATGATTTCGCTCAGGACCAGGATGGCCAGCGTCATGACCGCGCTCGCCACGCCCACGGCCGCATCGCCGAACGTCATGGCCGCTTGCGCGCCAACGCCGGCCGCGCCGACCGTGTGGGCGATCGTGTTGAACGTGAGAATCGCCGCCAAGGGCCGTTCGATGTTGTCCTTGAGTCCCTTCATGCTCAGGCCCGCGGGCGAACCCTGCGCCACGAGCGCTTCGACGCGGCTGCGTGGCAGACTGAGCAGCGCGGCTTCGAGCAGAGAACAGAGGAAGGAAACGCCGATCGCAAGCACCGCGTAGACGAGCAGGAGTGTCATCGAACGTGTTACCGTGAGCAACCATGCGCCCGCACGTGACTACGACCCGGCCGAGGCGTTGGTTTGTACGAGGGAACGTAGCGTGCGCCCGCGCAGGCGTCAATCGGTGCATGTTACGGGGGGCGCGCTGCGGGTGTCCTCCTGTATGCAGCAGAGGCGAGTGGACATGAAAGGAGAGGGCCTGAGAAGGCACTCGCCCAAAGGCGGGCGCGGCGCGCGGACTTGAGAGCGCTGCCGCACTATTCGTCCGCCCTCCCAAGCGACGGGATTGCCGCCAGGGTACCGGCCGAGTGGGTGAGGCAAGGCATGATCCCCACCGCTCATCGTCGCGCACCCAGGGCCGCGCGGGAGGAAATCGGCTGCGATACCGGTCACCATCGGCTAGACTGGTCGGGAAACTACCGGAAGCGCCACGGCCATCCGCAACTGGGAGAGACGTGGGACCGAGCATGAATCCATGGCAACAGTTCTTCGATCGCTACGCAGAGAATTATGACGACGAGGTCTTCACGAAGAATACCGACGCCGAAGTCGAGTTCATCCTCCAACAGACCACCCTGCCGGCCGGGTCAGCGTTCCTCGACCTGGGGTGTGGTACCGGTCGCCATAGCATTCCGCTGGCGCAGCGCGGCTACCGGGTGACCGGGGTAGACTTCTCGGCGGGCATGCTCGCGGTGGCAGCGCAGCGGGCCCAACGTGTCGGCGTAGAGGTCGAGCTAGTCCTTTCGAACGTGAAGGACTTCGTGCGCTGCGCAGCGTTTGATGCGGTCATCTGCCTGTGCGAAGGCGCGCTGTGCCTGCTCAACAACAACGAGGATCCCCTGCGGCACGACTTGGTTATTCTCCACAACATCCACACCGCGCTGAGACCGGGCGGTGTTGTAATTCTGAACGTACTCAGTGCCCTGCGCGCCGCACGGGCGGCCACCGAGCAGAGCATCCACGACGGTCGATTCGACCCGCTGACGATGACCGAGCAAAGTGACGTTCATGACTTGCTGCCCGATCTGCCGGCGGCGGAGAGGATGCGTGAACGCTATTACACCGCGCCGGAGCTGCGGCGCATGGCAGAAGACGCCGGCCTGCGCGTCGCGGGCATTTACGGCGGCACGGCCGGAAACTGGGGCCTGCGTCCAATCCGCCTGGACGACTACGAACTGATGCTGATCGCCACGAAGTAACCACTTGCAAGGGCTGGCGGAGGTGTGGCGAGGCAAGCGTTGTGCGTAACGCGGCCGGGGAGCTATATGAGCGGGCACGGTACGTCGCTGCTATTGCGGTACACGGCCCCACGGTGCTCGTCAGCCACGTGGGCGCAGCACGGTCGCCAGGAGGAGCAGTAGCGCGAACGTCGCCGGTTCGGGGATGACGCGCGTCGCGACGAGTTGGCCCTGGAGCCGCGTCTGGACGGAATTCCAGTACGTCACGCCGCTGATGATGAACACATCCACCGGAAGCACCAGCGTCTCCGTGCTGCCCGACTGGGTGAGTGAAACCGGTCCGGCGGCGGTGTTGCTCGCGAAGTTGGCGGCGAGACTGTAGGCCTCCTCAAGGAGGAAGGGCGTGTGGGCCATGCTAGCCGGGCCATAGCGAATCGGCGCGGTCAGCGGTGAACCATGTGTCGCGCTGCCGGACGGCAGCTCGAGCGCGATGTCGAAGAACCGGTTGGCGGCTGACCCGTTGAGCGCGAACGTCATGGCGCCAAAGACATCGACACCCGGCCCCGGGGGATCGAACGCCGGCAGGGGATGCTCAAGACCAACGATATGGCTCGTACCGGCAAAGGAAAGCGTCGAGTCGACGAGGTCGCCGGTGATCTGTCCGCCAAAATGTGCAATTCGAGACCCGGCGCCCTGGTCGCCGAAGCCGAAGTACGAGTTATTCCAGCCAACGTACGCACCGCCCGTGAGCTCAAGGAAGCTCTGCTGTGGATCTAGCTGATAGGTCACCATTTCAGCCGATGCGGGGACGAGCAGCACGAACAAGACGATTGTCGAAACGGCCGCGCTGCGGGCAAACCGGGTGGACATCTGGCACTCCTCAGGGCGTCGGTGGGCCACAAACCACGCGTACTGGGACCATCCCGACGTGCGTTCGGCCTTGGATGACGCACGGAGATATGCGATAATTCCGGGATGGGCGTGCAAGAATTCTCCGGGCCGGAGAATCCGAATCACGGTCACGAGTCCGCGCCGGCGTTATCCGGCGAAAGCGGGGCGCTGTTTCCACATATCTATACGCAGTTGCGCGACCTTGCGCACCGCAAGATGGCCCAGGAGTCGCGCGGGCTGACATTGCATACGACCGCCCTGGTTCACGAGGTCTATCTGCGCCTCAGCAGCGACCCGGACGTACGCTGGGAAAATCCGCGGTATTTCTACGCCGCCGCCGCCGAGGCCATGCGCCGTATCCTGATCGAGCGAGCTCGCCGTTACGCGACTACCAAGCGCGGTGAGGGCCGCCGCCGGGAATCCCTGGAGCAGGTGGACGAGGCAGGGGCCGCTGTGGCCGAGACGACCGACCCGGCTGCGTTGCTGTCGCTGGACGAGGCCCTGACGGAGTTGCGGACCTTCGATCCGGACCTGGCCGAGGTGGTCATGCTGCGGTTCTTCGCCGGTCTGACGTTTGAGGAGGTCGCGGCCACGCTCGGGCGCTCGCTCCGGGCGGTGAAATATGACTGGTCGGTTGCACGCGCCTGGCTCCTGCGACGCATAGAACCAAGAGGCGCCTGATGCCGGAGGTGCGATGCGATGCAGCCCGCGCCGGGCAACTGGGAAACCGTCAAACGACTGGTCGCGGAAGTGATCGACCTGCCGACCGCAGAGCGGGCGGGGTACCTGGCTGCCCAGACGGGGGCGGATGCTTCGCTGCGCAGCGAGGTTGAGTCCCTGGTGAGTTCGTCGGAATCGAGTGCCGGGGTGCTATCGCCGGCGCTGGACGCATGGGTGGGCTTCGGGCGCCCGGAGTTGGGGGCGCTCGATGGTCAACGGATTGGGCGCTATCGGCTGGAGCGCCTGCTTGCCGAGGGGGCCACGGCGGCCGTGTATGAGGCCACACAGGCGGCCCCGGCGCGCCGGGTGGCACTCAAGCTGCTTCGCGAGCCCCTGCCACTGGTGGAAGCATCGGGCCGATTCGCCCGCGAGGCGGCGGCCCTCGGTCGGCTCGAGCATCCTCACATTGCACGGATCTACGAGGCGGGCGTACATCGAACGGCAGCGGGTGCGGGGCTGCCGTTCATCGCGATGGAGTACATCGAAGGATTGCCGATCAACACCGCGGCCCGCGTGCGCTCGCTCGGACAGGGCGACCGCCTCCGGTTAATGATCAAGGTGGCGCGCGCGGTCCACGCCGCCCACCAGCAGGCGATCATTCACCGTGATCTCAAGCCGGCCAACATTCTGGTTGACGCGGCGGGTGAGCCGCACGTGCTCGACTTCGGGATCGCACGCATCACAGGCGGAACCGGCGATTACGACATCGGTCCGACCGCAGCGGGCATGCTGCTCGGCACGCCGGGCTACATGAGCCCTGAGCAGGCGTTGGGCCGGGCGGATGAGATCGACGTGCGGACGGATGTGTGGGCGCTGGGGGCGCTGCTGTACGAGCTCCTTACCGGGCGGCTGCCGATCGAGATCCGCGGGGCGACACTGCACGAGGCGCTGCAGCGGATTGAGCGGGCGGAGCCGGCACCACCGAGTCGTGTGGCCAGGGGGATCGCAGCGGATCTGGACCTGATCGTGACAACGGCGCTGGCGCGCGAGAAGCAGCGGCGTTACGCTTCTGCGCAAGCCCTGTCAGAAGATCTCGAGCGCTGCCTGCGAAACGAGCCCATCGCTGCAAGGCCCGCGACGCTCCGTTATCGGGTGGTCAAGTTTGCCCGGCGGCATCGCACCGGGCTGTTCCTAATCGCAGGATTCATCGTGCTGGTTGCGGCAGCCGGAGTCAGCGTGACCCGCGCCTGGATCCGGGCCGACCGCGAGCATGCCCGGGCCGCCGCCGTCAATACCCTGCTGCGCAACATGATCTCTGCCGCCGACCCGCACTACGGCGATCGCCACGTCACGATGGCCGCGGTGCTCGCGTCGGCCGAACGGCGTATCGACCAGACCCCGGGTCTGACACCCGACGTCGAGGCCGGTGTGCGCTCGGCGCTTGGCACGCTTTATTTCGGGCTGGGGGACTATGATCGCGCGCGGGAGCTGCTGGAACGCGGGATCGCCCTGCGCAAGCCGCTGGTGGGCGAATCAGACCCCGACCTGCTGGCAGACCAGGCCCGCCTTGCCATCATCCTGCGCTGGCAGTATGAGCCCGAGCAGGCCCGCCTGCTGGCAAGCCAGGTCCACAAGCGCGCACACCATGCCCTCGGTGCAGGGCACCTCACCACGCTGATCGCCGCCGAAACGCTCGCCGGCTGTCTGCTCGACCTCGATCAACTCGGTGCGGCGGAGGAGGCCTACCGAGACATCCTTACAGTGTGTCGTCGACATTGGGGCGACCGGCACGCGCAGACACTCACGACGCTCGGCAATCTCGCCGTCGTGCTCACCGCCCAGGGCCGCTATGCTGAAGCCGAAGTGCTTACACAGGAAGCGCTCGCAGCGCGGCTCGTCACTGGCGGTCCACATACGCTGGATGCCATCACACTGCGCGGCAACCTCGCGGGTCTGATGGCGGAGCAGGGACGGTTGGAAGCCGCGATCGCGGCGCTGCGCGCCGTGGTGGCGGATGCCGCCAAGTATCTCGGCGAATCGCACGAGCACACGCTCGAGCAACGCGCGTCGCTGGCCGAGTTTCTTCACCGCGCAGGCGCATCCGACGAGGCGCTGGCCGAAACACGGACCATCTTCGAGCGGCGGGTCGAGTCGAACGGGTGGGGACACGATCGGACGCTGTCGGCCTGCGGAGGGTATGCGGCCATGCTGCTGCGCTTGAAGCAGTATGACGATGCACACGCGCTAGCGCAGCGCGCGGTGCAGGAGACCGAGCGGGCACTCGGCGCTGACCACCTCTGGCATCACCGCAGCCGATTGACACTGGCCGCAGCGCTCTGTGGGCTGGGCGATGTCGAACAGGCCCGCGCCGTGTATGCTGACGCGATTGCTGCGCTCGAGGCGGCGCTGGGGCCGACACATGCACAGACGCTTGTGGCATGGAACAATTACGGCTTGTGCCTGGCTGAGTCCGGCGATGGGGACGCGGCGATCGCGGTACTCGAACCGACGCTCGTACGCGTGATCGAGAACTCGTTCGAAGCGATGGTACCCGTGGTGCGCCGTAATCTGGGTCACGCGCTGCTCGTCGCGGGCCGGTTCACCGAGGCCGAGATGCAACTCTGTGAGGCGTACGAACAGAGCTTGATGCGCGGCGAACACGAGAATGCCCGCCGGGCGGCGGCACTGCTCGCGTCGCTGTGTACGTCGCTGGATCGCGCCAGCGATGCCGCAACGTGGCACAGCCGCACATGGGTGGCGGACTGAACCCCTTGCAGTCGCACCCGCCAGGCCAAACCTGCTGCAACGGGCGCAACGTCCAATGGGCCATTTCGAAGTTGAGCTGGGCCGATCCCCACTCGGCAGAGGTCGGGGAGTTATTGCTGTGGCACAGTTCCTCTGCGGCGTCGTGATCGTGATGGACACGACCGAATCTACGATTCAACCCCACATTTACGATCGGCTGTGACGGTGCAAGTACACCGTCACAGCCGCGACGACGAGTCTTCGTTCCTTGAGTGTCGCGGGAACGAATCCCGGTTGTGTCAGAACCCAAACAAGAAAACCGCGAGTTCCCGGACATGGGAACCCGCGGTCGATCGATCGCGAGAAAATCTCGTGCGGAGGACGGACTAGCGGCGGCGAACCGCGAAGATGCCACCCAGCGCGAGGAGCACCAGAGCGCTCGGCTCCGGAATCACGTTCGCGCCGATGATGATCTTGTACGCCCAGTCCTCAGTGTGCGGCAGATCGGTGTCGTCGTCGATACCGTCGAAGACGGTCGGCGTTACCCGGGCCACGCCCGCGTCGTTGTAACCGCTGATACCAAGGTAGTAGCGGCCCGGACCGGGGAGGTCCGTCTGGATCGACGGCATGAAACCGATGTTGCTGTCATCATCGAAAGCGTAGATGTTGCCCGCGGCATCGATGATCATCATCTGGCCATCGGTGCTCGTCGTGCTCATCGGCAAGGCGTAGGCGGCCGCGACGACATGGGCCGGACCTTCAATGTCGAAGGCGTACCAGTCGACGTCACCGGGGCTGAGATAACCATCGATAAGCAGAGAACCACCGGGAATCATGAACTGACCCACGTAGTTGTTCGCATCCGCGGTTGCGACACTGTCGTTCGGCTCGACCTCGTTCCAGACGCCGCCAATTTGGGCGAGCGCCGGCGATACCAGCAGCGCCATGCTGCAGATCGCAGTACCTCTCCAGAAGTGCTTCATCCTCTGACTCCTTTCCGTCGGCCCTAAGGCCGCACTCATTCCGATACCAGCGCGATGCCCCGAAACGGGGCAACCTCCACGCGGCGCGGTTTGCGCGCCTCGGTCCTTTTCACCACCATCGGAGAGTCTACCCGCACCGCCTATCTCTTTTCAACCCAAAGATGGGTGACCGGAGGGTAAAAAACCTGTGAGTTATGTGAGTTATTCGAAACCGTTCCCAGGAGTTCCCAACCATGGAAACGGTTACGGCATGCGCCCTGCCGGGATAAAAAAAGAACCCGCGACGCCTCTGGAAAAGCATCGCGGGGTGAGGGAAACCATCTGGATTCGGGGCAAACTATTCAATCGCCCGCGGCCGCACTAGCGGCGACGGGTCACGAACAACGCACCCAGCGCCAACAACACGAGGGATGCCGGCTCCGGAATCACGTTCGCACCCATGATGAGCTTGTAGGCCCAATCCTCGGTGTGCGGAGCTCCGGACGGGGTAAGACCGTCGAAGACGGTCGGGTTGCCCGGCAGGTTGCCATCGTTGTAACCGCTGATACCGATGTAGTAGCGGCCCGGACCCGGCAGGTCCACCTGGATCGACGGCATGAAGCCAATGTTGTTGTCATCATCCGCAGCGTAAATCGTGCCTGCGGCGTCGATGACCATCAACTGGCCGTCAGTCAGGTTCGAGCTCATCGGCAAGGCATAGGCCGCGGCGACGAGGTGCGCCGGGCCTGCGATGTCGAAGGCATACCAATCGACGTCACCGGGGCTGAGGTAGCCATCGATGAGCAACGAACCACCGGGAATCATAAACTGGCCAACGTAGTTGTTGGCGTTGGCGCTGGGGACGTTGTCGTTCGGTTCGACCTCGTTCCAGACGCCGCCGATCTGCGCTAACGCCGTGCCGGTACACAGCGTCAACCCGCAGAGCAGCGTAATGCCTTTCCTGAGCTTCATAGTTCCTCCTTCAATTACCGGACGACCCATGCCGTCCGCAGTTTCGGATGACCCAGCCAGGAACTCGGCGCAGCCCGAACGCCGCATATGCCGGTTCCTTGCACCAAAAATTGATGCGGAACTCCGCCGTAGACGTGTAACAACGGAGCGCAACTCTTTCCCGATAACAGAAGCTTACCGGTCTCGGTGGGCCGACACAACCCGAAACCTCGGTACGATCCCCGAAATCGTGCCCAAAGCGCGCAATAACGCTGTTCTGATGCAGAAAATGGTGTCTTTTATCGGTCGTACTGGCCGGGTGCTTTTCACGGTCCCAGTAAGAGCGACTCTCCGGTCATGCCGTCGGGCACCTCCAGCCCCATCATCTGAAGGGCCGTCGGCACCAGGTCAGCGAGACGACCGCCCGCCCGCAACTGCATACCCCGGAAGGCCTCTCCGAACAGGTACAGCGGCACCGTTCCGACAGTGTGGGCCGTGTGCGGCGCACCGGTCTCCGGGTCGACCATGCGCTCGAAATTGCCATGGTCGGCGGTGATAATGCCGCAACCGCCGCGCTGCAACACGGCCTCATAGACCCGACCTACGCACTCGTCCACCACCCGGCACGCCTGCACCGCGGCCGCGAGCGAGCCAGTGTGCCCGACCATGTCGGGGTTCGCGTAGTTCAGCACGATGAAGTCGTCGATCCCGGTCGCGATGCGTGCCAGCAGCGCCTCCGTCAGCGGATAGGCCGACATTTCCGGCTGCAGGTCATACGTCGCCACCTGTGGTGAGGGCACCAGCAGGCGCTCCTCACCGGGGAACGGATCCTCGCGGTAGTCATTGAAGAAGAACGTCACATGGGGGTACTTCTCCGTCTCGGCCGCACGGAACTGCCGCAGCCCGAGCGTGCTGAGGTACTCGCCCGCGATGTTGCGCATCTTCGGCGGTTTGGGATAAGCCACTTTCACGGGCAGCCCACGCTCATAATCCGTCAAGGTGACATAGCACACGTCGAGCTGCTTGCCGCGGTCGAACCCCATCGACTTCTTTGTGCCGTCCTTGTCCAGCGCCTCGTACGGGAACTTGTCGTAGACAAACGCCTTCGTCAACTCGCGCGGACGATCGCCACGGAAGTTGAAGAACACGATCGCGTCGCCGTCGCGCACCGTCGCCAGCGGCGTCCGGCCATCCTCGCTGATCACGGTCGGCGTGATGAACTCGTCGCCCGTCATGTTGGCCGAGGTCGGCTGGTCGTAGTAGCGTTGCACGGCCTCCGCCGCCGTTGGCGCCGCCTCCGCATCACCATGCACCAGCATGCGGTACGCCCGCGCCACGCGATCCCACCGGTGGTCGCGGTCCATCGCCCAGTACCGCCCGCAGACGCTCGCGACTTCGCCGACGCCGATCTCACGCAGTTGCGCCTCGATCTGTCGCACGTAGCCGAGCCCCGAGGTCGGCGGAGAATCCCGCCCGTCCATGAAGCAGTGCACATAGACCTCTTTGAGCCCGCGCCGCGCCGCGAGCGTGACGATCGCATAGAGGTGCTCCAGCAGTGAATGCACCCCGATGTCGCTCGCCAGCCCGAGCACGTGGAGCCGCCCCTGGCGTGCCTTGCAGGTCTCCACCGCCGCGACCAGCTCCGCATTCTGGTAGAAGCTGCCGTCGCGGATGGCCTTCGTGATCCGAACCGATTCCTGATCCACGATGCGCCCAGCCCCGATGTTCTGATGCCCCACCTCGCTGTTGCCCATGGTCCCTTCCGGCAAACCTACATCGAAGCCGCTCGTCGCGACCAGCGTCCACGGCCATTCCTTCCGCAGCCGGGCATCCACCGGCGGTTGGGCAACCTGGATGGCGTTCGTGGCGTTCTCGCTCACGTGCGGATTCTCGCCCCAGCCGTCGCGAACGATCAGGATGAACGGTCGATTCTTCACTTTGGCAGCTGCCATCCGGCACTCCTTCATAAGCACATCAAGACACCCGGTGCGGGACTGCCTGGCAGTGGGGCGTCATACGGCCGAACTGCGTTCACCGGGCCAACGGGAGGATCCATGCCCCTCCGCCGACCACCCGGCGGAGCCCCCCAGCACCTCCGCGGACGGCAGGGCTTTACCCGGGTATCTACCCGGTCGCAAACGACCGCCGTCCGATTCCGGGGCATCATACCACAGGCGCTACAATGGCACAGGGGGGAATGAAGTGTACGCCGGCAGCGAGCCACGGTACGATAAGATCAGGTGAGCTTTTCATGAAACAAGCGCCGAAAGGGGTGACGCTTGCCGCACGTTGAAAGTGGACCCGCCCGTACAGACATGCTATGGCGGCTTCTGCAGGCCGCACTCTTCCTCGGTTTCTCCGGCTGGTTTGTCCTCGACGGGGCGTACCTTTACCCCGCCAAATCCCAGGCCGAGGCCACCAACGGACTGAAGCTGCGACCGTTCGCCGGCGCACTGACCTACAGCAATCTCCCGGTAGAGCCGGCCAACCCGGAACAAGCCCTCAAGCGCCTGCGCGAGGCCCGGCCGGACCGCCTCTCCGCAGTCGAGGAGTTCTTCGGCCAGCAAGCAAACTTTTCGGAGGGCGAGGATCACTACTGGGTGAGCCAGTACGGCTGGGTCAAGGTACCAGCCCCGGGCGGCGCCGTGAACCTGTCCCAGATGGGAGCCCGCGTCTGGTACAAGTCCCTTGGTTCAATTCGCGAACAATTCTATTGGGCGCTCATTCCCCTGCCGATCGGCCTGTTCTTCCTTTACAAACTTTACCGCGCCGTCACCCTCCGTGTGATCGTTGATGGCGAGGGGCTGATCTATGGCGGCCGGCGGATACCCTTCAGTGCGATACGGGACCTGCGCGATTTTAACAAGCGCGGCTGGATTGACCTGTATTACGACGAGGCCGGCACGGAACGCAGACTGCGGCTCGACTGGGAGAAGTTCGCGAAGTTTGACGAGGTCGTCGCCGCCCTGTGTACCGCTAAAGGGTTACCGAACGCCGTTGCCGCCTGGCGCCGGCAGGAAGAAGCGGACAACCCCGCGGATGACGACGAGATCACCCAAGAAACCGGCACAAAAGGTGAACGGTAAGCGTCGGGGCCCCTACGGCGGGAATTCGGCAAGCACAGCGGACCCGCATTCAAGAGGACTGCCGCCTGACTGTCATGTCGAAGTTGCGCACCATATTCGAGTAGAGCGCCATCGTCACCCCCAGGTACATTCCGACGGCCACCAGCGTAAAGATCAACCGCGTCAAGCGGAACGCAGCATACTGAGATGGTGTCGGCCCGGTTGCGACAGCGCCCCAACCCCCACTGCTCCGCGCGACTCTTTCCGTCGCTGTCCACGGGTCAATCAGCGCTTCTACTCCCCACAGGGGCGTAAACGGCAGAAACACTCCCGCTACAACTTCATTACTCGCGCGTACGGCCAGACCGCAAGCGGACAGCAGGCCCGCTGACGTCAGCACAATGGCCGCGCTGAGCATCACCGCCTGAACAGTTTTCTTCGACAAGAGCGAGAAATGCAGACCGACCATCGCCGCGACGGCTGCAAATGCCACCATCTGCAAAGGAATCAGGAAGACGCTTTCGATCGCCGCAACCGGTTGTGCCGGCCGTTGCAGCAGGTCCACCACGGCGAACGCCGCAAGCGTCACGGCAGGAACCGCAATCAGCGGAATCACCAGCCGCACAAGCCCCTGCAGCATGCCGGCGATGATGTACTTGCTGGTCAGCGGCGTGCAGAGCAGCAGTTCCATCGTCAGCGTTTCCTTCTCGCGCGTCAGTGTCGTAGCCGCGGTGGTCGTCACCACTAGCAGAATCACGGCCAACTCAATCCACACGAGCGGGATGAGGAACGCCCGCGCGCTCGCCGCCGCCTGCGCGGCCGGACCGAACTGGCCGGCGGCGTAGCTCACCGCGAGGCCCACGCCGAGCAGCAGACCGATCACGATGAAGAGCTGCCGCAGCAGCGACCGCCCACCGGCAGAAGCGCGCGTCGCCGCCTCACGCCAGGCGATCGGGTTGTTCCAGACGCGCCGCGGCCGGCGCCGCCGCTCCCCGTCACCCCGTGGCCGAAACCGTTCGCGCCAAGCGGTCCAGAACGAGTTCTCCCCCTCCAGGGCCCCGCGCCGCACCCAGATCAGACTGAGCAGGATCATGGCCGCGGAAGCACCGGTCGTCAGCAGCATGTAACCGTACTGCGGGTAGGCCAACAACCACGCGATCGGGCGCGCGAAGCGGGCCAGTTCGCCAAGCGTGGGGGCCGGGGTCTGCCCCGTCACGACGAGCAGTGCCAGCAATGGATGGACGGGCGCGAGCACACTCATGCGATACTGGTTGAAGCCGTCGAAAAATACCTTCGCGGGCCGGGCCTCCGGTAGCTGCCCCCAGGGCGACAGCCCTACGGCCGCAACCGCCAGCAGGTAGAGCGCAACACCCGCGAAGAACGCAAAGATGGTCCGTCGCGTGCCGATCTTCAGGAAGCTGATCATGATAGCGATCGAACCCGCGACCAGGCCGGTACAGGCGGCCAACCCGAAACTCTCGAAGATCTCCTTGGTGGTGACACCACCGTAGATCATCGTGATGCAGAAGATCGGGAGCCCCGCCAGCAACAGCGCCCAGACAAAGAACAGCCGACTGAACAGGGAACCGAGGACGATCTGCGCATTGCTCAGTGGCGTTGTCAGGAGAATGTGGAAGGTGTTGGAATCCTTCTCCTGGGTAATCGCCCCGGCGCAGAAAATCGGCGCGATGAAGCTCATCAGGACGAGTTGCACGACGCTGACGGCCATGAAGGTGCGGGTGGATTGCTTGGCAAGCTCCGCGAGCGACTGCCCGCCGACGCCGATCAGCAGGCCGCCGCCCAGGACGAACACCAGCACCAGGACGATCAGGTAGGCCACCCGCGCCCAGAGGTGCCGCGTGCGTTTCCCGCCGGTCGCCACGACGCGCGTCAGGATCGGGTTGCCCGGAAGCAGGTGCCACAGCCACAATCCAATGTCATGCAATACCGTCATGGCCGAATCCTGGCGAACCGGGTCCAAGGAACCGGTGCCGCCGGTCGCAAGCCCCGCCGCGCGGCCTGGGCAGATCGGTGCAATCCGCTTTCATTTTGCGGTCCTGTCACCTTGGGTCCATCCTACTGCACCACGCCTTTTGTCAGCCGCATGAAGGCCGTCTCCAGGTTGACCTCTTCCTGCCGAATTTCGTGGATCCGCAGCCGCTTCGCGAGCAGGGCCTCGGCGATGAAACTGAAGTCGGTCGTGTCGGTCCCCAGCGTCAGCACCACCTTGCCATCGTCGAGTGCCGCTTCCTGCACGTTCGGCAGCCCCTCGAGCACCAGGCGCGCCTGCTCCTGATCATCGGGCGTAATCACGTGCACGCGCGTTCCGATGCGGGCCCGCCGCAGCGCCTCGCGCACCGAGCCATGGAACAGTAGCTCCCCCCGCTCCAGGATGCCGATGCTGCTGCACAGGTCCGCCAGCTCCGGCAGGATGTGGGAGCTGATAATGATCGTCTTGCCCATCCGGTGCAGTTCCTTGAGCAACTCGCGAATCTCGATCCGCGCCCGCGGATCGAGCCCGCTCGCCGGCTCGTCCAGCAGCAGCACCTTCGGGTCATGGAGCAGCACGCGCGCAATACTCAGGCGCTGCTTCATGCCACGCGACAGGGAGTCCACCAGCGCTTCGCGCTTGTAGCCGAGGTCGGTCAGTTCCAGCACGTCCCCCACAATCTGCGTACGCTTCCGACCCGTGATGTTGTACGCGCTTGCGAAAAACTCGAGGTACTCCTGGACGACCATGTCCTCGTACGCACCGAAGAAGTCGGGCACGTAGCCAATCAGCGGGCGGATCTTGCGCGACTCGTACCCCACGACATGCCCGCAAACCCGGGCCTCTCCCCAGGTCGGCTGGAGCAGCGTCGCGAGGATCCGGATCGTGGTGGTCTTGCCCGCCCCATTGGGTCCGATGTACCCGAAACACTCACCCTCCTCGATATCGAGGTGCAGGTTGTTCAGCGCCACCAGCTTGCCGTAGCGCTTCGTCAGGTTGATGGTCTGGATGATCATGGTGCGAGTCCCCCGGCGCACGGCACCGTGCGGCGCGCGGGCCCGCCCCATGCGAGCGACGGATCGACGCTGCTCTGCCTGAACTTCGCTTTCACGCGCGCGCTCCCATCAGGGTGGACTGCTTTCGTACCGCAGCGGCACCCGCAGGCGGTAGACCGCCAGCCCACCGCCCGCCCGCAGTCGCTGCCCATTCCGCAATACTTCGACCGGGGCCGGTTGTTCACTCCAACATAGCAGCACGGCCTGCCCGCGCATCAGCCAATGCGAAATATCTACGTTGGGCAACCCCCGTAAGTTGAAGTTCCGGCCGACGGTGTCGAACTGGCCGCGCCCGCTGTTGTGCAGGTAGTAGTTGCGCGTGGCCGCGAGCAGGAGCGTTTCACGGGGGCCGGTCGAGCCGCCTCCCATGCCCGGTAGCAGGCCCGTTCCGGCCCAGCCGAACTGCTGATCGTACAGTGTAGGCAAGTCCGGCATCTCGCTGCGTAGCAAGTTGCTGCGCCGAGACCACCCGGCATAGAGGTTGTCCACGCGCTCGTACCACGCCTGGCCGAGTTGCTGCGCCGTCTCGCCGGGTAGAATCCGCCCGAAGGGAACTGCCAGGATGTTGACCGCGGGCGGCCACTCTGCGAGGTCCAGCTTTCCGCCCACCTCTTCCGTCAATGGGTAGCGCTGCGTCCAGCCCGCCACCCGCCACGGCACACCCACGGCACCGTCATTCAGCCGCGGATCAATGTAGAGCAACACACCACCATCAATCGGGAAATCGAAGTCGTTCCGCAGCCAACTGTTGGGCGTCAAGCGTCCGCTGCGCCGGTTGGCGGTCAGATCCGCCAGGAAACGGCCTTTCAGCTCACCGCTCCAGAACCCTTCGAACTGCTTGAGCGTCGCCCGCATCGCCACGCCCTGCAGCCGCCCCTGCGACGGCAGCGCCACGTACCGCTCCGGCGTCACATAGGAGCTGCTGAGGTCCGGTGGCGCGGCGAGCGGCCGGACGAAGCTCGGCTCGCCGCCTAGTTGCATTCCGACCGAATCGCGCACGGCGCTCTTGTAGCCGAACAGCACGCGGCCCCGGGCCAAGCCGGTTTCTCCGTCCACATCGAGCACCGCGAAAGTCTGCAGGCCGCTCGACAATCCGCGCAGCGCCCCGACGGAAGCGAGACTCAGCACGCTGGCGACAATCGCGACGGTCGCAAACGCCGGCCAGCAATGCGCAGTCAGCTTCCGCCGCAGTAGAAAAACCCACGTCCCGAGCGTAGCCGCGAGGATGTAGGCCGCCACAAAGATGAACGCGAGGAAGCCCCGCACCGCGGTCGCCGTGCTGAAGCTGATCGGAAGCACCACGGGTCGATACGCGTACTGCTGGTTGATGTCTCCGAAGCCCGCCGCCCGGCTTTGGGCTTCGAGAAACTTGGGTGTGTAGGAATTGAGTTCCAGCAGTAACCCGAAAACGCGCCCTGGAGTCACCCCGGGGACCGATGTCAGATCCTGCAACCCGGCCGCAACCGCCACCACACGCCCTGACCCTTCATAACGCATCGAAATCAATGAGAGTGCCGGTGTGCCCGGTGCGGCATCACCCAGGGTCACGGTCGTGTCACGGCGCGGCTGCGCCGTGGTGACCGCGATCGGGTCGGGGAATTGTGCGTCCGGTGCTGGAGAAGCCAGTACACGATTCATGAAAACCGGCAGTCGGCGGACCTGCACAATGGGGCCATCGCCTTCGAGCGGCAGCAGATCTGCGAGGTCGCTTCTTCGCAGCGCTTCCCAGCGGTCCCCAATGCCGATGATCAGTTGTCCACCTGCGCGCACCCAAGCCGATAGCGCATCACGTTGGGCGATCGACAGCGCCTCCGGCGATGGCCGGTCCCAAACAATCACATCCACGGCCTCGAGCCCGAGCCACCGATCCGGCATTTCACTCGCCGGCATCGAAGCAACGATTACGCCGCGGTAGTACGGCCGGGTACCCTCACCGGCAAACCCAGCGATCGCGCTGGGATCGATCAACCCGAGCCGCGTCACGCGCTGCGCACTGATATCAAGCACCAGCAGATCGTTGGCATGCAAGGCCGTGACGGCCTGCTGCTGAAGCGGCATGGGCAGGCGGCTGACCACGGTGCCGCTGGGGTCCAGCAGTTCCACGTGCGGCGGCAGGTCGGGCGCATGGTTGACCACCGCGTACATCCAGAATCGCTTCGGGCCGCCCTCCCCACCCGCCACCGTCACCTGCGCCTGCCGGTACGACACGATGTCACCGTCGAGGTCGGTCGCCTCGAGCGCCAATTCGCCCGTGAAGACTCCACTGCCCTGCACTTGCAGAGCCACGCGCACGGGGAGCCACTGGCCTTCGCGAATCACCGCTCCGGTGGCGTGCGGGAAACCAATCCCCTCCACGACGCCCTGGACGAGTTGCGCAGGCGCTGCGGCGACCGCAGCGGCAAGGAGCAGCGCGATTCCAATGAAGGATTGTTGGCCTCTCACGCCTTTCCTACCCTGGTTTGCGGAGGCACCCCGGGAAGGCACCCCACGTACTCGGACCCGCTGGGAATGTGCTCCGACCGGGACTGTCCCCGGTTTGTTGGCATCGTACAGAAACCCCCGGCCGATGCCATGCCAACCTTCCGATATTCCTGTAACGCCCTGTGCCTTGACCCCCAGACGGCAAGCCGCAATACTAGTTCCTTACGCAGAAGCTCTGAGGGCTTCGCCGCCAACCCCGCAGCGGGTCGGAAAGGTGTGGATGCCATGATCATGACTCCCAGAGATACCCTGCCGGAGCGTCCCGACGCGCCACGGTCCGACCGCACGCCCCCGCGTTAGCTGCCCTTTACTCGCGAATTACGGCTGGCTGTCTCCGGGCGCACGCGGTGTCCGGCGCTTTCGCTGTGTGGCGGCGGCCCACCAGCCGCTCCGATACGATCTTCTGCAACGATACTGCCTGGGGTAACTGACCGTGTCCGAGATCCAGAAAATGAATCCCGCGCTGCCGGCCGAGCACGCGCGCGGGCCAACCGTCGAATTACTCATCCTGGCGCTGCCCATCATCCTGATGATGGTCTCCCGGATGCTGATTGGCTTCATCGACTTCGTCATGGTGTCGAAACTCGGCACCGCGGCACAGGCGGCCATTTCGCCTGCCACCCTGCTGGTCTGGACCGTCGCCTGCCTCGGCAACGGCGTCGCGACGGCCGTGCAGACGTTCGTTGCGCAGACCGACGGCCGTGGTCGGCCGGAGCAGGCCGGCGCCTATGCCTGGCAATCCATCTACGTGGCCCTCGCCTACAGCATCCTGCAATTGCCCATTGTGCTGACGGTGCCGCAATGGTTTGGGCCGATCGCGGCTATCGGGCGGCACACGCCGGAAGTCGCGGCCCTCCAGATTGAATACGTCCAGATCGCGCTGTGGTCGGTCCCGCTCGTGATCATCTGCACCGGACTCGACGGGTTCTTCAGCGGCATTCGTCGGCCCTGGCTCACGTTCGTGGCGGTGCTCGTGTCCGTGCTGGTCAATGTGTTCGGCAACTGGGTGCTGATCTTCGGCCACCTGGGCTTCCCCGCACTGGGGATCGCTGGGGCCGCCCTCGCGACGATCATCGCCTGGTTCGCACGCCTGGTCGTGCTCGCCAGCGCGATGTTTCTGCAAGAGTTCCACGAGCGTTTCCGCACGCGCGGGGCACTGGCCTTTGACTGGCACAAGACCGTTGAGCTGATTCGGATCGGCGCCCCCACGGCCCTGGGTTGGCTGGTGGACATCGGCGCCTGGGCCGTGTTCATTCTTCTGATCATTCCGCGCTACGGGCAGGAGGTGCTCGCGGCCACGAACATCGGCATCCAGTACATGCACCTGTCGTTCATGCCGGCGGTGGGCATCGCCCTCGCGCTGACGTCGCAGGTGGGGCATGCCATCGGCGCCGGCCAACCGGAACTGGCCCTGCGGCGCGCTTCGATTGCGTTCCGTGTAACCGGTGTCTACATGGGGCTCGTCGGCCTGCTCATGCTCCTCGCGGGGGGTCCCCTGACCGGACTCCTCGCGGCTGGCGGCGACCCCGCCGTCATCAGCGCCGGGCGCCTCATCCTGGTCTGGTGCGCGATCTTCCAGGTCTTCGATGCGATGGCCATCACCTACATCAATGCGCTGCGCGGCGCCGGCGACACGCGGTGGCCCGCGATCGTCATGGGTTTGTGCTGCTGGTTCATTTTCATCCTGGGCGGGCTTGGGGTCGCCTGGTGGGTGCCGCAGTTGGGCCTGAACGGGCCCTGGATGACGTGCTCGCTGTACATCATTGTGCTTGGGCTTCTCGTCCGATTGCGGTGGCAGCGCGGTGCCTGGCGCCACATTCGCATCTTCCGCGATGGAGCCCATGGTGCCACGGTCGCGCCGACCGAGTCCACTCCGACCGGAGCCGCACCGGCGCTCGCGGCCGGGAGCGATGAGCGTTAGCGGCACCTCACCGGGCCGGTGTGGGACTCAGCCCGCCCCGTCGGCAGCGTACAAGGCGTGAGCGGCGATGTAATCGGCCACCGCTTCCGGGACGAGGTAGCGGATACTCCGTCCGGCCCGCACGCGTGCGCGGATCTCGGTCGCGGAAATGTCGATCTGGGGCCCGGGCACGATGTGGGCGAGCAACCGGGCCACCTGAGCCGCGGTAAAGCGGGCCTCCAATTCACCGGCCGCGGGCGGCACGAAACCCGGCCGGGCGGCCGTCACGAGCGTGCAGGCGTCCGCAAGTTCATCCGCCCGATACCAGGTGTCCAGTTCGCACAGACTGTCGAGCCCCAGGAGCCAGGACAATTCCACCCGTGACCCAAGCGCTGCCTGGAAGTGCTGCACCGTGTGGAGCGTGTAGTTCGTGCCGGTTTGCTTCGTCTCCCAGTCACTCACCGCGAAGAGCGACTCATCCTTGGTCGCCGCCTGGCACATCGCGACACGGTCGGCCGCGGTGGCCAGGTTCCGGGCTTGCTTGTGGGGTGGCGTGGCACAGGGAATGAGCAGGACACGCCCGTGGCCCAGGGCCTCGGCGACGTGCCGCGCCACAATCAGGTGCCCGTGGTGCACGGGATCGAACGAACCACCAAAGAGCAGCAGGCGTTCCACGACGGCATGTCCTTCCGGGGCCCGTTGGGCACCTATGGACATTGTTGCCGCGGCCCGCGGCCCGCGAAAGCGGAAACGCACCACCCGATTCCCGGCCGGGATCTGCAGCACACCCACCGGCGCCCCCGACGGGTGTCGGGGGCCAGGCGGGTTACGCGAAGGCCGCCTGTTCCAGCGCCAGACGCAGTTTGCCCAGCGCCTTGTTCTGGATCTGACGCACACGCTCCTTCGTCACACCGATCATCGAGCCGACCTGCTCCAAAGTCTTCGCCTTGCGCGTGTCCGCATCGCTATCGAGCGCAAAGCGTGCGAGAATGACGGTCCGTTCCACCTCGCTGAGCAGCGCGTCGTTGTGCTGCAGAATGGCGCGGAGTTCCTGCACGCAGTCATTTTCCGTCGCGATCCGCGACCGCTCCATCAGGTCGCTGCGCTCCAGCGCGGGATCAAACTCCGTCGGAAACCGCAACCGGTGCCGCGCCGCCCGCGACGCCACGCGTGAAAAGCTCTTCAAAATCGCCCGGCAGGCATACGTGCTGAAGCGGTAGCCCCTGGCACTGTCGAACTTGTCCACCGCGCGCATCAGTGCGAGATTGCCCTCACTGATCAGATCCGTCACGTCCACGCCGGTGATCCGCGTGCGTTTCGCCATAGCTAGTACGAGCGGCAGATTCTCACGCACGATCTCGCCGCGCACTTCGACCACTGCCCCGTACCAGTGCAGCACATCTCGCACGCCATCCGCCGTGAGTCGCCGGCCGGCAAAGCCCTCCAATACCCCAAACAGCTTCTTCCGGCAGTAGTTGAATCTCAGGAAGAGGAACGTCTCGCGCTCGAGATTCGTGATGATCTCACCAGCGCCGTCGAGTCCGTAGACCCCGCTGTCGTCGTTCCGAGCGGCCGGAAGCGGCCGCAACAGCAGGTTGTCTCCTTCGGGCCCCTGTAACAGCGGGTGGCCGACAAACTCAATCGATTCACTCAGGACATGCTTGAGGAGCCGCAGTTCGCCCGGCGTCAGCGTCTGCTGCACGGCGTTGGCCGGCAGCTTGGCCAGGGGCTTGAGCTTCCGCAGGTTGCTGCTACTCACCGCTTCCGCGTCACGTGGAGGCATCGCTTCACCCATCCGATCCCATGCGGGTCCGACCTCGCAGCGGGGCGCAGCGAAGCAGGTGCCAGCATGCGTGTCCGCACGGCGCACGCCATCCCAGCGTCGCGCAATGCCTTCGGTTCTCGGAATCGGGCGCCCGGTCGGAGATCCCAGCTACAACAACCGAGCGCTTCTGCGTTGGGGAGCTGGGGGAAGTATACGCTTCGTCAAATGACCCGGCAAGAAATTCCGGCACACGCGCACGGTGAGCAATAAAACCCCGTCAGCGACTGGAGTCCCCCCCGTTTTTTCACGCGATCCGGCAAGTACTGTGGAAATCCACTGTTTTTACCCCGGCAAACGTCCGCCAACTTCGGCCGTATCCAGCATTTTCGGCCCTGGAAGACAACGCTTTCAGCAGGACCGCTCGGCAGCTAGACACTTGGGACCTGTGCCTCACCCCGTAACACCACCCCGAGCCGTTCGCACGCCAATTGCGGCGCCACATTCCGATCTACCATCAACTCCGCCTCGTTGACGCCCTCGATCACCTGCTGTAAACGCTCCTTCGAGCCCTCGGCAAGGCGGCCGCTCAACTCCACGAGACCCGGCAAGACGCGTAGCTCCGCCGCACCGGCGGCCGTGCAGAGCCCATCCCGGTAGACCGCTGCTACCAGCGCCAGCACCAGCTTGAGTCCGCTCCGGAGCACATCCGTCGACGTTTTCTCACCGCCCTTTCGCGAACCGGTGCGCTCTTCGCTGTCCGGAGTACTATCCTCGGCCTCGTCTTCGCCTTCAGGGGTCAGTTCCACTGCGGTAGCCCCCTGCTCAACCTCCACTTGCTGCTGTAACGCCGCCCCCAGTTCCGTCGCCACGGCCAGCAGCCGCTTCGCGAAAACCTCCGGCCGCTCCTGCGTCGCATCGGCGACCGCCGCCCCCACCGCCGTCACTGCCGCCAGCAATCCCGCAGCATGCCACCGCAATCCGACGCCCAGCCGCCCGCCACACAACCGGGCCAACGACAGAGCTTCATCTGATGCGAGCCCTAGTCGCCGCACGAACTCCTCCGCCACGTACGCCTGCGGCAACAGATCGAAGGGCACTTGCTGGCAACGCGACCGAATCGTCGCCAGCAGGCGGCTCGCGGACGTTGTCAGCAGGATCAGGCAGGCCGCTCCCGGCGGTTCCTCCAGTGTCTTCAGCAGCGCGTTTTCCGCGTGCTCGTTCATCAACTCGGCTTCGCAAATCAGGAACACCCGCCGCCGACTCTGGCTCGGTTTCAGTGTCGCCGGGGTCAGAAGAAACTCCCGGATGACTTCGATCCCGAGACCAAGCCCCTTCTTCCGCCGCACGGCCGGATCCGAATGCACCTTGTGCAGCCGCCGGTGGATCAGGTGGAAGTCGGGGTGATTGCCACTGGCCAGCATCCGGCACGAGACACAGGTGCCGCAGGCATCCCCATCGGCCGCGAGTCCGTCCGCGAGGCACAGCAGCCGCGCGACGAGCACGCGCGCCGTCAGTTCCTTCCCCACGCCCTCCGGCCCCGCAAAGAGGTAGGCGTGATGTGTACGTCCGCTGGCGAGGGCGCGCCGCAGGATAGATACCGCCCGGTCCTGGTGACAAACATCAGCCCAGCGCACGGCACACCGCCTGTTCCACATCCGCCCAGACAGCCGCTTCGTCACGCTGTCCGTCAATGATCACCACCGGCGCCGGGTACAACCGCGGCAACTCGAGAAACAGCTCCCGAACGCGCCGGTGGTACTCCAGCGGCCGGCGCTCCATCGCATCGGCCGTCGCCCCTTCGAAAATGCTGAGCTGTCCCACATCCCCGCGGCGCGCGACGTGATGCGGCTTCCGCCCCGTCCTCCCGAAACCAATCTCCGGCGGCACATCCAGCACGATGGTCAAATCCGGCCAGGTATCCTCTACCGCCAACCGACCCAGGGCGACGATATCCCCCGCCGGCACGCCGATCGCACCCTGGTACGCACAGGTCGCCGAGATAAAACGGTCACACACCACCGTTTCACCGGCCTGCAACGCCGGCCGTACGATCTCCGCCAGCAATTGCGCCCGTGAGGCCATGAAGAGAAGGGCCTCACAACGCGGGTCCATCTGGCTGAGGTCGAAGCCCAACAGCACGTGCCGAATACGGTCGCCGATCTCCGTTCCGCCGGGATCGCGGGCCCGCCGCGGCGTGCCCCCCTGGGTACCGACCCAGCGGGCCAGCCGATCAAGCTGCGTGCCTTTTCCGGAGCCATCCGGACCGTCGATCACGAGAAACTTGCCGCCGAGGTTCATGGCTCGGACGTTATTCCAAAGCAGCCGTTGCGGCAACGGGGGCCGAGGGCTCAGGTGCGCGTGCGGTCTTCGGCTTGATCAAGGGCCCGCAATACGCGTTCGATGTCTTTCCCGAACATTCGCGTGATCTTGAGGGAGCGCCGGATGTGGGCCATCGTCTCCGGGGTACAGCACGGGTTCTCGATCAGGTTCAGCAGTGCATCCGCTCGATCGGAACTGAACCCGATCGGCATGATTGTGTTCACGAGATAGATCTGCTCGTGCGGCAGCAAGTCCGGCTGCCGT
Source organism: Phycisphaerales bacterium (assembly GCA_016716475.1). NCBI lineage: Bacteria > Pseudomonadati > Planctomycetota > Phycisphaerae > Phycisphaerales > Phycisphaerales bacterium. The sequence continues at coordinate 184,901 of JADJWG010000001.1, forward strand.
GCGATGCGTTTCAGCAGGTCCAGACGCTGGTTGGGGAATTCGATGATGAACGCCGCCGATTCGATCCGTTGCATGGTGGGCGTATCGGGCCCGAGTGGTCGGCAACCTACCCCCAGGACCAACAGCGTCATCGCCACCACGACACAGCCGACGCGTTTCGCTGAGAAGGCGTACGTGCGCATGCTCGCTCCCACGTGCCCGGTGGGCCTGACCACGACGAAACCCGAACCACCCGGTCACTGCCCCTGTTATACCGCTCCGAAACGTTCCCGGTGGCAGTCCTGCACCGATCGGATCACGCCACGGGCTCCCGCCAAGTCCCGCGCGCAAACCCGTTTTCAATCATAGCAATCACCTTTTGAAAAAAGGAGAATATGACCCGTTTAGTGGACACGGGTGCAATTCTGCGACCATACTGAGAGTGGCTTAGCAATTCTGGTCCGGATCCTCAGGAGCCCCCGGTGCCTGTCCGCAACACCACCCAGCGCCGCATCATCCGCGAGATCTTCAAGCGCGCCACGCGTCCCTTGTCGACGCAGGAGGTCCTGGCGGAGGCCCAGCGTGTGCGGTCCAGCTTGGGCATCGCCACGGTCTACCGGACCCTGAAATTGCTGACACAAGAGAATTGGCTTCGCATTGTACGGTTGCCGGGAGTTTCACCCCGGTACGAGCTGGCAACCACCCGGAACCAGCACCATTTCTTCTGCAAGGATTGCCAGCGCGCATTCCGGACGGTCTGCCGGGCCGACCTCCTCACCGACGTTGTTCCGAGCGGCTTCGTGGTCGAGGATCACAACATCGTCCTCTACGGTCGCTGCGATGAATGCTGTCAAAGCGCTGCCCATCCACGACCCGGCGAACAGGCGACCTATTCGACCCCAGGAACCTCGCCCAGCCCTATCCGGACAGCCGCTCAGTAGTGATCCACCGGCCCCCCCCGCTGTAGAAATTCGCTGGTATAATCGTAATACTGTGTAATACAATGTTCGTGCGGCCAGGATTCGGCCGCCGGACGAGGAATCACTATGCCTTCCCCGCACCATCAGAAAGAAGCGGTGATTACCTTCAAGGCCGACAGCGCGTTGCTCGACGCCCTGAAGAACATTCCCAACCGCTCGGAGTTTATCCGCGAAGCGATCCTCGCCGCGCTCGACAATAGTTGTCCGCTCTGTCACGGCTCCGGGGTGCTGACACCGAATCAGAAGCGGCACTGGGACTCATTCACCGAAACGCACAAGCTCCGCGAGTGTGGGGACTGCCACGAGATTCACCTCGTCTGCCCCGGCACCACGGAACCCGACACCACCGTCACCCACGGTACACCGTGACTGACCACCCTGCACTGGAGAAAGCCATCGTGGAATCCATTCGAACACTGGCAGGATGGGCCGCCGGCTGGGCAACGCTGCTCGCGCTGAGCGCACCGGTCCCAGGACACGCGCAGGACACAACCCGCCCCGCCCGGCTGAAGGTGGCGGTCACCATTGCCCCGCAGGCGTACTTCGTGGAACGTATCGGCGGCGAACATGTCGAGGTCACCGTCGTCGTCGGCCCGGGCCAATCCCCGCACGCGTACGAGCCGACGCCGCGCCAAGTCGCCGCACTCGAAGCTTCGCAGCTCTATTTCACAATCGGCATCGAGGTCGAACGGGCGTTGGTGCCGAAGCTCAGGGGCATGTTCAAGAACATGGAGTTCGTGGATACACGCCGCGGTATCGCCCTGCGACGCATGACGGCCGCCGAACTGCATGCCGACTGCGACCACGGGCACGAGCAGGCCCCGCGCGGCCGGCATGAGCACGGCGACGGGGCGGTGCACGATCACTTCAGCGGCGCACCCGATCCCCATATCTGGATGAATCCGCGGCTGGTGAAGATTCAGGCGCAGACGATCACGGAAGCCCTGAGCGCCGCGGACGGGGCGCGGGCGGAATTGTATAAACTGAATCTGGCCGCCTTCGAGCGTGACCTCGATGCCGTGCATGCTGAGATCGCCGCGGTGCTGCAACCGTTCAAGGGGCGAGAGGTCTTCGTCTTCCACCCGGCGTACGGATACTTCCTGGACGAGTTCGGACTGAAGCAGGTGCCCGTCGAGGTGGATGGCAAGCAACCGTCCTCGCGGCAGCTTGCGATGCTGATTGACCGGGCCCGCGCGGCGGGCGTCAAGGTGATCTTCGTGGAACCGCAGTTTTCACCGCGTTCGGCCAAGGCCGTGGCGGACGCCATTGACGGTGTCGTCGTTACACTGGACCCACTTGCGCGCGACTACCTGGTGAATTTGCGGAGCATCACGCTGAAGATCCGCGACAAGTTTGAGTCCCCCGTGGTGGAAAAGGATTAGGTGCCCCGCACACGTGAGCGACACCGCCGCGATGGCAGGATGCACCGGAGACCACCCCGCCGTGGAAAGGACCAGTCCCCTGGTGACTGCAGCACCGGTCGTCAAATTACAAAACGTTTCGTTTGCTTACGGCGCCGTGCCGGTCGTGCAGGATGTTTCGTTCGCGCTCGCGCCGGGAGACTTCGCCTGTATCGTCGGCCCCAACGGCGGCGGCAAGACCACCCTGCTGCGCCTCATGCTGGGTTTGCTGCAACCGCAAAGCGGCGCGGTGCATCTGTTCGGGCGGCCACCAATCGCGGCGCGGCGACGCATCGGCTACATGCCGCAATACACGCAACTCGATCCACAGTTCCCCGCCCTTGTACGCGATGTGGTCCGCATGGGCCTGCTGCACAACTGGCACCTGGGACCGTTCTTCGGACGGGCGGTGGCCCGCGCGGACGAAGCCCTGCGCGAGGTCGGAATGGCTGAGTTCGCGCGGCGACCTTTTGCAGCGCTTTCCGGCGGCCAGCGACAGCGTGTCCTGATCGCCCGGGCCCTCGCCTGCAACCCCGAGCTGCTGCTGCTCGACGAGCCGACCGCGAATCTCGATCCGCTCGTGCAGGACGACATGACCCAGTTGCTGACCCAGCTCAACCGGCGGCTGACGATCGTGCTCGTATCGCACGACGTGGGCTTCGTCGCCCGGCATGTACGCACGGTGATCTGCGTCAACCGCACGGCGGTTCTGCACCGGGCGGAGGAAGTCACCGGTGATTCCATCCGGGCGCTCTATGGCCCGGGGGTGCAGCTCGTGCATCACTATCATGCGGACCACGACCACGGCCACCGGCATTAATCTCAGCAGGAAAGGCCCCCGGGCATGCTGGAATTCTTCGAACACCTGCCGAGATACGCCTTCCTGCAAACGGCGCTGTTAAGCGGCCTGCTCGCCAGCGTGGCGTGCGGGATCATCGGCAGCTACGTGGTGGTACGGCGCATTTCCTACATGGCCGGCGGCATCGCGCACTGCATTCTCGGGGGGCTCGGGGCCGCGTACTACCTGCAGGTTACGCAGGGCTGGGAATGGCTGAACCCGCTCTACGGCGCTTTCGTAGCCGCGCTCCTTGCGGCGGCGATCATCGGATTCGTCAGCATGCGGGCCCGGCAGCGGGAGGACACGGTGATCGGGGCCCTCTGGGCCGTGGGCATGGCGATCGGTGTCGTATTCATGGCGCTGACGCCGGGCTACCAGCAGGATCTGACCAACTACCTTTTTGGCAGCGCGCTGCTGGTACAGAAGTCCGACCTGTGGCTGCTAGTCGGGCTCGACGTACTGGTCGTCGGCGTCGGGCTGCTGTTTTACCAGCAGTTCAAGGCCGTATGCTTCGACGAGGAATTCGCCCGCTTGCGCGGGATCAATGTCGAGACCTACTACATCACTTTGCTGATGTTGACGGCCGTGACGGTCGTACTCCTGACCACCGTGGTGGGCGTCGTGCTCGTGATCGCCCTGCTGACGCTACCAGCCGCGATCGCGGGACACTTTGTGCGGACGCTCGGGCAGCTCATGGTCCTCGCAACACTGCTGTGCATGGGGCTGACGACAACGGGGCTCGCGGTCAGCTATGTGCCCGACCTACCGCCGGGGGCGACGACGATCCTGCTGGCCGGCGCACTGTACCTGGTAGTGGTGGTTGCATTCCGAGTGTGGCCGCGACGCCGGGTGCCCGTCCGAGCGTAGCCAGCCGCCGCAACATTCGGGCTTATGCAGCGCTGTGCGCACCGCACGTCACAGCCGGGGACTGAGCCGGTCACTCGCGGAAGGCGCGTGGCCCTCTCACGACGCATGGAACAACGTGTCCGTTGGACGAACCGCGCCCCGGCTGTCGGCGACGGAGTTGGCGGTCAGGGTTGTGCGGGGGATGATGATGCGGGTGGGGTGGCTGACGTTTTCTTCCAATGGTCCGGCAGCCAGTCGTCCAGCCGGCTGACAGGCGTGTCGGGGAGGTTGGCGAGGAACTGCGTGAGGTAGGCCTGCGGGTTGATGTCGTGCCGGCGGCAGGTGCTGGTGAGCGTGCTGAGGATCGCGGCCGTCTCGCCGCCGCGGGGCGAGCCCGCGAAGAGCGCGTTCTTCCGCAGCAACGCGATCCGCTTTATCTGCTGCTCTGCCAGGCACAGCCAGTTCCGCGTCTGAGTCGCACGGTCCAGCTGTGCCAGCGACGGCAGGTGCATCACAGGTCCACCTGCCCAGGAGCGGGTCTCCGTGGCCACGCTCCAGCGCCGCGACCAGCGCCAACAGCGTCGACCGATCAAATCCCGGCTGCACTACAATGTGGTATCCACCCGACAGACGCACTTCGAGGGTGGCGCCCGCCACCGACACACGGTCCTAGCTGTTCCGCGCACCGACCGGCGCAACCACCCGCACCTCGGCAAAGGTCATGGCGTCGCTCCGCTGCGCGTCTGCGTCCCGCAACTCCCGCCGCCAGGCATAGAACGAGGACGGCGGCACCCGCACCCGGCGGCAATACGCCGCCACCGACAACCCGCTCGCGGCCTGACCGCGCACAAGCTCACGCCAGCGTACGGCCGCGTCTGATTTCCTCGCCTTGCTCATGACCCCCAGCATGACATGCCGAAAACCCGGCGCGTAGATGCGGGTCATTCAGCGGACACGTTTGGATGACGCTGGCGCCTGCCGGGCGGCTAGACGCATTCCGGGCCACCGACATGCCGCGCGCCATTGTGGTGCATCTGGGCCGGGACGCCGACCGGAGCCGCCCGCTTTGGAGGCCGCCATGAACGCTGACAAGCTCCAACGTCTCGCCGTGCTGTCGACGCAACTGGCCGAAACGCTCATGACCGCCGCAATCTGCGCCAACGAAATTCGCGCGCTGGTCCGTGGCGAACTCGACGCACAGGCCGCTCGCGGGCGACGTCTGCCAACGAACGAGCCGCAGAGCGCCGCGCGCCCGCTCGTCGACGATTCCACGTTCACGGTGTCGTGGGGCGGCAGGACCTGTCCGCTGCGGCACACGGTTCTCTTCCGCTTGGCGGCGCGCCTGGCCCGACATCCGAACCAGTATATCTCCGCCGACCAGCTCCTCCATGATGTCTGGGAGCAGGGGGTCAAATCCGGGGACACGATTCGCAGCGCCGTTCATCGACTACGGCAGCGCTTCGACCGCGCGGGGATGCACGATCTGGCGGCTGCGATCCACGGCACCGGCGGCCGGTATGGGCTGATTCTGAACGGTCGCGAGTGACCGGAATGGCACGCAAATGGCACACAATTGCACCCCGGGATAGCACAACCGCCAGGTAGGGTAACGCCGGTTCGGACCTTTACAGGGCGAACAGCGGATCGGCCAAGAGCGCGGCGACGTTTTCCCCGATGCTCGATCACACGCGGGCGGCGCCCGCGAACAGAGTAGCAGCAACAGCGCGATGCCGCGCGTGCAGCGAGGTATGCATGTCGGAACAAGCAGCAAGCAGTCGACTGCCGTGGTGGGTACGCCCCGAAGCGCCGGGCGCGGCGCCAGTCCCACGCTTTCGTGCGGTGGCCTACTACCGACATTCCGCCCAGGACCGGCAGGAGAATTCCGTCGCCATCCAGCAGGAGCAGGTGCAGCAGTGGGCGCGGGAGAACAGCGTCGAGATCGTGCACGACTTCGCCGATCGCGGCAAATCCGGCCTGACCGCAGAGGGGCGCGACGGCTTCAACGACATGATGGAGAATTGGGTCAAGGCCCGTCACGATTTTGACTTCGTGCTGTGCCTCGACGTGAGCCGCTGGGGCCGCTTCCAGGACATCGACCTGTCGGCGACCTACAGCGCCGAGTGCAAGCGTCACGGCAAGCAGGTGATTTATACAACGCTGGGCAAGCCCAAGCCGAACGACCATTTCTATCAGGTCTGCGTCCAGTTCGAGCGGTTCCGCGCGGCGCAGTACAGCAAGGAGCTGAGCGACAAGGTCTTCCGCGGCTGCGTCAAGATCAGCGAGCAGGGCTACTGGGCCGGTGGCAAGCCCCCGTACGCGCTGCGACGCCTGTTGCTGGACGAGGTGCGGCACCCTGTGCAGACGCTGGCGCCGGGGCAGCGCAAGAGCATTCAGAACCAGCGCGTGACGCTAGCCCCCGGTGAGCAACTCCACGTCGCGACGGTGCAGCGCATCTTTCGCGAGTTCACACAGACGTTGCGGAGCATGCAGGTCATCGCCGAGCAGCTGAACCGCGACGGCGTGCGCTCGCCGGGCGGCGGCCAGTGGGACCGCGGGAAGGTCCGCCACATCCTGCTAAACGAGCTCTACGTCGGCACGCTCATCTACAACCGCACCACGCAGAAACTGAAGACGCCCACGCGGCATAACCCCAAAGACCGATGGATCAAGTCGCCCGGCGCGCTCGATCCCCTGGTGGAGCGCGGGATTTTTGACGAGGCGCAGCGCTTACTCGCGCAGGCCACCCTGCGCTACACGCCGGAGTACATGCTGGACCGGCTGCGAAATGTCCTCACGGAGCACGCGCAGGTGCGGCCGGCGCTGCTGCGGGCGGCGCCCAACACGCCGGCGGCGACGACGTACGCAAAGCACTTTTCATCTCTGGATGCGGCCTACCAGCAAGTCTTCGGTGACGCGCTGCGAGCCGTGAAGGAGGATGTAGAAGCCCAGCTGCGCCGCCTGGTCACCCAGGTCGAGGCCTACGATGATTTCCTCGTGCTCAACGGCCGGTTCACCGTCCTGATCCAACCCTCCATGCCCGTGCCGCATGGCTACAGCCACTACTGGTACTTTCGCCCGGACGCACGGGCGGTCGTGGATATCACGCTGGGGGTGCCGGTGTCCGGCCCGCAGGGTCCTGAGATCCTCGGCTATCTGGCCCTGCCGCGGTTGCTGGTCGAGCGCCGCGGCATTCGGCTGTTCAGTACTTCGGAGGCACGGCTCGACCTGTACGGCCACCGTGGCTTGGACGTGATCTTCCAGCTTGCGAGATGAACATGGACGCCAGCCCCGCCATTTTGCTGATGAAAGACCGCCGCCGGGAGCTGATCCCGATCGACAAGATCAAGGTGATCAACTCGCGAAACCGCGACGAGAAGCAGTTCTCCATGAACATCCAGAGCATCGAGGCCAACGGCCAGCTCAAGGACATTCGCGTGAACGACAAGTTCCTCGCCAAGACCGGCCGCTACGAGCTGATCTGCGGCGAAGGGCGGCTCATCGCCCACCAGCGCCTCAGCCGCACGTACATTCGGGCGGAGATCGTCACCTGCACGCGCAAGCAGGCGTATTTGGAGTCGCTGGTCGAGAACCTGGCGCGGAGCCGGCCGGGCACGATGGAGTTTGCCCGCGAGCTGAAGCGGCTGCATGACGAAGGCTGGAGCTTTGAGCAGATCGCCCAAGTCGCCTGTTGATCGGTCGAGTACATCCGGCAGTACATCCAGCTGGTGGAGAACGGCGAGGAGCGTCTGATTGTGGGGGTGGAGCAGGAAGTGTTCCCCATGTCGTTCGCGGTGCTGGTGGCCAGCACGGAGGACGCCGCCATCCAGAACGTGCTGATGGATGCGTTCGACCGCGGCATCGTGAACTGCCAGAATTTCGGCAAGGCCCGAGCGATCATCAACTCACGTCTGGACCGCCGGCGCAAGGAGGGCCACAACGGCAACGCCGAATACACCGTGACGACTCTGGCGAGCGAAATCGCGCACGCCACGCAGGCAAAAGAGTCCTACGTGCGCGAGGCGCAGGACAAGGAGTCGCGACTGTTTGTGCTGCTGGACGGCCTGGCGCAGCTGTGGAAGGATGCCGCCCTGGTCGAGCTGCTCCAGGCCGAGGGGCTCAGCGAGCGTCCCGAATTGGCAGGGACCTACGCCGGGGTCGGCGCGCAGTGAAGCCGAGGATCGCCCATGGACATGACACCCGCCCGCGACATCCCCATCATCCGACTCCGGCCGCTGCGCGAACGTAAGGTCACGCAGCGGGAGTTCGACCGCATTCGCGTCAGCATCAAGGCGATCGGCCTGATCGAGCCGTTGCTCGTCTACCCCGAAGGGGAGGACTTCGTCATCATCGACGGCGCGCAGCGCTATCGCGCCCTGCTGGAAATGGGCGTCGAAGTCGTGCCCTGCATCCTGGCCGAACGCCGGGAAGCATTCACCGGCAATCGTATGGTGAATCGCGTTTCGCCGATCCAGGAACATCGGATGATCGAGAAGTCGCTCGAGGAGTTGGACGAGCAGTCCATCGCCGCGGCGCTCGGGATCGGCACCATCACCCATCGCATCAAGAAGACGCTGCTCAAGCAACTGCACCCGGAAGTGGCCACCGCGTACGACGCGGGGACGATCACGCGCACGTGCGCGATGGAGCTCACGCACGTCAAGCCGGCCCGGCAGCACGAGATCCTGACGGCCATGTACGGCTACAAGGACTTCAGCGTCGCGTTTGCGCGGAGTCTGATACTGAAGACGCCCCCGGGGCAGCGGGACACGCGGCGTCGCCACAAGCACAATCCCTGGGTCAAGGCGTCCCAGCGCAAGAGTGACCTGCTGAAGAAGCTCACTGACGCGGAACAGAAGCACGATTTCTACTCGCGGCTCTACAAGCAGTACACCGTGGACCTGCTGCGGCTGGCGATCTACGCCCGATCGCTGCTGACGAACGCGGTGGTGCGCGCACACCTGGATCAGCACCATGCGCCGCTCGTCGCGCGCTTCGAGGCGATTATTGCGGACGCACGAGGGTAGCTATGGAGACTTGGACGCGCGAACGTGTCATCCGGGAGTTGCTGGCCCACGAAGCGCGCGGCCGCCGGCTCTCTTCCAACGATGTGGAGACCAAGCTGTACCAGGCCGCCGGGCGGCTGTTCGGTTCGTGGCACCACGCCCTGTTGGCGGCGGGCATCTCCCCCGCGCGCGTGCGGGCGCTGGTGCGTTGGCCGCGCGAGAAGATCCTCGCCGTCATCGTGGCCATTGCGCATCAAAGCCGGCGCCTGGGGCAGGACGAACTGCGGCGCCGGCATGGCGGCTTGATGAAGGCGGCCGAGCGCGAGTTTGGCAGCTGGCCCAAGGCCGTGGCGACCGCTGGCGTGACGCTCGTGGTACAGAAGCGCACCCCGCCCTGGACGCGCGAATCGGTCATCCAGGCGATCTTGGAGCGCTCGCTGAAGAACGCGCCACTGGGCAGTACGACGGTACAGCCGCCGTCGCTCGCGGCGGCCGCCAAGCGGGTTTTTGGCACGTGGCGCGCCGCGCTGGAGTCCGCCGGCATCCGAACGCCGGCGCCGCGCGCGGCGGCAGTGCCCGCACGATCCGCCGAAACCGGCGCTGGAGCGCCAGACCCAGCGGCCCGGCAGCGCTGGACGGCGCAGATTGTGGTCGACGCTTTGCTAGCGCGCCTCCGCGACGGAAAGAAGATGAACGCCTTGGCCGTCTACGCCGAGCATCCGGGGCTCTATCGGGCCGCCCTACGAAACTTCGCCAACTGGCGCAACGCGCTGGCCAGCGCCGGCCTGAACCCGGAGGAGTTTTGGCGCGGCGCTACCGCGCCGTCGGAGACGGAGCCCTCAGCGAGGCCATAACGTGAGTTGGCAGTCTCTGCGAAAGTGCGAAATACAGCATTTTGAGACTGGCCAAGTTCGCGTGTGCAAAGGAGTTGCGCGCCAAAGTCTCAAAGTCTCAGACTTTTTGACCTGTGGGCCCTGAGCCAGAGCATGGGAAGACGCGCAGGTTCGGGCTCGTCTCGGGCGAGTACTGCGAGTCGCCCACCGGTACGAGTGTCATGTTTATCCGCCGGGTTTCTCAGAAACGAGTTTGCCTGGTGGGGAATTTCGCCGGGCTTCGCGACGCGTTTGAATGCCGGGCACGGGCTGACCGTCTGTTCTGTCGAAGGCGGACCACGATGGGCGCGGTCCGGGCGACAAGAGGTGCTCCCATGACCACGTATCTGTTACACGTCGATCTGGAGGACATTCGCGAACGGCTGTCCCGGTGCCTGCGGTGCTCACTGGGTCTCGCAGATACGCGGAGCATCCTGCGAAGCGCTGGCTTTGTGGAGTGCTCGCTGGGGTGGCTGACTTATGATGTGCGGCCGCTGATGATTACGTTTCATCGGCAGGGCCTTGGGAAGGTGTAGGAACCGCCCGCGACACCTCTGCCGGGTGGAAGCACCATCCAGGTCGATCGCACCAGGTGCGAGATGAATGTCCGACTGGCCAGCACCAATCAAACCCGCAGGGAGTTGACGATCGCTTCAGCCGACCGGCTCGATACAGGAAGGATCGTTGTTCCGCGGGTTACCCACCTGCGAGCCCACCGGGTAGGCGACCAGCCCCGCTTCGGGTAACGGCTTCAACAGCGGCTCGAGTAGCCGTACATCCTGTTCAGCGGGATCCAGCCACAGCGCGAAGTGCTCCGGCGGGAGGATCACGGGCATGCGATCGTGCAGTGGTCGAAGCAGCGCGTTCGCCTCGGTTGTCAGAATCGAACAGGATTCAATCACTTCGCCAACGGACGATTGCCAGCGCTCCCACAATCCGGCGAGGGGCAAAAGGCCCCCGTCGAGGCGGCAGATGTAGTAGGGCTGTTTGCGCTGCCCCCGCGCGCCCACCCTTGAAGCAACCGGCTGCCACTCATAGAAACCGGTGCAGGGGATCAGGCAGCGACGCGCGCGCAGTGCAGCGCGAAACGAAGGTTTCTGCGCCGCGGTCTCGGACCGGGCGTTGATCATGCGGTTGCCGACCATCGGATCACGGGCCCAGCTTGGAACCAACCCCCAGCGCACCTGATGCAGCTCCCGGCCCACACCCTGCTTGATGATGCGTATGACAGGCACGTCCTGCGAAGGGGCAATGTTGAAACGGGGCGGCAACGCGACTTGGTGCGCACCCGGGGCTATATCGAAAACTTCGACCAGTTCCCGCTCGCTGCAGATCAACGTGTATCGGCCGCACATGGATTGGATTATGCCGTACTTTGTACTTGACCGCGATGGTCGAAGCGACTCCCCTTGTGGCCGCGATCCCCGAGGTCCGGCCACTGTCGAAGACCGATCCCGAGGCCGTCACCGAGATGACCCACTGGCTCGACAGCCACACCAAGCCGGCGGGGAATGGGCATGCCGCGGCATAGCCGGTGGGTGGGAGTTCGCTCAAGCGGCGGGTGACGGTTTGAGCCATTGAATGCTGTCACCCCCGCCATCTCACGTGGTGCCGCTTGACGTCGACACTGCGCACGCAAGAATGCAGTCAATCGAGGTTTAACGATGGCGCTTGAGCGAAGAGAGCATACCGAAGAGCCGGAAACGCTACGTTACGCATCGAGAGCCGAGCGGCTATGGACCCCCTTTCAGGCCAGCGTCACGCTCGTTTGTGCGGCCGCGTGGTTGCTCCTGGGGTTGTCGACCGCTGACATGCTCTACCGCATTCCCGGCAAGCGCTATTTGTTCGGCGCGACGATGGACATGCTTGGGATGGCTGCAGCGCTTGCGTCACCGGTGATTCTCGGGGGCTCGCTGTTCACTCGCGAGAGGGCGATCATCACTGCTGCTGCCAGCCTGGTTGTACTCGCGGTGATATGGACCGTGCGGTGCGTCATTCTCCTGACGTATTTGTGATTGTGAACTTCAACACATGGCACCGCGCCCGTCTCACCAAGCGGCTCAGAGAACCATGGCTTGCCTTATCGGCTTGCGCGCCTCATGGGGCATGGGGCGATGCCAAAGCCGCAGTAGCGCTGCGGATCAGCACCGAACAGCTTGAGGTCGGCGCCCAGCGCATGACAATCTACAGCTTCCCGGGAATCGAGGAGCGTGGGCTCGATTGACCACGAGTCCGCCGGCGCACATGACCGCCTCTCATTTCCATGCCCGACAAGATCTGACGCCACGTCGCCACTCCTGCGATTCTGCTCGCCGTCGAGTTACCGCCTGTACGGCGGCATGAGCCCCTGACCACACCGTTTCGTTTGCGCTTCTCACAACGTGTAACCCGTTACCTGAATGGAGGACACCCATGTCCACTCTCACCGCGCCTGCCCCACAGGATCACCCCGTCGCCAACAACGGCGACCAGCCCATCCACCTCTTCCAGCTGGGATGCCTGTTCGTCATCCGCACCTCGTACTGGTCCTGCCGCATCGGCAACGAGCCCCAGGACTTTCACCTCGCACCCCATGAGCTCGAGCGCAAGGCAATCGCCTCGCTCGGCTCCAAGGAACTCATCGACCCCGCGAAGGGCCGCAAGCTCTTCCAGCAGCTCGAAAAGCAGGCCCGCCACCAGCTCGCGAAGTACTCCCGGCCGTTCCCCGCGGCCGGTGCCCACTTCGTGCCCTGGGAGCACGTGCCCGAGCTGATCGACCGGCTCACGGCCCTCAAGACCGCGTTCGAGCAGGCGGTCGAGGAGTTCCTCGCCCAGTACCCCGATCTCCGCTCCGAGTGGCAGCTCCGGCATCCCGACGTGCCCGATGCCGCCTACCCGCCGGCCGCGGCCCTGCGCCGCAAGTTCGCCTTCGACTGGCACACCTTCAAGGTGGCCGGGGCGGCCAGCGCGCTCGCCGTCGACGACATCGAGGCCGAGTTGGCCCGCCGCAAGCTGCGCAGCGAGCAGTTCGCCCAGATGAAGCAGAATCTGACGCGCGAGTGCCGGCAGTTCGCGGCCGACTACGTGCTCGCGTTCCGGCAGGAAGTCGCGGCCTTCTGCGACCAGGTGATCGACGCCGGCGGCCAGGTGCACGGCAAGACGCTGCAGGCCATCCGCCGGAAGATCGAGCACTTCCACGCGATGAACATTTTTGGCGACGGCGAGACGGCCGCGCAGCTCGGCGAGCTGAAGAGCCAGCTCTTCGGCCTGACCGGAGAAACCCTCAAGGAGCAGCCGGACCTGGCGCAGAAGCTCAGCGCGGCGTGCACGGCGCTCAAGCGGGAATTGCTCGACCCGGGCAGCGTGTCGGCGCTGACCGGGCGGCTGAAGCGGCGGGTGGTACTGGATTAGTGCGGTTGTTCCTGATCCAGGATTCCGTCCAGCAGCGCTGCGGACTGTGGAGTCAGCCGACGCACTGCCCGTAGCGTCTGCTGGTCGAGCAAATCAGCGTCGCGGTCCCTGAAAGCTAACGGCACCATGCTGTTATCTGTACGAGCGAATCGAAGGCGGCGAACCAGCTCAATCGGCACGAACCGATCGAGCCTCACAGTCGTCGCCGAACCTGGGACTGCGAGACAGTGCTCGTCTGCGTCCCATGGGTCATAATCAAGCAGCTCACACGCCTCGTCATAATTGACGATTCGGGCAACTTGCATCCGACCGATGATCCGTAAGCGGCCTCGCAGGATGTTAACGACGTACACATAGTCCCCTGGCGCCACATGCTTGTGCGCGAAATCGTTACCCGCGGTGTGATGGAGCGGACGCCCAGCCTGCTGAAACTCGCACGTGGCCGTATTCCAGTAGTGCGTGAAATAGTCCGGCACACCAGATCCTCCTCTACAGCCTCCAGTGGCTTACCAGACCAGCATGATACCACCCTCTGCAAGGAGGTTCCCCCATGTCCCATTACGTCGAATGCACCCCCGGCTTCAAGGACCGCGCGGCCCTGATCGAAGCCCTCGTCGCGGTCGGCTTCGACCGCTTGCAGATCGAGATTCACGAGCAGGCCGTGCCGCTGTACAGCTACCTCGACGACCAGCCGTGGCAGACGTGGGGTTCCAAGGCGGATTCGGCATTCTACATCAACCACGGGTGGGGTCCGCTACTTCACTGCGGTGTAGTGCTACTACCGAGCGCTCCCTCCGAAACAGAGTTGCAGCACACCGATTTCGGCCAGATCCACGTCCCCATCCTGGAAGAAGTCGCACCGCTCACACTCCGGGCCAACCGTGACGTCCGGCCCAAGCACGCACGCCATGAGCAGCCCGGCATCACCAAAGTCGATAGCGCCGCTCTCGTCGAGGTCTGCCAAGGAACAGCCCACCGCAATGACAACACCATCCAACGTTGCGTTCGGATCCATTGCCACAACATCGGCCATCAGCAGGATGTACCCAAGACCGCCATGGGCGCCACTCGAGAAGTAGAACGGATCGTTCGGAACCGGCTCTGTGCTCAAACCGCCGCCTGCGCCGCCACGCGCCTCGAATTGGGCCGTGTCGGCGATGACGATTGCGGCGCCGTAGATCTCCACATGACCCCCGGAACCGCCGCCACCCGGTCCCCCGTGGGCGAAGACATTCGCAAACGCCCACGACCCGTGCCCGCCGTTTGCCCGTAGCGTACCCGTGACGGTCACCGTGCCGGGCGACGAGATCTGCAAGGCCCCACCCGCCCCGCCGCCCCCCCCACCAGGAATATCCACTCCAAAGAATAACCGCCCACCCCCACCGCCACCGCCGGAACCACCCCCGCCGGTCCACCCCGGCGCCATTGACGGCCGCACCACCGCCGGTCCGCCGGGGGCCGGGTTGGAGCCGGTGCGTGATGTGGCCCTGAGGCCCGCCGTAGCCATGCCGCCACCGCCTCCGGCGTTACCCTGATTGGTCGTCACCGGCCCTCCGCCACCGCCTGCCGGACCTGCTCCGGCTGTACCGGCCGCATTCGGACTACCCGGCCCGCCCCACCACCCGCCCGGTCCCGGGCTCAGGTCAAAGTTGGCACCCGAAAGATCGATGGTCCCCTCGATCAGGACGTCGCCGGTCGCCGCGAAAAACACCGGTGTGTTCAGCGTGTTGCGGGCGAAGCGGATGGTGACGCCTGGTGGAATATGGATCGTCGTAAAGTTGAACACGCCATCCGGGGCGACGTTGTCGAGCACGATCGTCTGGCTGCCCGTGGGCGCGAATGGTCCATCTGAACCATCCGAGATGACCAAGTCGGCGAAACCGCTCGGACTGACACAGAGGAACAGCAGGATCCATGCGGTCCGGCGGCCCAGTTGCTGCGTACAAGGATGCTGACGAGACGATGACATGGCTTCTCTCCTTCAGTCCGAAGACTGACTTTCCAGGCCGCTTGACAGGCACCTTCCGCAATCCGCCTGGTGCAGGTGGCTCTGCGGCCTGTCTTATCTCAACCGTAAATGTGCTGGCAATGGCCCGCTGGTTGTCAGCAGCACAATGAACGGGGAGATGTGCCACACAGTTCGCGAAGTCCGCGAAGTTCATGAAGTTCACGACGCCTTCACCCTCCAGGTTGTCGGGGTAGTGTTGTTCCGACCGCTTGAAGCCCATGCTGATCGTGTGACCCGCCACGCACGCGCCAGAGCTGGAGTTCGACTCCGGCATGTCGCACTGAACCCCCGGGCACAGTCTTTCCATGCAAGGGAGGAATCGCCATGCACACCACCATCCGCTGCTGCCGCCCCCCAGCCACCCACCAGCCCGGGTACCAGGACTACCACAGACCCGGCCGCGCTCCGGGTTTGTGACATCCGCATCTTTTTGCCCCTTATTTGTCCGAGCATTTTTCACGCTCCGACGCACGACCTCCCCCGCCTACGGTCCCATGCCGGCCTGCCCCCCGATGCATGCATCATAAAGCTGCGCGGCGCATCGACGGAAGCACAATTTCGCTGATTTACGGTCCGTCGCCCGTGAACCTGTGGCCGGCGGCCTCGAATCTGAGAACTGCCGACTACTGCCAGCGCGCCGCGAGCCCCGCCATGTGGTCGAACGCCAGGTGCAATTGCTCCTCGGGCGGCAGGAATACGACCCGCAAGTGTCGCGTGCCGGGTCGCTGACCGAAACCACTGCCCGGCACCAGCACCACGCCCGTCTGTCGAATCAACTCGGCCACGAACTCATCATCCGAGACATCCAGATTCAGCCGCGGAAACGCATAGAAAGCGCCGCCCGGCCGCACACACGAAATCCCCGGAATGGCGTTCAGCCGGGCGCAGGTGATGTCGCGGCGGCGCGCCAGCTTCGCGCGGACCTCTTGACCATACGCCGCCGGGGTCGCGAGGGCCGGAGCGATTGCGTACTGCTCGGCATGATTGGCACACAGTCGGGCGCGCTCCATCTTACGAATGGCCTCACAATAGTCCCCGACCTCCGCCGCCGGCCCGCTGACCAGCCCCCAGCCGAGCCGAAACCCGGGGCAGCAGTAGGCCTTGGAGAGGCCGTTGAACGTGACAACTTTGGCGTCGTCGCGTAGTGCCGCAGTGGGGACGTGCGGCTCACCGTCCAGCACGAGCTGGTCATAGATCTCATCGGAAAGCAATACCAGGTTGTGCCGCACAGCCAGTTCGACGATGCGCTCCAGGGCACTCCGCGTATACGATGCGCCGGTCGGATTGTTCGGGTTGATCAGCACGATCGCGCGCGTACGGGTATCGATCTTCTCGGCCATGTCCTCAACACAAGGCGCCCAGTCGCGCTCTTCATCCAGGAAGTACGGCCGATTCTCCGCTTCGAGCTTGGCAAGCAGGGCCGTATACAGCGGGTAACCGGGGGTCGGAGTCAGAACGTTCTCGCCACGATTGACCAGCGCACTGAGCGCGAGCTCAATCGCCTCACTGCTGCCGTTTGTAATGAAAGCGTGCTGTACCCCGCGCATCCCCCGGGCGCAGGCGTCAGCCCGCAGCGCTTCGAGCGCTTCCGGAATCCCCGATGATGGCGCGTAGCCGTTCCGGTTATCGCGCAGTGCACGACAGACTGCTTCTACCACGGCCTCCGGCGGTGCGAAGTCGTGTGCATTGGGGTCCCCGATATTCAGGTACAACATCGGCTTGCCGGATCGCCGCACCTCTTCCGCCAAGACCGCAATATCCCGGACCGCATAGCGGATATTTCCTGTTCGCACGGCCGGCCGAACAGGCCCCTCGACTGCCACGCTGGGTAGCATCGCACACTCATCGCCCTGGTAAGGCATCGAGCCACTCCTGCAGGACACCTGCAAACCGCTCGGGTTGTTCTATCGGCGGCAGGTGCCCTGCCGCCTCGATCTCGACAAACGTGGCACCTGGGATCGCCCGCGCCATTTCGTGCCCGATCACCGGTGGCGTCACGATGTCCTCCGCACCGAAGACCACGAGGGTCGGCACAGCAAGTGTGGCAAGCAGGCCGGCGTAGTCCCGGCGCGCAGCGATTGCACGTACGGCCGCAGCCACTCCCCTCGGATGGGTCGCCGCCATGCGCGCCCGCCACTCCGTTCGTAATTTTTCAGAAGCGCCGGGAGCGAAAAGTCGGCCAGCCATCTCCCCGGCTAGCTCCTCCACGCCCTCGTTCAAAACGCGATCGGCAAGCGTCTCGCGCTGTTGGCGGCCTTCCTGCGTCTCCTCAAGATACCGGCAATCGACCAGCACCAGCCCGCGCAATCGTTCCCGATGGCGGGTAGCGAGCTCCAACGCAATGATGCCGCCCAGGGAGAGGCCGCAAACTACAACCGGCTCACGCCCTACACACCCCTGCAGCACCGCGATGAGATCGTCGGCGTACTGCTCGATGGAAGCTTGCTCGGAGACTGCACTGGCCCCGTGTCCGCGGAGATCGGGAAGAATCGCCCGATAACCTTGCAACCATCGGACAGTCGGCTGCCAGAACTCTCCGCACAACGGGAAGCCATGAATAAAGAGAACGGGCATTCCCTGCCCGTGCTCGACCACCGACAGTTCGATCCCGTCCCCAGCCCGTACCCGCATAGAAGTCTCCGCGATTGAGACGCATACGACTTTCAGCGCATAAAGGTGGCCCGGTGCTCCGTGTGGAACACCGGGCCCAAAAAGCCGGCAATCACCTACTCTCGCCCGATCAGGACTACCATCGGCCGTGCGGACTTAACTGCTGAGTTCGGAATGGGATCAGGTGTGGCCCCGCACGTATGCTCACCGGCAGATCATGTGCACACCGTACGGATAGGATCCGTCGGTGCGATTGCACGCCAGTTCACAAGGTTGGGTTTCGTCAGGTCGCGCACCGTTCTCTCTCGGTGCCTGCATGTGCCGCCGAACGCGTGTGCGTGCGGTGGACACAGCAATTCATAAATGCGGTCAAGCCCTCGACCGTTAGTACCGGTTAGCTGAGGACATCTCTGCCCTTACACATCCGGCCTATCAACCTGGTCGTCTTCCAGGGGTCTTCAGCTCACCCGAAGGGAGCACTGAGTCCTCATCTCAGGGACGGCTTCACGCTTAGATGCTTTCAGCGTTTATCCAATCCATGCTTAGCTACCCTGCTGTGCCGCTAGCGCGACAACAGGTACACCAGAGGCATGTACCACCCAATCCTCTCGTACTAGAGTGATGGCCCTTCAAGACTCATACGCCCACAGCAGATAGGGACCGACCTGGCTCACGCCGGTCTGAACCCAGCTCGCGTACCGCTTTAATCGGCGAACAGCCGAACCCTTGGGACCGCCTACAGCCCCAGGATGCGATGGGCCGACATCGAGGTGCCAAACGACTACGCCGCTATGGACGCTCGGTAGTCATCAGCCTGTTATCCCCGGAGTACCTTTTATCAGTTGAGCGATAACCCTTCCACACGGGATTACCGGATCACTAGGGCCTGCTTTCGCATCTGTTTGAGGTTTTTCTCTCACAGTTAAGCCGGCTTCTGCCCTTACACTCTGCGCACGATTGCCAACCGTGCTGAGCCGACCTTTGCACTCCTCCGTTACTCTTTGGGAGGAGACCGCCCCAGTCAAACTACCCACCTAGCACTGTCCCGCGCCCGGATTCACGGGTCGCGGTGAGGTAGCTAATAGCACAAGGGTGGTATTTCAACGATGGCTCCCCGACGGCCGAAACCGCCGGATCAACGCCTCCCACCTATCCTACGCATGTGATATCAGTTACCAATACCAGGCTATAGTAAAGGTTCACGGGGTCTTTCCGTCTTGCTGCGGGTACACGGTATCTTCACCGCGACTTCAATTTCACCGAGTCGGTCCTTGAGACACTGCTCCAGTGATTACGCCGTTCATGCACGTCGGAACTTACCCGACAAGGAACTTCGCTACCTTAGGACCGTCATAGTTACGGCCGCCGTTAACCGGGGCTTCGGTTGCAAGCTTCACCTTGCGGATGACCTGCTTCCTTAACCTTCCGGCACCGAGCAGGCGTCAGTCTGTATACGTCCTCTTTACGAGTTAGCACAGACCTGTGTTTTTGATAAACAGTTCCCAGAGCCGTTTCTCTGCGCCCTTCTCTTACGAGGGAGGGCCCCCTTATCGCGAACTTACGGGGTCAAATTGCCTAGTTCCTTAAGGACCGTTCTCTCGAGCGCCGTTAGGATACTCTCCTCGCCCACCTGTGTCAGTTTTGGTACGGATCCGCATTTTGTCCACGACGGCTTTTCTCGGTCGTTCCGTTGCGTGCTCTGGCAACCAAGCGGCCTCACCCTTGCGGGCACCCTCTATTCTCGTAGTGGGCCACGCTCTAGAACGACGTCCCCGTCGCTTCGACCTCATACGGAGTGCAGGAATATTAACCTGCTGCCCATCGTCTACGCCTTTCGGCCTCGACTAAGGATCCGACTAACCCTGGGCGGAATTACCTTCCCCAGGAAACCTTGGGCTTACGGCGAGAGGGATTCTCACCCTCTTTATCGTTACTCATACCGGCATTCTCACTACCACAGGCCGACACCACTCCTGACGGTATGGCTTGTATCTCCTGTGGTACGCTCCCCTACCGCTCCTTACGGAGCCCGCAGCTTCGGCGCTAGGCTTAGTCCCGATCATTATCGGTGCCCATCCTCTCGACCAGTAAGCTATTACGCACTTTTTAAATGGTGGCTGCTTCTAAGCCAACATCCTGGCTGTCACGGAAGACGGACTTCCTTATGCACTCAGCATAGCTTTGGGGCCTTAGCTGGCGATGTGGGTTGTTTCCCTTTTGACTACGAACGTTAGCGCCCGCAGTCTCACTCCCGGGATAGTCACCGTGGTATTCGGAGTTTGATTGGAGGAGGTACCCGGTGAGGGCCCTCGTTCCATTCAGTAGCTCTACCCCCACGGTGTAGTGGCCCGAGGCTGTCCCAAAAGACATTTCGGGGAGAACCAGATATCTCCAGGTTTGATTAGACTTTTACTCCTCCCCACAGCTCATGCCAAAACTTTTCAACGTTTACGGCTTCGGTCCTCCAGGACGTTTTACCGTCCCTTCAACCTGGCCATGGGTAGATCACCTGGTTTCGGGTCTACCGCATGCGACTAGACGCCCTATTCAGACTCGCTTTCGCTGTGGCTACGTGCCGGAAGCACTTAACCTTGCCGCATACGGTAACTCGCCGGTCCATTATGCAAAAGGTACGCAGTCAGCCGTCCCGAAGGAATCGGCCTCCTACAGCTTGTAGGTGCATGGTTTCAGGTACTTTTAACTCCCCTAGAAGGGGTGCTTTTCACCTTTCAGTCGCCTTACTTGTTCTCTATCGGTCGTGCAGGAGTACTTAGCCTTGCAGGGTGGGCCCCGCATGTTCAGTCAGAGTTTCACGGCATCCGACCTACTCGATCGCCGTCGCTCGCTGGCCGCTTACAGGACTGTCACCTTCTGTGGTCGACCGTTCCAGATCGTTCAGCTCGGCTTACGACGACTCATGGGCTAGTCCGCTTTCGCTCGCCGCTACTCACGGAGTCTCGGTTGATTTCCTTTCCTCCAGGTACTGAGATGTTTCAGTTCTCTGGGTTCGCTCCGTACGGCCTATGCATTCAGCCGCAGGTGACTCCATCTGCTTGCGCAGTGAAGCCGGGTTGCCCCATTCGGAAATCTCCGGATCAATGCCTGTTTGGCGGCTCCCCGGAGCTTATCGCAGCCTACAACGTCCTTCATCGCCTCTGCACGCCTAGGCATCCACCATACACCCTTAGTAGCTTGACCACATTTATGAATGGCTGTGGCCAGCACCCTGTCCCAGGCCGGAACGACTTCCGACAGCGGGACAGATATTCAGAGAGAACGAAATGAATCCTTATTCCGCACGCCTCCGGTTACCCGGAAACGCACAGAACCGACTCTTCTTCCGTCCGGTTCGATACCTGACGAATTAACCCAACCTATGAACTTGTCAAACAACAACCGGCCGCTCTCGCCACCGGCTCGCCGCTTTCGCGGGCTTCCGGACACCCAGCAGGTGCCAGGAAGCTCACGCCCCCACTTTCTCGATCCTCGCACTGGAGCCGACCGGGATCGAACCGGCAACCTCCGCGTTGCAAACGCGGCGCTCTCCCGATTGAGCTACGGCCCCGGGGAACACGCTGACCAGGCCACGCCTAGTCACATCCACCGCGGCCTCAGGTCCCGCCGCCGCGCCCCATGCGCCACACGAGGAACCCGATAATAGCTACCACTGCCACCGTCTGCAATACCGCGAAGAGGTCTTCCACGCTGACCATCCACGGCTCGCATGGGCCCGCCAGGATTCGAACCTGGGACCTCGTCCTTATCAGGGACGCGCTCTAACCAACTGAGCTACGAGCCCTTTCGGCGCCTTGCCCCGTTGCCAGCAGCGGCCGGCCGCCAGAGCCCGACGTGCGTCCCACACCAAGCCCGTTCTGACTCGCCGGGCAGTACTCCTCACCGCTTCCAGTTCCGAGCGGTGAGCTGCGTACTGTAGCATGCTCTCGTCGGCTGTCAACGCCTGCGAAAACCATTTCTATGGAAAATTTCGCACCCCCGCCTTCTACGCCCGTCCCAAGGCCCCGCCTACGGCCGGACCCCACCCGTGCAACGCACACGGATGGGGCGGTCGCGCCCGCGGCCTCGGGCTGTCCACGGGCGCCCGTTTTCGTCATTTTCAGTCCGGCCGGCGACTCCCAAGGATCGCCTGATGCATTACTTCTCCCTTTC
Organism: Phycisphaerales bacterium; assembly: GCA_016716475.1. Classification (NCBI taxonomy): domain Bacteria; kingdom Pseudomonadati; phylum Planctomycetota; class Phycisphaerae; order Phycisphaerales; species Phycisphaerales bacterium. The sequence goes on from JADJWG010000001.1 coordinate 206,994, forward strand.
CACCGCCCATTCGGTCGCGGCGTTCTACCGCAGTCGAATCACCGGTCGCACGCTGCTGCTCTGGGTCTTTGCGGTCACTCGGCCGCCTCCGCTGGTATTTCCACCTGCCATCGACGTGGCAGATCCACCATGCGACGGCTGCACCATCACCGTGTGCTGTGCGATCGGCTGACCGGATCGCAACCGAACCACTCCACCCACCGGCACCGTTGACGGGTGTAAGGCCGAGGGCTGGTGCACCACCGCAACACGCCCAGGGACGCTTGACTGGGTCTGGCCACCCGCCATCACCGTGCGCCCGCTCCCGCCCGTGGCCACCGCACTGCCGACGCTGTGGTTCACTTCACCGTCACGTCCGATGCTCATGTTGAAGTTGGTCGCGATGGCCGGGCCGTGCTGTGGGGCAATCGCATGGCTCAGTGACAGACTCAGCCCATTGGCATCGACGCCCACTGCAACGCCGCGAGCCAGGTTCACCTTGCCCGTCTTCGTGTCGGTACGGGCGAAACCAACCTGCCCGTCATACCGGGCGGTCGCAGTCGCCGCACCGTTGTTTCTTCCCCCGGTCGCTGAGGCGGAGGTCTGTGCCTCACTCGCCCACGCACCACTCACTCCGACCCCAATCATCAGTCCAGTCACCAACCCGCTGTATCGCATGCGCTTCATGACTCATTCTCCCGAGGAATCTCGTTCCATCGCCTGTTCAGGATTCGACTCGCGGCTTGCGCCGCACTCGGACAGGCCGGGCGGAGTTCGACGCTCCGCCACAACCCATCCATCAACCCACTCACCGTCCCAACCGGATGTTCACCGCGCTCGCTCGGCTGTTGCCCATCTGCACGGCACTCGCCTCGACTCGCACCTTCGAGGTCGTCACCCGCAGGACGCCACCGTGACTCACCGCCAAGCCATCGGCCTCGGCTCGAGCCCGGAAGTGTGCATCGCTGACCACCAGACTGCGGCTGTCGGCCAGACCGCCGCGGGCATCCGAGAGCGCATCACTGCGGCTCGAAGCGACACCACCAAACGACCCGTTGCTGATCGCCCGGCTGTCACTGATCGAGGTGCCATAAACACCCAGGGCCGTCGAGGTCGAGCGACTCTCAGCATGGCCCAGTAGCGTGCCACGGGCCACCGCCTCACTGTTGCTGACTGCCCGGCCGCCGATCGCCGCCGCGATGCTTTCGCTGTCCGCGACCGCACTGCCGCCGCGGAGGCCACGGGCATCCGCCAGCGAGTTGCTCAGAGCGACGCCGCGATCCGCCGTCGCAACCGCACGACTGTTGGCGTAGCCGTTCCGCTCACCAATCGCGTCACTATTCGCAATGGCGACACCACCGCGGGTCGCACCGGCGATCGCAATCGAATCCGCATTGCCGATCGCGGTTGCGGTTGCACTCGCCCGACCACCGTTCGAACTGGTCGAAATCGCAATGGCCTCTCCGGCCATCGCAGCCGACGCCCACATCAGAGAGAAACCGATCGAAGCTGCCAGGAACCGACGCATGACTGATCTCCTTTATTCGTGAAGGCCGTGGTTCGTTCTGCTCGCCGTCGGCTGCGTGCCTGCTCACCGTCGGCGATTCGCTTACGCCCGGCCCGGGCGGGATATTCAGGCCAAGGGCGGAAATTTCCGGTTCCGCCCGCTATGCTGCCCCCAGCGGAAATTTTTCAGAATTCACATGAATAAGCCCGGCTCGCCAAACGTCTCTCCTTCCGAAATGCGCCTCGTTGCGGCTGCGGCCGCAGGCGACCGCGACGCACGCCGCGCGCTCTTTGACGAGTATCGCGCAATAGCATTCCGCGTGGCCTTGCGCATTACGGCCCGCGCGGAAGATGCGGCGGACGTCGTGCAGGATTCCTTTATCCGCGCGTTCGAACGGCTCGATTCGTTTCAGCAGGGCGCCAACTTCAAGACCTGGTTCCTGCGGATCGTGAGCAATCGGGCCGTTGACCTGCTACGGGCACGCAAGGTACGGCTCGCGGTGCCGCTGGATGCCGGTAATGATCAGGATGAGCGGCGCTTCGAGTTGGCGTCAGACGACCCGGCCGACCAACCGGAGATGGAATTGGAGGCAGCAGAATTGGCCACGCGGCTGCGAACCGCTATCGAGGCCTTGCCGCCCGACCAGAGAACCGTGTTTTCGATGTACGCCACCGGAGAAATGACCTACCAGGAGATTGCTGCGGCCGTGGAAATCCCGATCGGGACCGTGATGAGCCGTTTGTTCCATGCTCGCAGGCGGCTGCATGAGAAGTTACCGGACCTTGCCCCCGCCGGCAGGGGCACAAAAGGGAACAACCTGGGAGAATAAGTGTGTCCGGTTGCTCGTAGTTAAGATGAGGTCACTGGACTGTGGGGCTTCTGGGTCCCTGCGGACGTCGGCCATTGGAATGTGAGAGTTGTGATGCCAGCGCTCGATCCGCACAATCTGGACCAGCTATTGGCCGCTCTTGAGAGCGGGGATCCGGCCGGCTTGGATGAGCGCTTGCTCGCACAACTCGAGCACGCGCTCGCGTGCAATCCCGAACTGCTTGCGCGCCTGGCGGATCGCACACCGGCACCGCCGGCGAATCTTGCGGTGCAGCTTGCCGCATGGGAGGTGGTGGAATCACCCGAACCGGCCGCGTGGAATCGCATGTGGGACCGGATCGTGGCAGCGGAGGTCCGCTCGGGGAACACCCGTGGCGCTCGCCGTCCGCTCATTTTGCGGCTCTGGCAACCCGTCATGGCCGCGGCCGCGTGCTTGTTGTTGACGCTGGGCTGGCGCCTGGGTGCCCCAAGCGAATCGACGACCACCGACTTCTGGCCGATTCAACTCGCTACGGATGCGGATATTCAGCAGGTCGAGGTGTACGACGGGGATACTTCGTTCATCTTCGCGACCGGCGGCAACAACAGTGTGCAGGTCATTTGGGTGCTGCCGCAGGAAAGTTAACTATCGGCCGCGGCGCGCAGGTAGTTCAGGCAACGTCCAGTCCGGAGGAAGCACTCTCTCGAAGGGCACACGCAGGAGTAGGAATCCATGACAACCCAACGCACCTTGCTCTTCCTAGCGGCGCTTTTGTTCAGTGGCGCTGGCATGGCAACCGCCCAGGAGGAGCGCAAGACCGCGGACATCCAGGTGCTCGCGATCCGCGCCACGACGAAGAACACCGACATTTCGCCGGAACTGCGCAGCATCGCCGACACCCTCAAGCGTCAGTTCCGCTTTACGGGCTTCAAGCTCGAGCGGCGCGCCGGCGGCAGCACCAAGATCGGCGAGGCCTACACAACCGCCCTTACCGGCGGCTACACGGCGAAGATCACGCCCACCAGGAACGACGGCAAGCGCATCACGATGCGTGTTGAAGTCCTCCAAGGAAGTGAGCGCCGCTTGAACACAACCGTGACCGTGGACGCCCGCCGCTACCAGCTTTCCGGTGGCTTCTCGCTCGGCGAAGGTGACGAACTGATCGTGGCCGTTTCCGGCGCTTGAAACCGTCAGTGGCCATCATTACAAGTGGATACTCCTGCGCCATGGTGACACACTCATGCAAACCGTGCTCGCGCCATGGCACGCAACCGATGCTATACTGAGGATTGGGTGGGGACGGTGCGGCCGCGGCTGGCACCGCTTTATGCTGTTTGAAAACCGAGTGGCGACGGAACTGTCCCCTATCACTCCGGGGGCGACTGGCTTCGACCGGGCAGGTTGAGGTCAGGGTGGCGTGTCGAGGTTGTCAGGAGGCCTCGTAAAACACCTGGCACAACTGTTAGATGCCAATGATGGCTATCGTCTCGCGGCCTAACAAGTAGGCCGTGCGTCGGACGGCGACGCCTGCTAGGCGCTCCGACGAAGACAGCAGGCTGGCGTGCGCATCCCCGCCGGGTGATGCGAACGTGAGAAACCACCTGGCTCGCCCCGAATGCGGCCTGTCGACCGGCTGCACACGGGTCTAAAAACAATAGATCGAATACACACGTAGAGGCCCTGGCTGAAATGCTTCGGGACGGGGGTTCGATTCCCCCCGCCTCCACTTTTTGACACGAGATCACCGTCGATCAGCGAATCGAACGGTTTTCTCAGGGAAATCTCGAGTTTTTCGCAGTTCAAACGCACCTCCTGGCAGAGGATCTCCAGGATGGTGCGTTTTGCTGTGTAATCCGCGTTTTTCCAGCGGTTTTTCAGGCTTTGCGAGAGTTCAAACGCCGCGATGGCCAGGTCCGCCACCTGGCGGTCATCAAGGTCGGTCGTCTCCAGTTGGAGGCGGATCGCCGACTCCCGCTCGTGAAGCTCGGCCCGCTTGTCGCTGTAGTCGTCTGCGGTGATTTCCCCATCCATCCGCAGGTCGAGCAGGGTCTTGAGCTTGGCCTCGACCTGCCGCTTCTGACGCTCCAGTTCGGCCCGGTGCTGAGCGTTCTGCTCCCGGTCGGCTCCTGCTCTGGCCCGGATGACCTCCTTGATCCACTCGCGGACCTCCGGGCTGGCAATATGCAGCCGATCGAAGAGATCGAGGAACTGGTCGTTGATGGCCCGCTCGGGCAGACGCAGCCGCGGATGGCCGGGACGGTTGTACTGCGAGCAGCGGTAGTAGCTGTACTCGCGGACCGTGCCGTCCGGGGAGGTCTTCCGCTTCTTCTCGGCGGTGACCACATGGCCGCAGACGGAGCACCGCATCAGCCCGCCGGCAAAGGTGATCTCAGGCTTGCGGATCACCCGACCGCTGAACCGGTCCTGCGCCGCCTGGAAGGTCGCCCGGTCAATGAGCGGCTCGAATGAGCCGGGATGCCACTGCCCCTTGAACTTGACCTCGCCGATGTAGTGCCGATTGTTCAGGATGCGGTACAGCACCGATTTGTCGAAGCGGGGATGACGGTCGGTGTAGATGATGCCCTGCCGGGCGAGGGCGTCGATCAGCGTCATGAGCGTGTGCGGCTGGTAGGCGAAGATCTCGAAGATGCGTCGCACCTTCGGGCCATTCACCGGATCGTGTTCGACGATGCTGCGCCCGTGAATGCGGACATTGCGGTAGCCATACTGGCGTCCCATCGGCAGGCCGCTCTCGACGCGGCGACGGATGCCGGAACTGATGTCGGCGGCCTGCTGGTCGGTCTGGTAGCTGGCAAACACCGCCGACATGCGCCGCTGCATTCGGCCCGCGGGGGTTTCGCCCGTCGGCTGGTCAGGGAAGAGGAGGGGCACATGCGTCTCTTCGGCGAGCGCCTCCAGGTCGGCCCAGTCCCGGATGTTCCGGGCGGCACGGTCCACCTTCACGAAGAGCATCCCGCTCAGCACAAGGGCGTTCTTCTCGACATACGCCGTGAACTCGCGGAAGGTCTCGCGCTCATCGCGCTTCGAGGCGGTCTCCGCGATCTTGAAGAGCTTGACGACGCTGCCGCCCAGCCGACTGGCGAACTCCAGGAGGCGGGCTTCCTGGTCCTCCAGGCTGAAGCCCTCCTTCTTCTGACGGGCCGAACTCACCCGTGCCCACGCGACGAACTGCTTCATGACTCATCTCCCGTCGAGGACGGCCAGGAGCCGCCCCGTACCGACAAGTATTTGTACGGCATCGGCGGGGGAAAGTTGCGCCTTCCCGTAGAAAGGCTGCCAGACCCGGATGGTGCGATCCACCAGTTCCGGCGTGATCCACTCCGGCGTGCCCGGCGGCAGAGGCTGCTGCGGGGTTTCCCCACGCCCGCCTGGCTCGGTCTGGAGGCGTCTGGCCGGCACGGTTTCCATCCTCAGGCTTGCGATCCGAGCTGCACTCGCAGCCGCTGGTAGGCGACCGAGGCCTCGTTAAAACGCTTGGTGCCGAGTTCGACGAGGTGAGGGGGCAGCCCCACCATGCGATCCGGGTGAAACTGCATGGAGATGGTGCGGAATGCGGCCTGCACCTCAGGCCAAGTCGCGCCGGGCTTGAGACCGAGCAGGTCGAAATTGCTGTCATCCGTCGATGTCACCGGAGCAGCATTCTGCGATTCCTGATGCGGAGCCTTCGACCGGTGTTCTCGCGCCCATTCAGCCTCGGCCCGCTCCAATACTGCCACGAGGCTCGCAAGTTCGGTGGCCGCGAACTGCTTGAACGACTTGATGACTTCCATCGACAGCGTGACCTGTGAGGGAACGAGCATGTGAAGACCCACGAGCGATATATTGTCGAAGAGCTTGGCCGTCACCACGAACTCGAAAGGCATCCACTCCGTCCACATGTCGTCCGTGGCCTTGTGTGCTTCAACGACTCGCAGATCGCCACAGCGGTAGGTCAGCGTGAGGGCACCATCGACGCTGTAGCGCCGCTCCGTCGGCTGCCCCTGCAACTGCACAATGGCACACTCGATCTCTCGCGGTGTCAGACCAAAAGGAATGCGCTGCCTCACATACGCTCTGCGTTTATCCATCCTCATGAACCACAGACACAAGGCGATGACTCCAGCGGCGATGATGCTCACGATCCACATGACTGCTCTCCATTCATGGTGGGCAGAGTTACTCGCGCTCATGCTGGGGTGATTCGGGCTCACGGCCACCGTCGGCGTCGCGTTGCTGCTCCGCCTGTTTCAGTCGCTCGTCGAGGATGGAGGGCGATTCATCGGGATCGCGCTGCTCCCCCTGCTTCTACTGCATGACCTCGCCGGGCGTTTTCGTGCCGTAGATGCCGTACACCGTCGGCTGCGCCACATTGGATTCCGGGTACAGCGCCCCGCGCAGTTCAGAGAGGCCCTGCCTGAACATCGCCGAGGCGTGTCCAGCGCCGATCTTGGGAGTGTCGTTGTCGCGTGTCATGGATTGTCTCCTTCGGGCTGTTGGTTAATCGCCGCGCATCGAACGGAAACGCTCCGCCGCTGCGCGCTGGTCGATGTATGAGTCGCTCATCCTGATGGCGCGTTCACGCTCTCCATCCACCATGAGCTTGGTGGTCACCACGAGTCCGGCGGAAGCGCACATCAGATAGCCGCCCAGAGTCGGACTGAGTTCCATCACGAACGCACCGGCAAGGAAGACAGTCAGGGGCTCGATGAGCGTCTTGACCGTTTCCTCGCTTGTGCGGCGGAAGATGCCCATGAGCAGCGGTCTTCCGGTGTAGTAGCTGTGCGGCTGTGGTTTGCCGCTGCGTCTGCGGATCTGGATGCGTGCCCGGATGCACAGCGTCATGAACAGGTAGCAGACGAGGTAGGCGAACATCGGTGTCGGGTCGTTTGCCGGATTGCAGAACGCTGGAAAGAACAGGATCAGCAGGCAGGTGAGTGCAGACTGGAGCCCGATATACCGCTCGCCGAAGGAATCCACCCGGTGCAGGAAGACCTCGACCGACAACGCCAGCGCGCGGCAGAGAAACGCGAAGGCCGTGAGGCCGAGTCGGACATGATCGATCGTGGACGGGGCCTGTTGCTGGTTCATGGTGACTCCTAGGTGTGCGCGCAGTCATCGCGCCGGCGGTAACCCGCCCGTTGCTCTCCGGTTTGATTTCCCGCTCAGAGTTGCTGCTTGAAAGTCACGGGCAACCAGTTGCGCCCGGACTCCTTGAATACCTTTCCGTTCTGGAACACGATCGCATCGACCAGGCCGCGATTGGCCGGCCCGCCGGTGCGTAGCCGCGTGAACTCGCGTGGTTGGACCTCGTACTCGAAGACCTCAGAGAAGCCCGCCGAAGAACTGCCGCTGCGGGGCAGCCAGCTCATACCGATGGCGGCGTTGGCCTCGTCCTCGGCCGAATAGCTGGTGTTGCCGCTGGCCATGAATTGACGGGATCTGCCGATCAGACCCGCAGCCCACTCGTTCGTCACCGGGTCGCCATTGGCATGCATCACCTTCGTGTTGAGATTAGCCAGCAGCGAGTCCGTCTCGGCGCGACCCTTCTCCCCGCCGCCGAGCGCCGCGATGAAGTTGCTGTAGTTCTGCGAGAGCAGGACGGTGGCGACACGCGCAGCGCGGCAGGTTGTCTGGAACTGCATGTCGTACGAGGTGACGAAGTGCTGCGCTTCATCGGCCCACAGGAATACCGGCCGAGGACTGTCAGCGATGTTGCGGCGTTCGATGGAGCGCTGGAAGGCGTGCTTCCACAGCACTTGGGCGAAGACACCTACCTCGGCGAACTCTTTGACGGACAGATCGATGAGGATGATCCGGCCATCCTGGGTTGCTTCCGGCACCAGGTCTGTGTCCTCGCAGAACAGCTCGCGGAGAATGCCGCGGTTGAGTACATCGACCATTGAGGTGAAGGTCGAAACTATCACGCTGCGCGTCTTGTCGCTGAGCCCCGGAAACTCCAGGAGCCAGTAATCGGCGACGATCCCGAAATCCGACCGCTCACGCAGCGTCTTGTGCCTCGCGTCGGCTTCGCTGAGCCATCGGAAGCACGCGGATTGCTCTTTCCATTCGTCGGAGGCGAGCTGGTCCGCCGATGTCGGAGCGGATACCACCACCCGGTACATGTCGGGCACGGTCACACGGCCCTTGGCGAGGAGGAGAAGATCGACAATGTTCCGGCAGAGCTGCCGATTGGCGCGCTTCCAATAGCCTTCGTCATCGCGGCCGCTGCCGCCCGCCGAGTTGCGCTCGGCGACTTCCAGAACCGTCGCCAGCAAGCTGACTATGTTCTCAGTCAGACCCGCTCCACTGCCTTGTCTCGTCGCCTCGTGATCGAGAAAATTGAACCGGTGCGGGGTATCCGGTCCAAAGACGATCAAATCGTCCGACCGACCTGTCTCATGACAGTAACGCTCCCACACGCTCCGCTCATCCGGCTTGGCGGTGAGAACGAGCCCGCCGAACCCCGCCCGAAGCATGGCCTGGGCGATGAAGCGTCCGCTTCCGCTGGACTTTCCCGAGCCGGTTGCCCCGAGGGCGAGTGTCCCTTCGAGTGCGTCGCGCACGGTCCAAATGGTTCCGGAAGCCCAACGCAGGAGCGGTGCATTCAGCGTATCGCGTCGTTCCTTCTTGCGCCGGCTTCTTCCCGACAAGCCAAACATCTGTGTACTCCGTTCAGATCCTGCGTGTGTAGGAGTCCTTTGACTCCAGGATTTTCTGTTTTCCGTCGGCCGACGATTTCTGCGCCAGGGCGACGAGGAAGATTCCGAAGACAATGACGAGTTCCATGACTGAACCCCCTACTTGGGTTTGCATGACACTTCGGCCACGATGTCTGCCAGCGGACGACCATCGACACCGGCGCTCCTGATCCGCTCCGCAAGCTCTGTCAGCCAGGACACGATGTCCTCAGCCGTGATGCTCGGAGCAGAGAGAGACACGGAACGTCCTTCCCCGAGTCGGATAAGGACGCGCTCGCGTTTCACCTGTCGCGGCTGGCGAGACTGAGTCGAACGGCGTCCGCTCTTGACGATCTTCGATTCTGCGACAAGTTGATCACGCGTGAGCTTGCCATCGATTACTCCCTGAACCAGACGAGCACGCTCGGCAGCATCCGCTATGGTCGCAATGGCGTAGGCACTGCTCATAGGAAGACGACCAGCGTCCGCCAAGTCCTGAACCTCCTTTGGAAGTAGCTGAAGTGTGAGCAGCTTGGAGATCGTTGATGGCGACGGCTTCCCAAGCTTTACGGACATTTCCGCCGCTGACCATCCGGTCTCCTGCATCAGCCGGGCGTACGCTCGCGACTTCTCCATAACTGTGAGATCCGATCGCGCTGTGTTGACCACGAGTTGAAGCGTGATAAGCTCGGCCGGTGTGGGCACACGATCAGTAAGGATCATGGGAACGGCGTCAAAGCCCACGGACTCGGCGGCCTCCAGCCGTCCGTAGCCGTCATCGAGCACTGGTTGGCCATCTTCCCAATGGCCGATCAGCGGTACATAGATGCCGTTCTGCGCGATGCTTTGCGCCAGCACCAACCTGTCTTCTTGACTTCGACAATCCCGCACCTGGGGCCGCCGGACGATGTCCTTCACCTTCACGGAGTGAATCGATCCGGCCAGGGAGGCAAGGTCCAGTATGCGGCTCATGACCGTCCTCCATCCACCCGGCTGCGGAGTTCGGCCTGCTCAGCCTGCGTGTAGAGGAGGCGAGTGTCTCTGCTGCTAAACGCAGACTTACCAGCAAGGATAACGCCGATCAGGTAGAACACATCATCGATCGGCAGGCCAGGCAGAAGATCGAGCGGTGAAAAGATGAGCAGGACCAGTCCTGCAACCAAGGCCCATTTGACCATCTCAAGGCCGGTGGCACGAAGGCGGCTCTGAGGCAGTGCGAGGAGTACCAATGTGGCCAGAAACAGCAGCGACGAACAACCCACAACGAGCTTCAGCAATCCAATGAATTCAATCACTTGTGTTCTCCTTGTCTCGCGGCAGCAGTACATCAACCTGTTGCATTTGCGCGTGATATCTGGCACACTGGCTGTTTGAGCAAGTGTGTTGAGGTGCGGTGTCGGACGACAATCAGGATGTGAGACGGACGCTGAGGGCGATGATTGATCGCGTACTCACTGACCCTTCACGCGACTACACGAGGCAAGTCGAGGGACTTCGCGAACTTCGGACGGCCTTCCACCAGGAACTCGCAGCTGCCTTCGGCCCAGCGTTCAACGCCGCGCTCGAACAGACCCCGCAGGACAATCTCGATGAAAAACGGCAGCTCTGCGCCGATGCGAATGCAACCCTAAAATCGTTAGGGCTGGCGATCAACTGCCCTAAGACGGGGCAGCCAGCGATTATGGTGGCTGATGTCCAAGGCCGCGATGATGACCAAGGGCGATTTCGTCTGGAAGTACGGGCGATCCGGGGCCATTCATCCCGAACCTTCTCGAGCCGCGCTCTGACCCAATTCGAGCTCATAGGAGACCCGGTCCGACCCGAGGGATCGGCTCGCGAACGCCGCATGCCGGGGACAGACAGATCCCGGTAAAATAGGCGGTCGAGGTCAGGAGTCAGTCGATCCAGCTTCCTGGCGATCATGGTCGCATTTGCGACCCACACGGGGCATTCTCCGTCAGATTGAAGCAGGACTTGGATGGAGCGATGCAGCATGACTACTCCGGGTTGAGTGAGTTCGGTCACTATTCCAGTGCGCGCGCTGCCCGATTCCCGCGCGCGAGTTGAAGATTTTCTGAGTGCTTGGCCGCCAATGGCATCGGAGGAACGGCATGACGATGGAGAAACCGGAAGGCTCGTTTCACGATGACCCGGAGATCAATGCCCTTGTCATCGAGATACTGGACAGCCTTCTGCCAGTGGTGAAAGAGATGATGAAGGGGTCCGCCCTTCACCAGTTCGTGTCGCCCGAGGACATCGTGCAGGAGGTCGTCATCCAGTGTCGTCCGGCACTTGCTAAATTTGAGCAGCGAACCGACGATTTGAAAGGTGACATGCGGAAGCTGATCAACGCGATCGCTCGAAATACCGTCAGGAAATGGGCACGCAAGTTCAAGACACACTTGCCTGCCATTGAAGATGCGGTTCTGGAGCAGGCGAAGCGCGATGGCCATACCCCCAGCCGTACCGTGGGGAAGGAGCAGTCACTGGATGCCGTTCAAGATTGCCTGTCCAAGCTGGATGTGTCGGCACGAGACATCATCCTGCGCCGTATTGTCCTCGAACAGACATTCAACGAGATAGCCGACGCACTGGACAAGTCCCCAGGACAGGTTGACGGCCTGTACCGGAGAGCCCTGAAAAGCATGCGCGAGATGCTCGGAAGCAGCCAGGCATACCAGTTCGCCTCCAGCCACGGATAACCATGAGCGAGCACGCCACTCCCGAGCCAGATCCGCGCCCGTCGGAGTCACCGGGCTGGTCCACGGTTGCGGTCATGTCGCACGCCGATTCGGCGGCTTCGGACGATTCGCTGTTCCCTCAGGCGTTCGGCGGCTACACCCTGTTGCGCTGCATTGGTGCCGGAAGCTTCGGCCAGGTGTTCCTTGCCCACAACGACGGGACATGGGACACATGCGCGATCAAGGTTCTTGCTGGACATCGGCTCCAGAATGAATCCGCACGCCAGCGGTTTGAACTTGAAGCCCGCATCGGCTCTGAACTCAGACACCCCAACATCCTGCCTGTCATCGACCAGGGCATGGTGCACGGGCAGCCGTTCATCGTCATGCCATTCGTGGATGGCACGGACCTCCAGCGGCTCATCGGCAAGCATCCGCTGGAAGTGTCGCGGGCAGTGGAACTGGTCCGCCTGATCGCCGACGCCGTCCATGTCGCTCACAAGGAGGGCTACCTACACCGGGATATCAAGCCGGAGAACATCCTGATCGAGCGCGAGACGGGCAAGCCGTTCATCGCGGATTTCGGCCTTGCGAAGGCCACCAACGCGCCGCTGGGCATCTCCGGCACAGAGGATGTCATCGGCACGCAGCCCTACATGCCTCCGGAGCAGATCGATCCCGTGCTGGGGGACATCACGGCCGCGACGGATGTGTACGCGCTCGGCGTGACCCTATACCAGGCCCTCACCGGACGCACGCCGTTCCCGCGACAAGACCGGTCGAACCGCGATATTAAAACGCAGATCGCCTGGGACCAACCCATTCCTCCGTCGGTGCTCAATCCACTGGTCCCAGCAGACCTCGATCTCGTCTGCCTGGTCTGCCTTCAAAAATCCCAGCATGATCGTTACCGGTCGGCCGCCGAACTCGCCGCCGATCTGAATCGATTCGAGAGTGGACGACCCGTAGAAGCCTGCTTGCCCGGAGGCATGAAGTTGCTCTGGCGACGGGCACAGCGCCGACCGCTACAGGCGGCTGCCATGCTTGTGCTGCTCGTCCTGGCGACGGCCGGTATCTGGTCAGCCGGGTTGTATGCAAACAGAGCGACACGGGCCGAAACGAATCTGGTCGATGCCGAGGGCCGGGCCGACCATGCAGAAGTCACGGCCGATCTTGCGGTCAAACGAAAGGCGATGCGCGAGTATGTCGCCGACATGCGCGATGTGGCGTACGCCAGGGAGGCTCATGAGGTGAGCCGGATGGAGGAGCTACTCCACCGGCATCGCCCTGTTGAGGGCGGGGAGGATCTCCGAGGACTGGAGTGGTACTACTGGGACCAGGTGCTTCAAGGTTTGTGTCATCGAATCGAGGCGGAGCCGGGCATCCGCTGTCTTGCGATCACCGACGACGACCGCCTGCTGGCAACGGCGGACATGGTCCACGCCAGCCTGTGGAACCTGGAGACTGGCGATCGCCTGTTCCAGTTCCAGATCGGCCCTCGCAGGCAGGGACAGAGCGCCAAAGCGCTTGTTGAGGCGTGCGACGCCGTGGCGTTCAGCCCGGATGGCAAGCTGGTCGCGGCGACATGCTATGTCACGAGTGGCCAGAACCGTTTGGCGTATCTGCGCGTCTGGGACACCACGACCGGAGCCGAGCGTCTTGCCGTTACTGACAATGGCGACATCAGTGGGCAAGCTGTGGCTTTCAGCCCGGATGGCTCCCGGGTGGTTGCCGGGGGATACCACGGCAGCTGGGTGTGCTGGGATTTGTCAACCGGAGCACGAGCCGGGGCCGGTGGTGGGATTGATCCCAATGAACCTTACCCACCTGCGGTCTCACACCCCGTCACCCGGCTGCATTTCAGCGACAACGACCGGTTCATAGAGACGACGGATACGACGATCCGCCGTTCGGTGTGGCTTTCTTCAGGAACTGCTTCGCAGCGAGGCTCACGGTCAGCCCAGCGTATGTGGCCGACGAGCCGCCAAGGCTTGGTTATCGGGGCGATGCTGGGTCAAGGGTCCATCCGGCTTCTGTCATCGCCGGCGCAGGGTGCGTTCGACGATACGCCGAGGCAGACGCCCTTCGATGACCGTTTCAAAGCAACCAGCATCTATATGCATGGACAAAAGCTGATTGCGGGGTGCTCCGACAATGTCGTCCGCGTCTGGACCGTACACCCAGGCAGGACATCGGATGACCCACGCGAACTGCTCGGTGCCACGGACACACTCGTTTCCGCCGGATTCGGGACGCGCCTCACTGTTGCGGCAACACGCAGTGGAACGATCTGCGTTTGGGACCGTAGATCCGGCACAAGCCCATTTACTGCCAAAACCAGCGCGTCCACATACTCCGAGCCGTGGCAACAAGAACGAGAGTACGGCTCGACGCAAAGCCCATCCGGGCGGCTGCGCACCCGCCTCAACCCCGACACCGGGAGCGTCTCCCTTCTCGATGCAGATGGCCGGATTCTGGTCGGACACATGGGCAGCACTTCAAGCGCGGGAGAAGTGCTGTACAGCCCGACCGAGCGTTTCCTCGCTTTCCGGGGGAGTCGGTCGGCGGACTGGGCGAGACCCGCCTACTTTTCTGACGACACTGTTTTCCTATGGGATGTTCAGCGTGCGAAGCGGCTGGCGACCATTCCTTACCCGCAGGGGACCCACATCGTTCCGTGGTGCTTCTCGCCCGATGAGAGCCTGTTCGCTTCCGCCAGCATCGCAAGCGCCGCGGTTGTCGTCGAGACCGGCTCGGGCCGGGAGACGGCTCAACTTGCTATTCTCGGCATCATTGAACTCATGTTCAGCCCGGACGGCGAGCGACTGGCTCTCGGCGCTCGCAAGCAGTTCGCCGTCTGGGACCTCGCATCCTCAAGCTGGGTGCTCCGTGCTGATCAGGGGGCGCGAGGCCTGAAGTTCGACGCGTCGGGCAGCCTCGTCACCATGCAGTCGTTCGATGACCACCAGGTGACGCTCGTTGCTGAGCTGGCTTCGGGTCAGATCCGAACCGCCGACTCAACAACCACGCCCAAAGTGATGCCGACCTCCGGTGACGGCCGTCGTTTCTACGCCTTCGATGAAGGTATCCTGCGGGTCTATGTCGCTGATTCGGAAGATGACGAGCCGATCCTGACCGTCCCGGCTTCCGGCTTGCCGGTGGACCCATCGGAACTGGCAGCCCACCTTGATGCGCGCGTTGCAGCATGGAAGCGGTGAGTCGGAGGGTCTGCCCTCCACCGCCGCTCGGATTATAGTCGGCGGAGGACCGCCGCCATACGGAGCGTCCCGCCGTGCGGTGGAAGGGTCGGTATGTGAATGACCCACATAGGCTGCGTCCAACAGATCCGTTCTGTCCGGTTGGCCTTGGCCGTGCTACCTTGAGTGATGCCCACAGCATGCAGGATGTCATGACCACCCCGAACCCGCTCCATGTCGCAAATACCGCCCAGCAGATGGCCCGGTCGGCCCCGAGGGAGGACGCGGTCGTATTCAATCGCGTGGCGATGGTGTGCATGGGCGTCATGGCGGCGGCATCCGCAGCCCAGATGCTCCAGTCGATCCTGCGCGAGTTCAACCGCGTCCATGACCACGACCATCGTCGGTGCAGTCGCGGCCGCTGACGACGCCTCTCAGAGTTCGATGCGCTCGATGACGGTATCGTGATCGCCTGCCTGCATGTCCGCACCTCTGTCCGCCTCCCGCAGCCAAGGCACGCGGTGGCGGGTGAGGCCCTCGAACAGCCTCACGGACGGGCGCACTTCGCTGTTGAGGTTGCGGCCGCGGATGCGAATCTTCTGGTCTGCCACCGTGAGCGTGATGCCTTCGGACGGGTCGAACTCGACCCGCTCCAGCCAGGCGTAGCCGATGGCGGTGATGCTGCCGTCCTTACGGCGCAGCTCAAGCATGGTCGCTCGATCCCGCACGCCCCGAAGCCATCCGAAGGCTCGGCAGTCATCAGAGCCTTCAGTTCCTCCTTGATCAGCATCAGTTATCGACTTGCCCAGATAGCGGGACAGCATCGCGTCATCGCTCATGGCTCATCTCCTCCCGGCCTGCGGGCCTATGCGGCGCTGTTTCAGGGGATCGGTATGGTTCCCGGCGCAAACGGCCCGCGACGAGTTCCGTCGCCGTCATGCGATCATCCGAACGGTCCACGGCGGCAAGAAGAGCTTCGCGATCGTCGGTGTAAATCGTCGCCTGTTCGCGGCCGCGCGACACCGACACATAGAACTGCTCGCGTGACGACGCGGGCAGCGAGTCCGACGATTGCCCGATGAGCACCCGGTCCACGGTCTTACCCTGCGAAGCGTGCGAGGTCGTGCAGTAGCCATGCGCCAGGTGGCCGTATTCACGGGATACCACCCAGTTATTGGCGAGCACGATGTTGCCCTTTGCATCGAATCGCTTGATCTCGTAGATGGCCCCGTTGTTGAGCCGGTGCTTCCCGTCCAATGTCGTGCCGTTGCGCGTGATGCGGATGCGGTCGCCAGCGGTAAGGGACAGCTCGCCGGTTCGGAAGAGCTGGAAGCGGGCGGCCTGGTCCAGGGGGAGAGGGGCGTCACCGACCGCAACCCGATCCCCCTTGCGATGGCCTTTGGTGTTCTGGTGGAACACCAGCACACCTCCGGGCGAGTAGTTGAGTTCGTCCCGGCGATCCGCCTCGGTGAGGTTCGTACTCTCCAGCACAGTGAAGCTGCGATCGCCCCCCCGCAGTGTTCCGGCATGGCGGAGTCGTTCACGGATCTCACCGGTGATCCACTCGCCTTCGAGATGCGTGGGCGAGACGACCAGCGCTGTTTTGCCCTGCTTCACGATGGCCGCGTAGTCCTCGGCCAGCACCCGGTAGCGGTCCGTATCGCCGACCTCGCGTATCCAGCCAAGCTGGTCCAGGCGGCGGAATCCTTCATCGGTCCTGCCGTCCCCGAGAGCCGCGACCGCCGCCTTGTAGTCGCCGCGCTGCCGCTGAATGTCACGGAGTTCGGCTGGCCTGATGCCCGCTTCCTCTTCCAGCAGTCGCAGGGCCGCGCCGCGCTCGACAGAACCGTGCTGGCGACGGTCACCGGAGAGCACGACCCGTACATCGAGCTTGCCCGCGAGGTCGAAGACTTTCGCCATCATCCGGGACGACAGCAGTCCGGCTTCGTCGATCCAGATGACCTGCCCCCGAATCTCCGCCTGGAGCCGCTCATCCACGAGCAGGCGTGATACGGTATCCGCGCCATCGAAACCCTCCTGGCGCAGCACACCCCGGCTGGCATCGGCCGAGGGTGCGAAGGTGAACACCCTCGTGCCAGTAGATTCGATTCCCTCCGCTGCTTCCTGCATCATGCTGGTCTTACCCGTCCCGGCCGCTCCGCGAACGAGGATGACGCGATCGCGGGATTCCAGGACATGGCGGACGGCTTTCCGCTGGGCGTCATTGAGCCATTCACGATGGATGGCATGCTCCGGGGCGAGGGGACGGCAGGTGCCGCGTCCGTTGCGTGCGAAGGCAAGCATCCGCGATTCTTCGGCGAGCACCTCGCGCGTCGTGGCGAGGCGGCGCCCGTCGCGCTCGGCGATGATGAGCCCGCGTTTCGCCACCGCCTGCGTAACGGTTTCCGGTGAAGCTATCCCTACGGCGCGCTTCATGGCGTCGGCCAGGAGGCGGCGTTCCGGCACCACCGCGCTTCGCTCAAAGCAGTGGCCGATGGCTTGGTCGGCCGCTTCACGGGCGGCGGCAGGCTGCTCGGGATAGCTCTCTTCACCAATGTGACCGGCCCTTAGAGCAAGGGCAGCCGCTTCCGCAGGTTCCAGTCGATCTCGCCATTCCCTGCGCAGTTCATCAAGCGTCAGGTTCCTGGCCTTGCGCTCACGGGTCTTTGCCCCGAGTTCACCCTTGGCTTCCGGGTCGGTGACGCCTGCCTCGCGTGCGGCGTCCTCGATGAGAGCCGTGCGCCGCGAGAACCGCTGAATGGCCGTGTCAGGAATGCCAGCGATCTCCCAGCCGGAGCGGGTGCGCACCGTCGGCAGCCCCAGTTCCTGGAGCCGCCGTGCCAGACGTGAGTGGAACACCGCCTCGAAATACGGGGCGTCGCGCTTGAGGCCTGCGAACTGGCCGGCCTTCCACCGCGATTCATCATGGTCCCAGGTGGCGTTGAAGACGAAGCAGTGCGCGTGCAGGTGCGGATCGGGAATGCCGTTTACAGGCCTAGCTGTGAAGTGGACAAACTCGCCCCACACCATGTTGCCCGTGGTGCGATCCTCGTTGCGGCCGTCCGCACGCACGCGGGCCTGCATCTCCGACTCCATGTCGTGCATCGTCTCGCCGACCGATTCGCGGAAGGCGTCCAGTATCCGCTCGTCGCGCGTCAGGCCGTAAAGGGTCGACACGCTCTTGGGCACATGGAAGTTGAAGTCATAACCGACACGCCGATCGGCTCTCCGTCTCGGCGTCAGAGCTTCGCCGGTCGCCGGATTGAGATTGTCACAGAGCGCATCCCAGTCGGCCTGCTGCACCTTGCCCGAAAGCCCTAGCCTTGCAGCGGCATCGCCCCGCCAGAGCCCGACGAGTTCCTGTCCTTCCGCGTAGTAGTCGGCGGTTGAGTAGTAGCTCTTTGCACCGGCGGGCGTGTTGTTCTGGATGATGCGCAGCATGGTATGACCAGTGTCCTACGCATCATTCGGAACGGTCAACGGTCGGTTCGTTGGTCGGAGCCGTTTCTTTCACGGTTTCACGGGCGCAAGCGCCGTCCGTTGGTTCATGATTTCATCGCGAACGGACGAGGCCTGCGCGGTACGAATGCCGGATGTTGGTTGGCGTCGCAAGCCTGACGACACACATGGGTCACATCCCATCCGCGCTGCGCTGCACATCCGCGACATGCCCGACCATCGGCGGTGGTTCGGCGGTCATGCGTCTTCTTTCCCGCTGGTTCCTGCACCCAGCACGACCTGATTCACGGCATCGCTACAGCCGCCGCCGGCCCGGTCAAGCAGAAAGCCGGGTCCTCCCAACATCTTCACTGCGTTGCAGACATTGGGTCCCTCCCACTTTCCGCTGTGACCGCGACGCGCCCCGGGGGGGCGCTCCGGCTGGGGGCGGCCGTTTCCCGCGTGCCATCAGGCCGCGATGGGCGCGGCCGGAAACCAAGCAGAAGGAGACTTCACCATGACCGACAAGAACACCAACGCCTCCAAGGCCCCGAGCCATGTCGCTTACCAGGTGCGCGACCGCGACGGGAAGAAGGGATTCTGGACCCGCATCGGAGCCGCCTGGCAACACGGCGACTGCAACGGATTCAACATCCAGCTCGAAGTCGTGCCGCTCGACGGCCGCATCACGCTCCGCGTCGCGAGCGAGAAGAAGGACTGAACCACCGGACGGGCGGGCTGAAGGGCCCGCCCGTGCCCTTTAAAATGAGACTCACCATGACCAGCGAACCCACCAACCACGACCGGGCCGAATGGGCGAAGGACGCCCTGGCCGTCTTCACCGCCCGCACCTACGGCGGCGATCATCCCGACACCATGCATCGCGGCGACCTGGAGACCGCCATCAGCGACTTCATCGCCGACCTTCTGCACTACGCGAAACAGCAGGGCTTCGAGCCGGGCGGCGTCATCACCCAGGCGTGCTACCACTTCGAGTGCGAACTCCGCGAGGAGGTGCAGCCATGAGCCGCGCCGCCATCAATCCGTTCTACGCCGCCCGTGCGACGGCTCAACGGAAAGCAGTGACCATTCCGACCGGCATCACCAGGCGTGTCATCGGCAACGCCACGCTCTACCGCGCCGACTGCTTCGACATTCTGCCGACGCTCTCGGGCATCGGGGCGGTCGTCACCGACCCGCCCTACGGCATCGGCTTCGAGTACCGCAGCTACGACGACGCTCCCGGCAAGTACGACGCCATGATGGCGCGGCTTGTCCCGGAACTGGTCCGCATCACGGGTGACGGGCCGTGCTTCATGTGGCAGAGCCCGTTGACCATCGGCTCCTGGCACCGCTACTTCCCGACCGGCTTCCGCGTCATCGCCGCGTGCAAGGAGTACCCGCAGCGCGGCAGGCAACGATGCCTGAGCTGGGACCCGGTCATCTTCTGGAGCGGCAGGTCACTGCTCAAGGACGAACTGCCCCGCGACTGGCATGTCGCCGATCTTCGCCCGTGGAAGGGCTATCGCGGCGAGAACCCCGTGCCGTGCCCGAGGCCCTTGGAGCAGGTGCGGTACTTCTGCGACTCCATCCGTGCCGACTCGATCCTGGACCCGTTCATGGGCAGCGGGACCACCGGCGTTGCCGCATTGCTCGCGGGCAAGCGGTTCGTCGGCATCGAGCGTGACCCGGTCTACTTCGAGTACGCGTGCAAGCGGATTGCCGAAGCCTGCTCGACGCAGCGATAGCTCCGCAACTCCGCCGTGCCGACATGTCGCGGTGTTCAGTCATCGGGTTTCTTTGCGTGGCCGGGTTGACCTGTTGATGCCCATCCTGGCGTCCGCCGCCCCCGCGTGCGGCCTTCGGCCTCAAGGGGACCGTGTTGTCGCTGCGCTCCTGCCCGCACCATCCCCTTGACGCGGCGGCTTGCCGCGGCCGCCGTCCGGTGTGCATCGGTCAACACAACCACGAAAGGAGACATACCGATGAACACACCGCTCACCCATGCCGACCTCCGCCAGTTCACTGGCGACCTCGACCGCTTCCGGCACCCGCTGGCCCGGGGCGTCATCTACACGCCCGGAGTTCAATACCTCGCCGAGCGAGCCGGGGCCTACTGGCTCATCGACGAGATCGCGCTGGCGATCGCCGGGGGCGCTGTTGCCAAGGCTGGCAAGTCCGACGACCGGGTGCTCAGCCTGCACTTCTGGAAGCTCGAAGTCCGCGAGGACCGTACCGCGGAACTGACCGCCCGGGCCGATGATGGCGTTCCGCCCTTCGTCAGCAAGGTCATCCCGTGGACCGACTTCCCGCTCGACGCTGTAAGCATCTGGGCTGGGTTCGATGGCCGCCATTGGACGCTCTACCTGCCCTCCGAGCACTAAGGGCTCGCCAACCCGGCTCCTGACGGGGCCGGGTTGGCTTTGATTGCACAGCCGAATGAACGTCCCCGCTTCGCACGCTGCTGCGTATCGTCGGATGAAACCATCGCTTCAATTTGGTGTCAGACATCTCCCCTAAGCGGTGCTTAGGCTGGATTTCACCGTGAAACTGATCATTCATCCCGGCTTCGATGCGATGATGTCACCCTCGGCGTTGAGCGTGATCATCGGCACCGGTCTGAGGGGAATAGCCAGATGGTATCGCGTGTGCCTCAGTTCGCCGGTGCGGGTGAGTGCGCCCATGTCAACCAGCTCCGCCAGATCGCGTGTCGCGGTCGCTGGTGACGCCTTCGCGACGCTGATGTAGTTTCCGGCGCTGAGTCCACCCTTGAATCCGGACGGTCCTTCACGAAACATCCGCACCAAGGCCGCCTCCTGACGCTCGTTGATCTTGCCGCGCAGTCGATCAAGCAGCTTCGTCTTGTCGATGAGGAACTCGACATGCGCAATGGTGCGCTGCTGGGCTTCCAGACAGATGCCCGCAAACCACCCGAGCCACAGTGTGATCTCGTTACGCTTGTTTGCCGCTTCGAGCGCCTCGTAGTACGCCTTGCGCCGCACAAGGATGGTCGCGGCCAGCGCGGTCAGCGTCGGCTGGCCGAGCCCCTGCGCCAGCACCTTCTCCGCGATGCCACGACCGATACGGCCGTTGCCATCCTCGAAGGGATGGATGCACTCGAAATACAGATGGGCGATCCCAGCCCTTGTGAGCGCGGGCAGCGGCTCGCTCCCGGCGGGCGCGGTGCGGTTGAACCAGTCGATGAAGCCGGCCATCTCTTTGGGCACGCTCTGGGAAGGCGGTGCTTCAAAGTGAACGCTGGGTTCGTAGATCCGCCCCGAGACGACCTGCATCGGCTCGGCGTGCGTGCGGTAGGAACCGATATCTCGCAGGTCGGTCCGGCCGTGCGTCACCATGCGGTGCCAGGCGAAGAGCGTGGCATCCTCCAGCGGATCGGCGAAGTGACGGAAGAGGTCGACCATCATCTCGCCGATGCCCTGCTCGGCAGGCTTCACGCTCCGCCGGTCACCGGCGAGGCCGAGCTGGCGGCGGATCGAGGACTGGACGCTGTCGCGGTCGAGGATCTCGCCCTCAATGCGCGAGGTGGTGACCGCTTCGTCGCTCATAGCCTCGACGGTCAGCAGGTCCCTGTCTTCCTCGGCCAGATGCCGAACGGTGCCGATAAACTGGCCGCCGGTCAGCAGAAACCGTTCCTCGGCCTTCTCCAGCCGGGATTCAGCCCAGGTAAACCGGGGCCAATCGGGTTGCTGCCAGTTCCATTTCATGAGCGATAGACCGCCTCTCTATCGCTCACAATAGCACGGTTCTTGAGCGATAGCAACGGTCCGTATCGCTCAATGGCTCTAATTGGCTCCCGAAATGGCCCCGGCACCCGCCAGCGAGTGGTTTCCCCCGGGCAGCCCTCTGTGTGGGCGGATTCAAAATTGAACTTTGAATCAGCCCACGGAGTCAGTTCCGCCCGCGTCCATCCGGCTGCTCTCCACAGCCAGCCGCAACCGTTTGGCTTCCTGCTTCCGCTCGTATTCGTCCATGAACTGGTAGACGCGACGGATCGTCTTTCCGAAGCAGAGGCGACCGTCACGGAGATCGAATACGAACCGCGAGTCGTTCATGGCCCAGAGACCGAAAGTGGTGGGCGAGAGATCGTGACGCCGGATGAACGCTTCGACCTTGAGTTGAAAATCTTCGTCAATCATGCACTCGCAAATAATGCGACGAGGCGGAGCGGTCAACGGCTGATTTGTTGGACGCTGCCAACGAATTCACTTGTGCTGCTGAGCGGTGTGGCGCAGGTGCGGCATGCTGTGACTTTGCGCGATCAGTGTCAGGGTTTGGATTGGAATCATCCAACAATTCCGTTATTGCTCGACATGGGATGGCGTGGCACGACTCCCCGTCCAACAACGCGGAGCGGGAGCATGACACAGACGAGGAACAACACTTTCATGTCGCCACTCGACAGGTTGATCCACCTCATCGCCGAGATCGAAGTGGAGAGCTACCTGGGGGAGGTCCGCGCTATCCGGCAACAACAGTCAGAGAGGAATCATGCACGCAGTAATCTACGCAAGGTACAGCAGGGACCGGCAACGCGAAGCGTCGATCGACGACCAGGTGCGAAACTGCACCCAGTTCGCTGAACGCGAGGGCATCGCCATCGCCGAGGTTTACCACGACAAGGCGATCTCCGGCGCGGTGCGTGCCCGACCCGGCTACCAGATGATGCTGGAGGACGGGATGGCTGGGAAGTTCGACATGCTCATCGTGGACGACCTGTCGAGATTGTCCCGCGACGACTACGAGATGAAGGGCGTGCTCCGCCGTCTGACCTGGCGCAGCATCCGGATCATCGGCGTGTCGGACGGGTATGACAGCGATCGCAAGGGGCACAAGATTCACGCCGGATTCAAGGGGCTCATGAATGAGTTATTTCTGGACGACATTCGCGAGCGCACGCACCGCGGCATGACCGGCCAGGCACTCAAGGGCTACAACTGCGGAGGCCGAACCTTCGGTTACCGCAATGTGCCGATCGAAGACGGAGTCCGCAAAGACGCGCACGGCAGACCCGCCGTAATTGCTGTTGAGTACCAGATCGACGAATCTCAGGCGGAGATCGTCCGGCAGATACACCAGTGGTACGCGAACGGATACTCCTACAAGTGGATCGCAAGCGAGCTGAACCGACGAAAGATCCCGTCCTCCAGAGGTTCGCACTGGGCACTCAGCGCGATCAAGGTGATTCTTGAGAATGAGATGTATGGCGGCACGCTGACCTGGAACCGGCGTCTGTGGGTCAAGCACCCGGACACCGGCAAGCGAACCTACCGCGAGCGACCAAAGGAAGACTGGATCATCACCGAGCGCCCCGAGCTTCGGATCGTGCCCGAGGAAGTGCTCGATGCGGTACGAGAACGCCAGCGCCGCACGCGCGCGTCCGGTATCGGCAAGCACGGAACGGCCGCCAGAAAGTACCTCTTCTCCGGCATGATGCTTTGCGGCGAGTGTGGGGGCAACATCGTCATCGCCGCCGGCGGGGGACGGTACGGGTGCGCCAACCACAAGACTCGAGGACCGACGGTCTGCTCCAACAGCCTGACGGTGTCGAGGCGGGTGGTGGAAGAGCGGATACTGACTTCCGTCAAGGAGCGACTCAGAGCACCCCGCTGCTTGGAGACATTCAAGGCATCGGCGGCGAAGCTCATCGAGTCCTACAACGCTTCAGACCATGCCGCGCAGATCGAAGGGAAACTCAAGGCCGCGACCCGGACTCGGGACAACCTGCTCAACGCGATCAAGCAGGGTATTGTGACGGCAAGCACCAGAGAGGCGCTCGAAAGCGCTGACGCAGAAGTGGCCGAATTCAAGCGGCAGCTTGAACGAGCGGCACGCTGGCAGGTGTCTGCGATCCTGCCGAGAGCCGTCGAACGGTTCGAGTCAGCGATCAACGATTTGGAGCGGCGACTGGATGACCATGTCGATCCAGCCCGCGAGATCCTGAAGTCGATCCTTGGCGAGAGCATCACCATTCACCGCAGAGGCGAGTACCTGGAGGCGGAACTCGCGGATTACGCACAGACCGCAGTAGCTAACTCTTTGAATTCGTGTTTCGATTCAGGTGGTTGCGGGGGTATGCAACGTCTTGAATCGACATTCGTCCCGCTAAGGTACAGTGAGTGCGGATTTCAAGGCCGTCCGCGACATCGAAGGCGCGCATCCGCGCAGCGAAAGAACAACCAGACCGCGAAACGCTAACGGACGTTTACCATGCCAGGTACTCGATCGCACAGCGTCGCGCATGCGCGTCATTCGGGGCGCGCTCACAGAGACACACCACCATTCTCGCTGACGCAGCGGCTGGCCGATGCCGCAGTTGCTATCCGAAGCGATCCGTCGCCGCGCGTGGACTTCCTGCACTCCCTGCTGTGTCAGATAGGAATGCCGAGACGATTCACCCATGCAAGGACCTTTGAGCGACGTAACGGCCATGCGTCCATCCTCATTGAGGCAGGCAAGCTCTGGGACGGATCAAACTGGATCGAGCAGCCGCTTCCCTGCGGGGCGATACCCCGGCTGGTCATGGTCCATGTCAGCTCCGAAGCCGTTCGGACCCGGAGCCGATCCGTCGAGGTGGGCCACAGCACGCGGCAGTTCCTGACGACACTCGGTATGCAGACGAGCGGCGGGGCGAGGGGAGGCTACCGGGCTCTGAAACGCCAGATCCAGGCACTCGCCGCCTGCCGTCTGTCTCTGGGCATGCAGTCCGAGGGACGAGTGACAACGGTTGATGCCAAGCCCATCCGCCGATTCGAGGCGTGGCTGCATCAGGACGGCGGCCAAGGGACATTGTGGCCCGGCGTCCTTGAGTTGTCGGAGGAGTTTTACGGCACGCTGGTCGAGCACGCCGTGCCCCTGGACCCGAGGGCTCTGGCGGCACTCCGCCATTCAGCCATGGCGCTCGATGTTTACGCCTGGCTGGCACACCGGCTCCGGCGGGTAGCCGGAGCCGGTGGCACGAAGCTCAGCTGGAGGAACCTGTACGAGCAGTTCGGCCAGGAATACCGGAGCGCCAAGGACTTCAAGAAGCAGTTCCGCCAGGCGCTGCGGCAGGCCTTGGTGGTCTACCCGGACGCCCGTGTAGCGGAGGTGATCGGGGGCATCACGCTTTACCGGTCACGGGCGCCGATGCAGCCAACAAAGCTGCGATTCACCCTGTGAGCAAGCCGGTTGGCTGGCCGGGCTATCCACGCTGAATCACTCCCCCTGGTACGCTGCATCGCCCCCCTCACGGGAATCGGGAGTGCGCTGAATCGCCCCCCCAAAACCTGTAGCAGATACCTATAGCACTTCCTGTAGCTGGTCCTTGAGTTTTGTGGATAACTGATTCACTTCCGTCGGCGACGAAGGGCTCCGATCCCGAAGGCAGCCATCACCGGAAGCGTGGCAGGCGAGGGAACCGCCGTGATGACGCGGATGTGGTCATAGGGGAAGCTCACCCCGAGGGTGAATGAGAGCAAGCGTCCGTCCGGCGAGATCGTGAAGGACTCCTCTCCTGGAGTCGTCCCATCCCCCGTGTCGAACAGGCCACGCCGGTCACGCCCGAACTCCAGCAAGGTATCCAGTCCGAACGCCGAATCGGATTCACCGAGATGGCGCTCGTCCGGCCTGTTCCACGCGATGACGCCGATAATATCGGCATCGAACATCACGCTGCCGCTCACATGGTGAAGATCATTGCCGATGGTGTCGAAGTGAATAAGGTGGCTACTGACCACCGACCCTGCGGGGATCGTCCCGAACTCGAAAGCAAGAGCGGAATCGTACAGACCAGGGGCGGACGCATCAATGGTGATCGGAGCCGCCAGCGTAACACCCTGGGCCTCGTTCCAGACGAACGCGGTGCTGTCGCTTTCCAGCGCGCCCAGGGTGGCATCCGCCGGTCGGGGGATGAGGGTGGCATCCCCGTCTACTCCGATGATGTCTGCCGAGGCGGATGGCGCGGCGGCGGCGAAGACGACAGCCAGCGGCGTCGCCACGATCAGTGAATGTGATGCGGTTCTCATCTCGCGATCTCCAGAGGTGATGCCAGGAGTCTTGCTGGCGTACGCAAGCCAGCTGGCAGACTCCGTGAATGACCGAGAATTCGGGCAAGGATGGACAGATGTCCGACCGTCCCTGTTTTGGGGACACTACAATATACCTGCTTTCCTTTGGTGTGCCAGCGTCTCCCCGGAAAAATTCGAACTCTCTGCCTCCGAAGCAGCCGCTTCAGAACAGCGCGTACCAAGCCCTTGCTCGAAAGCTCCAGAAACGGGCGGACGAACTCGAACTGTCAGTGAGAGGACTCGCCGAGAGGCTGGGGAAACCCCGCACAACGGTCCACAAGACCCTGACCGGCCAGCGCCGCCTTGACCCTATCGAGTTTCTCGACTGGTGCGATGCCCTGGAATGGGACGATCCGCTGGCCGTACTCAAGTCGGTCCGCCGTTGACAGAGCCCCTCGACCGGTGCTACTCCGGAAGGGACAAACCAACGGCCGGGCCGCATCGGCCACTCTCCCGGCCAAAATCCAACCTTGGCGTGGGTTTCCGGATATCCTTGTGGCAGAAAGCAACGGGTGCCCATGACCGAGCCAACCATCGTCTGCCCATCCTGCAAGACAGAGATCAAGCTGACCGAATCACTGGCGGCCCCGCTTATCGAATCCACGCGCAGGCAGTACGAGCAGCAGATCGCCAGCAAAGACGCTGACATCGCAAAACGCGAAGCCACGGTCAAAGCGCAGCAGGCAGCTGTAGCCAAAGCGCAAGAGGAAATCGATGATCAGATTACAGCCAGGCTGAAAACCGAGCGAGCTTCCATCGCAGCGGAGGAGGCAAAGAAGGCTCGGGTCGCCATCGGCTCAGACT
Source organism: Phycisphaerales bacterium (assembly GCA_016716475.1). Taxonomy (NCBI): domain Bacteria; kingdom Pseudomonadati; phylum Planctomycetota; class Phycisphaerae; order Phycisphaerales; species Phycisphaerales bacterium. The sequence goes on from JADJWG010000001.1 coordinate 234,151, forward strand.
TAGAGCAGAAGACAAGAGAGCTGTCTGAACTGAACGATGTTCTCAAGCAACGCGACCAGAAGCTTGCGGAAGCTCAGAAAGCCCAAGCCGAACTGATCCGGAAACAGCGCGAGCTGGACGATGCCAAGCGCGAGATGGAACTGACCATCGAAACACGCGTGCAGGAGTCACTGACTGTCACACGCGAACAGGCCAAGAAGGAGGCCGAAGAGTCCCTTAAGCTGAAGGTTGTCGAGAAGGAACAGACGATAGCTTCCATGCAGAAGCAGATCGAGGAACTCCGGCGCCGAGCAGAACAGGGGTCCCAGCAACTCCAAGGTGAGGTGCAGGAACTCGAACTGGAGTCGATGCTCCGAGAGAAGTTCCCCTTTGATTCCATTGAGCCGGTCCCGAAAGGTGAACACGGTGGGGATGCGATCCATCGTGTCGCAGGCCCGATGGGGCAGCCATGCGGTGCCATCCTCTGGGAATCAAAGCGCACCAAGAACTGGACCGACAGCTGGCTTGCCAAGCTTCGCGAAGACCAGCGCTCCGCTAAAGCAGAGCTCGCCATCATCGTCAGCCAAGCTTTGCCGAAAGATATCGATACCTTCAGCCTGATCGACGGCGTGTGGATCACTTCATACCGCTGCGCATTGCCGGTAGCGATTGCTCTTCGGCACTCACTCATCGAACTCGCCGCATCACGCACCGCGGGCGAAGGCCAGCAGACCAAGATGGAGCTTGTGTATCAGTACCTGACCGGCCCTCGCTTCCGCCATCGCGTGCAGGCCATCGTCGAGAAGTTCAGCGATATGCAGGACGACCTCGACAAGGAACGCAAGACTATGACGCGACTGTGGGCGAAACGCGAAGAGCAGATTCGAGGCGTCATCGAATCGACAGCTGGTATGTACGGCGACCTGCAGGGGATTGCAGGGAAGTCGCTTCAGGAGATAGAAGGTCTTAGTCTTCCGACACTCCTGCCCGCTGGCGACGGAAATGACAAGTAGCGAGAAATCCCTATGCACATTAGTCGATTGGTTGTTCGCAATTTCCGGAATCTCACTTCGATTGATGTTCCGTTGCGTCCTGGCGTCACCTGCATCATCGGGGAGAACAATGCAGGCAAGTCCAATCTTCTGCATGCATTACGGCTTGTTCTGGATGGCGACTTACCCGGCTACGCAAGACAGCTGACGCTCGCCGATGTGACTGATTCTGTGGCGTCAGAACATCCACTTCAGGTAGTCGTTGCCGTCGAGTTCAGTAATTTTGAGGACGATGTAGATGCCTCCGCCTTCGCTGCCTTCTTCAAGGTCGATGAGAATCTCGCACGTCTCACCTACCGATTCCGTCCCAGCCCGATCGCGCGTGCTGCTCTTGAAGCCGAGGAACGCGACGCAGAAGACCTGACCATCGACGACTACCGCTGGGAGATCACTGGTGGCGGAGACGAAGATCCGGCAACAATCGAATGGGACGAGGATTTCGGCCGGAGCATCCGCATCTCCGACCTGAACGATTATTTGGTGGTGTTCCTGCACGCGTTGCGCGATGTAGTCGCGGACCTCAAATCCTCCAGGCAATCTCCGTTGCGCCGGATCATCCGTTCCCTCAAGCTGCCGAGAGACGAACAAGAACGACTGGTAGAGATTCTCTCGGATGCTAACACGGAGATCGCATCCACGGATACTATCAAGCAAATCGGTGATCTGCTTGACGAGCGTCTCTCAACTACCGCAGGCGAAGCATTCAAGCTGTCAATCGGTCTGGGCATGAGCAGCCCATCATTCTCGGCGATCGAACGAGCTCTCACTGTACTTCTCACCAGCGACAGTCATTCACGCTTTGAGCCAGCCCAGAACGGACTAGGACTCAACAATGTCCTGTACGTTGCGCTGCTGCTCCAGTACTTCGAGAGCAGGGTTGATGCAGACGCGTGTGCAGGGGCGGTCATCCTATTGGAAGAGCCCGAAGCTCATCTTCACCCGCAGCTTCAGCGAGTCTTACTTGAAACTCTTGGATCGAATGGAGTTCAAGTCCTTATCACCACTCACAGCACCCACATCACAGCGGCCACTGACATAAACTCATACATCCTTCTGTCGGTAGGCGACGATGGAGACATCAATGCTCATGTTCCGCATGCGGCTGATCACCTCAGCGAGACGGATCGTGCAGACCTGAATCGCTATCTCGATGCGACAAAGTCCACATTGCTGTTCGCACGACGGGTGATCTTGGTTGAGGGACCGGCGGAAATGTTTCTCGTTCCGATGATTGCAAAGCATGTGTGCGACATCGACCTAGATCGGCACGGCGTTGCAGTTGTGCCAATCTTCGGAACTCACTTCGCGCCCTTTGCCAAGCTCTTTGGCCCCGACGGAGTTCGCAAGCGATGCGCCGTCGTTACCGACCGCGATGATGAACCGGCTGAGGAAGGTGAACCTCCGCGAAATCTGGGGGAGCACGAGAACGAGTTCGTGAAGGTCTTCGCGGGCGACACTACGCTTGAACGGGAGTTGGCCATCGACGGGATGACCGAGCCGCTCAGCCTCGCGGCGGTTGAGCTGCGCACGCGAAGGCTGCGACAAGCCTTGGAGGCTGATCCGATCGACTTTGACGCACTGGGAGAGCGCATTCTGAACGCGGCGGAGTATCGCTCGAAGGGGCGTTTCGCACAGGTCCTGTCGAAGCACATGCATGCCGCAACCGATGCACCGGAGTACATCAAGGCCGCCATCGCGTGGGTGACGGAATGAAGCTTACGGGAGCACAGCGTGCAGCCGTAGAAGAGGAAATACGACACGTACTGGTCGTAGCGTGCCCAGGCAGCGGTAAGACACGAACCATTGTGGCGCGCTTACTGCGGGCGATCGAACATGTTCGTGGAACTCCCCGCAGAATAGCGTGCATTACCTATACCAACGCCGCCGCCCACGAAATCGAGGGTCGGCTCAAGTCTCTTGTGAGCGCCGAGGACGCCGATTACTGCGACTTGGGCACGATTCACTCGTTCTGTCTACAGGCGGTACTCCGCCATCATCATCGCCTGCTGGGTGGCTACGAGAGCGGACTCGCCGTGGCCGCGCCCGAGAGCTCCGAGTTTTCCGAAGCCGGGCAACAGGCCATCGCGGATACTATGCGTGGACACGGGAATGTGAACGAGTTTGAGCGGGTTCGCCGCGGTGCCGCAGGCGAGCCACTGATTCCAACGGATGTTGCGCTTACGGACGAGTGCGTGCGGAGGTTCTGGGAATTGCTCGCAGAGAGGCAGTTGGTTGACTTTCCGAGCATCGCCTACCTGACCTACCAACTATTTGAAATGCACCCACATCTTGCCCGCAGTATCTCGTCCCGGTATCGAGAAATCCTTATCGACGAGATGCAGGATACTGACGCTCTGCAGGTTCAGATTCTGCATCGACTGGCAGATGCGCGGCGAAGCCGCTTCTTCCTCGTGGGCGACCCTCTTCAGTCCATAATGGGTTTCGCCGGTGCCCAGCCCGAGCGCATGTTCGAGCTCGCCAGGCACCTCAACGCGCGTACGGACTTTCCCCTTCACGAAAACTGGCGCAGCAGCGCCCGAATCGTGACACTCGGCGAGGCGCTTTGTGAAAGGGACCCATCAATGGTGGCCGTCGGTCCCAATGCCGCTTGCGGATGTCATCCCCGCACCCTGAGCGCCGCTTCCTCTATCGATGCCGTCGTCGGTGGCTTCCTTCCTCTATTGGAGCGCGAGGGCATAGCGGTCACTGATGCGGCAGTTCTTGCGCCGGCTTGGTACATGCTGTTTCCCGTCGCCCGGGAACTTCGACGCCTAGAGGTTCCCGTCTCGGGACCTGGCGCGCGCCCCTACCGACGGGCTAGGCTCTTCTCCGGCCTGATTGAGTATCTCTGTGCATACATTGCTGCGCCCGCGCCTGAGCTCCTTCACCGCGTACAGGTTCAGTTGTTTCACACGATACAACAAACCGAGGGGAAATCGCGCTATGACATCTGGGATCGTTCCGGTCGGCTCGCAGCCATGCGATTGGTTCTCTGCGGTCGCGAGCTCCGTGACCGCAACACCTCGGCAATCGCTTGGTTGCAAGCGGCTGCGCCTGCATTCGTCAAGATCCTCCAAGAGCATGGATTTATCGGCGAGACGGGAGCTGCCGCCATTGAAGGATCTGCCTCCGAGATCATCAGCGACATTCACCGCAGTCGCGATTTCGACCCAGACGACCTGACTGTCGACGACATCGGTGATTTTGCTCATCCCGACGGGAGCCTTCGGTTGCTCACGCTCCATTCCGCGAAGGGCCGGGAGTTCGAGGCTGTGTGCATCATTGAGCTGCAGGACGGCCAGTTCCCGCATGCACGCGGCGACATCGAGGAGTCGCGGCGAGTTCTCTATGTCGGCGTCACACGCCCACGCAAGGTGTTACTGCTGTGTCACCGCGCTGGTCACCGCATCACACGCTTCGCTGCAGAACCCGGCTTTGCAGCAGCCCTTCTGTGACATGTTCGCTCTATCGCCGCAGCATCGGCGCAGGACCGGCGCAGGACCGGCGCTCTCATCCATTAATTCAACGACGCGGTCGTATCCGAGCCCGCTGGCGACTCGCCTCAGACAAGTCTATTAGGGTTGGCTCTCTCTCGGAAGTCCGGGCTGCTCGACACGAGCAGGTGAGTTCACTTCGGTGATCTTTCGGCTCCGTATGGGCTGTCAGCGACTTCACTTGTTTGAGCTTTCCCCGCGGTGCTCCAGCAGCCACCGCTGCGCTTCCCGCCTTCAAGTCTTGCACGCCTCACGCCGGACGCGGCTATCGCCGCCCTGCGGGTTCCGTCCGTCATTCAGCCTGCTCCGCTTTGCGGGACTCTCCAGCGGGCTGTCGGCCTGCGCACCGCTCGCTCCTTTGCCACCCGCGAGTGGCCCCTCGTGCTTGCGAAGGGGCCGCACGTCGCGGGCCCCGGCAAAGGAGCAAACCATGAAAGCCGAACAAGCCAAGAAAGTCGCTGACCAAGCCCTCGAACAACTCGCCGAAGCACTCAAGAGCGGGCGAAGCGAAGAACTCACCCGCTACCTCGCGATGCTCGCGCGGTTCCACAAGTACAGTTTCGGGAATGTCATGCTGATCCTCTCGCAGATGCCCGACGCGACCCATGTCGCCGGCTTCAACACCTGGAAGCAGCTGGGCCGCTTCGTGAAGAAGGGCGAGAAGGGCATCGTCATCATCGCGCCGATGCTGATCCGCAAGCAGGATGAGGACGCCAAAGACAGCGAGCAGCCGCAGTCCGCGCTGCGATTCCGTGGCGTCTACGTCTTCGACGTGTCCCAGACCGACGGCGAGGCGCTTCCCGAGCCGTCCCAAATTAGCGGCGAACCCGGCCATCACCTCTGCCGCCTTCGCGAGATTATCGCCGAGCGCGGCATCACGATCGACAGCGACGACCTGCCCTTCGGGGCCGACGGCGTCTCACGCGGCGGCCGCATCAGCATCCGCCCCGACCTTGAGCCGGCCCACGAGTTCTCCGTCACCGTCCACGAGCTTGCCCACGAATTGCTCCACCGCGGCGACGACCGTCCGACCAGCAAGACCGTCCGCGAGACCGAGGCCGAAGCAGTCGCCTTCGTCATCTGCCAGGCCATCGGCCTTGAAAACGGGACCGCCGCCAGCGACTACATCCAACTCTATAACGGTGAGACGAAGACGCTTGCCGAGTCGCTGGACCGCATCCAGAAGACGGCCACCGACATCATCACGGCCCTCCACGGCGCTCCGGACGAGCAGTCGCAGGCCGCCTGACTCTCACCGCACCCCGGCGGGCATCAGCCGGGGTGCCTTTCTGCTTGTTGGGGCGACCTCACCGCCAAGCGGGGGACACCAGAAGGCGAGCAGCCAAAAGGACTAAGCCACCGGATAAGTGGAGCGGAAGCGTACCACCTCCACATCAAGCCTGGTGCTCTACCCCATCCGAGCAAGTGGCGAACACGCCCGGTTGACATGTCTATCATGATCCGATAGATAGGTGGCGGAGGTCAGGAGGCCCCGCGGATGCTGTACCAACGATCCCTTGACATCGAACGACGCCTGGAGGCGGTGCTTGGCATGATCCGCAAGGGAACCTACTCGACTCCGATGATCGCTAAGGAACTGGGCGTCTCGATCCCAACGGTGTCGCGTGATGTGACTGCCCTTCGCCAGCGAGGATACGACATTCGCGCGGAGAGAGGCGACCAAGGGTGGCGATATCTACTCATCCAGAAAGCCGCTTCCAGTAGCAGACAAGGAACAGGGCCCGCCGGTACATCGGACCGCGATCGTTCGAGAGGGCGCAGGCGATGATCAAAGTCATCGATATTTTTGCCGGCCCGGGTGGTCTCAGTGAAGGGTTCGAAGCTGTAACGGATAAGAAAGGGAAGTCCGTATTCGAGGTGATGCTGTCCATCGAAAAGGATGCACAAGCGCACGCAACTCTGCGACTACGGACATTCTTCCGCCAGTTTCGAGATGGAGCTCCCGATGAATACTATCGCCTGCTTCGGGGTGAGATCAGTCAGGAGGAACTCTTTGCTGCATACCCTCATGAGGCGAGATGTGCAGAGGAACGCTCATGGCATACTGCACTTGGTCAGGATGGTGAAGATCCTGGACAGGTGCGCAAACGCATCAAGGCTTCGCTCGGAATTGATACAAGCTGGGTACTCATTGGCGGTCCACCATGTCAGGCGTATTCGATTGCCGGTCGTTCGCGCAACCAGGGTAATCCCGAGTACGACCCTGCCAAGGACGAACGCCAGCGGCTTTATGTCGAGTACCTGCAGATTCTCGCAGAGCACAGACCTGCCGTGTTCATCATGGAGAATGTCAAGGGTCTGCTCTCGGCTACTCTGAACAACGAGCGTGTATTTCACCGCATTCTGGAAGACCTGCGAGATCCCGCGAGTGCAGTTGCACGCGGAGGCAGGAATGGCAGCCATGTACGGAATGGCGGGTACCGAATCCATTCTCTGGTTGAAGATCATGTATTCGAGAATGGAACATTGCGCGGTGCAGTCATTGAGGCAGAGCGATTTGGAGTTCCGCAGGCGCGGCATCGGGTTATCCTGCTGGGAATCCGCGACGACCTGGTAGGCATCAAACCCCGGATACTCACCCGGCAACGCCCCATATCAGTCACATCGGTCATCGGTTCACTACCCAGACTTCGCAGCGGGATCTCGCCACAGAAGCAGGATTCGAGCAATGCATGGAGATCGCTCCTGCAGTCTCAGGTAGGCAGCCGCTGGGCGAACATCGGCACGCGAAAGGCAGACAGCGAATCCCTGTCGCAGTTCATTTGTGACACCCTGACACAGATCGCACTTCCGAGAGCGAATCGGGGTGGCGAGTTCATCGCCTGCGATGCGAGCACGACATACGCCGACGACTGGTTCTCCGACACTCGCATCGGTGGCGTTTGCAATCACAGCAGCCGCTCGCACATGCAGAAAGATCTCTTCCGGTATTTCTATGCCGCCTGCTACGCCAAGCATCACGGCCGGTCACCGTCACTGAAACACTTCCCAACTGACCTGCTTCCGGATCATGTGAATGTAGGAGATGCAATCACGAATGGAGGTCACTTTTCCGACCGCTTCCGAGTACAGGTGAGTTCTCGCCCAAGTACCACTGTAGTGTCGCATATCAGCAAGGACGGCCACTACTACATTCATCCAGATCCACTCCAATGCAGGAGCCTGACGGTCCGGGAGGCAGCTCGTCTGCAGACATTCCCTGACAACTACTTCTTCTGCGGGAATCGGACTGCCCAGTATGTGCAGGTCGGCAATGCGGTACCGCCTCTGCTAGCCCACCAGATCGGCGAAATCGTCCGTGATGTTCTCAAAGCGGCAGGAGCCAACTTCTGATGGATCGGATCACTTCAGAGCACCGCAGCTGGAACATGTCGCGAATTCGCGGCAAGGACAGCGGTCCTGAGCGAGCCGTCCGGTCATTGCTGCACAGAGAGGGATTCAGGTTCCGTCTGCATCAGCGTTCACTTCCGGGAACTCCCGACATCGTTCTGCCCCGGTACCGCAGTGTTGTGTTTGTTCATGGCTGTTTCTGGCATCGTCACGCCGGATGCCGGTTCGCATATACACCAAAGAGCCGGCAAGCGTTCTGGTCTGAGAAGTTCCGCAGCAATCAGGCCCGTGATGCCCGTGTCGTCTCAGAGCTCGAAGCGGCAGGATGGCGTGTGCTTGTCGTCTGGGAGTGTGAGCTCCGCGATATGGAGCAACTCGCAGCGAGACTTCGGGAATGTCTTATACACCAGGATCGGCGGACCCAAGGGAAGAGGGGGGCCAGGTGAGTCGGACAAGGCGAACCGTTGAAGGGGCTGTTTCACTCGGGGAGAATGTTCCTCCGGATCCTGCGAGCCTGGCAGAGTCGCTGCGCGACTTCGGCTACACATTGCCAACAGCTCTCGCCGATCTACTCGACAACAGTTTGACCGCGGAAGCAACCAACATTCGTAGGCTCCTCGCTGTTTTGTGTGGGTAAGACCGTGAGCTTGGTGACGTAAGTTGTGCGGGGTCTGGCGCTTTTCGATCGGGCGGCGGTCGGAGAGGATGCGGCGGATCAGGCGGCCGCAGCGGCATCCGATGGGGCTCGCCCCAAACCCCGCCAGGGCTCTGCCCCCTGAACCCCGGCTTCTTTCCTCCGGTGAGAAGGAAGCCGCCGGAGAGTTCGCGGCCAGACTGCAAGGAAGCCGAGTGATGCGATCAGATGCAGGAGCTGTTCCGGGTGGCATTGGGGCTGGCCGAGCCGTGGGTCGTCAGCAAGATCGAGTTTTCCGGGGACCGGCAGCAGCTGGAACTCTGGCTGGACTTCCCTTCCGGCAGCCGCTTCGCTTGCCCGGAGTGCGGACGCGCCGGTTGCGGGGCCTACGACAGCACGGAGCGGACCTGGCGGCACCTGAACTTCTTTCAGCACAAGACGCTATTGACGCCCGGCAACCGCGGGTCGAGTGTCCGGACCACGGGGTCAAGACGGTTGAAGTGCCGTGGTCGCGGCCGGGTTCGGGTTTTACGCTGCTGATGGAGGCGTTCATCCTGATGTTGGTGCAGGGCGGCATGACGCCGCGCAGGTGGCCGTTCTGATCGGTGAGCACGACACGCGGGTGTGGCGGGTCTTGCAGCACTATGTCGAGCGGGCCCGCCGCGGCGGACTTCTCGCCGGTGACCGCCATCGGCGTGGACGAGACTTCCCGCGCGCGGCCACAACTACATCAGCGTGTTCATGGATTTGGGCAACGAGCCAAGCCGGGTGCTGTTCGCCACCGAAGGCAAGGATGCCCGGACCGTCGCGGCGTTCAGCGCGACCTGGAGGCTCACGGCGGGCGGGCCGAGCAGATTGAGGAGCCTCCTGGACATGTCGGCGGCGTTCATCAACGGTCTGCGCGAGCAGTTCCCGGAGGCCCAACTGACCTTCGACAACTTCCACCTGATGAAGCTGCTGGGGCTGCGGTCGATCAGGTCCGGCGTGAGGAACAGCGGACACACCCGGAACTCAAGGGCACGCGTTACGTCTGGTTGAAGAACGACTGGAACCGCACCGAGAAGCAGGCCCGCGTCTTTGACGAGTTGCGCCAGCAAGCTGGCGACCGTGCGGGCCACGCACATGAAGAGTGTCTTCCAGGATCTCTTCGCCTGCGACACCGTGGAAGAGGCTGAACCGCTGCTCAAGCAGTGGTACTCTGGCCACCCACAGCCGGATTCCGGCCATGATCAAGGCGGCCAAGACGATCAAGAAGCACTGGGCGGCGTGCTGCGCTGGTTCACTTCGCGAATCAGTAACGGACCGCTGGAGGCGATCAACAGCCTGATCCAGTCGGCCAAGAGAAAAGCCCGCGGCTTCCGCTCGACCCACTACCTGATCACCATGGTCTACCTGATCGCCGGAAAACTCGACTTCAAGCTGCCGGCCATCGCTCAGGTTACCCACACAAAATAGCGAGGAGGCCATTCGTATCCAACTGGAAGCTGCGGGTGATGCTTCTCATATTGCCGTGATCGATGACGGCAAGGGGATGACTGTAGAGCAGTTGCGGGATGCCATGCGGATGGGAACAGGTGGACCGATCTCCGCTCGGCAAGCAGGAGATCTGGGGCGCTTCGGACTCGGCCTCAAGACAGCTTCGCTGTCACAGGGTCGTTGTGTCACTGTGATCACCAAGCCATCGGCTGATTCACCACCGATCATCCGACGCTGGGATCTGCGCCATATTGCATCGAGCGGGTGGCAGTTGCTGACAAATCCTGGGGAGGCAGCAAGCCGTTATGTGGATCATGTTGCTTCGCTTCCACATGGCACCGCTGTGGTGATAGAGGATCTCGACAGGTCCGCGTTCCTGCTCGGTGACCCCGCACGGGCTGTTGAACACCTGGGACGTGCCCTGGAAGCGGTGCGTCTGCATCTGTCCATGGTGTTTCACAGGTTTATCGAAGAAGGCGTGTCGATCACAGTCGGGCAGACCACCCTGAAGGGCTGGAATCCGTTCCTGACGCAGGTGTCAACCAAACTCCCAACTGAGACACTGCGCCTGAATGCGCTGGACATCAATGTTACTCCATATGTGCTGCCACACCACAGCCGGCTTACAGATGATGAACACGACGCCGCTGCCGGGCCCGGCGGCTGGAACTCGCACCAAGGGTTCTTCATCTACCGTTGCAGGCGACTGATCGTGCCGGGGACATGGCTCAATCTGCAGCTTAAAAAGGAGGACCATTTCAAGCTGGCACGAATTCAGGTAGACCTGCCGAACGGGCTGGATGCCGAATGGCATCTGAATGTGATGAAGTCCCATGTAGCGGCACCTGCCGTTCTTCGGGATGACTTCAAGCGCATTGCTCGCGAAGTACGCCATGATGCCGCCGAAGTCTACAGGTACCGCGGTGAACGGCAGGCTCCGACCAAAGCACCGCCGCAGCGTTATGTGTGGAAGCGGGAGGAAACACGGTCCGGAGTGCGTTACCGCGTTGATCGTTCTCACCCGGTTATCCGGGCGCTTCTGCATTCCGGCTGCGATCATGACCGATTGCTGGATCGTGTGCTGGAGCTCGTGGAAGAGTCCATTCCCGTAGCCACCATGCTTCAGGAGCGTTCACGCGCGATTGACGGTTCTGCAGATCCCGCATCCGTAAGCGTGGAGAGCCTGATCGAGCTTGTAATTGCCGCCGAACAGTTTCTGATCCGTGCCGGACGCTCTCCTGTGGCCGCGCGAGACACAGTGCTGGCGGCTGAGCCATTTGTGCGTTTCCGGGAGCCACTCCTGCGAGCGCTACAGAATCCTTCAGCGAGACTGCCAACAAAGGAGAGCAACAATGACCACAGCGCCTGATCCATTTGCAGCAGTGTTCACGAAGGACAATTTTCTTGACCTGATTCTGCGCGGGTTCAGCGGCGCAGAGGAGCCGACAGTCGCACAGGTGGAAAGTGCGGTTGACAGTCTGATGATCGGGCCGTTCGAGCAATTGCGCACTGAGCGTGCAGCGATCATCGAAGATGCTCTTCGCCGGGTCCGGGTGCGAATCGGCGCGGCTTCGACGCTCGACGATGACAGTGGCCACGAAGACTGGCTTCCCCAGCTCGATCGTACAGGCTGGCGTCTGTGGCCTCGCCTGTCAGAGTATCTGAGACTCGAATCGCATCTCGCCCCTTCCGTTTTGAGAGAACTCGATCGTTCAACCGATCAGACGCTTGAACGGCTGGAGTCTCCGCTTCGTGACGGCCCCTGGGATCGTCGCGGCCTGGTGGTCGGCCATGTCCAGTCGGGCAAGACAACACACTACACATCGGTGATCGCCAAGGCACTCGATGCCGGCTACCAGATCGTCATTGTCCTCGCTGGCATTCACAAGAGCCTTCGCAGTCAGACGCATGAGCGGCTTGACAAGGATCTGATCGGAATCGATAGCGCCGCACTGCTGGAGGCGGCGCGGCGTGGAGAGGGACCTCCGGAAGGTGCAGCTGTCATCGGAGTGGGCCGGTTTGACCTTGAGCGTGGCCACGCCGACCTTCCGTTCACTATCCTGACTTGCACAACATCAGCGGATAATGGCGACTTCAGAACGACAATCGCCAGGCAGATCGGCTTTCGTGTGAGCCCGGGCACCCGACTGGTCATTGTGGTCAAGAAGAACAGGGGCATCCTCACCAATCTGCGAGACTGGCTGCGGGCACAGAACGCCGGCCCGGGCGAAACCGCCCGAATCCACGCACCAGCTCTGGTTATTGATGACGAGGCAGACCATGCCTCCATCAACACGAACGACCCCGAGGAAGATCCGACGACCATCAACCGGCTCATCCGTGAGTTGCTGTTGTCGTTCGACCGGGTGGGATTTGTCGGCTATACCGCCACACCATTTGCGAATATTTTCATCCCGTCGGGCCCACCCGATGGTGCATACGGCGATGATCTGTTCCCCAGGTCATTTGTCGTCAATCTCAAGGCACCATCTGATTATATCGGGCCATCGTTCGTATTCGGGCATCCCGGCGACGAATCCGTCGGATTGCCTGCACAGCTTCCGCTGCCGATGCATGTGCCTGTCAATGACTCTGCCCCTTGGCTTCCCGATGGTCACAAGAACGGTCATGTCCCAGGCCCGCTGCCGGCGACACTGTGCGAAGCGATCCGGCTGTTTGTGCTCGTCTGTGCGGCTCGCACCGTTCGGGGGCAGAACGCCGAGCACAGTACGATGCTCGTCCATGCAACACGCTTCGTCAATGTTCAGGACCGAGTCGCTCAGCAGATCGAAGAGGAGGTGAACACGCTCCGTAATGTAGTGACTCTGGGAGCGACGGCCAATGTAGAAGAAATGCGAGCCGTGTTCCGCGATATCTGGGAACGACGGGAGGGTCGTCACCACGACGCGTTCAGTACGGCACTCGGCGACAGATGCCAGCCTCTTCCGGATTTTGATGCGGTGTGGGAGCAGGTCCCGGATGCCCTGAATCGCATTCAGATCATGAAGGTGAACGGAAGCTCCACGGATGCTCTTGCATACTCGCGCACCCCTGAGGGCCTCTGGGTGATTGCCATAGGTGGGGACAAGCTGAGCCGGGGCCTCACTCTTGCGGGACTGTCCGTCAGCTACTTTCTCCGTACCTCGAAGATGTTCGACACACTCATGCAGATGGGCCGCTGGTTCGGCTATCGACCAGGCTATGCCGACCTGTGCAGGGTCTATACAACGGACTCACTCCATGTTGCCTTCCGCGAGATCGCTCTTGCAATGGACGATCTGCGCGCCGAGCTTGATCGGATGGCAGAAGCCAGAAAGACACCCGAAGAATTCGGTCTGCGGGTCCGGACACCGTCCGATGGGCTTCTGATCACGGCGGCTAACAAGATCCGCGATGGAGAAAAGGTCTTTGTCCGGTTCGCTGGCGAACTCGTGCAGGCGCTTGAGATCCAGAGAGTTGGCCCGCAGGGTGATGCCAACAGGGAGGCGGTACGAACCCTCATAGAGCGAGTCGGCCCGGGTTTCACAAGATCAGTGCGAGGAAGGAACTCGTCACACTTCCTCTGGAGCGATGTGCCGGTGGCCACGGTACTTGAGTTCCTCGAGAAGTACGAGGCTATTTCAACACCCAGCTTCTTCGGACGATGCGATGCCCTCCGTCGCTACATCCGGGAACGAGCCACACAGGGTGAGCTGCACAGCTGGACGGTTGCAGTCATTTCACGGGGCAACAGCCCCGCAGGGGAAGTGACGATTGCCGGAGTTGAGTTTCCGCGGGTCATCCGCGGCCCGAAGGATGCACCCATTCCTTCAGATCGGTTTGCCACTCAGGCGGTCGTAGGCTCTGCGGACGAAGCAGCTGATCTGACGCAGGAGGAGTATGCACAGGCTCTCGCTCTGTCACCATCGCCGCGTAACAAACCTGATGAGCGGCCGACTTCTCCTGCACGGGAAAAAGTTCGAGAAGTCCGGGGTTCATCGGGACGCGGATATCTGATGCTCTATCTCATCAAGGATCCCAACCCAGACAATCCGGTGGAGTTCATTCCCTCGGCGGCCATCAGCTTCCCTGAGTCGGCAACTGCTCAGCCACTGGCTTACACCGTCAATGAAACATGGCGACGGGAGTACGGACTGTTTGATCTGGAGGATGGCGATGCCGACGCTACTTGATGACTGGCAGCGAATGCGTCTCAGTACAGTTCCTGCGAGCGATCCAGGCTACGCGCTTGAGCTGCGGGTATCCCGACCCGGGATTCGCGTCTTCCTTGCGCTACAGCAGCCGGGCCAGAACCCGGCGCTGGTCGTAGAACTGCCCGCAGCCATCCGGCCTCGGGCTCTTTCCAGCTTTTCGACGAGGGCGTTCGAGGTCGTGCTTGCCGCCTTTCCGGGTCTCCCGGATGGACACATCGGTATTGCGATCAACCTCATGGATACAAGCTTCGATGATCTGTTCGCCATGCTGGCCGATGAGATTCTTGCGGCGGTATCGGATTCATCGAGCCCCGATCAGGCTGTGCAGGCAATCAACCGCTGCATCGCAAGGTGGCGTCGTTTCGTCGATTCGGGTCGCAGATCGCTTACGGACGAAGAAGTGCGCGGTCTGATCGGAGAACTTGCAGTCCTGGGACGCCTTTCGCGAAGAATCGGGTTCCTGAACGCTCTGGCCGCCTGGCGTGCTCCGCTGGACTCGATCCGTGACTTCGAGCTCGACAACAGCTCGTTGGAAGTGAAAACCTATCAGGTACAGGCTGGTCCCTCCCTGCGGATCAATGACCCGGCCCAGCTTGAACCGAGTCCGGAGAGACCGCTTCATCTGTGTGCGGTTCGGCTGGCCCCGACCGATGCCGGGCGGACACTTCCTGAAGTGATTCGGTTGATCTGCGATACCTATTCATCTCAGCAGAGTGGCATCACCCAACTGGAAGACCTGCTCGCCTCCTACGGCTATCTTGCATCTCAAGCCCGGACATACACAGACCGCTTCTCGATCGGCCCTGTCCATGTCTTCGCGGTAGATGAGGGCTTTCCACGCATCCGCCCGCTGGCCGTTCCGGCGGGCGTGGAGGATGTTCGCTTTGCCATTCCGATCGGCGCACTCGCCCGCTACGAGGTTTCCGCAGATGAAGTACTCGGGCCGCCGGCGAGCACACTGGAGGCCGTAAGCTGATGTCCACTCCCGAGCGGTTCCTGAACACACTGCTGTCTGATGCCTTCGATCACGCGCACGATCCGGAGCATGGCGGGCTGCGACTCTCCGCATTGCTTGCCACCATTCTGAATTACTTGGAGGATGCGGGCGTGGTCAGCGATCCGAGATCATCCTACCTGTTCCAGGAAGGATCGAATTTTGCAGCTGAATGCCACGCTTACGCCTGCGATACCGAAGATGATATTCTCTCGCTGTTCTACTGCGTTGACGCCACTGAATCCATTCCGCTCGGCGACGATGCCGAGGTCACATCGGTCGGCAAGGAGGCGTTGGACAGGGGTTTCCGCCGCCTCGAATCAGTTGTGAAGCGCGCAAGAGAGGGTAAGCTCGACACCCTCGAGCCATCTCAGGCCGCCAGTGAGCTGGTTGAGCTTATCAAGGAATGCGAAGCCGCCGGGCGTCAGATCGAACTGCATGTGATTGCAACGGGGACAGTATCGGATCGTGCCGCATTCTCGGAGAGCAAGGACAGCTACCGGCGGGAGGTATGGGATGTGGTGCGCCTCGCTCGAACCTGCGGTGCAGGAAGCGGGGAGACGGTTTCGATCAACTTCTTGGAGGAGTATGGCCAGTCCCTGCCGTGCCTCCTGACCAAAGAGGGCGCAGACGGGATCCGTGTGCTGCTCACCTGCATACATGCTCCCGTTCTTGCGGGCATCTACAACACGTATCGTGCGCGACTCCTTGAACGCAATGTCCGCTCGTTCCTGCAGTTCACCGGAAAGGTCAACAAGGGAATACGGACGACGCTGCTCAATGAGCCACATCGATTTCTTGCCTACAACAACGGCCTGTCTGCTACTGCGGCCCGTGTTGATCTTGATGGCACCAGCAGTGACCTGGCCCGGATTACTGCCGTACACGAGTTCCAGATTGTGAACGGCGGACAGACAACGGCCTCCGTCGCCGCTTGTGTGCGCAAGGGAGAGGCCGATCTGTCGGATGTCTTCGTCCCCATGAAGCTGACCATCGTTCCGTCGGAGCGTGTGGCTGAGCTCGTCCCGCGAATCTCGCAGTACGCGAATACCCAGAACCGCATTCAGGAAGCTGATTTCCACGCGAATCATCCCTGGCATATAGAACTGCAGAAGCTTTCGCGGACCACCTGGCTCGCACCCACAGCCGAGTCCCCTCGCGGAACCCGCTGGTTCTACGAACGCTCCCGAGGCCAGTATGCGGATGAGCTGGCAGCGACAGGTACACCGGCAGGCCGCAGAAAGTTCCGCGTCGAGAACCCGTCAAAGCAGAAGATCGCCAAGACTGACGTTGCGAAGTTCGTTCTCAGTTGGGATCAGGAACCGGCTCTGGTGAGCCGCGGTGCCCAGAAGTGCTTCGTTGAATTCATGAGCAGGCTTAGCCGGGAGTCTCGTCCCGTACCGGATCTGACCGAGTTCAAACGGGTTGTGTCGCTTGCAATCCTGTTCCGGACTGCCGAGACGCTGTATGGCGAACTCGACTACAAGGGGTATCGTGCTCAGGTGGTCACATACGCCGTGGCGCTTCTGTCGCAGCGATCGCAGCGCCGGCTCCCGTGGACCGACATCTGGGAACTCCAAGGCGTTCCAGACGAGCTGTTGCCAGCCCTTAAGACGCTGCTCGTGGCAGTTCGTGAGGCTGTTACGAACCCGCCTGCTAACCGGAACATCACCGAGTGGTGCAAGCGGCCCGAGTGCTGGTCACAGCTTCTAAATCTCAATGTGGATCTGACTCTGCCTTCCGGTCTTGAAGCAGCCCCGCAAAGCGGAGCAGTGCCGACTGATGCACTCTCGCCAGCTGAACGCCTTGTCGTGGGAGTGGTAGCTGAAGTTCCAGCAGATGTCTGGTTTGCAGTGGCGAAGTGGGCCAAGGACACCGACACATTGCTCGGATGGCAGCGGGGCCTGGCGTATTCTCTAGGTACATTGCCCGGCCGCAACAGAAAGCCGTCGATCAAGCAGGCCACTCAGGGGCGCAAGGTGCTCATGGAGGCAAGGCGACTGGGATTCGGACATGAGCAATTGACTCCCGCATTGCTTGAACAGCTCGCTCAGCAGAATGGTGAAAATGAGGCACGAGCGTCATGATGCGCAGGTCACCAAAAATGTGGCTCGTGGGCTACTTTCTGTCGAGGTTCGGCGTACAGACAGGTGATGGAACCCCGTCTCCGCCTTCACAACTGCAGGTACTGGAGTGGAACCGTGCATATGCGATGTTTTACCGCAAGTTGGGCGAGGGGCGAACACTGTCGAGCTTCGCAAACAGCCTGAAGAATGCGCGAGACACCTTTGACGGACATGTCCAATCCGGCCGCGTGGGATGGCGTCGCGATGCTGCGGATCGAGAACCGGCCGAGCTTCCGAGTGCTGCAGCACAGGTGTTGCGGGCATGGGATCGACACACAGAGCAGGAACTGTGGGCAGCGGTAGCGGAGTTCGTGGATGCTGGCGTAGCGTCCGTATCCAACGAAGTACTCTCTGATCTCTTCGCTGAGACCGATCCGGAGTCCCGTGAGGTCAGTGTGCGTACGGAGGGTGGACGACGGGCCATTGTCACGAACAGAATCGAGCGTGATCCATCGCTCCGGCATGCCGCTCTGTGTATCCATGGGTACCGGTGTCAGGTCTGTGATTTCAGTTTTGAGGAGACATATGGCGCTTGGGGGCGAGGATTCGCAATCGTCCACCATCTGCGCATGCTGGCAGACGACGCAGGCGAGGAGCGGGAGACTGACCCACGGACCGATCTGGCTGTCCTCTGCGCCAACTGCCACTGCATGGTGCATCGACGCCGGAGCGTCGTCCTGACCCTTGACGAAGTCGCAGCCAAACTTGCCAAAGCTCGTCTAGGCAAGAATTCTATCAGTTAAGACCAATCAGAGCGCAGTGTACAATCCGCTACTCTTGACTGTTCGCAATGTGGTACACGCTGGTGCTAAACTGGGACACAAGATCCGGTAAAAACTGGTAAGCGGCTGGCAGGGGCCACAAAACTGAAGGAGTAAAAGATAGTGGAAGGCAGCATTCCAACGCTAGAAGATGCGATTCGACAGCAGAACGAAGCGCTAGAGAGACTCCTCCAAGCAGCGACCCCTGCAATCGGCTTGGCGGGACAGCCCATGCCACCAGTCAACGATCGTCAAGTTCGTGTAACACGCGTTCCCCAGATGGACTTCGAGCGCATAGTTGGAGGGACCGCTGATGGAACGGTTATGCGGGATCAGGACACATATGTGATTTTCCTGAGTAACCCTCCTCGTGCTGCCCCATTCGGCCTCGACGGGGAAGAGGTCGAACGCTACTACGCATGGCACGAGCATGAGCATATTAGCCGCGGTGATGTCTTTCACGATTATCCTGAAACGGTGTATGACCGCTTGATTTCGGGCCAGATGCTAGCGGCGGAATCGGAGGTCACACTTGCGGGTGCGCGACGCTACGCAGTGGAAGCTCGTACTCGTGGGGCGGTGGCGGAAGCGGATGCCATCGTAGACTTCTTTCGGCTTTGACCAAAGGCTGCGGTGCTGATGGGTCACCCCTACGGTAAAGCCGATTCCTCTAACTGCTCCCAGAAATCTACACGAATGGACTTTTGGATCAGCCCTCAGTCATCACCAGCCCCATGCGGGCAGAGCATGGCAGCCATCTACTCCGAATCGACGAGGGACTTGCGGGGCTGCCGACCTTTTCGTGGATGGCTGACTTTTCACGGTTTCACGGCAACCAAATGTCGGATTGCAGGCTCCCAGGCCCGAATTGCCCCTACAAAGAGTTCAACTGGCGTTTCGCTGGCTCCAGTTCCCCGACTAGGCCCCGCCGGCCGTCCCCCGGTGGGGCCTTTTCGTGCGCTCCGCGTCTGTGTCCCCGGTCATCTAGTGGTAGAATGGTGAGCGTTGCAGTCCGTGACGCAGGGGAGCGCCCATGACCGCTTTGCTCGCCAACGGAATCGGCATCGAATTGGTGCTGCTCTTCGGCGTGATTGTCCTCGCGCCCGTCATCCTCCTCATCGCCTTAGCCGAATCGCTCGTGTTCCGTGTCGTTCTCGCTGCCCCCTACCGCCGAGTGTTCGTACCCGTCCTTGCCGCCAACATGCTCTCGACACTTGCCGGCGTCGTGGTCTTCATCCCGGTCGATGCCACCTTCGGCCACATCGGCAGGACGCACTCGGTACCCGACCTGGTGCGCGCGTACCCAGCCGCCGCGCTGACTTCCATTGCCGCCTATTTCGCGTTCTCCGTGCTCGCCGAAGCCGCGTGGCTCCGCCGTCGTGTGTTTCGCACCCGCGTCCAGCGCAGCACGGGCCGGATTTTGAGCGCCGTGCTGGTGGCCAACCTCTGCACGTATCTCGTCATCGCACCGCTGGTTTATATTTACGGGCGACCCCTCGACGGCCTCGAAACGACTTACGATGTCCGATGGTCCGCGAACACCGGCGAAGTCCTCTACTACATCGATCGCACGACTGGCTTCGTTATGCGCAAGCGCATCAGCGTCGCGGACCGCGACGCCCACGTGCTCGTGCCCTTTCCGACCCATTCGTTCCTGATCAGCGCGGATGAATCGCTCGTCGCCTACACCGCACGCGGAGGCGGGCTCTATCTATACCGCCCCGAACACGACGACGAGCCGCACCACTTGCCCACCACGCTTCGCACTGCCTCGACGGAGAACGTCGCGATCTCACCCGATAACCGACGAATCGCGTTTCTCGAGGCCGTGCATGACGAACCGGCTTCTGGGCCGTACCAACACTTATGGCGCATCCGTGCCTTCGACGGCGAGACCGGGGACGTCGCCACCGTCGGTACTCTACCGGAAGCTCCCGCGCCGGGAGCCATCGCCTGGTCCGCCGACGGGGATGACATCCTCGCGACGTGCCGGGAGACGCGCGATGTGTTCGTGTTCACAGCGCGGCCCCCGTTCGGACTCCGCCACCGCCGCCAAGAGCCGCCCTCACTGGACGAGTTGGCGGTCGTATACGGCCGGGAAAATCCCGGCGTCCTCGGCGGTGGCCACTATCGTGTCGGCGAGTACAAGGTCTTATGCTCTCCCTGGACCATCGACGGTATTCGCGTCATGCGTGACGATGAGCTCGTGTTCGCCATTAGTCACTGGTACAGCCGCCTCTCTCCCCCACACATGTACGCCCCCATTATGGGCGCCATACCGCTGCCGAACGGTGATGAAATGCTTGTAGACTGGGGCACCCGCACGTACCTTCTCGACATTTCCGCACGCAAGCTCGGCCTCGCCGCCGACGGGCATGGGGCGGTTCTCCGTACGTCACATTTTCGCGCCCGCCTCGCAGAACCGCACGACGATGACAGTGCGATCGTTAACTAGTAGCCGCCTGCGCCCTACCCTGCGCTTTCCATGCCGGCATGTTCAGGGCGGGTCTGGTCAGTCATGTTCGCGCAATGCTTCCCGTTCGCAGCGATTGAGTGCCCCATCCATCGGGCATAAGCTGTTCCGGATGCGCAGCCGCCGCGCTGCCGCACTCCGTCAGCGGCGACCGCATCGGATCACCGGGCCTCCCCCAATCCTATTCCATGACCACAGGCACACTCACCTGTCCCGCACCATCCACCGCTGCGACGGTCACGATCTCCAGCACTCCCTCCGCCTGCCGCCCTGGGAGCAGCAGCGCTCGCCGCGCCCCAGGGGCCAGTCGCAGATACCACGCCCCGCCATACCGCGCCCGCACCAGCCACCAGCGCGGGTCGGTGCCCCCTTCCGCGTTCAGCGTCACCCGCACGTTCTCGCTCTCGGGCACCGCGAACAGTGCGGCCGCCGGGGGCGCCGGTGCGCCTGCTGCCAGCCACGGCGACGCCGGCACCAGCGCCGGATCGCGGTAGGGCCCGGTTCGCAGGGCGTCGGCGATGCCGCCCGCATTCCGCAGCAGCGCCCGTGCGCTGAAATGCACATTGCCGCCTGCGCGCAACTCGGTCCGTGTCAGGGCGATCTGCTGCACGATCTCTTCCGCCGGCCAGTTCTGCTCTCGGTCGGAAACGCGACTCGTGAAATTCCCCGCCCATAGGTGCCGGCTGCGGGTGTTCTGGTCTGCCCACCAGCTCAGCAGGACGGGATAGCTCTGGGCCGGCTGCGCTATCCGCCAGTACAACTGCGGCGTGAAGTAGTCGAGCCAGCCCTCCGCCAGCCACCGCCGCGCGTCCGCGTAGATCTCCGCATAGGCATCCAGCCCGCGAATCTGCGGCGGATGCCCACTTCGCCAGATTCCGAATGGGCTGATGCCCACCTTCACGTGCGGTTTCTCCGTACGCACCATCCGGTAGAGATCGGCAACGAATGTATTGATATTCTCGCGCCGCCAGTCGTCGCGCGCCAGGGTACCGCCCCGCGCCCGGTAACGGGTGAAGGTCTCATCGTCGGGAAAGGCGATCCGCTGGTTGCTCGCATCCCGTTCGGGGTAGGGGTAGAAGTAATCGTCGAGATGCACCCCGTCCAGATCGTACCGCCGCACGACATCGCGAATCACCTGCAGTACGTACGCGCGCGCTGCCGCCTCTCCGGGATCGAGCCAGAGCTTGTCGCCGTAGCGCCGGACCCATTGTGGCCGCTGCAGCGTGACGTGGCGCGCTGCGGCCGGCTGGCGGCCGCCGAGGCCCACTCGGAAGGGATTGAACCACGCATGCAGTTCGAGCCCGCGATCATGCGCCTCGCGAATGGCGAAGGCCAGCGGATCGTAAACCGGGTCCGGTGGACGGCCCATTTCACCAGTCAGATATTGCGACCACGGTTCGGTGCGCGACACGTAGAAGGCGTCGCCGATCGGGCGGACCTGAAGAATGACGGCGTTCAGTCGCAGCTCGGCTGCGAGATCAAGAAGGCGACGCAATTCACTCTGCTGCTGCTCCGTGGACAGCCCGGGGCGCGAAGGCCAGTCGATGTTGCCGACCGTGGCGATCCAGACCGCGCGAAACTCACGTGGCGGCATGGGCGCTGCGCGGGTGGACGCAAGCACACCCGGCCGGCCCTGCAGCTCGGGCTCGGCGTGGCGCTGCGAGCAGCCCGTTTGGAACACGACCGCAAGTCCGACCGCTGCGAACACCGCCAGGAGGCCGCGTCCACCGCCACGCGCCGCAACCTTGCAGCCCACTGGCCGCACCCGGTGGCCTGTCATCTGCGAAGTGCACATGTATACTCGCTCCTGTGCAGCCGGGCGGCGTCACTGGCGCGCCGCAAGCCAAGCCCTTTTGGCGCGCCAAGCACGCCGTCGGGCCGGCATTCTAGGGCGATTCGGGCGCAACGAAAAAGCCCGACGGCAACGCCGGGCTTTCTCGAGCGTCCTGTACCGAACTCGGGCAGGCGAAGTGTTACTTGACTTCGACCTTTGCGCCGGCCTCTTCGAGCTCCTTCTTCCACTTCTCGGCATCTTCCTTGCTGACGGCCTCGAGCAGTGGCTTCGGCGCCTCGTCGACCAGGGCCTTGGCCTCCTTGAGACCCAGGTCCGGACGCGCGGCGCGCACTACCTTGATCACCTGCAACTTCTTGTCACCGCCATTCGCAAGAATGACGTTGAACTCCGTCTGCTCTTCCACCGCTGCGGCCGCCGGTCCTGCGCCCGGACCCGCCACCATCACCGCACCGCCCGCCGCCGGCTCGATCCCGTAGGTATCTTTCATGTAGTCTGCCAGCGACTTCGCCTGGACCAGCGTCAGGCCGGCGATCTTGTCGCCGATGTCCTTGATCGCGGCGTCTACCGTGGGTGCTTCTGCCATGATGAAAACTCCAACCTCTGATGTTCAGCGACCGCCCTGATAGCTGGAGCCCCATTGGCTCCATTTCATCCGCTTCGCGGAGCACTCAGATGCGCATCGCAGCAGTCACAAATCACGGCGGCCGACTGCGGTGCAGCGGCCGCGTCGATGTCCTATCCGACGCGCGCGACGGCTTCGCCCTTCTCAAGCTTCTCGATCAGGGTCTTCAGCAGGCCGGCCACGGCAGCGTCTGGACCGAGCGCCGCTCCGATCACGTTGCCACCCGGCGTCAGGATGAGGCGGACGATACGGCCCTGCATGTCAGCCCGGGTCGGCATCTTGGAAAGGCCCTGCACGCTTTGCTCGTCCAGGTACTCACCGTCGATGACCGCACCGCGCAGGCGGAAACTGTCTTTCGGGAACTTGGGGGCCCATTCCTCCAGCAGCTTCGCCACCTCGATCGGCGAATCACCACCGGTGACGAGTGCCGCCGGCCCCTGCAGCTTATCCGCGAGCGGCTCCAGCGGGCGACCTTTGACCGCGCGGCGAAGCAGCGAGGTCTTCACAACCTCCATCTGCATCCGGCGGCCCCGCAGGTCGCGCCGAAACGCGTTCGTCGTGAGGCCGTCCACGCCGACCAGTTCGATCCAGACCGCATTGTCTGACTCAGCGTAGCGCTCCGCCAGATCGCGGGTCATCATTTCCTTGACGAGCTTGCTCATGGGCTTACTCCGTCCCCGCCGTGACGGCCATGTCGAGAATGACCGCGGGCGTCATGGTGCCGCTGATGCAGATTTTCTTGATGTACTGGCCCTTGGCCGCCGACGGTTTGACACGCTTGATGTGATCGACGAAGGCGACGATGTTCTCCTTGAGATCCTCGTCGCTGAAGCTCAGTTTGCCGACCACGGCATGCACGTTGCCGCCATTGTCGTTGCGAAACTCGAGCTTGCCGGCAGCGTACTCCTTGACCGCCGTCGCGATATCCGGTGTCACCGTGCCGCTCTTGGGCGACGGCATCTTACCCTGCGGACCGAGGACACGACCCAGCTTGCCGACCTTGCCCATCATGGACGGGTGCGCAACCGCTACATCGAAATCCATCCAACCCTTGGATACCTTGTCGATCAGCTCATCGCCGCCGGCTTCGATCGCCCCGGCGGCTTTGGCGGCCTCGGCATCCTGGTCCTGGCAGAAGGCAATCACGCGCTTCTTCGCACCGATGCCCTTGGGCAGACTCAGGGAGCCGCGAATCATCTGGTCCGCCTGCCGGGGGTCAATCCCGAGGTGGCAGACGAGATCGACAGTCTGGTCGAACTTGGTCTTGGTGTAGGTTTTGAGGCGTTTGATCCCCTCTTCGAGGGGTAACGGCGCCGGCGGGATCTTCTCCAGATCCTTCTTGTACCGCTTGCTGCGAAATCGCATTTTCAAGCTCCCACTACTGTTGCGGCCCGTGGTAAGGCCAACCAGGTTGTCACACATCCCCGCCGAAGAATCGATCCCGCCCGCCAGGGGGGGCCCGCGGAATCCCGGCAGCTTCGTCAACCACCAAGGGGTGACGCGCCGCGCTCAGTCGACGACTTCGATGCCCATCGACCGGGCCGTACCCGCGACGATCTTCGCCGCCGCGTCCAGATCGAAGGCATTGAGGTCTTTCAGTTTTGTCTCGGCTATCTTGCGCACGTCCGCCGAGGTTACCCGCCCCACCTTCGTGCGGTTCGGTTCACCGGAGCCCTTTTCTACTACGGCCTGCGAAGCATCGAGCGGCTTGGCCGCCTTCACGAGCAGTACCGCGGCGGGCGGGCTCTTGACGACAAACTCGAAGCTCTTGTCCTTATAGACGGTGATTTCGACCGGGCAGGTCATCCCGTCCATCTGCTTCGTGCGCTCATTGAACTGCTGCACGAATTGCGCAATGTTCACACCGTGCTGGCCGAGCGCCGGTCCGACCGGCGGTGCCGGTGTGGCTTTTCCGCCGGGGGCCTGCAACTTGATCTTGGCAATGATCGCCTTCGCCATCGTTCACTTCCTGTGGCCTGACACCCGCCCCCCACCCGGGGATGCTTGCCTCTTACCGCGGGCCGCTACAGCGGCTCCACCATCCAGTACTCGATCTCGATCGGCGTCGGCCGGCCGAAAATCGCCACGATCACACGCACGGTCCCCTTCTGGCTGTTGATCTCGTCCACCGTGCCTTCAAAATTCTCGAACGGGCCTTCCGTCACCTTCACGCGGTCGCCTGACTTGAATGCCAGGTTCGCCAGCGACGGACCTTCGTCCGGCTTGATTGCCGCCGCGACCATTTGTTCGACGTCCGACATCGGCATCGGCGAGGGCTTGCCGCCCGAACCGATAAAGTCACCGACCCCGGTCGTTTCCTTGATCACGAACCAGACGTTCTCGGGGATGCGGCCATCCTGATCGGTGGCCATCTCCACGAAAACATAGCCCGGATAAAGCTTCCGATGGTAGATCCGGGAGGTGCCGCCGCGCACCCGCTTCTCTCGCTGGGTCGGCACCAGGATCCGGCCCACCCACTTCTCCAGCTGCTCGATTTTCACCTTGCGCTCGAGGGCGTCACGAACCTGGTCCTCCTTGTTGGAGGCCACCTTCAGCACGTACCAGCCCATGCCGGGCTGGACGATCGGCACCTCTTCCTTTGCGGCGGGCCGCTCCGGGCGGGTGCTTTCGGCAGGCACAGCCGCGGGTACGACTTCCGGCGGAGGCGTGGTTTCGACATCGTCGGCGAAGTTCGTCATGGTTGTCCGCGTGAGAAGAGGTCCTGAAGGATATCCACCCGCAGTACGCCCATGCCACTGAACATGAGGATGAAGATCAGGTCCACCACGAACAGCAGGATCGACAGTGCCAGGACCGTAATGATCACGACCTTGGTCGCACCCCACACTTCCTTCCGGCTGGACCAGTTGACTTTCTTCATCTCGCCTTCGGTGGCGATCAGGAAATCGCCCACCCGGGCATGTTGGCCCACAAAGCGAAATATGAGATAGGCCAGCGCCACGAGTACCAGTACGGGCACGAGCGTCGTCACCCAGACATTGTCAACCACCGTCAGGCGTTCCCGTACGAAGTTCGCCGCCGCCAGGGCCAGGAGCCCCGCGCCGGCGGATGTCGACCAGCGGACGTACTGTCCCTGGCCGGACTTGTAAATCTTGAACGGCGTGCCACCGCCGACCGGGGTTTCGTGTACGCGCTCTGCCATAGTTTCGCCACTGCTCCGGGCGGGTCTTTCGGGCAACCCGCCCCACCGGATCGGCGCCCGTGCCACGGTCCCGCACGCCGCTCGGATCAATCAGGAGCGGAGGGACTCGAACCCCCAACCGCCGGTTTTGGAAACCGGTGCTCTACCAATTGAGCTACGCTCCTTCCGCCGGTCGGGCATCCGTTTGAATTGCCGACCGACTACTTGCGCTTGATCTTGTGCATGGTCCGCTTCCGCAGCCGCGGGCTGTACTTGACGAGCTGCAGCTTCGGCACGCCGCCCTGCACGTTGACGGTCGTGCGATAGTTCAGATCGCCCGTCTCCGTGCACTGCAGCCAGACCGACTCTCTCTTTTGCGCCTTCGCCATCGCTCACTCTCCGCACACCCGCGGTTGCGACCGCTCGGTTACTCCAGGATCTTCGTCACCACGCCCGAACCGACCGTCCGGCCGCCTTCGCGGATCGCGAAACGGAGGCCGTCTTCCATCGCGATCGGGTGCTGGATTTCGACCCGCATCTGGATATTGTCGCCCGGCATGCACATTTCCGCCTTATTGCCGTCGCGGCCGATCAGTTCGACGATCGAGCCGGTGACGTCTGTCGTGCGGAAGTAGAACTGCGGGCGGTAACCCGGGAAGAACGGCGTATGCCGGCCGCCTTCTTCCTTCTTCAGCACGTACACCTCGCCGAGGAACTTGGTGTGCGGGGTGATGCTGCCGGCCTTGGCCAGCACCTGCCCACGCTCCAACTCCTTCTTCTCGACACCGCGGAGCAGCAGTCCGACGTTGTCGCCGGCGATGCCCGAGTCGAGCGTCTTATTGAACATCTCGACACCGGTGACGACCGTCTTGCGGCCTTTCTCGGCGTGCAGTCCGATGATTTCGACTTCTTCGCCGACCTTGATCTGGCCACGCTCGATACGGCCGGTGCCGACCGTGCCACGGCCCTTGATGCTGAACACGTCTTCGACCGGCATCAGGAACGGCTTGTCCTGCTCGCGCTGCGGCTCCGGAATCGCGGTGTCGAGCGCGTTCATCAGCTCCACGATCGGCTGGAAGCCTTCGGGCTTCTTGTCGACCGCGGCCTGAATCGCCTGCGTGGCCGATCCCCGGATAACCGGGATGTTGTCGCCGTCGAAGTTGTACATGCTGAGCAGTTCGCGCACTTCCATCTCGACCAGCTCGAGCAATTCATCATCGTCGACCAAGTCCACCTTGTTCATGAACACAACCAGCGCCGGCACGTTCACCTGGCGGGCGAGCAGCACGTGCTCACGCGTCTGCGGCATCGGACCGTCAGCCGCGCTGACCACCAGGATCGCGCCGTCCATCTGGGCCGCACCCGTGATCATGTTCTTCACGTAGTCGGCGTGACCCGGACAGTCGATGTGGGCATAGTGCCGCTTCTCCGACTCGTATTCGACGTGCGCCGTGGCGATCGTCAGAATCTTTGTCGGGTCACGCCGGCCGTCCGATTCGGACGCCTTCGCGATCTCGTCATACGACTTGGCCTGAGCCAGACCACGCGCTGCCTGCACGATGGTCAGGGCAGCCGTCAGGGTCGTCTTGCCGTGGTCGACGTGACCGATGGTCCCGACGTTCACGTGCGGCTTGGTACGTTCGAATACACCCTTCGCCATTGAAGCTCTCCACTCGTCAACCGGGGGGAGTCCGCTCCCGGTGTGGCCGTCTGCGGCCACCGTGCCCTGGGGTCTGACTCGTCCTCTGTTTCTACCAGCGATTTCGCGACCGGTCCCGTTGGTGATCCACAGCCGTCCGGAAAGCTGCTGATGGGGGTTGAACCCATGACCTCCTCCTTACCAAGGAGGCGCTCTACCACTGAGCTACAGCAGCACGCCCGTTCTGCGCTTGGCGATCGCCAACAGACCCACCGGCCGGCCCTTACGGGTCGACCGGAATGAGGCATTGTAAATGGCGCCGCCAGCTTGTCAAAAAGAAAAATGTGGCTCCGACCCGCCCCGACATGGTATAAGAGCGGGGCTCGGAAGCCCCTGTGCGGCACCCGAACGCTTGGGGGCAGGCGTTTCCGCACCGGACCCACGTTCGGACGAGGCCCCCGATGCTTGCCGTCCTCCGCCGGAAACTTGCTGAATTACCCCATCAACTGCGCGACGGACTCACCCAGGCGCCCCAACGTTGGCGTGATTGGCGTACTCGCTACCGTGAAGACCCCGGCATCTTCTGGCATGGCCCGATTCCCAGACTGGCCGGCCTGATCATTCTCGCCCTGCTTGCTTTCTTCCTGGTTCAATGGCTGATCGACGGCCTCGCCCCCCCCGGCGATCGTAACCGGTCCGCGACTGCACAGACCGCCGTGCTGTACACGATCTGCAACAACCCGGCCTGCGGCGTATCCGGGCAAACGCAGCAGGCATTGAACTTCAACGACTGGCCCATAACGTGTACTAGCTGCTCGCAGAAGACCACCTACCGCGCCACGCGGTGTTCGGATTGTCGCCGCTGGGTGGCATTTCTGAATGGCATGCCAGGGGCCTGTCCCACTTGCCGAGGTGCCCATGTCGCGCCCCAGCCCAACGACCTTCCGACACGGACCGACCGTCGCACCGACGACGATGATGATCCCTGGTAGTCATCCCGGCTGTGCCTATCCCCGAACGGGGCGATGGCAGCGATGCGCGCCCGTCGGGGTGTGCACCGCTGCCATCGGGTGATTCGCACTCCCTTATCCGGGGGATGCTACTGCGTACCATTCCCTCCGGTCTCGGGCTCGGCCGCCGGCTCGGTTGTGGGTTCAGTCGGTGACGGCTCAGTCGTCGGCCGAGTGCGTGTGCGGGGGGCCGGTGGCTCCTGGTAATGCGTAACCGATTGTGTGCGGCTGATGAGCTCCTCCTGGGTAGTCACTGCCGCACTCGAGCGGTAGAAGTTCAACTCGCGAGCCACATTGGCGGCCTTGACCAGCAAACTGAACCCGGTGACGACCATGGGTTCCCGTGCAACCTGCGCCGGCAGCGCCATCTGAGCCAGAGTCGGCAGACTCAACATGGTCGACAGTTCCTCACCGTACCGCGTGAGGTTTTTGAACTGCACTGCGGTAACAGGTCCGCGGAGTGGCAGCCCATCGGTCTTGAACTGCTCATTCTCAGCGAAATTGGGCTGTTCACCCCTGGCGGCCTTCACCACCGCCTCCACGGCATGGGGCGAGTTTCCGACGATCATCTGGTCCTGAAACACTCCCAAGGTGGGTTGCCCCAGCATCGCGCTCATCATCATGGGCAGAATGAGCAGTTTGAATTCGGCGTCCTCGCCGATCCGGTGATCCTCGATGCTGCCCCGCTGCTGCTCCATGATCGGCGCAAGCTGATTCATCGCAAAATCCAACGCAGCGCGGGCCGCCTCCGCATCGCGCACACCGAGCATCCAGACCGAATCCGTCGACGACCGTGAGCGCAGGTTCGCGGAGAAAGTCGCGAAGGAACCACTCGGCCAACCCAGCAGCAGCTTCTCCAGGTTGAAGCCCAGCAGGTCCTGCTGGGCCCGCATCTCCGCAATCATCGCGGCCCCCTCGGGGACTTCGCGCTGCACAAAATCGATGAGCCAGTCGTACGCCACCTGCACGCCGATCCCGTTGGTTACGTACATCGACGTGGCCTGCTGCGGGATCATCTTCAGTGGCTCTTTCAGCACGGGATTGCTGTACAGTGCTTGGAAAAGCGGCTTCTCGCGCGCGGCCGCCCGCAGCAGAGTGACGGATTCCGCGGTGGTTTTCATACCGTCGGTGGACTGCACCGAAGCCGTGTACTCCCACACATCTACCGCGTCGACGAGCTTCGGCAGGAAGCCCAGCGGGTTGACCGGTTGGGTCGCCGGGGCATCACTGCCGCCGTCGCGCGGCAGTGGCTCGAACGCCTGCGCGGTAATCGTCGCGAATTGACGCAGTTCCTGCATCATCCGGGCGACATCCACGAAGGTATACGAATCGGTAGCGGAGGGCAGCTTCTCAAGGGCGCCGGTGATCCGTGCACTGCTCTTGACGCTCGCGGCCTCGGCCGGGCTCTCACCGCGCAACAGCGCGAGGGATTGCTCCACCAGTGCGGTGTTGATGCCCAGGAGGATGACCTCGTCGTGCCGCGCCAGTGTCAGCGAAAGCGGCGGAACCATGTTCGCCACCAGCAGGCGATGCACAACGCGCCGCCCCTCACCTTCCGAGCGCAATTCGAGCTGCCCCTCGGGGAGCAGCTTGACCAGTCCCTTGAAGAGATTCTCCAGCGGCTCGAACGCGTCGGTCGTCTTGTCCGGCGCCGGCAGAAACAGTCCGAGGGCCTCCAGCCCGGTCGGGAAGCCGACCTTCATCGCGAGCGCGCCCTCCCGCGCCCACAACTCCGCCCAGCGGACGCGGGTCGCACGCTCCGCCAGCTCGTCCCACATCAGGTCAAACGCGGTCAGATCACCCTGCCGACGCTCCACATCCGTCCGCAACAGCCGCTTCAGGTCGCGCTCGAAGCCCTGGCGCTCCACCGCTGCCCAGACGCGTGCGTACTGCTCACGCACAAATTTGCGGCCGTCATGATCGCGCCACTGCATCACGGCCATCACGTCGGCCGGAACCGCCTCCGACAAGCGGAACGGTTGCACATCCGCGGCCGCCGCGTTGCCCACCAGCCACGCCAGCCCCACCAAGACGATCATCGCGGGCCACCTCTGAGCCGTGCTCCTCACCATGCGCGCGCTCCTTGCTTCTTGGGATTGTCCGGTGCCGCCACGCAGGCCGGCCACAGGTCTGATGCGCCCGGACGCTCCGGAACCGGGGCGACGTGCCCACAGCCGGACCGACCTTCGGCCGCTGATATCCTACCGCCACTGACAAGCGTGCAAACCTGGCGGATCGATTCTGCGCCCCTCCCCACAAGTATCGACAGGCCCACCTCACTTCTTGCCCGGCCGCTTGTACTGGCGGTGGGGCTTCCAGCCCTCCTCATCACGAGGCTTCGACGCCTTGGCTGGACGCGCCTTGGTCGCGGCGACCCGCAGTTCCGGCGAGTCGCGCAGTTCCTTGATGTGATCGCGCAGGGCGGCCGCCTTTTCGAAATCGAGTTCCTCGGCCGCCTGCAGCATCTCCGATTCAAGCTGCCGCAGCAGTTCCTCGCGGTCGTAGTCGCCCTCGTCGGCGTGGACCGCCTCGCGCACCCGCCGCATCGCCGCCACTTCGGTCATCAGGCCCTGCCGGATCGCCTTGCGCACAGTGTCCGGTGTGATACCATGCTCCTGGTTGTAGGCCACCTGCCGTTCTCGCCGCCGGCTGGTTTCGTCCATGGCGCGCTGCATCGCGGCGGTTACACGATCCGCATAGAGGATGACGCGGGCATCGACGTTGCGGGCACAGCGCCCGATCATCTGGATGAGCGAGGTCGCGCTGCGCAGGAAGCCCTCCTTGTCGGCGTCCATGATCGCGACCAGGGACACTTCCGGCAGGTCGAGCCCCTCGCGTAACAGGTTCACGCCTACCAGCACGTCGAAATTGCCCAGCCGCAGCTCGCGCAGGATCTCCACACGCTCCAGCGTGTCGATCTCGCTGTGCAGGTATCGGCCGCGCAACCCGGCCTGCTGGATGTACTGCGAGAGATCCTCAGCCAGCCGTTTGGTCAGCGTCGTGATCAGGATACGCTGTCCGGCCGCCACGCGCTGCTGGCATTGCTCCAGCAGGTCCGGCACCTGCCCGCGGGCGGGTTTCACCTCGATCTGCGGATCGACCAGTCCCGTCGGCCGGATGATCTGCTCGACGGTCTCGCCGCCGCACTTCTCCAGTTCGTACGGACCCGGCGTCGCCGAGACAAATGCGACCTGATGCCACATCTGCTCGAATTCCGCGAAGCGCATGGGCCGGTTGTCCATGCAGCTCGGCAACCGGAATCCGTGCTCGACAAGCACCTCTTTACGCGCCCGGTCTCCGTTGAACATCGCGCCGATCTGCGGGATGGTGACGTGCGACTCGTCGATGATCAACAGGAAATCCGGCGGAAAGTAGTCCACCAGCGTGTAAGGTTTCGCGCCCGGCGCAGTTCCATTCAGGTGCCGCGAGTAGTTCTCAATCCCACTGCAATACCCCACTTCCTGCAGCATCTCGAGGTCATACTTGGTACGCGCCAGCAGCCGCTGCGCCTCCAACAGCTTCCCCTGGTGCCGCAGTTGCAGCACACGCTCGTCGAGTTCCTGCTGGATCGAAGCCAGCGCCCGCTCGAGATTCTCCTCGGGCAGCACGTAATGCACGGCCGGGTAGATGAACACCTGCTCACGCGCCTGCAGGATCTGGCCGGTCAGCGGATGAATGTACGCCATGCGCTCCACCGTGTCGCCGAACAGCTCGATGCGGATCGCGAATTCCTCCTGGGCCGGGGCCAGCTCGATCACATCACCCCGCACGCGGAAGGTGCCGCGCGCCAACTCCACATCCTTGCGGTCATACTGCAAGCGCACGAGCTTCTTCAGCAACTCGTCACGCTCCCAGGTCTGCCCGACCTGCACGTTCACCACGCTGGCTTTGTACTCGTCCGGGGAACCGAGGCCGAAGATGCAGGAAACGCTCGCCACCACCACCACGTCACGCCGCGAGACGACCGAGCTCGTCGCCGCCAGCCGCAGCCGGTCGAGATCGTCGTTCCGGGAAGCATCTTTCTCAATATAAATGTCGCGCTGCGGGATGTAGGCCT
Organism: Phycisphaerales bacterium; assembly: GCA_016716475.1. Classification (NCBI taxonomy): domain Bacteria; kingdom Pseudomonadati; phylum Planctomycetota; class Phycisphaerae; order Phycisphaerales; species Phycisphaerales bacterium. The sequence continues at coordinate 266,949 of JADJWG010000001.1, forward strand.
CGGGCTGGTAGTAGTCATAGTAACTGACGAAATACTCGACCGCGTTGTGCGGCAACAGCTCACGGAATTCCTCGAAAAGCTGCGCCGCGAGCGTCTTGTTGTGGGAGATGACCAGGGCCGGCCGCCCGAGCTGCGCCAGCACGTGCGCCATCGTGAACGTCTTGCCCGACCCCGTGACACCCAGCAGCGTCTGAAATGCTTTCCCCTCCCGGAATCCGCGCACCATCTGCTCGATCGCCCGCGGCTGATCGCCCTGGGGCTGAAACGGACTGACGATTCTGTACGCGTTCACGGCACACTCCCGTTGGACGTACAAAGGCCGAACAGGGCATTATACCGAGCGCAGGGAATGGGAAGCGGGTAACAAGTAGAAATGCAGAGCGGCACAGGCAACGCGGCACCCAACCCGCCCCATGTGCAGCGGACCCGATAGCCGTGTCCCCGTGAAATCTTCGTGTTAGGCCGGTTCGGCTTCTGCCGGTGCCGTCGCGGGCTGTGGTTCCTCCGCGGGCTTGCCCTGCGCGGTGCGCGCGGCGCGCAGCAACTCCGCGAAGCGTCCCTGCCACGGCTCGCCGCCCAGTTCCGGCCACCACACCCGCTCCTGCACAATCGCCGTCTCCACATCCGCGGCAGCACCCCGCGCCAGGGTCAGCCGCAACCAGTGGTAGCGCGCCTCCCAGTACTGCTCCGGTGCACGTTGCCGAATCGCCGCATCCCGTAACAGCACCCCCCACGCCTCGCGCGCCGCCTCGGCTTCCGCCGCCGAGGGTTCTGCCGGCAGCGCCGCCGTTAATACCTGCGCCCGCAGGAACAGGTGGTTACCGTTCTGTGGACTCTCCGTGAGCAGTGCCTCCACGAGTTCGAGCGCCAGCGCCAGGTCGCCCGCCAGGTACAACATCCGTGCCTTGCCGCTGCGCACCGCATCGCGATTGCCGGCGCGCGCGGCATCCGCTGAAACCCAGCGCTCCAACTCCTCGAAGGTCGCGACCGCATCGCGCGCCAGCGCCTCCGCGGACGCCCGCTCGCCGTCCCCCAGGAGCCGCTCGACCTCCTCCTGCATCCCGCGCGCCAGGGTCGCCAGCGTCGCACCCACCTGCTCTGGCGCGGCCGCCTGCAAATACTGGGCTACGATGGCGGCGGCCCGTTCGAACTCGCGCTGCCCGCGGTACGCCCGGATGCGCACAGCCAGCACGCGGCCAACCTGGTCGCTCTCGGGAAACGCCTGCTCGAAGTCCGCGACGGCGGCCAACGCCAGGTCGTAGGCACTGACACCCGGCCCAGCGAGCAACTCGCCGGCCGCGATCTGTGCATCCGCCGCCCAGCGCAGCACCGCTCTCGGATCGACGGCCTGCGGGGCCCGCTCGCGTGCCGCACGCGCGTACTGACGCAGCGCCTCCGCCGCCCGCTGCGCCGCCTGTGCGAACGATTCGCCCTCCACCTGTCCGCGGCTCGCCTCGACCGCGCGCCGCCGGCAAACTGCACTGCGGTACTGGGCCTCCTCCCGATAGCGAGACGCTTCCGGCACGCGGGCAAACTCCGCCGCGGCCTCTTCAAACCGCCCCGCCGCCTGTAGCGCCACCGGCAGCAGCCACAAGGCCTCGTCCCGCCGCGGGTGGTTCGCATAACGCGCCAGCAGGTTCTGCAAACTCGCGATCAGTCGCTCGTAATCCGCCGACGCTTTGCTGCGCTCCGCCACCTTCCCCCACAGCGGGTACGCAAAGGTCGCGGCCTGTTCCGCTTTGGGGTGGCTCGCGTGTTCTGTCGCGAGCCGCTCGAAGGCCTCCGCGGCCGCGCGCTCGTCTTTCAGCAGGTACTGCACCCGGCCAAGTTCGAAGAGGATCTCACCCGCCAGCGTCGCATCCTCACTGGCCCGCGCCGCGGCCTCGCCCAACCTCACAAGCGCATCCGGGTAGCGCTTGGCATCGATCAGTTGTGACGCCGTGAACAGCAGCTCCAGCTCGCTCAACTCCCCCAGCGGGGTCCGCAGGTCCACGCTCTGCGCGATATAGATCTGCACGACCGCGGGCCATGGCCCACCACGCTGCGCCAATCGTCGGAACTTCGCGAGCCCGGACTCGCGGCTGCGCTGGGCCTTGGCAAGCAGCGCCGTAGCGGCCGGGCTGTTGCGGGCCTCGCGCCGTGAAGCATCCGCCTCCAGCAGGTAGCTGTTGGCGTCCCAGAGCTGGGCCAAGTTGATGTAGAACCGCGCCGCGCGCTCGTCGGCCGAGAGCTGCTCCGCATCCTTGTCCACCAGCGGGCGCAGCGTCGTCCGGGCCTCGTCGAATTTTTCACCGCGCAGTTGTGTCCGCGCCAGCTCATACCGCGCCTGGGCCGCGAGGGCCGGCGCCACATCATCCTGAAACACGTAGGCGAAGCTGCGCTCCGCTTCCACCAGCTTGCCCTGCTCGCGCTGTGACATCGCCAGCGCCAGGGTACAGAGATATCGCATCGGTCCAGACTGACCCGAGTTCAGCAGCTCCTGGAAATTGCGCTCGGCCGTGGCGAGCCGGGTGCGTCGCTGCTCCCCGTCGCGCTCCTCAAGCACCCCGAGGTAGTAATAGCACCAGCCCAGGTTCAGCGTAATGTCAAGCCGCGCCTGCTGCACCACGTCGTACAGGCCCGCCGCGAGCAGTTCGTCCTCGTGTGCCGCGATGTTCCGGGAAATCGGGTCGAGCGCCTGCTGCGCTGCATCGTACATCCCGCGCGCCCGTTCGAGCACCGATGTCAACTGCGCGCGATCCCCCCGGCGCCCGAGCGACAACTCAAACTCGTCGAGTTCGCGCGCCGCCGGCCCCCCCAGCAGCAGACCCGCCAACTCCGTCCGCGCAGCCGCAACACGCACCCGGTCAAGAACACCACCGCGTTCCGCTGCGCGGACGAGGGCATCGATCCAGTCGTTGTAGCGCCGCTCCGCCTGTTCGAACGCCTGCGCACGGTCCGTCTCGCCGCGCGCTCGACGCGCACGGTTCGCCTGGGCCTGTGCCAGCCAGTGCTTCTGTTGCGGGGTAGCACCCGGGCCGAATTGCACCTCGAGGGTTTCGACCAATCCGCTGCGGATGGCCTGCTCCACCTCCGGCGGCGCCCCCGGCGATTCCTGGGCCGCAACCGGCATGCTTGCTACCCACGCGAGCCACATCGCCCCCCACCCGGCAGCCCAACTTGAGCGGTTACTTTTTTTCACACCCTGCTCCCCAGCCCCAGACAGCCCCACAGCGGTCTGCCATGTGCGCCGCATTCGCCATCAGACGCTCCCCGGGCGCAGACTCACGCCGAACTGCACGTTCGAAAAGCCCGCCCGCACAATCGCGTCCATCGCCTGGATGACATACTGCCAGCGCACCTGCGTCTCGGCCACGATCACCACGGGATTCTTCGGATCGGCGCCCGCCCGCCGACGATCCAGCAGGTACCGCCGCAGCAGATCGAAATCAGCCGACGGCAGCGCTTCGTCCCGCACGCGGATCGTCAGCGTCTCGTCACTCGAACCTCCCAGCGAAACGGCAATCGTGGGATTCACCTCGACCCGCGCCCCGGCGCCGGGACCACTGCTCGGATCCAGCTCTGTGCTGAGAATGCCCTGCCGTACCAGTTCGAACGACATGATGAGCAGAAAGAAAACCAGCAGCACCATGATGACGTCGACCAGCGGGGCGAGATTCGGGATGGCCTCGCCAGCCGGCTCCGGGGCTTTCCTCATGGGGGACCCTCCCCGTCGCCGTCCATCCGGGCGGCAAACACCACGTCCCTCACCTGGGCCAGTCCGCAGGCCCGCAGCACAACTTCGACGTGCTGATATGTCACCATCCGATCCGCCCGAATCACGCAGCGCAGCGTCGCTCCCCGGGCGACGGCCTGAGTCGCGCGCAGCTTCAGCAATGCCTCAATGTCCGCCGGCCGCAGGGCGCGCGGCACGATCCGCTCGCCATCCCAGTCGGCCACGACGTACTCGGCCACCTCGTCCCCGTCAGCCACGCGCCGCACACTGATCGTCACGCGGTTGCCGAGGTCCGAGGAATCCACTTCCTGCGCCGCCAGCGCCCGCGGCAAATCGCGCACGTCCACGACCGTTGCTTCTGCGGCTACGATGTGTGCCGCCAGCAGGAAGAACACGATCAGGCACATCAGCACGTCAACCATCGGCGCAAGGTTCAGCGTCATGCTGGTCGGCTTCGGCGGACGCATCATGCTTGCGGCGCTCCTTTCGCGAACCGGTCCGCGGCCTACTCCCCTTCGGCCGTGCCCGGCGCCGGGGCCACACCCGCGCCGCGGGACGCCTTGGTCGTCGCCGGTGCCGTGGCCGCCCGCTCACCGCCGCTGCTGCTGCGTGCGGACGGGCGGAAGTACTCCAGCAAGTCGAGCACATCCACCGTCGCGCCGACTGTCAGCGATTCGATGCGGTTCCGGCACAGGCCAAAGAACCCGATGCCCACGATCGCCAGCGCGAGCCCCGCGAGTGTATTCACCAATGCCTTCGAAATACCTTCGGAAAGTCCCGCCGCGTCGGCTTGGCCGCCACTCGCGCCCAGGGTGCCAAACGCTTCGATCATGCCCCAGACCGTGCCCAGCAGGCCGAGGAGCGGCCCCAGGTTGCCCAGAATATTGAGGTACTCCGCCTTGCGGAACAGTTTGCCTCCCAGCAGTCCAGACTTCTCCACCGCCGCCGCGTGCATGGCGTCGAAGCCGTGCCGTGCGTGCTGCAATGCCGCGGTCATCGTCTGTGCAAAATAGGTGTGGCTCTCCCGCAGCTTGTCGAGGCATTCTCGGAAGTTGCGTTTCTCGATCTGCTCCCGCGCCCACTGCACCTGTTGCGGCGGCGCGATCGTCGCACGCCGTACAGCGACGAAGTGTTCCACAATCAACGCAATCGCCGCAACCGATCCTGCGGCGATGAAGTAAGTCGGAATCTCGATCCCTTCCCAGAAGATGTCGAGAAACGACTTGCCACCCTCCGCGGCCCAGGCCGGCACCGCGCCCGCCGACAGCAGCAGACCCCATGCCGCGAAATGACCTCGTCGCACACCTGACCGTTTCATGCGCTCTCCCACTGGCAACCCGGCCCCGCTCTCAACGCGCGGGGACCTCGATCTTTGGAGCTCGGCTCCTCACTGCATCAAATCCCGATTCGTCACGATCTTCGTCTCTCCGCCACTACCCTCCGAGAGCCGCTTCAACCGCCGGACACCCGTCGTCTCGCGCTGGGTGCCGGGGGGATCGTCGAAGAAAATCTCATCGAACACGAGGCAGTAGATACGCGCCCGGATCGTCCGGTTCGTCGCCTCCACCTCCGTCACGACCCGATCATCAAAGAGCCCGTCGGACAGGAAGAACACCGCTTCCGGCTCCAGCAGCAGCGCCCGCTTCAAGGCGTTCAGCGGCTCGGTCCGGCCGCGCGGCCGCATTCCGTCGATCCAGCGGAAGAACTCGCGCCGGTTCTCCTCCGTCGCCGGCTCAAGCTTCGGCCGAAACGACTCCGTGCGGATCTGCTCGTTCTCGCTGAAAAACACGATCGCCCCGAACGTCTGCGACGGCCGCAGGCGGCTCACCGAGCGCTTCAATTCGCGGCGCAGGTCCGCCACTGTCGGGATGATCGAGCCGGAGAAATCAACCACAAACACGACCTTGTTCGCCCGGATACTCAGATCCCACATGCCGGCCTGGCCGAGACGCGCGCCCCCGCCCCCGAGGCCACCCCCCAGCCCGCCCGTGCCCGACTCGCCGGCGCCCCCGCCCGTGCCGATCAGGGACAAGGGGCCATCGCCGATACCCAGTCCGCCGTCGCCGCTTCCAGCCCCGGCCGCCGCGCTGCTGAGGTCACTGAAGTCCGGCGCACTCACATCGCTGAATGAAAGCAGACTTTCGAGCGATTGGTCGTCCAGTGGATCGAGGGGTGTATCCAGCGCGGCCTGACTATCCCACTGAAACGCGCGGGCGAAGGCATCGCGATCGACCACGCTGCCTTCAAACTCGCCGATTTCAACCCGGGTCGGGCCCAGCGCTTCAAAGGTTTTGAACGCGAGAACCCCCACGAATGCCAGGTGAATCGCCGCACTCACCACGACCGGCAGACCAAGGTGCATCACAGCGCGGAAGAACGGGTTGCGCTGTTCGCGATCCGCGAACGTATCGCCCGGGGGGGGCGGCGCTCCCGGCACCTGTGGTTTCGTGGCCATCGGTCCGCTCCTGCGTACTGCCGCGGCGGCCGCTTCTTCCATAAACGCGTCGTCAGGCCGGGTCCAGCGGAGACGGTACCGCCGTCGGACGCACCCCACTCCCCGGAACGCCTCCAGCCCCCGCCACCTGCACGAACGTCATGCGCATCTCGTACAACACCTGGTCGAGAAGCCGCTTCTCCTCGTCCGTCAGGTTGCCCTTCGTCTTGTCCTCAAGCACCTGGAGCATATCGATGAAGTGTTTGGCAATCGGCAGGTTCGGCGGCATGCGCTGCCCGTCCGGCGTCGCCATCAGCCCCATGCCCGCAACCGCCTGCATCACGATCATGTTCAGCAATTCCGGGAAGCTCGGGTCCGGCAACTCCTGGGCGGCCTCCTCCTGTTGCGCCAGGCGCTCTTTCTCACGCTGCGCTTCGGCTTTCCAGTCGTCGTCAACGATGATTTTCTTTTCCGGTTCCGGCATGCTGCACCTGCCAAGTTGCGCTACCCCGGCCGCACTATACTCGCGTCACGCACTTGAAACAACGCAAGTATCCGGGGCCTGGCCAAAACTCTTCACGCCTCACCCTGTCGCTTGCGGGGCGCGCGCTTTCTTCTCGCTCTCCGGCACATAAGCAACAGCCAAAGGCGAGCGGGGCCGCGTGTAACGGAGTGCGATCAGCCCAAGCAGGCCGACCACGCTGAGTGTCAGGGCGATGTACTGCGAGGCCGTCAAGCGCCCATATTGCGGGTTATCCGCGCGCAGTAACTCGAGCGTAAAGCGCGTCCACGGCTCGATCAGCAGGAAAAGGCAGATGATCTGCCCGTCCGCCCGCCGTTGCCAATAGGCCGCACCCAGGACCCCCGCCAACAAGCCCAGCGTGATGAACGAGTAAATCTGCGTCGGATGCACCGGCAGCGAGTGATGCGCCCGCGCCAAGTCTTGAAGCTGAACCAGCGTCAGATTGTGCCGCTGCAACTGCGTAAGAAAAATGCTGTTCGGGTCAGATGCGATCGCCCGGTCCACCCGCTCAATGCGCCGCAACGCCACCTGCCGGGCCTGCTCATTCTCCGCCGCCTGCAGCGCCACTCGCGCGGCCTCTCGCTCTTGCAGGCGCTCCCGCAAGGCCGCCCGGCTCTTCTCCAGACCGGCTTCCGTTACACTGAGAACTTCGCGCGGAATCAGCGCCGCTACTTCACCGCTCTGAAACGAGCCCTCCGAACCAAAAATCAACAACTGCTGCGGTACCGCCGCCCCGCTGCGTTGCTCCTTCCACTGCTGGTGCAGTGCGCTGCTGCCATAGGGGAATTCGACCGCCCACGGTAGCTCGCACACCCCCCCAAAGCAGCAGCCGTTGAGGAAACACCCCAGCCGACCAATCCCCATGCCGAGCGCGGCCGATGGCGCCATGATGTCGAGGTACCAGCGGATCGAGTGTTTGTAACGCCACAGGTACAGGAGCGTAAACACGGTGACCGCGATGAATCCGCCGTAGACTTCCAGTCCGCCCTTGCTCACATCCAGCATGGCCCAGACCACATCCAACGGTGACCCGCGGTGCGCAAACTGGTTCCAGTACTGGATCACGTACATCAGCCGCCCGCCCGCCACGCCGCCGAAGATTGCAATGAATCCACAGTTCAACACCACGTCCGGGTTGGCGCCCGAGCGCTCCGCACGCTTGACGGCCCAGAGGATCGACAGCAACATGCCGATCATCATCATCAGGCCATAGCCCGGAATCGCGAGATTGACCCCCGGGATCGTCCAGACAATCGGCATCATGGGCGTCGTGGCCCTCCAAAACTCAACCTCTTCACCGCAACCGGCAAATCCGGAAACGGCCGCATCGTAGGCGCGGCAGACACACCGGTCCAGCACATACCTCTTTCCACGCCTACACGGTGACGTTGTCGATCAATCGGGTTCCACCGATCCGCACCGCCAAAGCCACCAGCACCGGTCGCGGCACCACCGTAACCGGCTGCAGCGTGTCCGGGTCCACCAGACTGATGTAGTCAATCGCTTCAGGTGCCGCGGTGGAGACGATCGCTTCCATCGCACCCCGCACTACCGTCGGGTCGGTCTCCCCCGCTTCGATCCGGCACCGGGCTTCCTCCAGGGCCTGCCACAACACAAGCGCCCGCGTTCGCGCCCCCCCCCGCAGGTATGCGTTGCGGCTGCTCATCGCGAGCCCATCCGGCTCCCGCACGGTCGGACAGCCGATGACTTCCACCGGCATGTCCAGGTCGCGCACCATCCGCCGCAGGACTGCAAGCTGTTGGGCGTCCTTCCGCCCGAAGTACGCCCGGTCGGGCTGCACGATGTGAAGCAGCTTGGCCACAACCGTGGCGACACCTTCAAAATGCCCCGGGCGATGAGGCCCACAGAGCGTCTCGGTCAACCGCGCGACGCGCACGGTTGTGACCGTATCCGGAGGGTACATCTCCTCGACCGACGGCGCAAAAACAAGTTCGACGCCCGCGGTACGGCAGAGTTCAAGATCGCGCCCCTCATCCCGGGGGTAGCGGGAGTAGTCCTCCTGCGGTCCAAACTGCGTGGGGTTGACGAAGATGCTCACAACCGGAAAGGTGCCGTCGCTCAGGGCGGCCGCCACCAGCGCCAAATGCCCCGCGTGCAGGTAGCCCATCGTCGGGACAAAGCCAATCGAACGGCCCGCCCGCCGAGCGGCCGCAACGGCTATCCGCGCCGACCGAATGTCGCGTGTGATTTCCATGCGCACATTGCACCGCTTCGCGGCCCGACTGTCACGTCGGAAACCCGCTGGCCCCTTCCCCACCCGCCACTGCGCCTTACAATACACCACCAATTGACATCATGGATGATCCTGATGGCCCGCGGCCACTTCCTCAATACGGCGCTGTTCTGGTGCATGTTCCTCGCCGGGGGCTTCGTCCTCGCTCCCTGCCTGCTTCTGCCCGCTTGGCTCGAACGCCAGGCCCAAATCGAGTTGCTACACGCCCGCCAGGCGCAGCTTGCCCAACTGCGTGACCGCTTGGTCGTGGCTGAGAAACAGATTGACTTTCTCCAGAATGACCCGGCATATATCCTGCGGATCGCACAGCGCGAATTCGGCTACAGCGCCGGGCCCCTCGCGCGCGAGGGCCTCGCCACCGGTGTGCCGCTCGCCGACGGCCAACTGGTGCTGCCCGACCCCGTCGCACCACCCGCCACCCCACGGCTCATGCCCGCTCTCTTACCGCCGACGCACCTGCCGGGCACGCAACCCGACCTCGCAACCTTCGTCCAACTCACTCTGGATCGCCACCCCCGCATCTGGTTCTTCGTCGACCCCTACACGCGCCCTACGCTCATGGCCTTGGGCGGCGGCCTCATCCTGTGCGCCCTCGTCCTGCTCGGGGATACGCGCCCACGCGCGGCAGTCGCACCCCGCCGACAACCGCCCCAGTCCACCGATACGGCACTCGAGGCGTGATACACCACCCTGAGCGGTATGCGGCCGAACTCACAACGGGCCTTGCACACTTCGACTGGGGTTACGCTTTCCCCACTCCGCAGCGGTGCCGGCGCGACCCAATTGCTCGAAGAGCTCCACCACCTGCGTAAGCTCGCCCGCCCCGAATAAGTCCGCGGCCGGACGCAGCGCCGCCTCGCACTCATCGGCCAGCGCCACCACTTCTTCGGACCGGTCAAGCAATAGAAGTACGGCCGCCAGGTCACGGACAACGAGCGCAAAACGTCCGACTTCCTCCGGCAGTCGCAACCGCCGAATCTGGTACGCCTGCCGCAGGTGTGTCTCCGCAGTGGTGAATTCTCCCCCCTCCGCGAGCGCACCCCCCAGCATCCACTGGGTTTCCGCTACCTCCGGATGGGTATCGCCCAGAACGTGCCGGCGAATTTCCAGTGCTTCACGATACATACTGACCGCTGCGGCCAGTTGTCCGCCCCGCTGGTGAAAACGCCCGTAGAACAGCAACGTGACGGCCACCGCCAGGCGCGGTTCGCCACCTGCGAAGCGCCTCCTTAACTCGAGCGCCGCCCGGTACAGCGGCTCCGCCCCGTCTCGATCGCCCTGTTCTTCACGTACGCTTGCCAGGTTCATCATGCCCGTGGCCACGGCGGGGTGCTCGGCACCGAGCAACAGCCGGTGGAGCTCGAGCGCATCTCGATAGAGTGGCTCGGCGTCAGCCGGGTGCCCCGTCCGATGGAGAAAAACCGCGAGGTTATTGAGACTGGCCGCCACGTCCGGATGCTGCTCACCAAACAGCAGGCGCCGTACGCGCAATCCTTCCCGGTGCAGCACTTCGGCTTCCTCGTACGCACCCCGCCGTGCGAGCAGACTGGCCAGATTGTGAAGAAAGGTCGCAACTCGCGGGTGCTCATCGCCATAACGGGCCTGGTAGGCCGCGAGCGCCCCGCGCAAGAGCGGCTCTGCTGCGGTGTAGTCTCCACGGTCCTCGAGCAATGCAGCGAAATTGTGCCTGGTGGTCGCTACATCAATGTGCTCCGGCCCCAAGAGGCGCACACGCAGTTCCAGCGCCTGCTGGTAGAGGGGCTCTGCTTCCGACAGCCGGTCCATGAGCTGCAGGATCACCGCGAGATTGTTGAGACTCTCGGCGTGGGCGGCAGTCCCGGGCAAATGTTCCACCCGCAGCCCCAGCGCTGCGCGAAAGAGCTCCTCCGCTCCGGCGAAGTCTCCCTGGAGCTGGCGACAGATCGCGAGATCGTTTAAGCGATCGGCCCGCACAGCGGACTCTCCCGGCGCGATTTCCCCGTGCAGTGTCAGCGCTACCCGCAGGTGCGTCTCCGCGGCCTGAAAGTGGCCCAGCGCGCGAAACGCCTGCCCCAGCATCGTGCGCACCGCGACCTCCACCTCCGGCGCATGCCGCAGCGCGCCATCGTCCAGCTGGTCCGCCGCGTTCTCCAATACCTCACGCACGGTCACATCACGCCCGCGCGCCAGGGCCGGATCCGCTGAGCTCAAGATCTCCACCAGCACGGCATTGATCGCCGCGGCCTTGGCCGCCTCCGCGCCTGCGCGGTGAGCGGACTGCTCAGCAAGGTGTCGTTGCAGTGCTTCTTCATGTCGCGCCTGGACCGCCGCTGCGAGCGCGTTCTCGGCACGGTGCGTCTCATTCACAGCCCGCATCCAGTAGGTCAGGGATGTGAAGAACCCCCCGAGGAGCAGCGTGAGGAACAGCGCGAGGAGCACCGCCGGTCCACGGTAACGATGAATCTGTTTCCGCAGGACGTAGGCCAAGGAGGTACGCTTGGCCTCGATCGGGTCGCCCTGCAGGTAGCGCTCGATGTCGCGCGCCAGCTCGCCCGCACTCTGGTAGCGCCGTTCCGGTTCCTTCGCGAGGCACTTGAGGACGATCGTTTCGACCTCGTCGTCCACCTCGCGGCGCAGGTGTCGGGGCCGTAGCGGTTCCGCGAGCAGAATGCGGTCCAGTACGTCGCGCAGGCCACCGACCACCTCGTACGGAAACTTCCCCGTCAGCATCTGAAAGAGAATCACCCCGAGGGCGTACACGTCCGAGCGCACGTCTACGCGATCGGAAAACCCGGCGGCCTGCTCCGGGCTTGCCCACGGCACCGAGCCCACGAACTGACCCGCATGCGTCACCACGGCCACTTCGTCGGGGGCCGCGGTCACCTTCGCGAGCCCGAAGTCGAGCACATGCGGTTCACCGTCCTGGTTCACGCGAACATTGCTGGGTTTCAGATCGCGATGGATGATGCCACGCACATGAGCGGCATGCACCGCGGCGCAGATCTTCAGGAACAACCGCAGAGTCTGCACCACGGAGTGATCCGCGCTGGCCATATACACATCGAGCGGCTGCCCGCTGATGTAGTCCATCACGAAATAATGGCAACCATGCGCCAAGCCGGTGTCGTGCACAGTTACAATGTTGGGATGCTGGAGCTGCGCGAGGATGCGTACTTCGCGTTCAAAGCGCGCCCGGTCCGCAACCCCAGCGAACGGCCCCTCGCACATCACCTTGATCGCCACCCGCCGTTTCGTGCCCGTGTGCTGCGCCTCGTACACGACGCCCTGGCCCCCGCGATGCACCTCCCGGCGCAACTCGTACCCCGGCAGTGAATCAGAAGGCGGCCCGGCCAAACCCTGGTTCGACGATGCAGGGGAGACGAGCGTCACGCTCGCGAACCGGGCGTCGATTTCGGTCGGGGCGTGCGGGCCCGACCGGCCTTGGGCTTCGGCGACATCGCGCCGGGCCGCCTCGATCAATGCGGCGTCCGAAGTGAACGTATCCTCCGGACGCCTTGCTGGCTCGTACTGCCGCGCCATGCGCGCCTCACCTGGGGACCGCAAGGTGCTGCCCAGAGGGAATCCCCGGCAACCCGACACCTCACATGGGCCGTGCGCTCCAAACTCCAACCTTGGGGGTCGCTTGGCACACCCCATTCCTACCACGCCAAGTGCCGTGACACCGGGACCGAACCTCCCGATGGCGGCGCGGCAGATGAGAAGGTTTCACCAGCATCCGCCCCAGGCACCATCCCTCCTGGATTCCTGCCCGAGACCAACACCGTTTCGCCGCGATCCGCAAGCAGCACGCGCGCTGGCCGCCCGCTGCGCCAGTGATCCGTTTCAGTCCTACGCACATGAATAGCCGCCGGCGTCGTGATGGACTCCTCCATCTGCCCTGCCGCATCCCGTGCGCGCCACTCCACCAGCGCCGGCGGTAGTTCCATGGCTTCCAACCGCATATCCTCTTCAGTCCGCGTGACGCTGACCACATCCAGCGCGACGCCCACACTCAAACCAAAGCAGAACACACCGAGCAGGAGCGCGAAGTCCCCGCCACGCTCCCATCGGAGTCGCGACCATGACCCACCCAGCTCTCTTGCCGCCATTGCCGGTGTCGCGGTCAGCCCCTCACCGTACCTGGACGTCATGTGCGTTACTCCTTCTCCCGGAACGGGTTACAGCACGTCGGCAGGTCTTGAGCAGCCCTCAACCTACCGGGCGGGGGATTCGGGGTCTGGTCACGCGATATTTGTCAGATTTCGTCAGGCGACCACCGCCGCTCTACTTCCTGAACACGCCACTTGATTACCAGGACGGCTTTCACAATCGACTCCGCCCACCTTTTTTGACCGGGGTTCCAACACGGTTGTCCGGTTCCTCTAGTAGCCAAGGTACCGCGAACCTGAACCGAGTAATTCGCGCAGCCGGTCGTGCGCGCGGGCCCGCAACATATAGACCGCCCCGGGTGAACGTCCGAGTTCCTGCGCCACTTCCTGGATACCACGCCCTTCAAGGTCGTACTGCTCCACCACCAGCCGGTACAGCCGCGGAAGGCGGACCAGGGCCGCGCGAAGGGCGACTTCGGCCTCCTGTTCGGCGATGTGTTGGCTCGCGGTTCGTTCCACCCCACCGATTTCGTCCATTAAAGACGCCATGGATTCCGACCTGTCATGGCCGACACGGCGCCGTGGGTCCGGCCGCTTGGCGCACTCCAGCGCGCGAATTGCGTCGCGCAGGTTGTTGTCAGCGAGGCGCGTCAACCAGGCGCGAAAGGTTTCGGTAGATTCTCCCCGCAACTGGTCCACCCGCAGGAACGCCTCCAGATACGTCACCTGCATGACGTCGGCCGCTTCGATCGCCGCCTGCCAAAGCGGGCTGATGGAAAGGCGCCGGCGCACCTCGGGCCCCACCTCTTCCAGGAGCTCCGCCAGGGCTTCATGATCACCACGGGCGGCACGCGCGACCCGCTCGTCCGGACTGATCCCCATGCGGCGCACTCCCGGAGGGTTGCAGTTGGCCCCGCAGCCCTTGGCCGAATTCACAACAGCCCTGACACCCGAATGCAAGCGTACCGCAGTCCAAGTGGCCGTCAATTGAGCAACAGTTCCCGACAGAACGCGACATGTATAACCATACGGCTTAGCGCTAGCCGTTCTTGCGGAATTGTGCGGACCTGTCGGCGCTACCGGTCCCAGTCTTCGCCTGCCCACGACCCAGGGGTACACTTTGTCATGAACAGGGTCAGGGGACGCCCCCGGCTCAGGGAAGGCCCATTTCCGGAGTTCGGTGGCATGGTGATGAACGTGGGGCGCGCTGGTCGAAGTCGGCGGGCTCCATTCAAAAGTCAGAAACTCCGCGGGGAGCTGACATGTTGATCAACTTGCAGGCCGCCTGGTTAGCGTTCTTCCTCGGGGCCGCTGGGGGGATTACCGCGGGCCTCTTTTTCCACCGTCCGGACTGGTTGGGTGGGTACGATTCGTGGCCGCGGCGTATGTTGCGGCTTGGACACATCTCCTTTTTCGGCCTGGGCCTGCTCAACCTGGCCTTCGCCCTCACGGCACGGACCCTTACACGCGACACCGGACTCGAGGCGGCCTCTGTGCTGCTGCTTGTGGGTCTCGCCACCATGCCGACAGTCTGCTACCTCTCGGCGTGGAAGATTCAGTGCCGCCACCTCTTCTTCATCCCGGCCTTGACCACGACCGTCGGACTCGGTCTGGTAACGTGGAGGATGCTGGTCTTATGAACATCGGCCTGTTCGCCATGAGCGGCATTCGCGCCTGCAACACCGAATTGCTCGAACTGGGGCTCACGCTGCCGGGCTTCGTCGAGCGCAGTAAGACCATTGCTTCACTCCCGAGTCTCGGCCTGCTCACGCTTGCCGGCATGACTCCAGCCCGCCATCGCACGCAGTATTATGAGGTGCCGGATGGGCGCGCTCTTTCCGCACTTCCCACCGGTCTGGATCTGGCTGCCATTTCAAGTTTCAGCGCCCAGATCGACGAGGCCTACACTTTGGCGCGACGCTTTCGCGCCCTCGGTGTACCCACGGTCCTTGGGGGACTGCATGTGACTGCCCGCCCCGACGAGGCCGCGGAACATGGTGACGTCGTCGTCACCGGCGAAGGCGAGGTCACCTGGCCTCAGATCGTGGCGGACGCCGAACACGGCCGCCTGCGCCCGCGCTACGACGCCGGCGCCGTGGCCTTCGACCTTGCGGATGCACCGCTACCGGCATTCGAACTGCTCGACCTGCCGCGGTACAACCGCCTTACGGTGCAGACGAGTCGGGGGTGCCCGCATGACTGCGACTTCTGCGCCAGCTCGATCCTGCTCACGCGGCGTTACAAGCAAAAACCGATCGCCCGGGTCCTCGCCGAAATCGACCGGATACGCGCGCTCTGGCCGCGACCCTTCATCGAGCTGGCCGACGACAACAGTTTTGTGCACCGCACCTATTGGAAGGAACTGCTGCCCTTGCTTGCCGACCGCGGCCTGCGCTGGTTCACCGAGACCGATATCTCTGTCGCCGAGGATGATGAGCTGCTGGGACTCATGCAGGCGGCCGGCTGTGTGCAGATCCTGATCGGACTCGAGAGCCCGACCGAAGACGGCCTTGGCGGGATTGAGCTGCGCAATGACTGGAAGCGCAAACGCTACCCACGCTACCGGGATGCGATCCGTGCCATCCAGTCGCGTGGCATCACGGTGAACGGGTGTTTTGTCCTCGGGCTCGACGGGCAGACGACGGACACGTTCGGTCAGGTCGCCGAGTTCGTGCGGGATACGGGTCTGTATGAAGTGCAGGTCACCCTCATGACGCCCTTTCCCGGTACGCCGCTGTACGCTCGCCTGGAGCAGGAAGGCCGCCTGCTCGAACCATCGAACTGGAAGAAGTGCACGCTCTTTGACATCAACTACCGCCCGCTGCGCATGTCGGTCGAAGAACTCGATGCGGGCTTCAAGAAGCTCGTCGTCGATCTCTACAGCGACGAGTTCACGACGTGGCGACGCAGCAACTTCAAACGCATGCTTCGGACCCGGGGGCGACCGCACAGAGCGCCGCTCGCCTGAGACCTGTCGCGCCACTAGTCTCAGCTCCAATGCATCCAAGGCGCAGTTACACGCGACCGCCGCTGGTCGCCAGGGAGACTTCACGATGGCCGTTCGCTTACCCCTGATCGCACTGCTCTTCGGCATCGCGGCAGTGTACGACGGAATCCTCGGCTTGGCCTTCCTGTTCGCGACCGGCACCGTCTATGACTATGCCGGCGTCACGCCGCCGAATCACCCGGGTTACGTCCAGTTTCCGGCGGCACTGCTGATTGTGTTCGCGCTCATGTTCAGCGCCATTGCCCGTGACCCGCTGCGCAACCTGAACCTGATCCCCTATGGCATCCTGCTGAAAACGGCCTTCTGCGGCGTGGTCTTTTTTCACTGGTTCACGACCGGAATCCCGTGGATGTGGAAGCCGTTTGCGCTGTTCGACCTGGTATTCCTGCTGCTGTTTGCGGGCGCCTACCGCGCTCTTCACGGCAAGAACACGCCGCTTTCCTGATGGCTGCAAATGGCCACCAGACCCGAAAGATCACACCACCTGTTCGATCGGCCCCAGCGCGCAATACAGACCCGCCGTGGTGAGTCTCTCACCATCAGCGGGTCTACCAGGTTCACAAGCACCCATCCACCCTACGACGCGACCAGCATCCGTTCTTCCAGCACGGCCCGCAGCTTGATCATGGCCTGATTCTGGATCTGCCGCACGCGCTCCTTGCTCACGCCGAGCAAGTCGCCCACCTGGTCCAGCGTCTTCCGCCTTCCCGCGGCACTTTCCTCGCTCTCGTCGAGCGAGAACCGGGCCGTCAGCACTTTGCGCTCGACCTGGCTCAGATCCGCCGAATTGTCGAACAGAATGCGCTTCAGCTCGTCGACACAGTCGTGCTCGATTTGGGAGCGGCGTTTTTCGAGGAAGTCACTTCGCTCCATCGCCGGGTCGTACGGCGTCGGAAACTGCGAGCGGTGCCGCGCCGCCTTCGTCCCGGCCCGCGCGAAGCTCGCCAGGATGGCCCGGCATGCGTAGGTGCTGAACTTGAAACCGCGAGCCGCATCAAACTTGTCGACACAGCGCAGCAGTGCGAGGTTACCCTCGCTCACCAGCTCACCCAGCTCGACCCCATTGTTCCGCGAGCGCCGCGCCATCGCCAGCACCAGCGAAGTGTTCGAACGCACGATGTCCGTGCGGGCGGCTTGCGTGACGGCATCCCACTTCAGCAGCTCCCGGGCCGCCGCCTTCGTCAGGCGCTGCCCCTTGAAGCGCCGCAGGATCAGCATGACCCGGTGTCGGGCGTAATTGAACTTCTGGAAGATGTACCGCTCCTGCGCGGCCGTCAGCACTTCGGTCAGGCCGGATTCGTTGACCACGCCGATACGCGGCTCATCTTCATGGATCACGGGCATCGTCGATCGCCGAAAGCTCGGGTGCCAGACGCACTCGATCACCTCGGACAAGCAGCGCTGCAGGCGTTGCAACTCGTCCTCCGAGAAACACCGAAGGGTCGCGGCGGCCGGTAGCTTCGCCGCCGGCGTCAGCTTCCGTACGATGGTTGTGGAGCGGGTCGCGAGCGTAGCCGTGTTGCCCTTCGTCATGATACCCTTCCATTCCTGCCAGACCGACACCGGGTGTCCTGCATCCCATCCCAGTCGGCCCGCAACGCCCGCGCCGACTGCCCGTGTCCTTCCTTTACGTACGAAACCTGCCTCCGGGTCGCCGTTTCCCTCAAAAACCACTTGCACGCGAGCCGCATTCCCGCAATGGTCCGCTGATTCGACGGGCGCGCCGTGTCCAAACAAGCTGTGGCCCTGTGACGTCGCTTGTGCTTGACAGCGACATTTGCCACCGACCGGCGCCGGGGTTTACCCTGGCCCTGCGGCCCAGTACTTACCGCACCATTTGAGTTCTGATTACAAGTGTACTGTGGATTGAGCCATACGCAAGATTTGCGGGCTGTCGGGTGTCGGATTTCGTCGCCCAAACAGCATTCTCAGGCAGGAGCATTGAAAACAACGCCCCATAATAAAGTGTATTGGAAGCACGATTACGCTGTTGCTCCCCTTTCGCGTTTGCCTTAACAAGTGAATTAGTTCAGATATTTTTGAAAGCACCACTTGAACCAGCCCATTCCCAGTACGACTCCACTACAGCCACCCGCCGTCATCTTTGACCTGGACGGAGTCCTGACCGACACGGCCGAACTCCACTATCGGAGTTGGATCCCGGTCGCCGCCGAACTCGGCGTCCCTTTTGACCGGACCGTCAACGACCGCCTCCGCGGCCTGGCTCGACCGGCCAGTTTGGCGATCCTCGCGGGCGACCACTTCGACACGCTCAGCACTACGGAGCGGCATCGACTGATGGACCAGAAGAATGCCGCCTATCTCGCTCTCGTCGACAAGTTGGGGCCGCAGGACGCGTTTCCCGGAGCTGCCACACTACTCTCCAACCTTCGCGCCGCCGGCGCGCGACTCGCGGTGGCATCCTCCAGTCGGAACGCCCGGCAGGTACTGGACCGGCTCGGTCTCCGGCCGCTGCTCGATACCGTGGTCGATGCGAACGAAGCGGAACGTTCAAAACCCGACCCCCAGGTGTTCCAGGCCGCCGCCACGGCCCTCGACGTACCTCCCTGCCATTGTGTGGTGGTTGAGGATGCTGCGGCGGGTGTGGCCGCCGGACGCGCCGCGGGCATGCGGGTTGTTGGTATCGGTCCACCTCAGCGTCTGACCGGCGCAGATCTCGTCGTCGCAACCATCGGGGATCTCCACCCTGAGCACGTGCTTGCGCTCGTCCGGCCGTAGCCCTGTCGTCGTTTGCCCTGGCGCGCGGATGATCTACACTCCGGTAACTCGGTAACGCCGCACGCAATTGCG
Organism: Phycisphaerales bacterium; assembly: GCA_016716475.1. Lineage (NCBI taxonomy): Bacteria > Pseudomonadati > Planctomycetota > Phycisphaerae > Phycisphaerales > Phycisphaerales bacterium. The sequence goes on from JADJWG010000001.1 coordinate 285,781, forward strand.
GCGTGACGGGTTGGAGAAACCCTCGACGTGGTGTTCATCCTCGGCATTGACGAGGCCGGCTACGGCCCCCTGCTCGGCCCACTGGTGGTCGCAAGCACCCTTTGGGAGGCGGACACCCCAGAAGCAGACGGCTGGGAACGGCTCGCGGCCGCCGTCTCACAGAAGGCCGACCGTACGGCCGCGCGGCTCCACGTGGCCGACTCCAAGGAGGTCTTCGACCGCAAACGCGGACCCAGTGTGTTGGAGCGCAGCGTACTCGCCTTCACCCGTGCTGCCGGTCATCAGATTTCCAACGCAGCCGAATTGCTCCAGGAAGTCGCCAACTGGTCGCACTGTAGATCCGCACTACCGTGGTACGCTGAGCTCACCTCCCTGCCCCTGCCGCTTGACCCACACGGCTCGGCCTACGAGGGCATTGCCCAGCGCCTCGCGTCCACCATGGCCGCGGCTCATTACCGCTGCGTCGGGCTGCATGCCGCCGTCATGCCGGAGGACCACTACAACCGGCGCGTGGAGCAGACGGGTAACAAGGCCGCAATACTGCTGGAGAGCGTACTTCGGCTGATCGACCAAGCTGGGCGGTACGCCGGCGCAACACCGCTGTACATTCATGTCGACCGCCTGGGCGGACGGAGCGACTATCGGCGGGTGCTCATGCAGGCCTTCCCCGAACACCACCTCGCCGTGCTCGCCACCGGCGACGCCTGTAGTGCCTACCGACTGACGTGTGGTACCGCAGCGTGGACGATCGACTTCAGTGTCGGCGGCGAGAATCACCACCTGTCGATCGCATTGGCCAGCATGCTGGCGAAGTACCTCCGCGAATTGCTGATGACAAGGTTCAATGCGTACTGGAACCAGCACTTGCCGGAACTGCGCTCCACTGCCGGTTACTACACTGACGGCATGCGGTTCATCACAGAAATCCGCACCCTGGCCGCCGCGACCGGCCTGCCTGTCGAGCGGTTTGTGCGCTTGCGGTAGTTGACCCCTATGTGACAATGTCCACGGTGTGTCGTGCTTCCCTACGCACCGACATGCCCACGAGCGCAATGCCCCCGCGGATTGGAGACTGCATGCCTGGTTTCGCAATCGGTTCCTTGCGACGAAGGCGCGTATCGCACGGCGCGCTTTACACTGTACTGTTGCTTGCGGTCGATCTGCCTGTGGCCGCGTCGCAAGACTCCCAACCGCGCGTCTGGAGTCGCGCCGCCGCCCCCGCGCTGCTGCTGTACCGCAGCGACGATTTCACCGGTGCTTTTCAGGCGGCCGCCGCGCTGCGTAGCAGTGAAGCCAGCCACGCCGCGCGTTTCGATGGCGCGCTGCTTGAGGCCCTGGCACTGTTGCGCATGCCCGCCCGGGCCGACCGCGTCGAGGGACGCGCCCGGTTGTTCGAGCTTGCGGGTGAGGACCCGAGAGTACTGCAGGATGCGGAGTGTCAATTGTCGCTGGGCATCGCGCTCGCAGCGCTGGCCGAAACCGGTCCCGCGCTGGAATGGCTGTCGCTCGCGGCCGAGGGCTTCGAACACGCAGCACAGACGACCCGGCTCGGGGCCGCCCTGCTGGCGCTGGCCGAGACCTGGTCCTTGCACAATGAATGGCACGAGACACCGCCACGCTTCGCCCTTCGGCCTCCGGCCAGCTCCGCCGCGGCCGACGCCCTGCGCCGCGCGCAGCTTGCACTTATTGGCCAACGTCTGCGGTCCCTGCCGGGGCTGGCCGAGACGGTCGTACAGTTCGATCTCGTCCTGGCCGAGTATTACTTTTCCCAGGGGACCGTCGCTGAAGCCGAACACCTGCTCCAACAGCACGCCAGCGCCGACCCGCCGACTCCGGCCAGCGCCCGCGCCGCGTTGTGCCTGGCACAACATTTCGTCAAGACGGATCGCGTGGCGGAAGCCCTGACACTCTATGGTTGGTTGTCTCGCAACGCCCCGCCCGAGGCGGGTCGTGCAGCGGACCGCCAGATTCACCAGCTTGCACGGCCGGCGGTGGCACTGCACATCCCGCCCGACGTCCTGCCCGGCGAGCCCGTCTACCCCGTCGTGCGGGCGCGTGGTTGCCATACCCTCACGCTCGAAGTGCGGCAGTTTGATCTCGCCACTTGGCTCGCAGATCCGCAGCAGCGCGGTGACGAGAGCACCCTGCCGACGGCGGGCTCGCTGGCTTACCACTGGTCGCACACCGTGCCGGATGCGGCTCCGTACCGCTGGTTCGAACTTGGCAGCGGGGATGATTCGCCCCACTTCACGCTTTCGCGGGGCGCTTACGTGATCGCACTTACCGGCACCGACGGCGCCGGCCGCCCCGTAGAAATCAAGCGCCTACTCATTGCCACGCCCCTGCGGCCCCTCGCCCTCACTGGCGCGCGCCACCTGCTGTTCTGGGCACCCCCCTCCGGTCAATCGAGCACAACTCCGACGCCGCTCGAGCTGCGCTTCTGGCTGCAACGGTCGCTTTTCCCTACCGAGTACAGCACCGCCGGAGAATCTTTGCGTATGCCGATTCCCGGCGACGCCGGCGTGCTCACCGACAAGCGCTGGCTGGCACTGCTCCAGCGCGGCACAGACATTGCGCTTTTGCGGGGCACTCTTGACCGCCAACGTGTCTCCGGCTCACCCGTGCCCTACGCAGCGCTCGCCTCCGCGCCAGGCGTGGTGTCGGCGGACGGACGACTGCGCCTCGCAGGGCAATTGCTCCCTCCGCTCGGTCATGCGGAACTGCCAGACCTGCAACTCGACCTGATCGCCACCAACGCGCTGGATGACATCGTGCTGGATCTCCCGCTCCTGGCAGAGCCCGACGGCATCTTCCAGTTCGATCTCCCGGTCGACGCGGAATGGGAGCGCTCGCACCTGCGCTTCACCCTGCGCCAGGATGGCCGTGTCCTGCCGAACCCCCTGGGGCGCGTCACCGCGGCCGTTGCCACTTCGCACGAATCCCCCTTGCGCGTGCGCATCTCTACCCCTCCACACTCCGCAGGATTCCTGACACCGCTCAAGGGCACGATGACGGCCGCCTATGCCTGGGGCACGCCCGCGGCCCACCTCCGAATGGATGTGCAAGTGCATGCCCTGCATCTGCCCGAGAGCGGCCCGCCGAATCCGGGGCTGGTCGCTGCCGTCCTGCGCCAGGCGGATTGGGGCGATGCCCGTGGTCGACTACCGTTCGAGTTCTCGCCGGAGGCCCTGCGGGCGGCGGAACCGGAGTTCGGCAGTTACCTTACCCCGGTCGCCTACAGTCTCCGGGCCAGTGCGAACGACTGGTCCGGCCACCAAAACACCTGGTCCACCCATGCCGTGCATGGCGGTGATCCGAATGGCCATGCCTGGTTGTTGAGGGTGCCCACCGATCACCCGCCGCGGCAGCACTTCATCGTCGGCTGGTTCAGCGTTGATCCAGTTGTTCGTCAAGATCCGGCTGCTGTCACGATCACACTGGACAATGCAGTCGTTGCAACTCTGCCACTGCGACCGCATGAAGGCGGGCTCGCCACTGGTCCCTGGTCCCCGGCTGCACCTGGAAGCTATACCGCCAGCATGCGTATCGAGCGCGTGTCGGGACCGCCGCTCGTCGCGGAGGATACGTTTGAAGTCGCCCCTGCCGCACTCGCGACACCCGCTGCGCAGGCACCTCAGTTCAGCGCTGAGCGCACCTTCATCGATGGCGAATCAGCCGTACGGATTCGCATCCGTGGCGCCACGGTCGGCCCATGGCTCGTCGTTGTAGAGGACGGCGATCCGCTTGCGTTTGCAACGGTGTACACGCCCACCGGCGACGCTGACTTGTGGCTGCCTGTGGCGCACAACGCGTTGCGCCCCACTCGGTGCCTGTTCTTCACCGGCTTGGAGCGCCCATCCCTCGTGGCAACCGTGCGTTGTGAACCTTCCGCCGCGCACCGGCTTGAACTTCAGCTTCAACCGGCGAACGAACCCTGGCCCGGATCGGCCGTACAGATCCGCCTCACGCGGCCGGACGGCACGTTCCCCCCCGACGACACGCCCGTGTATGCCCGCCTCGATGACGGTCGACAGAGCGGTGCGGCGTACGGCTTCGTGGCGCCACACGAGCAACTCGTCCGGGCACAGTTAGAAATGGGTGGTCCCCATGAGGCCATCCTGCCTGCGGACGGGGCCGACACACAGCAAGTCGACCCCGAGCTGTTGCTCGACACGACCTTGCGAGAGACCTTCTTCGCGGGAACCCCGCTCTGGCACGAGATCACCCGCCTTAAGAATGGTTCAGCGAATCTGCATGTGCCAGAACCGCACTACCGCGGTCACTTCCGCCTGCAGGTTGTCGCGCTGGATCCGCTCGGCGGTGCGAGTGTGGCGGAAGCGCTGCTGGCCACACCTGGACGCGTACACCTCGAACTAGCGCTGCCGACTCCGCTGACGGTTGGCGATCGGGCTCTCGGCACCATGGAGATCCTGAACGAACGTTCGGACGCCATCAAGTCCACCAGTACGATCACAACCCCGCCGGGCTTGCGGATCGACGCCTACCGCGTGGCGGACGAACCTTGGGTTACTGTCGAGCGTGCCCCCCTTGTGATCCCATTGCAGTTAGCTGCGTCTTCCGAGGCGCGCGTGCTGCTGCGTTTCGTCGCAGAAGCTGCGACCGAGGGTGACGTGAGCGCCTCCGTCTACACCGGGGCCGACACCTCAGGCGAATTGCTGGCCACAGCACAGGCCGCCGCCGTCGCTGTTCTCCCGGAGGCGGTTCCGACACCTGACACGGCTGCGGTTACCGTTTTTCGGACCATCATCGTCCGTACGCCACAGACGAATGGGGGCGGCACAGGCCACCGCACCGACGATGATTTCGGTACGCGGCTCGAGCAGCCCTTGGGGTCGAGCACTCCCCGCGTTTGGCGACAGGAGACCTGGCGCCCCGGCATGGTTCTGCGACCGGGGCAGTTGCTGCATGTGATCGAGCAGGTCGATGCCGCGGCGATCACCGGTGAACTCCGCTGGCGCCAGCGGGTGCCCGCAACCTGTCAGCCCGCGTCGTTCCTGCCCGCCGGCGGCCGTTCGAATTGGCAACGTGGCCCTGACGATGGCGATGCCTTGACTTTTGTCGTGCGCCCCGGCCCAAGTCACAATTACGAGTGGGAGTATGTTCTCGCGGTGGTACGGCCGGGGGACTGTGCCTTGCCGACACCCGCCGGCACGAACGACAACGGTACGTTCCAGGTACGAACGGACCCCGGCGATTTGCGATTGCTCGTTGAGGAAGTTCCGTAGCCCGTCCGAAGGGGAGTGCGAACCCCGCTCAGGCGTGAGCCGCGAATACCCCTCACGAATCAAGGCGATTCACTGACGGAATTTCGTCGACCTGCGGATCCCGTATCGCTGCGGGAACTTTTTCGGCGTCCCAGCGTCAGTTACACGGTGGCATGTTATTGCGTCCCGATCCTCGGCGGGCTAGACTCCGCCCAAACCGGCGAACCGGTGGGAGCCACACAAGGTACGCCCAAAATCGGCCTCATACGTTTCATCCATCCCGACCGGTTGTGTGTGGCTCGGTGTGTGTGGATGGTCGCCTGGAGCAAGCGCCTGGAGGTGCCCGGGTGACGGGCTGGCCGCACGACTGCGGCCGGTACCTGCAACGTAAGGAGATCCAGATGTCAGAGGTGGTGCGCTTCTGGAAGGTCGCCGTGCTGGTCGCGGCGGTGGCCGTCGTCCCGTTGGCCGCAGCCGCGGACGATGGCGAACAGTTGCAGGTCGCGCTCGACCTGTTCGAGAAACAAGAGTATACGGCGGCTCAGGAGGTCGCTCTGACCGTGCAGCGGGAAGAGCTCTCCGCGGAGGCCCAGCAGAAGCTGGAGAACCTCTTGCAGGAGCTCCCCTTGGCGATTCAGGGCGCTGAAAAAGCCGCTCAGGATCTCGCGGCTGCGGATGCGGCTTACGAGGCCGGAGAGTGGGCGGCCGCGCTCGCGCTGTATGAGAGCGTCCGGGCTAACCGCTATGCGCCCCGGAGCCAAAGCGAGCACATCGAGGTGCAGGCCGCACGCATCACCGAAAAGCAGCGCCTGGCCGACGCTGCAAAGCCAACCGGCACTTTGGAACCCCCGGCACCGGTGGATGAACCGGCGGATGAGCCCGTCACTCCCGCAGATGATGCACCGATCGCCGACGTCGTGCCGCCCACCCTCTCACCGCCGGATGCCCCACGCCCGCTCTCAACTCCCGCAGACGAAATGCGTTTGCGCAACGATCTGCTCTGGCAACGGGCGGTGGCGGCAGCCGAGCGTGAAGCAGCGAACGCCCGCACGGCCATGGCCGGGAAGGACTTCGAATCCGCCCGGCGGCATGTTGTTACGGCCTTGCAGGCCATCGAGCAAAGCGCTCGCTATGCCGATCCACTCTCGAAGTACGAAGACGCCCGCGCTGCCATTGTGGCCCTGCGCGACGAGGTCGATCGCAGCGCCCGCCAGTTCCAGCAGGAACAGAACGTCCAGACCCAGGAAGAAGTCGCAGAGCGTGTGCGGATTCGGGCCGAGGCCCAACGGCGTGCCCGCGACGAAAAGGTCGCCCAGTTGCTGACCTCGGCCGAGCAGCTCCGCGCCGAGCGCCGCTTCGACGAGGCGGCCGACGTACTGCGGCAGGTGCTCGTCATCGATCCGACCAGCATCGAAGCGCAGATGCAGCTCAAGTGGGCTGAGACCCTGGCTTCGGTCGCCCGTCAGGACCGCTGGCAGCGGGATCTCGGACGGCAGCAGCCCCTCGGCCCTCCAGACCGCGGAAGACGCCCTCATTCCATGGGATGTCGATGTCATGTACCCGAGCAACTGGCTCGCGCTTTCCGCGCGGCGTGACGCTCTCGGCGTCAGCACCGGCCAGGACCTCGAAGATGTCGAGCTGAATCGCCAACTCGACCTTCAGTTGCCGGAGGTACGCTTCGCCGAGACGCCTTTTGAGCAGGTGATGGACTTCCTGGGCGAGCTCACCAAGGTCAACCTCGTCGTCGAGTGGCAGGACCTAGTTGACGCCGGCATCGAACGCGATGCGCCAATCACTCTTCAGCTCAGCAACGTGTCTTTCCGCCAGGTGCTGCGGCAGGTTCTTTCGCAGGTCGGTCGCGATACCCCGGTGGCTTTCACCGTGGCCGACGGCCTCTTGCGGATTGCCACAAAGGAAAAACTCGACCGCGACAAGCTCGTGCTGATCTACGACATTCGCGATCTGCTTGTGCGTCTTCCGCGTGCCCGACAGGATCAGGGTTTCGACGTGACCCAGGGTCTCGGCCAGGGCGGCGGCGGTGGCGGCGGCGGTGGCATGTTCGGCCAGGGCAACCAGCAGCAGGACCAGGGTCAGGATGACCAGGATCCATACGGCGGCGGCCCGGGTGGGGCTCTCGTTCAGCAAATCATGGACATCATCCGGCAGACCGTTGAGCCGGATTCCTGGCGCGAAACCGGTGGCGGCGATGGTTCCATCCGCGACCTCAGCGGCCAGTTGATCGTTTACAATACATCGGATGCCCATCGCCAGGTTGCGGACTTGCTCTCGCAGCTACGGGCCTCAAGGGCCTTGCAGGTCAGCGTCGAGACACGCTTCCTGAACGTCGTCGCCAACTTCCTCGAGGAGTTCGGTGTCGATCTTGACTTCGTCTTCAACCAGGGCAGCGCGGGCTTTGACCCGGCCATCGGACCCACCGGCGGGGTGATCACCGATCCCGCCACGGGCGCCGTCACCCTGATCCCGCGCGGATTCTCACGCTCGGGCGTGATTCCGGCCGTGCCCAACTTCGGCGTGCCGCTCAACATCGGCACCATTCCCCAGCAGCCCTACGGGCAGGCCGGTTTTGTACCCACCGGCACCGGCATCCTGCCGCAAATCAGCTCCATGACGCCGATCACGGCGCAGCAGAATTCGCTCGCGCTGGTGACGCCGACCATCGGCACCGGCGTACCGGGCTCCTTTGCTTCGGCCGCTGCCCTGTCCCCGGCCCTGAGCATTGCGGGCTCCTTCCTTGACAACCTCCAGGTGGACTTCCTGATCCGCGCTACGCAGGCCAATCAACGCTCCAGCATCGTGCAGGCCCCCCGCCTCGTGCTCTTTAACGGCCAGGCCTCTACCATTGCCGTTGGTCGAAGTCGCTCGTACGTCGCGAGTCTGCGGCCGAGTCTGGCCGAAGGTGCGGTCGGTTTCGAGCCGGAAATTGAAGAAGCCGAAGCGGGCGTGTCGATCTGGGTCGAGGCGATCATCAGCGCGGACCGCAAGTACGTGACACTTTCGCTCCGCGTGCAGCAGCGCGATGAGCCGACGTTTGAACGGTTTGAAGTGCAGCGCGCCAGTGGTAACTCCCCTGGGGCGTTCATCCTGCTGCCCGAAACGTCTTTCGCTGTCGTCCAAACGACCGTGTCGATTCCCGACGGAGGTACCGTGCTGCTGGGCGGGCTGAAGCAGGTCGGTGAGGTCGAAGTCGATGCCGGTGTACCTATTCTGAGCAAGATCCCCGTGCTGAAGCGTGCCTTTTCAAACCAGACGCTGGTCAAGGACACGCGCACCCTGTTGATCCTGGTGAAGTCGAAGATCATCATCCAGCAGGAGGCCGAGGACGACGCCTTCCCGACGCTGACGCGGGCGCCCCTGTAAAACCGTCCGCTAGCCGATTTGAGGAGTTGCGGATGCACGCCCGTTGCCGGTTTCGGCAGCGGGCGTGTGCTTTTCGCCTGCGACCCGTCATGGGCCCGCGCTCCCAACGGAGTTGACATGAGTTCCGGCCTGCTGTTCGTCGTTCTCGGTGCGGGCGCTTTACTCCCCAGTCCCCCGGACACAATCCCCTCCACGGCGGCTGCAACACCACCGGCCACACTTCGGCCATTCCAGCCGGGTGTGTGGATTGACTGGACGGCGCAGACCGTTGAGGTTGAGACGCGGGTCGTGCTCCGTTCCGGACCGCTCGAATTCTTCGCCTGCTGGCCGGGCAAGGAGCACGAGAGCATCCTGCGGTTCGAGGCGGCCGCGCTGCACGTCTTTCTCGCCCTCGGACTGGTCGGTTTGGAACCGGGCAATCCGCCCCGCTGGAACGAGGCCGCCGGACGCTTCGACGATCCCTCTGGTGCGCGCCTCGACCTCCTCGTAAGGTGGCAGGCCGATGGCGTGGAGCACGAGGCCGATGCCTACGAATGGCTGCGCGCCGTGGAGTACGGGCGCACACCGCTTCCGCGTCCTTGGATTTTCGCCGGTTCCTTGCGGCTTTCGGACGGCGACCTCGCGGCGCAGCGCAGCGGCGTCGGGATTGCCTTGGTGGATTTCCCCGACAGCTTGATCGCCTACTCGCGCCGCTTCCCCAGTCGCTACGGCGCCCTATGGGCAGAGGTGCATACACCCGCGGTCCCACCGGAGGGTACCCCGGTGCGGTTGCGCATCCGCGCTGCAGCGGCACTGCACCCCGCGGTGGAGCTCGACGCGCTCGGCGATGCGCATCTGGAGGGTCGTTACTGCCCACCCGAGGACCTGCTCGACATCCTGCGACACACACACGCGCAGAATTCAATCGCACCCCTCAGCATCCGAACACGCGGCACCTTGCGATCGGATGTCGAATTGTGGCGCGTGCGGCTGAAGAGCGCGGGCCTGCCGTCCGATTGGGTGCGGTTCGTGGCGGTGGAGCCTGGCGGCGTGTGACTGCGGGCATGCGAGCACAAGACCGGAGCGGACGATCGTCTCGCACCCCTCTCACATGGTCACTGACCTGCGACCAGTTCATCGCCGGCAGTTCGCAAACGACTCCCCCACCTCACTTACGTTCGATTCCGCTACACCCCGCCTTCGCTGCCAGACTCCCGCCGCGAGCCGCGCTTGAGCGCCCTCAGCTTTAGCAGGTTCTGCACGCGATCCAGGAGTTCGATCTTGTTGACTGGCTTGCTCAGGTAATCGTCGGCCCCGCACTCGCGTGCCCGTTCCAGATCGCCCACCTCGTTCAGTGCCGTTACCATGATTACCGCGATGTCGCGGTAACGCGGATCATCCTTCAACAACCGGCAAACCTCGAAGCCACTCCGTTTCGGCATCATGATGTCCAGCAGAATCAGGTCCGGGGGGCTCTGCTCCACCGCTGCCAGGGCTGCCTCCCCGTCCCCGGCCACCTGCACCTCCAGTCCGAGCGGTTCCAGGTAGGCCTCGAGCAATTCGAGGATCTGTGGGTTGTCGTCGGCGATCAGTACCTTGTCGCGACCGGTGGCTGGCTGCATCTGTTCACTCCCATGCTGGAGGAAACAGGGAGTTTCCCGCGCCCCGGCCGGGATTGCAAACCGCGCGTTCAGCAGCCGACGGGCGGACGGACCGCTCGGCCGTCCCCCCGCCCAGGGGTATCCGACGTGGACACCCGGACAGTTGGGCCGGGGTTTACGTGGCGGGCGAATCCGTTATACTTGCTGGACTCGGCCTAGACCGTCACGCGCCCGCGTTGCGCTGGCGGCGAGGGATTCACAAAACGACCGCCCCGATCGCCACGATATGGCCAAAGCAGAAGACCGCGACAATCCGACCGCCGCCCCCACCGTCAGCGAGGGCGATAAATCCAAAGCCCGGCAGTGGTTCAAGCGGGCCGGTGAGCTCCGGGAAAAGCGTAACTACGATTACGCCATCGAGTGTTATCTCATTGGCCTGTGGTTCTGGTCCGAAGCGGTGGAAGAGGGCCACATGCCGCTGCGTTCGCTGTCCGTGCAGCGGGCACAGGCGGGTGGCAAGAAGCCCTCATTCATGGACAGTATGAAATCCTCGATGTCTGGTCGCGATGCGGTCAAGGCCCTGTTGAATGCCGAGAAACTCCTGAGCATGGACCCTTTCAACGGCACCTACGCCGAGGGCCTGCTCAAGAATGCGGTCAAAGCGGGCCTCATCGAAACCGCCAAGTTCGCGGCCCCCGTGGTCTTCGAAGCCCTTCGCAAGGAGAAGAAGCCCAACAAGGCCAAGTTCAAGACCTTCCGCGACGTGCTCGTCGAGGCCGCGGCCCTCGCCAGCAGCCGCGGCGACAATCCGAGCGAAACTTTTTTGTTGACGCAGGCCGTCGAAGCACTGGAATACCTGATCGCCCGGACACCGGCCGATGAAGAGCTGCGCGGTGAACAGCGCGAGCTGGCGGGGAAGCTGGCGATCGCCCGCGGTAAGTACGAGGGCGCCGATACGTTTCGTGAATCACTCCGCGACGCTGACTCGCAGAAGCTCTTGCACGATCAGGACCGTAGCCAACAGGCCGATGAGACGCTCGCCTCAGTGGTGGACACCCGCCGGAAGGAGTGGGAAGCCGATCCGACCTCGGTTCCGCGGCTCAACGCCTTCGTCGATACGCTGGTGCGATCGGAGCGGAAGAAGTACGAAGATGAGGCCGTCTCCGTATTGCTCAAGCAGTACGAAGAAAGCCGCAACTACGCGCACAAGTTCAAGGCCGACGATATTCGCCTGCGGCAGTTGACGCGGCAGGTCCGCACATTACGGGACCGGGCGAGATCGTCCGGCCATGAAGATGATGCTCAGCAGGCCCGGCTTGCGGCTCTCGAGCAGCGCGAAACGGCCCTGGAAGTCTTCGAAGAACGCGTCCGCGAGTATCCAACTGACCTGCGGCTCAAGTACCAGCTCGGACGGACACTGTTCGAGGCCGAGCGCTTCGACGAAGCGATTCCCATGCTGCAAGCAGCGCAGGCCGACCCCCGGGCACGGCACAAGTGCCAGCTCTACATGGGACAGGCGTTCCTGGCCAAGGACAATGCCCAGCAGGCCCGTGACGTACTGCGCGAGGCCGCGGATGCCTACGAGTTGACGGACGACCACAGCAAAGAACTGCTCTATTGGCTTGGCCGGGCGTGTGAAGCGGCCGGAGATGTGGCCGGTGCCAAAGACGCGTTCGGAAAACTGCTGCGGCAGGATTACAATTTCATGGACGGCGACGCCCGCAAGCGTCTGGAAACACTCAACAAGAGTAACTAAACGACCCCCCAGCGAGGTAAATCTGTGGCTCATTCCCTTTCCGCCAAGAAGCGCATCCGGCAGAACAGCAAGCGCCGCGCCATTAACCGGGCCCGCCGCAGTACCGTGCGGTCCAAGCTGCGCGACTGCCAGGAACAGGTCCTGCACGGTACCGTCGATGCGGCCGAAAAAGCGATCCGCGCGGCCTGCCTGGTTCTCGATCGCGAGGGCTCCCGTAATACGGTGCACCGGAATGCCGCCGCTCGCCGCAAGAGTCGCCTCATGCGCAAGCTGAATGAACTGAAGCAGCGGGCGGCCGCAGCCCCCTCGGCCTAGCGCCGGATCGGGTCGTTACGCGGTGGGCAGTAGATACGCCCCTCCCTTGCAGGGAGGGGGCGGGGGGGCAGTTACCTGATGAATGCCCATCTCCCGCCTTTCCCCCCCTATTCGAGTGGGGTATGGGGATCTCTTCCCGTGGTGCCTCGGTGCAGTTGAGTTTCGCTCAACCAGATGCCGATTGCGCCCATCCTGGCTCCACCCCTTCCTTACCTGCGCGGCATTCCAAGTGGGCGGGTTCTCAGACACTGCCACAATAGACCGTTGAGCCAGACACCGGGTGGGGATACACTCGGTTTCGTGATAGCATCTGTCAGCGTCGCTCCGGCGATGGTTGTGCGGCTCCGGGAGCCGTCCCTCTCGACGATCACGGTTGTGCCGGGTATCCAGCGACGGAAGGGCACTCGGCCACCATGTTTAACGCCATTCACATTACGCACGAGGCGGTCTACAAAGTTGGTGGCATCGGAACCGTTCTCGAAGGCCTGATCAACAGCCGGCCCTATCGGGACGGTGTCGGCCGCACGGTGCTCGTCTGCCCGCTCTTTTATCCGGAGAACGTAGCGCGGTTCGGGCCCGGCGGGGTGCTGGAATACTCCTCGCTCGACCACCTCTACGACGGGCCGTTTGCGTCGGCCCTGCGGCAGGTCGAGAACGAATTCGGTGTGCGGATCGCCTACGGGCGGCGTCCGATCGAGGACGAACCTACGGCGCGGCGTACGATCGTCGAGGTGCTCCTGATCGACCTGCGCGGGATTCACCGGGCGCGCGTGAATGCAACCAAGGGGCTGTTGTGGGAACACTTCGGGCTGCGCTCCGACCCCTATGAGCACATCTGGGACTACGAGCAGTATGTGCAACTGGCGGCGCCGGCCGTAGCCGCTTTGCAGGCGTTGAAGCTGGGCACCACGGATGTGCCGGCCGTGGTGTTCGCACACGAGTTCATGGGGGTGCCGACGGCCCTTGCGTTGCAGGCCGCACAGCCGGATCGGTACCGCACGCTTTTCTATGCGCATGAAGTCGCGACCGTGCGTCGGCTGGTGGAGCGGCACGCCGGGCACGACGTGATGTTCTACAATGCCATGAAGCTGGGGCGCAAGAGCGGGCTGTACCTTGAGCAGGTCTTTGGGCCGCAGGACGATTATTTCAAGCACGCTGTGGTCGAAGCGGCCCGGCATTGCGATGGCATCCTGGCCGTCGGGCACCACGTCGTGGACGAGTTGCGCTTCATCAGCCCACACTTCGACGACGCCGACATCACCTTGTGCTACAACGGGATCCCCGCCAGTTCGAGCAACCAGGACGAGCGGACGCGTAGCCGGGCGCGGCTCGGCCAGTACCTCAAGGCACTGCTGGGCTGGCAGCCCGACTGGATCTTTACCCGCGTGACGCGCTTGGCGCGCAGCAAGGCGCTCTGGCGCGACATCGATGTCCTGCTGGCGCTCGACGAACGCTTCCGCGCGACTGGCGAGACAGCGGTCCTGCTGGCGCTTTCGACGGAACTTCCGCGGCGACCGGCGGAACAGATCCTCCGCATGGAGCAGGAGTGGGACTGGCCGCTGGCGCACCGCGAAGGCGAGCCGGACCTGACCGGGGGCGAAGCCGAGTACTACCGCTGGGTGCAGTCCTTCAACGCCCGCGCCCGTCAGATCAAGATCGTGTACCTCAACCAGTTCGGCTTTGAGCGGGCGCTGTGCGGGCAGCGCGTGCCTGAAGACGTGACATTCCTCGATCTGCGGCGCGGCACCGATGCGGAATTTGGCCTGAGTCTTTACGAGCCATTCGGGATCTCGCCACTCGAGCCGCTCACTTACGGCGGCATCTGCCTCGTCAGCACGTCGTGCGGGTGTGCCGGTTTCGTCAAGATGGCGCTGGGGGCCAGGCGGGCCGGCAATGTGCTGCTCGCGAACTACATCGACCTGGTGCGGCGGCCTCGAGCGGTGCGGGATGCGGTCACGCTCGGCGCCGCCGAGCGGCGCGAAGTGGAGGCGAAACTGGCCGAGCAGCTCGCGCACGAATTGAACGAACGACTACCGCGCGAGCCGGGGCAGCGCGCCCGCCTGCAGCAGCTCGGTTATGACCTGGCGCGGTCCATGAGTTGGGATGTGGTCGCCGAGCGCTTCGTGTTCCCAGCGGTGCGCCGTGCCTGTACGCACCGGCGTGTGCTGAGCGTGGCCTAGCCACCTCGCGGCGACCCAGCAGCGCGCCGCGCTGTCGCCGGGTTACGCACTGAATCCGTCAACTGGCTGCACAACGCTACGCGTACACGTCGAGGGGCACCCGAAATCCACTGACCGTCGAAGCGACGTAGACGTTACCGGTGTGCGCCAACACGTTGGCGAACGCCTGTGCCGAGCGCACCAGGTTCTGCAAGGACGGCTGGTGCACTCCGTGCGGTGGTCCACCTTCGGGACGCACCCGCGTTGTTTCCGCGGAGCGCTCCACGGTCCGAACTTCCGGCGGTGAACGCGTCGGCAGATGTGGTGTGGTGGCCACCGGCAGTGCGGTGACTGGCGGCAGCGTTTGTCCGATCATGGCTGCTCTCCGATCCGGCGCTGGGCCGATCGGAAGCCGTCGTCTCCCACCAGAGCAGGTCCTTCACGGGAAGTGTGTGAAAGATCGGTGCCGGTGGCAAAATCTGCGCTGCACAAATCAGCCCGGCCCCGTCGGGGACTGCATACCGACTCGGACTTACTGCTGCGCATCGTTACCGGACGTGACCGGTCCGGATGGGCGCGCGGCGGTGCGCAGACACAAGATTATCGGGACGATCGGCGCAGCACCGCGAATTCGTGTGCGTTCGTGCGCGCAAACGCCGAGAGAAGTGTGTACGCACGCGCGCCGGCCGGTCGCCCATTGGCGGTCTGTCGGCGGATTCGCGGAGGTCGATGTTGATTCGGGTCGAAAGGTCAAGTATAAAGGAACGTAGTTGTAACGGAGTTGCTATCGGCACCGGCTCAACAGGTTGGTGCGATGGCGTCCGAGAGAAGCGAAACGCGACACCCTGCTGTGAGGCACGTTCGCCGCACGGCGCCCGCGACGTGGAGGCCTATCAGACCTTCGCACATCAAGCGGATGCGCCGTGGTACCGATCAAGTCTGGAGCGTCTGCGCCGAGCGCGGACGCGTGCGCGGCGGCGTCCAACGGCGGCAGGTCAGAAGGGTGCGCCTTGCTCCACCGAGCGACCGGTCAGTTTGACTGCCACGGTTGCCGGGTTCGCCCCGGCTCAGAACCGTTTCATTTCAACGTTTCCCTCTCTTCCCCGAGTTTTCACTCAGCTTTCGCCCCGATCCCTGTTCCGGTTTCTGGTCGAGGGCCAGACAAAGGAGGACGCATGATGTTGTGTAGGGCAAGATGGGCAGGCCTTGTCGGCGTACTGTGTTGCGCCGGCATTGCTTTCGCCGATTTGAATTCCAGCGTTTGGCCAGCCGTTGGCGGCGGGCGCGGAACAACAAAGGCGGTCAGCAATGCAACTCTTGGCGGGCCGGCCGGCCGCATCGACTGGTTTGTCGGTGCGATCGGCGTTGGCAGCAACGGCGGCGTAGTGCTATCGGATAACGGCTACGCCTTCTACCGGCCGAATGGCGCCGGCAATCTCAACGTCATTGATCGGACCACGGGCGCACTCGTCCACCAGATCCCGGTCGGCGGCAACTTCCGCGCGGGCCCGCTGGTGACGACGAACCGCGTCTTTGTTCCGGATGGTCAGACCGTAAAGGCGTATGACCTCAATGCGGTCGGCACACCGGCGTTTACCACGCCGCTGTACCAGATGGATGATCCGACGCGGACGGAAAACTTCCGCAGCATCCACCTGAGCTCGGTCCTGACCGGCGGCGCGCAGACGCTCTACGCGTCGGTCCGCCAGGCGGAGTCGGGCAACGGTCCCTTCCACCTGTCCGCGTTCAACGCCGACACCGGCGCGCACCGTTGGACGGTGGCCGTTCCGGGACAGTCCATCCTCGTGCAGTTTGGCCCGCTGTGGGTCGGCCAGGATGGCAAGCAGCGCATCGCGTATATGAACAACCTGCCGACGACAGTGCACATCATCCGTGATGACGGCACCTCGGCGACGGTCGAGTCGAGCACCTCGCTCGCACCGGCCACGGTCGGCTGGAACGGCCAGGGCGCGCTCAGCGCCGACGGCACGCGCATGTACTTCAACACCGCCCAGGACGGCGGCGCGCCAGCCCTGCACGCGGTCCGCACGGACGGCTCGGGCCTTGCCTGGTCGCTCTCGCGAAACGATGCCGCGGTGAACGCGAATATCGCCAGCCCCGTCGTCGTCAACCGCAACCAGGGCGGCGTCATCAACCGTGTCTACCTGGCCTGCGCCGGCGGCATCGTCGTCGCCGTCGATGACCTCGGCGGCAGCTACCAGGTCGCCTGGCAGTTCAACGTTGGCGAAACCGGCGAACTCACCTACATGAGTGGCGCGCACAACACGGCCACCGGCCGGACGTTCATCTATCCCGTCAGCCAGGGCTCGTCCACGATGTACGGCATCGAGGATCTCGGCAGCAGCGCCATGATCCGCTCGATCCGTCCGATCGGCGCCGCCGAAGGCTTTGGCGGCTCCGCGTCGGCGATCGATGAGACCGGCGCCGTCTACCAGCTCGGCAACAACGGCCTGTTCAAGTTCAGCGCCGCGGGCAGCGTCCCGCCGGTCGCGAGCGCGGCCAACGTCCCCGCCAGCGTGCCGGGCGGCTTCCCCGTCGTTCTCGACGGCAGCGCCAGCACCGATGCGGACGGCGTGATCGAAGCGTATCGCTGGAACCTCGGTGCGGCGGGCATCGTCACTTCGCCCAACGCGGTCATCACGACCACGCTGCCGGCGAACACGACGATCAACGGCTCGCTGACCGTCATCGACAATGACGGCCTGATCAGTCTCCCCGATCCGTTCACCATCACGGTGACCGACTTCCTGCCGGTGGGCCTCGAGTTCACGCAGCTCACGACCCCGGTTGTGGGACATGCGCGTAACAACTCGCTGCGCTCGGACGGCACGTACCTGTACTACCTGAACCATGGCACTGGTCAGCTCTTCCGCACCACGGGCGGCTGCAACGCGCCGTGGGAAGAGCTTGCCACGGCCCCGGGCACCATGCTCGGCGAGCAGCACAGCGGTGGCATGGCGTATGACCCGACGAACAACGTGATCATCACGGTGCGGAACATCGACGCCTCCGCGACGCCGTGGGTCTGTGGTGCAGGCACCGTGCCCGACACCCAGACGGTCCTCGTGACGTACGACCTGAATACGAACACCTGGACGCCGCGCGGCGGACGCTCCGGCATGCAAACCGGCTGGGTCATCGCGAACGGCATGCTGATCGGCAACCGGCACGCCCAGGACACCAACCTCGGTGGCCCGACCTGCGTGATCGGTGTCAACAACCTCGACGACTACATCGTGGCTCGCACCAGTGCAAAGGACTCGCTGCTCGGCGAGACGGCCTGGTGGCACAGCCGCGTCGTGCAGCTCGCCGTCGGCGCCGATGGCTGGGTCTACTCGATCAAGAACGACCAGTCGCCGGCCCTGCCGCGCGGCACGGGTGACCGGCTCTACCGGTTCGACCCTGCCAACCTGGTCACGGCCAACCTGAACCTGTGGCTGGGCACGATCGGTGGCACGCCGGACAACTGCACCGATGGTGGCCCGGGCGCCATCTGGACGAACTTCGAGACCAACAAGCGCCTGCCTGCCCAGGACCTCGGCCCGCTGCCGTATGCTCCGGGTGAGGGCTCCGCGCTGGCCGCGCTGCCTCCGAACTGGAAGGGCCTCGTCGGTGACGAAGGCGGCCTCTTCTACATCGTGGGCGCCAACGACACGGGTCTGGAGGGCTTCGCCGGCACGTCCAACCGGATCTACGCGGTGTACGACATCGCGGACGGCTGGTGGAAGGCCGACCAGTTGCCCGATTTCAGCACCGTCGGCACAGCCGCCACCTTCCATGATGGCGAGGTGTACATCAAGCAGGGTGCGTCGAGTGCGGAATCGCCCACGGCGAATCCGACGAACGTGCTCTGGAGCACCGAACCCCCGCCGCCGCCCATCGTGGTGAACGCGGGCAACGACCAGACCATCAACAAGCCGAATTGTGCACCAATCGACGTGCAGCTTACGGGCAGCGCGGCCGGCAACATCACGGCTTGGAGCTGGCGTCTGGCCGGTGTCGAGATCTCGAATCAGCAGAGCCCCACCGTCGCCCTGATGCACGGCGTGTACGACTTCACGCTGGTCGCCATCGACGACCAGTGTGCTACCGGCTCGGACACCGTCCGTATCACGATCAACGGCGCCAACCCGCTGCCGGTTGAAATCGCGATGGACAACCAGATCAACTTCGGCTTCGGTGGTGAGTGGGATGCAATCTTCCGGCCGGTGCCGTCGCAGTTCTCGGTGAACAGCGGCCAGGCCGCAGACGGTCCGTTCTTTGTGGATGAAGGCATCTTCGCTTACACCCAGGTCGAAATCCGGTCTGGTTTCGGCTCCGGCCAGTGGTTCCATGCGGCCAGCGTGAGCTTGCCGAATGCGTGCTTCGGCCAGGTCGACCTGTCCCACCCGGGTGCCCGTGTCCGCTTTACCGCCCGTTACTCGCAGGGTGAGGGTGGCTGGGCCGGCCCGACCGAGAATTGCGAAGGCGCTTCCCCGCCGTGCCCGTACTACGACGCCGCGATCTTCGCGACGCTCGTCGACGCGAACGGCCTGCGGCGCTGCATCGGCCTGCTGTACGGTCCGGATCTCCACAACGACCCCGACAAGTATCCGAACTGGAAGACGGTCGAAGGTCTGGTCGAGAGCGCGGCCAATGAGGCCGTGACGGCCTTCTTCAGCGATTCGGGCTTCAACCCGGCACGCGTTGTCCGCGTGAACTTCCACGGCACGAACTGGGGCGGCAGCACCCTCGACTTCGTGGATCTCCGCGATCTGGAGATCTTCGTCGGCGCGGTTCCGCCGTCCGGTGCCTGCGAATTCCCGGATAACACCTGCGCCGAGCTGACGGCCGGTGCGTGCAACCTGGCAGGCGGTGTCTACCAGGGTGACGGCACGACCTGCACGGTCATCCCGCAGATCTGCCCGGGCGACTCCAACGGTGACGGCGTGGTCAACTTCGCCGACATCTCACCGTTCATCGCCGCGATCAAGGCCGGCAGTGCAGGCAACTGGACCTGCAACATCGGCGGCGGCTTCGGCCCGTATCTCAACAGCGACGCAAACGGTGACGGTACGGTGAACTTCGCCGACATCTCGCCGTTCATCGCGCTGCTGAAGGCCCCGCCGGCACCGTGCGTCAGCACGTGCCCGTAAGGGTCACCGCATCGCAACACGCCTTGTGCAATCGCAGGGCGTGAGGTGAAGTGAAACACGGCAGGCCGGTGGTGACACACCACCGGCCTGCTGTTTTGTTGCGCGTGGAAAAGTGGGAAAGCGGTAGGGCGCAGCGGCGTGCCGGATGTCCCCTCAGCGGAGTCGTTCCTCGAACAGCTTCCAGCAATAGAGCTGGGCCCGCGGCACGTGGAAAGGCCCTTTCCAGATCCCGCCTTTGAGTGGCGTCGAGACGCTGCCGTCGCGATGGAGGTAGCCGAACCACTCACCGAACTCGGCGTCGGGGAAGTGTGCGAAGGTCCAGGCGTGCAGCCGCTCGAACCACTCCGCGAACCTTGCCAGCCCCGTCATGTGCCACGCGAGCAGCGTCGCGTAGAGCGCCTCGCAGTGCGGCCACCAGAGCTTGAGATCATGTTCGAGCTGCGTCGGTGGCCGACCCTCGACGTCGACGAAATATAGCAACCCACCGAAGTCGGGATCCCAACCTCGTTCCAGACTGTAGTCGATCATCGGCAGCGCCCGCTCCACCAGGGCCGCATCCCCGCGCCGTCGGGCCACTTCCAGCAGGAACCAGGCCGCCTCGATCGCATGGCCGGGGTTCATCGTGCGACCTTCGGCGCCTGGGATACGCTCTCCCCCGGGGCCGACGGTTTCGAGCACGGCGCGCAGCTCCGGCCGCACGAATTCTCGCAGTATCTCCTCGGCGGCCTCGTCAATGAGACGCTCGTACGGCCCATCCGGGTCGATCCTCAGCAGGGTATCTGCCAGGTTGACCAGGCACATGAGCGGAGCCAGCCCCTTGGCCGGCCGCACGTCGGGGTTCGTCTTCG
This sequence comes from Phycisphaerales bacterium, assembly GCA_016716475.1. Taxonomy (NCBI): domain Bacteria; kingdom Pseudomonadati; phylum Planctomycetota; class Phycisphaerae; order Phycisphaerales; species Phycisphaerales bacterium. Next base: position 306,198 of record JADJWG010000001.1, read on the forward strand.
GTAAACTCAGACCGGGCGTGCGCAGGTGGTGTACGAAACGGCCGAAGATCTTCACGGCCTGCATACGGAATTCCGGCTCCCCGGTGGCTTCGGCCAGCGCGGCACATGCGAGTGTGGCGAAAACTTCGCTGTACACGTACCGCCGCATGCGCAGCGGTTGGCCGGCGCGATCCACAAGAAAGTACATCTTGCCCTGCTCATCGAAGCAGTGGCGGGTGAGGAAGTCGTAACCATGACGGGCGAGCGCCAGCCAGCCCGGGCGTGGTTCAACACGGTGGTAGAGCGTGGCGTAAAGCCAGGTGGCACGACCCTGGAACCAGACGGGCTTGTCCGTGTCGTACACGTCACCGCGGCGGTCCAGGCAGGTGAAGAAACCCCCCTGCTCGCGATCGACTCCGCAGCGCTCCCAAAACGCGACGGTATCCGCAAGGCCATGGGCGTACAGGTCGCACAGCGCAACCAGGCGGGCACGATCCATCGGCACATCCCTCCGCCGCAGTGCGCCGGCCGCGGATTCAGTGCGGCTCGAGCGGGGTCGCGTGCTTGCCGTCGAAGGTGAATTCGTACACATCCATGATCCGGTGATCGCCCGGCAGGAAGAGCCGGACCGTGAGCACGTACTGCCCCGGCGGCAGTGGTTTGTGGGTCAGTTCAAGCGGGAAGAGATAATAGGGCGAGGGGTAGTCACGGTAGCGCTGGATCAGCTCCGGCGTGTCGAGCACGATCGGCCACAGTGCCACGCGGCGGCCGATGGTTTCGCGCTGTGCCCGCTGCTCCAGCTCAAACTGGAAGCGGCCGTAGACTTTCGCAAGGTCGCCGCTGGCGTCATAAACCGCCAGCAGGACGCGCAGTGCGTCGGCGTCCCCGTCCCCAGCAAGACTGACGGGGCGCGTCAGGTAACGCTGAATCTCCAGCCGAGTGGGCACGACGAGTTCGTAGTAGGCCACCATTTCCATTTCACCGTCGGTGACCTGTGGTGCGGTGGTCGCACAGCCCCCGAGTCCGGCCATGAACAAGGTGACGGCGCAGAGGTTGGCGAGATACCGTAGCGTGCGCAGTGAAAGAATTGCAGGGGCATGCATGGAAGAATCGGCTCCGTACACGGGAAGTGCGCCCGCGCCGTCCGCCGCCAGGACCATCGCGCAGCCGCGCCCGCCAGTATAGTGCCCGCCCGGCCCGTGGCCAGCCGTCGCCCCGGTTGTCACCCAGCGCCGAACGGACCGGCAAAAACTTTCAGATTGACAATCGCAGCGCGGCGGGAGTAGCTTGCGGATCCGGAGCTGAAGGTTGGTTTCAGCGCGGGCAACGGGAGGTATTTAGGTATGACAAGCGTGGCGAACTTTGCGGCAGGCGGCCGGTGTGGGCGGGCTTTGCCTCGTGCTTTCACTCTGATCGAACTGCTGGTCGTCGTGGCCATCATCGCCATGCTCATCTCCATACTCTTGCCCACGATCGGCCGCGCACGGCAGCAGGCCCGGGCCGTGCAGTGTCTGGCGCATTGCCGGGAACTGGGCCGCGGGATGCAGCTCTACCACAACGAGAATGGCAACTTTCCTGCTCACCAATGGCGCCTGGCGGATGGCTCACGGCTGCGCTGGTTCCATGTCATGGCCGATTACCTTGCTGGGTTCAAGGTGCAGCGCTGCCCGGCCGTGCCGGATTGGTGGGAAGTGGGGCGCAACAACTCGTACGGCTACAACTACAAGTACCTCGGCAGCGTCAGGGACAACACCGAGCCGCACAACAAGTACCGCCCCTGGGAAGCGTTCCCGATCCGTGAAGTGCGCAACCCGGCCCGGACGATCGCGTTCGGCGATTGTGATGGGACTGGCCGTGATCTGCCGTGGCAGCCGGAAGCCCCGCTGGGCGATAACGACCCTGAGCGCTGGGGCAACCACGGCTACTTGCTCGATCCCACCTTTATCCCAACCTACACGCTTACAAGTCTCAGTGGCGGCGTGCTCGAACCCTACGCCTGGAAGTATCACCGCACCTACCTGTCGGAGCGGCACCTCGGGCGTTCTTCGGCCGTCTTTGCCGATGGTCATGGCGAACGCCTGCGTCCGCAGGACGCTTACCGAGACAACGCGTTGTGGAACGGGCTCGGCTTCGATCCGGCCGACAATCCCGCCAGCCCCTATTTCGCCTGGGATGAGCACGTGGATTTCAAGATTCACCCCAGTAGCCCGCAGATCTGGCCGTGGGAGGTGTAGAAAGCCACCCGTGGAGATGACGATACACAGAGTGCGTCACCGCGCAGGCGCGCCGGTTGTGGCGCGCCTGCGCGGTGCGTGGTTGGGAGGCGTTTCTCACGCCGGGGCGGGTGCCGTGCTCGGCAGGTTTGCCCGCTGGCGGCCGACGTGCAGCCCGATCGCCAGCACCGCCGACAACAGGCACAGCACGCCGGCGAGGGCGAACGCCGCCGTGTAGCTCTGTGTACGGGCCAGGGCCGCATTGCCCGCCGTAACCCCTACCAGGCCCGCGATTCCGTAGGAGGTAAAGACCCAGCCGTAATTCGCGCCGAGATTCTTCGCGCCGAACAGGTCGGCCGTTGCGGAGGGGAACAGTGCGAAGCAGCCCCCGTAATTGAATCCTACCAGGGCCGCACCAACGGCGAGGGTGAGCTCGGTCTGGGCGTATCCAAGCAGGAACATGACCACGGCCTGGAACGTGAACATCGCCACAAAGGCCGGCGTTCGACCGACCCGGTCCGAGATCAGCCCCCACACGATGCGCCCGACGGCATTGAAGATCGCCAACCAGCCGACCGCGGCCGCACCGCGCAGCAGAAGCGCGGCACGCAGCTCCTCATCCGCGCCCGGGTTCGCGGCGACCAACTGGGCACCCGCGAACGGCATCACGATCGCGATGACCATTAACCCGGCGAGCGCTCCGCTGAAATACATCATCCAGAGTATGTAGAACGCCGGTCTGCGCAGGGTGCCGCGCCAGTCGCTCTCGACTGCGCCGCGCACCGTGACGCTCCCCGGGGGGTTCCGCAGCAGCAGGGCGCCGAGCGCGATGATGGCACAGCATACGGCCGCGTGGACGAGGAAGAAGCGCTCGATTCCATAGGCCTGGATGAAGCCCAGCGCGCCGAGTTCCCACCCTCTGAGCGCAAACACGTACGCCCCGAATCCGAAGCCCGCGACCGCTACACCGGCCACGAGCCCCTTCTGCTGGGGGAACCACTTGATCAGAGCGGCGATCGGACACACATACGCGAAACCGATACCCGCACCGGCCAGCAAACCGACCGTCCCCCACAGCAGCAGCAGGCGGTCCACCGTTCCGAGCTTGCCCACGTATTGCACCCCCACCAGCACCCCCGCGACGGTCACCGCGCAAAACAGCACCCACGGTAGATTCCGCACAACCGCGCTTTCGGACGTGGCGGAGCGGCCGAAGACGGCCTCGGAAATGAGTAGGAGCATCAGTAACACACCCGCGACCAGACCCACATGGGCCACGTAATACACCGCTTCATACTGCATCAGGCCGGCCAACAGAAAACCCGCTCCAATCAAGACCCCGCCAATGATGGCGGTGACACGCGGTCCGTGCACGTCCTGCACGCGACCGGCGAAGACCATCGTCCCTGCGAAAGCGAGAATGCAGATCGAAAACGCATACTTGAGCGCCCCCTGCTCGGCAGCCGTCCGCTGGGCTACTGTCGCCTCACTGCCAGCCCAGGCCGCATCTGGCGGAAAGACGATCGGCTGGAGTGGCTCCCAGAAAATGCTGTACCCGTACAACGTGCCCAGGATGAGCTGAATCATCAGCGCACCGATGAGCACGAACCAGCGGGTCATGGGGGGTGAGGCAACCGAGGACCGTGCGTCAGACATGTGCGGCTCCCACTCTGAGCATCCCGACCTGGCCGCCGAACAGCGACCGCAAGCGGGGCAGATGTTGCCGGTGACGGCGCCTCCAACAGGCGCCGGTGTATCGCGTTGTCTGGCGAACGGCTGTAAGTGGGGTCGAATCCGAAGGCGGCACGCGGGGCCGGCTGGGCAGGCCAAGCGCCACACATAACGCCCGGCCGAAGAAATGTGCGCGGCCCGCTGAGCCGCAGACCCGGCCGGTGGCCGCGCGGCACAGACCTACTCCGCTACTCCGACCAGTATACCCGAATATCGCGTAGGTGGGAAGCGACGCCGGCCCGGGCGACTAGAAGATCATCATGACCGGCCCACCCATCGGCCTGCTCCGCCGGTGTACGGCACAGCCGATTGTTCATCCGGCTCTGTATGCGTCACCCCTCAAGCAGCGCGGCACACCCCTGTTCGTACCGCGTCGGCGCCAAGGGGCCCCCGTGGCCGCTACAATGGAACCCGTCAAGGGTTCAAACCGCAACCCGCTGTGGGGCGGCCAGACCGGACTGGAGTACTCGCGATCGCTGCGCGCTCGAAATCCTGGGCCTGACCTTCGATGAGGTTGTCACTAAGTTGCAACCTCGCCCACACCACGTGCCTGTCCTCAGAGAGCAGTACCGGCGATTGATGTGGGGCGCCGCGGGTGCAGAAACCACAGAAACGGTGGCCGCATCGTCCCAGGAGCCGGCCCCAACAACCAAGGAGCCGCTCTGCGCCGATTTACGCCCGGTTGTTCGGTCCCATGTGGACGGTGACTTGACCAAGTTCGTCCAGCAGATGGCCGACGGGCTCGAGACGGAAAGCGTCGTTGTTCCGATGATGCGCACCGGGGGCCTCTGGCGCACACTGTGTGTGTCTTCTCAGGTGGGCTGCGCGCGGGGCTGCGAGTTCTGCGAAACTGCGCAGCTCGGCCTCATCCGTAACCTCACGGCGGCCGAGATTGTCGGGCAAGTCTCAGAAGCCCGGAGGCAGTTCGGCCACCGATTGCGCAACGTGGTCTTCATGGGGATGGGCGAGCCCTTCGACAACATCGAGCATGTCCTCCAGGCGGTACGGGTCCTGCGCGATCGCAGCGGATTGTGCTTCGGAACCGACCGCATCACGATATCCACCGTGGGCCGGACCGCGGGGATACGCCGCCTCGCAGCGCAGGGCTGGCGAAGGATCAATCTCGCCGTGTCATTGAACGCACCGAATGACGAGATTCGCTCGCAGCTCATGCCGGTGAACAAGCTCGAGCCGATGGACGTCCTCCGCGATGCGTTGCTGGCTTACCCCCTGCGGAAGTGCCAATTCTTCATGATGGAGTATGTGCTGATCCCCGGTGTGAATGATCGACGGGAACATGCCCTGGAGGTGGCCGACTACCTGCGCCCTCTGAAGTGCATGCTCAACCTGATACCCTACAACCCAAGACGGAATTCACCCTGGCCGGCGCCTACGGATGAGTCGGTCGTGCAGTTCATGGCCTGGGTCGCTGGTGCTGGCCAGGGCGTGAAACGGCGGCTTACCAAGGGGCGTGACTTGATGGCGGCGTGTGGGCAACTTGGCAACCGGGAGTTCACACGCGTGCGGAAGTCGCGGAGCCCCGCCGGGAAGGAACTGGGCCACTCTTTGGGCGTACCCCTGCCCCAGTCACCTGGTGAGAGCACCTGTGGGCAGGTCGCCTGAGGTGACCCACTGCCCCTTGGTCATCCGCAATCGCGCGTCGCGGCCAAGGACGGCTTGCGATAACATGCCCTCGTGATGAGAAGAGTTTCCCGGAAGAATACGGTCCTCCTCGTAACGCTTGTCGCGGCAGCGCTGCCCCTTCTGTCGCTGGGCTGTAAGCGCCAGGAGGAGCGACCCCAAGGTGCCACGGGGCCGAATGCCACGACGATGGCTGCCACCGCACCGGCGGCGCCTGATTACACACTCGACGCCGGGTTGGAGGAACGCTACCCCGCAGTCAGCCGTTTCCTGCGGCAGTTCGTCGAAACGTCGCTCGCCGGCGACTACATGGGCTATCGCCGGCTCGTCTCACGCCGCGCGGACCCAGAAAGTCGCAGCCGTTTCGAGCAGGCCCTGGGCGGTCTGCAACGGCTGACCGTCGAGGAGATCGAGCCGCTCCAACACCCTGAGTTGCCGCCGGGAACCCATCGCGTAGTCGTGCGCGTCGAATTCCGCCCTGGTGAGCCGATTGCCCTCCGCCGCGGTGACGAGAATCGGCTTGCAATCCTGGTGTTCGAGGAGGAGGGTGAGCTGCGCATGGTCTTCGCACCCGCCATGCTTCAACCGGAGCGGCAACCCTCGACCGATGAGGCGGACGATGAGTTCCCGACAACGCAGCCGGATTTTCCGTGGGACGATGGATTCGACTACTGAACGCGGACACGGTGCACAGCGTGCCACTCCGCACCCCGGTTTCATCCTCCTCGGCCTTTGGCTCACGCTGCTCGTACAGCCCCAAGCGACGCTGAAAACGGCCGGCGGTTTGCAAAGCCCACCCACTCCACTCTCTGACCATACCACACCATTAGAGCACGAACTGCCGTCCGCCGTGCTCACGCAACTTGAATCCATCGAGGACTTCGCGCTGCACTTCGACCACCCGGGTTTCTACGCGGTTGCCAGATTCGTCCACTCCCATCCGCTCTCCCCGGGCTTTGTTGAACCGCCCACCGAAATCGCTGATTGGCGCCTGCTGCAAGAACAGCCACGCGCCTTTCGCGGTCGCCCGATCACACTCACTGGTATCGTCGCGGCAAACAAAGACCCCTACCGACTCCCTAACATCCCCGAGTTGGGCCTGCTCTCGCAAATCGAGCTGACCGGCCCCAACCAACCGCTTACCGCAACGCTCATTTTCACCCAGCCGGCTACCGACCTCCCACTCGGAGCCACCCTCACCGTCACCGGTTACTTCATCATGGTGCGGCAATATCTCGACAGTGCCGGGCGGCCGCGCCCCGCGCTGCTTCTCGTGGCCCCCGGACCCTCCGCCATCGGCCAACATGTGCCCACGTCCGCGCCACCCCGGCCGTGGGTCTGGCTGATCATCGCGGGCAGCCGGGGGCCTGGTGGCCGCCTGGCTTTGGACCCGGCGTACGGCGCGACTCGAGCGGACGGACTTGCGTACACTCACCGCGCGACGACCGGCCCCCGAGAGCTTGGCCGACGACCTCGCCGACTGGGCGGAGGCACACCCCGTGGAGCACGAGGAAAGGCCACCGCCACGATGATCCTCGATGTGCATTGCCATTACACCTTCTCGCGCCGCGCCGCAACGGCACCAGACCGCTTCAGCTTCGAACCGGAGCGGGTTGAGAATACCGGGGCCGCGGTGACCACCCTGCGTCCCACCGATTTCGACTCCTGCATCTCACCGCGGGCCCTGGCCCGTCCCGCCTGGCGCCTGGTGCGCTGGTGGCAGGGTCTGCCGCCGGCGGGACCGGAGCTGGATGCGCGACTCGCACACGACTTCCACGCACACCTTGATCCAGCAACGGGGCCCATCGACCGCTTTGTACTCCTCGCTTTCGACGCGGCCATCACCGAAACCGGAGAATGTCCTCTGCTGCCGGCCCAGGGAACTCGTTTCGGCAGTGATATCTACTCCTCGAACAGTTTCGTGCGCGCGAGCTGTCGGCGCTTTCCGGACCGTTTCCTCTTCGGCGCCTCCGTCCACCCCTACCGTCCCCACGCGCCAGACCTCATCGATGAAGTCTTTGCCGGTGGTGCGTGCCTGCTGAAGTGGATTCCATCACACCATGGAATCGCGTTCGATGATCCGCGCACCCACGCGGCCATGGAGCGCTGCGCCCACCTCGGCCTGCCGCTGCTCATCCATTGTGGCGAGGAATTCACACTCACCATGCAATACCCGCGTGGCGAGCGCTTCGCCGATTTACGCACCGCGCTGCGCGCTCTGCGCCGCCACGACCGCATGCCGACCACCATCATTGCCCACGTCGGAACGCCCGCCACGCCGTGGGGTCCACGAAGCGATCACCGCCTGCTGCTTGAAGCCCTCGCGGGTGAGTTCGCCGATGCGCCCCTGTATGCCGACATCTCGGCGGCTCTGCTCGTTCGGCAAGGTGGCCTACCTCCGGACACTCCGTCGCCGTCCTGAACTGCACCACAAGCTCTTGTTCGGCTCCGATTTCCCCGTGCCGCCGGGGCTGTTCCGCCTACGGCGGGAACTCGGTCCGGCCTACCGGGAAGTTGTGGCGAATCCTTCGTGGCCACAGCAGACGGCCATCGCGTGTCGGCGGCTTGGGTTCCAGGAGATCGTCATGCAGCGCGCTGCGAAGCTACTGCCGAATGTCGCGGCCTTCGCACCCGCAGCCGGCTCCAAAACACATTGGGGCGCTTGACCGCCGGAAGGCGCGCGTCGAATCTGCGCACCTGCACCGGTACAACGGGTGCAATGCCCCGGCCACCTGTTTCAGGAGCTGCGCGTGAACGAAAACCCGAATGCACCGCGCCTTTCCGACGAGGTCGGCTTCGAGACCCTCTGTGCGCACTTCGCCGAAGACCGCCGCTCCGCGGGTCCGGCGGCTCCACCCCTCATCCAATCTTCCACTTTTGTCTATCCCGATGCGGCTGCGTTCGAAACGCGTGACGACCCCCAACCACCCCACTTTGATTACACGCGCCGAGCGAACCCGACGACAACCGTGCTGGAGCGCAAACTCGCTGCTTTGGAACACGGCGCCTGGGCACGGGTCTGCGCCTCCGGCATGGGCGCAATTACCGCAGCGATCAACTTGCCGCTGAGTCAAGGTGCGCATGTCGTCTGCGTGCACGATTGTTACCTTCCCACAAGGCGGTACCTCACCGATTACCTGCAGCGCTTCGGCGTGACCGCCACCTTCGTCCCCGGCGTGGAGACGGAGGCCTATCTCGCCGCAATGCGCCCGGAAACTCGGTTGCTCTACTTGGAAAGCCCGACTTCCGGGCGGTTCGACGTGCTGGATGTGCCCGCTCTTGCGTCGGCGGCTCGGGCGCGCGGCATCCTCACGATCCACGACAACTCTTGGGCCTCACCCTACTGGCAGAATCCGCTCGAACTCGGCTGCGACCTCGTCGTGCACAGCGCTACGAAGTACATCGGTGGCCACAGCGACGTCGTCGCGGGTGCGGTCATCGGGCGCAACCCTGATCTCGGACGCCGAGTGGCAGTCGAAACAGAATGGCTCGGCGCCACGCCCGATCCATTCGCTGCGTGGCTCCTGCTGCGTGGGCTGCGCACCCTGCCGGTCCGCATGCGTCAGCACCAGGACACCACGCTGCAGGTCGCACACCTGCTGGCCGCCCATCCGGCCGTCGCGGCTGTCCACTACCCCGGACTGCCGGGGCATCCCGGCCACACCCGAGCACGTTCGCAACTGCGCGGCTTCAGCGGTGTGCTCAGCTTCGAACTGCGGGAACAGTCACGCGCCGCCACCCACCGCTTCCTCAATCGTCTGCGGCTGTTCGGCCTGGGGTGCAGTTGGGGCGGCTTTGAAAGTCTCGCCCTTGGCGGTGAGGCGAAGCTGCTTTTCAGCGCGCCCCACGGCCGCGCCCCGTGGCTCATCCGCCTCAGTCTTGGACTTGAAACCACCGCCGACCTGCTCGCCGATCTCGCGCAGGCCCTGGAGGGTTAACCCTACTATGGCACGCAAACAGAAGTCCCGCTCGGTAACCCGTGACCGAACCACGCCCAGTTCGGCCGCGCCGCCACGGCCCGACTTCGAGCATCCGCTCGCCAGCCGCTATGCCTCCCCGGAGATGCTCACAATCTGGAGCCCCGCCCACCGCTACGGGACTTGGCGGCGTATCTGGCTCGCCCTGGCGGAAGCGCAGCGGGAAGCCGGGCTCGCGATCAGTGAACTTCAGATTCGCGCCCTGCGCGCAGCGGTCGACCGGATCGACTACACCGCAGCCGCCGAGTACGAGCGCCGCCTGCGGCACGATGTGATGGCACATATCCATGCCTACGGCGACGCGGCTCCCGCGGCGCGCGGCATCCTGCACCTCGGCGCGACGAGCATGGACGTCGTGGACAATGCCGATCTGCTCCTCTTGCGGGAGGCCCTTGTGCTCCTGCGTCGTCGCCTCGTGCCGGTGCTGGCAGTGCTCGCCGACGTCTGCGAGCAGCATGCCGATCTGCCGACGCTGGGATACACGCACCTCCAACCGGCACAGCTCACGACGGTCGGCAAGCGCGCGGCGCTCTGGTTACAGGATCTCGTCGCCGATGCGCTGCGCTTTGAGGAGCTCGCGAACGGCCTCCGGGCCCGCGGTCTGCGCGGCGCAACCGGTACACAGGCCTCCTTCCTGCGCCTGCTCGGCACGCCGGCCCAAGTTCGCAAGCTGGAGCGCAGCTTTCTTGTGCGGCTCGGCTTCGGCGCGGCCGTGGACCTGTGCGGGCAGACCTACTCGCGCAAAGTCGATGTCGATGTGCTACACGCCTTGTGCTCTTTCGCGGCAGGCGTGCAGAAGATCTGCAACGATCTCCGCCTGTTGGCGATGCTCAAGGAGGTGGAGGAGCCCTTCGAACGCTCACAGGTCGGCAGTTCCGCCATGCCCTACAAGCGCAATCCGATGCGCTGCGAGCGGGCGACGGGCCTCGCGCGGTACCTGGTGAGTCTTGCCACTTCACCGCCGATGACGCTCGCTGCGCAGATGTTCGAGCGCACCCTCGACGATTCGAGTAACAAACGGCTCGTCATGCCGGAGGCCTTCCTCACGGCCGACGCGCTGGCGGTGCTGCTGCACAATATCTGCAACGGGCTGGTGGTCTACCCGGCCATGATCGCGAAGCACGTGGAGGCGGAGCTGCCCTTCATCGCGACCGAGGACATCCTGATGGACGCCGTCGCCCTGGGCGGCGACCGCCAGGAGTTGCACGAGCGCATTCGTGGTCATGCCCAGGCCGCAGGGCAGGAAGTCAAGCAGTACGGACGGCCGAATGACCTCGTCACCCGGCTGCAGGCGGATCCGGCCTTTGACGGCGTGCGGTGGGACCGGCTGCTCGACCCCCGGCGGTATACCGGTCTCGCCGCCCAGCAGACCCGGGACTACCTCCGCAAAGTCGTGCGGCCGCTGTTGAAACGCTGGCAGGGCGACGCAATCGATTCAGTCGAACTGCACGTGTAGGCGGGCACATCGACAGCCACGCAAACGGTACACGGGCCCGGTTAAGGAGTGGCCGGACCCGTTGACGGGGTCGGCTCCCCGCCATCACGCGCGGCTTCGTCGGGTTCCGCCGCACGCGTTTCGGCCTGCTCAATTCCCGCTTCCGCCCACCCGACCCCGCGGCCCGGGTACAGCGGCTCGTATGCCAACTGGTAGTCCGGTCGAGGCATGGCAAGCGAGTCGATCCAGTCCAGCACCACTCGGTAGTTCGGATCATCCGGGCGGCGCGCCACTGGGCGGAAACGCGGCCCACGCCCCACCGGCGGATGCCCATGAATCGTTTCCTCCGGCGGCAGCAGGAAGGAAAGCAGTACACTCTGCTCTGGCAGGTCACGATGGATCAGCGGCCCCTTACTCGTCTCCATCCGGTCGAGTAGGGCGAACACGGCGTACGCATATTGCTCGCCACTGGTCGCGCCCCCAGGAAAGCGAAACTCGCGGGCATGCACCCCGCCGTGACAACCCGAACCCGCGCAACCGCGCGTCAGCATGGGCAGTACGCGGCGGCGAAAGACACGGAACACCTCCGGGTCGTTCACGATCTCGATCCGGTCGGCATACTTGTAGCCCGTTTCTCGCAGGATCAACGCGAATTTTTCCTCCACCGTTCCGCGCGTCAGCACCTCTTCCCACCGGCGATCGAAGTCCGGTCGTAACCGCAACTCTTCCAGCACCTCGATCGCGAGTTCCCGCTGGCGCCCGCTGCGCTTGAATCGTACACGCAATTCCTCGCGACGCAGGTCGCTGCGCAGCTCAAACAGCTTGAGCTTCTGAATGTCCTCGTCCGAGATTGCCGGCGCCGGCGCCAATGGCGTGGCCACCTCCGGCACTGGCTCGCCTTCGGGCTCGGGCAGTTCCTCACCAACCTCGGGCAAACTGGGCGGATCGGACTGCTCAGCCGGACGTGTCACCGGCTGTGTAGCGGGGGGCAGGGGTTGGGTCACCGGTGGCGTGCCGGGTTGCGTCTCCGGGGCAGGCGTCACGGGTACGACCTGCACCACGTCGGCCGGGTCGAACCGCACCTCCCCCGCAGCGTTACGGACCACCACGGCCTCGGCTGTCACCGTCACTTCGCCGCGCAACCGCAGCCCATTCCGCAGATACACGTCCGCCAGGTCGGCCACGGCGAGCGCTGCCGCCGCCAGCACCAGAACACCGGTGACGATCAGTCGGCCAAGTGGGGAAACCGCTCGACGGCGCTGCATGGCAATGACTCCTGGGCCGAAGCGGACCGCGGGGACTACACCTTGCGGTAGTTCGTGCGGGCGACTTCGGTCCCGTCCGCCAGGCGCTCGATCGTGTAGTCACCGAAGAGCGCCGGCGATTCCCGCTGCACCATCCGCAGGATCTTGATGGCCACGCGCCGAATCTCGACCTCCGCGTGCTCGTTGCCGCGGGCTTCAATGAAGTGCCGCAGCGCCCGTCCATTCGCCGTTACGAAGATGCGCGTTTCGGTCGCATTGGGCAGGACACTGCGGGCGGCCTGTCGCGCGAGCTTGCGCCGCAGAGTCTTGTCCGGCTCGGTTGCGAACGTCTCCATGAGCTTCTCGACCAGTTGGCAGTACGCCGCATGGGCCTGCTCCATGCTACCCACCCAGATGCGGTGTAGTTCGGGATCTGCGGCGATGCATTCCGGCTCGACAAAGTCGGTGTCCGACTCATCCACGTAGCGCTGCGAGAGCTGCGAGTAGCCGAAGCCCGCGCGGTGGCGAATCAGTTCGTGGGTGAACGTGCGTGATACACCGGTAATGATGAAATTCCAGACTGCGTGCTCCAGCACCGACCCATGGAACGATTCAATAATATGGCTCAGGTACTCCTGGTTCGACTTGCGGCCCTTGCCGAATGACATGTAGCAGATGCGGCCGGCGGCTTCACACAGCTTCTCGGCCGCCATCTCGGTGTCGGTCTGCCACGTCGTCTCGCAGTCGGCAATGAATGCGTCGAGTCCGGCGGAGTCAACCTCCTGTCGGCCAACGAGGTATACGCGGGGTTCGCGGATGAATTTCATACGCACTCCTCCTGAACCTGGCGCAGGACCGTGGCCGGTATGTACCGACCACGGAGCCACACCCAGCGCCCGGCATTGTAGGGGCACAGGCGCCGCCGCGTAACCCTACCCCCGGAACGACCGCAGCCGCAGCGAGTTCGTCACCACCGACACGCTCGACGCCGCCATCGCCGCGCTCGCCAGCATCGGCGAAAGCAGCCAGCCCGTGAAGGGATAGAGCACGCCGGCCGCTACCGGAATCCCGAGCGCGTTGTACACGAACGCCCAGAACAGGTTCTGCCGAATTGTGCTTAGCGTCGCCCGCGCCAGACGCAACGCCGTCACCACCCCACGCAGGTCAGCTCGGATCAGCGTGAGATCCGCCGCCTCCAGCGCTACGTCCGTGCCTGTTCCAATGGCAATGCCCACGTCCGCCTGGGCCAGCGCCGGCGCATCGTTGATCCCGTCGCCCACCATGCCGACCCGTCGCCCTGCGGCCTGCAACGCCCGCACGGCTTCGACCTTGCCCGCCGGCAGCACCTCGGCCAGCACTTTGTCGATGCCCACCTGTCGCGCGACCGTCTCCGCGGTACCGCGCTGATCCCCCGTGACCATCAGCACTTCAAGCCCCAGCGCGCGCAGCGCCGCTACCGCCTCGGCGGCTTCCGGCCGTAATTCATCCGCCACGATGAGCAGACCCGCAAAGCGCCCGTCGATCGCCACGAACAGCGGCATGCGCCCCAGCTCGGCCTCGCGCGCCGCGCGTGCACCCACCGACTCAGTCGTGACACCCGCATCGGTAAGAAACCGCGCGCTTCCGATCTGTAGACGCCGCCCCGCCACGGTTGCGGATATCCCCCGCCCCGCACGCGCCTCAAAATCCACCGGCTCGTCCAGCGCGAGCTTCTGCTCCTGCGCCGCGGATACAACGGCCGCACCCAGGGGGTGCTCACTGTGGCGTTCTGCCCCGGCGGCCAACCGCAGCAATTCGCGCGGCTCTACCCAATCCGCAGCCAGGGTTCCGACCAGTGCCGGCCGTCCCGTGGTGAGCGTCCCGGTCTTGTCGAGCACGAGCGTATCGAGCCCGCGCGCTGCTTCCAGTGCCGCGCCACTCTTCACCAGAATCCCCTGCTCCGCGCCACGCCCGGTGCCGACGAGAATCGCCGTCGGTGTGGCCAGCCCCAACGCACACGGGCATGCAATGATCAGCACCGACACAAACGCCAACAACGCCATCTGCAGTCGCGTATCACCCGTACCCACCAGCATCCACGTTACGAACGCCAACATCGCGATGCCGATCACGATCGGCGTGAAGATGCCGCTGACCACGTCGGCCAGCCGCGCGATCGGGGCCTTGTGCCCCTGCGCCTCCCGCACCAGCCGCACGATCTGCTGGAGCGCAGTGTTCTGCCCGACTTTCGTTGCGCGGTAGCGCAATGCGCCGACCGTGTTCAGTGTTCCGCCAAAGACCTCATCGCCAACTTGTTTCTCGACCGGCAGACTCTCACCCGTCAGCAGGGATTCGTCCAACGCCGAGTTCCCCGCTTCCACGACACCGTCAACCGCAACCTTCTCCCCCGGCCGCACCAGCAGTAGATCCCCGACCACAACCGCCGTGATCGGCACATCTTGTTCCTGGCCGGCGCGCAGCACCCGTGCCGTCCGCGGCTGAAGGTCCATCAGTCGGCGTATCGCCGCCCCGGTCCTACCACGGGCGCGGGCCTCCAGCAGCCGGCCGAGCAGCACCAGCGTGATGATCACCGCCGCCGCTTCGAAATACACCGGTGCCTCCTGACCGTGCGCTGCTCCCTCCGCAGCGTGCCCCACGAACAGCCCCGGCCAGAGCACGGCCGCAACCGAATAGGTGTAAGCCGTTCCCGTACCCAGCGCAATCAGCGTATTCATGTCCGCTGCACCGTGCCGCAACGCACGCCAGGCCCGCACGAAGAACCCCGCGCCACAATACGCCACGACCGGTGTCGTGAGGACGAATTGGACCCACGGGTTCCACCACGCCTGCAAGAGAGGAATCTGTCCGTGCGACATCGCGAGCACGAATACGGGCAGCGCCAACACTCCCGCCAGCATGCAGCGGCGGCGCAGGTCGCGGAACTCGCGCTCACGTTCCGCCTCCAGTGTTTCGGCCGGGTCGGTCACGGAATCTTCACGCTGCCCCCCGACCGTTGAATCCAATTCCGTTTTCACAGCGCTCGTCGCTTGCGGCCGAATCACGCCATATCCCAGCGCTGCGACCACGTCGCCGAGTTGGTTCACGTCGGTCTCATGAACGTCAAACTCGATCGTGGCCTGCTCGGTGGCGAAATTGACGACTGCTTCCCGCACGCCGGCTGCCACTCGCAAACCGCGCTCGATGCGCGCCGCGCACGCGGCGCAAGTCATTCCCGTGACCAGCAGCTCGAGTCGCATCGTTCTCGGCCGAGCAGTGCCGGCGACAAGACCGACTTGCCCTGATTCGTCTGTTGCTTTTCCCATGGATCCAATCATCCGAATGCTGTGCGCCCCGACCGTAGCCACTCGATAACCCTGCGCCACCGTGCCGTGCTGGGCCCCGGACCCCTCGGCCTTCCGGTTCGCGCTCGTTCTGCAATTCAGCGCGCCATACGCGCCAGCAGCGCTAGTAGCTCCGCCGTCATCGCCGCGGCCTCGTCCGGACCCTTCTTCAGCGCCGCATGCGCACAATGCCGTACGTGGTTTTGTAGCAGCCCTTGGGCAACTGCGTGCAACGAGGCGCGCACGGCCGTCACCTGGGTGATGATGTCGGCACAGTAGCGATCCTCCTCGATCATCCGGATGATGCCGCGGACCTGTCCCTCGGCCCGCCGCAGGCGCACGAGGTTCGCGGCCTTGATGCCCGGATCGACGCCGACGGCCTTGCGCGCCCCCCCCGCCCCCTCCGCGATCGCACAGCCGCACGCGGGCACAGAAAGGGCCGCCTGCGTTTCTTTCGGGGGCATCTCGAACTCCTGGCACTCGTGACTTTCAAAACCGCGCACGACTCAGTCCCGCGCCACCACGTGGGCCGGATAGCCCGCCGTGGCAACCGCTTCGGCGGCCAACGTAGCCGTACGTTCATCCGGCACGCCGATCTCCGCATTCCCAACTCGCACGTTGCGCACCACGACCTGCGGGACCGCCTCGAGCGTCCTGGTCACCTGTCGCACACAGTGCTCACACGACATCCCTTCGATCACCAAATTGGCATTCATCATCACATCCATCTCGGCCTCCTCCGGATTATACCCCCATAGGGTATATAGTCCAGTCCGCCCACGGCGCGTCACACCGCCCTCGTCCACACACGCCGGGGCGACCCGTGCACCGGCCGCGCTGCGGCATGCACACCTGATCCGCACCCGGCCGTCCACCGCTTGCAGCCGGGCCGGGCCGCGGTATTGTCCGGTGTTTTCGCGGTCGGGACCGGGAACTTGTGCCACCGCGATCCGCGCGAGGATTGGTGCCATGCGGACCGTAAGCGTCAAGTTCACCCGGCGCAGTGTCGTCATCGATCTGAGCTGGGGCGTCGCACTGCGTGCAGCGCTCTGCATCGCGCTGACCACGCTGGCCGTGTTTCTGCCGATTCCCGGTCTGGACGCTGCGGCGGCACGCACATGCTTCGTGATCTTTGTAGCAGCGGCCACTCTGTGGGTCACGGAGTTGATCCCCGCATTCGCCACGTCCATCGTGGTGATCGTGCTGTCCGTCTACCTGCTCGGCAGCCCGGCGGATCCGGGGGAGGGGCAAGTTCCCACCTGGCAGAACTTCATCAACCCCGTCGCGAGCCCCGTCCTGGTGCTCTTCTTCGGCGGCTTCATCCTCGCGCAGGCGGCCACGAAACACGGGTTCGATATCCGTCTCGCGCGCGCCTTCATCACCCCGTTCGGCACGCGCCCCGCCTCCCTCCTGCTGGGTGTCATCCTCACGACCGGTCTGTTCTCGATGTTCATGTCGAACACGGCCACGGCCGCGATGATGCTCGCCATCGTCGCGCCGCTGCTCGGACATCTCGAACGTGAGTCACCGGTGCGCAAGATGCTCGTGCTCGCGGTACCTTTCGCCGCCAACATCGGGGGCATGGGCACCCTGATCGGCACGCCGCCGAACGCCGTCGCGGCCAGTGTGCTCCAGCAACTCGGCCCGGAGTACACCATCACCTTCCTGGGGTGGATGCTGTTCGGCTTCCCCCTCGCGGCGATCCTGCTGCTGCTGCTCTGGGGCACCCTGCTGCTGATCTTCCGTCCGGGTGCCATAGCCGTCGAGATCACTTTCCCCGCCACGCTTGAAGTGACCCCGGCTCTCGCGATTGTGGTGACCACCTTCACCGCCACGATCCTGCTCTGGCTCACGCAGCCGCTGCACGGCATCCCGGCCGCGGTCGTCGCGCTGCTGCCTGTCGCGGTGTTCCCCGCCTTCAACATCATCAACCGTGAGGATCTCAAGAAGCTGGATTGGGACGTCATCATCCTGGTCGCCGGCGGCCTGACCCTCGGCGTCGCCATGCACGAATCCGGTCTCTCCCGCGTGCTCGTCGAGCAGATTCCCTTCCACCTGCTGCCGATCTTCCTCGTCCTGCTGCTGCTGTGCGGCGTCGCGCTGGTGCTGTCGAACTTCATGAGCAACACCTCGGCCGCCAACCTGCTCATCCCGATTGCAACTTCAATCACCATGCTGTCGCCACAACTCGGCGCCGTCGCCGTGGCGCTGGGCTGCACCCTCGCGATGAGTCTGCCTATCAGCACGCCACCCAACGCCATCGCCTTCGCCACGCGCACGGTCTCCACGCGCGACATGGTGCTGGTAGGGACCTTGATCTCAGCGATTGGCCTCGCCGTCCTGATGGCCGCACTCGCGGTCGTCAGTCCCTGGCTCCCGCGCCCGGCGTGATCGGCGGCCCAGACACAGGCAGTCCGCCGGCTCACTATGGCAGTGTCAATCGGCCCGCACGGGAGTGGATGGGAATCGAACCCACCAGGGATCGCGGGTGCGACCCCTCAACGGCTTTGAAGGCCGCGGTGCCCACCAGGCGCACGGACACTCCCAGCAACCGGCCACCGCCGCCCGCACGGGCGCGGCCCGCATGCCGGCCACACTCCCAGCGTAGACCCCCCGCCCCGCGCTGACAAGCACAACTCCAGCTCGCACTTACAGGCGCGCCCGCTCGCGCCACACCGCCGGCCCGCCGATCAGGTTCTGAACGTTCTGCTCCACCACCACCGGCCGCCCATCCCGCGGCAGTTTCGGCACGACGAAAAGGCCGTACGGGGTCACCGGCACGCGGCCGCCGCCCGGCCCCATCCCCGACGTCTGGTAGGACCGCTTGTCAATCCGCACGCGTACCACGGCCTCCAGTTCCTCGACACTCACCAGCACAAGACCGTTCGCGTTCCAGCCGGCCCCGTCGAAACACGCCAGCACCGTGCACCGGCCAAAGTCCACTTCCGGCACGAGTGGGTGTTCCAGGTGATCCCGCGGGCTGGTATCGGGCAGGGCACGGCGCCAGAGCGCTACCCACGCGTCGTGGGCATCGATCCGCAGCGTGGCGCGCTCCGTGACGTTGCACTGGGGGCCACTCCATGCCACGAGCGCCGCCGGTGCAATGACCGGTTGTGTTGCAGGCGGTTCACCGTTCCCACCGGCCGCCCAAGCCGCGACCAGCGCCATGGCGCCGATTCGAGCGGTATAGGAGGCGCGACAATGCCTGCGAGGCGTGTGGTGAGTGGGGCGACTCATACGGGGGCTCCTTCCTTGTGCCCGGCCGGGTCGAGTATGGGCGCGCCACGGCCGTCCCGGCGCAACGGGCTGGTAACAACGCTGCGGACCGCACCCCTTCAGAACTCCGTACCGCACTCCGGGCAACGACGCTCCGGCAACTTCCATAGCAGGTAATCGCACTTCCGGCAGCGTGGCTCCTCCACCTCGATGCGGAAGCCAAGGCCACAGGCGCTGCAGCGGCTGTCGCCCGTGCTGACGTGCTGCGGTGCCGTGCAGCGTGGGCAGATCAAGTCCAGTTCCGCAGGCACCGTCGCCAACTGGTCGCCACGCTCAACCCGCCGCAACCGCAGCAGGATGAGCAACGCAATCGCGCCGGTCGCATTGATCACCCCGAGCGAACCCGCGATGCGAAACGGCAGCTCCTCGACCGTCTCCGTCACGATCATGAGCGCAATGAATCCGAGCAGCAGCCACGCCGCCGCACCGGTCGCAATCCGCAACACCCCCGTCAAGCCGCCGTGCGGCACGCGTACCAGCAGGCAGGTTTCAGCCAGCGTGAACGCGGTCAGGCACACGATCGCCGTCAGTTTCGCAAACCAGATCGCATCGACGTCCTCACCCCAGATGCACGTGATCGACAACGCCGCCGCCAAGCCCGCCGCCACCAGCGCTGCTACCCCAAGCTGGCGGTCGCGCCCCTGGTCGACCAGCGTCGCCCCAGGGATCGCTACGATGTACGCCGCTACCAGGAGCAGTGTCGTGCCGGCCGCCTGAAACGACCGCTCCCAACTGGCATACGGCCACCACAGACATCCGATGTAAAGCGCAAATGCCGCAGCGAACAAGCCCAACGCAAGACGATTCAGCGCCGGCCAGAGATTCCGCTCCAGCCCGGCGGCACACGCCAACGCGAGCCCGCTATGTACCGCGAGCGCAAGGAGCGTGCCCAGCACCCGCCCGGTGAAGTCGTTGAATTCACCCAGCAGCAGCAGGAAAACTGCCAGCAGCGCACAACTTGCCAGCGACCAGACAAGGCCCTTCAGGAAGAACCTCTTCAGCCGTACGGCCGGCGCATCGTCACTTCCGGCGGATTTGATGACCATCCTCACGCACCTCCACCGATGACCCGCAACATCGACCCGGCGGAATGGACAGCCCGCCCCGCCGCTGTTGACCGCGATCCCGGTAAGCAAAGCCACTCCTGCCTGGACCCCGGCAGCACCTTACCCGGCATGATCGCTTATCCTCCCGGCACCCACATCGTGACCACCAGTGCGTTATACACCGCGTGCGCCCCGGCTGCGATACCCAACCCGCGCACCGCATACAGCCAGCCGAAATACACCCCCGCTACCAGCCGGAACCAGAACGCACGCCAAGTGAATACGTCCACCCCTATCGGATCGAAGTGGCACCACGCGAAGACCAGTGCTCCCAAACCCACCGCGCCCATCAGCGCTACCTGCCTTGGCAACCCTACGACCTGCAACAGCAACCACGCCAGGAACGTCAGCAGCAGCAACCGGAATACGAATTCCTCGTAGAGTGCCGCCCCGAGACCCTGCACGAGCCGCGCCGACCACACCGTCAGACTGCTTTCTGACCCGGGCCCCAGCAGTGCGCTCCACGCCAGGAGCGGCACCGCCAGCAGCGCACTCTCGAGCGCCATCCACGGCAGCGCCCACCACCGCACCTGCCATCGATCTCCCCGCACGATGTGCTCACACAGCAGCACTGCGACCAGCACTGCCGCCGGCAGCCACGCCCCCACCAGCCCCACCCAGGCCAGCACCCGGTTCACCAGTGTGTGCGCTAGCAGTGTCCCCGTTGCTCCGCCCATCATCTGCCCGGCCGTCACTTCATAGAGCAGCACCCATGGCAGCAGGAAAACCAGCGCGTGCAAAGGCCGCCAGGTCGACCGGATGTAAAACCGCCACCGCGCGCGTGCGGCAGACCCCGTCAGCAGCAGTGCCACGAATCGTCGCGCCGTGCCCATCCCCCCTATCCTACGCCCGATCGGCCCGGCAGACACCCGGTGCCCCCGCGGTCCGGCATACCCCGCAGGGTACGGCGCATCGTGTGGGACGCTCGAACGGTGTTAACCGCGCGAAGCGCGCCGTCCGCCACCCGCCGAGCGCCGTTCCAGGTTCTGCTGCCGCGCCGCATCCTCGTCGGTCGGCCCGACCAGCGAGGGCTTGAGCTCGAGCCGGTCGATGAAAATGTAGAAGCGGTCAAACCACTTCTTATCCAGCACGCCGAAGCACTCGGCCAACTCCGCTTCGAGCTCCGTCTTGGTCATTGCCTCTTCGCGGCCAAAAACGCGCTGCACATACTTCGCGAGTTGCGGACGGTGCTCCCGGTAGAGGTAGTACACCATGATCCAGCCGAGCGGGTACGACGCTCCTTCACCCCAGCCACCGGCACCGCGCCAATACGCGTTGTCGATCAGGAACAACTTCCACATTTCGGGGGTCAGGGGCTCCCAACCAAACATCTGCCGCAACTGGAACAGCCGCTCGTGATTCATCGCCCCGAGACTGGCCCCGCCACCGCCCGGCGGCACCTCGAACATCATGGTTGTGCCTTCGACCAGCCAGATCGGGATGCTCGCTTCGCGCTTCAGACCGTCCCGGGGGAACAGGCCGATATTGAAGTGAATGTGATGACCGATCTCGTGCTGGACGGTGCCCTGGTTGCCGTACTCGACGTAGCGCCGAATGCGGTTCTGCACATACTGTCGCTCGCGCCACGGAATCTGTGGATTCTTGAATTGCTCCACAAGCGGGGCGATGAATGGCCACGTCATCAGATCGTAAAAGTGCGAACGGTTCCATTCGGGGTTGTAGTAACCCAGGACACCCGGCGAAACCGGGCTGCCGCGCGACATCGAGTACGACTCAAACTCCTTGTAGGTGCCGAAGAAGTAGATTTCCAGCTTCGACTCCGGCTGGTGCACCGGCAGTTCCAGCATCGACATGTACCGCGCGTTCCAGCGCCACACCGTGTTCAGCCGCCCCAGGAGCTGCCGCGCCGAATCCCGTGCCCCGGTGTACAGCATCACGTAGTACTCATTCACGAGCAGGTTATCCTGCTGCTCGATTGGAACGCCTTCTTTCCACGTATAACCCGCCTTCAGCATCATGTCGCGGACCGAATCTTCATCGACCGGCAACGGCGCCAGCAGGTCGCGCGGGTCGCGCGCCCCCTCACTCTCGTCCACCAGCGCAACGATGCCGGAGAGAATCTCTTCGATCTCCTCGTCGGTAATCGCACGCGCCCGCTCCGCCGCACCCGTTGACGCGCCCGCCGGGTCACGGGTCACGACGGTCCGATCCGGCCGGTGGACCTGGCCCAGCGGCACCAGTTCCGCGATCTCGTTCGCCTTCACAATGACCATGATGCCATGCTTCGTGGTCACTTCGAGCGTGCCGTCCTGGCGTTCTGTGACGTTCCCCTCGACAATCCGACCGCTATGCAGGCGGATGCGGTAGTCCCCTTCCTTGCTCTGGGCAAATACCACCATCGGCATGCACAGCATCAGTGCCACAACCAAGGCCATCCGCCCGCCGCCCCAGAGCATCCATTTCATCGTTGCACCTGTCGCATCGAACTGCTGATTCTTCGTGAAACACGCCACCTCCAGATCCGGATGCGGACCTGGGATAGCTTCGTATATCATTATTGCGGTGTTTGCTCCGCATGCAACCAAAATCGCACAACGGTTCCGCGACTGACGGCACCCGCCTGCCCCGACCGAGCTGCCTGTGACCGAGTCCTCCACAGATCGTGCCATGATCCCACCGCCCGGCGCGCACATGCCTGGCGAGCGGGCCCTCGTCCAAGCCCTCCGCGACCTCCTCTATTCAGGGACACCCGCCCAGACGGCGTCCGAGATCCCCTTTGGCGACGATATGGCCCAGATCTGTGCTCAGCCCATGCTCCTGGCCACCGTCGATACCGTGATGGATGGGGTCGACTTCGACACCCGTATCCACCCCTGGCAGCTCATCGGTCGCAAGGCGCTCGCCGTGAACCTCAGCGATTGTGCCGCCATGGCCGTGCGTCCCGTCGCCGCCCTCTGCTCCGTCGCCCTGCCGCGCGACCTGCCCCCGGGGTCCTTTCTCGATCTGCACCGCGGAATCGCCGACCTTGGTCACGAGTTCGGCTGTGCTATCGTCGGTGGTGACACTAACAGTTGGACCCACCCCGCGGTCATCAGCATCACAGTCTTCGCAACCCCATGGGACGATGTTTCACCCGTGCGCCGCAATGGCGCGCGCCCCGGCGATCTGCTCTGGGTCAGCGGCCCACTCGGGGGCTCGATCCTGGGTCGGCATCTCACCTTCGAGCCGCGTGTCACCCTGGCCGCTGAGCTCGCCCGCTACCTGCACCCGACCGCCATGATGGACATCAGCGACGGCCTCGCCATCGACCTCGGCCGACTACTCGAAGCTTCCGGCTGCGGCGCCGAATTGGTGGCCACCGAACTCGACTGTGCCCTACATGCAGATGCCCACACACTCGCAGCACAGGATCATCGAACACCGCGCGAACACGCCCTGCACGACGGCGAGGACTTCGAACTGCTGCTGGCCCTGCCTCCCACTGCAGATTCAGATTCCTGTCGAGCACTGGGACTACTCCCCATCGGCCGGTGCGTGACTGGGAAGGGCATCCAACTCATCGAACACGATGGCCGCGCCACACCCGTCGCTGAAATGGGCTGGGAGCATTTCCGGTGACCGTGGATCAGGCATGGAGCTTGGTCTTGCCCAACCCCGGCGCCACCCTGCGCCTGGGACGTCTCATCGGTGAGTTGTTGCAACCCGGTGACGTCCTCGCCCTCACCGGCCTGCTGGGTTCCGGCAAGACACACCTGATCAAGGGCGTTGCCGCAGGCATTCGGGTCCCGTCCGACGAGCCGATCGCAAGTCCAACTTATGTCCTGGTACACGAATACCTCGGACGACTCCGGCTGTACCACTTGGACGCCTACCGACTCAGTGGGGCCGACGAACTGGTCGCACTTGGTTTCGAAGACCTGCGGGAGGATCCGCTCGGTGCGGTTGCAATCGAGTGGGCCGATCGCGTGCCCGAACTGATCCCGCCCGAGGCCTGCCGCATCGCGCTGGGGCACATGCCCGACCGCACCCGTCAGGCGGTTGTGGCTTGGCCTGATGCTCGTCGGCTTACCGAGCTGTGCGCGGGGTGGGAACTTACACAGTCGTAGCAGCCCACCCGTCCCCCGACCCACGAGTCGCTCCGCAGCCGGTTGACAGGTCACCTTGCTCAGTCAAAACTAAACACATGAGTGGCCGGTGGGCCCCTCCATCGGAGCCGAGGCGTGCATCGGACTCCCACGGCAGTACGAGGTGACCTATGCGAAATTGGCTTCTGATCGGGCTTCTGGCCGCGGGTGCAACGCTCCTCACGGGCTGTGCAACGATGACCCGGACCGGTGCGGAGAACTGGGCCGACGCCACACAGCGGATGGAAATCGACCTGCGGGCGCTCGGTGATGACGTGAACCTCGTCATCATGAACAAGAAGTCCACCCGCCTGACACGCTATTACATTCCCTAAGCACGGCCGCGTTGCGGTATAACCGATCGGAGGGGGTCGTCCGCAGCCGCGCGGGAGCTTCCTGCACGTCAGATTCCGCCCTCATTCCTTCGTGGGCTGACCGTCCCCCGGGTCCACTCCGAGTTGCCCGAAGTCGATCAGTGGCTTCGCCCCCTGTCGCATCTCGAGCGTGAGTTGACCGCGACTCCCAGATGCATCGGGTACGTCGTCGATGTAAACGACCCGCTGAAGAAGCGAACCCGCAGCAATCAGACGCCGCAGCGTTTCCACCGGATCGACAAAGGGCAGACGCACGCGCCGCGCCAGCACGCGCCGTTCGCGCTCAACCAGTAGATCGACCCACCGCGCATCGGGGCGTAGCGCCAGGCCCCGTCGCACTTCCCGCACCGGATCGTCCGTTGCGAAACGCACCCGATTGATCCCAACAATCGCATCACCGGTCCGTAGAACGCCATCCGACGGTCCCCCGGGATGGACCGAATGTATGCGCAGGCGGCGCTGCTCAACATCGACGATGACCTGCACGCCGAGCGAAACCTGGCCCCCCCCGGGTTGGTAGTTCCGCCACCAGTTTTCGTGCAATACCGCTGGCGCCACTCGGTTCAGCCATTCGATCCACATCTGACCGAGATCCGCCACCGGTCCCAGTTGCGCAGTGATGACGGTTTCCTCTCGGCCTGCGGCGCCGCCACGTACCAATTCCAGCACAGGCGCAAGCGTTGCGCCGTGCCCCTGGCGCGCTCGTACGATCTGCCGCAACCAGTCCACATGTGAGGCGACAATCAGCGCCCCCTCGTGCATCGCCCAGCATAAGTGCAACTCTCCCAGCGCCGTCGCATCCGGGGTGGGTCCCAACACAAAGCTCAGATTGAGCAGTTCGACCCGCACGTCATCAAATACCAGGGTTTCCACATCGGGGACGGAAGGAGAATTCGGCAGTGTCAGTGCCAGCAACCGGTAAACCGCCAGTGAGTGGTGAAAGAGATCGCTCCAGGCCCGTTCCGCCGTCGCAGCGTCACGCGTACCCAGAATCGCCGCGACCGCCGGCACCGGCGGCGCCGCGAGCGTACGTCCCCCCGGCGCCACCACGCCCACAGCGAGGCAAACCGAGGCGTCCAGGGCCTCCGTGAGTCGCTCGACCGTGCCAGGACGTTGATGAACTTCGTACGCCACGCGCAGCACGCTGCCCTCGGGCAATTCCAGCGCCCGCGCTGCGAGCGCCGCCAAGTCCAGTCGTCCAGCCCACGACAACAGGGTACGCTCAGGCAGCTTCGCCGTGATTGTGCGCAGCCCATGGTCAGCCGGCCGCACCCCCACTACCCCATCGCCGACCGCACTGATGCGCAGCAACGCCCCATCGCGCTCCAGGGCCAGCAGGAAATGCCGCGACCCACGCAGTATGCGTGGCACATCCGGCCACGCCGGCGTACCCGTGGCCGGCACCGGCGCGGTGGCGGCGGACTCTGCCACCCCAGGTGCCGTGGCGGGCTGCGTGACAGCCGCAGCGTCAGCCCCGCTCGGCTCCGCCGGGTCAGAACCCACGGTGACCAGCGGACTACCCAGCGCACCCGTGCGCGCAAACAGCATGCCATCCGATCGCCGCGGCGCCCGCGCACTCAACCGGCGAAAGACCTCGTCATCCGCCAGCGCCACCCCCTCGGCCCCATCCAGCCGTGCTACGACGCGTTCGAACAAACCCCGCGCTGCCAGATCCCCAAACACCAGGAGTTCATCGTGAACCGCTACGCCGACGTTGTTGGGCAACCGGTATACCGCCGTCCGTCCCGCCATCGGTAACGGTTGGGCATTCCAGCGCGCCACCAGGTCGCGGGGTGCCTCGCTCGGCCGGCATAGGATCACGGCATCATGCGTATCACGCAGCGACGCCGCCGCAAAGGCCGCCTCCCGCGCGAACAGCACCTGCACGGCCTGCGCTGGCATCATGCCCAGTGTCTGACGAACCCGCTCCTGCCATTGCACGGTGTCGGGCAGCTTCGCCGGCTGCCCCGCCAAGGCGGCAACACTCAGCCATAGTTCCGGCTCCACCAGCGGGGCGATCAGGTCCGCCGCGTTTCGCAATTCGATATACAACCCGACATCCGCCGGCACCCGGTCGGCCAGACCGCCCTGCCCCCATGTCGGCACTGCGCCCACCCCAAGCCCCACTGCACACACCGCCCCCAGAAGCACGGCCACTCCGTGGTTGCACTCCCGCCGGAATGTGCCGGTCACGGCCCCACGGCTACGTAGCATGTTGTCAATCAGCAAGGAACCACCGTCCGCAACCCGACGCGCTGCGCCTGCCGCAGCGCGTCTTGCTGCGCCGCCAACCATGCCCACAAAACTTGAATCAAAGCGAGATGAGTTGATCGCCACCCGTCGGCGGTGCCGGCTCAGGGGCTTGCTGCGGCTGCAGCGGCCCCCATAGCAACTGCCACGGGTCCGCTGTCGAGAAGCGCGTGGTCTCACGGGCAACATCTTCCGGGAGTGCAATGTTCAGGTACCGCGCCAGATTGGCAAGGTCCATCGTGACCTTCTGACCCGCGGCGTGCATGTCGTACACGTACTCTTCCACACCACGCACGATCAGCTCATGGATCGCCTGATACTCCGGATCCACGGCCTGCTCGAGGGATACGACATCCGTGATCCGTGTCGACGCCCCCGCCCCGCTCTGCGCCGGTGACCCACCCGGACGATTCCACAGCACCGCAAATCCCAGCACCGCCGCCGCCTGCACGATCGCCGCAGAAACCACCGTCGTCCGCAACGGCAGCCGCAGGAAACGGCGCGGCCGCTGTACGTGGGCCATCACGCGATCCGTGAAGTCTCCCGACAGCACCGGGACTTCACTGTCAGTCGCCAGAACGCTGCCCAGCGACTCCAACAGCGCCAACTGCTGCTGACAGCGTGTACACCGCAGCCGGTGCGCGTCGAACTCCAACCGCAACGAACCAGCCAACTGGCCGTCCAGGTAGGCGTCGAATAGCTGTTCACAGTCCACGCAGTTCATATCTTCCACTCACGCATGCCGCTCGTCCTGGAGAAACCGGATCACACCCGCGTGGCCAAGCAATTCCTCATTCAGCAGCTCCCGCAGCCGGGCCCGGGCACGATGCAGGTGGCTCTTCACGGTCACGGCCGGGATGTCCAGTGCCAAGCCGATGTCTTCACAGCTATGGCCCTCGCGGTAGAAAAGCACCACCGCGGCGCGTTGCTGGGGCTTCAATTCGCCCACGGCCGCCCAGATGACCTGGCGCATCCGCCGGGCCTCTTCCGTGTTCGCCACGGTGCTGGCCACATCCTCTGCCCGCCCGTCCACACGGGCAAAGTCGATTTCGGTGCCGACCGTCTTGCGCTTCCGCAGGTGATTCAGGCACAGGCGATACGCGATCGTGAAAAGCCACGTACTGAAGGCGTACTTCGCGTCATAGCTCCGAAGTGCTTCGTAGGCCTTCACGAACGCCGCCTGGCAGATGTCCTCGGCCTCGTGGTGGTTGCGGATGATCCGCCAGACAAACGAGAAAAGGCGGTCCTTGTACGCCTCCACCAATTGCCGGAAGGCGTCCGCGTTTCCACGCTTGGCGCGCTGCACCAGCCGCGTTTCGTCGGTCCTGGCCATCGGGCTCGCCAACTCATGCGCTTCGAATTCCAAACGCCACCACCTTGTACCAACAGCACCCCGGACAGTTGCAGCAAGGACCGCCGCTCTCTAAATTTACCTTCCCTATGGCTGACCGTCCACCACCACCTCGGATCCTCAATCGCAAGGTCCGATATAATTTCGACCTGCTTGAAACCATCGAGGCCGGGATCGCACTGCTCGGCACCGAAGTGAAGAGCGTCCGCGCCGGCCGGGCTTCACTCGAAGAGGCCTACGCCCACTTCCGCGGGATTGAACTTTATCTCATCGGCTGCAATATACAGCCGTACACCCATGCCGGGCCTTCTTTTCAACACGACCCGACCCGGCCCCGCAAGCTCCTGCTCCACCGCCGCGAATTACGCAAATGGGCTGCCAAGGTTACGCAGAAGAGTCTGACCATCGTCCCGGTCGAAATGTACTTCAACGAGCGCGGCACGCTCAAGATCGAGCTCGCCCTTGCCCGCGGCAAGACTCATGGCGACAAGCGCGATACGATCCGCCAGCGGGACGAGCGCCGCGACATCGACCGCGAACTCCGCCGCCGCCGCTGATCGCGTCGGTTTTCTTGACCTCGACGGTGCCCGCTGCTTCACGTCCCGCGGTGCGCCCGCTGCCGCTCTCCGCCTTGCAGCCCAGGGGTGAAATAGCTACTATTCGTCGTTCGCTGTGCCGCCGCGCCTTACGGTGGCACCGCCGGCGGCCCGAGTCAGCCACCGGCCGATTCGGAGCTGTTACGGGCGTGTGTCCGAGTGGCCAAAGGAGACGGGCTGTAAACCCGTTGGCGTATGCCTACGCTGGTTCGAATCCAGCCGCGCCCACTATCACAAATCCTCCCCCCTGCAGCACTTACTGCCACATTCTGAAATGTGCGATGCCGTGCAGTTAAGTGACCTCATTGTGGCCGTGGCCATCCCTGCGCATTCATGCCGCCGTACTGGTTGCGCTAGTGGTGAATGGTCTGAAGGACGGCGGCGTCAACGAGCACGTCTACTATCGCTGCGCCAACAACGCCCCGCCGCCGGGCCATCCGCGGCTCCGCTGGCGTGAGACCGACGTCGAAGAGGCCATCCTGGCCGATCTCGCGACGCTGCGCATCGGCCCCGGCGGCGTTCGCGACCTGATCTGCAAGACGCTCACCCTGATCCTCGCGGACCTCGCGTCGCACCAGGCGCAGCAGACCGCGCAGCTCACGAAGCGGCTGAGCGAAGTCCAGAACATGCAGGACCGGCTGCTCAATGCGTACCTCGCCGGCACGATCGACGAGGCCACGTTGCGGGCCAAATCCGACGACCTGAAGGGTGACATGGCCCGGGTGACCGAGGCCCTGGAGGGGGTCACGCGGCTGGACAAGGGGGCCATCAACCGGGCCATGGCCCTCTTCGATTTCGCCCAGCGCGCGATCGATCTCTGGCGCGGTTCAAACTACGCCACGCGGCGCGAGATCCTCGACGCGGTGAGTTTGAACCGCACTCTGAGCGACGTAACTCTTTGTATACAAAAGAGAAAGCCCTTCGACCTGCTGGCCGGAGGGCTCGTTTTGAGCAAAAGTCGGGGCGACAGGATTCGAACCTGCGACCTTCTGCACCCCATGCAGACGCGCTAACCAGACTGCGCCACGCCCCGGCGTATCCAGCAAGGTACCACCATAGGCCGCACGTCCCTGGCGGTCAAGATGATTCCCGTTCCGGCCCAGCGTGGTCCCCCGGCTCGGGATCGCGACTCAACAGTACACCAGGCGCGCCCGCCCGCACCACCGGTTGCTCTTTTCGCTCCAGCAGCATCCGCAGCGCCAGCACGCTGACGCCTCCCACCAGCAGCATGTCCGCTACGTTGAAAACCCATGGCCATAATTCGCGGCCCCCGAACCAGCGCGTGGGGATCTTGATGAAGTCACGCACGTAGCCCACCGGCCGCGGAAGTTCGTCCTGCCGCTCCAGCGACACATGCCGTACGAGTGACTCGGCCGTGGCGGGATACTCCGTCAGCACGAGCACCCCATTCTCCGGCTCCGCGCGGACCTCGAAATACAGTGGCATGGGACCGTTGGCCGTCAGTACGACCTGGGGCACAAGACGTACGAAGACGCGGTCATAGAAGTTGCCGAGCGCCCCCGCAACGATCGCGCCGAGTGCAATATGCACGAGCCATTGCCGCGGGCCGCTCTGCCAGAACATCCAGAGCACGAGCAGCAGCGCCAGCCCGGACGCGACCAGGAAGAGTTCCGTCTGACCTTGGCCGATCCCGAAGAGCGCGCCGGGATTAAAAGTCGTATGCCACTCCAGCAGGTGTGGGATCACAACCTCGTCACCGCCCTGCCGCAGCGTGTGAAACGCCCACTCCTTCGAAATCAGATCGGTTGCCAAGCCGACCACCGCGACCAGCCACAGGACCACATGCGCCCCCGGGTGTCGAATCGCACTACCTTCCAAGGTGGACGCACCGGCTGTGGATTGGGCGGCTCTCGCAGAACCTGCGGCGCCACCCTCCGGTGCCTGCGGCGGGATCGTCGAAGTGGGATCAGCCAAGAAACTAGAACCTGCGGATCTGGCCCTTTTCCTGGGCCAAGGTGTATTCGTAGCAGTATTTCGCCCACGGCTTGGCCTTCAGCCGCGCTCGGCCGATCGGCTTTCCGGTCGCGAGACACACGCCGTATGTTCCCTTGTCGAGGCGCTCGATGGCCTCTTCGATCTCGCGGAGGATCGCGCGTTCCCCTTCGATCAGCCCCAGGGTGAACTCGAGCTCGTAGTTGTCCGAGCCGATGTCGGCCATGTGAATCGGCATCGCGGAAACGTCCCCGGCAGCATCCGCGCGATCCTTGTTGACGGCTTCGCGATGCAGCGTAGTGACGTTCCCCAGAATTTCCGCGCGCTTCTCGAGCAGCATTTGGCGGAACTGCTCGCGCTCGCGACTCGTCAGGGGCGATTCAACCGGCGCGGCGAGTACGATTTCTTCATCGCCATCGGCCTCCTCATCGAGGTGGGGCACCGGCGGCGGAAGGATCTTCTTCGGAGGAATTGCTTCCCGCGATGCGCGGAGTTTGTTCGGAGCCGGCTTCGGTTTGGCCACGCGCTTGGCGGCGGCTTTGGGGGCAACTGCCTTGGCGGCCTTGCTTTGGGTTCCCGGGGAAGCGTGGGGCTTGGCCGTGAGCTTGGGCTTCACGGCCTTTTTCGCCGCCTTAGCGCGGGCCGGGCTACTTTTCGTTTTGGCAGGAGCTGCTTTTGCAGGAGTCTTGGCTTTGACGGCCTTGGGGCGGGCAGGGCTGCTGCGTTTCGCAGGAGTGGCACCCGGCGCTCCCGAGCGCTTCGCGCTCTTGCCGCCCTTCGCGCCTGCCGCTGGACCCACTTTCTTCGTGGTCTTCTTGGCCACCGCCACGCTCCCGACAGCCCGCACGGGCTAGTCCTCGCCACACCTAATCCCTTGTGGCGCTGGAACTTGAAACAGCTATCCGAGCCCATCAATTATAGCGATTCCCCCGTGCCTGTCAAACCGCTAAGTCCCGTGCGAGACCCGAATCCAGCGTTCCAGCGTGGCCTGCGCTGCGCCCGCATCGATCGCCGCCCGTGCCTGAGCTGCGCCATCATCCCAGCCCTCGGCGAGTCCCGCCACCCACAACGCCGCAGCCGTGTTGAAGACTACCATTTCTCGCGCCGGCCCCGGCATCCCCGCCAACACAGCCCGGATCCGCGCTGCACTCTCGTCGGCCGATGCAACGTACAGTTCCTCGGTCGCAATCGGTGGTGCCGCGATGACGCTACCGTCCACGGTTTCAACCCGTACCTGGTGCCCATCCCAGCGTCCTACGAGACTCGGACCGGACAAGCTCAGGTCACAGAGTCCGTCGAGCCCATGCACGACCATGGCCCGCTCCGCACCCAGGTTTCGCAGTGCGCCGATCATCGTTTCCACGAGTTCCGGACGATTCACACCCAGCAGTTGTCGCCGCACTCCGGCCGGGTTCGTCAGGGGGCCCACGAGATTGAAGATCGTCCGCACGCCAAGGGCACGTCGCACCGGGGCGGCCGCCTTCATCGCCGGATGTAATTTCAACGCATACAGGAACGCCACCCCGGCCTCGGCGAGGCAGCGCTCCAGGACGGGGACCTCCGCCTCCACCTGCACACCCAGCGCGGCCAAGCCCTCCGCCGATCCGCTCGGTCGCGCGTTGCTGCGATTGCCATGCTTTGCGACGACGGCTCCGGCGGCGGCGGCCACGATCGCGACCGTGGAGGAGACGTTGAAGACCGGCTGGCCGTCGCCACCCGTACCGCATGTGTCGATCGCCGGCACACCGGCTGGCACGCGGACCGGAGTCACGCGCGCGCGCATCGCTTCGGCGGCGCCCACGATCTCGGCGACGGCCTCTCCCTTGGTGGCGAGTGCCGCCAGGATGGCCGCCATGCCGGGCTCGTCCAGCGCACCGTTCATGAGGGCTTCGAACAACTCGCGCGCCTGGGTCAAGGTCAGGTCGCGGCGCGCAATCAGATGGCTCAGCACTTCCGACAGGGTCATGCGCAGTTCCTCAATCGCAGTGCACCAGCGCAGCGCCCGGGCCGGGGCGGGTTGGTGTAAGATGAGCCGGGCCGAAACCCGCCGCGTCGTACTGCGTGCGAACTGCGGATTCAATCGCGGGAAGCGCCGCTTCTTCCGCAATCACGACAATGCAGCCACCGAAGCCGCCCCCGGTCAGGCGTGCGCCATAGACCCCCGGCACGGCCCGCGCAATCGCTACGAGCCGGTCGAGTTCATCACACGAAACTTCGTAGTCATCCCGCAGGGATTCGTGCGACGCGACCATCAGCCGGCCGAGGGTGATGAGGTCCCCGGCCTGCAACGCGCGGGCCGCGGCCTGGGTCCGGACATCCTCGGTGGTGACGTGGCGCGCCCGCCGGAAGACCTCCGGCGGCAGTGCTTCCACATGCGCGGGCACCAAGCCCACAGATACGTCGCGCAGAGCACGAATCTTGGGATCAAGGCGCTGGAAATAGCTGACCGCCGCGCGACACTGCGTCTGTCGGAGCGCGTATTCTCCGGCCGCAAGTGAGTGGCGAACACCAGAATTGATCACCAGGACAACGGCACTTCCCAGTCGCAGTGGAATGTGCTCCCATGTGCGGCTGCGGCAGTCCAGCAGGAAGGCGTGGTCGGCTTGTGCAAGAACACTGACGTATTGGTCCATGATCCCGCACGGTACACCCGCGAACTCGTGCTCCACAGCCCGGGCCAGATCCGCCAGGTCCGTCCCCTCCGGGATGGCCTCAGCGAGCGCACCCAGTGCCAGTGCGGTGGCCACCTCCAGCGCGGCGGAACTCGACAGACCGCCCCCGACCGGCACATCGCTCGCAATCAGTACATCCACCCCCGGCACCACGGCGCCCCGCCGTTGCAGATGCACGGCGACTCCAGCGATGTACGCTGTCCAGGTCGGGAGGGTTTCGCGTTGCCAGGCATCCCGCGGCCACTCCGCACAGGCGCCGGCCATATTCATGGCGACCACACGGAGCCGGTCGTCCCTACGCGGGGCTACCGCCACCCAAGTGTTCTGCTCGAGGGCCATGGGGAGCACGAAGCCCTCGTTGTAGTCGGTGTGCTCTCCGATCAGGTTCACGCGCCCCGGGGCGCGGGCCAGCACGCTGGGGGGCCGGGCGAAATGATGCTCGAAGGCCTCATGAACCGACG
This sequence comes from Phycisphaerales bacterium, assembly GCA_016716475.1. Classification (NCBI taxonomy): domain Bacteria; kingdom Pseudomonadati; phylum Planctomycetota; class Phycisphaerae; order Phycisphaerales; species Phycisphaerales bacterium. The sequence continues at coordinate 339,862 of JADJWG010000001.1, forward strand.
ACCCCTGAAGTGGCGATTGTGGCATGTCCGCTCTGTCGTTTGGCGCGCTCCCGGAGAATCGGAAGCAGCTTGGAAATCTCTTGGGCGTAGCCGCTGTTAGGGAACTCGCGCACCAACTGCTGCCCGGTGTCGATCGCGCGGGGCAACTGGCGGTACGAAACCGCCATTGTAAACTGGGTCTTCAGTCGCTCCAAGCGGGCCTTGAACACCCCGCGGGCCGATTCCTTCAGGGCTTCGGCCTCCTGCGCCACCAGGTACTGGTCGAGCTGGTAGAGCAGAGCGTGAGCACGGTCAATGTCATGGTGGCGGACGGCTTCGTCATATTCACGGAGTAATTGCTGCTTCACCTCGCTGCGCCACTCCTCCAGCTCCTGCGGTAGATCGGCAATGGCGCTACTGTCCGGGAACAGCCGCGCCATGCGCTCAAATTCTGCCTGTGCCTGGCTCCATTTCCGCTCTCCACACAACGTGCGAAAGCGATGCACAGCCGCTGCCACCCGTTCTTCGGTCGTAGACCGGCGGGCCTCCTCCAGCCGTTCGTCGAGATAGGCCGCCTCATCGCGGTAGCCGAGCTCCTCGCCCAGATCGCGAATCAGATGCTCGGCAAGTTCCCAATCCTGGCGCACAAGCGCACTCTGGATCGTATCGCGGACGAACTCATAATCCTTTTCGCGGTAGACCAGCCGTTTGGCCCAGTCCGAGAGCGAACTGTTGTCGGCAATCAGCCGCACATGGGTCTCCTGCCGCCGCAGCAGGTCAGTGGACTCCAACAGCGTGTCATAGGCGCGGTAGCAGTAGCTCACAAACTTGAGGATCAGCAGCAACTGGCAATACAGCAGCACCCCCAACAGCAGACATGCGAGACCGCTGCCCGCCAGCGCCAGGCCCAGTCCCCGGTTACCATGGCCGATCCATTCCACGACCCCAAGGATGCAGGCCCCCGCGGCACCAAGCAGCGTCACCACGAGCACCGTAGTCGCCACCCGCCGCAGTTTCACGGTTCCCACAGACATGTCAAGCATGGGACACCTCGCAGGAGCGCGCCGGATGCACTACGAAACTAGGAGGCGCCAGCGCGGGGCTCGCCTGGTTGGCTACTGGGCCACGGCCCCATCCGGCCACATTCCATCCATCGGGCTGCGCGCACGCATAGTCCAGCGAAGGCAACGCCCGCAACTCGGATTTGTCGACCGGCCGGAAATGTCAGGCCGTACGAACGAACACTTCAGATGTGCTGCCCATCACAGTGCCATGGGGCATCCGGGATGTGGCCAGATTCGCGCACTCTTCTTGCACTGGGGCACGTTGGCTATAACGTCGAACCACCATCGTTATTGCCCGGGTTGGTCGGAGGAAGGTCCTCGATCCCGCCGCCATTGCCCCCGCCGTTCGAGCCACCGTTGTTCCCATTGCCACCCGTGCCGCCGTTGTCCGTGCCATTGGTGTTATCCGTATTGGCCGGCGGCAACATGATCGGACGCAGCGCGTCCTTGAGCACCTCGATGAAGGCATTGGATTGCAAGCCGACCGCCAACGAGGTGAAGAGCGTCTGTAGCATCGCATTCGACCAGCGAATGCGGAAAGGTGTTTCAGTCTGCTGCTGGGTGGTCTGCGCGCGGTCAGCAACCTTGGTCTCCACCGTGCCGGTGGTGTTGATCGTCTTCAGCGTGCTTTGCGAACTGCCCTGGGATTGCTGCAGGCGCAGCAGTTCCTGAAACGCCGCCAGTTCGGCTGGTGTCATGCCGCTGGTGTCGAGTCCGGTCGTCGGGTCGATTGTGCTACCGCTTTGCGCGGTGCCTGTCTGCGTGCTGCCGGTGCCGGTGAGAGAGCCGAGCAGACTGCCGAGACCGCCCGTACCGGTCAGGGACTGCAACCCGCCGCCACTGAGAAAGTTTGACGCGAGACTCAGGAGATCGAGCCCTGAACCGGAGGTGGTAGTGCCCGTCCCACTCCCTGTCCCGAAGCGCTGCTGGGATTCCTGACTGGCCTCGCCGTTGCGCGCGCTGCCCAGTCGGTCCGCGTGCAACTCGCTGTGGCGATTCAGGGCATTTCGTACCCACGTGCCTGGTGCCCGCGCGGAGATGCGGCCACCACCAACGTTTTCGGACGGCGTACCTGTCGCGGGGTCGGCCTTGTCAGTAGTCGAATTGGTTGTCGTACTGTTGGTAGTCGTTGACGTCTGCGACCACGCCACGGGCACGACCATCAGACCGCTGAACAACAAGCTCGTCAGAAGTGCTGCGCGCATCGCCTGCCTCCGAATCGCTGACTGGGCGCGAGAATTCCCTCGCGACACTCCTGCGTTATTATACCGCCATCGGCAAATCGGGGTGGCACGGAGACTCAATGATCTACGCCCACCGGCAGCCCAACCACCCCAAGCACAATTGCGGGGTTATTACGCCGCATTGGCACCGATGGCTCGTCTGTGGATTGCTGACATTCCTCACCACTGCGGCCTGTGACCGGAAAGAGCCCTCTTTCTCTCAGCAAAGGGGCTCCAAGATTGTATTTATAGGACCTTATTCGGGCCATGCACAAGCAGCGGGCATCCACGCCGGCGCCCGGGCGGCCTTGGAGCGGGCCCCCCTGCTCCACGCCGAATTTCTAAGCCCTGCCGGACCGGCGGCTGATGACTTTGCTGTGGCGGTCGACGCCGCCATCCGCCGCCAACCGGCGGTGATCTGCCTGTACGTCGAGAACGCAACCAGCGCAGACGATGCCCTGCGGCGACTGCAGGAAGGCGGCGCCCTCACCGTAACCTTTGGGCCGGAAGCACCTGACCCCCGAGCCACGCGGCATGTGCAGATTGAAGTCGCTCTGGCCGCCGAACAACTCGGTGCCGCGCTGGCGGAGATCGCCGGTGAGCGCCGCAGTTACGTGCTCGTACACAGTGAAGGTGTCAGCCCCGTCGCCACGCAGGCCCACCGTAGGTTTCGATCGGCCGAGCGGTCGGCCACACTCACACTGTTGCGCGAGTTTCACGCGGGCGACAGTATCGAGGCCCAGATGCAGGTGATCGCGGAGGCCCTCGACCTGTTCCGGCATTGCGGTGTTCTTGTGACACTCGATCCGGCCCCGTGGTTGCACGCCCCGCCCGGATGGCTGCGCGAGCTTCGTGAGATCAACACGGGCTTCCGCTTTGCTACGCTCTCGGCCGCTCCCGTGTTGTGGGCCCAGTTGGGCACACCCGAGCAGCCGGGCATGGCTGCCGCACTGGTCGGACCGCTGGATACGGAAGTGGGCGCTGTGGTCGCCGAACTTGCAGTTGCCTTGACTCTCCGGCCCGAGGCCGCCGGTACCAATCGCACGATTCCCACGCATCTCGTGACGGCAGGCAATCTGCCCGAGTTCGCCGCGCGCTACGCCGCCGCCGGCTTGGGGTTCGATCCTCAGCCGCACCTGCCCGGCGCGTATGTCCCGGGGGTGCAGGCCCCCCCTTCTTCGGATACCGCCCCGGCTCCGGATGAATACAACACTTCAGGCGGATAGCGCTTGGAGCACCTCATCGAGGATGTGAATCCCGAGATCGAGCTCGGCGGTCTCGACATCGAGCACCGGACGGAAACGCAGCGTGCGCTCACCGCATGGCAGAATCAGCATCTTGCGATCGAAGCACGCGTCGATGACCCGCTTCCGATACTCGCCGTCAGGCAGGTCAAACGCGCACATGAGTCCACGGCCACGCACCCCTGCCACCGCGGCATGTTGAGCAGCGAGCTCGTGCAGCCGTTCCAGCAGATAGCTGCCACTCTCGGCCGCATGGTTGACAAGATCCTCCTCCTGCACGATCCGGAGCAGTTGCGTCGCGCGGACCATGTCCACGAGACTGCCGCCCCATGTCGAGCTGATGCGCGAGCCGAGCTGGAAGACGTTGTCGGGCACCTCGTCCACCCGGGGCCCGGCCATCAGCCCGCAAATCTGCATCTTCTTCCCGAAGCACAGCACATCCGGTTGCAGGCCGAAGTGCTCACAAGCCCACATGCGCCCCGTGATGCCGAACCCTGTCTGCACCTCATCGAAGATCAGCAGCATTTCGTGCTGGTCACAAAGGGTTCGCAGCGTGCGGAGGAATTCCGGGCGGAAATGATTGTCTCCGCCTTCGCCCTGGATCGGCTCGATGATGACGGCCGCAATGTCATGCGGATACTTTGCCAGCGCGGCGTGGATCGCGGCCAGGGACTCGGCTTCCCGGCGCACCACATCCGCCGTGCGTTCCGGCTCGGCGAGGGCGAAATTGATCTTCGGATTGAGCACGCGGGGCCAATCGAACTTGGGGAAGTACATCGTCTTGCGCGGATCATGCGAATCGGTCAGCGAAAGCGTGTACCCGCTGCGGCCGTGGAAACACTGTCGGAAGTGGATGATTCTGTGGCCGAGTTCCCCCCGACCGGCGGCCAGATTGCGGCGGACCTTCCAGTCGAAGGCGACTTTCAATGCGTTCTCGACCGCCAGCGCGCCCCCGTCGATCACGAAGAAGTGCTCCATGCCGGGCAGCCCGCCGACCTCCTCCAGCGCGCGTACAAACTCGGCATACGCGACACTATAAATGTCGCAATTGGCGGGCTTGGTGATGGCCGCCGGCAGCAGGCGGGCGTGAAAATCGGGGTCGTGGAGCCGCGGGTGGTTGTAGCCGATCGGGTAGGAGGCGAAATAGGAGTAGAAATCAAGGTAATCGACGCCCGTGACTGCGTCCCGGATGCGGCTGCCGCGGCTCCCTTCGAGATCCAGCACGATCGGGAAGCCATCCACGCGGAGGTGACGCCGCAGCACATCAAGGGCTTCGTGGGGCAATACGGCGGAGTGGACGGGCGTTAGGGCCATGAAGCGTTCTCCTGTCGCTGGTGCCGGCCGATCGTTCCGCCGGACCCTGCATTGTGCCGAAATCCGTCCGGCAGCGGAACCCCCGCCTGTCCCGATTGTCGGTTCTTGCGCAACACGACTTCGGCAGCCAATAATAGGAGAGGGCCGAGCCACGCGGCGACCACGCGGGCAGGTCCGGTAAGGAGTTCCGTTGATGACCCGACCGAATTCGCGGCTGCCGCTGACCTGGTGGGCGGCGGCGGCCCTGCTCGTGGCCGCGATCTTCACCGGCGATCGGATCGTTTCGCGGCTGGCGTACGCCGTCGAGCGCGGGCGCATCCAGGCCAGCAGTGAAGACCTCGCCAAGCTGCACGCGGAGTTGCCGGAGGTGCACGCCGTATCGCGGGCGTTCAAGCTGGTGTCCAATGTCGCCCGACCGGCCGTGGTGCATATCGCCGTCAGCGGCAGTCGGGCCACCGCCATGAACAGCAGCCAGCGCGACGCGCGCTTCCGCTACTACGCCGAACTGCTGGACACGCAGCAACGCGCCAACGGCGCCGAGCTTGCACCGCGTGAGCAGATCTACGCGTGGCTGAAGGAAGGCACCGATCGCGAAAGTAACGAGGCCCTGGACCAGTTGCTCATCGATGCCCTGACACCGCGCCAGCTTCAGGAGCTCAACGACCTGTGGGAGCAGGACGATGTCGAGCAGCTTCCGCCCACATTTCGTCGCTGGTTCCGCTCACCGGCGTCCGGCAGCGGTGTCGTCATTGATGCAGCCGGTTACATTCTCACCAACCACCACGTCATCGACGGCCGCTCCGAAATCCGCGTGCTGTTGTGGGATGATCGTGAATACCCCGCGGAACTGGTCGGCTCGGACGAAAAGACCGATCTCGCCGTCATCCGTATCGCGGCGGAAGATCTGCACGCGCTCAGTTTCGGCAATTCCGACGAGCTCGAAGTGGGCGACTGGGTGCTGGCCGTCGGCTCGCCGTTCGGCCTGCAGCAAACCGTCACCCACGGCATTGTCAGCGCCGTCGGCCGTACGCGCCGCAGCATGATCGACATCGAATACCAGGAGTTCATCCAGACCGACGCCGCCATCAACCCCGGAAACTCCGGCGGGCCCCTGCTCAACCTGCGCGGCGAGGTCGTCGGCATCAATACCGCGATCGCCACACGCGGTGACGGTGTCAACGCCGGCATCGCGTTCACGATCCCGTCGAACCGCGCGCGCCGCATCGCCGAGCAACTCAAGAACTCCGGCCAAGTCCGCCGTGGCTATCTCGGGATCGTGCCGGTGCCCGTGGCCCGTGCCGACGCGGACGTCTTCGGCCTGACACAGGTACGCGGCGTGATCGTCGATCGCGTGATGCGCGACGCTCCGGCCGGCGCGGCGGGCCTCCAGCCCGACGATGTGATCCTCGCCATTGATAACATCCCCGTGACGGGACTCGAGCGCTTCCGCACACTCGTCGCCGACCTGACGCCGGGGGAGCGCGCGCGCTTCCGCTTGTTGCGCGAGGGACAGGAACTCGAGCTGACGGTCGAGATGGGGCTGCAACCCGCCGACCTCACCGCCGGGCGTTTCAACGCGCGCGAGAGCGGCCGTCGCGTGGATGAACTCGGCGTTTGGGCCCGCACGTTCCGGCCGAGTTTGCGTGAGTTGTACGGTATCGGCCACTCGGACAAAGCCCGCGGTGTTGTGGTCTGGGGACTCGACGCGAACGGCGCCCGCTCGAGTGCAATCGAGCAGTTCGACCTCATCACGGAGTGCAATGGCCAGCCGGTCCGCACCGTGGGCGAGTTGCAGGAAATCCTCGCGGCGGTGCCCCGCAACAAGGAGATTGAACTGGTGATCGAGGAGGGCGTCGGCGATCGGAAGATTGTCGTAATCCGCGGCGATCGACGCTAGCACGGCGACGGGCAGGCACCCTGTGCCGGTCGCGCACCGCGCGATCAACCGATCAGAGGCGCGGACCTAGAACGGGTAACCGCTGCCGCTACCAAGGATGGGCTGGTTGGCGGCATGGCGTGACTCGTTCGCGCTGGTCACTCGGATCGCCGGTTGATCCTTGAACGGGCACACGTTTTCGCAGATGCCACAGCCCGTGCAATGCGCCGGGTCCACGTGCGGGCGCAGCAGCTCGGTGGGCACGCCGTCGCGACCGGTTACAGTCACGGGTGCGAAGTAAATGGCCTTGTCCGGCACCGGGCAGTGCTCCTCGCATACCATGCAGTTTCTGCCGTATGCATACGGCAGGCATCGCCCGACATCGAACGCTGCCAACCCAAGGCGTACGGCCTTCTTCTCGGCCAAAGGTAATGGTCTGATCGCGGCTGTCGGACAGACCTGACCACAGGCATTGCACTCGTAGTCGCAGTAACCGATCCGGGGAACCAGGCGCGGCGTGAACAGCCCGTCCAACCCGGCCTCGAACAGCGTGGGGTGCAAGCCACCTGTCGGACAGACCTTCATGCACAGCCCGCAAGCCGTGCAGCGCGCCAGGAAGTCCGCCTCATCCGCCGCCCCTGGCGGTCGCAGCAAGAGTGGGTGAAAGGTTGCCCCGCGCGCTTGCGGCGACGCGCGCAACACCATCGCCGCGACCACGCCACCCGCAGCGGCCTCCAACATACCACGCCGGGACAAGTTGACCCGCTCCGGCGCCAGGCCGTGCCGCCATGGCAACTCCCAGCGAAACTTCAACCCCCCGGCCGCACAGGCGGAAGTGCAATTCAGACAGCCCAAGCACTCCTGCGGTTTCCAGCCGGTGCCCGGGCCGGTGCTGGCGGCGCCGTGGCACGTCAGGCCGCACAAGTCGCACTGGTTGCACGCACCCGTATCGAGTTTGCGCACGAGCCACGGGCGCCAAGCGAGCAACCCGAGCAGCGCTCCGAGCGGACAAATATAGCGACACCAGAAGCGGCGCTGCACGAAGTTGAGACCGGTGATGAAAAGGAAGAACCCCAGCACGAAGCCGGAATTCGGGAAGGACTGCTGCTGTTTCACAAACAGCAAGTCACGCACGGTGCGGTACACCGGCTCAGTGACGGACGTCACGCGCCACGTGCCGACACCGGGATCCGCCTGGTAGATCGCGGTGGCGGTACTCTCCACACCTCCCTGCGCCGCGGGCCACAAGGCGACAGTCAGCGTGCGATACAGGATCACAAGCGGGTCGAGCAGCACGAGCCACTGCACGCCGAACAGCGCCAGCACGAGCAGGGCCGCCAGCACGTAGTACTTGGCGAGCTGCCCGCGGTGCCAGTGCTCGCGCTGCCGCGCCGGGCGCCACCGTTCGAACAAGCGGCCGACCAGGGTGTGGACCGTGCCCAGTGGACAGAACCAGCCACAGAAAACCCGCCCCAGCAGCACGGTCACCACCACGGTGACCACGCTCAGCAGAAACGCCCATTGCACCGCATGGGCGGCCAGCCCAGTCACCACCGGGATCAACGGGTCCAGGTGAAAAAAGGACTCCAACCACACGGGGAGCCGTTGCCCCGGTTGCGGCCGCGCCGCCAACACGACCGCGAGGAACAACGCCAACACGAGGAGTTGCACCGTGCGGCGCAGGCGAACCGTGGGTGTGCGGACACGGAAGCGGCTCACGCGACCTGCAATTCCTTCAGCTGCAGTGCACGGTAGTCCATGCGACCGAGTTCGTATTCGGCCCCCATGGCCACCGTGCCGATCTTCGCCGGATCGTGCCCGAGTAACTCACTTCCGAAGGCGTCGAGCGCCACAATGTCCACGCTCGCTGCTACGGTGTTGAAGGTCTTCACATCCTCCAGGCGACCGCCAGTCGGGCCACGGGCGGTGAGCACGCGCACGGCATCCAGGATGGAGAGCCGCGGCTTCATGAAGCGCGTGATATCCGCGATCGTCGTAGGCAGGTCCTGGTGGAAGAAACCGCGGTTCTCCACGACCCCCATGTAGTTCTTCATCGCGAGCGTAACCTGCGTCGAACCGTGGTGCTTGCACACCGGCACGTTCACCACGAGGTCACATTCCACGATCTCAGGGTAGACCGGGTGCTCCTTCAAGCGGCGCCCACCGATGGTCATGTCCCGGAATCGGCTCTTGTCGAGGTAGACGATCTGGGCACCGGCCGCCCGCGCGGCCGGCGCGATTCCGCTGTTTTCGTAGCATGCCCGCGCCTCGTTGCAGGTGAAGTCACCCACCTTCACTGTCTTCGCACCCGCTTCGAAGCACAGGCGCACGATCTCGCCCACGACCTGCGGATCGGTATTGGCGGCGAACTCCGGTTTGCGGTTCCAGCCGATGTTCGGCTTGACCCAGACGACGGCCTGTTTTTGTACGAAGCGCCCCATGCCACCCAGCGCTCCCAGCGCCTCGCGAACCAGCTTCACGGGTAGGTCCGTCGGAACTTCCGTTCCGCCCCACCGCGCGATCGTCATATCAGGCGGCAACGTGGTCGCGGGCGCCGTGGCGGCCTGCGGAGCCGCAGCTTGACCGAGCGCGAAACGCGGCAGGAGTGCGGCCGCGCCGAGTGCGGCGGAACGTGCCAGAAACTCGCGACGGGTAGGTGCGGACATGCAAGTGCCTCCAAAAAGGAGATATGTGTATCCAGTGGGGGTATTTTGCCCTCACGGGCCTCGAGATGCAAGGAAAAAACGCTCACTCAGGCAGCAGGGTCTCAGTGGCCGGCTTGCCATCGACGGTGCGCGCCACCGGTGTCCGGAACTGCGTCAGCAGGACGGCGCCCATGAGGGTCAGGACCGCAGCGGCGTAATATGGTGCCGTGGCGTGGTGGAGGGCGGCGGCAGCCCCCGCAAGCCCGGCTCCCAGAGTGCGTCCGAGCGAGGTTGCCGCCTGGTGCAGACCCAGCACTGCCCCCTGGCGCTGCGGATCGACACACTGCGAGATCAGCGAAGTGATGGTTGGCGTCCCAAGCGCAATCCCGACGCCCAGTAGCAGCAGGCATAGCCACAAAAGCACTACCTGCGGTTGTGCGGCAATCCCCAGCATGCTCACCACGACCATCAACAATCCGGCCAGCGCCACGCGGCGCTCTCCGAAGGCCGGCAGCAGCAGGCGCAGGCCGCCGCCCTGCACGAGACTGGCGATCAACCCGAGGATCGCGAATGCGTAGCCCGACTGCTGCGGCGAGAAAGAGTAGACCTTCCGACTGAACTCAGGGAACGTGGTCGTGACCTGCGCCAATGCAAGCGTAATGAACAACGTCGCCGCCAGCAGCGGCAGGACTCCCGGCAGAGCCCACAGCGACCGTGAGGGTACCAATCCGGAGACGCGCACCGTTTGGTGGACGGGCTTCCACGATAACGCGGTCACAGCGGTCAGTACTGCGACCGACTGGATCCCGGCCCCGATCCAACCCACCGCCGCAAAGGACAGATACTCGCTGACAAGCCCCCCATAGAGCGGCCCCAGCACCATCGACAAACCGAACGCCGCCCCGATCATACCCATTCCTATGCCGCGCTTTTCGGGCGCCGCATGGTCCGCGACCACAGCCGAGGCCAGCACGGCCTGGGCCCCGAAAATGCCGGCCACGGCACGCGAGGCGGCAAGCCAGTACACATTCGGTGCGAGCGCCCAGAGGATGGAAGCGCTCACGCTGCCCAGACTGGCGATTGCCATCAGGGGCCCACGGCCGATCCGGTCCGAAAGGCGGCCGAAGATCGGATTCGAGATGATCTTGGGTCCGCCCTGCAGCATGAGGAGCACGCCGACCCAGGGGAGGATGTGTGTTTCACGAACGCCCAGCTCTGCGCAGTAGAAATTCAGGATCGGAAACACCGACCAGAGCACAAGACCTTCGCAGAACACGATGATGGCAGCGGCGGCCAGCGGCGGCATGCAGGCATGGTAGCCGCTCGTCAGGGGCAACGCAGCGGGGCGGTCAAAAAGGTGGGAACCCGGGCATGGTGGCCGGTGCAGCACTTTTCACGCGTGAAGGAATGAGTCGCCACCGCTCCCCGGTACGCGCGGAATTGTTTTTTGGGGGAGTATTGCGCTTCGTTACGAGTTTCCGCGCATGTAATGAAGGTGGCGGGAAGATCTCGCACTCGATCTATGGCCTCCGTCAGGTCGTCTGATGAATCACGGCACCTTGAACTTCGTAGGTGTGCAAGCCCTGTGCCTGCGCAGGCCAGCGCGTTCACGTGCACAAAAAACGGGGGTAACACTGTAGCGGAGGAGACGCTCATGATGAGAGTCGCACGATGTCCCCTCACGGTCCTCTTGACGGGTGGCGCTTGTCTGGCGGCGCTGCTCGGGTGCGCCCCGTCCAGCTTCGTCCGTACGGCGGAAGCGGACTGGCGGGTGGTTGAGTTTCGCCCCGAGCTCACGCGCGATGGCGCGTGGCAGTCGATCGCCGATGTCATTGCACTCCAGCATGACATCGAATACCTCGACAAGGACAGCGGGTACATGCGCACGGGCTGGATGTACACGCAGCACGGCAGCGAGAAGGAACGTTACCGCACACGCGTGATCGTCAAGATCCCGCCGACCAATGACATGGCCCGCATCAAGACGGATGCCCAGTGGCTCAGTCCGATGGGGCTGTGGGTATTAGGAACCGACACAGCCGAACTGGAGGAGACCTACGGTGATCTCCAAGGCGTGATCGGTCGCGTCCGAAGATAAACGAGCGAGGATTCGCGACCGCACCACTGCGTGGCACCAGTCGCAGGCACGATACCATGCGTATCGTGCCGAATGGTACGCGGTTGTGCGGTCGCCCCTTCGCACAACCACACCTGATCTTGACGGGTTACACCACACCGTACTGCGAACTTGGGCCAGGTTCCGTCGTACTCAGCAGACGGGTCGGTCCCAGCACGTCGAGGTCGGACCGCATAAGGTTCACGGGACAACGCCAGGTCTTGTGCGCCGGCCAGAGATCCACCTGGTACTGCCTGCCAAGTCATTCACTGTACGTCGCGGAAGCCACGCAAAATTCCGGCGCCGGGTGGAGATTCCGCCACTCGTGACGGATACACCGTAGGACCCCTGGCGGTGCGTGTAGCGCCGCGCGGTGGTGCCCGGTCGAGTCCCGCCTGTGCGGGTCTCCGGTCCACGTACCTGCAAGGAGTGCAAAGCATGAACTCTCGTCGCCGTCGGATGGTCGTGTGCTTGGGTCTGGTTCTCGTCGGTGTCGTATCCAGCGCTGTCGCGGCGAACTACAACGTCAACTGGATGTCACTCGCGCCGACACCTTTCGGTTCGGCCCCGCCTTTCGCCGGCAACTACAACCTGCCCGGGATCGGCACCGTGCAGATGACGTATTCCGCCAATCCGGACTTCAACGAGGCGCGCGTTTCCGTCCCAGCGCTGAGTGGCGGTTCGGTCGCCTTTGCCGGTGATACGTATGCCTGGACACCCGAGGAAACACTCGGGCGCACCAACCTGGCCGTTTCCGGTCTGCCGATCTCGACATGGACGGTGACCTACACGTTCCCCGGTACCGTGCCGGCGGGCACATTGATCCTCGGCGTGCAGGGCCTTGGCCGCCGTGACGCCAACCCCGGCGAGAATCCCGCTAATACCATTTCGGTCGCAACCGTGCTGCAGAATGGCACACATCTCGGTGACTGGACGGGTGCCCAGAACTTCGGCCCGACACTCTTCACCCCCAGCGCGGGCAGCTTCACGATGATGAATTCGGTCAGCGGACCGGGTGGAGCCAACCCCTGGTGGAATACCGGCCTTGCACTGGTGCGCATCGACGACGCGGTGAGCACCCTTACGGTTCATATCGACCAGACTTCCGGCGACGGGCTCGGCGTCAACCTCGGCACCATCATCCCCGAACCCACGACGGCTGCGCTGTTCGGACTGGGTGCCCTGCTTGGACTGCGGCGCCGTGGCCGCTGAATGGAGGATTGATTTCAGGAAAGATAGTGACACCGGTGACGCGCGGGCGAACAGCAACCGCGTCGCCGGTGTCACTTGGCGCTATCCTGTGACCACAACGCGCTTGGCCGTGCAGAGAAGTTCGGCGGCGGCGCCCTTGGCCGAAGCCATCGCCCGGGCGGCATGCAACCGGCACGAATCTGATGCGCCCACGACATACGCCAGAACGACGGCCCCGTCGATCAGCACGAGTAGGCGCAACGCCAGTTCATCCGCATCGGCATAGCCCGCCTCCTGGACCAAGGCACGGAGGTAGGCATGCAGGAATTCCTTGTGCGCTACCGCCGTCCGTCGCACCGGTGAATCGGGATCACGATATTCCACTGCGGCATGGATGAACATGCACCCGTGGAAATCCGGATGCAGCACCCAATCCGTCAGCGCGTCGAACACGGCCAGCAGCCGCTCGCGGGGGGACTTTGCACGGCGCTCCACCTCGCGGATCAGGGCGTTCCGCTCCTGCTCGTCCTCGCGGCGCAGCACCGCCAACGCCAGTTCATCCTTCGAGCGGAAGTGGTGATAGAGCGTCATCTTCGAGATGCCGGCCTCCTTGAGGAGGGCATCGATCCCCGTAGCACGGAAACCATCGCGATAGAACACGCGCAGGGCAGTTTGGATCAACTCGTCACGGCGACTGGCAGGCACGACAACCTCCTGCAAAATAGCTCAGGTAGCATCATGACCGTTCTGTATATTAATATCATACCCATTGAACATCATGTGGAACCGATCACGCGAATAAATTAGTCTATTTGAACTTGACATATCCTTACCGGTCAGTAAGTATAAGAGGTATCACCCAGGTGTTGGGTGTCCAAGGCCGAAGAGGAAATCAACCCATGCTCAGAAACGAGATCCCCACCCGCGCTGCGCCTGCGGCGACGCCCGCCACGGCGCTCGACCAAGCCCGCCTGGAACGCTTCACGGAGCGGCTTGTAGGCACCATCAACGAGTCTGCCCTGGCCCTGATGCTCAGCATCGGTCACCGCACGGGACTCTTCGACACCATGGCACAGTTGCCGCCCGCACTGCCAGCCGAAATTGCCCAGGCGGCCGGCTTGCAGGAGCGCTACGTGCGCGAGTGGCTCGGCGCCCTGGTCACGGGCGGCATCGTCGAGTACGACCCGGGTCAGCAGACGTATCACCTGCCTCCGGAGCACGCTGCCCGCCTCACGCGCACAGCCACTCCTGCAAACATGTCCGCCATGATGCAGTGGATCGCCGTCCTTGGTTCGGTCGAGAGCCGCATTGTCGATTGCTTCCGCCACGGAGGGGGCGTCCCCTACGAAGATTACCCGCGTTTCCACGATGTGATGGCCGAGGAAAGTGCGCAGACGACCGTTGCCGCTCTGCTCGACCACATACTGCCGCTGGTCGATGACTTACGCGCGCGGCTCGAAGCCGGGATCGATGTGCTGGACATCGGCTGTGGGCAGGGCCGCGCGCTGCTTCTGCTGGCGCAGCAGTTTCCGCGCAGCCGTTTTGTCGGCTACGACATTTGTCCGGACGCGGTCGCAGCCGGTACACAGGCCGCGCAGGCCGCTGGGCTGCCGAATGTCACGCTCACCGTCCGTGACGTATCTCAGATCGACACCGTAGCACACTTCGACCTGATTACCGCGTTCGACGCGATCCACGACCAACGCGACCCGGCCAAGGTGCTCGCCAACGTGCGGCGCGCACTGCGGCCGGAGGGTGTGTTTCTGATGCAGGATATCGCGGGTTCGAGCCATGTGCATGAGAACATCGGGCGGGAACTGGCCACGCTCGTCTACACGATCTCCTGCATGCACTGCATGTCGGTTTCGCTCGCGCAGGGCGGTGCCGGACTCGGCGCGGCCTGGGGCGAACAGCTCGCGGAAAAGATGCTGCGCGAGGCCGGTTTCGAGCGGATCGAGAAGACGCGTCTGGAACACGACCTCATCAACGCCTACTTCGTCGTTTATCCATCCTAGATTGATGGCAACGCTGCTGCGGAGCAGAGTGAGCCTGCTTGGAGCGCGGGCGGCGGGCAGCGCGTGCCCAAAGGTAACGGGAGCCGCCCGCGCGACTCACTCCAGTCCGCCGACCTCGCGCAGGAGGAACCACTCCGCCGGCCAGACGCGTTCACCGTAGGGATTCTCCCAGGTACGAACACGCTGTGGATCAGCCGTATCCGCCCCGCCCGGCAGCACCGTCTCGCGCAATCCACCGCGCAGCGTCCGATGCAAGGGCTCCATCGCCGGCTCGGCGTCCCAGCGGCCGCGGGTGCCGCCAGGCGCGCCGCCGGCTGTGAGGCCTTGCCACTCTCCGCTGATGCGGCCCTCGTGGAATGTCCCGGTGAGCGCAAAGCGCGCCCCCTCCACAGCGAGGATCAGCCGCACCTCATCGTGAACCCAGTGCTCCTGCTCAACCCTGGTGCGGGGTTGACGCCCGACAGGTGACACCGAGTTGGTCGCCTCTGCAATGTCGCTATCGGGATGCGCGAGCCAGACGGTGTACGTACCGCCGACCGACTCCATGCCCGCCAAGCGCAGATGCCAGTACCGCCGGGCGGGTCGCCGATCCGCAGCCGGCCTCCGGGGCGCCACAACACCCAGCGGTCGAGCTCCTTCCACATTTTCATCCAAGGTCAGCCGCTCGGCCGTGCGGCCCGGTTCAAGCGGCGCGGCATAGAGCAGCACGCCCTCCGGTACGGACGCCGTAGGCGGCAAAACGAATAGCGCGACGCGCAGCGTTCCCGTCACACCACGGCAAACCGAAGCACGCTCGTGATACCGCACGCTGCCGTCCGGCAAAGACTCTGCATAAATCGGTATCGGCAGCACGAGGCGCGGGTCGTCCAGCGCCAAGGCGTACATTACCTGGTTGTAGTCGTAACGCGGGGTCGGTGTCTTCGCCCCCGAAAACATGGCTGTATACGTACCCTCAAAGTAAATGCGCCGGCCATCCGCGCTGTCGCACCCCGGATGGTGCATCACGTTGTAGAACGAGTAGTCGTCGTGCGACACGATTTTCCGTGCGTACGCCCACGGACCCAGCGGGGTATCCGCCTCCGCGAACCAAACTTCACCGAGCAGCGACGTTCCGCCCATCTCCAGTGCGACCATGACCCACCGCTGGCGATAGGCGTTGTAGCGCACCGTGCCACCGTGGGTCGTGATCTCCCGGCCCGTTTCCACGTCGCGCAAGACAAACGCGCGTTCTGCGGGGTGCAGCGTACCTGCCTCCACCAGTTGCTGCTGCAACTTCACGGTCAACGGCACCGTATTCGGTCGCCACACCAGGTTCGCGCTTCCCGTGGGGTCGCGCTCCACCGGAGGCAGCGTACGCTCTTCCGCGGGTGTTGTTTCATCGTATCGGGCACCGGCCGCAAAACAGGTGAACCCCTCGTACGCCGCCGGCTCCTGCACCGCATCCCAGGTCGCGGGTACGCGCAGTCCCGGAAAAGGCGTAGTGAAGTAAAAATGCTGCTCAGAGTCCGGCTGCGGGCCCGCCAGGCGCAGCACGTGCCCGGTCGGTGCAGCCGGCATCTTCTGATCCCAAGTAGCCACGCGCTCGAAAATCTCACGTTGGTCATCGTAGCGCAGCAGTCCCAGCTCGAGCCGCTCCGCAAGCGACCGCATTCGTGAGAACGGGGTAAACAGGCCTGGTTGACCTTGTGGATCACGTACCACCATGAAAGGACCGGCCCACACGGCCCCGGGCTCTTCGAGGGGCACCATCTTACGACTGAAACCACGGTCATCGACGAAATACCGGAGGTTCGGGCCGTGTTCGAGGTCGAGTTCCGGGCCCGGTGGAGGTGTCACGGCGCCGGACATTCCGAAGTTCCCCAGCGGGTAGGCCGGCCAGCCGGTATCACCCCAGAACCAGTAGCGCTGCCCGCGATAGTCCACCACGAGAATGGAGTCCTGTCCGGTGACGAGGCCATTGCGCAACGGGTGCTCCACCGGTACCGGTTCGTCGAGCAACACGCTGTCGCGGTAGATTCCGAATCCGGTCACGCGGTAGAGCCGCTCTGCAAGGTTCGTCCGCATCACGGCAATGCGGGCCGCGCCGCCGGAAACGATCTCCAGCGCAGAACCCCTTATGCCGAACCCGTCCGCCGGGAAGCTGTACCCGTGCGAGCGGATCGAGAAGTGCACCCGCGTCCCCATCAGTTCCGGTTCATCGACCGCAATGCGTCCGGCGCTATCGGTGATGAATGTCAGGCCGTATGTCGTAGTCAACTCGACCAGCGGCACGCCACGACCGGTTTCGGAATCCATGACGGTAATCGCGAACGGCTGTGGGCGAAGCACGGGAGTAGCGGGGTCGCCATTCCCCGTCCCGAAAAGCAGCCCGAACGCGATGAGCAGCGGTAGCTGGGCAGCCATCCTAAGTTCCCCAGGCGACCGGCACCCCGGATCACCGGTCCACGGCAGTATCCTGTCCGACCTACGGGCCCGCAAGCGGTGCTCTCAGCCATTGCAGCCCCTGCGCGGAATTGTCATCATGAAGACTTTCCGTACCCGGAAAATCAGGAGCGACGCAAACCCACCATGCCGATCCAACGCCTGCTCACGACGGACCTCGACGGCACCTTCCTCGGCGATGACTCGGCTATGAGGTCCCTCTGGGAGGAATTGCGGTCCGCCGGTATCGCGGTCGCTTTCTCCACGGGGCGACACTTGCGTTCGATCGAGGCATACTTCGCCCGACAGCCGGGGACTTACCAAGCGGATGCCTGTCTCTGCATGGTCGGTACGGAAATCTTCACCTGGCAGGATGGTCGCTACGTGCTCGACACCGATTGGCAGCGCGTGATCGGGCGCGGCTGGAATCACGGCGCGATCCACCGGCTCATGCGTGACATACCCATGGCGCGGCCGCAAGCCGACGAATGGCAATCCCCCTTCAAATGCAGCTATCACCTCGATACGCAGGTGGCGCCCCGCCTGCAGGAGATTCGCGGGCGCCTGGCGGCCCACGGTCTCAAGGCAAAGGTGATTCACTCGGCCGGCGAGTATCTGGATCTGATCCCCGCCCGGGCCGGCAAGGGCGAGGCCCTGCGTTACCTCGCCCGCGCGTGGGAACTGCCGGCCGACGCCGTGATCACGGCCGGTGATACCGGCAACGACCTGGACATGATGCGCGCGGACCTTGGCTTCCGGGCGATCGTCGTCGGAAACGCGTCCCCGGAACTGGCCTGCCAGAAACAACCCCACATCTACCACGCCCGCGCCAAACACGCTGCGGGGATCCGCGAGGGCTTACGGCACTACGGCTGGCTGTGAACTGCGCACGACGCCCCCCGGCGCCGACCACTCATCTCGTGCCACCCCAACAGCGCGAGTGCAACGCACAGCGGGGCCAGCAGGTAAATTACCCGGTAGAGCAGCACCGCCCCCACCAGCGCGCCCGTCGTCACACAGCCGTCCAGCAGCACCAGCACCGTTCCCTCAAACACCCCCAAGCCACCGGGGACATTGCTGGCCATCCCGAGCATCTGAGCGAGCAGAAACACCACCAGCACACCCGCATAACTGAGCCCCGCATCAGCCGGAAGCACCCAGTACAATACCGCCGCGGCTGCCAACCAATCCCCGCAACCCACGGCAACCTGTCCGAGGAGCAGCGCCGGCTGCGGCGCGCGAAACTCCCACTGGCGGTAATGCAGCGGTCGTTTCGCGAAGCACCAACCGACGTAGACTGCCACGATCAGCAGGAATAGCAAGGCCAGTCCATACACCCACTCCGTGGGCAAGTGCGCCGCTTGCACGAGCATGCCCGGCGTCCGCAGCAGAGCCACCCCCCCGAGCAACAGAAAACCCAGCCAGTAAGTCACGGCCAGTATGGCAACCAGCCGGGTCAGATCGAGCGGGCCGAATCCAAGCGGCGTATACAGGCGGTACCGCACCGCTGTGCCCGTGACGAGCGGAAAACCGAGATTCATACTGAGCGCGAAGGCGATGAACGAGGTGAATGCCAGGCGTGGATAACGCCAGCGGCGGCCGGCGTACATCCAGCCCAGGACATCGTACCCCGTCAGGACAACATAAGCAGCGACACCCGCCAACAGCGCGGCCCCCACCCGCAATACCGACAGCGTGCGCAGGTGGTCATACAGATCGGTGATGCGCAGATCGCGCAGCTCCCGCTGCAGTACCCAGACAGCACCGCCGAACAGCAGGACCGCCAGTGCCGTACCCAGTGCGCGCGAAAACCGGCGACCGGAGCGCTGGGGTACAGCTTCCGGCCGCCGGTCTGTTTTTGTCGGCGCTCCATCGGACAGGCCGTGCTTCATGGTTCGAACCCGGCAGGAGGGCGCCCCCCACAGGCACCCGCGCCGGCGCTATTCCGCCTCGGGCTTGGTTTCTGCGTCCGAATTCGAGTCCTTGCCAGCGGCCTTCGCCTTCTGGAGTTCCACGATCTCCGGCGGCAGTGCGAATGTATCGGCCGGCAGGTCGACGTTGTGCTCGACACTCTCGAGCGTCAGCGTCATGCTCTGCACGTTCTGCAGCGTCTGCGTGACTTTGTGGGCGATCATCAGGCCATTGACGCGGCGGTAGTCCTCGAAGCGCATCGTCATGGGCAGATCCCCCATGGCCGTCGGCGCTGTCAACTCCACCTTCCGCAGAAGGTAATTGTCCTTGTCGAAATACTGCGTGACCGCAGGACCGTTCTTGGGCGTCATGACGACCTTGTGGGCCGCCTGGCCCTCGACGTCCTCTTCGCCGGCATACTCCGCCTTCTCGTAGAGATCCTTCCAACGCAGCTCAGCATGCATGCCCGAAAGCCGCTTCTGGAAATCCCGCTCCGCACCCTCGACGATACGCGGTCCCATCATGGAAACTTCCCAGAACAACTCCCCATCGGAGCCCTGCAGCACCTTGCCCATGCCGGCCATGTCGAGTTCGACGCGCTGCTTGTGCGGCTGCGCCTCCTGCGTGGTGATCTGGCCAGTCATCCCCATCCCCACCACTTCGAACTTCGCCTTGGTGACGCGAGTCTTGATCTTCTCGAGCGCAGCTCGGCCACCCTGGGCCTCGATCCACTTGTCGATGATCTGCTCGGCCTTTTTCGCCTTTTCCGCGGCCTCCGCCGGGCGGGCGTCCTGCGCGGCAGCCGGCGCCAGCACGGCGGCCAGTGCCACCAGCATCATTCCCTGCATCCCAACCTGACAACATCGCCGTTTCATCAAGAATTCCTTTCTGGAGTTCTGAACATCCCTGCCCCTTGTCGATCAATTGGCAGCAGCGCTACTCTGGGCCTGTAGCCAAGCCACGGCGGCGGTCACGACCGGGTCTTCCCCGGCCAGCAACGCGGCCCGAGTCGGCCGGATTTCCTCATCCGGCAGCACGCCGCGCCCCTCGAGCCGCGCCCCACCGGCCGAAACATAATCGGCCATCGGCAACTGCACACGGTCACCATTGGGCAATGACTCGATCACAGACAGCAGCGCGGCTCCGGCCGTGCGCACCCCGAAGATCCGCGCCCGCCCCAGATCCTGCAACCCGCCGGCCAGAACTTCGGCTGTCGATGCACTGCACTCGTCCACCAGGATCGCCAGCGGCCCCAGGAACGCGCGCGGGCGTGGAAACGCCACGAAGTTCAGAGTGAAGCCGCGGGTCCGCATCGTGCCCAGCGTCTTGCTCTCCCCACTGATCAGCCAACTCGTGATGCCCATCGCGAGTCCGCCGATGCCGCCGGGGTTGCCACGCAGGTCCAGGATGATGCCGGCGCAGGGGTCACAGTCCTTGAGGGCCTGCTCCACCCCACTCAAAAGCAAGGGCGGGTCAAAGAAGCAATTGAACCCGATGTAAGTAATGTCGCCTGCCAAGCGCCGCGTCTCAATGCGCAGCCGCAGATTTTCGAGATAGCCGAAGCTGGTCGGCGTACCCTGCCGTTCCGCACAAATCAGTTCGTACTCAACCTCCGCATCGTCCCCCACACGGAACGTCACACGAACACCCTGGCCGACCCGTCGTGTTACCCGGTTGGTGGCAAGGCGGCTCGCGGTGAGCTGATAGCCCGGACCACCGTCATCCAGCATTTCGATTCGTTCCACCAACCCGCGAACGGACCGCCCATCCACGGCGGTCACCACCCAGCCGGGCTTCACACCGGCCTCAGCCGCGGGAGATTCGGGCAATACGTCGACGACGAGGATCTCCCCATCGTACACGCGCAGGATGAGGCCCAGCTCGCCATCCTCCAGATCGCTTTCCTCGCCGTCGCCCGTGGTCGTTTCGCGGCGCGCTGCGGCTGTGCCGGTTTCGGGGCGCGCGGCACCAGACTCGTCCCGCTCGGCCGGCGCAGCCGTACGCCTGAATAGTTCGCCCGGCAGCACGGCGAAGTGGCTCATGCCGAATTTCATTAGGGCCGTGTTCATCAGGCCGCGGGCCTCGTCCATGGTCTCGGCCGATGCGACGCGCGGTCGGTACTCGTCCCGGACGGCCTGCCAGTCGAGGCCGCCAAAGTCGGGATCGAAATGCATGGTGTTCACGCGGTTCCAGACCACATCGAACGCTTCGACGTTGAGTTGCCGCTGCTCGGCCGTAAGCTTGGCCGGCGCGGACGGTTCCGCGGGGGGGCGAACCGGGGCGGACTGACAGCCCGCCAGCAAAGCAACTACGGTCGCGGCCGACATCCAGCCGTACAGGCGGCGTTCGACGGCGCGTTTTGTCAGCGTCATCATCGCTCCGAGAATGGACCCGAACGTGTCTGTACCTCCGGCCTCCCAGGACCGGTCCCGCGATTGTAGACGATCCCGACCGTGCCGGGCACACCTACCCACAACTTCCCACGTCCCGACCGGAGCCGCGAGCTGAGTATGGTGCCCCACATGCAGAAGCTGCGGTCCACACCGGCGCCGGCTGCGCCTATCCCGAGCATGTTTTCCCTTGTTCCCCGCAAGGTCGATTCTGTATACTCGCCGCACCGTGAATTGGGACGCTTTTCTCAGCGAATTGCAGCACTGGCTGGAAGTCCGCGGCCTCCGTACCGCGGGGGCGAGTTGGGTCGTGGGCGTATCCGGCGGTGCAGATTCCACTCTGCTGCTCCACGCCCTCCAGGCGCTCGGTCAGCGCGACGGGCTGCGCTGGAAACTGCACTGTGCCCACTTTCACCATGGTCTGCGGGGGGCGGAGGCCGACGCCGACGCCGAGTTCGTCGCCCAGCAGGCGGAAACCCTCGGCCTGGCATGCACGACGGAGCGTGGGGACATTCGTGGAGAGGTCGCGAGTGGGGGCGGGTCCACCGAAGAGGTGGCTCGCCGCCGCCGTTACGAATTCCTCGAGCGCACTGCGCTGCAAACCGGCAGTGAACTGGTCGCGGTCGCCCACCACGCCGACGACAACGCCGAGACCGTCCTCCACCGCATCTGCCGCGGCACCGGCCTTCGCGGGCTGGCTGGTATCCACGATATCCGCCCTATTCAGCCGGACAGTTACATCCGCCTGGTGCGCCCATTGCTGGGACAACGTCGCGCCCAGATCGAGGAGCTCTGCCGCACCCGCGGACTCCACATCCGCGAAGACAGCACCAACCGCTCGTCCGAGTTCACGCGCGGGCGTATCCGGCACGTGGTCATGCCGCTGCTCGCGGAACAACTGAATCCGCAGGTGTCCGAAGCCCTGTTACGCTTGTCTGAACATGCCCGCCTGCTCGGCACTTACCTGGAAGATTCCGCGCGGCGCACCTTCGAGTCGCTCGTGATCTCCGAACGGCCCCGGCACATCGTGCTCAACACGCGTGCGTTTCTCACCAAGCAGCGCATCATCCAGGCCGAAGTCGTGCGGCGCGTGCTCGGCCGCATCGTGGAGGGCGAACAGGACCTGAGCTTTCAGCACATCGAATCGGTCTTGAAGCTCGCCGAGGACCCGGGCAGTGGCAAGGAGATTCACCTGCCGGGACCGGTCATCGTCCGCAAGCAATACGATCGGCTCGAGTTCCGTCCAAAGTCCGATCCGGAGCCCGCACCGGAGCTCGGCACGATCTTCGTGGCCTGCCCGGGGATCACCTCGCTGCCCGTACTGCGCCAGGTGTTGTGTGCCGAGTTACGTGACGTCGGCCCGGAGACGCTCGCCGAGGTGCGCGCGAAGAGAAACCGGCACGAAGAGTGGTTTGACCTGGCCCAGCTCCGGCCGCCACTGCTCGTGCGTGGTCGGCAGGACGGTGATCGCTTCCACCCCCTCGGCGCTCCCGGTGCGAAGTCGGTGGGCGATTTCTTTGGGGAGCAGAAGGTCGATCCGGAGTTACGCGCCCGGACGGGGATTCTCTGTGACCAGCAGGGTCCGTTGTGGGTGATGCCCTTCCGCATGGATGAACGCGCGAAGCTCACGCCGGAAACCACCCGCGCGCTGCGCCTCACCCTCTCGCCGCTGACCGGCGCTGCGAGACCTCTGGCGTGAGGCGGCTCAGCCCCCACTGGCTGATTGCAATCGCAGCGATCGCCCTCCTGTTGCGCAGCGGGTGGGTGGAGGCAAATGTCTGGAAGCACGGTGGGGGCACTTTCTATTTCGACGATGAACGCGTGCACTGGCAACTCGCAGCCAATCTCATGACCAGGGGCGCGTTCGTGACTGACAACGGGCTGCATGCCCCACGGATGCCGGCCTATCCATTGTTTCTCGCACCGTTCGCCTGGGCCGGCGCCGCGGGAATGCTGGCGGCGCGCCATGCGCAGGCGATTCTCGGCACACTGACGGCGCTCACCGCGGCGCGTTTTGCGACCGCGGCTGCCGGACCACGCTGTGGAGTTGCCGCCGGGCTGCTTGTGGCGGGCGACGTCTACGGCGTCTTCTTTGCCAATCTGCTGCTGACCGAGGTGTTGTTCACACTGGCCGCCGTCATGCTGACCTTCGCGGCCTGGCGCCTGGTTGCGGCTGCCCGGCTGCAAGAAACGCTCTGGCCGCACGCGCTGGGTGTCGC
This sequence comes from Phycisphaerales bacterium, assembly GCA_016716475.1. Lineage (NCBI taxonomy): Bacteria > Pseudomonadati > Planctomycetota > Phycisphaerae > Phycisphaerales > Phycisphaerales bacterium. The sequence goes on from JADJWG010000001.1 coordinate 363,470, forward strand.
TGCCTGGGGCGTGCTCGCCCTGATGTGTCGCCCGTCCGCGGCCCTGTGGCTACCTGCGCTCTGGTTCGTCACCTGGTGGTGTGCCGGGTGGTCCCCCCGGCTGGTCCTCCCGCTTGCACTCAGCCCCGTACTCCTGGTGGCGGCCCTGCTGCCATGGGGCCTGCGCAATCACAACGTACTCGGTGGCTATGCGTGGTTGTCAGCCAACGGCGGCATTACGCTTTACGATGCGCTCGGTCCACAGGCCGACGGCAGCAGCAACCAGGAATTTCTCCAGCACATGCCCGACCTCGCTGCGCTGGGTGAACTCGAACGCGATGCCCGCCTGCGCGCCCTGGCGGTCGCGGAGGTGCGCTCCAACCCGGTCCGTGCACTCGAACTTGCCGGGTGGAAACTCCTCCGCACGTGGAACCCGTTTCCCAACGTGGCCGAACACAGCAACGCTCCGGAGGGGTGGGTTGGCGCCGGCTACACGCTCGTGGTGGTCGGCGGCGCACTCGCGGCACTGCTGCTCACTAGCCGCCGCCCGCGTACGAGCGCCGGGACGCCCGCTGAGGTCGAATGCGGATCCTCCGGCTGGCCGGCGCAGTTCACGCTGCATCTGCTGGTCTGGCTGCCAACCGTTTATTTCACGCTGTTGCACTGTGTGTACATCGGCAGTGTGCGGTACCGTGTGCCTCTGATGCCGCTGCTGGCGATCGCGGGCGCGCTGGCAATCGGTCGTCTTCTGCCGCAGTGGGTGAACCACCACGCGGCTCTGGCAGGCGGCCCGGACGATCGACCGAGCGAATCGTCACGCCCGCGCCCGCCGGGGGTATAATTCGGGCGCGACGCGGCCGGGCACCACGGGGTCGCGGTGGTCGGCGGTCGGCGGTCATGGGAGGTATGGCGATGGGCCCGTTGCTGCGCATACTGCGACAACTCGGGGCGCTCGGTTGCGCCGCTTCCCTGCTTCTTCCTGCCATGGCCGGTGAACCTCAGCGCGAACCCGACGGGCCTACGACGCGCGCCGCCCCCACCGGGCAGCCCGACGCTATGCCGCCGCGGCCGGCGGTGCTCGTTGTGCGGGCCGCCCGCCCCCCCGCCGCCGCTGATGAGCAGCCCCAGTTCTCCGTGCTCACTCCGCGGGATTCCGAGCAGCACACCTTCGCCACCCTGGACGATGCCCAGCGCATGGTCGAATGGCGCCACGGCGTACCGCAAATCCCCGCCTATCGACTCATGGATGCGTACTGGCCGGAGGGTCGCAGTCGGCAAGTTCGGCACTTCGTGTTTCTTGACCTGAACAACCCCAACGCCGTACGGCAATGGCGTGCCTTGCAGCGCGCCGCTCGTCAGGAGCGCCGCGCGGGCGAGGCCGAGGCGCGGGGCATGGTCGAATTCGAGCGGCGTGGCGAGCGCCTGCTGTCCGCCAATGCCCAAGCCAACCAGGACGGCGTCGCGGAGCTTCGCGCCGGGGAGTATCGCGAAGCGCTCGTGACGTTTGCGCTGGCCGCGGAGTTGAATCACGGTGACCCGGTCGCGCGTCTGCATCTCGCCCAGGCGCGGGTGGCGCTCGGCCATGATGCCGCAGCCGCCGAAGCCCTCCTGCGCGCCCTGGAACTGCAGCCGCGCCTGGCACTGCTGCGGCTCGAACTGGCCGATTACTACCCCGATCCCGACGAGTTCACCGACCACATCGACGCGCTGTCCGAACGTGTGACGGCGCGCCACTCAGCCACGGGGGACGAGTGGTTCCTGCTCGGCTTCTTCCGGTTCCAGGCCGGCGCGGTAGAGGCAGCGCATACCGCGCTGCTACAGGCCCGTGCCCGCGGCTGTCGGGCCGACACGCTCGTGCGGCTGCTCGAGATCACGAAACCGGCTGAAACGCGGGGCGCAGGGCCGTCGTCAACACCTCGCGGTTGAACCGCGTGCCGCCCATCCGACTCGGTCGTGGGCCGTCTCAACGCACGGCTTCACGCTCGATACGCTGCACCAGGCGCCCGAGCGCAGCACTCACCGACGGCATGGCTCCGGCGTGCTTGGCCACCAGCGCACCCATCAGGTTCGCGAACCGCCCCGTTGCGTCCGTCGACCAGCGCCGCCACAGGCCGTAGATGAAACCGGCCGTGAACGCATCCCCCGATCCGACCGTGTCCGCCACGCGCACACGCAGGCCAGGAACGGCCACCGCGCCCGCTCGCGTGTAGACCGTGCAACCCGCGGCGCCGTGCGTGACGCACACATACCGGCACCGCGGCTGCGCTAACAACGCGGCCGACAATTCCGCCGGGGACGCGTTTTCCCGGCCGTAGAGAGCCGCGACCGGCGCGACCTCGGCATCATTCAGCTTGATTACGTCCGCGCTCGCCAGCGACGTTCGCACCACGTCCGCCGCGTTGAATGGCGGTCGCAGGTTTACGTCGTAGACGCGTGTCGCACCTGCGGCCACCTCGAGCGCCCGCATGATGGTCGCACGACTGCGCAAACTGCGTTGTCCGAGGGTGCCGAAACACACGAATTGCGCAACCGCACAGAGGTGTTCCCACTCCGGCGTCCACTCCAGCTCATCCCAGGCGACGGCGGTGTGAATGGTGTACGCCGGGCCGGTGGTGTGGTCGGTGTGCACGGTCACCGTACCGGTGGCATGTGTCGGATCACACTGCAACGTCGCCACATCGAGGCCCTGCACGGCGAGGTAAGCACGCAGCGCGGCCCCATCCGCATCGTTACCGATCCGCGAGAGCACCCGGCCGTCAAGGCCGAGTTGTCGAGCGTGATAGGCCACGTTGGCCGGCGCGCCCCCCGGCCGACGCGCATGGGGAAAGCAATCCCACAACACTTCACCGATCCCCAGCACGAGCGGCCGGGAATCCTCCCCGGTCGGGATTGCATGCTGGGGAAGTACCATGTTCGTCCTCCTGGAAACACTGCGGTGATTACGTCCGATGGTATGCGCTCCCGGCCCTGCACGCCCGAACGGATCAACGCGGGGCTCACGTGGCAGGGTGGCCATGTTCCACGCCGCAATGGCAGTGCGCACCGGCCAGATTCTGATTGACCCGCGCGTGTCCATCTTCTACGATGATGTTTCGCCCTCAGGTGGGTTTACCAGGAAGCAGGAGGTGAAGCATGTATAGCGCGCAGCGTCCCAACCCCCGGCGGCTGGCCGGTGTCGTGCTGCTCATCACCGTGGCACCGCTCTTTGCGGCGGATGTGCTGCTGATTCCGGATTCCACATCGAACAACCGACGCGTGATGGCGTTCGATCCGCACGACGGCACGCTGCTGAACCCCAACTTCATCACCGACCCCGGCAGCGTCAACGGCGTGCAGATCTTCAACCGCCCGCTCAACGCGATCCGCTCGCCCTGGGGCACGCTGCTTGTGGCCGACCAGTTGCGCAGTCTGGTGGCGGAATTCACCTTCGACAACCAGTTCGTCGGCATCTTCAGCAATGCGGGAACGCTTGACGCGCTCGTGCTCAGCAACATCCGCGGGATCGACATCTCCCCCGCGGGTGACGTGCTGGTAACCAACAGCGGGACGGGCAATGTGCTGGCGCGCTCGAAGAACAATGTGCTGACTTTTGCGGCGCAGACGGGCGCCAAGCTCGACGACTTCGCCTTCATGCGCAAAGGGGGGCTCGACGGCCCGTTCGATGTGCTGGTGCTTGCGGACGAGATTCTCGTCGCCAATGACATCAATAACTACATTGCCCGTTTCGCGCTGGACGGCTCTTTCGCGGAAGTCTTTGCCTTCGGCACGAATTTTCCCCAGCAGCTGAACCGTACCGCCACCGGCACAATTCTCGTGGCCGTCTTCAGCGGCGGCTATATTGCTGAGTACACGGCCGACGGCACCCTGCTCGCCCAGTACACGCCACCCGGGCTGAGCGGTTTCCGCGGCGTCATCGAGCTCGGCAACGGCAACATCTTGTGCACTTCCAATTCCGGCGTGCATGAGTTCTCGCGTGACGGGACGGTCTTGAGCACCAAGTTTTCCGGCAGCGAGATGCGCTTCATCGAGCGGGTCACGCTGCCCGGTGACCGGGCCCTGGCCGACATCGTCGATCCTGAGGCCGTGCGCGCCGCGCTGATCGATCTACGGCCGGTCCACCCCGGCGACCCGGCCCCTGGGATCACCTCGGCGGACGTGGCCCGCGAGCGCGGCCTGGACGGTCCACTGCCGACGGCAGATTGGCTTGCCCTGCCGCGTGCGGTGGCCGAGCAGGATCTCGAGGCGCTCGCACTGATGCGGGGCGCGGCCCGCCCAGCGGAAACCTCCGGAGAAACCGGGCTGCTTACGGGGGGACGCTCGGCTGACCACGAGTTGCTCATCCTCGAGGACAGCGGCTTCTTCAACGCTGCAGGCATCGTCCGCGGGCGCCTGGGTTCACTGCGGGCGGATGCACCGGCCACGGTGCGACTGTTGGGGATTGTCAGCGCGGATCCCTTCAATTGGGGCGGGCTCGACTACAGACCGGGCACGGACCACCTGCTGGGGTACGACAACCTGACCAATGCTTTGCGGACACTCGCTCTCGTCGGTGACGAAACCCTGATCGAGAGCACCGGTTACCTCGGCAACGGCATTGCCGGCTTCACCTACAGCGTCGATGGCCAGACTGTCTTCATTGGCGGCACAACCAGCGCGCTCGGTCGCATTCTCGAAGCCGATCCCATCACCGGCACAGTGTTGAATATCCACGACTTCCTGAATCTGCCAGCCATCAACGGGCTGGCCGTCGTACCGGCAGGGACGGACCTGCCCTTCCCCCCGGGGCAGGTCTGGGCAACGCGCATTCTCGGCTCATTCTCAACCGAGCTGGTGCAGTTCGACCTGGCAACTAACACGATCCTGAGTCGCAAGACGCTCACGGGCGTGAGCTTCCAAACGCAATTCGAAGCCGGGCTGGACTGGGCACCGGACGGCACACTCTACGCAGCGCTGCAGGGCTTTCGGCAGGTAGGAAACGACTTCTTCGAGGTCTCGAGCCATCTTTATACGATCAACCCTGTCTCCGGCGCTGTGACCGCGCTCGGCGTCCTCCAGGCCGACGAGACTTGGGACGTCGCCGGACTCACGGTCGTGCCCCCGCTTCAGAATCTATGCCCAGGCGACATGAACTGTGACACCCTCGTCAATTTTGCAGACATTGGGCTCTTCATCGCGGCCATCAAGACCGCCGATCCGGCCGATTGGGAGTACGATCCGGATAACGGCGTCTGCCTGTACGAGAACGGTGACTTCACTGGCGACGGGCTGGTCAATTTCGGCGACATTTCGGGCTTCATCGCCCAGATCAAGGGCAGTGTCCCACCCTGTGTAACCGTGCCGTAGCACGGGACAACCGGAGTCCGTGTCTCTGCGTGGAGCGGGTCATGGCATCGCCTGACCGGCGGGGCTCCCGTGCCACCGACCCGCGCGGGTGGTCCTGTCCCATATACGGATCGCCCCCTACAATCCCATCCGCGCCTGCGTTATCCCACGAACGGGTCATCGCGGACATCCCCATGTGGAGCCCCAGCGAACATGTCGAAAGCCAAGGTCGCCCTGCTGAAGACCACCCCGGCCACTGTGCTGCGGGACTATCACGAACTGATGAACCTCGCCGGCTACCAGGACGTGGTTGCTCGAGACGCCGACACCGCCCTCAAGATCAACATCTCGTGGCACTTCTTCTTTCCCGGCAGCAGCACAACGCCCTGGCAGCTTGACGGTGTGATTCGGGCCATGCTGCGCGACGGCTACAACCCCCAACTCCTCCACGGCTGCCATAACCGCACGGTGGTCATCGACGCCCACCTCGGAGAGCGCGAGAACAAGCACATCCACGTGCTCGAAGCCCACGGCCTGCGCAACGTCCACTTGTATGAAGGGGAGGACTGGATCCGTATCCAGGATGCCGTCGGCGACCTCACCAAGAAATTCCTCTGCCTCAACGAGGTTTATCCCGACGGCTTCATGATTCCGCGGCGCTTCCTCGGCGAGAACATCATCCACCTGCCGACCGTGAAGACGCATGTGTTCACCACGACGACCGGTGCGATGAAGAACGCATTCGGCGGACTCCTGAACGAGCGCCGCCACTGGACACATCCGGTCATTCACGAAACGCTGGTCGACCTGCTCATGATCCAGAAGAAGATCCACCGCGGTGTCTTTGCCGTGATGGACGGCACCTTCGCCGGGGATGGCCCCGGTCCGCGCTGCATGGTGCCCTACACGAAAGACGTGCTGCTCGCCAGCGCCGACCAGGTTGCGATTGATGCCGTCGCCGCCAAGCTTATGGGGCTGGATCCCCTTTCGATCAAGTTCATCCGCCTTGCTCACGAGGCCGGCCTCGGATGCGGCGACCCGCGTGAAATCGAGATCGTCGGCGATACCGCCGCGGCCGCCGAGAACTGGCACTTCGCCGGTCCTTATCAGAAGATGACCTTTGCCAGCAGCATGCAGCACAAAATCTATTGGGGGCCGCTCAAGAAACCCATAGAGTGGTCGCTGAAGACGATCCTCGCACCATGGGCGTACATCGCAAGCGTCATATATCACGACAGTTTCTGGTACCCCACGCGAGCCAGAAAACTGATGGCCGAAGTGCTGGACAGCCCGTGGGGCCGCCTCTTCCGCAACTGGGAGCAGGTGATCGCCGACGAGCAAGGTTATCCCAACGTGGGCCTGAACCCGGCCGAGCTGACGCGCACCGGCTGGACCGCGTTTGCCAAGTCGCTGCAAATTCTTGGCACGTGTGTGCGCGAGGCACCGGAGTTCAGCAACCGCCGGCGCAAGGTCGTGTCCGCCCCGAGCCACTCGTGAAGCCAAGGGACGGTGGTCCCCCCCATGGAGAACTCGTCATGCCCTGGCGCGCTGCCGCAATCGCCCTGTGTGTCCTGGTCCTGTCCGGATGTGCGTCCTGGTCCAACACGCAGTCTTCCGAACGCGATGGCGTACTCTGCGCCGGTCAGCGCAGCGTGTCTTTCGAGCTGCGTACGACGTCGGTTTTCGGCCGCCCCACGCGCCGGCTGGCGCTGGGCTGCACCGAGGCCGACGGCCATGTCCTCCTCGACTGTGACGCCCGCGGCTCGGACAACGCGCTTTACGAGGCCATTCTCGACGCCACACGCTGTCGCGCCTGGATCGTGGATATACACTCCGGCCGCACCATCCTCAGCATCGATTGTGATACGGGCGAGTGCTGGGACCACCCCAACCGTCAGCCCCCCTGGGCCTACTATGATCCGGCCGACAGCGGGCGTTTTCTGGTACATCCGTTGTATTGAAGCGGTCACATCTGGCCGAACGGCGCCCCTTGCCTCTGTAGCTCTCCACCCGACTGCGACCTGCGCCGAGGCAAGCTTCGTTCCCGGATATCCGATTTCCTACACCGGCCTGCTCCGGTCATAGGCCTCCGCCAATGCTCGCAGCCGCGCTGCGTGACGCGCGGTGAGTTGCCCCGGTCGCAGGCGCCACGCCCAGTTGCCGCGGGGTGTCGCGGGGATGTTCATCCGGGCGCGTTCGTCGAGCCCAAGCACGTCCTGCACCGGCACGATGGCCGTGTTTGCGGGCGACAGGAACACATGCCGGATCACGTCCCAGTGGATTTCTGCCCCCCGCGTACCCACGTACCGCAACAGGCGCTGAAACGCGCTGAGCGCGCTCCCGTGCGGCTCGCCGCGCGATCGCCGCGACGCGCGCCGCAACTCCTTGAACCAACCCACCGTCGTATCGTTGTCGTGTGTGCCGGGATACGCGACCGCGTTCCGTGGGTGCGCATGTGGCTGGTGGTACCTTCCACCATCATCTTCACCAAACGCAAAGTGCAAAAGCCGCATGCCCGGAAATCCCCAGCGATCCCGGAGCGCGGCCGCTTCCGGGGTCAGCAAACCAAGATCTTCCGCGATGATCTCCAGGCGGCCGAGCTTCCGACGGAGAGAGGCAAACAGCGCCTCGCCGGGGTTGCGACCCACCGGCCGCGCTGCGCCGTCCGCGCCCCACCGGGAACCGCCCAAACGCGTTTGAAGCCGAGGAAATGGTCGATGCGGACCGCGTCAAAGTGGTCCAGCAGGCGGCGGAATCGCGCCACCCACCAGGTGAAGTCCGTCGCAACATGCCGCGCCCACCGGTAGTGGGGATGGCCCCAAAGCTGCCCGGTTCGGCTGAACAGGTCCGGCGGCACACCCGAGACCGTCTGAGGTCGCCCATCCGGCCTCAGATCGAACAGCGCGCGCTGGGACCAGACGTCGCTGCTGTCATGCGCGACGAAAATCGGGATGTCCCCGATCAGACCGACGCCACGATCATGCGCGTACGCGCGCAGTGTCCGCCATTGTCGATCGAACTGGTACTGAAGAAAGGTCTCGTACCCAATCGCTTCCGCCAGCCGCGCGCGCGCCACGCGCAGATCACCCGCGCGCCGCGCCCGCAACCCCATGGGCCACTGCAGCCATGTCCGTCCACGCTGCGATCGCCCGATGGCGACATAGTCAGCATGGTCCGACAGCCACGCGGTTGCGGACTCACCAAAAAGCCGATACGCGGTGCTCACCGCCCCACCATTCGCACAGAACTCCGCAAACGCCGCACGCAATGCCGGGCGTTTCAGCCGGGCAGCGAGGCGGAAATCCACCCGGTCGGCATGCCCACGGGGCACCGGCGGGAGTTCGCGCCGCACAAGCAAGCCCTCTTCGACCAGGGGCTCGAGCGCCAGCAGTGCCGGGTTGCCTGCGAATGCCGAGGTGGCACTGTACGGGGAGTTTCCCGGTCCGGGCGGCTGCGTCGGCAGCATCTGCCACCACCGCAATCCGGCCGCATGCAGGAAGTCCACGAAAGTACGCGCCCCGTGGCCGAGGTCGCCGATGCCATAGCCCCCTGGTAGAGAGGTGGGGTGCAGGAGTAGGCCGGCGGCGCGGTCACTCAGGGTATATCGGCCCTTCCTCCCACGCGCGGAATCCGAGCCCGTCGGGCGTTTGCTCATCGTGCCGCCTGACTCACCCCCAATGTGACGGATCCTCGTCCGCTGCCGGCCCACTTCCTTGGCCACATCGCGTATGACAACGACCGCCGAGCATGTCATCCGTGCCAGTCACTTTGGCGTCGCTGCATGCAGCACGATGCCACCCAGCGCCGGAACCTTCAGCCGCAGCTTGCCGTCCACGACTTCCAGGGTCTCCTCCGTGCCGAAGACACCCTGCCAACGGCGCGGCGCGTTCGGCTGCACGGGCACCTCGACCATTTGCGCCTGCGCTGCGGGTGTCGCCACGATGATCAATTGCTCATCGGCATCCTTGCGGAGCACCGCCCAGACATTGCGGTCGTCATCCGCCAGCAACGTTTGCACGCTGCCCGTCCGCAGGGCCGGGTGTGCCTTGCGCAATGCAATAATCCGCCGGTAGTGCTCAAGCTGCGGGCGCAGCACGTAGTTTTCTTCCGGCGCTTCATACGGCTGCAGATCCTCCCACAGCATGGGCTTGCGGCAGGTCGGATCATCCCCGCCCCACATCCCCACCTCATCGCCGTAATACACCATCGGCGCACCGATGTAGATCATCTGTAACAGCGCAGCCAACCGCGCCCGGGCATACGCCTCCGCATCCGGTTTCGCGTTGTTGTAGTTCGGACCGTTGTCCTGCACGCGATTCGCATGGTCATACGCGCGGTCCGGATTGAAGGCCATCGACGCAATCCGGTCCGTGTCGTGGCTGTTCATCAGGTTTTGCAGAACCAGTGTCGCCTCGTGCGGGTACGCCAGCCGCAGCTCGCGCAGTCGCAGGTCGAACTCGCTGGCCGAGATGCTCGTCTTCCGATCGAACACCCACGCGACAACCGCGCGTGCGAAGGTGTAGTTCATCACCGCGTCGAAGTGCCGGCCGTCGAGCCACGCGTCCGCCCGGTCCCAGATCTCGCCGACGATGTAAGCGTCAGGGTTGATCGCCTTGACCAGGTCACGCCACTCCACCCAGAACGGCATCGGAATTTCATTCGGCACATCCAGCCGCCAGCCGTCGATCCCCGCGCTCACATCTCCATCCGGCGCCATCCAGCGTCGCGTCACATCGAAAATGTGTTGTTTGGCCGACTCGCTCGCGAGCCCGGTGGCCGTCTTGCGGAATTCCGGCAGCGCCCCGAAACCGCCCCACCCGGTGTACTCGAACGGCTCCCAGCTCGTGACATTGAACCAGTCCGCGTAGCGCGAAGCACGCCCGCGCTTCTGCACATCCACGAACGCGGGATGCTTCGTACCCACGTGGTTGAACACCCCGTCGATGATGACGCGGAAGCCCTGCGCCTTGGCTGCCTTCAGAAACGCGAGAAACCGGCGGTCCGCCCGGGTCCATTCCCACGTCGCAGGATCGCGCAGATCCTCGCGCGCTGCGATCTCCTCGTAGTCGTCATCCCCCGGGCCAAAGGCGGGATCAATGTGCAGATAATTCGTCGCGTTGTACTTGTGGTGGCTGTCACCGATGAACACCGGATTCAGGTACAATGCATTGACGCCCAGTTCCTTCAGGTACGGCAGCTTCTCCTCCAGCCCGTCGAAGTCGCCGCCATACAGCCGGTCGAACACGATCCAATTGTAGAACGTCTGCCCGGTCCGCGCTTCTTCATACGGCTGCAGCTTGAACCACTCGCTGGTCCAGGGATGCACCGGGTCGGGATCGTTCGCACGGTTTCCATTGCGGAAACGATCGGGCATGATCTGGTACCAGACCGCATGCTTCGCCCAATCCGGCGTTCTGAATATTGCGTCGGCCACCAGCGGCACTCCGTATGTCTGCGGCGAACTTGCTCGCAGCTCTCCGTCCTGTAACACGAAGGCGTAACGATAGCCGCCCGGCTCCTTACCGTCAGCCGCGACCGGCGGCTGCGCGGTCACCTCCGGCAAGCGAACACGGGCCTCCCACCACGTAAATGGGGCCGCCGTCTTGACCATCGTCATATCAAAAAGTCCACCGCCTTGTACCGAAACAGCGGCCTTTTCCACATCATCGACGAGCGTCCGCAGCCGCAACAGTAGCTCATGGTCGGACGTCCGCTGGAAGTACAGCGGCGTATCCTGCCGGTGCTCGAGCGCGAGGGCATTGATCACCCCATCTCCAAGCACTGCCGGCGATGCGGTGAGGTTCGCCACCTGCCCCAGACGTAGCGCCGAATTACGCCCGCCGTGACCATCGGGCTCGCCATCGGCGTTCTCCGGATCCGGCCGCCAATCCGTCCCGTTCACAACAAACTTGTAGAAGTGCGGCCCACTCGGCAGTTCGATCGTCGCCGACCAGCGGCCATTGCCGTCCGGTCCGGTGAATGGCGTGGCTGCTGGGTTCCATCCGTTGAAAGTTCCTGCCAATGCCACCTGTCGCGGCCCAGGCCCCGGGGTGAAACGGAACATACACCGCCAGCGGCCATCGGGTAGGGGTTCGGCTGTAACAGAGGGCGGCAACTTGCCGGGATCGCTCTCGCGCTCCAGCACGAGCGCCGGCGCCGGCGGCCACTCATCCACGGCGGGGAGCGCTGCCACGCAGCCGGGTGCCGCCACGAGCAACAGGGCGAGCCCCACCATCCAGCGAGGGTGCGGGCTGGGGGTCGTCCCGACAGAACTCCTCGAACCGGTGTATGGTGGCGCGGAAGCGGGCCTCGGGGGACACAGGTCCAGGACGGGCAATTCGTCACGCGCAGCGGCAGGGATGGGTCTCCGTCCGTCCCGCTTGCTGCTATCATGCCTGTCAGAGTCTGAGCGCGAGTTTCCAGGCAGAACGTAGCTCGACATGTCCGTACCCTGAGTTTGCACCGCCGCGCGGTGTCTTTTCCGAAATGAACCAGACCCAAGCTGCTTCTTCGATCGGCCAAGCTCTGCGACTCACACTGGCCGTACTCACCGCCGGGATTCTACTCTGGTCGGTGCTCTGGGTCGCGACGCGCCCCTTACGAATCTCCCCAGGTTCCGACTCACAGATCGTCCTGCGGATCATGCACTGGGCCGGCGGCGCTGGGCCACTCGAAGACCAGATTGTAGCCGACTTGCTGCGGCGATTCGAAGCCGAGCACCCGCACATCCGCATCGAACGCATCAACCCGGGCGACTCCGCATCTTTCTACACCAAGCTTCAGACCATGATGGCGGCCGGCGTCGCTCCCGACGTGTTCTACATGGGATACGAGCGGCTCGGCAGCTTTTGTAAACCCGGATTGTTGCTGCCTCTCGAACCGTTGATCGCGGAGGATCGCGCCGCCGGAAGGTCCACGCTGACCCTGGACGATTTCTTCCCCGCGACCGTGGCCGCCTTCCGCTTCGACGGTACCGCCAATGGGTCCGGCCCGCTGTATGGCATCCCCAAGGATTTCACAACCATCGGTTTCTATTACAATAAGACCCTCTTTCAACAGGCCCACCTGCCCGAGCCCACCGATGATTGGACGTGGGACGAATTTGCCGCCACGGCCCGCCGTCTCGCGGAACTGCCCGGCATCACGGGGGCCGAGTTCGTGACATGGCCGGCCATGCTCCGGACCTATCTGCATACTTACGGGGCGGAAATCGCCACGTCCGACCTCCGAATCTCGCTCTTGCGAGAGCCGGCCACGATGCGCGCCCTCGAGCAGATCATAAGTTGGCGCTTCCAGGAAGACCGTACGCTCACGAGCGGGCGCAGCCAGGTCGCACAGGGCGAAAGCGCGTTCCTGACGGGCAGCGTCGGCATGGCGGGACCATTCGGCCGCTGGGTCGTTCCGCAGTACCGCAAGATTGACGACTTCGAATGGGATTTCGCCCCGCTACCGCGCGGTACCCAGCGGGCGAACACGGTCCTGACGGTGTCCTGGTCGATCGCTCGCCAGTCCGAGCATCCTGAGGCCGCCTGGGAACTGGTGAAATTTCTCTGTGGTGCCGACGGTCAGGATCAGGCCGCGCGCCTCGGCCTGGCCATCCCAACCCTGCGCGCCGTAGCTTACAGCGATGCCTTCATCGACCCGACCCAGCCACCCTTTCGCGACACGGCTTTCCTCTCACAAGCGGAGTATGCCGAGCCGCTGCCCTGGCCGGTGAACCCGCAATTCGAGAGTTCGCTTCAGAACCGCCTCGATGAAGCCCTGCGCACGGGGGGGGTCACACTCACCCAGGCGATCAGCCGACTTGAGGACGAATGGCTGCGGCAACAGGCCAAGCCGCTGCACCGCACCGACCTGCAACCCATGCCGTGGAGGAAACTTGCGCTTGGCATCACGCTGCCTGTTTTGCTGCTGGCGGTATTGGCCACGGTGATCTGGTGGCGGCGGCGCCCGGGACCCGCGGGAATGCGCGAAGAGTTGTGGGGCTACGCCCTGGTCAGTCCCTGGGTACTGGGCTTCACCTTATTCCTGCTCGGGCCCATCGTGCTGTCTTTGCTGCTCGCGTATTCCGCCTGGAGCGGACTGACGCCCCTCACTGAGGCCCGCTGGCTGGCGTGGGGGAACTTCGCCGAGGCCTGGCACGACCCCAAGTTCTGGATCAGTCTCCGGGTGACCGGCTATTACGCCCTGCTTGCGGTCCCCATGGGTCAGTTGCTGGCGCTTGGCTCCGCCGTCCTCATGAACAATGAAGTGCGCCTTTCCGGCTTCTTTCGCAGCGCTTGGTACCTGCCGAGCGTACTCGCCGGCGTCGGCGTCGCGATCCTGTGGCGCTGGGTGTTCGACGGTGACTTCGGGTTGCTGAACCAATACCTCGGACCCCCGCTGGCGTGGCTGGATGCGCGCTTGACTGATGTCCTCGGAGCGCAGACCGTGCTCAACGCGGAGGGTGTCGCCACGGTGGTCCCGCGCGTGCATGCACCGCAGTGGCTCGACAAGGATGCGGCGTGGTTCGGGCCGCCGGCCTTCGCACTGATGAGTTTCTGGACGCTGGGCGGCACGATGGTGATCTATCTCGCCGGCTTGAAGGGCATCCCGCAGGAACTCTACGAGGCCGCAAGCATCGACGGTGCCACCCGCGCAAGCCGCTTCCGCAACGTCACGCTGCCCATGCTGAGCCCGGTAATCTTCTTCAACACCATCATGGCGATCATCGGGTCGTTCCAGGTCTTTACACAGGCCTACATCATGACCGGCGGCGGCCCGGGCGACGCCACCCTGTTCTACGTGCTCTACCTCTACCAGAGCGCCTTCGTACACCATGAGATGGGTTATGCCTCCGCCCTGGCGTGGGTGCTGTTGCTGATCATTCTCGGCCTGACGCTGCTGGTGATGCGCGGTAGTCGCCGCTTCGTCTACTACGAGGCCCTCAAATGAGCGCGCACCTCCCCATGGCCCGGCCGCTGCCGCCACTGCCCAGGGCGACCACGCCCCCTGCGCTTTCCCCCGGAGGCACCGGCGTGGTCCTGGTTTACGCCCTCCTCATGGGCGGCGCGGTCGTGCTGCTGTTCCCCTTCTGGTGGATGCTCGTGGTCAGCTTTGCCAGTCCCGCCGAAGCCGCCCGCGCCACGGTCAGTACCGAGGGCTTCCGGCTGATACCCGACTTCGGCAACTTCACGAATTACCCGCTCGCGCTGCAGCAGATGGGCGCCCGCGGCTGGTACAGCTTCCTCGACGCCGTCGCGAACACCGTGCTCGTGACGACGCTCTGCGTGGTCGGCCAGGTCCTGTCGAGCAGTCTCGTCGGCTACGCCTTCGCCCGGCTCCGCTTTCGCGGCCGCGGCCCGCTCTTCATCCTCATGCTCGCCACGATGATGCTGCCGGCGCAGGTCGTGATGATCCCGCTCTTCATTCTCTTCCGCGCACTCGGCTGGATTGACACACTGCTTCCACTGTGGGTCCCCGCCTTCTTCGGCAACGCCTTCTACATCTTCCTCTTCCGACAGTTCTTTGCGCAGATTCCCGAGGCGCTGGTCGAGGCCGCCCGCGTGGACGGCTGTGGCCATCTCCGCATCTGGTGGCAGATCATGCTCCCGCTCTGCCGGCCGGTGATCGCATTGACCGCGGTTTTCACCTTCATGTTCGCGTGGAACGACTTCCTCGGCCCGCTGATTTATCTGCACAGCGAGCACAACTACACGCTCGCACTCGCGCTCAATTCATTCCGCAATCAGTACGGCGGTGTGAACCAGGTCCACCTACTGATGGCTGCGAGCATTGTCACAATGCTACCCTGCATCGTGCTGTTCTTCGTCGCCCAGAAGCACCTGGTCGGCGGCCTGGCGCTCGGCGGGGTGAAGGGGTAGACGAGGAGTGGAGCCCGGGCGCGGTTTGCAGTTACTGGAGGGTGGGGTGTGCATCCGTGCCCGCCGCCGAGAGGATTGATCTGGCTCAGGGCGCAACTCGGTTCAGTCCCATCGGGTCAATCTGCTCGGCTCAACTCATGCTATGCGGCCGTTCGGGCTGGCGACTGCAGGTCGGCAGGTTCTGACGCCGCGACAGTGGCCGGCCTGCCACGGGTTACGTGCCTAAGGGGGACGACGGATTGGGGTCTGGGTTCTGTGAACCCAACGGGCTGGTCGACACCTGTACGCCGTCGTCGGATCGCACGAGGTCCACATGGCAGCGCCAGGCCGCGCTGGCCTGCGGGAAGTCCACCCGGTAGTGCACGCCACGTGACTCACAACGCGTCGCTGCGGCCATCGCAATGCAATAGGCCACCGTCAACAGGTTTTGCGTTTCCCAGGCCTTGGGCTCGTCCAGCACCTTATCCATCGTGTAGCGCGCCCAGAGTGAGAGAATCTCGATGGTCTCGCGCAGCCGATCTCCGCTCCGCTCGACCGCTACATTGCGCCACATGACGCTCGTAAGACTGTCATGCACATCCCCCAGGTCGAGCTCCGTGCGCGGTGACGGCGGCAGGAGGTGGCTGATCGGCAGCGGCCGTTGGAGACGATCGGCCGCGGAAGCGCGCTCCGCAGCAAGCGTTCCGGCACGCCGGCCGAAGACGAGTCCTTCGAGCAGTGAATTGCTCGCCAGGCGGTTGGCGCCGTGCAGCCCCGTCGAAGCGACTTCGCCGCAGGCGAGCACCCCCGGCAGGGACGTGCGCCCGGACGCGTCCGTCACGACGCCACCGACGCAGTAATGCGCACTCGGCCGAACGGGAATGAGGTCGCGCTCCGGATCGAGATCGAATTGCTTGCAGAGGCGGTCCAGGTTCGGAAACCGCGCCGCGAAGTGCCCGGGCGTGAAGTGGCGGACATCGAGAAAGACGCAGGGCGCCTGCACGCGCCGGGTCTCCGCGACGATGGCGCGGCTCACGATGTCGCGCGGGGCCAGTTCACCGCGCTCATCGTACGCGGCCATGAACCGTCGACCATCACGATGCACCAAATAGGCACCTTCGCCCCGCACGGCCTCGCTGATCAACGCGCGGGCCGCACCAGCGACATAGAGCGTTGTCGGGTGAAACTGGATCATCTCCAGGTCGCGCAACCGCAGGCCGGCTCGAAAGGCCATCGCGAGACCGTCACCGGTTGCAACGGGCGGATTGGTGGACTCACGGTAGACGCGCCCGCAGCCGCCGCTCGCGAGGATCGTGGTCGTCGCCCAGAACATCTGGTGACCATACTTCGGGTGAGAAGTGACCGTGCCCACGCCCTGCCCGGCATGGGTGAGGAGATCCAGCGCGAAACAGCGTTCAAAGACCCGGATGCGCGGATGCGCGCGCACCCGCTCCAGCAGCACGCGCAGGATCTCGCGGCCGGTGGCATCTTCGGCATGGACGATCCGCGCCCGCGAGTGGCCCCCTTCGCGCCCCGCCACCAGTGCCGCACCCTCGTGATCGAAACGCGCCCCGAGTTGGGCCAGGGCCGCGATGACCGCCGGGGCCTCCGCTGCCACGCTCCGCACCACCTCTTCGTGGGCCAGCCCGCAGGCCACCGCCAGCGTATCGCGGGCATGCTCCGCGGGGGTGTCGCCCGGTTGCAGGGCGGCCGCGATCCCCCCCTGCGCGTAAGCCGTGGCGGACTGCTCGGCCTGGTCCTTCGTAACGACGAGCACGTCGCCGGCTTCGGCCGCCAGGAGCGCAGCTTGCAGACCCGCCAGCCCCCCGCCAATGACCAGCGTGTCGGCGAAAAGATGCGGCACGCGGTGGGGCTCGAAGTTCGTCAGGTAGCGCCGTCGACCGATGGTACTGCTCATGTCACTTTCCGCCTGCGACCGCACTCCACCGGCTTCACCCCGCAGTGCTGCTCAGGCACTGAATCGCCGCACGGTGACGTCCGTCACCAGCATGTCGATGCGAACATCCGACGGTCCGACCGGGATCGTTTCGACGACCTGTTCCTCGAGCCCCAGACCACACGAGACCCCACGGTACTCCGGGTGCGACAGGAAACGGTCGTAGAAGCCGCGCCCACGGCCAAGGCGGTTGCCGGCGGAGTCAAAGCCGAGCCCCGGCACCACGACAAGATCGATGTCGGCGATGGGGGCCGGCATCCCTTCGACCGGTTCACGAATCCCCATGGCGCGGGCCTCAACGCCACTGACCAGCGACTGAATCTCCACCGGCATCATGCGTCGCTGGTCCCAGCTCACGCGGGGGGCGAGTACCGTCTTGCCGTCCGCCCAGGCCTGCAAGGCGACATGCCGCGCATCGACATCCTCCGGACCGGCCAGGAACAGCATCACGACATCGGCCCGCCGATACTCGTCTTGGGCACAAAGCAGCCGACAAGCGGCCGCTGAGCGCGCGGCGCGCACCTCGGACCCCAGGGTCGCCATGCGCTGGCGCAGTTCCTGACGCAGGATGGATTTCCGCACGGTCAACGCTTCGCTCGTTCGTCAGCCGCCCGTCGGGCATACTCCGCGCGCCACGCCCGCAGCGCTGCCGCCTGTTGCGCCTCGTGGCCACGGGTCGTCGGATTGTAATACGTCTTGTGTGTACCGAGGTAGTCCTGCGGAACCCAACCCAGCGGATCGGTATGCGGATAGATGTACCCCTGGCCCCGCCCAAGGCGCGCCGCGCCGGGGTAGTGCGCATCCTGCAGATGCGGCGGCACCGGCAGCGTCAGCCCGTTCCGCACGTCCTCCCGGGCGGCATGAATGCCCAGGGTCACCGCATTCGATTTCGGGGCACAAGCGATGTAAACCGCCGCCTGCGCCAACGCGTACTCGCACTCCGGCAAGCCCACAAGCTGTGTGATCTGCAACGCTGCGGCGGCCAGTACGGCCGCCTGCGGGTCGGCGTTGCCGACGTCCTCGGAGGCGCAAATCGCAATGCGACGGGCGATGAAACGCGGATCTTCCCCGCCTTCGAGCATCCGCGCCAACCAGTACAAGGTCGCATCCGGATCGCTGCCGCGCATGCTCTTGATCAGCGCCGAAGCCACATCGTAGTGCGTATCCCCGCCGTCGTAATGAATGGCCTTCTGCTGGAGTGACTCGGCAGCTACTTCCAGCGTGACGTGCGGTGCCTTCGCGGGCGCGCGGGTCTGCGACAGCACCGCCACCTCCAGCCCCGCTAGCGCGCGCCGGGCGTCACCGTCGGCCCGTTCCGCCAGGAATCGCAGGGCCTCCTCGTCGCAGGTCGCCCCGGTCCGTCCGAGCCCGCGTTCTTCATCCGTGAGCGCGCGGCGCAACAGTGTCACGAGCTGCTCCGGTGTCAGTGGCCGAAATTCAAAGACCTGGCTGCGCGAAATGAGTGGCGAATTAACCGCGAAGAAAGGGTTCTCGGTTGTCGCGCCGATCAGGACCAGCACCCCTTCCTCGACATCCTTCAGGAGTACATCCTGCTGCGCGCGGTTGAACCGGTGGATTTCGTCAAGAAACAGGACGGTCCGCTGCCGTTTGGCGGTGAGCCGCGCGCGGGCCGCCTCGAGCACGAGCCGGACATCCTTGACGCCGGCTTCGGCCGCATGCAGCGTCGTGAATTCCGCCCGGGTCTGCGTGGCGATCAGACGTGCGAGGGTCGTCTTGCCGCTCCCCGGCGGCCCGTACAGAATCGCACTGGTGAGCCGATCGGCTTCCAACAGGCGCCGCAGCAACTTGCCCGGTGCAGCAAAGTGCTCCTGCCCCACAAACTCGTCGAGTGTACGGGGGCGCATCCGCACCGGAAGTGGTTCGACGCTGTGAAATGCCGCGGCGCGCTGGTCGGCAAACAGGTCCATGACCGCACAGTATAGCGAGTCCGACACGTGCGGCCCTTACGACAGTCTTGAGGCAATGCTGGAACCGCGCCGCACTCGTGGAGTGGGGGAGGATCGCGTAACTGCGGAAGCAGGGCTCTCTTCCGACCACAACCCGAAGGCGAGAGGGTGTCTGGGGCGCGCTGCTACTGCCCGTTGAGCGTCAGGTTGCGGCCGTCTTCACCCGGCTCGAAGAAGTGCGCGCGCTGCATATCGACATGGAGGCGCGCCGGCGCGCCTTCGTCCACACGGCTGCGGGCATCGATGCGGGCGATCAGGTGCTCATGGCGGGGCGTACCGCAATACACGTCCGTGCGGTCGCCCAGCGGCTCGACTACGGTGACCTGCACGTCGAGCACCTGGTCGGCCGGTTGTCCGCCGGCGGGTTGCAGGGCCTCCGGGCGGATCCCCATCACCACCTCGCGATCTACGAACGGCGCGAGCCGCTCACGGTGCGCGGGGGCGATCGCCAGCTTGCAGGCCCCGTCATTGAAGTGCAGCGCGTCTCCAGTACGTTCCAGGCGCCCGGCGAGGAAGTTCATCGGCGGTGTCCCGACAAAGCCGGCCACGAAGCGATTGGTGGGGCGCTCGTACACGTCGTAGGGTGATGCGGCCTGGTGGATCAACCCGTCTTTCATCACCACGACACGATCGCCGAGTGTCATCGCCTCTTCCTGATCGTGGGTCACATAGACCGTGGTGGTCTGTACCTTGCGATGCAGCCGCTTGATCTCGGCCCGCATGCCGATCCGTAGTTTTGCATCCAGGTTGGATAACGGCTCGTCGAAGAGGAATGCCTTGGGATTGCGGACAATCGCCCGCCCCACGGCCACGCGCTGCCGCTGGCCACCGGAAAGCGCCCGGGGGCGGCGCTGGAGCAACTCGCGAATCCCGAGGATGTCGGCCGCTTCGAGCACGCGGCGATCGATGTCGCGGCGTTCTTCGCGGGCCTTGCGCCACAGCCCGTTGGCCACGAGGAAGCCGAGCGGGTTGTCCCACGCACCGTACTTCCGGCGCAACAGCAGACCAAACGCCATGTTCTTGTAGCAGGTCATGTGCGGGTACAAGGCATAGTTCTGGAAGACCATCGCGATGTCGCGATCCTTCGGGGCCACGCCATTGACGACCCGGTCGCCGATGCGGATCTCACCGGCCGTGATGTCTTCGAGCCCGGCCACCATCCGCAGTGTCGTGCTCTTGCCGCAACCGGAGGGGCCGACAAGGACGACAAACTCGCGGTCCTGGATCAGCAGATTGATGCTGTCGACGGCCTTGATTTCGCCGGGATAAATCTTGGTGACGTTGGAGAGCCGAACCTCGGCCATGCCTGCCTCACATACGAAACACCAATGAAAGCCGAGCTGTTGCAGATGCCTCGAATATACGGGGCCTGCGCCCCTTGGGCAAGACGAGTCCCGACCGGTCTGTTCCCCCAAGCTCCGGGGGCGCTGCCGGGGGCTCCTTTGGCGCGGAAAACCGGCATTCGTGACTTGCCACAGCCGCCAATTATTTCGCATGCTTGGTGTGATTCGGCCGTGGCAGCCACCGAGCTGGGCGACCCGAAGTCGCCGACGGGGTGTGGCGGAGCCGACGAATCATCTCTGGGTGGACGGCTGTGCAGTACAGCCGCCACCCGTTTTTTACCGCCGGACACACGTAACGGGCCGTCAATACCCCTCCGAGCACGGTCTGCACATGCCCCCACCTGTCCCCAATCGGCGGCATACCGCGGCACACGGGTCTCGGTCCGCTACGCGCCGTCCGTGCCGCCGGCCAACAGGTAGCTCGCACGATATGCTTCGTTGTCGGGGAAGAGATGCAGCGCTTCCCGGAAGTCGCTTCTGGCAAGAGGGGTCCGGCCGAGTTCCAGCAGGTCCTGCCCCCGCGCGTGGTAAGCCGATGCGAGCTGCTGCCGCAGGGCAGCATTCTGCGGATCGAGTCGGAACGCCTGCCGAAACGCATCCACGGCGTTATCAAAGAACAGGTGGGCCTGTTGCTGGGTGCCGAACACGACCAGCGTGTCGATCGCGCGCTGGCGATAGGTCGCTTGCTGCGGATACAGGTCCGCCGCCCGCAGGTACGCCGCCGTCGCCTCGCGGAGCTTGCCGCGCGCTTCAAGCTGCTCGCCCTGCGCCAAACGGGCGTTCGCCAGCGTCTCCTTATAGGTGCGGTTGTCGCGCGCCATGTCGTACGCCACCTGGTACGCCACCAGCTCGGCGTTGATCTCCCCAGCGCGCGCTTCCCGGCGGGATTGCAGCACGCGTCCGGCGGAGTACGCACCCCGGGCCACGCGTGCCCGTAGCGTTTCCGGCGCCCCGGACAGCAAGTCCGCGGCGCGGCGGTACTCCTGCGCTGCCTGGTCGTAGCGCCCCCGCGTGGCCTGCTGCTCCGCCTGCGCGAGATAGGTTTCACCTTGTACGCGGCGCGCTTCGGCGTAGCCGGGGTCGAGATCGCGGGCGCGGTTCAGATGTGTGTGAGCACGCGCCAATTCGCCGCGCTCCAGGGCCTCTCGCCCGAGCCCGACGTACGCGGTTGCGAGATCGCGACGCACCCCCGCTTCCGTACCCGCCTGCTGCGCCGACTGCTGAAATGCCGTAGCCGCCGCGTCGAAGCGTGTCTGCCGCAGGTAGATCCGGCCAACCAGTTGCTGCAGAAACGCCGAATTCTGCGAACGCCGCGCAAGCTCGGTCAGCTTCGTTTCGAGCTGGCGAAGCTGATCCGGCTGTGCGCTGCGCACCGCATTACCGTATTGCAGCAGTCCGTTCAGCGGATCGCCCTGTCTCAGGAGCGCATCTCCGAGCGCGATCTGCGCCGCGGTGTGTTCACCATTGCGCTCGGTCAAGGCGACCAGCAGGCGCACCCCTTCCTGCTGTTGAGCCGGTGCCGCGAGCAGCGCGCGGGCCTGGCGGAACACGTCCTCGTCGCTGCGCTGGAGTATCCGCGCATTGCGGACGTCATGGTCGTACCCCGCCTGCCCGTCCATCGCGTGTGCTTTCTGGAACAGTCGCTCCGCTTCCGCGTACCGCCGCCGGCTCATCTCCACGTGCCCCAACCCCTGGACGGCAACCGCATGGCGCGGGTTCTCCGCGAGTACGGCTTCAAATACCTGCGCAGCGCCACTTGCATCGCCCCCTTCCAGCCGTTCGAAGCCCGCCTTCAAGGCACGACCGTGGGCAGCGGCCTGTGGATGTGCAGGTGTGTCCGCCGGTGCGACACCACCATGCACCGCCTGGCGTAGCCCCGCAAACACATCCACTTTGCCTCCGAGCGTGTCCGCCGCGATCCCCTGGCCGTCGAACCGCACGAGGGTCGCGGGCGTAAAGGGGCTGGTGCGCTTACCGGACGTGGAGGCCCGGCTGAGTGGGGAGCCGGTGGTCGGAGCGCCCCAACCAGCGCTGCCGGTCGAACTGGCTGTACCCACGACGATCATGTGGACGCTCCGTGCGGGGCACACCGACCCCACCCGGAAAGGGTGTGAAATGTCTGTCGCGGAAACAAGCCCCCATCGGGGATGACTTGACCATTCGACGTGCGCCGCCGGTTTGCGATGAGCCCTTATCGGGCAACAACGCTCGGAACACCCCGATTACGGAAGATCGTAAATCACCTGAATCACTGCAAAATCGGCGAGGTCCACGTCATGATCGCCGTCCGTATCCCCCGCCAGGCAGAAGTGCCCCGGGACATACGGCGTATCCGGACTTCGCAGGCAGAAGAACAGCAGTCCGAGATCGGCCGCATTTACCGTGCCGTCCCCGTTGTAGTCCCCTGCCGGGTTGGTCGCATAAACCTCGAATTCCGCGATGCGCGTCAGGTTGTCCAGCCCAGCGTCGTTGATGACCAGCCGGACGAACCGCGCGGTGACTGGCGTGATGAAAGTGCGGGCCGTGCTCGCCTGCGCTGGGCGGTTGTACTCCATGCTGTGAATCTGCCACGGCCCATGCGGGCTGTCCGCGGTCTGGAACATGAACGCCTCGGTGTCGAACACCGGGGAATCGCCCGTTGCGCTCGTGTGGTAGACGACGAATCCGTTCAGCACGCGGGGGCGACCCAGATCCAGGCGCAGCCAGTGCGGCACGGGCAGCGAGTTCGAGATCCAGCGGCTCGCCGACGAAATCACGCCGTCAATGGCCTTCATTCCGTCCCCCGAATCCGTCGCCACGGCGACCGCGCTGCCGCTGATGTTCTGCCCCGACGGCAATCCGGGCAGCATGGCGGGGGTATACAAAGGCGTGGAACTGCCGGCCGGGTAATCCAGGGTGCAGGCGTACTGGAAGGCATCCCACAGGTCATTGTTCGGCCCCGGCGGGCCGATGGTGCGCAGGTACTCGATCGAGTACTGCGCCCAGGCGCCGGCATCATAGGGGTAGATGAACCAGTTGGCCGTAACGATCGGATGCGCGCCGGCCGTCTGGTTCCACGCATGCAGATCCGCGAAGGCGCCATGCAGGAACTGGGCGCTGGCGGCTTCGCTCGCGGCGTTGCCGACGTTCACGCCACGGTTCCACTCGGTCAGGTATACGGGCTTGTCCCCGAAACCACGGCTGCGGATGACCGCCAATTGGCTGATGTAGCCCGCTTGCAGCTCACCTCGTGAAATCGTCGCATCGTTCCAGGGCGCGGCGTACGCATGGATCGCGAAGCCGTCGACCTCGTCGGGCGTCAGCAGGTCGCACATCGCCGCCAGGTACGCGTTGCCATCCATGTGCCGCACGCCCGGGATCACGCCGCCCGGCGACACCGGCCCCAGCAGAACGATCTGCGGTCCCAACGGACTCGGCACGGCCCGCAGAGCGTTACGTATCTGGCGGTACTGCTGCACGTACTCGGCCGGCGAAAGGACCTGCCCACCCCATTCATCGAGGATGTTCTGCTCATTGCCGACCTGCCAGATGTGGGCGACGTTTGCGAGTTGCTGCGCGGCCGTTTGCACATCCACGAGGTACTGCGTCAGGTTCTGCGTGAAGGGGATGTTCTCGCCCCAGTTGCGCTGCACACGCACGATCAAGGTATGCCCACGGGAGACGGCGGTATGGAAGCGATTGTCGCGCTGCCAGACGGGCCCCCACCAGAAATCGCTGTTGGTGAGGACGGTTTCGAGCGACCAGATGCCTTTGCCACCGGTCATGGCTTCAACATTGGCGGCGGCCGGGTCGCCGTACCAGTGAATGCCGTAGAGCCAGGGGGATTCGGCCACGGTGTTCACCGGGCTGATGAAAAGCAGGAGAACCGCGGCGGCCCCCAAGGCGCGACCCGATGTACACACGGCCTTGCTGGTTTGCATCGCTTCCTCTGTATCACCGAATGGAACGATCCTTCCTGCGCGCATTGTATCGGTGCCGGCTTGATCGTCGAAGTAACCTCTACCGCACGCTGCCGACAGGTCCGAAAAAACCAAGTGAGTTGGCGGATTGCAGCGCGCGTCTGCGCGGGGAATCTCAAGTGACGAAGATCAAGCGAAAATCCAGTAGATACTTCTTGAGCCCACGATGGTCGGCGAGTACGCTCGGGTAGATTTGCAGTTGGCATTTGAACAACTTTACCCCCCCTCAGAGCGGGCGGATTCGTTCTCGGAGTGGAGTGCAAACCAGCAAGTTTTATTAACCCCCAGTGAGGAGAAGAAGCAATGCGGAAGTTTCTCGGAGCAACCTTGTTAGTCGCTGCGCTGGTGGCGTCGGCCTCGGCCGGCGTCGTCACCGGCAACCCGGTGGCGGATGGGTGGACACTGCACGGCCACTCACTCGCGAACGGTGTGTATTCGCGCGGCACTGCGAACTACGGGTACAACATCTACAGCAGCGCGATCCATGTCGCCAACGGCTCGAACCTGGCGATTTCCGACGGCGGCTACTCATGGCTGCCAGGTGACACCGTGCTGGGTATCGGCGGCGTGTTCACGGGCATCTCGGCGGCCAGCGCCGGCTGGGGCAGCATCAGTGGCAATTCGGTCAACTCCCAATTGTCACAGGCCCTTGGACCGAAGCTGATCGCCAAGTTCGGCACGAGCGCCGCGACGTTCTCCACCAGCACCATCGCGCCGGGCGCCGGCAACGGCGCCGCAAGCACCGCACTTGCAGGTACGGGTGGCGTTTTTGTCCGCACCTCGGGCTACTTCCACGCGACGAATCCGCTGCTCTCGCAGGATACCGACACGACCTGGACAGGCAACAACGGGCAACTGATGCTGCTTGACAAGGACAACCACATCAGCCGCAACGGCACCAGCGCGCCGGACAAGCGCGTCGCGCGCGTGATCTGGGAATACGACACCACCCTGGGGCATGTGCTCAGTTGGCAGATTCTGCTCAATGTCTCGCTGCTGGATCGCACGGCCGGTGGGTTCGGAGGACTGACGCCTCGGCCTGGTGACCTGGTGATCGCGTCCGTCCAGGACCGCGACGGGGTGTACACGGATTCGCTGGTGCGGTCTGTGATCCCCGCCCCCGGCGCGGTGCTGCTCGGCGCGCTGGGACTCGGCCTGATCGCCCGCCTCCGCCGCCACGTGGAACAGATGGCCTAACAGGCAATGGCTCGAAATGCTGACCGCCGGGTCGCACTCGGATAACACCTGTGCGGCCGTGGCTGTAATCTCACAAGGGAACGCCGCGGTGCCAAAGGGCGCCGCGGCGTTCCCTCGCTTCTTTCCACCTACGGCGACGAAGTTGCCGCCCAAACCGCCTCCTGAAACGCGTGCCGACGCTCGTCGAGCACCTGCCGGTGATAGCGCCGCGCTACTTCCAGATTCCGCAGCGCCATCTGCGCCCGGCGCTCCGCATCTCCCAGCACATCCCGAATCCGCGCCGCCAGCGCCGCCACGTCCCCTGCTGGAACCAGGTCCGCCTCCGGCAGCAATTCCGGAATTCCGCCAACCGCCGATGCGATGCACGGCAACCCACGCGCCTGGGCCTCCAGAACCACCTTCGGCAGACCTTCCGTCCGCGAAGGCAGCACGAACAAATCAGCCAGGTCGAGCACCGCCCGCACCGCCGCCCCGCCCGGCAGCCGTCCTGCAAACCGTACCCGGCCCGTGATCCCGTGCTGACGCACCTGCCCTTCAAGTTGCGGTCGATACCGCCCGTCCCCAACCATTGTCAGACGCACATCCAGCCCGGCCCGCACCACCGCTGCAACCGCGTCGATCAGCACGTCCGGACCCTTGTAGAGCTGCTCCAAAGATCCCACGAAGACCAGTTCGAACGACCCAGTTGCCCGGACGGGCCGCGGAACTGTGACGTACGCCTCATCGTCCAGTTCGATGCTTGAGTACGTCGTCACGAAGGCCCCAGCGGCGGCCGGGTAACGCTCCGGGAGCGTCCGCGCCGTCACATACGCCACCGCGCACCCCGTTGCACATTGCCGCCGTAAGACACGTGGCACCCACCAGCGCAGCCAGGGGCGCAGCGGCGACCGTACCCCGCCACCGGGCGCGAAGACCTCGTATGGATCCCCCACCACTTCCACCCCGAATGGCTGCCGCCGCGCCCGCAACAACCCTTCCAGCACGCCGCCCACCTGCCCCGGTACGCGGAGCACGGCCGCATCTCCGGGCCGCAGCGCCTCGGCGATGGCCCGTCGTACGCGAAGTCGCCGGTGCGCATACTCCCAGGGCCCTACGAAATACGGCACTGCGATAAAGCTCACACCCGGGCCGTCCGCCCGCCGGCTGCCGGTGGGTGCCGCCGCCGCATCCTGCACGCGCGCCACCACGGCCACCTGCTCAAAGACTCCGAGATATCGCCGCCAGAAGCCATAGTCGAACGCCTCCGGCGACCAGATAGCGCCGTCGAGCGTGCGATGAAAGCGGGCTTCGAGGGCTACCAGCACACGCACGCCGCTGCTCCATGCCGTGAACCCGCCCGAGACCCTGCGGGCGAGATCGTGCCTATTCCACGTTTCCCACGACCCGGCCGGTCGCTAGTCTATCACCACGATGACCCTTTCGGCACATCCTGCCACCACGCCTCCGCCCGATGAGGCGGCGCGCCCGGTACGACTTTGCGTCATGACGACCGTGGGCAGTTCCATCCAGGTGCTCTACCGCGATCGACTCGAGTACCTGCGCGCGCACGGCTTCGACATCACCGTGGTATGTGCGCCCTCTGAGCTTGATACGGCCATCCGGGCTCGTGGCGTGCGCCTCTGGACGGCTCCACTCACGCGGGCCATCACACCGGCCACCGACCTAAGGGCGCTCTGGACCATCACTGGCTTCCTGCGTCGCGAGCGCTTCGATCTCGTCGAAGTCGGCACACCAAAGGCCGCGCTGGTCGGCTCTCTCGCAGCACACCTGGCGGGTACGCGGCCGATTGTCCATATTCTCCACGGTCTCGCCTACGAGGGGAAATCGGGCCTATCCGGCCGTCTGGTGCGCTGGTCGACAGGGGTGCCCTGCCGCCTTGCCAACGTTACTCTCGCAGTATCACCGTCCGCGCGCGCACAGGCCATTTCTGACGGCTTGGTGCAACCGGAGCGGATTCGGGTGCTTGGTGCCGGGAGCTGTAATGGAATCGACCTGGCGCGATTTCACCCGGACCGGAGGACAGCGGGCGCCGCAATCCGCGCACAACTTGGCATCCGCTCCCCAACGGTAACGCTCGCCTTCCTGGGCCGTTTTACGCGTGACAAGGGCCTGGGAGAGCTGGTCGCCGCCGCACGTCACCTCGAAGAGCGTGGCCGCGAATTCACACTGCTGATGGTGGGCGATTACGAAGCGCATGACCGGCCGCCGGCTGAGGTGATCGAGTATCTTTCGACCTCGCCCCGCGTCCACCACGTGGGGTGGCAGGCAGACCCGGTGCCGTACCTGGCGGCCGCGGATGTGATCGTACTGCCCAGCTACCGGGAAGGGCTCGGCATGGTTCTGCTGGAAGCCGCGGCCCTCGGGTTGCCAGTCGTAACAACGACGGCCACCGGCTGCCGCGACGCGGTGCGGCCAGGCGAGACGGGACTATGTGTGCCACCGCACGACGTGCCGGCCCTCACCGCCGCACTAGAGCAGATTCTCGCGGATGCGGCCCTCCGCACCCGGCTGGGAGCGGCAGGTCGCGTGTGGGTTGCGCAGAACTTTGACCAGCGGCAAGTGTGGGATGCCTGGATGAACTGCTATCGCGAGCTCCTCAGCCGGCAGCGCAGCGGCCTGGACCATTGACAAATTGCATGGGAGGCAGATGGGCAGATTTCCACTGCGGCCGAGTGCCGCTATGATGTCCCCAGCAGAGTCCACAGCCGGCAGTAGAGGGTTGTGGAGCGCGGGCGGCTAGCTCAGTTGGCTAGAGCATCTCGTTTACACCGAGAGGGTCAGGGGTTCGAGTCCCTTGCCGCCCATTTCAGAAGTGCTTGTAAACAAAGAGCTTCTGAGACCACGCCCGGAATAGGGGGCGACTGCAAGTTCACGTTGATTGCGCGGACGCACAGTGCACCGCTGGGCAGTTGCAATGCCTCGACCGCTCGGAATCTCGGTCACCGACCACCGGAAAAGTGCCGTAGTGTCCGCCGTTCAATGGGGGGGGCGGAGAGGGCTGCAACATTCGACGCAGACCGTGGTGATTCGACCATGGTCTACGTGAGGATGCCCGCCGCGCAGGTGACGTGGGTTTCCGCCTCGTAATCCACGGCCTGGTGATAACGCAGGATCCGCATGTCGCTCGCAGGCAGCGCGTGGCGGAGGACATAGAGGCAACCGGCACTGCAGATGCGCGTCGGGTTCTCCGTCGCGGCCAGCGCAGTGCGAAAGTCCTCGGCCGGCCCGCCGCAAAGCAGGTTCAACAATTCGCGATCGCGGTGCGCGACCTCCGCGAGGAACGCTGCCGTGGTAGGTTCCTGGTCTCCGAAACGCTGCCCCACATGGCTCAGATCCGCCCCCGCAATGAGTACTGTGTACCGCCGATCGTCCGCGCGCAGTTCTCCGAGCGCCGCCGCCACCACCGCCAAATCCGGTCCGTGGCCGTCGGCCGGTTTCGTCCCCGTCGGACCACACGGATCGGGACACAATAGCGGTACGATTTCGAATGGCCGGGAACCATGCAGGTGCTGAAGCCAGTGCACCTGCAGTTCGATCGAGTGCTCAGAGGCGTGGTCCGACTCGCAGGTCCGCAGGGATGTTCCGACGCGCCGCTCGAGATTCGCGAGGAATGTCCGATCGGTCGTGACACGGCCGAGGGCGGTCTCAAAATCTTTCTCCGTCGCCACCACCGCGGCGCTCTCGCCGCAATGGTTCGTACCGAGAATGACATAGCGCTCAGCGAGCCCGGCGGTGGCAAGTGTCGCATAGGCGTCCGCGTAGCACGGAGCACCGCGGCGGTAGTCGAGATGCGGTGTAATCAGGCCGCGCAAGTGAGCCACCGGTTCCGCCGTGCCGGTCGACAGGATGGCTGCCAGCACAGCACGGAGCTCGCTCGCCTCAGGATCGCGGTCGCGGCTGTCGCGCGTCGGTGCCGCCGCATAAACCACACGGCGTTCCGCGCGGGCGAGCGCGGCGCGCTCATTGTCAAGCAGCAAAGCGGCATCGAGTGCTGCGAGCAGCGCGCCGAGTGCCGGCCGGGGCAGGGTCTGCCCGGTTTGTCGCAGAAAGCCGGCCTCGGCATCGGCCACCGTGTGTCGTCCATCCAGATAGGGCAGGATGAGAGCACCCGCGAACGACACCGCAAGCGGATGCGGGCCGAGTTGAACCGGGTCGTGCACCAGCAGGCGCGGTTCACCCGCGGATTCCTCGATCGGCAGCAGTTCGACCGGCCGCAGTGCGGGTAGAACGGTCTCGGGCATCATGGCGTCACCGCGCTGAGGTCGAGCTGCAGTGCCCAGACCGTGCGGGAACCCCAGAACACGTGGATGTCCGGCGCATTGAGCGGCCGGTCAAAATGGAAGCGGAGTCCGCGAATTCCGAGCGCATCACGCTCGAGTACCTCGACGCGGAAACCGAGGTCGGCGGTGCGATCGACCATGTCCGGCAAGGGTCCGGTCGAAGTGCGTACCAGCCGGCCGAGGACATCGGCGAAGTAGCGGTCGTCGCTGACGTGAATTTCGAGCGTGTGGGCATCATGCAGCTTCAACTCGGTCTGGGTGAAAGTTCCGACCAGCCCGAGCAACCGCGGCGACCAGGTAAGCGGAATCACACGCAGGTCACGCAGTCCGGTGCGCTCCTCGATGCCGAGTTTCACGTAATGGGCCAACAGCGGCAGGTTGCCAATATAGAGCGTGTCACCATTCTGTAGCGGCCGCGGGGCGCGGAGGATTTCCGATATCACGCAATCCTCGACCTCGGCGCCGGTGTCAAGCACAAGACTGCTGTAGTAGGTCCAAGTTCCAAAGCCGCCGCCGGTGCCGGCGAGGCAGAACCAAAGCACCGCCCGCCGCCGCCATGTCGGTGGCGCACCCCCGCGGAGATTGAAACCACCAATGCGCCGGAAGACCACCGCCGCAATCAGCGCCCAACCGACCCCCGGCAGGTAGAGGTGGTGCGGCGCTGCAAACACCGGCAGGAGCGGGAGAAAGAACGCAACCAACCAGACGGGACCGAGCAATTCGATACGCGTGCGGTACCGCCAGGCCGTCACACCGACGAACAGCAGGGCCGCCGCCGCCGCGGAATAGAACAGCAGCGGTCGTTCCTGAAGATAAGGCAGGCCGCCGATGGGGATGATCGGTGCGACGAAGAACTCGCCCAAAAGGTAGTAAAGCAATTTGTCCGCGATGAAGCGCAGGAAGCCGGGGTCGGTTGGCGGTGTCACGTAGGGCGGTGGCGGCAGCTCGACGCCGCCGAGGATCACCGTGCGCAACCCAAGATAACCCAGTGCCACGGCGCCCAGCAGACCATAAGCGGTCAACGCCGCAATCTTCCGCCGAAAACGTAGAGCCGGCTCGACGGCCGCGAGCACGACGGGCAGCATGATAGCGTTCTCGCGACAACCAAGCGCAAGCGCGAAGAGCAGGAGCGCAGCGCC
Source organism: Phycisphaerales bacterium (assembly GCA_016716475.1). Classification (NCBI taxonomy): domain Bacteria; kingdom Pseudomonadati; phylum Planctomycetota; class Phycisphaerae; order Phycisphaerales; species Phycisphaerales bacterium. The sequence goes on from JADJWG010000001.1 coordinate 394,455, forward strand.
CAGCCACAGCACCTGCCGGACGCGGCCGGCGTCTGCGGGCTGCGCGAAGCCCGGCCAGCCACGGAAGCGGGCAAAGCAGAGCGTGGCGCCGAGTGCGAAGAAGGTGACCATCAACTCGGTCTGGCAGGCGATCCACTGCACGGTGGCCACATGGCCAGGGTGTACCGCGAAGATCGCCGCCACCGCCCAGGCGAGCCACAAGCGCCCCAGCACACCCCGCAGCAGAGCCAGCAGCAGCATGACGACCGCCCAGTGCCATACCAGCGACATGGCGTGCGCTGCGACTGGATTCCAGTTGGAGAGCTCATAGGTGAGCTTGAGCAGTCCGAAAGACACGGGCCGAAAGAACCGCAGGGTGGTCTCCGGAAGCCACCAGACTTCGGCGATCCCACCCACCAGCTCGAGGCGGCAGGCGGCCGAGAGCTCCGCCAACGACCAGCCGGCTTCGCGCAGTTGACGGAAGTGCGCGTAGTCGTCCATGAACAAGCCGTCGTTCAGGGTCGGGCCGTGCAGTCCGGCGATCAAGCCCGCCAGCAGAAGCCCGGCCAGCGGCAGTTCCCAGAGTCGCGGCACGCGCACGGGTGCGGGCGTCATAGGGTCGCCTCCGCCGAGTCCCCCCGCGGGGCGGAGCGCTCCAGGGCCGCGGCAGCGTCAGCGGCTTCGGCTTCGAGCGCTGCGAGTTCTTCCGGGCGCGGCCGATGCGCGCCGAGCAGTGGGACCAGCACCCCGGGGATGGCCCAAACGAGCTGGATGAGCCGGACGCCCAGTGCCAGGGCGACGGCCTGCGAAGCCGTGTTGATACCACCCAGGGTGAAGAATCGCACGTAGGCGACCTCCACGATGCCAATGCCCTGCGGTGCGAGTGGCACGGCGCCGACGACGAAGCCGATCGCCACGTAACCGAAGAAGTACGGCACACTGCCCTGCATTCCCAGCGCGTAGCCCATCACGGTGGCACTGAACATCAGGATGGCCTGCATGATAAGCGTGACGCCGTAGGCGCTGAGAACGCGGGAGGGATGGCGCGCCAGTGCTGTCGCCGCCCGACCGATACGCAGGATGAGCTCGCTCAGCGGCAGCATGCGAACCAGATCGACGAGGTGCAGCGCACGGCGCAGCCGACGGCTGAAGATAGTGACGAGTACACCGACCAGACCGAGCACCACCACGGCCAGCGGCAACAGCAGATCTCCGAAAGCGGCCGCATCCCACGCGAGCAACAGTGCTCCGATCGCGATGGTGAACATGCCAACCATGCCCACAATGCGGTCCAACACGATGCTCGTGACGACCTCGGCTTTCTGATGGGTGTATTGCGTAAGATAATAGGCCTTGACGAGATCCCCCCCGGTGCTGCCGGGCAATGCGAAGTTGAAGAAATTGCCTGCAAAGGTGAGCTTGACTGCATCCCAATAGCGCAGTCGCACACCCTGCAGACCCACCATCAGCACGAGACGGAACGATTGCAGGAACCAGACCGGACCGAAGATCGCGATCGCTGTCAGCGCCAGCCCCAGGTGCGTACTGCGGACCACGCGGGGAATTCCAAGTTCGATGTCGGGCACGGGGTGGCCGGCCGCATCCTGGACGTGATGCACTTCCGTCGCGGACAGCACCACCTCCCGGCCGTCATGCTGCACCCGGAAGCCGCCCGGCTCCTCCGTCAGCAGGCGCACTTGCGGTCCGTCGGCATGGCCCAGCCGGACACGGTCATGCCACGGCACGCTGTAGACGAGGTAGCCGATCGCGGCAATACAGATGACCAGCCGGATAGTTGACAGCAGCCAGGAGCGGCGTTTCTTCATACGGAGGTACTCAAAGATTCAGGAACCAGGCGGGGCGCTCGCCGCAGGTCCACACTATTCGCGCGGCGGTAACCGGTAGACCGCCACGCCAGCGGGGAATGCTTCAGCCGAAAGCGGGATCCGCTCCAAGCCCGCTTGCTCCAGGGCGTCCGCCCAAGCGGGCGTGACATGCTCGGGGAAGCCATACGTGCCGCGCAACCTGTCGATTTCGTCCCATGAGAATACCACGTGTGTACTGCCCCCGCCACGCAGGGCCGTGATCGCATCCGCCGCGGGAAGATCGGCCGCCGCGGTGACCCATGGATCGCGGTTGAACACCACCGCATAGTCGACGGCCCGCTGGATGTAGAAAATGCGGGCTTCGCCGATCAGCCGGACGCGCGCGTCGGGCGGTACGGCCCGATTCAGCCAGTGTACCTCGCGAAGCAAGCTGGTCTGACCCACGAGCGACCGAAGCGGCGTTTGCAGGCCACGTTCCCAGCGCGCTTGCTCGGCCGCAAACAGTTGGCTGAGCAAAACGCCGTGATAAAGCGCCAGGCCGACCGCAAGCACGACCAGCGCTCCGATGCGGGCGTGGTGAGGCCGCGCTCCAGGCGGACCTGAGAATCGTGTCGTGGCCTCGGCGAGGAGGAATGCAAGGGGGATCAGCAGCGGCACGAGGAAGCGACCTGGCATGTGCGTCAAGGTCAACCACGCAAGGATCATGAAAAGCGCCCACACACTTGCAAAGACGGTCCGGCGGGTGCGCGCAACCCCGGTCGCGAGCAGCCCGGCCGCGAAAATGAGGCCGCCGAACTGCGGCGCGGTGACCAGCTCCCGCCAGGCGATCTGAAGCCGCACCGCGAGCGTGCCCCCACCTTCCTGCACGGCGTGCCCGCGCTGCCACTGCTCATCCTGCGCGGCACTCCACGCAGTCCCGCCAAAAACGCTGTAGGCGAAGGGGTAGACCGGATTGCCGGTGAAAACGCTGTTTCGTACCGCCCAGGGAGCAAAGGCCAACGCGGCACCACACACGAACACCAGGAAGCCCATCGTCCGCCGGCTACGCGCCGCGCACCCCCACGCCACGGCGGCCGCGATCGCCGCCAGCACGAGCGCTGTGTACTTGCAGCCACCCGCAAAGCCGGCGCAGAGCCCGGCCACGAACAACAGGCGCAGAGGAGGCGCCGCGGTTGCCGCCGATGGACCAGCGCGTTCGGGCAGCATCACACACAGCACCCCCCCCGCCACCGCTCCAAAGAACAACATCCCGTTCTCGACGTAGGCCAGCACACCGGTATAGGCGAGCCACGGAACCGATGCGGTACACAAAACGACTGCCCAGCGGCCCCAGCCGGCCGGGCTGAATGCCGCGAGCGCGCTGACCGCCAGCAGACCGCAGGTGAGATGCAGCAACTGGGACGGAATCGCCGCACTCCAAGGGTCGCCATGCAACAGCATCAACAGCAGGTAGAGCATCTCCATCTGCTGCGGAAAGGACGTGTAGACGTTGTGGGGGAGGAAATGGATGTGGCCGGCGTCGAAGTACTCGCGTGGCCCCTGGAGGTGATATTCGAGCACGTCGTATCCGCCGCCCTCGCCCGCCCACAACACCCCTGGCGGCAGCGTCGCCCCGAACAACCCGATCGCTAGCGGCACGGCCAGCGGCAGCGCGAACAGGCCGCGCAGGAGGACGGCAGAACGGGGCTCGCCCGCAGGGGAAGGTAGCGCCGCGCCGCGCGGTTGACTCCGGGCGGACTGGCGAAGCGCTCCGATGCCCAACAAGGCGCCACCGACCACCAGGCCCCAGCCCACTGCCGCGCGCAACCAGCCCAACATCCCGACCGCCAGCACCAGCGTTGCGAGGACGCCCAGGCCCAGCGCCAGCGCGACACAAAACGCCTGTGGGCGTGTGAACTCCGACCTCCGTAGCAACCACCGCGCCGGCCACGCACCCCACCCCGCCGCCGCGGCCAGAACGATGACGGCACCGGCACTATCGTACAACGCCACAAACAACGCGAACGGCGCAAGTGCGGCCAGGATCACCCCAGCCCCCCCACACGGCACGAGCCAGGTTGCCCAAGCAGGCCATAGATCCGGCCCGGGCACTGGCAGTGGGGGCGGAGTTTGCGGGGCGGCTCGGCGCATGGTCGAGACAATGGGAGCGTGTCGTGCGGGCGTCAAGCGGACCGCGCGGCGGCCCCCCCAGGGCCATTTGCCTTTATTGTCCCGGCCACACCCCGAGGAATACTTCGGTGGCTGGGCCGGTCTTGAGGACCGATCCGCTCACCTCGTCCCACACCAGGTGCAGCCGGCCGCCCGGAAGGTCAATCTCCACGGACCGCTCGCTGCGCCCGGTCAGCACACCGGCTACGCAGACCGCCGCCGCTCCGGTTCCGCACGCCTGGGTGATACCGCTGCCGCGCTCCCATGTGATCATGCGCAAGTGACCGCGCCGCAGAACTTCCGCGAAGTGGGCGTTGACCTGTTGTGGAAAAAGGGCGTGGCGCTCGATCTGGGGGCCCCAGCGCGCCAGGGGAACAGCCGCGAGGTCTTCGACAAAGAACACCGCATGCGGATTACCCATCGACACACAGGTCATCGCAAGCGTATGTTCATCCAGCGCGAACGGGTGATCTACGACACGCTCGACCGGTAGCGCCACCGGGATATCGGCCGGCACGAGGATCGGCGGTCCTAAATCGACGCGCACCTCAGTAACGTGCTCCTCGGCATCGAGTGTGAGCACGAGCGTAAGCACACCGGCGTCGGTTTCGATGCGTAGCGGATTGCGGCGTGCCCGTCCGTGATCCCAACAGTACTTCGCGACGCAGCGGATTCCGTTACCGCACATGCGCCCGCGCGAGCCGTCCGCGTTGTACATTTCCATCCGCGCTTCGGCACTCTTGTCGAGCGGCGGTGCGATCAGAATCAGGCCATCACTCCCTACGCCCCGGTGGCGGTCGCTCATGCGGCGCGCGAGGTCTGCCGGATGTGGGACGTGCTGCTCGAAGATGTCGATGTAGACGTAGTCATTGCCGAGCCCGTGCATCTTGATGAAGCGCAGCGACATGCAGCGACTCCGTTCCGCCGGGCCCGGAGGGCCTAGTCGTCCGCCATTTCGATCTCGGCCACAACCTCGGCCGGTGAGAGGTCATCCCCGTAGAGCAGCCGAGCGAAGGCCTTGAAGTAACGGTCGACCGTCGCCATGGAAGTGTAGAGCAGACGTGAAAACTGGTCGCGTGTGAGCGTCCCGTCCCCGATCGGGACACTGCTGCGGAAGCGCAACAGCCCTTCGCTCATATGCAGATCGAACGCCCCGAGCAACAGGCCGTGGTTGATGCGCGTGCAGGTCTCCGCCATGGCAGCGCGGCGGGCTTCCGGCACCACCAGCGGGACACGCACGATCACGCCGAGCGTGACGGGTTCGCCGGCCGTGGCAATGCGCAGGGCATAGAGCGCCGCCTCGCCACGGAAGCCGCACTCGACCGCGCCGTGGTCCTCGTCCACGCGGTAGTTGAGTTCGTCCGCATCCAGATACCCGCGGACCAACTCCATGATCATGTTCGTGCTGCTCACGATGCGTCCTGTTTCCGCCACACCCGGCGAGCGCGTGGCCCCATTCGCCGCCTGGGCTCCGACCGCGGCACTTGCCGCAGGTGTGCGCGCCAACGCTGGCACCACCGGTCCACGTCGGCCTTCAGACCGGCTCGACCGGCGACGGCGGACCTGCGATCTGCTGAGCAGGTGCGCGACCAATCGCACGACCACGTAGGTGCCGGCCACCAGCAAAAGCACGAACACGGTGACCTGCGCGAATGGAGGCATGAGTCCCAAGTGGGCTCCGTGGGCCCGCTGAATCTGAAATTAAGGCACTACCAGCTCACGCAGTAGTCTAGCCCCGTTGGCGCGCGGGTCAAGCGGAGCGGCGGCGTGCTCCGCTGGTTCTACATCAGCGTAACCATTTTTATACACACTGCTTACCACGCTTCAGAAGCACAATCCGAGCAGTGTGAGTCGAGCACGGTTGACGCGCACGCCGACCCTTTCGTACCATTCGCCCCAACCACAGGATCGGGGCCTCGCTTTGCGCAACGCCTCCGCCCGCGTGGTCGCGGAGGTTCGGTAGGATGTTACCGCGCGCCGCATCGCCCGAACCGGGCCCTCTCCGACAGCCGCAAGCGCTAACGCACAGCACAATTGTCTGCCGGGAGTAAGAAAGTGGCACAACCACCCCATTCTTCGCCCCCCACCACGGATACATCAACGCAGTCGCAAGCTGAGTCGGCTCCGCCGCCGAGTCACGACGCACCGGCACCGCTCGACCTGACCTCGCCGCAGCTCACGTTGCGCGCGGTGCTGACGGGAATGTTCCTGGGCGCGATCCTCTCCACCTGCAATGTGTACGCAGGTTTGAAGATCGGCTGGGGCTTCAACATGTCCATTACGGCGGCATTGCTGAGCTACGGCTTCTGGATGATGCTCCACCACGCTACCGCGCGGCGCGTCCGCCCGTGGGGTATCCTCGAGAACAACATCAATCAGACGGCGTGCTCGTCCGGCGCCGCGGTGTCTTCGGCGGGACTGGTGGCACCGATCCCTGCGCTGGCGATGATCACGCACGAGCCGACGCTCGACTGGCACTGGCTGGCGTTGTGGTGCATGTCGGTCATGCTGGTCGGAATCACCGTCGGCATTGCCGTGCGGCGTCAAATGCTGCTGGTGGACAAGCTCCCGTTCGCCTTCGGGATCGCGAGCGCGGAAACGCTGCGCGAAATGTACGCCAAAGGCAGCGAGGCGCTGGTGCGCGTGGGCACACTGGCGGCGGCCGCCGTACTGGCGGGGGGCATCAAATTCTACGAACATGCCGGGACCATCACGGCGGCGAAGTTCCAAGCGCTGCTCAAGATGGGTGAGCTTCAACTGGGCGGCTTCAAGGCGTCACACCTGGGCTTCGGACTACAGCCGACCGCGCTGTTCTACAGCGTGGGCGCGCTGATCGGATTCCGCGCCTGCCTCTCCCTGCTGATCGGCAGCGTTGTGGCGTACGGCTTCCTCGCGCCGCCGCTGATCTCGAATGGTTCGATCCGGCTGGCCGCCTCATATCCCTTCCCGATCGTTCCCGCGGGCCTTGAGCCGGCTACCGACTTCAAGTCCGAGCCGGAGGGCTATCTCAAGTACAACCCGGGCCGACGAGCACTGGTGCATGCGGGCGTCATGACGTCCGCGGAACTGGAAGAGCTGCGGGCGCTGCACCCGGATCCCTTTTTCCGCGAGGCCATCGACCGGCTGTATATCGCGTCGCATTTTGCCGAGGAGCAGCGCAACGCCCTGGTCGCCGCGCATTCGTACACCACCACGCGGCGCAGCATGCGCACCGCCCCGCTGCCGCGCTGGCCGAAGGACTTCGTGATCGGCGGTCCGGACGGCGGCCGCATCACCTTCGATAAGACCGGCGGCAAGCTGGTAGCGCACGGGCCCGTCCCCGCGGAGCAGCGCGACCGGATTCTCGCCAACCTCGACGAGTACATCACGGTCCACAGCCGCACATCCCCGCTGGGCTGGATGGAGGACACGTGGGGCTGGCTGGTGGAGGGTCGCGACTATATCGGCCGGGCGGCGGCAGCGGAGAAGTTCCGCTCGGCGTTTGAGCAACTCGCAAGTCTGAGCCCGCGCGACTTTGTGCCACCGCAGCCCGTGCCGGCGGATTTGACCACGCATTTCGAATTCCTCGAAGCCGAGCACGCGCTGAGGGTTCATGGAAGCCCCACCAAGGAGACTTGGGAGGCCGCCAAGGCCTGGTTAGGTGACGATGCGCCGGATTGGCAGGCAACCCTCACTGCCCTGCGGGGAGGCACAGAAATCAGAGCAGCTCAACCTTCCTACAACGACATGGTCGTATGGTTGCTCTGGCCGGGCGTCACACTGATGGTGGTTTCGGCACTCGTATCATTCTCGTTCTCGTGGCGCTCCGTCCTGGCGGCGATGACGGGCTTCGGCCACCGTGCGCCGGAGGGTCCGCGGGTCGAGACGGGTGAGGTGGCGCGGAACTGGTTCGTGGTGATGCTGGTGGTGGCGCTGGGACTGTCCGTCTGGCTGCAATACTCGTTCTTCGGCATCATGCTGTGGGTGGGGACGCTCGGCGTGCTGCTGACGTTCGTGCTGGCCCTGGTCGCAGCGCGCGTCTCGGGCGAAACGAGCGTGACGCCGGTGGGCGCCATGGGCAAGGTCACGCAGTTGCTGTTCGGGGCGCTTGTGCCCGGTAACCCTGCGCCCAACCTGATGGCCGCCAACGTCACCGGCGGCGCCGCCAGCCAGTGCGCCGACCTGCTGCACGATCTGAAGTGCGGCATGCTGCTCGGAGCATCACCCAAGTGGCAGGTGTTTGCCCAGACGGCCGGTGCTTTTGCCGGTGCCGTCGCGGGCTCCGCCATCTATCTGGTGCTTGTGCCGAATCCCAGCGAAATGCTCATGACGCCCGAGTGGCCGGCCCCGGCCGTCGCGACATGGAAAGCAGTCGCTGAGCTGTTCATGATCGGCTTCGCAGCGCTGCCGCCAGGCGTCGTCCCGGCAATCCTCATCGCCGCCGCTGCGGGCGTGGTGCTGCCGATCGCCGAGAAGCTCGTGCCGAAGAAGTACCACCTCGCGGTGCCCAGCGCCGCGAGTCTCGGGCTCGCCCTGGTCGTGCCGGCCGACTATGGCACGACCATGTTCATCGGCGGACTGATGGGCCTGATTGTGTCGAAGTGCTTCAAGAGTTGGTCGGCGCGCTTCCTGACGGTGATCTGTGCGGGCATCGTCGCGGGTGAAACGCTGACCGCGGTATCGCTGGGCGTGCGCGATATCCTGCTTGGGACCGCGTAGCGTGATAAGCTCTGATCGGAATACCGAGCGTTGCCGGGCACGCGAGCGCACGGCAACGCCGGTTACTGCGGGCGTCCGGCCCGCAGCTTTTCACGCAACCACGCGGCGCCCACGGACAGCGCCGCCGGCACACCGTCTGGGTTCTTGCCGCCCGCCTGTGCCATGGTCGGCGATCCGCCGCCACCACCGCCCACGTGTCCGCTGACGGCTTTCACAAGGTCGCCCGCCTTTAGACCCTGCGGAACCAGATCCGGCGTCACCGCGGCGAGCAGCAGCGCCTTCGCCGGCTGCTCCTCCGTGGCTGCCACGCGCACGCCGAGCAGGATTGCCACCGAACCGCAACGCTGCTTGATGGCATCGGCGCCGGTTTTCAGCGCCTCGAGCGGCACGTCGGGGAACTCCGCGACGACGATGGCCGTGTCGCTGATGCGCTCCGCCTCGGACACGACCTCCGCGACGCGCGCGAGCACGACACCGGCCGCATCCGCCACCGCGGACTTCTGCTCGTGCTTCACAACCTGCTGAAGCGCGGCCACCTGCGCGCGCAGCCGAACCCGGCTGCTGGCCGTCAGCGTGGCCGTTTGGAGCGTGTTCTGAAGCTCCGCGAGCCCGGCCGGAATTTCCGACGGCGGCCCGGCCAGCAGGGCGACGGCGCGTTGTTCGAGCGCCTGGCCGATTTCGGCCGCGATGCGGGCGGGTGCGCCGGTGAGGCCGACGATGCGACGGATACCCTTCGCGATGCCCTCCTCGGTCGTCAGGACGAAGTGCTCGATCTCGGCGGTGCGGGCGACGTGGGTGCCGCCGCAGAATTCGATCGAGTAGGCGCGCCACGCGGCGCTTTCCGGATCGGCCAGGAGCTCTTCGACGGGTGCACCGATGGAAAGGACGCGCACGCGGTCGGGATAGCGTTCACCAAAGACCGCTCGGAGTCCACGGATTCGCAGGGCCTCCTCCTGGGGCACTTCCGCGGCATAGACGGGTAAATCGCGGGCAATCTGCTCGTTGGTGAGCTGCTCAATGCGGTCGAGCTCTTCGGGTGTGAGGGGCCGCGGGTGGGAGAAGTCGAAGCGGGTCTTGTCGGGATCGACCAGTGAGCCCTTCTGTTGGACGTGTTCACCGAGCACTTCGCGCAGGGCCCAGTTGAGCAGGTGGGTGCCGCTGTGGTTGCGCATGATCGCCGCACGCTTGGGGTCGACGACCAGCTCGACCGCGGCCCCCGGGACCAGTGCGCCCTGCACGAGGGTGCCGACGTGCTGCACGTAGTGGCCGGGCCGCTGGGTGTCTTCCACCTCGAAGCGCAGGCCGGGCGCGACGATCTCGCCGAGGTCCCCGACCTGACCACCGGCCTCGGCGTAGAAGCAGGTGTGGTCGGTGACGACGGCGGCCCGATCGCCGGGCCGCAGACTTTCCCCGGCACCAAGCAGAACGGGTACACCCTCAGGCGTCATACGAATGATGCCGGTCACCTGCGCGGCCAGGCGTGTGTGGGTGTACTTCGCGGCATCGTCGGTCGGGCGGATGCGGCTCAGGATTTCCTGCGGCAGATGGACAAACTCGCGCGTGTCATCGCGTCCGCCGGCGCGGGCTTTCGCGCGGGCTTCCTCCATGAGCCGCTCATACTCACCGATGTCGACCCGCAGCCCGCGCTCCGCAGCCATGATCTCGGTCAGGTCGATCGGAAAGCCGTACGTGTCGTGGAGCTTGAAGGCATCTACGCCCTGCACCACGGCGGCGTGACGCTGCTCGGCGTTCGCCGCGGCCTCCTCGAACAACGCAATCCCACGTTCAAGTGTGCGGCCGAATGAGGCCTCTTCTTCGTGGATGACCGCGATCACCTCGCCCGGCCTGGCGCGGAGCTCGGGAAAAGCGTCGGCCATCACGTGCGTAACCGCGGGCACGAGCTTATAGAGAAACGGCTCATGGACGTGCAGGTACTGCCAACCGTAGCGCACGGCGCGGCGCAGGATGCGCCGCAGGACGTAGCCGCGCCCCTCCTTGTCCGGAACGGCGCCGTCGCTGATGGCGAAGGTCAGCGTGCGAATGTGATCGGCAATGACGCGGTAGCTCACATCGACGAGTGCGCGTGCCGGGTCGACGCCGGGGTCGGTCGGCAGCGCCCCGGTGTAAGCCGGCGCACCGGTCACTTCGCGGATCGCGGAGAAAATCGGCGCAAACACATCAGTTTCATAGTTGCTCTTGCGCCCCTGGAGCACGGCGGCGACCCGCTCGAATCCCATGCCCGTATCCACGTGTTTGGCCGGTAGCGGCGTGAGCTTCCCATCGGGACCGCGGTTGAACTGGATGAACACCAGGTTCCAGATTTCGATGACGCGTGCATCACCCGCGTTTACGAGTCCCCCGCCGCTGAGGTCGGGGGTCAGGTCTATGTGAATCTCGCTGCACGGGCCGCATGGGCCGGTGTCACCCATCTCCCAGAAGTTGTCTTTCTTGTTTCCGGGATGGATGCGCTCCGCGGGCAACAACGCGCGCCACAGGTCGCGGGCTTCCTCGTCGGGGGCGAGCCCCTCGTCGGCGTCACCGCCGAAATACGTGGCGTGCAAGCGTTCAGGCGCCATGCCCCAGACCTTTGTGAGCAGCTCCCAGGCCCACGTGATCGCTTCGACCTTGAAATAGTCGCCAAAGGACCAGTTGCCGAGCATCTCAAAGAAGGTGTGGTGGTAGGTGTCGTGGCCGACGTCGTCGAGGTCGTTGTGCTTGCCGCCGGCGCGAATGCACTTCTGCGAATTGGCCGCCCGCTTGAGCCGGCCGAATGCGGACGTCGCGGTGGCCTGTCCCAGGAAAAGCGGCTTGAACTGGTTCATGCCGGCGTTCGTGAACAGCAGCGTCGGATCGTCATGCGGCACGACCGGTGCACTGGGCACAAATTCGTGTCCACGTTGCTGAAAAAACTCGATGAACTCGCGGCGAATCTCGGCGGCGGTTTTCGACACGGCGGCGGTCCTGCATGGTTTTCAGGTGCTGCGGCCGCGCACGCGGCGGGCCGAATGGCGGATTCTACGTTCGGCGGGCGGATTTTGAACCCCCGGTCCGGGCCGTGGGCGAAGGCGCAAGAGAAAAGGCCGGCCACGTTTCCGTGACTGGCCTTTGCTCCGGTTCGCGAAAGTCTGCCTGGCACGTCAGGCGAAGGAGTCCGACAAGCGTCCTGCCTGTCACTCCATCATAGACCGCTGGAACGCGGCCGACTCAGCGTGCACAGGCCCATCCGTGCGGGTCCTGAAACAGTTGGCCGACCGAGCCACTGGTGGCGCTGCGGCTTGCCGGCCAAACTGACTGCCAGTGAGAATCTTGGTAAACACCGATAATAGAGTGCTCGGACCGAATCGAGTCCTCACAGAATCACCGTGGCCATACAACACGCAGGTACTGCCACCGCAGGCCGGGCGGGCGGCAGGACCCCGAGAAACTGAACTTGGTCAGGCCGTGAAACCGCCCTGCTGCCCTCACAAGGGACACCGCTGGAACACACCTGCCCGCGATCGGTTGCACGGGACCTGGAGAATCACACCAAAGTCGCCGTGCTCCTACGAGCCCGTGAAGGCGATTGCAAAGCCGGCAAAGTCGCTTAAATCAACGTCGTCGTCCCAGTTCAGATCGAACGCCCTGCACCCGTTGTCGACCGGGCCGTTACCTGGTCCGGTCAGGCAGTCCTCCAGCAAGGTGAAGTCCGCCAGGCCCACAACGCCGTCGCCGTCTCCATCGCCGACCACGCATGGGTTGGGCGAGCACAGAGCGTCCATTTCCCAGGTCAGGCCACCGGCGTTTGTGCAGTCCTCCTCAGACACTTCCGCGCACTGGCCGCCCGGGAAGCAACAGGCGCCCGCTGGCGCCGGGCATTCCGCAATGCTGAGGCGGTAGTTCAGGATCGCATAACCCTCGTCGTCGGGCCGGCGATCGATCATCAGGTAGTAAGTACCAGGGGACAACGACAGGTTGCGGATGGCTACTTCGGTTCCCGTCGTGCTCGCAGAGGCCAGGCAAGAGAGCCCCGGCGGGCATACGTTGCCCACCATCACTCCGATGGAGTGATCAACCGCCGTGGCCCCTGTCACCGTCACGTCGACACAGTGGGCGCTGGTCAGGATGATCTCGTAGATAATGTCATCTCCGTCATCATAGACTCCCAGGCAGGTGTTGGAGTAGTCTTCCTTCTTGTCGGACGTGGTATTGACATCATCGAACGGTATTGTTGTGATATAGAGCGGGAATTCACAATCCTGACCGTCCGGATCAACCTCCGTTGCGCAAGGTGGATCCAGATCGCCACAGGACATGCCGACGCTCCACACCTCATCTGGCCCCATGCAGTTGGCCGCCAGGACGTTCTCGGTGCAGACCTGCGTGGTGCGATTGCAGCAGGCGCCCGTCGGCGCGCCGGAGCAGTCTGTGATGCTCAGCGTGTAATCCAGCTTGTCATCCCCCTGCGGCCAGCGGTCGATCATCAGATAGTACATGCCGGGTACCAGGGTCAGATTGCTGATGGTCGCCACGGATCCCTGGCTCGTCGCCAGCGCGTAGCACGATGCGTCCGGCGGGCAGAGGGTATCCACCGCTACGCCAATCCAGTTATCCTGCGGCGTTGCACCAGTCACAGTAATGTCTACGCACTGTGTGTTTGTAATCGTGAGTTCGTAGAGTATATCCTTCCCGTTGTCGTAGTTGCCGAGACATGTATCGGTGTAATCATTGCTTTTGTCACTCGTCGTACGGGTATCGTAGTACGGCAGTGCGGTGATCGGAATCGGGTTGGTGCAGTCCTTCCCATCGGGCTGGGTTGCAGTTGGACAGGGCGGGCTCAGTTGATCGCAATTCAACCCGATGGTCCACACCTGCCCGGGACCCTGGCAGTTGACTTCCAGAACATTGTCAGTGCACTGGAGCGTGTTGGTGTCGCAGCAGGCGCCGCTTGGGCTCCCGCATACGAAGCTCTGCCCCTGGATGAACATGTTCGAATCGAGTACCTGGTCACCCGCATCCGCGATTGCCAGCTTGATGTGGTTGACACCCGGGTTCAGCGTGCCGGTGGCCGTCAGGACCACGAGCAATCCGTCCATCTGGGTATCACGGGCACCGCTGCAAGGATAACTGCCCGGCGGAATGTCATCGCAATCATTGTTGATGAAGAGGTTGCAGTAACTGCCGCCGGGTGGGTTGAATGGGTTGCCGCAATTCACGTTGTTGATGCTGACCGGCATTCCCTGGCTGCCGGGAACCAGGGCGATGTTAACCCCGTTCAGAAAGAAGCCGAACACGTCGTTGAATGACGAATCGACCCACTCATTGTACTCCTCTGAAGTGAAGACATACTGAAACTGGATGGTCTGCGTAGAGGTACACTGAAAGTCGAATTCCAGAACGCACGTGTCGAATGTGGTATAACCCGGAATCAGCCCGTTCAGATCAGGATCGCCGAGCCCCGCATGAACACCGCTTACATCATCCTGCGTGTTCGGTCCGCCTACGAAGGCAATGCGGCCGCTGCTCAGGATGATGCCGCTTTCGAATCCAACAATCCCCGTGCCGCCGCTGAACGTGCCAGCCGCTGCATTTGCACCAGTGAATGTGATGTTCGAGACGACGACACCGGGGCCAAGTAGTGCCGTGACGAGATTCGCGGGGGTCAGTCCGGCGTTGAGGTCTTGTGTGGTGAGCGCTCGGGTCCCCTCGGCGTGCGGAATGCTGTTATCCCCACCTGGTGGTATGGCCGGGCGCGTCGGCGGGGGATCGGCTTGCACCGGTTGCGTAAGCAGAATAATCGAAATAAGGATGGTTCTGGTGTAGAACCATGTCCTTGTCGGACATGGAGCGCGTCGAGAACAGATGCTGCGGAACGGATCCATGAGTTTTCTCCTTTGAGATTGGCATGCATGATTGCCGCACCCCCGGCTGTTCTGTTGTGATTCCCCACGCAGATGCCGTAGTTCGTTGCATATGCAGTCGCCGGCCACTGCTGGTGATTTTTCAACCAGTGCGCGTGCAGTGCTTCGTCAACTGCATCCCCACTAAGTACGCAAACGCGACAAAAGCGCTGACAGACAGGTCCACGTCGCCTGCAAAGCCGGCACTCACGCATTCGTAGCCAGTGCCCGCCGGCGTGTCCGGCCCCGTCCAGCGGAGCGCGCGCGTCACGAACCGTTTCGCCGCACTGCGCACGCCGCCCTCCATCGCAACCAGGGTCCGGACTGTCCCCGTGATCCCGGAACCGCACGGGGATCCATGTGTCGAGTCCCAGTGGGCTACCCGGCTGGTAAAGATGCAGTCGATGATCGTGATTTGGCGCGGTCATCGCATGAGACCGAACCGCCGAAGGTTGTATTCTTGACCCGAGCGCCCCAATGTAAGGCGCTGATGTTTTGTGTGGGTAAGAGCTTACATGAATGATATCATGCCTGTGCCCGCCTGTCTAACTTCGCAGAGGGTTCATTCATGTAACACGGCACCCGCCTCTAGGGCACGCCACAGGTGCCACAGGTAGCGTCGGGCCCCGGACCGCGTGTCCGCGGACGGGGCATGCGCCGCCGGCGCAAGCCGCACCTCATCGCAGCCCGTAGCACCCCGCAACCGCCGCCGCCAAGCAAAGAACGAGGACTGCGAGTCGGCAAACAGCGTCTCCCGGCGAAACGTGACCAGCGTGAGGAAAAACACGCCGCCGGGTTGGAACATCCGTCGATATTCGGACATCACACCCTCGCACCTCGTTGCGGCGGAACGGTGGGCAGCGGAGTACCGCAGCCCACCTACCCGCCTGCCTCGTCAATCGGCGAGTTCACCTACGAGTGGAAGCGCTTTGAGAACCGCAGCGCGCTCAACCTCCGTCAGGCGCTTACACACCAACCCAAGATCGAAATGCCATAGTGCCGAGTACTGTCCAACTGGTCGAAGGTCGTACCATTCGATATGACGGAGGTACGGCATATATTCTGCAATACAGAAGACCGCCGCGACCGGGTCGAGCCGCCGATCCAAGGATGCAGGAATTCCTGATGCTCTAAGCATTTCCTCACCGTACAGCGATTCCACGGGTGGCGCTTGCTCGGCTGCGCGACACGCCTCCAACAGCGCCCCAAGACCGAACTCGCAGGACGCTGTTGCATACCTGGTTGCGCGCAGAAGTTCGGCATCCCGCGAAAGCAGTAGCGATGCCCCGACGAGTCCGCGCGACGCGACTCCAAATACTTCGGCCAATTGATCGTTCAGCTTCAGGATGCCTCGGGCGAGCGTCGATTCAATTGCGGCAGGTACAGCGTGCTCGTTTGTCAGCCATGATTGTACACTGACCAATAGATGCGGATGCAAGTAGTTCAGGACCGTGGCATCGCCCTGCCGCATGAGCAGCCGCTGAATGCTCGCCGCAACTGCCCATACGGATCGCTCCCACGCATAGCTGTTTAGGAGCTCGCACAGCTGGCGCAAGTCCATCGTCTTCCAGTCATCCTCGGTCGTCAATGCAGCAGCTCGCCGGATCGTCGGATCGGATGTGATCTGCTCGAGAGTCACAGACTGGCTCCATGAATGATCGCGTCAGGGTCCTGGGGCCTTTCGGCGTAGCTGCTGGCATATACGGGCGGCATCCTGGGTAACTTGCCAGAGCGGCTCCCATTGCGTGCCCCACTGCGTAGAGCAGTTGAAATTGTTCCTCAGACACTTCGCCAAAGCCTGGTATCCGTTGCGAAGGCCATTGCAGTAGCCCAGCGTCTCCGTATAGTGATCAGCTCTAGTGAGGGGCGGCTCGCCAATCTGGGAGCGCGCTGCATTCAGTACTGCGATGTGCGCAGCAGTGCCAAACTGCTGCTGGTGCAGCGCTGCCGCCAAGTGGTTAATGAAGGTCGAAGTCTTCCAGTCCTTTCCGGGAGTTACAAGCAACATCCAGCTTCCTAGCGTTGTCGGCCAATAGCGGGCCGCACATGGGCAGTTGCAGGGTGCTGGCGGGATACGCCGAAGCGTAATATCACGCACTTCCGCCGCGCGGCGAATCTGCTCCGCAAGGAGGTATGCGAAGGTTAGTCCTAAGGCGACTTCGGGCGCGATGCCGAGGAGTCCAGCGCCTTCGGCGATGGTGCTGCTCGTAAGTACGATCTTCGGCGCGGACATCGTAACACTATCAATAAGACCGAGAGCGTCGATGCCTCCAACGGGACGATTTGACACAAACGTATAGAGTAACAGGCCTCCGCGTTCCTCTATCGGATCCCGCGACATCCACCTCCCGAACACCGGCTCGTAGTACCGGTACCCCCAGTACCCCAGCCCGGTCTCGTCGTCCCACTGCTTCGTGCTGAAGCGCCAGGTGTTCTCAGAAGCGTAGGCGCCTTCGGCCTTGGTCACGCCGCCGTAGGGGTCGTACTCGTAGTGGCCCACGATGGCGGCGGACGCTTGACCGGCCGGCTGCGACCAATCCACCACCTGCCCCACGTTGCCGTTGGCGTCGTACAGGTAGACGTGGTCCACCGGGTCGGCCGGCGACGGACCGCCGGTCACGTCGTACTTCCGCACGGCCAGCAGCCCGCCGATCGTCCCGGCCGATTCGAGCGAGTTCACCACGCCACCCAGGCCCGCGAGGTCCAGGCCCCAGGTGAAACTCCGCAGCACGGCTCCACCGCCGCTCGCCAGCACGTCCGTCTCCAGCAGCAGCCGCCAGCCGGACCAGAGGTACTTGCGATCCAGCGACGGAGTACCCGCCCAGCCGCTCGCCTGCTCGTCCCACGGCGTCACGGTCTTCCGCACCCGCCGCCAGGACGAATCATACACGAAATCCACCCGGCTCGTCCCGGCCGCCTCCGTGCCCTCGATCGGGCGCACCGTCACGAGCCGGTTCTCGGCGTCCCAATCATAGGCGGTGGCCGGTCCGGTCCAGCCAGCCGTGATCGCCGCGATAAACATCGACTGGTCCGCGGTGGTCACGGTCCCGTCACCGTTCAGGTCGCCGTTGAGGGCCGGGCAGGTGAACGGCCACGTCTCGGTGCCGGCAAAGTACTTGATCGCCTGGGTGAACAGCGAGAGGTCGGCGAAGTTCACGACCCCGTCGCAGTTCATGTCGCCCGCGAGTGACATCATGGTCAGGTTGCCGTCTTCATCATGATAGTACTTCGCCTTCCCCGGGGCGCCGCCGCTGATGAGGTAGCCTGAAATCTTGTGGAAATTGAGAACGTGGGGCATCCTGCTGGTGCGTTTGAAACGAGAGTCGTTTCCCAGGAGGAGCCCGATGGCTACTACAACCGGACGAGGATCGAGCGTCAAGCGGCGGGACGAGGCGGGGGCGGACGAGGCCGTGCAGGTGGTTCGGGACCAGGTCGAGGAACTGGCCCGGCTGGGGGCCCGGCAGATGCTGCTGGCGGCGTTGGAGGACGAGGTGAACGTCTACCTCCAGCGCGACCGGTATCAGCGACAGGGCGAGTTCCGCGGCTACCGCAACGGGACCACGCCGCGGCGGCTGACGCTGGGCAGCGGCACGGTGCCGCTGGAGGTCCCGCGGGTGCGCGACATCCCGCCGGGCCAGGAGCCGTTCGAATCGAAGATCGTGCGCAAGTACCAGCGTCGCAGCGACACGATCGAGGAGACGTTCATGCGGCTGTTCATCGAAGGCCTGGCGACGCGGGACTTCGAGCCGGCCTTGCGGCTGCTGGCGGGGAACGACGCGCCGCTGTCGCCCAGCACGATCAGTCGGCTGACACAGCGGTTCCGCGTCGAGTACGCGGCGTTCGACCGGCAGGATCTGAGCGGCCGGAAGTTCGTCTATATCTGGGCGGACGGGATTTACCTGAAGGCCGGGCTGGGTACGGAGAAAGCCTGCCTGATGGTGCTGATCGGGGCGGATACGGAGGGGCAGAAGCACTTGCTCGCGCTGCGGGAGGGGTATCGCGAGAGCCTGAGAGCTGGGGCGAGTTGCTGAAGGACTGCCGGCAGCGGGGTCTGAACGAGCCGGGCTGCTGGATCGCGGACGGGGCGTTGGGGCTGTGGGCGGCGGTGAACGAGCAGAGTCCGAACTCGGCCCAGCAGCGCTGCACGAATCACAAGACGATGAACGTGCTCGACAAGCTGCCGAAGGCCGAGCAGCCCGAGGCGACCCCGCGACTGCGGGCGATCTGGCAGGCGGAAAGTGAGGTGGCGGCGCGGAAGCTGGCGGCCGGTGTGATCGCGGACTTCCGTCGGGCGGGCTACGACCGGGCGGCGGACTGTCTGGGGACGATCTGGATCGCTGCCTGACGTTCTACGCGTTTCCGGAGCCGCACTGGTCGCACCTGCGGACGACGAACGTGATCGAGTCGCCGTTTGCGGGCGTACGGCTGCGGACGAACGCGGCCAAGCGGTTCAAGAAGACCAAGAGCGGCGTGTACCTGGTGCATCAGGTGCTGATGCGGCTGTCGCAGAACTGGCGGCACTTGAAGGCGCGCACCTGTGTGCCCAGATACCGCTGCCGGAAGGAAAGAACCGCCGGGTGAAGACGAAGGTGAAGGCGAAGGCGAAGACCCATGCGGCGTGAACGAACGTGACGGATGCCCCAGATTCAATTTACACAGGACTTGACACTACCTCCCGCTGATCGCGGCCGTCTCGTACTGGTTCAGGGCATTCGCCACGTAGCCGATCGCGAGCTGGACGAGCTGGTCCTGGTCGTCGCGGTACTGCCGCTCGTGCGTGACCCGGTTCCCGACCGGGTCGTACACATAGCCCCAGACATCGTCGCCGCGGTCGGAATCGGTCAACTCGTTGCGGTCATTGTACCCGAAAGAAAGAATTCACGCTTGTTCAGGGGCTAGACGCCTCCGTAGCGATCGTTAAATGTTCGCGCCAGTGCTCGAATCAGGTCATCCAACGGTGGCATCCACAGGTAAAATGGATTATCGTGAGAGATCAGGTCGATAGGGGCGCGATCGTCTGCGATGACCTTGAGGATCACCGCCATTGCATCGCCATCAACGACTTCGGCGACTTTGAATTGGACTGTGCAACCCACGACGACGGCTCGCCGTTGCACGCACGAGCCGAGCAACCTGCGAGACTCAACCACGTAGTATCCGTCTCGCCGCGTTATCTCGATGCTCCACCTAGTGTTGGCAATGAGGAGCGCCGCACTCAGCGCAACCGCAATGACGATTGGCTCGGGCCCAATTGCATCGTCAAAGGCGAGTGCCGCAAGATTACCCGCAGCAAGCCCGAGAAGAAAGGCACTCATCCCGAGGTGAGGGCGTATGCACACCGAATCAAGAACACCTCGCTTACCAGTGCGCGTGCGAATGAACCCTGCGGCACCACGCTCACGAAGGACTCGCGCTGCCTTCATCTGCGAGTGCTTCGCCACGATGATCCCGATGGCACCGACCGCCACGCCTGCGATGTGCCATGCACCGCTTATATAGAACTCTATTGCGCCCGGCAGCCAGGGCATTTCGGAGCCCCTTCTCTACGACTCTGTAGGTCGTAGTCTTCGAGACATCCAGATTTTTCGTGAGCAACCTGCGCCAACATGAAGGAGTTCGCACGACGCGTCGCTCGCCACACGGGAATCTCACTGCAACCCTGATTTATGTGCCACCGATTGCGGCGAGCTGGCGTGGACTCGAGCACCAATATCGCTCGAAGGTGTGAGAATACCGGAAGAACTCTAGTAGCTCACCGCGACCGACCGCACGGGCGCTACTACACACTTGGATCGTCACACGTCCGTCCGACGCCGCGCACAATTTGACTATCACGCAGCCCTCGACTATGCCCTCTACAACGAGTCCGGGCCCTTTGCCACGAAGCATGCCCCCGACGCAGCCCCTTCCCTCAATGCATCCGTAGCCCGATCGGGTATCGCTGCACCCGTCCCAAAGAATCCCGACACTGCCTGAAACGCCCGCTGATGCAGTCCAGCCATAAGCCCAGTCGCCGACACCGGGCGGTATATGGCGCAATTCCACGGCAAGCGACCAAGACTCGGAGCTACTAAAGCGGCATTGTCCAGCATGAAGGGTACCGGCGGGACAGCAGAACGAGCATTCCCGCTTCTGGAACAGCAATCGCACGCGAAGGCGCTCTGACAGCTTTTGCTTGAGCAGTGAAATGAGCCAATTGTCTCGGCCGCTGGGGGAGTCAAGACGAAATTCCCATCGCTCGCTGTGGCAGTTCGGAAATCGGGTGTCTGTGAAGAGGTCTCCGAGCGTTGGTCCGCCGCCGTATGCAGCCAGGCTTGGTTCCGGAATCCACCGATCCTCGTGGGTGAGGCCTGAGGCGTCAATCGCGTTGATACTACGATTGCCGCCAAACTGGTACAAGTGCGTTCCGCCCTCCTCCTCAATCGGATCCCTCGTCAGCCACCGCCCCATGCTCGCGGAGTACGGCCGGAAGAGCCAATTTCCCAGGCCCGTCTCATCGTCCCACTGCTTCGTGCTGAAGCGCCAGGCGTTCTCTGACGCGTACGCGCCATCGGCCTTCGTCACGCCGCCGTAGGGGTCGTACTCGTAGTGCGCCACGACGGCCGCGGCGGCCTGATTGGTCGGCTGCGACCAGTCCACCACCTGCCCGACGTTTCCCAGCGCGTCGTACAGGTAGACGTAGTCCACCGGATCGTCGGGCTCGGGCGCGCCGCTCACGTCGTACTTCCGCACCGCCAGCAGGCCGCCGATCGTCCCGGCCTGCTCCAGCGAGTTCACGGCGCCATTCAGACCCGCGAGGTCCAGGCCCCAGGTGAACTTCCGCAGCACGGCTTCCCCGCCGCTCGCCAGCACGTCCGTCTCCAGCAGCAGTCGCCAGCCGGACCACAGGAACTTCCGATCCAGCGCCGGCGCACTCGCCCAGTTGCTCGTGTTCGCATCCCACGGCGTCACGGTCTTCCGCACCCGCCGCCAGGATGAATCATACCCGAAATCCACCCGGCTCAACCCGGCTGATCCCCAATCGAAATCCTATCTCTCCGGGGCCGTTCCTCTATGGGTCCGGAGTGGAGGAGAGAATCGCTGCTTCGTGGAAAGCGTACCACGCGAACCACAGGGCGGAGACGCTATCCAGCGGGGTGCCATCAGGCGCGGTCGCCCAGGCGACGGCCGGCTTCGGCCGGTAGTGCAGGTGGACCGGTGTGCCACCGAGCTCGGTGGCCCAGCGGGCGGCACCATCTTCGCCCCGGGCCGTTGCGTGCGCGGCGATCTCCGCGAGGGCGACGCTATGCCAGCCGTCCGTGGTGAACACCGCGAGCACCGGGTCCTTCGGGGCGCGCGAACCGGCCGGCGGCAACGGGGTGACGGGAAAGATCACGTCGGCGGAGTCGAAGTATGGCTGGTAGGAACGCTTGTAGAGCTTGGCCTGGGTGCGCACCATGTCGAGGACGGTGGTGTCCGGGTGCTGTGCTTCCCAGTCGGACCAATGGGCCACCACCGCAGGGATGCGTTCCAGCGTGGCGCCGCGCGCGGCGGCAGGGCCGGTGACGGCACGAAACTGGAGCTGGCTCCAGAGACTCTCCTCGGTCGGGTCGGCGCGCCGGTCGTAGAGCAACTGATTCGAGTTGTAGAGCAGGCCGCTGATGCGAAACTCGAGCACCTCCGCGCCGACACGGCGGTCGAAGACGACGACGCTGTCACAGAGTGGGTGGTAGGTGACGGCGATGGGGCGGCCGCCGAGCGTGTCATTGGCGACCTCGTGCCAGGATAGCAGCTTGAGCGGGTAAGCACGGGCCGCACCGTTCACGACGACGCCGATGACGCGATCGGTGGGGACGAGGAACTTCTGGTGCTGCGCCTTGCGGAGGTCACGGGAGAACTCGCGCGCTTCCTCGATCGTGAGTACGTGGGGATCGACGAGCGCGGCGATGCGGTCCTTCGAGAAGCCGGCCGCGACGAGCTCGTCGCGGGGCAGCAGGCAGGTCGTGAGGTCGAAACCGTACGAGGCGACATGGCGGCCGTCGCCGATGAGTGTCGGCCGTTGGAGCGCGCGCTGGCTCCACTGAATCACGACGAGGATGCAAACGATGGCGGCGAGCGCGAGCACCCAGCCCCCACTCCAGAAATCGAGCAGGCGGCGGGGTGGGAGGGGGGCGGCGGCCGGGTCAGGCGCGGGCAAGGCGGGCCTCCTCAAGTCGGCCGATGACGATGTCGCTCGCCAGCGGGCCGACCTCAGCCGCGGTGACATCGGGTGCGCGCCGCTCAACGCGGGGCGAGCCGGGCGAACTCGGGCCGGGGGACGCCGGTTGTACCTGCCGATCGACAACCATCAAGCCAAGCAGCAGCGGCAGGTAGAGCACGCTCGCGAGAAAGACGCGGCGGGCAGCGGGGGCGGAGCGGGCGCGCTCCAGCACAACGCCGCAAACCAGAAAGGCGAGCCCGAGTAGCAGTGCCCCGACGGCGAAAAATGGCCCGGTTACGCCGTACAGCGTGAGCAACAACGGCAAGGGCAGCAGCAGCAGCGAATAGATCACCGTCACGCAGCCGGTGAGGTGGCCGGAGGGATCGAGCACGGGGAGCATGCAGAAACCGCCGCGCTCGTAATCCGCACGGTACATCCAGGCGAGCGCGAGCGAATGTGGAATCTGCCAGAGGAAGAGAATGCCCGCGAGTACCCACCCGGCAGTGGGGATCACGCCGCTGGCCGCGACAGCGCCGATCAGCGGCGGCAAGGCGCCGACGATGGCACCTACGAGCGTATTAAGCGGCGAGAGCACCTTGAGGGGCGTGTAAATCAGGACGTAGATGAGCAACGTGGCCAGCGCCAGACCGGCGGCGGCCGCATTCGTAGTTACCGCCAGGATCAGCGGGCCGGCGAGGCCGCAGGCCAGGGCGAACCGCAGGGCGCTGCCGCGCCGGACACGGCCGGCGGGCAAGGGACGCGCGGCGGTGCGCTGCATGCGACCGTCACGCTCGACTTCGATCCACTGGTTGAGGGCATTGGCGCCAAAAGCGGATAAGGCGGTGCCGAGTACGGTCCAGCCGAGGGCCCCCCAGGCGATGCTCGGACCGCTGGCGAGGATGAACCCCACGCCGGCGCTGACCGCGACCATGAGACTGAGACGGGCCTTGCTGAGTTCGAGGCAGATCGGCACCGTCAGGGCGGCGCGGCACGGCGCGTCGGCGGATGACCCGGTGTCGATACGCACGGTGGCGGTGGGGTCGGACAAGAAAGCACTCCCGTACACACGGTTGCAGATGTTCCCGATTGTAGTCGACGGCGGTGGCACTGGGGAGCGGGTTGGACGCCGTTTGCGGAGCGGCGCCCGGTGCCGCGGTATCGCCAAGCAGCGCGGGCGACTATCCTTCCGCAACGGCCGGACGTTCGTATACGTCCCGGAATCCCATCCTACCCCCGTGGAGTTCTGGACACCCGCAATGACCCGTACCCCCACTACTTCGGCAACGGTCGAACAGCCCTTACCTTACGCCACGGTTGCAGGTCGGATTCCCGCTCCGTCGGCCGGACATGCAGACATCCTCGCGGTGGGTTTCGGGACCGCGGTGGCCATGTGGGCGGTGGCGTATTTCACGCGGCTGTTCGGAGATGCGCTGCCGGCGCCAGTGCTTTTTTTCCTGCTGGTTCTTTTGCAGCTCGTGGGCGGTTTCCTCTTTGGGAGATTCAGCCGTAAGGGGGTGCGCGGGGCGGTTTGGGCGGGCATGATTACGGGGTTGATCAACCTGCTGGTGGTGGGGAGCTTGATCGGCGGGGACACACCCAGCGCGATTCGAATGGGCGCGGTGCTTTGGGTCCCGGGAACACTGGCCGGTGCGATGCTGCTGGCGGCGCTGGGAGCCCTGGTCGGACGGCTCCGGTCCACCCAGGAGCAGGTGGACTGGACGGGTAGTTTCGGGGCCGTGGTGGTGGTGGCGACTTTCGTGCTGCTGGCCGCGGGAGGGCTCGTCACGGGCTACGACGAAGGGTTGGCTGTGCCGGATTGGCCGAACACGGAGGGGTACAACATGTTCCTGTACCCCTTATCGCGAATGACGGGGGGCATCTTTCTGGAGCACGCGCACCGGCTGCTGGGTTCGCTGGTAGGACTGAGTGTCCTGGTGATGGCGCTACATGCGACCCTGACGGAGCAACGCAAATGGTTGCACTGGTGGCTGTGGGGGACGTTCCTGCTTGTCGTCGGGCAGGGTGTGCTGGGTGGTCTGCGTGTGACCGGTGTATTGACGCTGAGCGCTGACCCAAGCGACCTGCGACCCAGCATCGTGCTGGCGATCGTTCATGGTGTCTTCGGGCAGATTGTGTTCGCGCTGCTGGTGGCGGCGGCGCTGTTGCGGTCCCAAATGTGGCACCGAGCACCGCAGCCGCAAGCATCACCCTTCGCGGGCACGGACCGCGTGTTCGGGATCGCCTTGGTGATCTTGCTGATCGTGCAACTCGTGCTCGGAGCGCTGGTGCGGCACTTCACCTGGACGCTGGAACGGTTCGAGTACGGGCTGAGTGTGGACGTTGCGACACTGACGCGCATCGGTCAGGCCGCCCTGCACATCCACATTACGCTGGCGGTCGTCGTCATACTGCTGGCGCTGGCGGTGGGCGTGCGCGCCTGGGGGTTGTACCGCGGTTTCGCGGGTATTCGGCGGCTGGGTGTGCTGCTGATGTGGTTGGCGGGTGTGCAGGTGGTGCTGGGTGTGCTGGCGTTGGTCGTGACGGCCAACCACGAAGCCCATACCGAGCCGACCGCGCTTGACGTCAGCATTACCACGCTGCACCAGGTCACGGCGGCGGCATTGCTGGGACTCGCCGTGCTGATCCTGCTGTGGAACTACCGGGTCGCCCGGCCGCAGCCGAGCGCAATAACTGCGTAAGGCGCGCCGTGGTGCCGGAAGGATGGCCGGCGGGGGCGGTGGGACGAAATCCGGGCCCGGACTTTGCAACATAACGGAATTGGGTATACTCTTATCTTCTTCGTGGCTGGTCGGCCATGCTCGCCGGTCTGCCATGGACAGCGTCGCCGCGACGACTGCCCGAGAAAACCCACCGTCCGCACCTGGATGCTGCCCGCTCCAGCTTTGCGGCCGCGGCACGGCTGGAGCGTGGAACGCGGCGGGAACCGCAGGAGTTGTATGACATGACCCAGATTGCGCATGAACCCCAGAGCACCGCAACCCCCAATATTGACCTGGAACCGTTGTTCTGCCCAAGTTCGATCGCGGTGGTGGGCGCTTCGCGCACGACCGGTTCGGTCGGCAATGCGATCATGGAGAACCTGATCGCAGGCGGCTATACCGGCGTGATTTACCCGGTCAACCCCAAGGCCAAGGCCATTCTCGGCAACCGCTGCGTGCGGTCTCCGGAAGCAATCGAGGACGTCGTCGACCTCGGCGTGCTGGTGATTCCCGCACCCTCCGTACAGGGCGTGGTCGAGCAGATGGCCAACCGCGGCACGAAGCACTTCGTCGTGATTTCGGCCGGTTTCAAGGAGGTGGGTGGAGAAGGTGTCACGCGCGAGAAGAATCTCAAGGCCCTGGCTGCGGAGCGCGGCCTGACCATCGTGGGTCCGAACTGTCTTGGCGTAATCAACACAGCGCCGGATGTGAAGATGAACGCGACCTTCGGCCGCGGGATGCCGGAAGCGGGTCCGTTCGGGTTGATCTCGCAGAGCGGGGCACTTTGTACGGCATTGCTAGACTACGCAAAGGGCATCGGGATCGGCTTTTCGCGCTTTGTCAGCTTCGGCAACAAGGCCGGCGTCAAGGAAACCGACCTGCTGCTTGCGCTCGCGTCGGATCCCTTCACCAAGGCCATCCTGATGTACGTCGAGGAGCTCTCGCACGGTCAGGAGTTCATCGAAACCTGCCATCGCATCACGCACGGCCAAAACGCCAAGCCGATCATTGCGATCAAGACCGGGCGCACGTCCGAAGGTGCGGCCGCAGCGGCCTCCCACACGGGCTCCCTGGCGGGCTCAGATGAGGTTTATGAGGCCGTGCTCGGACAGGCGGGCGTCCAGCGGGTGGAATCCGTCAAAGAACTGTTCGACTGTGCGGAGGTCTTCGTGGACCCGACGCTCCCGCACGGGCGGCGCACCGCGGTGGTTACGAACGCGGGTGGCCCCGGCATCATGGCGACGGATGCGTGCATCCGGAATCACATGACGCTGCCGCGTTTCCAGGAGTACACGCTCAAGTCGCTGCGTTACACGCTGCCGCCCACGGCCGCGCTGAAGAATCCCGTCGACGTGATCGGGGACGCCAAGCACGACCGCTACCGGGCGGCGCTGGATGCGGTTTCCGCAGATGAGAACGTCGACCAGATCATGGTGATCGTGACGCCGCAGACGATGACCGACGTGACCGAAATCGCAGACGTGATTCGCGAGACCAAGAGCTTCTGCGGGAAGCCGATCGTGGGTTGCCTGATGGGGCTGGTGGACGTGGACGCCGGCGTGAAGCTGCTGCGCAAGAGCGGGGTGCCGGCCTATGCCTTCCCGGAAGATGCGATGCGGGCCATGGCGGCCAAGTGCCGCTTTGCCGAGTGGGCCCGTCAGCCGCACCTTACCTATCGACGCTTCAACGACGTCGATGCCCCCGCGGTTACGAAAATCCTGGATGAGGAACTCGCCGCCGGGCGTACGACACTGGTCGAGTTGAAGGCGCTGGAGGTCTTCCGCGCTTACGGCT
Source organism: Phycisphaerales bacterium (assembly GCA_016716475.1). Taxonomy (NCBI): domain Bacteria; kingdom Pseudomonadati; phylum Planctomycetota; class Phycisphaerae; order Phycisphaerales; species Phycisphaerales bacterium. The sequence goes on from JADJWG010000001.1 coordinate 421,675, forward strand.
TCCCGATCGTGAAGTACCACTTGGCGCGCACGGCGGACGAGGCGGCCCGTTACGCGGCCGAGCTGGGTTTCCCGGTCGTTCTGAAGATCTGCGGCCCGAAGATCCTGCACAAAACGGATGTTGGCGGAGTGCGGCTGAAGCTGGCCGACGCGGCCCAGGTGCAGACGGCCTTTGAGGAGATGGTGGCCACCGTCAAGAACAAGATGGGGGCCCAGACCGAGATCTGGGGCGTGCTGGTACAGCAGATGCTGCCGAAGGGCAAGGAGATCATTCTCGGCATGTCGCGCGATCCCAACATGGGGCCGCTGCTGATGTTCGGCTTGGGCGGTATCTACACCGAGGCGCTCAAGGACGTGGCCTTCCGGTTGGCTCCCCTGCGTGAAAACGTCGCGCAGGAAATGGTGCGGTCCATCCGGTCACACAAGTTGCTGGAGGGCTTCCGTGGGGAGCCGGCCACGGACCAGGTCGCGGTCGCCGAGTGCCTGTTGCGCTTGTCGCAACTCGTGACCGACCACCCGCGCATCAAGGAACTCGATATCAACCCGCTCATGGTATACGCACAGGGTTCCGGCGCAACGGTGGCCGACGCCCGCCTGATTCTTACGGAGTAGACCCGCGAACGCGGATTCTGCCGCGGTGGCCGCTGGCTGCCGCGGCACATGGGAGAACGCTGTCATGTCGGATAAGTGGCGTGAACGGTACGCCGACAAGCTCGTCACGGCGAAAGAGGCCGTCGGTCGCATTCGCCCGGGGAATCGTGTCTTCATCGGCTCGGCCTGTGGTGAACCCCAGGCACTGGTGCGGGCGATGGCGGAATTGGCCGACAATTTCACGGATACGGAACTGGTGCAGGTGCTGACGCTGGGCGTGGCGCCGTATACCGAGCCGCGTATCGCGCACAACTTCCGGCCGAACGCCTTCTTCATCGGCAACAGTCTGCGCCATGCCGTCAACGAGGCGCGGGCCGACTACACCCCCGTATTCCTCTCGCAGGTTCCGAACCTGTTCCGCACCGGGCGCCTGCCGATCGACGTCGCGCTCGTCACGGTCAGCCCGCCCGATGACCACGGCAACTGCAGTCTCGGCGTATCGGTCGACATCGCCAAGGCCGCCGTGGAGACCGCCGGCGTGGTCGTGGCGCAGGTCAATCGCCACATGCCGCGCGCCCACGGCAACTGCTACCTGAATGTGCGTGACATGACCTGTCTCGTCGAGCACGACGAGCCCCTGCTCGAATGGCCGGACTTCGGCGAACCCGACGACGTGATGCGCGGCATCGCCGCCAATCTCACCCGGCTGGTGGACGATGGTGACACGCTCCAGCTCGGCATCGGCCGGATTCCGGACGCCGTCCTGGCGATGCTGACGGACAAGCACGATCTCGGCATTCATACCGAGATGATGTCGAACGGCGTGCTGACGCTCGTCAAGAATGGCAACATTACCGGCAAGTACAAGACCCAGAACCCCGGCAAGATTGTCGCCAGCTTTGCGGCCGGCAGCCATGAGCTTTTCGAGTTCATGGATAACAACCCGACCATTGAAATGCATCCGTCGGAATACACCAACAACCTGTTCGTGATCAGCGGACACGACAACATGGTCGCGATCAACGCGGCCATCGAGGTCGATCTCACCGGGCAGGTCGTGGCCGATTCCCGCGGCCAGCAGCTTTACAGCGGACTGGGCGGGCACGCCGACTTCATCCGCGGGTCGGCACTCGCCAAGGGCGGCAAGCCGGTCATCGCCATGCCCAGCACGGCCGACACGCCGGAAGGTTTGCATTCGCGCATCGTCGCGACCCTGCAGGAAGGGGCGGGGGTCATCACCACGCGCGGCGATGTGCACTACGTGGTGACCGAATACGGCGTGGCTTACCTGCACGGCAAGAACATGCGTGAGCGCGCCATGTCGCTGATCAGCATCGCGCATCCCGATTACCGCGCGGAACTGCTGCATGCGGCGAAACGCCGCCACATCGTGTACCCCAACCAGATCATGCCACCGGTGCAGTCCCCTTATCCGACACAATACGAGGAAGAGGTGACGTTGCGCGACGGTTCGAAGATTTTCGCCCGCCCGATCCGGCCCGACGACGAGCCGCAGATGCGGGACATGTTCTATCGCTTCAGCGAGCAGACCAAGTACCTACGCTACCATGCCGCGCTGAAGTCCATGCCGCACAACAAGATGCAGGTGTTCTGCACGGTCGACTACGACTCCGAAATGGCGATCATTGCACTGGTCGGCGAGCCCGGCGACGAGCGCGTCGTGGGGGTCGGACGCTACATGGCCGATCCACAGGGACGCTCGGCCGAGGTCGCTTTCGCCGTGGGCGACGACTGGCAGCGGAAGGGCCTCGGGACATACTTCTTCAACCGGCTGGTGCAGATCGCGCGGGAGCGCGGCATTTCGGAGTTCCACGCCTACGTGCTGGTCGAGAACAGCGGAATGCTGAAGATCTTCCACCGCTCGGGCTTCGTGGTCGAGACGATCAACGAAGGCGACGTGGTGCGCGTGGTGATGCACATTCGGGAGTAGCGCGCCGCGGTCGGGAACCGGCGTACCGGAACCCGAACCGGGGCGGGATGCGTCGCGGTTCAGTGCCACTCTCACAGGAGCTGCGCGCTGCCCCGCTTGCAGCACTCGAAGCCGATCCGGGACCCGCGGCGCACGGTACTCAGCGCGGTGCGTCCATGAGCGTACGAATGGCGGTACTCCACACCGCCTGTCGCAATGCCTCCACGGTCGCCTTGTCGTCCGGGTGGGCCCGATTCGCGAGGACGATCACGTAGGTACCGTGCTCGGGGTAGATTCGGAGGGCCGTACCCGTGTAGCCCGTGTGGCCGAACGCGCTTGGCGCGTGCGGGCCGGGACTCTCCGGCAGCGGCAGGTAGAGATCCCAGAGCAGGCCGCGTCGATCCGGTGTGCCCTTGACGCTGGGAAGACCGGTCGTCTGTACCCGCGTCGCCTCAGCGAGTGTTTCCCGTCGCAGGATACGCACGCCGTCGAGTTCCCCGCCACTCAGCAGCATTTGTGCGAAGCGTGCGAGGTCGGCGGCACTGCCGAATAAGCCGGCATTGCCCGAGACGCCGCCCTGAAGCGCAGCGACCGGGTCGTGTACCTGGCCACGGAGAAAGCCGCCGGGACCGCGACCGTACGCCGCGCGCGTCGTGGGAACGAGCCGCGGACCCCACTCCGGCGGCGGGCAGAAACGCGTGCTGGACAGGCCCAGCGGCTGGGCGATTTCCTGTTCGAAGTACAGGTCCAATGGGCGCCCGCTGACCGCGGCGACAATCTCCGCGCACAGGATCGCGTTGAGGCAACTGTAGACGACCACCTCGCCCGGGCGCCGCCCGGCCGGGTACTGCCGGATGGCGACCCGCGTCGCATCGGGGCAGGGAAAGCCGGCTTCCTCCTGCAGCCGCTTGCGGGTGTCGGCATCCAGATAGGGAACCAGCCCGGAGGTGTGTGACATCAACTGCCGAACGGTAACGGTGTCCTTGTACTCACCCGCAAAGTCGGGCAGGTAACGGCTCACCGGGGCATCGAGGTCGACAAGCCCCTGCTCGACGAGGCGCAGCAGCGACGTTCCGCTGGCGATCGGCTTCGTGAGTGAAGCGAGATCGAACACCGCGTCCTCTGGCATGGTTTCGAGTTCGGGCTCCCGCGCGAGATGACCGTACGCACGCTGCCAGGTGCGGAAACCGGTCGGTGTCGATTGCCCCACGGCGACGACGGCACCGGAAATGCCGCCCGCGCGCAGGGCCGCCGGGACCCTGGCCGCGAGCAGCTCCTCCAGGGTCCCGAAGCCGCCAAGCAGCGGCTCGGTTTCCACGGCGAAGCTCCAGCGCCACTCGTTGAAATACAGGTTGTGGCCGTCGATCTCGATCTCGCCACGCTGAAAGTCGTTCGGCTCGCTTCGGAAGCTCGTCTTCTCCGGAGTCAGCGGGCAGGCGTAGTCAAGGTTCACGATCAGCCGGTAGGGATCGAGCCGTCCGCAGTAGAACTCCTGCACCTCCGGGTCAGGGTGGGTTTGCAGTCCGTACGACGGGTCGGCCGGCAACCAGCCCCACGGTTCGATGTAGAACTCGGCCCAATCGTGCATGTTCCAGTCGTCGGGGAGCGTCTGCCAACCCGATTGCCAGCGTGCCGGGATACCCGCCGCGCGGCACAGGGTGATGAAGACGAGCGCCTGGACGCCGCAGTCCCCGCGGCGGGCGGTGAGCCCCTTCGCGGACAGACTGGGAATCGTGCTGTACTCCATCTCGGCGCACCATGGGATGTTCTGTGCGACCCAGCGGAAGATCGCCCGGGCGCGGAGCAGAGGGTTGGGCTCTGCGCGGCTGAACTCGGCGGCGAGGGCACGCACTTCCGGAGTGAAAAGGATGTGCGGCGGGCGCGCGACGGTGTATTCGCGGTACAAAGCGCTGCGCTCATCCGGCGCAGTGGCCCGCGCCGGGTCGAGGTCCGTGACCTGGGCATGCATCGTGTATTCGAACTCGACCAGGAATCGCGCCGGCGCCCCGGCGGCCAGCGTGTGCTCGAAATAGACGGCACGGTGCGGTACTCCGTTGGGCGTCACCGTGGCGCCGGGGGGCTCCGAGCGAATGAGCCGGACCGCGGTCTGGGCCCCGTATTCCTGCGGAAAGGGGAGCCACGCACGCACCCGGGCGCCGGGCTTCACCCGTGGATGATCTTCCGGCACACGTACTTCGTAGGTCACGCGGTGGTGGACAGGATACGTCAGCCCGGCTTGCCGGTTCGGGCGATCCGATAACCCGCGCTCGTCACGCGCCGCCACAAGCAGGCGCGCCAGATGCGCCGGCAAATCGAACTTCGCACTCGCGGGTGGCGGCACGGGGGTGCGCCGCGCCGCGGCCTCCGGCGTGAAGCGGAACAGGTTGCCGGGCTCGCGCCCGAAGTACCGCACCTGCCCGTCGATCTCTCGGTGTTGCAGCGCGCCGCTGGCGCGCCACCGTTCGATGTCGGCAGCGGTCGCGTCCGGCACACTCCGCCGGATTCGTTCGAGCAGCGCCTCGGGGGCGAGGGCATAGTCCAGGCGGATACGGCGCAGGACCTCAAGCGCCACGGCGATGTCATCCACCACCGGTTCTTCGGGGTTCCGCAGGAGTGGACGCAGGAGGTTTTCCGCGTCACGAAAGCGGCCGGCGTCGATCAGGGTTTGTGCTTGCTCCAACACGGTGGGCTCTTCGGGGGTCCCTGGCTGCGGCGCGGCTTTGCCCGTCGTGGGCAGGAGCAGCGCGGTCGCCAGCAGGACTGTGCCTGTCGTCAAACGGTCCATGGTCGGCTACCCTTTGTGCGTGAATTCGACCGAACGACGATACCGACCGCTCCGAAGCGCGTCGAGCGTTCGCCCAGGAGGAGTCCGGACATGACCACGTTTCCCCTTCCGTTTCGGCGACGCTGCGCGGGTGGGCTTGTCGTAAGCATGTTGCTGATCCTGCCCGGCATGGCCACGGCCCAGCCGACCGGCGCCCCCCCGGCACGCATACGGCTCGGGGTGGACGTGCTCGCGGCCCGTGGTTTCACACCCTTGCAGAATCAGCGCATCGGCCTCGTCACCAATGCGACCGGTGTGACAAACAATCTGCGCGCTACCGTCGATGTGCTGCATCAGGCCGCCGGCGTACGGCTGGTGGCTCTATACGGCCCCGAGCACGGGGTCCGTGGCGAGGTTCCCGCCGGCGACAAGATCGAGGATGCGCGCGACACGACGACCGGCCTTCCCGTCTATTCGCTGTATGGCCGCACGCGGAAGCCCACCCCGGAAATGCTCGCGGATGTCGATGTGCTGGTGTTCGACATCCAGGACATCGGCTCGCGGTCGTACACCTACATCAGCACGCTCGCCGTGGTGATGGAAGCCGCTGCGGAACATGGGAAGAAGGTCGTGGTGCTGGACCGGCCCAACCCGTTGACCGGCCAGCGTGTGGAAGGACGGCCACTCGACCTGACATTCCAATCGTTCGTGGGGCATCTGCCGATTCCTTACGTGCACGGACTGACGGTGGGCGAGTTGGCACGGATGATCAACGGGGAGGGCTGGCTGCCCGGCGGGGTGCAATGTGAACTGGAAGTCATTCCGATGGAAGGGTGGCGGCGCGACATGGGGTGGGACGAAACCGGCCTCAACTGGGTGCCGACCTCGCCGCATGTGCCGCGGTCCGAGACGGCCCTGTACTACGCCGCCACCGGGATCATGGGAGAACTACACCTGCTCAGCGAGGGCGTGGGGTATCCGCTCCCGTTCGAACTGGCTGGCGCGCCGTGGATCGATGCCCGCCGGCTCGCCGACGACCTGAACGGGCGGCGACTTCCGGGGGTGTACTTCCGACCGGCCTATTTCCAACCGTACTATGCCCGCTTCGCGAAGGAGACGTGCGGCGGCGTGCAGATCCTGTTTACAGACCGCGACGCCGTGGCCCTGACGCCGATCCAGTTCCACATCATGGACGCGGTGCGCACGCAGCACCCGGAGAAGAGCTGGTTTGGGGCGAAGCGCGACGACATGTTCGACAAGGTGTGCGGGACCGACGAGATCCGTAAGCTGTTCGAGGCGGGACGGCCGTTGAGCGAAATCCTCGCGGTGTGGAACAGCGGTGTAGAGCAGTTCCGCGCACAGCGGGAGAAATACCTGCTTTATTGACCCGGGTCGCGAGTGAGCTGTTACCTTCGTAGTGCGACATTCGTCGCCAGGTCGGAATAACGGTTTCGCTCCTCCGGCCACGGCAGATATCGCAGTCGCAATTTCATGCTCTCCGGCTTCCGCAGTTCCCTGGCCACGACCCGTTTCCACCGACGCTCTGCCAGCAGCGCCGCCTGGGTTTCGCGAGAGCCATCCACCGGCCGGAGACACCCCAACGGCCTCATCGGCGGTGACACCCTGTCTCCTACCTTTCGCGGCGGAATGAACTGGGCCCGCCAGAGCCACGCGCCCGAGAGGATTCGAACCTCCGACCTGCGGTTTAGGAAGCCCGCTTGAGTCGAACGTAACGAATGATGATAGCGGAACTTGCGACGCAAGCCGAGATACCCTTACCGAGCAGCACGCCGGAATCGACGATCAGCTCGTGGAGTTGAGTGGACTCTGGCAGACACTCGACCCCGCAAGCCGCATCGCACTGCTCGCGCTTGCTCGACAGTTTGCCGCTATGGCCGAGACGCTCGAAAGCGTTCGGCGTAATCGTCCGGCCAAGCCGGAATCGTGATTGCATTGCCATCGTGGCGCTCATCACTTTTGCGTTTGCCCTCGCTGACCCGCGCAGCATGTCAAGTTTTGTCGCAGAAAAACTGGACGACGTCAAACCGTTCAAAGACGGTTGATCGTCGCTTCCAGCTCGCGAAGGGAGACCACGATCTCATCAAACTCCGGCACATCACCGAAGAGCATCTGGCGCATGTCGCGATAGTCGCGTCGAAGCTCGGCGAGACGCTCGTCCGCCGGCACGAGTCGAAGCGTCCCGGGTTTCGCATCCTCATAGCGCGCCCAGGAACTCGGATAAAACCGCTGCTTGAACTCGACGACATCCGCGAGCAACTGCAAGTCGCGAAGGGCCGCCGAGCGCACTGCACTCAGCGCGAGTCGATGCATGTCGTAGTAGTGCCGTGAGTATCGCAACGGCATCAGATCGCTACGGTGAGCTTGTTGATGGAGGATGGTCGCCTTTTCCCAAAACGTGCGCTCGGCATCGATGGCGACAACCGGGCAATCAGGTTGCTCGAACACGTTCGGGAACTCGTCGGCCGCGTACGGGCGGATCGTGTAAGGATGCGACGGAATCCAGGACGCGAGCGGGCCGATCTCCAGTCGCACCATCGGCCGCAGATACGCTTCTGAAAACGCCGCCGGATAGGCCACATTGACGGCGTGCGGGGCATCGGGGTCAAGCGAGGGGAGCACGCCGGGACATACCTGTAACAGCGCTGCGAGATCAGCGAGCAGTGTGCTAGCGATGTACGTGGCGGCGGCTTCGTTGACCTGGCGGTTGAAGCGCTCGCGCTGTGTCTTTGACGTAAATTGCTGCCATGGGTCAGTGGCGCTCTGGCCGAATCCGAAGAGCCGCCAGTCGAGTACCAGGTCGATGTCTTCGGAGAACCGGTCGATCAGGCCGAAGACCTTCGAGAGCGACGTGCCGCCCTTGAATACGACGCGTTTCTTCATGGCGTCGTCGGTGAACAGCGCGCGGAGCACCCAGCAGACCCAGAAGTCCTTCTCGACGATGGCCGGGTTCAAACCGCGGTTCGTGGCCGTTGCACCAAACAGCTCTTGTCGCTGCTCCGCGGGAAGCCGAGCGATCTTATCCATCATCGTCCTCCGCGCAGATCCCGCGGATGGCCTCGTAGATCCAACCGGTGACGAACTTGGTGTCTGAAAGCACGGCGGAACGCCGCTCCGGTGCAAGCCATTGGCGCACTTTACGTCTGATGACGGGTGTGAGCCGCTCCTGCCCCATCGTGTTTAGCGCCTGCACGATGAGTGCGCTCTCGGGCAGCTTGAGGTTGATCTGCTTTGCAGCCGTGTGTCGAAATTGGAGCTTGCTCTTTCCAACCTGGTACGCACGATCCGGCCCGTCCGACAGATAGTCGAACGATGCCGGCACTTGAGTCGATAGGCCGATGATGTTCTGGGCGGCGCTTCCGCTCGGTTGGATGCGCCAGCCAAACTTGCGCGCAAGTGCGCGCGCGATCTGGTCCACGTCGGGGGCAAGCTCGTTGCCGAGCAGCTCGCTTTGGCGCGGGTAAATGTAGACGCCGCGAATCGCCCGGCGAATTCGTCCCTTTCGGGTCAGGCGGTGCAATGCGAGGTCAATCGCCGCACGGCTTCCGAGCGGCGCGAGATCATTCGGCGAGAACGCCCATCCGGGTCCCTCCCGCTCAATCCGCTTAACTGCTTTCTCTTCAACGCTTTGCGGCACGGTGCATCCTCGGTCGTGTAAGAAAAAATACCCTGTTTTTCTTACAGAGTCAAGGGCCGGAAATCCTCAAGTCCCGATAATTGGCCCTCCCCACCCCCAGCCTTCAAGCTTTCGCGGTCCACGCTGGACGCCTGACAAAAAACAGCAGTCCACGCCGGTCTCTTTGCGTCCGCTCAGCCGGCAGTCGGCGGCGGTCACAAAGGAGACTGGCATGGTGACGACTGCAATCGGTGCTGCGGGTGAATTCGATCGTGAATCGCTGCGACTGATCGCGACCGCCGTGAAGTCGGTCAATCACGCTGCCAAGCGCGCCAATAAGAGCGTTACAGCGAATTCCCCGAGAGAGAGTGAAACGCGCCCGAGAGGATTCGAACCTCCGACCTGCGGTTTAGGAAACCGCTGCTCTATCCTGCTGAGCTACGGGCGCAAATTCATGCACAAGAGTAAGTTGCGAAACTACTGCCTTTACCGACTCGCCGGCCACGGTCACCGGAAGTGGCCTCGGATTCCACTCGATGGAGTTCGATGCAGGCGGTTCGCGTCCGGTGGTCGTCCTGGCAAAACGCACTCAACAGCAGCCCACGAAACCCGCTCCAGTCGACCTGCTGCGTTCGTAAACCTGCGAACAAACCGGGCAGTGCCGCTGAAATCAGGGTAGAGGTGGAAGGTAACGCTGTCCATGCCCTGCTCGACCGCCCACTCCCATCCCAGCGCAACGGTCAGCGCCATGACTCTCCAAAGAAGACTCCAACCGACCTCTTTGCCTTCATCAACACCGCTTCAGGGCGGCGTATGCGAAACCGTTTTCTGTCGCGCCGGCGCGGGCTGCGATTCGATCGTGATGCACGCCTCCAAGGTGCCTGGGGCACGCGCAGGGGCCCACGCCAGCCAAAGCCACCCGGCCAGAACCGCCGCCGCCCCGGCCCACTGTGCAGCGAGGATCAGGGGCGTGAGTTCGGCCAGTGCGCCCACCAGCCGCAGGGCGAGCAGGCCTCCGATCCCCAGGGCGGCACTGAGCAGGACGCTGGGTGCCCCCACCCCCGGCCGCCAGGTCAGCAACAGCAGCACCACCAGCAAGACCAACTCCCTGCCAAGCGGAAACACGGCAATCCCGAAGGTCAGCCCGCGACCGAGATTCTGTAAAGCACCCCAGGTCAGGTGCCAGACGGTGCGATCCTCGGTCGGAGCGGGACTCGCCAACGTGACTTCTCCCGCGCCAGCCCCCATCAGCTCGCGCGCGGGCCCGTCGGCGCCGGGCTTCCGTGCCCGCACCCACATGTGCTTGAGATCCGCAACCAGCCACGCTTCATAACCGAGGTGACGCAGTACGGACGCCGCGACGACTGCCCGGCCGTCGCAATCCTCCCGACCCAACGCAACCACTTCCGCGACCGTGGGCACAAAACACATCACACCCCATGTCTCCCAGTCGAAGGCATACGGGACCCGCCGCACCACCTCCCGCTCCACCACGGCCGTGACCTGCGCCACACCCGCGTCGGCCGGCAATTCCGCGCGGATTTCCGCCGCCAGCGCCACGATGTAGGGGTGGTCCGGCTCCAGGACACGTTCGAGGTTGGCGAGCCGCGTGAGAAATGTCGGCAGAAGATCGATCCGTGGATACAGCACAAACAACAGGACAATCGCGAACGTGAGTGCTTTCAGTGGCCAGCGCACCCACCGTGACTTCGTGTGCAGCCGTCGCCAAGCCGTCGCTACAGCCATGATTCGGTCGCTCCGCGCGGGGCGCCCACCCGCCGGTAGATGCTACGCGGGTGAAACGCCGGGGACGCATCCCCCGCGACGAAAATGTACCTTGACAATACCTAACAATAACCGTACACTGAAGGCAGATTCGCGGTTGCGAATGCTTCCCACCGGATCCATGAATTCGGGCGTGGCTGGCCACGGAATCGGACGCCAAGGAGGGCGTGCCGCCCGAACATTCGCCGCTCAGGGTCGGCGTGTGCGCGCCGGCATTGACCGCGGCCGGCGCAGGAGGTGCCCCATGGCATCGCGTACGCAGAGCAATCGCCTCACACCCGCACCCTACGAGCCCGACACGCTGATTGGGCGGATCACGCTCATTTTGCCTTTGATCGGCCCGGCCGAGCTTTTGGGGCTCGCCGACTATTTAGAACAGCACGCTGCATTGCGTCTTCGGCGCCCTGCACGAAGTCACGAATCTCGTCTTCGGAGGCGGACCCGTACTCCAGTTCCCAGTCGCGTAAACGCTTCAATGCGTCGACCCGCAACTCGGGGCGCTCGACCATCATGAGGAGCCCGGCAGCGCACCAGCGTGTGACCCAGTGGCCCGCCACACGGGCCTCCTCGTAGAGGCGCTTCATGCTTTCGTCGACCTGGAAGTTGATCTGGGGTTTACGGGCCATGGGCTACCTCACGAGGATCAAGGAGTGCACTGATTCCTAGGTTTCCATTGTGCCCGCCGGCGTGGCGAACGGCAAGTGTGCGCGGAATGGATTCCGCCGCAGCCGCACCGCGCCGGGCGGGTACAATCCTTCACCTGTCGCGCGGGTCTGAGCACCCGTGGGTCCCTGGTTGCCAAACGATGACGACGACACCCGACAACACCGATCAGCCGCAAAGTGCCCCCGCCGCGGATCACGGACCTGTGACGGGCAGTGGTTCGCATGCTGATGAGCCGACGCGCGTCTCGGATAATTCCGGAACTCCCGGGGACTACACCACAAGCGGCCTGGAGCGCCCGCAAATCGAGGGCTACGCCCTGCTCGGTGAGTTGCACCGCGGCGGTCAGGGTGTCGTCTACCGGGCTCTGCAACTTGGCACGAAGCGGCAAGTGGCGCTCAAAGTGCTGCTCGAAGGGCCCTTCGCCGGCGAGTCCTCCCGGCGCCGTTTCGAACGTGAAATTGAGCTGGCGGCCTCCCTGCGGCACCCCAATATCGTCACCATCCTCGATTCGGGTCTGAGTCTCGGCCGCTACTACTTCGCGATGGAGTTCATCGACGGCCTGCGGCTCGATCGTTTCGTGGCCCAGCGCGGGTTGTCTCTGCAAGCTTCCTTGGCGCTGTTTGCCAAGGTGGCCGAGGCGGTCAATTTCGCCCACCAGCGTGGCGTGATTCACCGCGATCTCAAGCCCCCCAACATCCTCGTGGACGAAGCGGGCGAACCGCACATCCTCGATTTCGGCCTCGCCAAGCCCGTGCAGTCCATGCACACGGGCGAGTCCACGGTCCAGGTACTCTCCATCAGCGGACAGCTCATCGGCACCGTGGCCTACATGTCGCCTGAGCAGGCCGCCGGCCACCACGACGTGGATGTCCGCAGCGATGTCTACTCGCTCGGCGTGATTTTCTACGACGCGCTGGTCGGCCGCCCACCCTACAGCGTCGATGGGCCGCTCGGTGAAGTTCTCAACCGCATCGCCCACGATGACCCGGTCCACCCACGCTCGGTCGTGGGAGGCCCGCGTCTGGCGCTCGACGACGAGGTCGCCACGATCCTCGTCAAAGCCCTCGAGAAGGAGCCCGCCCGGCGCTACCAGACCGCCGGCGAACTCGCACTCGACCTGCGACGCCGACTCAACGGTGAACCCATCGAGGCCAAGCGCGCCAGTGGCCTCTACATGTTCCGCAAGGCGTTGCGGCGCTACCGCCTGCAAGCGGCCACGGCTGCGCTGATTGTCTGCATGCTGATCGGCTTCGCGATCACGTTTGCCGCGCTCTTCACCTCCGAGCGCGAGGCCCGCAGCCGCGCCGACGCGCAGACCCGCGAGGCCGAAGCGCGCACCGCTGAAGCCCGCGACCTGGCGCTCGCACAGGAACGCGCATTTCAGGAAGCGATGCGTGCCCAGCAGCGCCTGCGCCGCGCCCTCGTGCGACAGCAGATTCAACGCGGCGACCTCGCCCTGGTCCGGGGAGACTTCCGCGAAGCACGCGACAGTTACTGGCAGGCCTATGAGGTCGCTCCCGGACCGGCCGCCACCTGGGCTCTGCGGCGCTATTACCTCGAGACTCCGGACAACGGTGCCCAGCGCCTCGCCTTTGAGTCCCACGGACCTACGCGCCTCGCGAGCGGCGGCACCCTCGCAGCGGTCTGCCCGACCCCTGGCACGATCGTCGTGCGTTCACTGCTGGACGGGCATACGCTGCACGCCGTGCACGTCCCCGGACCCGTACAGCTTCTCGACCTGCGCGACGACGGCACGCTTGCAGCCGTCGGCGATCGCTGGGTGCGGGTCTGGCGGCCGGGAGAACTCGCGCCACAATTGACCGTTCACCTCCCTTTCGATTCGACCCCGCAGTCCGTGTTTGCCCTCGACGGGGGTGCGCGGGTCGCGTTGCTGCTGGGACGCCGGGCGCTCATCTTCGGCCCGCAACCGGAGGAGAGTCGTGCGGTGCTGCTACAGGGAAACGTGGCAGACACACCGAATTCCGACTACCGTGGCGGCACCCCGGTCTCGCGAGCAACCCTCAGCGACTACGACCCCATCCGCGGTGCTCTCGCGGTCATCACAACCGCGGGGGTCGAATGGGTACGCCTGAACGACCCCAACGCACAACGCTCCGAACTGGTCTGGCGCGGCAACGTGCCGGCTATCGCAGTCCGGTTTGATGGCGAGCAGGTGCTGGCCGTGCTGGCGGATGCGCTCTACGTCGCGCTCGCCGGCGATCTCGCCCTGGACCGCTGGACGCGCTTCCAGGATGTCGAGCCGGGCTGGACCACACTCGATCTGCGCAGCGGCGTCTCGGCGGTGGCCGTGGGCCGCCAGGATGGAATGCTCGCAGTCTTCAGCGGTGGCGTGGAGATCGGCCGGTGGAGCTACAGTACCCCGGGTCTCCAGCAGCTTAGTTTGCAACCGGAACGCAGCGCCGTGCTGACGCTCGACGGTGCGACCTCGGTCACTTACTGGTCACGGCCGGACGAGACCGCCCAGCGCCACCTTATCCAGGCGAGTGTCGCAAACGACTGGGCCGTGTCCGCCAATGGAATGCTGGCACTCCTGGCCCTGCCGCGCGACTGGGTCGTCGCGGTCCGTGCTGACGCTTCCGAACCCCCCCGGACCCTGCTGCGGCCGCGACTTTTCGGCGGCGGGGAAACATCCCTCGCCGTCAGTGCGGACGGCACTCGGGCCGTCGTCCGCGACCGCACTACCATCCGCCTCTGGGATGCGCAGCTTGATGCCCTCCAGACGCTGCGCTGGTCACACGAACGGCTGATGGCGGCCGAACGGGTCGCGCTCAGTCATGATGGACGCTTGCTGGCCTTGCTTGCGCGGACCCCCCTCGGCGATCAACAGCAGATCGCGCTGCGCCGCTGGCCTGTTGAAAGCGAGGAGATCGACGCCACAGCGCTGGAACCGCGCCCCATAGACTTTGTCGGTGCCGCGGTGCGCGAGCTCGCGTTCTTCCCCGATTCGCACGACCTGCTGGTGGTACGCTCCAACGGTCACCTGCTGCGTGCAGACCCCGAACACCTGGCGGATCGAGGCGCACCGACGACACCCTGGCTCTCGCTGGATGGGGTTCCGGTGCGCGTCGCCTTCAGTCGCTCAGGCGCGCATCTCGCCGTTGCCTGCGAGGACAACGTGCTGCGCATCATTGCCGTCGCCACCTCTGAGGTGCAGCACCGCATCCCACTGAACGCACCCGTGAGCGCGCTCGCCTTCAACCCGCGGGACGAAATCCTCCTGGTGCGTGAGGTCACCGGCGAGATCCGCTTGATCGACCCGGTCGACGGCGAAACTTTATCCGCGTGGTCACAGCCCGCGGCCGGCCCGCGGCCCCTGGCCGCGTGGTTTGGCCGCACCGATGACGGCCTGCTGATCGAAGAGGCCGGCAGTATCTTCGAGGTCCGGTTCGCCGAAGCCGACGACGTCATTGAGCGGAACCGCGCTTACGCGCGCGAGACGCAGGTCTCCGGCGCGTTGGCCCAAGCCGAATTCGCGACGGCGTGGCGGGCGGCAACGGACCTGGCCCATGAGGCCCCGGCCCGTGGTTACGAGGCCCAGGTGGCCGTGCTCGAAGCCGCGTTGCGGCGCCCGGCGGTTGCAATTCCGCCGCTGTGGTGGGAAACCGCGCTGACCCATGCCACACCGGCCATTTCCACACGCCTCGCACACGCGGCTTACGAAGGCGAACGCTTCCCCCTCGCGCTGGACTGGTTTCGGGCAGCCGACGCCGAATCCGATTTCGGCCTCGACGCTTTCAGCCGACTGCGCCTGGCCGAGTGCGAATATCTCGCGGGGGACGCCGCCCGCGCCGAGGCGAGCTACGCGGCGGTCTTGCTGCTCGATGATTTTGATGCCGAGCGTGCGGCCACAGTGGCGCTTCAGCGTGTCGCGGCGCTGCTGGCCAGTGACCGCCTCGAGGAAGCCCGTCGCGTCGCGCTCCGGATTGGCGACCCCGACGCGCGCGGGCGTAAACCGGATCTGGTCGCGGCGACCTTTGCCAGCGTGATCGCCCGCAGCATCACGGGCATCGAACGAGACAGCGCGCTCGCCGCAGCCGTCGACAGCATTGTCGCCGCCGTCGGGCAAAGGGCGCTGTTGTACCAGGACGACGAGCATTTCTTCGCCGGTGAACTGGCCCGACTGCGCGGCGAGCCAGAGACGGCCGCGGTACACTACCAACGCTGTGTAGACTTGGCGCGCGACGCATGGCCGTCGAATTGGGCGCGTTACCGGCTCGCAATGCTGATCGGGCAGAGCCCGGAACCGGCCGTCCCGGTCCGCCCGACTCGGAATGACAGCACGCCGCGGTAGCTGTTTCGAAGGAGTTTGCATGGATGTTCTCGTGATCGGCTCGGGCGGCCGTGAGCACGCCCTGTGCCACGCTCTGCGCCGTTCGCGCCGGCTGGGGCGGTTGTTCATCCTGCCAGGCAACCCCGGCACGGCCGCGCTGGGAACGAATGTGCGCGGCGATGTCAACGACATCGCCCGCGCTCTCGAGATTGCGCGCCGCGAGAAAATCGATCTCACGATCGTCGGCCCGGAAGATCCGCTCGCCGGGGGCCTGGTCGACGCGTTTGAAGCAGCGGGTCACCGCATCTTCGGCCCGTGCAAGGCAGCGGCGGAACTGGAATCCAACAAGGCCTTCGCCAAACAGCTCATGCGCCAATATGCCGTACCGACGGCCGAAGCCCGCATTTTCGACGATTTCGAGCTCGCTCAGCAGTACATCGCCTCACGCGACGACGCCGTAGTCATCAAGGCCGCCGGACTCGCCAAGGGCAAGGGGGTCGTCGTCTGCGAAGATCCGTCTGATGGTCTCATCGCAGCGGAAAAGATGCTGGTGCATGGTCAGTTCGGCGCGGCCGGCCGGCAGATCGTGGTGGAGGAGCGGCTGCTCGGGCGCGAGGCATCACTGCTGGCAATCGTGGACGGCCACACGTCGTACCTGCTCGAGACCGCCCAGGATCACAAGCGCCTCCGAGACGGTGACGCGGGCCCCAATACCGGTGGCATGGGGGCGTTCTCACCCTCACCGGTGCTCACCGACGCACTCGTGCAACAGGTGCAATCACAGATCCTGGTACCCGTACTGGACGGCCTTGTGCGGCAGGAGATGCCCTATCGCGGCGTACTTTACATCGGGTTGATGGTGACCAGCGCGGGCCCCAAGGTGCTCGAATTCAACTGCCGTTTCGGTGATCCGGAGACTCAGGTCATCCTCCCGCGGCTGAAATCCGACCTGCTCGACCTGCTCGAGGCCGCAGTCACCGGCCAGCTCGAACAAGTCGAGGTGCGCTGGGATCCACGACCGGCCTTGTGCGTGGTGATGGCTGCGGCCGGCTACCCGGATGTCTCTACCCCTGCCGTGCCGATTCGCGGCATTCCGGAGCCCACCGACGACGTCATCGTATTCCACGCCGGGACTGCGAAGCGCGGCTCCGAACTCGTCACCGCGGGCGGCCGTGTGCTGGGTGTAACGGCGCTGGGCGATACGCTCTCGGCCGCACACACGCGCGTGTACGAGACGGTCGCCCGTATCCAGTTCGATGGTGCGCAGTTCCGCACGGACATCGGACAGCCCGCGGCCGATTGAGGGCGCCGCGTTTCCACCACACTCCTTCCCGTGCACCGCTTCCGCGGTTACATTCACGTCCCCGTACGAGGATGCTGCGATGCTGTTCATCGGTGACATCCACATCTACGTCAGCGACTTCACGCTTGCCCTGCGATTCTGGGCGGATGGCCTGCGGCTCGAAGTGGCTGAGAAGGAAGTCAGCACCCATGCGGGCTATGCACGGCTGAACTTCCCCGACGGCGGCACTTCCATTCGGCTGCTCGGCCCAGTCGAACCTTGGCCGCAGGGCGAGCGCCTCCCGAGCACGAAATATCCGACTGTCCGCTTCGACATTACCACGACCACCTTCGACGAGACACTCGTGCGTCTGATCGAGCACGGCGGCCGACAGGTCGACGACATCGAAAGCTACCAGAATCTGCGCATCGTCACGCTCGCTGATCCCGATGGCAACCTGTTTGAGCTGCTCGAACTCGATGAGGATGAGGACGACCGCGCGCTCGACACCGCGTCGGAAGTAACCTGACTGCTCGCCAGGGTCTGCGTGCCACGGGCCGCGCGCGACCAGGCACGTTCCTGTCTGATGACCAGGCCACCGACCGGGAGGACCGGCCGTACCATGAAATTGCACAACCTCATCTTCCTCGGCATGCTGGCAGGTGTGGCGGTGGGTTTCGGGCTCTGGCAAGTTGCGGAAGTCGCAGCCAAGTCCGGCACGGCCCCCCCCGCGTGGCATGGTCCGGTGCTGTGGACACTCGACCTGCTCGGGCCGACGCTTTTCATGGGCCTGCTGCGCATGATCATCGCGCCGCTGATCCTTGCAAGCATCGTGGCGGGGGTCACGAGTCTGCCGAACCTGCGGCAACTCGGCTCGATCGGCTGGAAGACTCTGGTCTATTACATGCTGACCACCACCCTCGCGGTCGGCATCGGTCTGGCGGCCGTACTGATCATCCGCCCAGGTGAACGTCCCGCCTCCCAGGAGGCCCGTGACCGGGCCCTGTCGGAGCAGTCCACGCTGCGGGAGCGCTATGCGGACATCAGTGGTCAGCGGGCCCTCGACGGCGCCGGCACCCCGCGTCCCGAGTACGTCGCCTGGCTGCGGGGACAGCGGCAACTGGCCGGCGCAGAGGGCTCGCGCTACGAAGCACAGCAACGTGCCATCCGGGCCGCCGAACAGCGGACTCCCGGGGAGATCTTCATTAACGACATCCTGGCGCCGATGCTGTCGAATCCCTTCGCCGCACTGGCTGATACGAATGCACTGGGCATCATCTGCTTCGCGCTGCTGCTGGGCATCGCGTGTTCCTTCGTTGGCGCCCCCGCCCAGCCGGTCGTGCAGTTCTTCCAGGGGCTCAACGGCGTGATCATGCAGATCACGCAGTGGCTCATGTCCGTGTCCCCCATCGCGATCGCCTGCATCGTGGCCAAGCTGGTCGCCGATACCGGCCCGAGCGTGTTCGTCAGTCTGGGCTGGTACTGCGCGACAGTCATCGGCGGAATCGGGCTGCACATTCTGCTGCTGCTCGCGATCTGCGCGCTGGTCGGTCGCATTGGTCCGCGCCGTCTCTGGCAGGGCCTGCGCGAGGCCTACATGATCGCGTTCTCGACGCGGTCCAGCGCAGCGACCCTGCCGGTGACGATCAATTGCGTCACCCGCAAACTCGGCGTATCGCCCAAGGTGGCGAACTTCTCGCTGCCGCTCGGCGCTACCATGAACATGGACGGCACCGCGCTCTACGAAGGGGTTGCAATCATCTTTCTGATTCAGATCTTCGGCGGGCTCGACGATGTACAGATCACCATGACCGCCATGACTACCCTGCTCATCTTCATCACGGCTGTCCTGGCCTCGGTGGGCGCCGCGGCCGTACCCAACGCCGGCCTCGTCACGATGGTGATCGTCGCCAACGCGGTCAACCTGCCGATCTACTACATCCCGCTGATCTTCGCGGTTGATGCCGTGCTCGACATGTTCCGTACCTCGACCAATGTCCTCGGCGACGCGGTCGGTGCCATCGTGGTCGACCGGCTGGAGCATGGGTCCAGTGGTCCCCCACTGGCCTGAGCCGCGCGTGTGCGGCTCAGGGTTCGACGAGGTGATGACGGATCGCGTAGCGCGCCAGCTCCACCCGGTCACGCACCCCGAGCTTACGCAGCAGTCCTGTACGGTAGGAATCCGCGGTCTTGTAGCTGATGCCCATCAACTCCGCCGCATCACGCAGTGCCAGGCCGCGCGCCAGCAGCGGCAACAGCTCCGCCTCGCGTCGCGAAAGGCGCGCCGCGTGGGCTGCGGTGCGCCGACCATGCTCCAGCAGCGACAGGATGTGCGCCGGGAACCAGGTCTCGCGCCTGAGCAAGGCGCAAACGGCGGCACAGAGGTCCTGCGGTTCGACATCCTTCGGTACATAGCCATCGAGCGCGCAGCCGCTCCACCAGGAGATGTGACCCGCATCCGTCGCGCCGGAGACAATCAGCAGCCGGGCCTCGGGATGGTGCCGCCGGATGCGCTCCAGCACTTCCAGCGCCTCCGCCCGCGGCGCATCCACAATGCAGATGACGACTTGCGGTTGGCCGCACGGCGTCGGCCGGTTCTGTGGTGCGCCGAAATCCGCGTCGGCCAGCACCCACGGTTGCCCATACGCAGCGAGCAGGACCCGATAGGCCGCCCGATCAAGCGCATGGCGCGCCACAATCTGAATGAGCGGTCCGGCGCGGTCCGACGACGATAGGGCTGGGTTTTCCTGCGTGTCTGTCGACATGACCAGACCCCCATGGAGAGCCGGCAGACCAACTCAGGACCGCCTTGTGGCCGCTGCCCGCGCTCTCCAACCATTCACGAGCATAACATGTCGATGCTCGAACGCGAGTGGGTATTTTCCCCCTGTGCTGGTGTACTCCTCGTTCTCGCGAACGCCGCCCCCGAGCACACCAAGGCAATGGCTCGGCCACCCTCACCCTACGCGAAACGAAACCTAGCGCGGCGGCGTTTGAAGTCCCAGCAGGCCCATCACCTGCTGCAAGTCTTCCCACGCTTCTTTCTTCGCGGGCGGATTGCGCAGCAGGTACGCCGGATGAAATGTCGGCATGAGCTTCGCTACGGGCAGGCCGAAAGCCGCCAGTTCCGGTGGCGGAAAGTCGTGGAAGACTCCACGCAGCTTTCCGATCGGGGTCTTGGTGGACAGCAGCGTCTGCGACGCCGGTCGACCCAGCGTGACGATGACCTTCGGCCGTAGAATCGCCAACTGCCTGAACAGGTAGGGACTGCAAGCCGCCATCTCATCGTCTTCGGGCGTGCGGTTGCCGGGAGGGCGGCACTTGACGACATTGCAGATGTAGACCTGGTCGCGCGTCAACGACATCGCGGCGATCATGCGCGTGAGTAACTGGCCGGCGCGGCCCACGAACGGTTCGCCCTGCGCATCCTCGTCGGCCCCGGGTCCCTCGCCCACGAACACAAGCTCCGGGCGAACCCGACCCACTCCAAAGACCGTCTGCGTACGGCCCTCGAACAGTCGGCACTTCCGGCACCCGCGAACAAGCCCCTCGTCCAGCGATTGGAGCGCGGCCGCGGCCTCCGAGACGCTCAGTTCCCGCGTACACAAAGGCGGGAGATCCACGTCATCCACCACTCCGATGCGTCCCCCCGCACTGCCACCGGCCGTTCTCCCGCCGGAGATCCGCGCGGGCGGCGGCACCGCCCCCGGCTGCCCCTGCCCGTTGCTGCGCTGCGGAGTAGCCACGGCCTCGGCAACAGGAGCCGACCACGAGTGGCCAAGCAGGGCCCGCAGTCGGCGGGACGCTTCGTCAGCCGGTAGCGGGTAAAGCGGTATTCCGAGCCGCTGCTCGTTACGGAGCCAGTTTCGAAGGGCTTCCGATTGCATATCCACTGCCACGGCGCTCCTGCGCTTCAATGGGCCACCCGCAAACACGCTTCAAGGGGCCTCGTCCCCGGCTTGCGACCGCAACTCGACGGCCCGCTCTACCAGATCGGACGTCGTCGGCTGCTGCGCCGGCTGCAATTCGTAGACCGGGAAATCGTGTACGTCCCGAATCATCCCCGGCCAGAGGCACTCCACCAGGAAATCGACCGGTGGGTACTGCCACCATGGCGTTTCCAGGCGATGGTTCGTCTTCAACGTCTCGTAACCTGGCTTGCGAAAGACCAGGTCGTAGTCACCGTACCAGGTGAAACTGAACTGCGCCGGAGTGGCCCCGATTTCCTCGTCATTGACGAAGACCAACGCTCCCGACGGCCGCGTGTCGATGCGCCCGATCCGCTCGACGCAGCCCGTGCAGATCAGCCCCGTGGAAAGCATCCCCGCGAAAGTCCAGATTCGCCTGCCGCGCGTGGTTCCGATCATGCCGAGTCCTTCTCGTGGCGCGTAAACCGGTGGGCCGCGCGCGCGTCCACTCCGGCGCCGGCATTCTACCGGCCAAGTGCGTGGGCGTCATATCCGCAGCCCGGCAGCACGCCGTTATCCGCCTAGCACCGGGGATCATGGCGACGCGCGCGCTGATTATCACGTAACAGTGCGCCATAGCGCTTGGGACCTCCAGCCCTCTGCGACCCGCATTACACCGGCTGTCATCGCGTGGGCACGACGCGTCCGAGTTGCATCTGCGTCCGTTCCGGCTTTCGCTCACTCCGATGCATTCGGCATCTTTCGGGACGCGCGGCATGGGTTCCGATAGTGCACACCCTCAACCCCGTTCGACTTGCCCACACCTGCAGCCATTCGAATACTCCGCTTGACGCTCCCCCGAACGTCCGGCCTGTCCGCAATGGGCTTGCGGAGTCAAGTCCGCGCAACCGCGGGACGAAAGCACCACCGGAACGTGCGGTACAGAAGGAGGACGCATGCCCGCAACGCTCACACTCACTCGACGCCGCACCCAACTCGAGGTGCTTGAACGGGCCTGCGCGATGCGCCAGCGCGTCCTCCTGCTGCCGGCCGACAAGTCGCAGGGCCGCGCCATCGAAGGCACGCTGCTGGCGCTCGAGCCCGATGGCCTGCTGGTCACGTGGCCGACGACCGGGCTCGGACCGCTTACGGTGCACGGTACGCCTGTCCACGGCCTCTTTGCCTGGGACAATCGTACACTCGGTTTCCGCAGCCAGACCTGCGGCCGCGTGTGGCACCTCGCCCCTGGCGGTGGCGATATCGAAGCCCTGAAGCTGACCCTGCCGCTGCGGGTGGAGCGCCGGGAGGAACGGCGGCGCAATCGCCTCGTGCTGGGCGGCCCCACGCCCGTCCCGCTGCAGTGTACCAGTGTCGCCGACGACCACCGACACATTGCGGCCGAACTCAGCAACATCTCCTTCGGTGGACTGAGTGCCCGGGCGCGGGGCGTGTCCGCCATGACCATTCAGCGTGGCGCGCTGTATTGGACCTGCTTCGATCTGCCCGGTCTCAGCCGGCGCTTCGAGTTCGTGGTGCGAATCGCCCATGTGCGACACAACCCGGCCACGAGCGAGACCTCGTTCGGCGGCAGCTTCATTGCCGGGGAGGACCCCACCCCGCACCGTCAACAACTAGACGCGATCGCCGAGTTCATTGCCAGCCGCGCGGCTTTGCGAGCCGCCCGGCGGGAAGGAGCATAGTCGATGGTCGTTGTACTCGACCTTACGGCCCGACAGGCGGCGCGCGTCCTGGCGCAAGCCGTCCATACCCGTGCCAAACTGGAACTGGAGCCACGGCCCGAGCAGTGCAGCGAACTGCTCTGGGGCACGCTGGCCGGGCGCCAGGACGAGGCCCTCCAGATCGACCTGCATGACTGCGACCACGTGCCCGCCCTCGACCTCCTCGTCGGCGCCATGTGCGATGTGCGCACCATCCTGAGCGGCCAACTTTGCATGTTTTCCTCGTATTTCCTCGAAGTGCAGAGTTCCCGCGTGCCGCGCCGACTGACCTTGGCCGTGCCCAGCGCCATCCAGGTCGCCAACCGGCGCCGGTTCGCTCGCCGCAACCCGACCGAGCCCGTACCGGTCCGCCTGACGCTCGGCAGTCAGCACCCGCCCTATGTCGCGATTCTCGCCAATATCGGTCCACAGGGGCTGGGATGCCGCGTGGTGAGCCGGGAACTCGACGATCTTCTTCTCATCGGTGATGAGCTTCAAATCGAGTTCGTACTTCCGTGGTGCAGTGACCTCTTCACGCTGCCCGCGGCCGTCTGCAGCAAGACGCCTTGCGGCGAAGAGGGCCACATGATCGTCGGCCTGGAGTTTGTTTCTCAAGGCCATGAGGGGACCGTCGCGCGAATTGCCGCCGCCATCGATGACGAAGCCGCCCGACTCTCGGAGCGGGGAGGAGAGCTATGAGACCTCGACGCATACTCGCACCACCCGACACGGCCGCAATTTTTGACCGCGCGGTCCAGGAGCGTGCTCTCGCTGTCCTCACACTCCAATGCGGGCCCGAGTGGCACACCTTCAAGGCGCGCTTCCTGGAGCGTGATGCGCGCGGGCAGTATTTTGTACTCGACCATCACCCTGCCGAGGATGAGCCGCTGCCCGAGGTGGCACCGGGTCAGTACGTCGGCGTGAGTTTCCGCCAGAAGAGCCGCAAACTGCTGTTCGGCACGATCGTTGAAGCCCGTGGGCACTTCACGCTCGAGAACGAGCAGCGCGTGCCGGCAGTCCGCTACCGCTGGCCCGAAAGCATGACCGAGCTGCAACGGCGCGCTTACCTGCGTACCCCGATCCCCCCGGAAACCACACTACTCGCGAGCATGTGGCCCGGAGGTGTTGCGGCCCGGGCCACCGCACAGGGCAACGCGCTGGAGGTTGTGCCCGGCGAATTGCTCGATTTGTCGTGTGGCGGCACACTGGTGAGACTCTATCAACCCCAGGCACCCACTTGGCGCGAGGACCTGACCCTCGGGGTTGAACTTCAACTGCCCGACGGCCGCCCCCCCATCCTGGTGGATGCCCACTATCGCGGCGCCCGGCCGGAGCAGTTCGGCATGCTGAGCGTCGCACTGCAATTCGTGGGTCTGGAGGTGACGGTGGACGGTCGCCTCGTGCTGCAACGGCTGGCCAGCGCGGTGCAGCGGCTGCATCGGCTGCAATGGGCCGCAAGCCGGCGCCCGGCCAGTGACCACTGAGGCACCACACGAATCGCCCGATAACCACCAAGGAGAAGCTCAATCGGCCCTGCCGCGGGAATACCCATGCGGCAGGACCTTTTTTTACCACGCTCGGCGACACCTTCGAGCTGGCCGATTGTTTAACGGGGTGGAACGCCTTGATAGCCCATCCCAGCGCAAGGGTCACCGGATGTAGCCGCATGCTCATCTGGGGCCCTTTTTTCATGGTCATCACACTTCTGCTGATCCACCCCATAATTCCGGGAACACTCCCGGTACTATCTTGCCCAGGTATCCCGCGATAAATTCCCTTCCCCCTGGTTACTGGCTGCGGTCGGACAACGTACCCAACCCTCTACTACGAGGAGCGCGCTGATGTCCGTCTTGAATCCCGAGCCACGATCAACCGCACGTCCACCACGTTTGATGAACAAGATCGCGCTCGTCACCGGAGCCGCGCGCGGCATCGGCGCCGCCATCGCCCACGCCTTCGCCGCCGAGGGCGCCATGGTGTGGCTCACGGACATCCGCGACAGTATGGGTGCGACTGCGGCTTCCGAACTCGGCACCACGGCACAATATGCCCGGCTGGATGTGCGCCACGAAGACGACTGGGAACGCGTCACTGCGGCGGTACTCGCACAGCACGGCCGGCTCGACATTCTGGTCAACAACGCCGGCATCACGGGGTTTGAAGAGCGCACGGCACCGCAGGACCCCGAACATACGACTCTTGCCGCATGGCGGGAAGTCCATACGACCAACCTCGATGGCGTGTTTCTTGGCTGCCGCTACGGCATCCGCGCGATGCGTCGCAACGGGACGGGTTCCATCATCAACCTGGGCTCACGATCGGGTGTGGTCGGCATTCCTGGTGCGGTGGCATACGCCTCGAGCAAGGCCGCCATCCGCAACCATACCAAGTCGGTCGCGCTGTACTGCGCGGAACAGGGCCTGCGCATCCGGTGCAACGTGATTCAACCGGCGGCCATTCTGACACCCATGTGGGAGCCGCTTTTGGGTGCAGGACCGGACCGGGCCGCACGGATGGCCGAGTACACGCGCGATACACCGCTGCAACGCTTCGGGCAGCCGGAGGAGGTCGCGGCGCTCGCAGTTCACCTCGCGGCCGATGAGTCGGCTTACACAACCGGCGCGGAGTTCACGGTGGACGGCGGCCTGCTGGCGGGCACTGCGGTTCCGCCGCGCCTGGTGTCAGACGACCGTGCCAATGCAGAGAAACAGGGCGCCTGATCCCACGCACCGGGCCGCTCGATGACAGTGGATTTCCGTGCGTCCAACTTGCCGACATCGCACCGGCGCGCTATGGATTGATATCGGGGGTAGCGTGTGTTTACTCACTCAAGCGGGGCAGTCATGGCTATGTCGACGCAGAAATCACAGCACAACAACACCTGGCACACACTCGCCCCGGAAGCCGCCCTCGAACAGCTCGCAACGAGTCTCGAAGGACTGTCCGCGGAGGATGTCGCCGCGCGGCTGCGCACCTACGGCCCCAACCGGCTGCGACCACCGCAACGTACACCTGCCTGGCAGCGTTTCCTGCAGCAATTCCACAATGTGCTGATCTACATCCTGCTGATTGCGGGGCTCGCCACGGCACTGTTGCAGCATTGGATCGATACGGGCGTCATTCTTGCGGTGGTAGTCGTCAACGCGCTGATCGGGTTCGTACAGGAAGGCAAGGCGGAGAAAGCACTCGAGGCCATCAGTCGCATGCTGTCGCTGAACGCGACAGTGGTGCGCGGCGGGCAGCGTCAAACGGTGCCGGCGGAAGACCTGGTCCCGGGGGACATCGTCGTGCTGCGGTCCGGCGACAAGGTGCCGGCCGACCTGCGGCTGCTGGAGGTGCGCGAGCTGCGCATCGATGAGGCGATGCTGACGGGTGAATCCGTGCCGGCAGAGAAAGCCACCGCCGCCCAGCCGGAGATGACGACCGTCGGCGACCGGCACGGAGTCGCGTTTTCCGGGACGCTGGTCACGAGCGGCACGGGCAAGGGCATGGTCATCGCGACGGGGGACGCAACCGAGATCGGCAAGATCAGCGCGCTGGTTTCGCAGACGGAGATGATCACCACCCCGCTGATTCGGCAGATGGGTCAGTTCGGACATGTGCTGGCGATGGTCATCGTGGTGTTTGCGGCGCTGACGTTCGCGCTGGGCTATTTCGCGCGCGGGACGCCGGCGGTGGAAATGTTCATGGCGGCAGTCGCATTGGCGGTGGCCGCGATACCCGAGGGGCTGCCGGCCATCATGACCATCGTGCTGGCGATCGGTGTACAACGCATGGCCCGCCGGAATGCCATCATCCGGAGATTGCCGGCAGTCGATACGCTCGGCGCGCTGACCGTCGTCTGTTCGGACAAGACCGGGACACTCACACGCAACGAGATGACGGTGACGCGGGTCGTGACGCGTGCGGGAGAGTGGGAGATCACCGGTGTGGGGTACGCCCCGGAAGGCGCGGTGCGGGCCGGTGAGGGGCAGACCGCCGAGAGCTCAGCGGAGGTCATGCAGGAACTGCTGCGCGCCGGGGCGCTGTGCAACGATGCAGATGTCATCGAGCGCGACGGCGCCTGGCAATCGGAGGGCGACCCGATGGAGGGGGCGCTGCTGACGCTGGCGATGAAGGCCGGCCTCGACCCCGCAACGGAGCGCCGCCGATGGGAGACGCGCGACGCGATCCCGTTCGAGTCGCGGAATCGCTTCATGGCCACGTTGCACCGTAACCCCGCGGGTGGTGCGCTCGTGCTGGTGAAGGGCGGTCCGGAGCGCCTGGTCGAGATGTGCGCGCGGCAGATTGGACCAGACGGCGAGCAGGATTTTGACGCCGCGTTCTGGCAGGCGGAGGCCGACCGGCTGGCCGCCCGCGGCACGCGGGTGCTGGCCATCGCCCGCGGTGTCGCCCAGCCCGAGCAGCACTCGCTGGACTTCAAGCAGGTGCAGCACGGGCTGACGATGCTCGGTTTATTCGGGATCATCGATCCGCCGCGGTCGGAGGCCATCGCAGCCGTCCGGCAATGTCACGCCGCCGGTATTCGCGTCGTGATGATTACGGGGGACCACGCGCTGACCGCCCGCGCGATCGGCCGTGAGCTGGGGATCGGTGACGGAGAGCACGCACTCACCGGCCAGCAGCTCGACGAGCTTGCGCCGGATGATCTGCGGAAAGCAGCCGCTGACGTCGAGGTCTTCGCGCGTGTGAGCCCAGAGCACAAGCTGCGGCTGGTTGAGGCGATCCAGGCGTGCGGGGAGGTCGTCGCCATGACGGGCGACGGGGTCAACGATGCGCCGGCGCTGAAGCGCGCGGACGTCGGCATCGCGATGGGCATCAAGGGTACGGAGGTCTCCAAGGAGGCCGCCGAAATGGTGCTCACGGATGACAATTTCGCTTCCATCGCACACGCGGTCGAAGAAGGGCGCACGGTGTACGACAACCTCCGCAAGGCGCTCCTCTTCATCCTGCCGACAAACGGCGGCGAGGCCCTGACGATCTTTTTCGCGATTCTGCTGGGGTTGGCCTTGCCGCTGACACCAGTGCAGGTGCTCTGGATCAACATGATCACCGCGGTGACACTCGCTTTGGCGCTGGCGTTCGAACCACCCGAGGCGGAGGTCATGAAGCGGAATCCCCGGGACCCGCGCGCGGGCTTGCTGAGCGCGTACTTCCTGTGGCGGATCGGGCTGGTGTCGGTAATCATGTGCGCTGGCACGTTCGGCATGTTCGCGTGGTTGCAGGCCCAGGGTGCCACCGAGGAGTTGGCGCGGACCGTGGCGGTCAACACGATGGTCATGTTCGAGGCGTTCTACCTGCTCAACACACGCTTCATCTTCGCGCCCGTACTGAATGCGCGGGGGCTGTTCGGTAGCCGTCCGGTACTGCTTGCAATCGGGCTGGTGGTGCTGTTCCAGATCCTGTTCACCTACGCACCGTTCATGCAGCAGCTCTTCGGCACGGAACCGCTGGCGCTCCGGCACTGGCTTCTGTTGATCGCTGTGGCCGTGACGGTCCTGTTCATCGTGGAGCTGGAGAAGTGGATCATGCGCCGCCGCGGGACAGCGTGAGCCCACGACCCCGTTGCGCCGCTGTTACGCACGAGGTCAACCCGGCGCGGTATCCTCTAGGTTGGTGGAAGCGCCGCCGCCCGGCGCTTTTCCCTTTGGAGCCCAGCCGATGCCCCCACCGCGCGTACTTGTCGTCGAGGACGACGCCGCCATTCGCCGTGGCGTCGTCGATGCTTTGCAGATCGCGGGCTATGAGACGCTCGAAGCGGGCCGCGGCGACACCGGTCGGCAACTCGCGGTGGATGCCGAATTCGACCTGCTGCTCCTCGACCTCGTCCTCCCCGGCGGTGACGGACTCGACATCCTCGCCGCGTTGCGCACGCTGCGACCGACCCTCCCCGTCATCATCCTCACCGCGCGCGGCGACGAGTCCGACCGCCTCGCCGGCTTCCGCCGCGGCGCTGACGACTATGTTGTCAAGCCATTCAGCGTGCAGGAACTGCTCGCGCGCGTCGCTGCCGTCCTGCGGCGTTCCCCGGAGCGCCCGCAGGCCGTCAGCCACTTCAACCTCGGCAACGCGGCCGTAGACCTGGCACGCCGCGAGGTGCATTTCGCCGATGGGGCGGTGGTGGAGCTCTCCGAGCGCGAGTGCGAGCTGTTGCGCTACCTCGCTGAGAACCCCAGCCGCGTGCTCTCGCGTGATGAGATTCTCGCACGCGTCTGGCGCCTCGACCCGCGCGGCCTGGCAACACGCACCATTGACATGCACATCGCCCGCCTGCGCGAGAAGCTCCGCGACGATGCCGCAGAGCCGCGCGTGATCGTGACCGTGCGGGGACTGGGCTACAAGCTGGCAGTGCGTACACCAGCCGACGCCCCTGCCGGTGAGGAGCCGTGATGAATCGGCCAGGACTCACCCTCGGGATCCTGGGAACCTGCGCGGTCGTGCTTGTGGGCCTGGTCGCGTGGCAGAGTGTGCTCGTCCTGCGGTTCGAGAAAGCCGTGGGTCGCGCCCGCAACGAAGCGCAGTTCGAGGAGCACGTGCGGCTTGCGCTTTGGCGACTGGATTCGCTGGTGGTCCCGCTGTTGGCGCAGGAAAACGCGCGCCCACCCGCAGATTATGTCCCGCTCGTGCGTGAGCAGGTCACCACCGCTGACCACGAAGGTGCTCCGGTGGAAGTCTTGCGGCCGTCGCCGCTGCTGGGGCTCGCATCGCGCTACATACGGCTCCACTTTGAGCTGGATGCCAATGACGCTCTGCGGTCACCACAAGTGCCCGCGGGCACCGCACGCGCACTCGCGGAGAGCAACTACGCCCCGCAGAAGACGATCTCGTCGGCCGGCGCCGACCTCGATGACCTGCGTCCGCGTGTGACCTACGCAGCACTCAGCGCGCAACTGCCGGACGAGGCGGCGCCATTGCTTGCGCTGCAGAATCCGGTCCAGCAGCAACAAGAGATCACCGGGCAGACCGCCGGCCCTCAGCAGGTTGTGGCGCAGAACTTCGAGGCGCAGCGTGCCGCGGGCGTCCGGGAACAGGCGGCGCGCGACCGGACGGTTTACAACATCCTCCAATCGGACCTTGGAAACACGTTTGTTAATCGCAGCACGGCCGGGAACCCCGACGGCGCTGTCCTCACCGTACCCCTCACCGCAGTATGGCTGGACAATGAGCTGCTGCTTGTACGGCGCGTGCAGTTTCCAGGCGGTCCCGTGCTACAGGGCTGCTGGCTCCGCTGGCCGGCCCTGGCGGACACGTTGCGCGATGAGATCGCAGACCTCTTCCCCGCGGCTTCGCTGGTGCCAGCGCCGCGCACTACCACCGCCACGGGGCAATCCAGCGGCCGGCGTTTCGCGACGCTGCCGGTACTGCTCGAACCCGGACCGTTGGCCGTGGCACTGCCTCCCGCCCCGTCCTCCACCGGGCTCATGCTCGTTGCGGTGTGGAGCGGCATTGTCGTCGCGCTGCTCGCGGTCGGGGGGCTCGTGGTCGGAGTGGTACAACTGAGCGAGCGCCGCGCCGCTTTCGTGTCAGCGGTCACGCACGAACTGCGCACGCCTCTGACAACCTTCCAGCTCTATACCGAACTGCTCGCTGGCGGGCTGATCCCCGACGAGCAGCGCCGCCGCGAATACCTGGAAACACTCCGTGCCGAGGCCGGCCGACTCTCACACCTCGTTGAGAACGTGCTCGCCTACGCCCGATTGGAGCGCGGCCGAACCGCCCGTACGCAGGAGACGATCGACATCGCGACCCTGCTCGAGCGCATGCGTCCGCGCCTGGTAGAGCGCGCCGGATTGGCCGGGCTGACTGTCGAGTTGTGCCTGCCAACCGGCGTGGAGCACGCTGCAGTGTGTGTTGATCCGCTCGCCGTGGAGCAGATTCTCTTCAACCTGGTCGACAATGCCTGCAAGTATGCGAGCGCTGGTCCCGCGCGACGGGTGCACGTGGAAAGCTCTGCGGACGAGCAACACGTCCGGCTGGCCGTCCGCGACCATGGTCCCGGCGTGCCGCGGGCGGAGCGCAATCGACTGTTTCGCCCGTTCCACAAGTCGGCGTCTGCGGCGGCTGAGGCGAAACCGGGCGTGGGCCTCGGACTGGCACTGAGCCGCCGACTGGCGCGGCGCCTGGGAGGTGAGCTGCGCCTCGTGACAGACCATGCCCATGAGGGCGCGTGCTTTGAACTGGAGTTGCCGCGAAGACGGTCGAAGTGACGCGGAACCGCCCCGCGCGCGTCGGGGGCGCGGACGGATGCGCCCCGCCAGGCGGTCGGGCGACGCGGACTTTCTCGTTACCCCTCGCGCGTTTTCTTCGGCGTCACACCGTAGACCGTGCCCTCGGCAGTCATGCGCTCCTCCATGGCACGCTGCCACTCCGGGCATGGTTCACCCCTTGCGGCCCGCGCACGGCAGTCCGCTTCGTATGCGTCGGCCACGATGCGCACGGCTTCATCCGGATCGTCGGTGATCTGGTAGAGCTGTTCGTCACCCGGGGAAATATTCCCGTACTTTTCCAGCAACGTCTGCCGGATCCAGTTGTCGAGCGGCCCCCAGAATTCGCGCCCCACCAGCACCGCCGCCATGGGCGGGGCCTTGCCCGTCTGCACCAGTGTCAAGGTCTCGAAGAACTCATCCAGTGTGCCAAAGCCGCCGGGCAGGCAGATCATGCCGACGGCGTACTTCAGGAACATCACCTTGCGGACAAAGAAGTAATGGAAGTCGAGCGCGATGTTCTGATACGGGTTCGGCGCCTGCTCGTGCGGCAACGCAATGTTCAAGCCGATACTCTGCCCGCCGGCTTCGGCGGCACCCCGGTTCGCGGCGGCCATGATGCCGGGGCCGCCGCCGGTGATCACCGCAAAGCCCCGCTCCACCGCTCTGCGGCCGCAATCCACACCAAGCTGGTAGTAGGGATGACCGGGATCGGTGCGGGCCGAGCCGAAGATCGAGATCGCGGGCCGCACCGGGGCCATCACCTCAAAACCCTCGACGAACTCCGCCATGATGCGGAAGATGCGCCAGGTGTCTTCGGCCGGATTACGAAACGGAAGCGGGCTCTGCGTCATGGTGGCACTCCTCAACTGCGGTCCGCACTACGTCGCCATGTGCAAGTTTAGTCACAACTGGATCGGGCGGCAGGTCAGCGTCGCGCGATGCGCTTGAGACGCTCGATGTTGATGCGGTCCAGGTCGCGGCCGCGCGCGTCCGTACCCTTCGGGGTCTCAAGAATCATCGGAAGTCCGATGAAACGCGCATCGTGGAGCAGGTGGCGAAAGCCGCGTGTGCCGAGGAACCCCTTGCCAATGTGCTCGTGCCGGTCCACGCGCGCCCCGCAATCCGCCTTGCTGTCGTTCAAATGCCAGCAGCGGATCCGGTGGAGCCCCACACTGAGTTCGGCCTCCGCAAGCATGGCCGCGTAGCCGTCCTGGGTACGCAGGTCGTAACCCGCTGCAAAAACATGACAAGTATCCACACACACGCCAACGCGTTCCGGGTGCCGCAGCGCCGCGAGAATCGCGCCCAACTCGTCAAAACGGCGTCCGAGCGTCTGCCCCTGGCCCGCGGTGGTTTCGAGCAGGACTTCAACGCTCTGCTTCGGCCGTTCGCCATGAAGGCGGTCGAGCGCGGCCGCCACCCGCCGCACCCCGGCGGCGACGTCTCCGTCCGTGGGCGTGCCCGGATGCACCACAAGTCCGGCGATCGCCAACCGGTCGCAGCGGTCCATTTCATCCGCGAAAGCGGTCACACTGCGCTCCCAGAGCACCGGATCGGGCGAGGCCAGATTGATGAGGTAGGTAGCGTGCGCGATGATCGGTCCGAATCCGGGTGCGTTCCGCAGGGTGTGCCAGGCAGCCACATCCTCAGCGCTGAGCGGCACTCCGCGCCACTGCCGCTGATTCTTGACAAAGACCTGCACGACCGCCATGCGGGCGTCCTGGGCAGCACGCAAAGCGTTCTGCATCCCGCCGGCGATGGAGAGGTGGGCACCGAAGCGGTGCCGTTGGGATTCGGACCCCTTGGTGCTAGAATCTACGCGGGTGTTCGTCATGGGACTTGTTCGTACTGCGATCCGCGCCACCGGTCAATCGACACTCGACGGGGCGCAGGAGCGTCGAGATGGCTACGCTCATTCTTGCCTCTGCCAGTCCGCGCCGACGGGAGCTGCTCGCGCAGCTCGTGACGGAGTTTGACGTCGCGCCCTGCACCTTGCCGGAACCCACGCGCCGGCCGGCGCGCTCGACGCCGCGCACTTGGGCGCAGGCGCTCGCCTATTTCAAGGCCCGCCGTGTGGCCGAACGCTATCCCGACCAGTGGGTGCTTGGCGCCGACACGCTCGTCGTCTGTGGAGATGAGCTGTTTGGCAAACCGGCCGACGAAGCCGAGGCCCGGCGGATGCTCATCCGGCAGGCGCACGAACCCAGTGACGTCATTACCGGCGTGTCCCTGGTGCGGCTGGAACCAACGTCAGAGCGGCTGCTGGAGGCCGATCAGACGCGCGTCTGGATGCGTGACGACGAAGTCCTGCGCGAAAGCTATCTGCGGGGCGGCGATTGGGCCGGAAAAGCCGGCGCGTACGGCATCCAGGACATCGGTGACCGGCTCGTATGCCGCTACGAAGGCAGTTTCTCCAATGTCGTCGGATTGCCGCTCGAGCGACTTGCCCGCCTGTTGACGGTCGCCGGCATCCCCCACCGCAATTCGGACGTAGATCCGACCGCCGCCGCGCGGGGCGCGCGTTCCACCGCGCGCGGCTGATAATGGCTGGTCCGCGATCCCCTCGTACGGATATCATACAGAGCAGATGAACGGGCTCCGCTGCCCAGCCGATATCCCCGTGGGGGCTGCAACAGCGGTGTCTGTGCGGACCAGATGTCCGTGGATGGTGTCATGGCTTCGAAACTCGACTCAGCGCTGGGCGACTACCTCAAGCAGATCAAGCAGTTTTCGCTGCTGACAGCCGAGGAAGAGCGCGAACTCGCCTATCGCATCCGGGCACGGGCCGATGCCGAGGTGCGCCTGGCGGCCGGAACCATCTCGGTGCGGGAATACGAACGCATCCAACGCGATTCGAACGCCGCCCGTGACCAGATGGCCCAGGCCAACCTGCGACTCGTCATCAGCGTGGCCAAGCACTTCCGTAATCGCGGGTTGCCGATGGAAGACCTCGTCAACGAGGGCAACGTGGGCCTGATGAACGCGGTCGACCGGTACGATCCCGAGGTGGGCTCACGTTTCAGCACCTACGCGGGTTACTGGATTGACCAGGCCATTCGCCGCGCGGTGCAAAGCTCACAGCAGATGATCCACATTCCCAGCTACCTCATGGAGCAGATCGGGCAGATGCGCCTGGCCATGCGGGAACTGGAGGAGCAGTTCAAGCGCCCGCCCTCGGTGGCGGAAATCTCCGAGCACATGAAGATCACGCCGCGCAAGGCACGGGCCATCTCCATGGCCATCCGCGCCTGTACCTCGCGCGTGCAGGGAACCGCGACCGCGGATGGAGAGAACACCCTCAACGAAGCGCTCGAGGACACCCGCACTCCGCCGCCGTTTGATGCGCTGTTCTCGCAATCCGACGATGAATTCGTCCGCAACATGCTCGCCCGCATTACGGAGCGCGAAGCGCTGGTGCTGAAGCTGCGGTACGGCCTCACGGACCGCAAGGGCAAACGCATGACACTCAAGGAAATCGGCGTGGAGGTCGGCCTGACACGCGAGCGTGTACGGCAGATCGAGCGCGAGGCCAAGCGGAAGCTCGAAGAGCACGTCAAGCAGTATCTCTAGCCGACGTAGTTTCTCAGCCCACCCTGTTTCTCAGCCCACCCTGGGAGCGCAAAAAGTCAGCCGTGCTGCACGCCCATGGCGCACAGCACGGCCGCCCGCCTGTTCCCCCCCGGAAGCACCGCGGACGCGCGGCGCAGCCCGGTCGGTGCCCGCTACTTGATGATGACGTTGTCGCTCGGTGCGGTCTCAATTCCGCCACCGCTCTCCGGCGGCAGCGTGACGGGTCCGCGGAGGCCGGTGCCGGTCGTCGTCGGAGGCATCGGTACTGCGAGGAACGTCACCCGGCGGTTCTGCTGCTTACCGGCCGCGTTCGCGTTGGACGCACGCGGATTATGCTCACCCTGGCCCGCTGCCATCAGGCGGATGGGGCTCACACCCAGTCGCTGCAACTCGCGGAATACGGTCATCGATCGGGCGCAGCTCAGGTGCAGGTTGTCTTCCCACAGGTTTGCCGTGCGCCGGATCGGATCGGTGTCCGTGTGACCCACGAGAATCACCAGACGATCGGCATAGCGTGTCTGGAGGTCGCGCGCCAACTGCTGAATGCGGGCCCGGGCCTCCTGCTTCAGGGTTGCCCGACCCGAGTCGAACAGGAAGTCAGAGCCGACATCCTGCCAGGCAAAGTCACCCATCTCGGTCCAACCGTCGGTCTCGGTCGGGCGTTCCTGGCTGCGCAGGTTGGCCAACTCTGCCTGGAGCTGCGCGAGCTGAGATTGCGCCGCATCACGCTGTGCAATCGCCTGCGCATAGCGCGCGCGCAAGTCTGCATTCTCCGCCGCCAGTCGATCGTTCTCATTCTTGAGGCGGAAAACCTCGCTTTGCAGATACTCGATACGCCCGGCGTCGGGACCGGGGCCGCAGCCCACCAGCAACGCCAGCCCCACCAAGCCCACCGTTCCGAACACAACTCGCCGCGCCATCCTCATCGTGTTCTCCTTCATCAACATCGATGGCCACCATGCCTGCGACGCCCGGGAAACCGGGCGCGGTCGGGCTCCGCCCGCGCTGCCCGCAGGATATGTCGCCCGCGCGCCGCACGCAAGACGGCTTGCGGATTGCAGTTGACGGCAGACCCGACGGTATACTACCCTCCGCAGACAGGTTGGCGGGGTCGAGACCGGGTCGCGCCGCGCGATCGATCGGTTCCTTGGTGAGTCCCGCCACCCAACCGGGAAGGCCACGATGCGCAAGGCATTGCTTGTTTCGTTTTGGCTCGCCGTAGGGCTGCCCGCCGCGCTCGCCCAGCAGGATTTCATCCCCTCCGACGGCCTGCATGGTCTCGGGCTGGTGAAATACTGGCAGTTGCAGCTCCCGCTCGAGCCCGGCCAGCGGGTCACGCAGGGCTTTCTCGTTGATGATCACCTGTACATCGGCACGAATGACGGTTACGTCTTCTCGGTACACGCCCAGACCGGCCTGTTGCGCTGGTTGCGCCCGATTACCCGCGCGGGGTACGACCACCGCCGCCCGGCGCATGTCGGTGATCGGGTAGTCTTCGCGACTCCTTTCGAGTTCCAGCTCTATGAGAAAGTATCCGGCCAGCCGCTCGCCCGCCGCGACCTCGGTTTCGCCGGCAGCACGGGTGTGGCGGCCTACGGTGACCGGCTCTTCTACGTCGGCGGACTCGACCGCAAACTGTATGCTTTCGACAGCCAAACGCTGCTGATGCGCTGGCGGGCACTGGTCGAGGACTCGATCACCTCGACCCCGGCGGTCTTCGGTGACCAGGTGTTTTTCGCCAACGATGCGGGCCGCATCTATGCGGGCGGCGCGGTCGACAAGACGGCCCGCTGGTCTGGTCCAGCCAGCACACTTTCCTCCGTCGTCGCCCCGCTCGTTGCACGGGAAGAAGGCGTTTATGTCGCCAGCCGTGATTTTTCGTTGTACCTGTTCGACCCCAACTTCGGCCGGTTGCGCTGGCGGGCGCGCCTCGCCGGCCCGCTCGAAGAGGCCCCGGTCGTGCCGACATTCTCACGGGCAACACCACCCGTCGAGCGCGTGTTATTCCAGTTCACGAGTGCTGACGGTCTGGCCGCTATCGAGGGTGAAACGATCGCTGTGGTGGAGGACCGGGTCCGGTGGCGCCTGCCAGAGGCCCGTTATGCCTTGACGGTGCATCGCGACCAGTTGTTTGCGCTCTCCGGAGACGAACGCCTGCTGCGGGCGAACTTGAGCGATGGCATTCTATCCGGATCGGTACCGGTTCCGGGCTTTCGGTTCGGACTGCCCGCAGCCGACGCCCAGACCCTCTTCCTGGCGTCACCCGATGGCCGGCTATTTTGTGCCCGGCCACGCGGCCTGCCGCCACTCTCGCAGGAAGATCTGCTGACTGCGTTGGGGACCGAAGCTCGCCAGACAGATCGAATGCTCGAGCCACCCCCCGCACCGCCGGCGCAACCGCCCGCGCTCGGGACCGACCCCTTCGAAACGACGCGGACCGGTACACCGGTGGGCGGTCGCTCACGGGTTTCGCGCGAGTTTCGCGGTCCGGCAGGAAACTGACGGTCACACGGGTTCAATCCCATCGCCGGGCAGCGACCGAAACTGCTCTTCAATTGGGGCGCGCCTGGTTGAGGGCCGTGCTTTATTTAGGGGTAGACCCGCACGCAGCAACGAGGGTCAAGGGATGACAGCTACGGTCCGCTCCGGAGTCCCCGCCATACGGCGGGCACTGCTCAGCGTATGGGACAAAACTGGTATTGAGGACATCGCCCGGATCCTGCACGAGGATCTCGGTGTCGAACTGGTTTCAACCGGGGGCACCGCTCGTTTACTGCGTCAGGCCGGCCTGGCCGTCACGCTGGTGGAGCAAGTGACCGGGTTCCCCGAGGTCCTCGGCGGCCGCGTCAAAACGCTGCATCCCCATATTCACGCCGCGATTCTCGCAAACCGCGATGACCCGGCGCACCTGGCCGAGCTCGCCGCGCACGGTATCGCACCACTCGATCTGGTAATCGTCGATCTCTACCCTTTCGAGCGCACCGTCGCTGATCCGGGCTGCAACCTGGCCCAAGCCCTTGAGATGATCGACATCGGCGGGGTCACACTGCTGCGCGCCGCCGCGAAAAACCACGAACATGTGCTTGTACTCACTGATCCAGCCGACCGGAAGTTCGCGGTCGAGGCGCTGCGCGACGGCAGTATGACCGTGGAGGGCTGGGCCGGGTTGCGGCGTACATATGCCGCGCGGGCTTTTCAACAGGTTGCGTCGTACGACGCGGCGGTCGCGCGCTACCTGGGTTCCG
Source organism: Phycisphaerales bacterium (assembly GCA_016716475.1). Lineage (NCBI taxonomy): Bacteria > Pseudomonadati > Planctomycetota > Phycisphaerae > Phycisphaerales > Phycisphaerales bacterium. The sequence continues at coordinate 459,265 of JADJWG010000001.1, forward strand.
CATTCGAATCGGACAAGGAGGTGGAGCAATTCCCCTTCTACGTGTGGGACCGGCCGCGCTATGGTGAGAATCCGCACCAGGCCGCGCGTGTCCTCCGACCGTGTGAATGCAAAGAGGCGCCGCGCACTCTCAGTTTGCTGCCGCAGGATACTCCTCTGGATACAGCACATCCGGCCCGCTTGCTGAAGTCCGAAACGGAACTCTCGTACAACAACTACCTCGATGCGGACGCTGCGCTCGGCCTGTGCGCGGAACTGACCCGCGCGACGCCAGGACACACCACCGCAACCGCAGGAACTGCACCGCAGCCCGCCTGCGTCTTCGTCAAGCACACCAATGCGTGCGGTGTGGGGGTCGCACCGACAGCGATCGAGGCGTATCGGCGGGCCTATCTGGGCGACCCCAACGCCGCGATGGGTGGCATCCTGGCCGTCAACTTTCCAGTGGAGGCGGACTTCGCGGCGCTGGTGCTTGAGACCTATGGACATTTCGGCAAGCCGCTGAAGGACCGTGGAGCCGCCTATGCCCCCGGTGGCTTCTTTGTTGAGGTGTGGCTCGCGCCATCGTTCACCAACGAGGCGCTGGAGGTGATCCGAGGCGAGCGGGCCGGTAACCCCTCCAAGGATTGGGGACGCCGCGTACGGCTGCTTCCCGTGGGCGACCTGACCACCCCCCTGTCCACGCTGCCGCTGCTTCGATCCATCGCCGGGGGTGTCCTCGCGCAGGAAGCAGATGCGCTGGGACTCCATGAGGCGGAATGGGAGGTCGCCACCGAGCGCAGCCCGAGCGCCAGCGAGTGGGCCGACCTGCGCCTCGCATGGCTGATCAACAAGCACACCAAGAGCAACGCCATCACCCTCTGCCGCGCCGGCGCCCTGCTCGGCAATGGCGCCGGTCAAATGAGTCGCGTCATGAGCTGCCGCCTCGCAACCTGGCTCGCCCGGGAAAATGGCCACGCCGACGCCTTGCCCGGTGCCGTCGCGGCCTCGGACGCATTCTTTCCCTTCGCGGATGGTCCGGAAATCCTCATCGCTGCCGGTATCACGGCCCTGATCCAGCCGGGCGGCAGCAAGCGTGATGCGGACACCGTCGCAGTGTGCAACGCGCGCGGCGTCGCGATGGTCTACACGCGCACCCGGCATTTTCGACACTGATTCACCCCAACTCCGCACAGGCAACCCGCGCGGCGCGGCCCCGCAGTTGCCACCCGCGCGCCGCGGGGCTCGATTATCCGACCGCGCACGGGCCGGACGTCCCAGATTCAACCCGCATGCGCACCTCAGCCCCGTCTGGTCCGCACACATGAAGCCCCACCCGGCCGCGAGCGATACAACCGATGGCTGGCCGCTGGTGGCTGGCCAAGCCGAGTGGCAACATCGGGGACTTGGCCGGCGCCATGCTCGATCGCACCGACAATACCCAGGCGCCGACCGGGGAACCGTCCCCAACCGGGCAGCCGCCACGCGAGCACGCTCCGGCGGCCTGGGCGGCCCAACTGCGCCAGGTGGACACGCAGCAGCGCTGGTTGGCACGCGAGATGGAGCGTTGCCAGGAGCAACTCAGTCTGCTGTTCGAGATCAGCACCCAGATGGCTGATCGCCAGGAGCCCGATGCACTCGAGACACTGCTGTTTCGCCGACTCGCGGCGCTGCTGCGGGCGTCGGTGGCATTCGTCGATCGGGCGGGTTGCTGCCGGAAGTTCGGTTTGGATGGTGAGGTTTGCGGGTGGGACTTACCGCCGGGGCGCGTGCGGGCGGCGCTGGGGCCGCACGTCGAAACCGTCCGACGCGCCCGACGTGTACTGGCGCCGCCACTGACGGGTGACCAGGCCGCGGCACTGGGTGGCGCTCACGCCCTCGTTGGGGCCCTGCCGCGCGCCGATGTGGAACCCGGCGTACTGATTCTGCTGCGGCCTGCAAACGCACCCCCTTTCGACGACAGTGATGTTTTGGCGGCTGACGCCGTGCTGAGCTACGGAGGGCAGGCGCTTGGTCACATCCTGCTGGTACGCCACCTGCAACGGTCGGCGGTCGAAACGGTCTGCACGCTGGTCAACGCCATCGATGCCAAGGACAACTATACCTCGCGGCACTCGGAACGGGTTGGCAGCTTTGCCCAGATGATGGGGGAAGCGCTCCGACTGCCGCGCGCCCAGCTTCAGACACTCGAATGGGCGGGTCTGCTGCACGACGTCGGAAAGATCGGGATTCCCGAGCAAATTCTCAGTAAGACGGGCAAACTCACGCCGGCCGAGTTTGAGCTGATGAAGACCCATACGCGCATCGGATACGAGGTGCTCAAACCGGTGGCACGCTTTGAGCCCGTGCTCGACGCGGTGCTTTATCACCATGAAAACCATGACGGCAGCGGCTATCCCGAGGGACTGCGCGGCGACCAGGTGCCGCTCGAAGCGCGCATCATTCACCTGGTGGATATTTTCGACGCGGTGACGACAGCACGTCCGTACCGGGCGGCCTTCTCATACGAAGACGCACTCCAACTGTTACGCACGGGCAGCGGGACTGTGACCGACCCGGAACTGACCCAGCTTTTCCTCGATTTGCTGAACCGCTGCCGCCAGGATGAACCGCTCGCATTCCAGACGCGCTTCGGCCACCTGTTCGAAACGCCGGCCGCGTCCGTTGACGGCCCGCCGGTCGTACACGGCGGCCGCGTCTGACGCAGACCGCAGGAGAGCTCACCATGTTTCACGGTACCGGTTGGTCGCGCGTCGAAATCCTCATCGCACTGGCCGTACTGGGTCTGGTAGCCACATTCGCACTGCCACGTTTTGGGCGCGCCGCGCAGGGGCCGGATGATGCCGCCCTGCTGCGCGAACGCCTGAAGGTACTCCGCATCGCCATCGAGCGCTACTACCAGGACCACGACGCCTTTCCCGCGACCAGAGGTGATGGTCGCAACCCGGCCGGAGCACCGGAGACGTTTGCGGCCCAGTTGCTGGGTTTCACCGATGCGGACGGCATTGTGTCTGAACAACGCAGCGAGCGCTTCTGCTACGGGCCGTACCTGCGCGACGGAGTACCGCCGTGTCCAGTCGGAGCGCTGCCGAACCTCAACCACGTGCGCATCGCGGGAGGCGCCGAGCACCCTGCTGATCCGCAACCGGCCGGGTGGCGCTACAACCCGACAACGGGCATGATCACCGCGGACACGGACGCTCTTGATACGGCCGGACGACCGTTTGCAACCTATTGATTATTGATCCGAATGGCCCCTCCATGCGCGGCAGCAGGGCGATCGTTGGCTGCCGACGGGCCGCTACCCCTCCGCCTTGCCCGCCCATCGCACAGCATTGTAGATCACGCGTTGCACATCCGTATTGAAGTACGTCGGCACGCTCTCGTGCCCCGGGCGGAAGTAGAACACCCGGCCGGCACCGGTACCCTGCCCGACACCACCACCGGGCCCCGACTCGAACTGCGGATCGATCCCATCACCGACCGTCCACGCGATGCCCGATGGAAAGTACTCGCCCCCAGCCGGAAAGTACGACTGTAGAACCACGACGCCTGGCGGCGGCACGTCGAACGGAGCACCGTACATCTCTTCTTTCGCGAGCGTGAAATCCCGTATGCCCTGGGCGATTGGATGGTGTGGCGCACACACGCGGATGTCCTCGGGTTGGTCATCCTCGCGCCACCCCCCCTTGAGATGGCCCGTGCAGCGCAGCACCGTTCGAAAGGGCTTCGCGTAATGCGCCGAGTGCAGTGCGACAAAGCCCAGGCCATGGTGCCAGACGCGTTCGGCGATGCGTTCGGCCAGCGCATCCTCCACCTCCCGGTGCCGTACATGACCCCACCACACGAGCACGTCGATGTCGTGCAGTACGCCGCTCGGCAGCCCCTGGTACGGCTCGTCGAGGTGGCCGGTGTGGACATCGAGCGTCTCGCTGCCCAGATCCCGCAGCCCGTCCGCCACCGCTCCCCGGAGACTGTGCGGATAGAGTGCCTTGGGCGCATGCGGCGGGTTCTCATCCCACACCAGGACCTGCAACTTCTTCGTGCTCATGGTCTTCTCCGTCGGCACCCGGACGGGGCGCCTAGGCCAGAACAAGTTCGTGCCACACACGCTCCGCGCGCTCGATCCGGGCATCGAGTGGCAATGGCGCGTACCCGGCCTGTCCATCATACACGCCCGCTAGCCGAAAGGGCGACGCGGCCACCAGCGCCCCCCATTCCTCCCAGCTCCACACACGCAGGACGTGCTCCTCTTCCACGACCTGACCCGCACCGGGTCCGGCGAGTACTTCAAAGCGACAACGTTCCGTCTGTCGGCCACTGCCGGCATCGAATGATACGTAGCGCCACGTGGTTCGCACGCGCAAGCCATCGACTTCCGCCTCCCATGTCGTGCAGTCGCTCACGGCGTAGTCCACTGACACCCCGGTGTCCATCAGGTCCAGTTGCACCAGGTAGCGCGCGTTGGCGTTCATGTGTCGCGCCACCGCGTACAGGTGCGACAGAACCGCATCGCGGCTTTGCAGGTACTTCAGCGACCCCAGTGCACACACCGCGCCGTCAACCCCCCGGGGCAGTTCAAACCGCGCCATGTCGGCCACAAGGACCTCGGCCGGCGGGAGTCCCAGGGCGCGCATGCGTGCGGCCGCACGTGCCGCCATCACCGGTGACCGCTCAATGCCCACGATCTCGATGCCATGCCGCGCGAACGCCGGGAAGAGCCGCCCCGACCCGCAGGCCGGTTCCAGAATCTGTACAACCGGCACACGGTCGCCCGCCGTGAGGCGCTGCACGAGCCACGCGACTTCCGCGGTTACATCCCAGGAGAATGCCACGTCGTACAGTTGGGCCCATTCGTTGTAGATGAGGTAGCCTGAAATCTTGTGGAAATTGAGAACGTGGGGCATCCTGCTGGTGCGTTTGAAACGAGAGTCGTTTCCCAGGATGCTGGCGGCGTTGGAGGACAGGTGAACGTCTACCTCCAGCGCGACCGGTATCAGCGACAGGGCGGGTTCCGCGGCTACCGCAACGGGACCACGCCGCGGCGGCTGACGCTGGGCAGCGGCACGGTGCCGCTGGAGGTCCCCGGGTGCGCGACATCCCGCCGGGCGGAGCCGTTCGAATCGAAGATCGTGCGGTACCAGCGTCGCAGCGACACGATCGAGGAGACGTTCATGCGGCTGTTCATCGAAGGCCTGCGACGCGGGACTTCGAGCGGCCTTGCGGCTGCTGGGGAACGACGCCGTCGCCCAGCACGATCAGTCGGCTGCACAGCGGTTCCGCGTCGAGTACGCGGCGTTCGACCGGAGGATCGGGCGGCCGGAAGTTCGTCTATATCTGGGCGGACGGGATTTACCTGAAGGCCGGGCTGGGTCGGGAAAGCCTGCCTGATGGTGCTGATCGGGGCGGATACGGAGGGGCAGAGGCGCGGGAGGGGTATCGCGGGTGGGGCGGTTGCTGAAGGACTGGGCGGGGTCTGAACGGCCGGGCTGCTGGATCGCGGACGGGGCGTTGGGGCTGTGGGCGGCGGTGAACAGCAGGTCGAACTCGGCCCAGCGCGCACGAATCACAAGACGATGAACGTGCTCGACAAGCTGCCGAAGGCCGAGCAGCCGGGCGACCCGGACTGCGGGCGATCTGGCAGGCGGAAAGTGAGGTGGCGGCGAAGCTGGCGGCCGGTGTGATCGCGGACTTCCGTCGGGCGGGCTACGACCGGGCGGCGGACTGTCTGGGGACGATCTGGATCGCTGCCTGACGTTCACGCGTTTCCGGAGCCGCACTGGTCCACCTGCGGACGACGAACGTGATCGAGTCGCCGTTTGCGGGCGTACGGCTGCGGACGAACGCGGCCAAGCGGTTCAAGAAGACCAAGAGCGGCGTGTACGGTGCATCAGGTGCTGATGCGGCTGTCGCAGAACTGGCGGCACTTGAAGGCGGCTGTGTGCCCAGATACCGCTGCCGGAAGGAAAGAACCGCCGGGTGAAGACGAAGGTGAAGGCGAAGGCGAAGACCCATGCGGCGTGAACGAACGTGACGGATGCCCCAGATTCAATTTACACAGGACTTGACACTACCTCTTGTAGATACGCAGTTCGTTCAATCCGGTTGCCCTTTCCGTCGGGACGGCGCGTGCTCCCCACCGTCCCACGCAAACACCCGCGATCGCCATCGTACCCCGGCCACGGTGCCAGCACCTCCCCTATCGGCTTGACGCAACGCGCGCAGCCGTGGATCATCACTCCCTAGATCCTGCGCTCTCCCGGCTGCCATTGGTCGGGGGAACTCTGATGGCCGTAAACGGAATCCCCTGGTGAAACTTACGTCACCCCGCTACATCATCCTCGCCGCCCTGGCACTGCTCATCGTGGCCTGGGCCGGCATTTTTGTCTCTCAATCGCTCGGGGCCCGAGAGTACACGGTACCCGAGGCCACCATCACCAAGCTCGACGTCGCCACACGGACCGGCGAGATCCAGTTCATCCACCCACAAAAGGGCCACACGATCACCCTGCTCACGCAGCGGATTCCGGATGACTGCGAGATCACGATCAACAACCGCGCTGCCACGCTCGCCGAGGTCCGCGTCGGAGACCTGGCCGAGATCGTCGGGCTCGCTTACGCGGATCGGACGGTTGTGCCGCTGCGGGTGCGAATCACGCGGGATTCAACCCAGGAAGGTGACACCGTACCCGCCCCAGTCGAACGTACAGACGGGCCTGCACCACGCGAATCCTGACCATCAATCAGGGCTTCCTTTTCAGCGTCATGCCCAGCCGCACCGGCTCCCCGCTGCGCTCTCCCACCAACTCAATCGTCAGCGTATCGTCCGCGGGTCGTGCGTAGTGGATCTCCCGTGGAAAGTCATTCTCCGGGTTCTCGAACACCACCCGTCGCGCTGTGCGCTCATGCTCACGGAGATGGAAGTCACCCATCGGACGCCCGAAGGGGTACGGCGTCATGGCTACTTCGGCCCCCACCACCCGGAAACGCTCAAACTCAAACATCCGCACGCACCCGCCGGCCATCTCCTTGTTCGCGCTGACGATCTCGCCACCGGCCGGGCTGGAGTAAACCGCTTCCCACGTTCCGTCGCGATAGGGGCCTTCCCAGGTACCCGCTAGCCAACCCAGTGACTCCAGCTCGGCCAGGGCGGCCGGACTCGCGTTGGTGACCGGCTGCGTTACCGGCGCCTGCTGCCCGTCAGCCGCCACACCCGCCCATCCCACGGCCAGGGTCCCGGCTCCGAATACCGCTATGCCCACCCACCAACCGAGGTTTCGCATGATCACACTCCCGCGGGCTACGACGGCGGCCCCACTACGGAACGAAAATTCCGGAACAATCCCCAACCGGGGCATGCAGAGTACTGCGGCTCCGCAGCGGCGCTCAAGGACCGCCATCCAGCACGGAAACTAGGTGACCACGTGGGACCGTCATCGCCGGAGTGCACCACCCCTGCTTACGGTCGCCACTGTAGTGTAACTACGACCGGGAAATGATCCGACGGGTAGCGCCCATCCACGGAGCGCTGGTCAATCGTGGCCGTCGTCGCCTCGAAATGCACCGTATGCAGGATCCAATCGATGCGCCCGCCCCGCGGCTGGCCGTCGAAGGCGTGAAAAGTGCCGAGCTGCGCAAAGGGCGAGCCCAGCACAACAAACGGGTCGTGCAGGAGCGTCGCGCCGGCAGCGGTGTCCCGGCCACCGACGAGGGTCGCATATGGGGCCGAATCGGAAGCTGTGTTGAAATCTCCAAGCAAGATGACCGGTGCCCCAGCGCGCGCCTCGACCCACTGCCGCAGCAAGCGGGCCGCTTCCAATCGTGATTCCGGTCCGCGGTGATCAAAATGCGTATTGAGGACAAAGAGCTCTCGTCCCCCGGCTGCCCGGTCGCGCAGCCGTACCCAGGTCGCCATGCGCGTAATGGCCGCATCCCAGCCGCGGCTGCCGGGCACGTCCGGGGTGGGGCTGAGCCAGAAGTGGCCGTGGTCAAGCAGATCGAAGCGTGTGCGCCGGAAGAAAATCGGGACAAACTCGCCCTGCACAGCGGCATCGTCACGGCCGACACCGACGACGTCGTGGGTCGGCAGTGCGGTAACCAGTTCGTCGCGCTGCCGGATGAGCACCTCCTGCAGGCCACAGAGATCCGGGTCACGTTCGTGCAGGAAGTCAAAGACCTGCCCACGGCGTTCGGACCAGGCATCGGGACCGTCCGCGGGATTGTCGAACCGGATATTGAAGCACAACACGGTGAGGGGCGCTGCCGCCTGGCAACCCGCCAGTACCGCCAAGGACAGGCCAAGCAGGCCAGGGATACAGCGCATGTCCGTCACTCCGCACGCCCCCGTCCTTCTCCCAGCGTAGCATGCCGCGGTCCCGCGGGCGAGCGGCCAGCGCGCGCTGTGCCGCCCTGCTCATTGCCGCGCAGCGTGTATCTCGGCGAAGACGAACAGCATTTCGCGGGCGATCTGTGCACAGCGCTCATCGTAACGGGCTGCCTCGGCCGGCGTGTCATCGGCAATTTTCGGATCGTCGTAGGGCAGTGCGATGCGGGTGGATGCGCCTGCAACCGCCGGGCAACTCGCGTCCGCCTCCGAGCACACCAGGACGGCTATGTAGTTCTCCCGCGGATTGGGGGCCTGATCGAAGACCTTCGAGAAACACGTCAGCGGGGGAATCTCTTCGGCGAACCGCACATGGTAGATCGGGTTTGCATCCTCCGTGGTTCGGACCACCTGGAACCCCGCCCGTTGCAGCGCTGCCACGGCGCGTGGGTTGAATGCGGTGGCCTCGGTGCCGCCGGAGTAAGTGTGGATCCGTGCTACATGGAAGTGGGCGGCCGCGACCGTGGCCCAAAGCTGCGCCATGTGGCTGCGCCGCGAGTTATGCGTGCAGATGAAGTTGAGTCGGCCGGGTTCCCCGCTCGTGAGCTGGCGCGTGATCTCCCGCGCGAATTCACGAAGGCGTTCCTGGCGCGGGACGGAGATCTGGTCGAATTCGCCTCCGCGGGCAGATAGGAAGCTCTGCAGCGCTGGATACATGGTCCTGGCCACCTCTGCGCCTGACGAGTCGTCCGGCAGTGCGCAACCCGGCACGAAACTCGCCCAAGCGAATACAACTGTTAAACCGAACATCAGCGTAGCACTCCGGCGATCAGGCAGGATACCGTGGGCCGGCGCACGGGGCGCCGCGTACAACCACACAGTGCGCGTGAGTGTAGGCAGCGGCCTGTGAGTGCACAGTCCAGATGGGCAGGGCAACCTGGGCGGGCTCTCTCGCGGTCGAGAGAGCCCGCCCCGCAACGGACGCACCCCCCTGTGCTCCGTCGACCCGCTGGGGCGCGGGCCGACGGGTCACATCCCCGGGCCTCATAAGGACATGCGTAAAACGCAATTCACAAGCGCAGCATGAAATTCGAAAAACGCGGATGGCCTGCGCAAAGCCCGCCTTGCGCAAGATTAACACCGAATTTACAGCGAGATGCCCTCGTTCGCGGGGCTCTCCGGGCCTGTGCGAGGCCTCAACGCCCCAGCACCTGCCAGAGGTTCACATGGTCGTCCGTCCACAGGGACACACGGCGGAAGTCCCGCGGCGGTCGCACGACGGCGGTGCGGATGAGCGGCGCCTCCAGCAACTCTGCACGCCGCGCCATCAGCACCCAGCTCGACGATTGCAGAGCCCGCAGTTCGTCACCCGGCGAGATGATCAATGCCGCCGACAAGCCGAAATGGTCCGCCAGACGCAGCACAACCGACTCGAGATCGAGGTACTGCGTCGAGATGTGCACAGCCAGAATACCGTCGTCCGCGAGATGACGCAGGTAGAGCTCGAACGCCTCGCGCGTCAGCAGGTGCAGCGGTACCGCGTCGCTCGAGAAGGCATCCAGCGCCAACAAGTCATAATGCTGGGCCGGCTCGCGCTGCAGACTCAAACGCGCATCCCCATGCACAATCTCCACTGCCGCGGCCGTGTCCGCCAGGTAGGTGAAGTACGCATGCGCGAGCCGCGTCACCTCCGGGTTGATCTCGTAGAAGCGCAGCAGGTCATCCGCACGCCCGTACGTGGCGAGTGTGCCCACACCCAGCCCAACCACCCCAACGCGCAGTGCCGGCCGCTCAGCCAGGTGCGTCCACGCGCGCCCGACGCCGCTGTCCGGACGGTAGTAGGCCGTCGCTTCAGCGCGGCGCTCCGGCGCGAGGAACTGCACTCCGTGAATCGTGGTTCCGTGCGTCAGCAGGCGGCGATGCAACACTGGATTCCCCGCGTCGCGCTCCTTCACCGCGAGGACGCCGTAGAAGTTCCGGACCTGCGCGAGTACATCGCGGTGCCGGGTTCCGAGCACACCTTGCTCTACCAGCGCAACCCCCAGACCCGCCACCACGATGAGCGCCCCGTACCAGATCCGCCGTTCACGCAGTACCGGGCTGCGGTCGGCCAGCAGGACGAACAAGCCGCATGCCAGCAGCCCAAGGTGCAGGTCGACATAGCTGCTGAGGAGCAGCGGCGCTAACACCGCTACACACAGGCCCCCGAGCGCGCCGCCCGCCGCGATTGTGAGGTAGTACGCCGTCAGGCCGCTCGCGGCCGGCCGCAGCCGGTAAAGTTCTCCATGACACACCATGCAGCATGCGAACAGCGTGCCCAGATGAATCACGATCTGTGCGCCGATCGGCAACACCCCCGGATTGGCCACCAGCCAGAGCGCGGCAAGCACACCCACGATGAACACGCCCAGGAAGTACCTTCGCGCATACCAGCGCTCATGATCGAAGCACAGAATGAACGACAACAGGTACAGTCCCAACGGCAGCAGCCACAGGAACGGAGTCGCAGCCAGATCAAGACAGATTACATTGGTGGTCGCAAGCAGCACGGTCGTTGCGCCGGCTGGCAATCCGAGCCAGAGCAGCCGCGCGGCGGCGGTGAGGACCGACTGTGCGTCTGACGCCTGGGAGGCAGACACCTTTCGGCCTGGTGCGGCCGGTATCGAACCGCGAACCGTGCTGCGCCACATCATGAAAGCGCAGTAAGCCGATGCAAGCGCGAAGACCCCCCAGCCAAGCGACCATGCGTGGGCCTGCTGTACCCGGGGCAGCAGCGGCTCCAGCAGGAAAGGGTAGCATGCCAGTGCCGCGAGCGAGGCCGCGTTGGAAAGGGCGTACAGTCGGTACGGTACCGCTTGGACGTATGTGCGGGTGTACCAGCTCTGCATCAACGGGGATGTGGCCGCCAGTACGAAGTAGGGTAGACCGATGGTCGCGGTGAGCAGCAACAGGATGCGCAGGATCGGAAGGGAACTGTCCGGCGGCTGCCAGTGGGCCGCGGGGATCATTGGCAGGGTAAGTGTGGCAGCCAGAAGCAAGACGAAGTGGACCAGGGCCTGCCAGGCCGGAGGGATGTAACGAGCGCTGAGGTGGGCATAGGTATAACCTGCGAGCAGCAGCGTTTGAAAGAAGAGCAGGCAGGCACTCCAGACCTCTGGCCCACCGCCAAACCAAGGCAGAACGTACTTGCCGATCAACGGCTGAACGAGAAAGAGCAGGAAGGCCCCGGTGGAAATGGCAATGGCATAGCCGTGGAGCGGACGCAAATCGAGATCCTCGTCTTGTCGGGGGCGCTCGAGTGCGGCGAGTGTACGGGTCCGCGGCGCGCCGGGCAACGCGGCCTGTGACGAACTGCATGACCGCGAGGGCGGGGGACCGCGTGCCAGGTGATCCAAAGGAGCGGGCGAGCCGAGTTTTGGGCGTAGGTGGGACTCGACTCGCCCTTTCGGGGGAACGGAGATTTAACAGCGGGCCCGCCGCGACCTGCGACAGCGAATCTTGTGACTCACCACGCAGGCAAAACGATCCATGTTCACGATCGGGCCCATGGCCATCATGGCGACTTCGCGGCGGCGAACGGCGACTCCAGCCGTGGCGCGACTCAGGATCGCGTTCGCACTGCCGCGACTTTCGTTGGGATGCTTCAGCTCTCCTCGGATACCGCGTTCGGGTCCGGCGACCGCGTGCAGGAGTCCGGGTTCTCCTGTAATACCTGTTCGTCCGCCAGGCCCCACGCCAAGACTTCGTTCCGAACCAATTCCGCGAGGAACGGCCGCGTCACCACCCGGTAATCCAGTGTAAAAATCTGCGCCTCGATTCGCCCGGCCATGAAGCGGCTGACCGCGTGCCGCAGCCCGAAACGATGCTGCAACGTGCCCACGATCGCACTCTTGTTCCACGCTTCGCCGCGCCCCGGCCGACCGGGCTCGATCACGCGAATCCGCCTGCGACGCATGCGCCGCAGGCGGCGGTGGTCCGCGAGTGCATCCGCCACCTCGCTCAACCCAGTCTGCTGCAATACGGTGCGCACACAGTGGTAGATGTAACTCGTCGTGGGGGGCGACGGCTCCTGCCAGTCGACGAGATGCATGGCCACCGCCCGCGCCAACGGGCCAGCCAGGCGCTCGTCGTAGGCATGCGCTCCGATCGCCTGCGCCAAGCAGTTCGTCAGCTTCGCAACATGGAACCGTTCGAGGGTGCCGTCACGCTTCGTCACCACGATGTTCTTGCTGCTTCTCACTGGCCCGCTTCCCCTTCAAATAGGTCCTGCTGACCGGGAATGTCGCTGGCCGACCGCTCGATTACGTCTTGCACCTCGTTGATGAACTCGCCCACATCCTCGAACTGCCGATACACACTGGCGAACCGCACGTACGCGACTTTGTCCACTCGCCGCAGCACTTCCGCAATCTTCTCACCAATGGTCTGGCTTGATACTTCCTTTTCAAAGGTCGAAACGACGTACTCCTCCACCTCATCCACGACCTGCTCGATCTGCACGGAGGAAATCGGCCGCTTGTACGCCGCTGCCACGATGCCTTTCTGGATGCTGCTCCGGTCGTAGGGCACACGTGAGCCGTCGCGCTTGATGACGGCCAGCTTGATCGAGTCCTCGACGCGCTCGTACGTCGTGAAGCGCCGCCGACATTGCAGGCATTTCCGCCGACGCCGGATGCATCGCCCGCCGTCCGACGACCGCGAGTCGATCACCTTGTCGTTGTCTTCCTTGCAGAACGGACACCGCATCGGGTCCCGTTTCCCGCTTGACTTGACCGACCGCACTGCCCGCCGGACCCACTTGGTCCTCGGCCATGCGCCGGCACCGGCCGGGCACCTTGCTTCCGAGCATGATGCCCAACAGGTTGTTACTTTGGGAAGTTTAAACTACAAGATAGAGGGTGTCAAACATTATCCGTCGATTTACGAGACTTTCGTGACGGCCCTCGTTATAACTCGCAGCCCCATGGCGCCCCGTTTGGCCGAATTCGTGCACGACGACCTTCGCCTCGTCGGCTCCTCGCTGGCCGGGGAGGAGACCTTTGTCGTCGCCCCCGAGCTCAACCTGACCTTTGATCTAGGTCGCGCACCCCGCGAAACCCTCGCCGTGGACCATGTGTTCCTCTCCCACGGACACATGGATCACGCCGCCGGTGTGGCCTATTACTTCTCCCAGCGGATGTTCATCGACAACCGTCCCGGATCACTCTACGCACCCGCGCCGCTGCTCGAACCCATTCAGCGGCTCTTGCGCGTCTGGGCGGACATCGACGGCCACGAACCCCCTGCCAATCTGTATCCCGCCGAACCGGGTGTGGATGTCGAATTACGGCGTAACCTCGTTGTCCGCCCGTTCCTGGTGAATCACCCCTGCCGGCGCCATGACGGGTCCCGCGTGGATGGGCTGGGCTACGCGGCCATCGAGGTCCGTCACAAGCTGATCGACGAATACCAGCAACTCGCCGGGCCGCAATTGGTTGAACTTAAACGGCAGGGCGTCGAGATTACGCGTCGTGTCGAGCTCCCGCTGGTGGCCTACTGTGGTGACACGGCTCCGGGTGACTTTCTCGCCCTGGACTACGTCCGCAACGCCCGCATACTGCTGCTGGAATGCACGTTCATCGAGGGCGAGGACCGTCGCCGGGCACGCGCCGGCAACCACCTTCATATCAGTGATTTGCGCGCAGTGGTGGCCCGGCTGAATAACGAGCGCATCGTATTGATTCACTTGTCTCGACGAACCGCGCTGGCAACGGCGCGCCGGGCACTGCTGCGCGAACTGGGGGAGCAGGACAGCGAGCGCGTCAGTTTTCTCATGGAGCACCGACCACGAGGCCGCCGCCGGACCATGGGGCCGGACGCCGGACTGCCGCCGGGCGCGGGTGACGAGCAACCGTGACCGGATACTCACGAAACCCCGGCTGAACCCGGCCGTCCGTCGCCACTGCTTATCCGGCTTGTTACAATCGCGGCATGAGTACGATGCCCCTGCCCTTGGTACAGCGCTCGGAGCGTGAGCGCCGCCTGCCACCTTGGCTGAAACGCCCACTGCCGGCCGGCGATGCCATGCTCCAGACGCGCAAGTTGATCAACGGCCTGAAGCTCAACACGGTCTGCGTCGAGGCGCGCTGCCCGAACCTGACCGAGTGCTGGTCACGCCGCACGGCCACCTTCATGATCCTCGGTGACCGCTGCACGCGCCGGTGCCGATTCTGTGCGGTCAGCACCGCCAAGCCGGACCCCCCCGACCCGCGGGAGCCGGAGCGGCTGGCAGAAGCTGCGGAGCACCTGCGCCTGCGGCATGTGGTCATCACTTCGGTGGCGCGGGATGACCTGCCGGACGAGGGTGCGGGGCACTTTGCCGAGTGCATCACGGCGGTGCGGGCACGCCTGCCGGAGGTCACCATCGAGGTGCTGACACCCGACTTCAAGGCCCGGCCCGAGCTCGTCCGCACGGTGGCCGCGGCCGCACCCGAGGTCTTCAACCACAACATCGAGACCACCGCGGCACTCCACCGGGTGGTGCGCCCGCAGGCGAAATACGCGCGCTCCCTCGAGACTCTGCGTCTGGCCAAGCTGCTGCGCCCCGACCTGAAGACCAAAAGCGGCGTGATGGTCGGTCTGGGGGAGACACCGGCGGAGTTGCTGCAGGTTTTTCGTGATCTGCGCAGCGTGAATTGTGACCTGCTCACGGTGGGGCAGTATCTCAAGCCGTCATCCGGCGATGCGCATGCGCCTGTCGCGCGGTTCTACACCCCCGAGGAATTCGATCAGCTCGGTGCTGCTGCGAAGGAACTGGGTTTTGCTGCCGTGGCCAGCGGCCCGTTCGTACGCAGCAGCTACTTTGCCGAGACCCTTTATGACCAGACCGATGGGGATCGTGCGGGTCCCACGCTCTAAACACCGCTGCGATCCGCAAACACCGGCCAGCGCTCCGGAACCGCACCCTTTCACGGGGCTGCTCTGCCACTGCTACCGCGGCCCCCGAGTGGGCCGGCGCCTGAATCACCCTGCACACGCGCTCTGGGGTCTCGCCCTGCTTCTCGTCGGTTGCAGCGCTTACCCGCGCGAAAAGTTTGAGTTGCAGATTCCCCCCGCCCTCGGCACCATGCCGGGCCCGGATGCCGAGTTCGGAGAAGTCGAAGTGCTGTTCGCGACCGACCGACAGCCACGGCCTGAGCGGGACCGGCCGGATTTCGGCCCGCAGCGCGGACGGCGGCTTTCGTACGGTTATGGTTTGGTGAGTATCCCTCGAGAGCATTACCGCGGTCGCCTCGTGGAACACGGCTTCGGCCCTGGGGATCCCCGCCGAGCCGTTGTCCTCCAGTCCGTGACGGTGCTGCACGATGCCCGGCGCGGCCGCGACGCAGAGGCGTTCTGGCAGCGTCTCCGCGAACGCGTTGCACACTCACCACGACGCGAGGTCGCCGTACTCGTGCATGGCTTTGCAACCACCTTCGAGGAGACAATCCAAACCGCGGCCCAGGTCGCCCATGACGTCCGATTTGACGGTGTGCCGATCGTGTACAGTTGGTCGACACAGGGCTCGGTCTTGAGCTACCTGGTGGATGGCGCGAACGCCGAATGGACCGCACCATACTTCGCTGATTTCCTCGATCAACTCGTGCGCGATAGCGGTGCGGAGCGTATTCACCTGTGCGCTCACAGCATGGGGGCGCGCGTCGTGGTGCGCAGCATCCGCGACTACCTGACGCGGGTTGGCTGGCTCCCCTTTGCCAGCGCGGAGGCCGCCGACGGGCGCGGCCGACCATTCAGCCAGATCATTCTCGCCGCCGGCGACCTCGATGCGGACATTTTCGAGCGGGACTACCTGCCATCACTGCTCGTCGCGGCCGAGCGCTTGACCCTCTACATCTCGCGGAGTGACCGCGCCCTGAATCTCTCCAGCCACCTGAACGGGTTTGATCGTATCGGGCAGCGTGATCTACCCCACACGGATCTCCAGTTGCTGCAGCGCGTCGACATCGTGGATGTGACCGATTTCGACCGCGATTTCTTCGGCCATCTCTACCACAGCCGCAGCCCGCGTGTACTGGCCGACATCCAGGCGGTGCTCGACCAGGGCGACTGGCGCGCGGAATGCGGCGTGCCGGACGACGAGGCCGACAGCGATGCCGCGCAAAAGCAGTGTCGTGGTCTGCAACGCAATTTCTATTACCGCCTGCAACCCCTGGGGCAGTGATCTCGGTCCCAGCTTCCCACCACCGCCCTTGCACCCCCCTTCGCGTCGCCTTCCATCCGCGCCGCAACCCCCAAGAGTAGTGCTTAAGCGACCGGCCGGTCGCGTCCTGCACTCGCAGGCGCGACCGGCCGGTAGAGCAGATCCACCGGTGTGCTGACTACGGGCAGACGCTCACACACGGATCCGGCGGGTTTTTCAGCAGGGCGATGAAGGGCGAGATGTCGGCGAAGTTCACCACTTCATCGCCATTCGCATCGCTGTTGAGGTACGGGCCGAAGCCGGCCGCCAGGTCGCACGTCCAGGTGGATGCACTGCCGGCCTTGATGGCGGCGATGAACGGCGAGATATCGGCGAAATTCACCACGCCGTCGCCATTGGCATCACCCGGGCAATTCTCCGGGGCGGGCAGCGGGAAACGCACGAGGAGCGCCACGTCCAGGCCGCCTTCAAGCTGGCCGCGGGCAATCATCCACTCACCATTGTCGCTGATTGCGAAGCCGGCCTGGATGGCGCGGAGCAGGGTGAGCGGCACGGCCCCGAAGGTCATACCCTTGCGGATGATCAGCTCGTGATTGCGGAACCAGCCCTCGTTGCGGGCCGTGTCCGGATCACTCCAGATACCGTACCAGTAGATGTTGCCGAGGTCGTCGATGAGCAGCGGTGAGGTGGTGCCGCCGAAGCTGGTGATTTCATACGGGGCGATTGCCGGGAACGAATCCCCCTTCTGTACGACCACCGCTCCGTTCTTGACGAGAATCTCGTTGGTGGCCGTATCGCCCGTGATGGTGGCCCGCAGCACCCAGTCGCCGTGATTGTTCAAACCACGCGGCCGACTGTTGGTCAGGTTGTACGGTCGGTCCGCGACCGGGGAATCCATCCCCGGCTGCGCCAAGAGGACATCGTTGAGGTAAATCGCATTCATGGGCGTGGCGCAGAAAAGCACGTCGCCGTTGTCATTGAAGCCCCACTGCTCCTCGGCGGTGTTGAAGTCCGCAACGGGATTGACCTGCCCCGGCAGGATGTCGCCTTCCTTCCAGATCACCTGCTCGGTGAAGGCGCCAGTCGGGTTGCGAACCAGTACGAGCGCACGATCGACGGTCGTTGCAATCGCCGGATCATCCACGCTGGCCATCAGCATGAACTCGTCGTGATTGTTGATCTTCGGGCGGAAGAAGCCGATGTACGGCGTGCCAGGGGTGAATTGCGGCGCCTGGGAGATGTCGCTCTCCTGGATCACGAGCGTCGTGTTCAGGAAGATGCCGGAATCCGTCGAGGTCGTCACGGCACCGGTGAGCGAGAAATTCCAGCCGATGTTGCCGTTGTCGTTGAGCTCGAGCGCCTGGAACACGGTACTGATCGACGTGCCCGGGGGTGCCGAAAGCGGTGTGCCACCCGCCAGGTACGAGAAGAACGGCCCGAACTGATAGCCGCGCAGAATGTGTCGGACAGCGCCGGGGGTGGTGTTCACATGGACGACCCATTCACCGTGGCTGTTGACCGACAGGTTGTCGATCGTCGTCACCGAGATCTCATCGGTGACCGGCTGGCCCCTCAGGACGATCCAATCCATCTGAATGTCCGCGCTGACTACCGCTGCGCTGCACAGCGCAGCCCAAAGGGCGACGGACCGGTGCCAATGCATCCTCATCCTTTTACCTCCTTAGCCCCGTACCGGAGCAATGGGGACATGCTGCCACGGCGGCCTCCGCGCGTGCCGGGCGAACTCCGAGTTCAATGCGATCGTGCCCGTGGCAGGTCTCGTTCAGATTACCGCACCACCACAGCAGCCGCAACGAAATCCGCGAAGATTCGCCTACGACCGAACGCAGTGCACGCGCGCCCGGCACACCGCGACTACAATGGCACGCAGCGCCAGGCGGCGCCCGAGGAACCTCAGCATGCACGCGACCACCGCTTCCACCCCCAGCCCGCCCGGCCGCTTCGGCCCGTTCGGCGGCCAATACGTACCCGAAGTCCTGATGAAGGCCATCCAGCAACTTGAGCAGGCGTACGCCGAAGCCCGGAATGATCGGACCTTCTGGGACGAGCTCCAGGAGTACCTGACGCACTATGCCGGGCGCCCGAGTGCTCTCTACTACGCACGCAGGATCAGCGACCAACTCGGCGGCGCACGCATCTACCTCAAGCGCGAAGATCTCAACCACACGGGCGCGCACAAGATTAACAACACCCTCGGGCAGGCACTTCTCACGCAACGGATGGGCAAAGCACGCGTTATCGCCGAGACCGGCGCCGGTCAGCACGGTGTGGCGTCGGCCACTGCTTGTGCGATGCTCGGCCTGCAGTGCCGCGTCTACATGGGCGCGGAGGACGTACGGCGACAAGCCCTCAACGTCTACCGCATGCGTCTGCTAGGAGCCGAGTGCGTGCCGGTGGAAAGCGGCCAACGGACACTGAAGGATGCCATCAACGAGGCCATGCGCGACTGGATGGCCTCGGTGGAAACGACGCACTACATTATCGGCAGCGTCATGGGACCGCACCCCTTCCCCACCATTGTGCGTGACTTCCAGGCCATCATCGGCCGCGAGACGCGGGAACAGATGTGGGTGCGCTGCGGTCGGCTGCCGGATGTCGTGGTGGCATGTGTGGGCGGCGGCAGCAACGCCGCGGGGATGTTCCATCCCTTTATCGAGGACGCGGGTGTGCGGCTGATCGGGGTGGAGGCCGCCGGCGATGGAATCGGTACACAGCGCCACGCGGCCACGCTGAGCTGTGGCCGTCCAGGGGTGCTGCACGGAATGCACACGATCGTGCTGCAGGACGAGGATGGGCAGACGCTGCCGGTACACTCCGTGTCCGCGGGACTGGACTATCCGGGCGTCGGTCCGGAACACGCCTTCTGGCACCAGAGCGGGCGCGTCGAGTATGTGGCTGCCACCGATGCAGAAGCGCTCGACGCCTTTGAACTGCTATCGCGCACCGAGGGGATCATTCCAGCACTGGAGACCGCCCACGCGGTGGCTCACGCTGTGAAGATCGCACCGACTCTGCCGAAAGACGCGCTGCTGGTCATCAACCTGAGCGGGCGCGGAGACAAGGACTGCGTCGAGGTGGCACGGCTGCGGGGACAGACCATCGGCGCCTAGCGCACAGCCGCACATGAGCATCCGGGCGCAGGACGCCGCTGCTCCCAGACCCGATATGAGCGGCCGTTTCTGAGCAGCTACACGAGTAGTCCGCCGCACAAGTGGCCGCCGGGCTCGGCCTGGGCCGATAGGAGCGCGGCTTGCCGTGCTGGTCCCGGGTGTTTCGCGGACCAGCCCAGCGCGTTTGCCTTCGGGGGAACTCCTATTGAATCCTCCACTGGATGCCCGCTGCTCGGCGGCTCACGGAGCCCGGTGCGCGCAACCCACGGCACGGTGCTGCCGGGGCGCCACGGTGTGAAGTGGCGGGTAGCCGACGAGGTCCGGCCATGCGAACATGGGCCCCTGTGTCTTCGCTGGCGACGCTGGCAGCGCTCACTACGGCCACACTGCTCGCCGCTGCAGAACCCGGCATCGAGGGAACCATCCACACCACCTCGGCGAACTGGCCCGCGCTGTGGAATACCAGCAACGTGGCACAGGAGCCCTTGTGCGGTGACGGTAAGGTCGGCGGGCCATTGGCACCGGCCTGCGAGGCGGTGAACTCCGTGGCACTCGGTCGTGGCTGGCTGCGAAGCGCCAAGGCACACGGTGGCCGCGTCGCACGGCGTACGATCGCCTACGCGGAAGACGAGATGGGGCTGCCAGCCGGCATGCTCCGCCTGCCCGAGCCCGCGCCCCTGCTCTTGCTGGCGGTGGGCGTGGTAGCCGTCTGGCAACTGCGTGGACGGCGCGGCCGGCAGGCGCTGTAACGGCCGGGTGCGCGGCGGGGGCCGCGCGCCCGCCGGTTCGTGGGGGCCGATGCTCCTCTTGTGATTACAAACCAAGACCCGAATTGCAATGGTGATTCGTCCGCACTACGGCCATAATTGAGATTGGATCGACCCTCGTCGCAGTGGGAGATTCGATCGACACAGAATCTGATCGCGGGGTGCGGCATGCCAAAGGTTCGTTGCCCGAAGTGCTCGCAGAAGTACGAGGTGCCCGTCACTGCCAGTGGGAAGCGCATCCGGTGCAAAACGTGCGGAGCGACTATGCGCCTGCCGGTTATTCCGTCCTCCGGTGGCACGGTGCAAGGCACTGGAGATGCGCACCTCCCGCCCACCGCACGGTCCCATGCCATCGCGGACAGCAGTGAACAGCTCTCGCTCGACGACTTGCTGGGAAGCGAGCGTGGCGCGGCGGCCTTGGCGCCGGCCAACCCACGCGCCGACGCGGCCACTCCACCGCTGGCCATCCCGACGCAAACACTGGAATACGCAGCCCGGGAGCCCCAGGGTGACCTGGTACCGCTAAAGCAGGCCTGGGGGGGTTGGTGGCGTGATGTGGGGCGATCGGCGGCGTTTCCCTTGCGTTTCCACGATCTGGTGACGGTGCTGGTGGTTCTGTTCATCGTGTGTCTTGGTGATTTCATCGGAATGTTCGGGCTGTGCTTCGCCCTGCCGGGGTACCTGATCTGCACTGGCTGGTATTACTCGTTCCAATTGAACGCGGTTAACGGCGCAGCGGGACGCGAGGAGGATTTGCCTGCACTCACCCTGACGGAGGGTCTGGTCGGCGATGTGATCGTTCCGCTCCTCAAGATGCTCGCCGTCTGGGCGGTCATTTTCCTGCCTCCACTGGTATTGGTCGCACTCGGTCTCGCAGCAGGTTCGACCGCCAGCGAGTTACTGGAAGGTGCCGACGACGGCCTCGTACAGGTGTTTTTTGCGAGCGCCGCCAGCCCGTTCGGATTGGCAGCGGTCGTGACACTGCTGGTGGGTCTCATGTTCTACCCACTGCTGGTGCTGGTTGTCGCCGTGGGTGGCTTCGCGGCGTTGCTGCGAGTAGACCTGATGCTGCGAACCGTCCTGCGTGTGGCACTGCCCTATCTTGTGTTGGTGGGGCTCGTTTACTTGACGTACTTCGCGCCCATGCTGGTGGCGTCAACCCTCAATAAAATGATCGACGGAGGGGTGCTGCAACTGGTGGTGATCAACATGGTAGCGGTGTTCCTGACGGTGGTCACGATGCGCGCCATCGGCCTGTTCTACCACCATTTCAAGGACCGCTTCGCGTGGTCATGGGGCTAGCCGAGCAAGTGGGGCAGATCGGTCGGTTGGCTTCCCTGTAGCAGGTGACACTACAACGCCCCACCGCACTCCGAGCCCACCTGGCGGCCTATTCCTTCAGCAACTCCTCCACGCGTTCACACACGTAGTGGTAAGCGAGCAGGTGCATCTCCTGGATGCGGTCGCTGGAAACATGGGGGGCACAGAAGACATGCGTGCACTCCGCCGCGAGGGTCGTACCGCGCGCGCCGGTAAATCCGATCACTGTCGCCCCGCGCTCCCTGGCCGCCCGCACCCCGGCCAGAATGTTCGGCGACATGCCGCTTGTGCTCAGCGCCCACGCCACATCCCCCGGCCGCACCAGCCCCTCGAGCTGCCGTGCAAAGATCCGGTCATAGCCAAGATCGTTCGCAATGGCTGTCAGCGTCGAGCTGTCCGTCGTCAGCGCCAGGGCCGCGAGCGCCCGCCGTTCCTGTTTGAAACGCCCGAGCAGCTCAGCCGCGATGTGCTGCGCATCAGCCGCGCTGCCGCCATTGCCGAAAGTGTACACGCGACTTCCGGACCGCAGGCACTCTGTGATGGCCGTCACGATGGCATCGAGTGCGGTGCCGAACCCGACCAGCTCCGCAACAACCCGCTGATGCTCCGCCACCACCGCTGCCCAATCACGGACCATCGCCACTCCTCAACCACCCACCCGACGGATGCGCTCCAGCTCGGCTGTGGTGCTGAAGCCGTCCACGAAGTTCACCACGACGATGCGGCCGCCGGCCGCCTGGACGATCTCGTGCCCTACAACCTGCTCCACCGCATAGTCGCCACCCTTGACGAGTACCTCTGGACGCAAGGCCGCCACCAGCGTCCGAACCGAGGGATCGTCGAACAGGACGATGTAATCCACCACCTCCAGGGCCGCGAGCATGCGCGCGCGGTCGATCTGCGTGCGGATCGGCCTGTCGTCACCTTTACCCTGCGCTCGGGCCGAAACATCGCTGTTGAGCCCGACGACCAGCACGCTGCCCTCGTCCTTGGCACGCTGCAGCAGCTCAACGTGCCCCGGATGCAGCAGGTCGAAGACACCATTTGTAAACACGATCGTCTCACCGCGCTGCCGCCGGGCATCGAGCTCAGCCTGCAACTCCGGCAGGGACCGCAGCTTGCCCCGCGCCCGGCTGGCCGAGCGGGTCAATTCGTCCAGCACTTCCTTTCGAGCAATCGGAACACAGCCGAACTTCTGCACTTCCAGCCCGCCGGCGATGTTCGCCAGCACCGTCGCCTGCTCAAAGGTGGCCCCGGCCGCCACTGCCACCGCCGCCATCGCCAGCACCGCGTCACCCGCACCGGTATTGTCATAAACGGCGCGCGGCCGAGTCGGAAAACGCTCAGCGCCCCCTGCGCGCCGAACAAGCATCGCCCCGTCACGCCCAAGCGTGATGAGTAGCGCCGCCAGGTCGTAGCGCGCCAGCAATTCAGCCGCAGCCGCCGGCAGTTCCTCGTCAGCCACACGGCGGCCGCAGGCGGCTTCGAACTCGGCGCGGTTGGGGGTGATGAGGGTGCTGCCGCGGTAGCGTTCCCAGACCGGCCCGCGAGCCGGATCGACGAGTACCGGCCGATTGTGCTGCCGAGCCGCGGCGATCACGGCCGCACAGACGGCCGGCGCCAGCGCACCCTTGGCGTAGTCCTCGAGACAGACGACATCGGCCTGCGCTACGGCGCCGGCGGCAAAAGCGCACAGACGGCTTTCGTCGGTCGGGGTCGGCGCACGAATGATCTCGTCATCGACCCGCAGGATCTGCTGGCGGTGGCGATGCTCCGCAAGACCGACCAGCCGGGTCTTCGTAATCGTCGGACGATCATCGACGCGCAGCAGGCCACGCGTGTCGACGCCGGCGTCGCGCAGGGCAGTCTCGACCCGGTCTCCGAAGGGGTCGTGCCCGAGCAGGCCGCAACACGTTACCTTGGCCTCGAGCGCGGCCACATTCAGCGCGACCGAGCCGGCACCGCCCACGCGGTCCTGGCGCTCGATGACACGCAGGACGGGCACGGGGGCTTCGGGGCTGATGCGCTCGGCATCACCAAAGATATAGCGATCCAGCATGAAATCGCCGACGAGCAGGACGCGCTGGCCGGGGAAGCGTTCCACCAGTTGCAGCAGGTCAGTGGGCATTGTGGTTCTCAGTTTTCGGGGCCGCGACGGCAACGTGTAAACTCACACTGCCGCGCACACCTGCCTGGCCGCGTCCGTCAGGTCGGCGGCGGGCTTGAGCTGCGGAATTGCGGCTTCCTTGAGCATCTGCCGCGCCCTTTCCACGTTCGTCCCTTCCAGCCGCACCACGACCGGCACCTTGAAACCGACCTCGCGTCCGGCCTGAATCAGTGCATCGGCGATCACATCGCACCGCGCGATGCCGCCGAAGATGTTCACCAGCACGGCTTTCACCTGTGCGTCGGCCAGGATGATGCGGAAGGCCTCCACCGCCCCCTCCGGCGTCACGCTGCCACCGACGTCGAGGAAATTCGCCGGTTCGCCACCGTGCAACTTGATGATGTCCATCGTCGCCATCGCCAGGCCGGCCCCATTCACGAGGCAGCCGATGTTACCATCCAGCGCGATGTAGCTGAGATTGTGCTCCTTGGCCTGCAATTCGGCCGCATTTTCCTCGTGCGGGTCGAAGAGTGCCTCCAGGTCCGGGTGGCGGAAAAGCGCGTTATCGTCGAAGTTGAATTTTGCGTCGATTGCCAGGATTTCACCCTGCGGCGTCTGCACCAGCGGGTTGATTTCCGCCAGCGAGCAGTCCTGCTCCAGAAACAGTTTCGCGAGCTTCATCATCATGTCTGCCGCCGCTTTGGCGGCGGCACCCGTCAGACCGATCTCCGCCGCCAGGCCGGTTGCCTGAAATGAGCGCAGGCCGAGGTGTGGATGGAACCACGCTTTGCGGATGGCCTCGGGATTACGGGCGGCCACCTCCTCGATCTCAACCCCTCCCTCGGCACTGGCCATCAGCACCGGAACCCGCCGCGCCCGGTCGAGCACCACGCCGACGTAATACTCTTTCGAAATATCGACCGCCGCCGCGAGCAGGATCTTGCGGACCTGGATGCCCTCGGGTCCGGTCTGCTTCGAAACCATCGGCTCACGAAACATTCGGGCCGCATGCGCCTGGGCATCTTCCGGGGAATGGACGAGCTTCACATAGCCCGCCTTGCCGCGGCCGCCGGCATGTACCTGGGCCTTCACCACGACCGTCGGGGCACCGATACGGCGAAAGGCCTCCGCGGCCTGCGCGGGGCGCTCAATCACTTCACTCGGCGGAACGGGGACGCCTACCGCCTGCAGCAGCGCCCGGGCCTGGTATTCATGCACTTTCATGCGGACTTGCTCCCATCAATGGCGCGACCACGAGCCGCCGCCGCCCGGGCAGTCTACCGCAGCCGCGGAACGTGGGAAACTGAAGCAACGCGGCCTCGTGGGCCGTCGGACACGACCGGCGCTGGGTCCCTTTGCCACCTGAGCACGAACCCGGCCCTGTTCCCCGCCTCACTCTGCCGCAATAATCCGGCCTCCATCGCTCCCGTGCGGCGGGGCGACCCGTTGGACGGGGACTACCCGGAGATCGGACTTCGGCATGTTGCGCGAGATCATCGACATCTCAGCCCTCGAAGACTTCGCCAGCGGCATGGCCCGCACGGGGCGTGTCCGCGTCTGTCTCTACGACGACGACGGCCGTTTGCTGGTGTCCACGCGCAGCAACAACGAGTTCGCGCGGCTCACGGGCCACGTACTCACGCAATTGCCGGCGCCACTGCAACTCGAGCGTGTGCCGGCCCACGATCCGCCGGGACACGTGGCCTTCGTGGAGAGCCACGGGGTCTGGTACGTCGTTGCACCGATCTACATCGACGAGCATGAGGCCGGCTACGTCGGTGTCGGCGAGTACCGGGTCGAGTTGCCGCCGGTCGAGGACTGGACGCCACCCGACCCCACCCACGGTATCACGCTCGCGCGGCTCCGTGCCGCATGGGAAGAACTGCCCACGCTCGATCGCGGCGGCGCAGCCCACGAAGTGATTACGGCCCGCTGGGGGGCGCGGCAACTGGCCGCGTGGGGTCGCCGGGAGTCGCGCCTGCTGGCGATGACGGATGAGGTGGCACTGGTCGGCGACATCGCCGAGTTGCTGACCGGTGAGGCCGACCTGCAGGAAGTGCTCGACCGCATCGTGCTGGAAACAGCCCGCGTGATGGATTGCCCCTACTGCACGATTCGACTGTACGACGCCCGGACTCAGGAGCTCACGCTCCAAAGCGTGCATGGCCTGCCCCACGACTACCTGCAAAAAGGGCTCGTCACGCGCACGACGGGCACGATCAGCGACGAGGCCCTGCGCGGTCACATCGTGTACGTGGAGGATGCCCCGAGCGACCCGCGCGTGCTCTACCCCGACGAGATGCGCCGCGCCGGCATCGCCAGCATGCTGACCGCGGGCATGATTTACCGTGGCAATCCGGTCGGGCTGATCCGCGTATACACCCACACGCGGCGACGCTTTCGCAAAGCTCAACGCGACCTGCTGCGCGCCGTGGCCTACCAGGCCGCGACTGCGGTCGTGCACGCGCAACTGGTCGACGAGCGCCTGCGCAACGCGACCATGCAGCGGCAGCTCGAGCTCGCCGGCGATCTGCAGGAACGCATGATCCGCGTGCCACCGCCGCGCCACCCGGCACTCGAGACGGCGGTCTCCTTCGACCCGACCTACGAGGTCGCCGGCGACTTCTGTGACTTTCTGACATTACCCGACGGACGGCTCACGGCGGTGGTCGGGGACGTGGCCGGCAAGGGCGTGCCTGCTTCGCTGCTGATGTCCGCCGCGCGCGGTGCCCTGCGGGCGATGGCCGAAACCTGCGGTGGTCCGGGCGAACTACTGACACGTCTCAACCGCCAGATCGAGCGGGACACGCTGCCGGGTGAGTTCATGACGGTGCTGCTAGCGGCGATCGACCCGGCACGCCAATGTGTAACCTACGCCAGCGCGGGACACGAGCCGCTCCTGATCCTGCGCGCCGGTGAGATCCTCCCGGCGGAGGAGGGCGACCTCGTGCTGGGCATCCGCCGCGACGTACCCTATCGCGAGCACACGATGGCACTGCTGCCCGGCGACCTGCTGTTGCTGTATACAGATGGCGCGATCGAAGCCCGCAACTTCCACGGGGAGGAGTTCGGCCGCGAACGCCTCTGGCACGCGTTGCGGAGCTATGGCGCGCACGCCCCGTCCCAACTGTTGCAGAATATCGTGTGGGACATACGGCGGTTCGTCGGGCTGGCAGAGCAGTCCGACGATTTGACGCTCGTCGCCGTACGGCTGCGCCCCCCGCGCACGTAACCGCCGCGGACGTGACGCATCAGGGTGTAATGCACCATGTGCCACCGCTGCGTCGCGGCACCCGCACGTACAGCGTGGCAGAAGCCATGCGCTCCTCGGTGCCCGTCCACAAGTCCCGCACCGTCACCTCGGCCGGCAGCGGCACACCTTCCATCCGTACACGCACACCGGATTCGGCCGCATTCAGATTCGTTGCCACGAGCACCCAAGAGCCCGCCGTGGAATAGAGCGCCGTGGTTACCCCCGGCAGTTCCGCCTGCGCAAACAGCGGCACACCCGCCCAGCGATGCACGGCCCGGACGATCGCCGCATTCATCGGCACACCCAGCATCAGCACGCGCCCGGCTCCCCGCGGCTCCACATACCCACACACCCAGCGCTTCCCGATGTAGCCGGTCATCCACTTGTCCGCGTTCTCGACGGCCTGTTGCTGACCGGCCGTCTGCGTGCCCCAGACCGGCTGTCCCGGAGGCCGATCCCACACCCACACCGCGCCATCCGACTCCGGCCGCTCGGCTCCCAGTTCCACCGCGACTTTTTTGCCCAAGGGCGAGAGGATGCGATCCGGTGGCGCGATTTCCAAGCCATTGTGCGGCCTGAACCGCTCATCCCGCTGTGGGAACTGCTGACAGAGCACAAGCGTGCCGCCCCGCTCCACATAATCGACGAGTCGCTGCTGCGACTGTGTCGCCAGCCAGTCGGCCCCGGAATAGTACAGCAACGGCCGCTCGATTCGCCCCAACTCGGGGTCGTACAACTCGAAATCCACATCGGCCGCATGCAGCGCACTGAGTACCGGGTTGCGAGCGTACGCCTGGTCCGTCGGAACCTGCAACGGTTCGAGCATCACCGCGGTGTCGGTGCACTTGCGGAGTGTCGGCAGATCGATCTCCGCTGCCAGCGCGTGGAACTGCCGTAAGACATCGCCCAGTTCCGGCCGCACATCACCACGCTCATTGATCGGCGTGTAGTACCAGTTGTCGCGCCCGACCAGCATATACCAGTTGAACCCGTGCACGCCCGCGATCAGCAGCGACGTGGCCAGGAGACGGTAGTGATTCGGCGTAAGTACGCCGACATACTCGTGGTAGCCGTGCCAGACGCCGCACTCCAATTCCGCGACGTGTGGCAGGGTCGAGATCACGCGCTGGTAGCGGCAGGTGTCGAGGAAGAGCCGGTGCTCTTCCGGCTCACCACCGAACTCGTTCCGGGGATACCAGTCGATGCCGGTGTAATCAACGGTCTTCGCCACTTCGCGCCAGTTCTGCACGTCACCCCCGGGGTAATAGTTTGCGACCAGCGGCACGTCGACCCCCAGTTCGCGGTAGGTCTGCGCATGCCAGCGCAAGCCCTCCGCCGTGGCCCAGTGCTGGAACCGCCAGTAGTCCTTGTGGCGCGTCAACCCCTGCGGGTCGAAACTGTTCAGTCGTACCGCGTACGGCTGCGCATCCTCGATCCGGGCATATGCCGTGCCCCACGCCGTGTTCAGATCCGCCACATCGCGATAGGCACTGCGGAGGAAGTCGTGGAAGAAACCCGGCACGGGCCTCCCATTGAGCCCGCTCTCATCCTCGAACCAGTGCGAGAAGATGTCCATCTCGTTATCGGTCATCCAGGACAGGATGCGGCCACCTTGCGTCGCGAGGAAGGGCCGCAATGCGGCCGTCACCGCAGCCATCCACACGCGGGCTTCGCGCCGATACGACTCCCCGATGCGCGGCAGACGTACGACACGATCCGGCACGCCGGCATTGGTCCACTCGGAGTAGATGAATGGTCCTGGACGAATCAGGACCCAGAAACCCAGCGATTGCACCAGCTCCAGGAAACCAACCAGGTTGCGCGGCGGTTCCGTGCTGCCGGTAAAGTCGAATTGGCCAGGCGCGAGTTCGTGGTATTCCCACGGCACGTAGGTGGCGACCACACGAACTCCGAGCCGTTGCGTCGCTTCGAGCACACGGCGCCAGCGCGCGGGATGGAGCCGCCAGTAATGCACCTCCCCTGCGAACAGCGGGACGCGCTCTGAACCTACCTGGTACGCCCCGTTCTGAATCTGCACCACTGGCATCGCCGCTCCTTGTCAACCCCGCCACCACCGTTGCACCGTTTTGTCGCATCTTGTACACGACCCCGGGGCGACCGTGAAGGCATGAGTATACTCCGCGCCCGGATGGGAGACAGGGAGTCCGACCGAGACGTCTCGGTCCTCCTGCGCGGCACCATTCATCCCCGCAGCTTCTCCCCTGCAGCAGGAACAGCGCTTCCATGAAGACCCGCCTAATTCGTCCGCTCGTCTGGCTGGCCACGCTGGCCATCGCCATGCCCCTATTCGCCGCCGACCCGCTTCCCAGCGACGCCCGGATTCTTTCCGGCAAGCTGGCGAACGGTGTCACCTGGAAGTATCGCAAGCACGATAACCCACCTGGTCGCATGGCCCTGATGATGCATGTGGCCTCCGGCTCCCTGAACGAGACCGAGGAGCAACGCGGCCTGGCACACTTCCTTGAGCACATGGCCTTCAACGGCTCCGAACACTTTGCACCGGGCGAACTCGTGCCATATTTCGAGCGCATCGGGATGCAGTTCGGGCCCGACCTCAACGCCTTCACCGGCTTCGATCAGACGGCCTACATGCTGTTCCTGCCGGATGCCACCGAACCGCAGGTGGCGGACGCTCTGAAAGTCCTCAGCGATTACGCCTTCCGCCTGCTGCTGCTGCCGGCGGAGATCGACCGCGAGCGCGGCGTCGTGCTTTCCGAGTTGCGGGCCGGCATGAGTGCCCAGCAGCGCATCCGTGATGAGTTCATCGAGCGGGTCTTTGCCGGTTCACACCTCAGCCAGCGCCTGCCGATCGGCAAACGGGAAGTCATCGAGAATGCGGACCGCGACCGTTTCGAGGCGTACTACCGCACGTGGTACCGGCCACAGAACATCACTGTCATTCTCGTGGGCGATGCCGAGCCGGAGCCCTACCTGCCGCTGCTGGAGAAGTGGTTCGGCCAATACGAGGCGACCGTCGCGGCGGCAGATCAGGCGCGCCCCGGCTTGCGGCCCTTCGAGACGGAGCGGGCCTTCATCATCACGGACCCGGAGCACGCCCAGGGCAATGTTGACCTGTATGCCTTGCACCCGGGTCGTCAGCCGACCACCACAATCGCACAGGCCCGCGTCGAGCTGGTGGACCGACTGGCACTCTGGATGCTCAATCGACGCCTGTCGCAGCGCGTCCAGCGCGGCGAGGCCGCCTATCGCACCGCGCAGGTGTCCGTCGGCGATTTCCTGAACGACGCCGTGCTGGTGAGTGGCTCGGCCACGGGCGAACCGGACGCCTGGGAGAAGATGCTCGCGGAAGTCATCCTCGAGATCCGCCGTGCCCGCGAGCACGGCTTCCTGCCCGGTGAATTCGACCTTTGTCAGCGGGAAGTACTCTCCGGCGCCGAAGATGCCGTCCGCAAGGAACCGACGCAGAACGCCCGCGGCCTGCTGTTCCGCATCCTGGCCGGTGTGAACACGCGTGAGCCGGTGCTCTCCGCCGAGCAGGAGCTGGACGTACTCCAGAAGCTCTTGCCCACGATCACGCTCGCGGAGCTCAACGCCGCCTTCGCGGCGCATTACTCCCCCCAGGCCTTCGCGTACGTGGTCACATTGCCGGAGAAAGACGGGATCAAGCTGCCGGCGGAGGACGAGGTGCTCGCCGCGGCGCGCGCGGCCTTCGCGCGGAGCACGGTGCAGATTGCGGATGTCGCCGCGGCGGACAGTCTGCTTGCCCAACCGCCGGTGCCCGGCAAGGTTACCGAGACCACCCGCGACGAGGACTTGCAGATCGTCAGCGGCTGGCTCTCCAACGGCGTCCGCTTCCACTACCGCTTCATGGACTACAAGAAAGATCTCGTGCTCGTCAGCTTCGCGCTGGCCGGCGGTCAGATCGAGGAGACGTCCGCAAACGCCGGCATTACGCTGTTCGCGTCGCGGCTCTTCGCCCAACCCGCCACCGACCGGCTTGATTCGTCCGCGCTCCAGGATCTGATGACCGGTCGCAACATCGCCATCGGCGCCGCCCCGGCCAACGACCACCTGCGGGTCACCCTCCGCGGCTCACCACAGGATCTCGAGTTCGGTCTCCAGCTTGCCCATGCTCTGCTCATCAGCGGTAAGCTCGAGCAGAGTGCCTATGACAACACGCGCCAACAGATCTTGCAGCAGTTCGCCATGGCGCGCCGTATGCCGCAGTTCGTCGCTCTTGAAACGTTCGTCAAGGCGGTGAGCGGCGGCGACCCGCGCCGCATCCTGCTACCTGCGGTCGAGCAGGTGGAAGCGCTGACGCTGGAAGCGGCGCAGCAATGGTTCCACCGCATCGCCCGCTCTGCACCCCTGGAAGTCACGATCGTCGGCGAAGTGCCCCTTGAAACGGTCCTCCCGCTGCTCGAAACCTACGTGGCATCCCTCGGCGAAAGGCCGCGAACGGCCGAACACCTCGAGCCCCTGCGCACCCTGCGCGACCGTGGGCCGGGACCACTCGTACGGCACGTACGCGTCGACACCATTACCCCGCAGGGCTTCGCGCTGACGGGCTTCGTCGCGGCCGACGCGCAAAACATCGCGGATGTCCGTGCTCTCAACCTTGCACAAAACACGCTCGACAGTCGGCTGATCAAGCGCGTGCGGGAGGAATTGGCGCTGGTCTACTCGATCAGCGCATCCCACAGCCCCGACCCGGTCTACCACGATGCCGGCTCTTTCCTCAGCGGGGCACCGTGCGACCCCGCCAAGACCGATGAGGTCGTGGCCGAGGTCGAGAAGATCTTCACCGCTTTTGCGGCTGACGGTCCGAGCGCCGAGGAGCTCGCCACGGCCCTGCGACAGACGCTGAATTCGCTCGACCAGCAACTCAAGGAACCGAGCTTCTGGTTCGACCGCCTGAGCGCGTTCGATCTGCACAAAGGGCGACTCGAGGACCTGAAGAACATCCCCGCCGCCTACGAGGCCATCACCGCGGAGCAGGTGCGCGACACCTTCCGCAAGTACTACACGTCAGCGCGGCAGTTCCGCGTCACGGCCGTACCCGAAACAGCCGCAACTCCGGCGGAGCCAAAGGCCGAGTTGGAACCGGCCCCCGCCGACTGACGCCAAAGGCAAGAGTAGACCGGTCGGCGCGCCGCGGCCCCCGTCGGGGGGGGGTGGCGCGAGGGAGCGGTTGTACGCCCGGGGGGCGCGGCCGGCGCCGGAGCCCTCCCGGTTCACCCTGCTCCCGAAGTCAGCTTGAGCTTCTCCGGTACTCCGCGCGTACGAACTCCTGCCACTGGCCGTCCGCGCCCTGCATCTCCGACCGCAGCATCCGGACGTCAGCGCTCTTGAACTCGTAGATGTCCCGGTATTTCGCGGTCTTGCCCTCGTCCACGCAATTCGGCCCTTCCGCCTCCAGCGTCAGTACCGTGCCGGACTCGTCCAGGCGCCCTTCGTAGACGTACATGCTGGCCATCATCGACCCAACCCATGAGCCGACGAACCGCTCCTTCTGAGGGTCGTACCCGACGGTCAGCAGCGCCGTCCCCACGCCCCCGCCCGGCATGGTGCCGCGACCCTCCGCGACGATCCACAGCCCACCGACCGACCGTACGCTCTCCCGCCCGGTGAACTTTGCACGCGGCTGATCCGGCCCCATGAACGCCTCCCCCTCGTAACTCCACGCTCCCACGAACTTCTGCAACCACGCGTGTTCCTTCAGCGGTTCAACCATCATCGTGCTGTCTCCCTTCACGCAAAGATTGGTTTGCGGCTGGCCGCGCGCCGCGCCTCTGCAAACTGCCCGAAATGAAACTCCAGGCGCCTGACCCTCAGCGGCGCCCCTGTCGCTGCTCCGCGATTTCGCGAACACGCCCCAAACCGTACTCCCAACCCGTCACGACACCCTCCCGATGTTCGTCCAGAATCTGCCCCATGGCCCGGTGGACCAAGCGCAGTCGCGTCCCTTCCCCTTCAGCCGTCAGCCGGTATTGCACGTGCGAAATTGCGGGATACGACATGAACAGGGGCCCGCAGATCTCCAGCAGCCCCGGTGGCTTGATGACCTGCACGTGCCCCCAGAAGTGCCCGCGGCCAGCGCCCAGGTCGCGGTACCAGCGCCCGCCCGGCCACGGCTCGATCTTCATCGGAAACGGCTGGCCGTCGGGCATCTCGCCCGCGGGCCCCAACTCTTCCAACAGCGCTTCGAACGCAATGTCCGGCGGCGCGGCGATCTCCACTTCGCGGTGGATATGCAGCGTGCTCAACGCCGGCCCCGCGGTGTCCGTCCACATTGTCCTTCCTCCAGCCCACCCCCATCAGCCCTCAGGATTCCAATCGTTCCGCCGCCCGACGCTCAGCCCGATGTTTGACTCGATCAAGCTGTTGGCTCCAAAGCCGTTCGCAGGTCTTGACCCAGTCGTGCACCGGCTTCAGCACCTCCGCATCGAACGTGTATACACGCTGGCGTCCCGCGCGGTTCACCCGCACGAGGCCAACCTTGCGCAGCACACCCAGATGCTTCGAGACGGCCGGCTGCGGCAACCCCAGCGCGTCGACCAAGTCGCCGACCGCCCGCGCCCGCACCGCCAGCAGTGCGATGATCTCGCGCCTCCGACGCTCGGCAATCGCGTTGAAGACATCCGTCGTTGTCGCGGCCCGCGGCATACTTCTAATATAGTCCCATATGAGAATACGTCAAGGACGCAATTGGGTGCTCACCACCAGCGCGCGGCGCATGCCGTACACAGGCCCGCCATGGCTGCACCTGCCCCTCCGCTGCCCTTGGTCAGCACGCGCCCCCGGGCCACGCCCATGCGCAGGCGCGGCTTGACGAGGGCCTGGAGGTCGCACCAACCTAGGCCCCCAGCAACTGCTGCACGTCCGACTCAAACTCACCGCGCAGCTTCGTAATGGCCCGCGCTTCGAGCTGCCGGATGCGCTCCTTCGACACGCCGAACCGCTGCCCGATCTGCTCCAGCGTTTGCGGGACACCCCCACCGTCGAGGCCGTAACGTTGCCGCAGGATCACCTGCTCCCGATCGTCGAGCGCTGCCAGCATGCGCCCGACCGTGCCGCGCAGCGCCCGCAGGTGATCCGACTCCTCCTCGACCTGGGAGGCGCTCCCGAAAGTCTCGAGCATTTCGTCCCACCCGGTCTGGTACCGTTCCAGGTGCCGCCGCTGCTCCGGAATCGACCGCGCAAAGTTTTTCATCACGGCCCAAGAAGCATACGTGCTGAACTTGAAGCCGCGCGCGTAGTCAAACTTATCCACCGCCCGCATCAACGACACATTCCCATCGCTGATCAGCTCGAACATGTCGTGCTGCCCGTTCAGGTGCCGTTTCGCGATGCTGACCACCAGTCGCAGGTTGGCCTGCACGATGTCGTTCTTCAGGGCCTCGGCCTGCGCAATCAGATCCTCTATGTGGTCCAGTTCCTGCGCCGTCGCCGCCTCGGGGTCGAGCGCCGCCGAAAGCCGGGCCGCCCGGTAGCGCAGGTAATTCATCCGCCGGAAGAGCGTCTGCTCACCCGCCCGCGTCAACAAGGGGATACGGAACAGGTTCGCGAGATAGGGTGGCAGCGCCTCCGGCACGCGCCGCTCACTGCGTGACAGCGCCTGGCGCAGCGGCTCGCCCGGTTCCGTGTGTAGAATGCGCTCCTCCGCATCGGGCGCATCAAACTCGTCGCTCGGCACATACTCGATCGCCCGGGCCATCAGCTCCCGCGCCCGCATCTGCGTCACGGCTCGGTAGATCCAGCCCACCGGCCGCTCAAATCGCCGCGCGAGCCCCTCCACCGTCGCCCCGTCGCAATACGCCTCCCACACCGCGAGACGCTGGTCGTCGACCTCCACATCCAGCAGTGGACGGTTGAAGATCCCCGCCTTGGGATGGGTTTCATCGTAGTGTTTCAGAATCAGGCGAATCGTCTCGACGGCACGGCCGGTCCCGCTGGCGATCTCCCGCGCGACGGCGTTGACCGTGCGGTGCCCCGCCGCCACCAGTTCACTCGCTCGTGCAACGATCGCCTGACGCTCGTCCGGCGTAAGCTGCGAGAAGTTGCTGCCGCGACTCACCAGCCCCGTATTCTGAGAAACGAACCGCCGAACGCTGCACTCTGTGAAGAGGAGTCGCGGCCGCGGATCGCCCTGCGTGCGGAATTTCCAGCCGATCAGCCCGCGCCGCCGCCACCGGAAGATAGTCTTCGTACTGACATCAAACCGTGCGGCCAACTCGGAAACAGTGTACACCGCCCCGCGCCAGCTCTCGACCGCCAAGCCGGCATCGTCACTCAGATTCTCGGCCAGCAGCACGAGATCGCCAAGCAGTTCCTCACCCATCAGGATGACGCTGCCGTCCTTCGGGCGGTACCCGGTCAGGGCCTGGCAGACGAAATCGAATGGGTAGCCGTGGTCGTTCTCAAGGAGCGTGAGCAGGAAGTCAATGCCCAACAACTGGCGGAGCCGCAGCCGCTTGGGGCCACGCAGCAACTGCTGGGCCAGATCTGCAATGGCGGGCGAGTGGTACCGGTCCATGGACAGTCACCTCCTGGCGAAAACGAGCGCGCGGGCACAGCTTCGATCCCGCAACTCGGTCCGGCCGGCATGATGCCAGAAGGACTAGGATGAAAGTCGAGAATTTCTGCTCGACCGACCGCAGTTGCCTCGAATCATTCTCGGCGAGTGGGGTTCCGTGACCGGTTTTTTGGCGATCACGACACCGCGCTCCATCCCATATTCTTCGGCGCATCCCCTCCGACGTCAACATGTTTCCGCCCCCGGGGCCATTCCACTGTCCAAGTGGCGCCTCGTTCGTCCTATAACTGTGTTCTCCAGCTACAACCCCGTGCATGTGCAGTCAGAATTGAGTTACAAAAGCAGCCATGTGAATTGAGGCCCCCCACCCTGCAATAATTCCCTTCGGGCAACGTCTCGCGCTCTGGAAGCCCGCACGGCTCGCACGCGGGAATTCCGCAGCCCCGAACTTACCGCGAGCCCTCCGGAGGAGTTCCCGTGCCATCGTCACCGTGTTCCGCCCGCGGCCTGCTCTGGCCGCTCACGCTCTTCGTTCTGGCCGGGCCACCGTTTACCGCGGCCCAGGACCTGTACGACACCACCGTGCTACGCACGCTCAACATCACGTTTCATGATGCCAACTGGCTGTCGTTGCTGAGGCAGAACTACACATCGGAAACGGAGATACTCGCGGATCTTGAAGTGGAGGGGATCACCTACCCCAATGTGGGCGTTCGAATTCGCGGCAACACCTCGTACATCGGTCTGCCTCCGGGTTCGGAGAAGTTTTCCCTCAAGGTGCGGCTGGACGCGGTGGATGAGAATCAGAATCTGATGGGCTACTCCACGCTCAACCTCAACAACGGATTCCGCGATCCGACGTTCTGCCGCGAAGTTGTTTACAACAATTACGTGGCACAGTTCATCCCCAACCCCCGCGCCAACCATGTTCTGCTCTCACTCAATGGGCAGAACTGGGGCGTATACATCAATGTCCAGCAACCGAACAAGTCGATGCTCAGCCGGTACTTTACGGATGCCGACGGCTTGCGCATCAAGTGTGCGAACAATCCCAACGGCCCGGGACTCCGCTACAACGGGAGCTCCCCGAGTGGCTACTCCGGTTACGAGATCCAGAACGACGGCGGGCTGGAAGACCCCTGGGGCGCGCTGATCGCGGTCTGCAACGCCGTGACCAACGAGCCCTTGGCGACCTGGTCGAACATTGACACCCTCTTCGCCATCGACCCTTCCATCTGGTCGGTCGTGCTCGAGAATCTGCTGACGGACGATGACAGCTACATCAACAAGGGTGCGGATTTCATGGCGTACCGCGACCCGCTCGACGGACGCATGCACCTCCTGCAGCGCGACGCGAACGAGACCTTCACCCAAACCACCTGGACCGTGACCCGCAACTTCACGGCCCTCAATAAACCCGTGTTGAACCATGTGCTCGCGGTGCCCGAGCTGCGTCAGCGCTACATGGCCCATTATCGCACCGCGCGACGCGCTCTCCGCTGGGACTACTTCGAGCCCCAGTTCACCGCGCTGCGGAACCTGATCGCACCCGCGGTCGAAGCCGACCCCAAGAAGCTGTACTCCTACACGCTCTTC
This sequence comes from Phycisphaerales bacterium, assembly GCA_016716475.1. Classification (NCBI taxonomy): domain Bacteria; kingdom Pseudomonadati; phylum Planctomycetota; class Phycisphaerae; order Phycisphaerales; species Phycisphaerales bacterium. Next base: position 496,437 of record JADJWG010000001.1, read on the forward strand.
CAGAACAACTTTACCAGCACGGTGAACATGCCCTACGCCGGGCTGGCCGGTGGCAACGTCATCGGATTGCAGCAGTTCGTCAACCAGCGCGTGACCTTTCTGAACCTGAACGCGGAACTCACCGCGACCGGTCCGACGATTGATGGGGTCACACCCTCTATTGCCACGCCGGAGCCGGGTACCCAGGTGTGGGTGACGGCCCACGTTACTCCCGCCGGCAGCGCTGTGGCGAAAGTCGAGCTCTTCTATCGGCCGAATCCCGCCAGCCCGTATGCCCGCACACCGATGGTGCTTCTGGAGCCGGATACCTACACCGCCCCGCTACCCGTGGTCGGTTCGGGCGGCGAACGCATCGCGTATTACGTGGCGGCCACCGCGGCCAACGCCTACGCCTCGCTCACCTTCCTGCCCGAGCGCACCGAGTGGGACCCGCTCTATGTTGAATACACCTTCGGAGCGACCGGCGGCATGCGCATCACGGAGTGGATGTACCAGGGTGCCAGCGGCGAATTCATCGAGTTCACCAATCGCTCGAACGAGCCGGTCGACCTGACCGGTTGGAGCTTCGACGACGATCACGGCAACCCGGGCGCGTTTGACCTCAGCGCCTTTGGGCTCGTGCAACCGGGCGAATCGGTCGTGCTCACGGAGAGCCCGGCCGAGAGCTTCCGTGCCGCCTGGGGACTCGGGCCACAAGTCAAGATTGTCGGGGAACTCGGCAGCGTGAGCGGGCACAACATCGGTCGCAACGACGAACTCAACCTCTATGATGCGGACGGCGTGCTGGTCGACCGGCTCGCTTACGGCGACCAGGTCTTCCCCGGCAGCATCCGGACCCAGAACCGCAGTGGCCAGACCTGCCGGGAAGCGCTCGGCCTCAACGACGTCCACGCCTGGGAACTGTCCGCACTCGCGGATGCGTTCGGCTCTTTCGCCGCCACTACGGGTGACATCGGAACACCCGGCTCCTACCACGCACTCTCCTGCGACGGCGCGCCGGTGCCCTGCCCCGGCGACCTGAACTGTGACGGCCTGGTGAACTTCGCCGACATCTCACCGTTCATCGCCGCGCTCAAGGCCGGCAGCCCGGACCACTGGTCCTCGTCCTGCCCGTGGCTCCACGGCGACACGAATGGCGACGGCACCGTGAACTTCGCCGACCTCAGCGGTTTCATCGCGCGCATCAAGGCCGCGATGGTCTGCCCGTAACGCCGGCGTGGCCGCACCCGAACACTCACTCCAGGCCGAGTTCCGCCCGGAGCGGCGCGTATTGCCGTAACTGCTCCCAGAGCTGATCGAACGTCGGACCCGCCTGTGCCTGTGACGCGGGCGGCTCCGCACGCCGCGCTGCGCCCGGCTCCGCGGTGGTTCCCGGCGCCCCGGGCACCATCGTCAGCGCCCTCAGCAGCACGTACCGCTCCAACGACCGAAACCGCTCGGCACAGGGGTTCCCCAACGGTCGACCCGCCAGCAGCGCCCGCAACTCGTCCGTGGCCGGTGCGCACAACTTCCGGCTGAACAGCCAGCCCCTCAGGAGCGCACGTTTCTCTTCGGCGGTTCCGTCCAACAGCAGCGCCACGCCCAGCGACTCGGGCACGGAATGCAGTGCTCCCAGGTTGTGCCGCAGACGATGCGTGACGTCCGCGGCCGCGACGAGCAGGCGCGGCCCCACGAAAGCGGCCGCCGCGAGCGAGAGGGTGCGCAACTCCGCATCCGGATGGTCCAGCCCGGCGTGTAGCGGTGCGAGGTGCTGTGCTTCGCCCGACATCACAAACTGCGCCGTCGCGGGCAACACCGTGTGCCGCCAGCGGGCAGGATCGTACTCGTCGCGCAGATCCCACTCGGCACACAAAGCCGCCAGGTCCGCGCCGGCCGTGCTCCGCACCACCTCCGGCGCAAACACCGCCCACCACAGGACGAACCAGCCGCACAACTCCTCCCTGCGGCTCTTGTCCGGATCCTCACGGTGCGCCCGCAACCACGCGAGCTCCTCGGAGAGGAGCACACCGATGCGAGGCCCGGAGATCATCTGCCCGCTGAACACGGGAACCCTCACCCGCCCGGCGGGACCGCCGCCGGGGTCCGCCATACCACCAGCCCGGCCGTTCAACCGCTCGGGACGGAATTTCCCAATTCTGTGCCGCCGAGGACCGCGCCGCCAGCTTCTCTTTCTCTCGGGTAACCCACGCGACCAGCGCAACGGGCCGTGGACAGCGCTGCCGGAGTAACAGCCACGGCCGGAGCGGGTCCGTGCGTACTCTCGGAGATCCCATGGACATTACCCGGACCGCCAGGAGCGCGCCCCTTATGAGGATGGGTTCCGACACAACCCTTGGGAGTGGTGTCGTCCACAAGCGTCGGGAACGGATCCGTTTCCCAGCAAGGGTCGACACTCTGCCCGCCGCGGGCAGACACTCGACCCAAGGAGCGGCGCGCGGCGCCCCCAGGCGGGCGGTGTTTGCGATCTAGCCGCCCGCAGCCGGATGGTGGCCTGCGAAGGAACACCAACCCACGCTTCCCGCTACCGATTGCCTTTGGTCCGATTGTGGGTGGTGCAGAGCATCTGGCAGTTCTTGGCGGAGCTATCGCCGCCTTTGCTCCACGCCGAAACGTGGTCGGCGTCCATCTCGTCGAGCTTGTAGATGCGGGCCTTGTTGGCGTTGTCGCCCACCGCGCACAGCGGGCAGTTGGATTTGTTCTTGCCCTTCACCGCCTGCGTCTGCTTGTTGTACGCGACCTTCTTCGTCTTCTCGTCGAACACGCGGACAGCGGGCAGCTTCTTGGCGGTCGAACCGCCGAGGCTCATGCGCTCAATAGGAGTTGTCTTGCGAGCGCCTTGGTAACCTGCCAGAACATCGACGAATCGTTGAGTCCAAGCGTGACGCCATAGCGCAGTTCCTTCGCCGGGTGGATGAAGTTGCGATACTCTTTGAGCGTGTCTGCGGCATCTTTGGCTGACTCTGTGATCCAGTTGAGCTCATGCCCAACCTTGATGTACGAGTCAAGCATCCATTTATCGATTTCGGTCGTTTTGCCCGTAGTCTTGTCCTTTGGCACGTTCTTGGCCGATGTGAGTTGCGACTTGTCGGTCATCTTGTTCGCGCGTGCGACAAACAGCGCTTCCAGCAAGCCGCCCATCATCACGATGGCAGCGAGGTGCGCGTCCGCTTTGACGCAATTCGCGCACTCATGCCAGCGGCGGGTGAGAATGTCTCGCATCTGCTGATTTCCCGCCAAGGGCGAGAAATCCGGGGCGAGGTCGTCGGTGATGGCAACGGGAACAGACGCGGGAGCAACGAGCGCCGCAGCGCGGGCAGTGATTAGCGCCGCCTTCGCATCTTTGAGTGCCACGAGGTACGTGTTCTTCACAGCGTGTTTCGCGGTCGCGTCAAGCACGGCGGTGAACGGCTGGTCTATTGCCTTGAGGTCAACGCTTGGCGCACCGGAAGTCACCACGGGACGGTGAGTATTAAACCATGTCTGGGCGGTTGCCTTGAGCATGGCGACATCGTCAACGACGCGCACTTGCAGAGATGTAATCTTGCGCACGCGGGCGGCGGCGGCTGTGGCTTCGTTGATTGCGGCGTCAAGAGCATCGCAAACCGTTGGCATGAGCGCGAACTCCTTTCAATCACTGGAGCCGCGACTTACTTGACCTTCTTCGTTGTCTTTTTTGCCTTTCTCTGAGGTGTTTTGGCCTTGGATTTCTGTCTTGATTTGGCAGGTGCGCCGCCATTGTCTGGCAACGTTATCGCGACCAGATTTTCTCCGACTGAACTGAGCTTGTATTTTCCGTCACCTGCTGAATCGAGGTACCCGGCGTTCTTTGCGTTTGTAAGGGTCATGCTCCAGCGCTGAACTTGCGGACGCCCCGCAAGACGGGCAGCCTCCTTCATAACCTCCGCGTCTATCGTGTCCCTTCGTTCGTTGGGCTTTGCCTCAAACTGATAAAAGTAGGCGACGACCGCGGTAAACTGCTGATCGCTCTTCGGCGCCTTCGTAACAGTAAATGCTTTGATATCTGTCGAATGCGCTACTCCACCCGACGGGGTTGTCGCGGTTGTTGCAGCCGCAGACGCCGAAGATGTTGGCGGCGATACCGCCGCTGTCGGTGATTGCAACCCAAGCGTCTCAACCGCGAACTTTATCGCGAGTGTCTGATGCTCCTTTGTCATCCCGTCCAGCGCCGCCACAATCGCTTTCGCGGCGTCGAAGACGTCTTTGGTGTTGCTCGATCCGGAAGTCGTCGACATTATTTTCAGCCTTTCTTAGAAATCGGTGCCGTCACGTTGGCGGCGCCGTCGCCGTACTCGTCTTTCACGCGGTCGACGATGACGGCGATGGCCTTGGGCTTCTTGCGGTGGCCGTTGCCCCCATTTTCACCGCCGTTGTATTCGTCGAAGAGCGTCATCTGCCCGGCGAGGGGCGAGCCGTCGTAGCTGGTGCAGATGAGCCGCTTGAGGCCGAGCTTGTTGAAGTTGGCGGCGAAGTACTTGAAGAAGTTGCTCTCGAACGGGTCACGGGAGGCTTCGCCTACCCGGTCGCAGTTGCAGTAGACGACTTTGCCCTTGAACGTGTTCGGGTCGTATTCGAGGTAGGCTTCGACTTCCTTCTGGATGTCGACGTATTGGGTGTAGAACTCGTCCTGCTTGGCCGACTTGGCGGCGCTGAGGGAGCGGTTCAGTGGTTCGGTCTTCGGGTTGGGGGAGTTGCTTGCCATTCGCCGCATGAGGATTAACCCTCGGGACCAAAGTTGGCTGTCACCTCAGCGACATTCGTCGCAAGGCGTGCCGGTCGCAGTGGTAGTAGAAGCTGCCGGTCTTCTTGAGCACGCGCGCCAGCTCGACGCAGCGCGGCCGCATGGTGTCGATGTAGGCGGCGGTGCTGGCGTGGCGGTCCTCGAAGGCGCGCTTCTCCTTGGCCTCGCCCCAGAAGACCTCGTAGTTGCGGTTGGAGTTGAACGGCGGGTCGATGTACACGAGATCGACGCACGCCGCGGGCAGCTTGCGGAGCTGCTCCAGGCAGTCGCCGCAGTAGATGATGCGGGTGTCCACGAGCGCTGACGGCCGGCCGGCGGGGGCGGCGGGCGCGGGCGGCGTGTCGGCGGACGGTGCGGCGGGTTTCCCCTGCTTGCGAGCCATGCGGACAGGATGCCCCACAGACGGCGAGGCGTCAACAAAGTTTCGCCGCACCACCCTCCCCCGGCCCCTCCCTGCAAGGGAGGGGAGTTGCGCCGCGCGGGCGCACCGCCGGGCCTGCCGGATGCCGACCTCACCCGTAACCGAACAGATGCCTGGCCCACCCGTCTCAATCACCGGCAAGCTGCCTGTCCCACCCCAGCCGGGACGCCGATGCTCCCTGTTCACCGCGCGTCGCGTAAGACCATCAGCTTCCGCTCGGTCATCGTCTCGAGCGCGTACTTCACGCCTTCGCGGCCGAGGCCGCTGGATTTGACGCCGCCGTAGGGCATGTTGTCGACGCGGAAGCTGGGTACATCGTTGAGGATCACGCCGCCGACCTCCAGCTCCTCGTAGGCGTAATGCGCGTGGTGCAGGTCGCGCGTGAACACGCCCGCCTGGAGGCCGAACTCGCTGTCGCTGGCGGCGGTGACGGCCGCGGCGAAGTCGTCGAACGGCGTGAGCGTCGCCACGGGGCCAAAGACCTCGTCACAGCTCACCTTCTGCCGCGGGTCGACGTTCTCCAGCCACGTCGCCGCCACGAAAGCCCCCTCCCGCCGCCCGCCGCAGAGCACACGCGCCCCGGCCGCGACCGCCGCCCCGATCCAGCGCTCGATGCGGCGGGCCTCCATCTCGCTGATGAGCGGCCCGAGGAATGTCTCCTCGTCCAGCGGGTCGCCCATGCGCAGCGCCGCGGCCCGCTTGATGAGGCGCGTGCGCAGCTCGTCGTAGATCTCGCGGTGGGCAAAGACGCGCTGCACGCTGATACAGCTCTGGCCGGACTGGTAGAACGCCCCGAAGGTCAGCCGCTCGGCGACGTGGTCGAGGTCCACGCCGCGGTCGACGATGCAGGCCGCGTTGCCGCCCAGCTCAAGCGCGACGCGCTTGCGGCCGGCCTGCGACCGCAGTGTCCAGCCGACATCGGCCGAGCCGGTGAAGCTCAGCAGTGCGATCCGCGGGTCGGCCACCAGCGGGCCGGCGTCGGCCGCGGCGCACGGCACGATGGAGAACGCCGCGGGCGGCCAATCCGTCTCGGCGAGGATTTCGCCCAGCAGCACCGCGCCGACGGGTGTGACCGAAGCCGGCTTGAGCACCCACGGACAGCCGGCCGCGATCGCCGGGCCGATCTTGTGGGCGACGAGGTTCATGGGGAAGTTGAACGGTGTGATGAACGCGCACACGCCGACCGGGAAGCGCCGCACGAGGCCCTGGTAGCCGACCGCCCGCGGGCTGATGTCCAGCGGCAGCCACTCCCCGCCGATGCGTACGGCCTCCTCGGCGGCGATGCGGAGCGTGTCAACCAGCCGGGTGACTTCGCCGCGCGCGTCACGCAGCGGCTTGCCGGCCTCGATCGCGAGGGCCCCGGCGAACTCCTCATGCCGCTCGGTTACGCGGCGGACGATGTGCTGGAGGATCTGCTGTCGCGCGCAGGCGGGTAGCCGGCGCGCTGCGGCACGGGCTTCATAGGCCGCGGTGATGGCGCGCTCCAGCGTGGCGCGGTCTCCGCGGGTGACGCGGGTCGCGACCGCCCCGGAGTACTTGTTCGTGACGGTAAGCTCGGCGCCGGTTGTTTCGGGCCGGCCGGCGACGTAGCAGGGATAGGTTTCGCGCAGCATCGCATACCTCCTATGCCGTTTCCAATCATACGGCGTCGGCGGGCCGGCACGGACTGCCGCGCGCGTGCAGCCCCGGTCGCACCTGCGCTCCTCCCGACCTTGCCGCGCGATGCTTGTGGGGATACTCTGCTGGTATGGCGGCGAACTCGGATCCGACCTAGGAGCGATTCGTATGCGTTTCGACAAATTGCGGGCCTGGGGTGCGGCGCTGTGCGCGTTTCTGCTCGGAGTACCCCTCACGGAGCGGGCCGTCGCCCAGGTGGGCGATATCATCGGCGGCTCGCTGCGGCTGACCGAGGGCATCCTGCGCTCCGCCGATCGGAGTTAACTTCCCTGCATGGGCTTTGACTCGCTGCTGAACCGCCTGGCGCGGCACTTCGCAGACGCCCTGGCCGAGGTCTCGGGCCGGCCGGTTGCACCTGCGCAGGCCCTGCTGCGCCCCGCGGGTGACCCGAAATTCGGCGACTACCAGTGCAATGCGGCCATGACGCTGGCGAAGGAGCTGCGTGCCAAGCCGCGCGACGTTGCCGAGCGCATCGTCACAGCGGTGGCGCCGGCGCTCGCCGCCGCTGGTATCACCGTAGCGTTCGAGATCGCCGGACCGGGCTTCATCAACCTGCGGCTGGCCGACGAATTCCTGGCGCGTCTGCTATCCACCGTGCCTCCGTCTCCGGCGGCGCCACCTGAGACCATCACAGGACGTGCGTACGATCCCGGCAGCGCGTCGTTCGACCGCTTCGGTATCGACCCGGTCACACATCCGCGCCGCATCGTCGTCGAATACTCGCAGCCGAACATCGCCAAGCAGATGCACGTGGGGCACTTGCGCAGCACGATCATCGGCGACATGTTTGCGCGCGTGCTGTGGTTTCAGGGGCATACGGTCATCCGGCAGAATCACATCGGGGATTGGGGGACGCAGTTCGGCATCCTCATCCGCTGGTACCGCGAACACCCGCTGCCAACTCCCGCATCGGACCACGATGTCTTGGCAGAGATCGAGGGTGACTATCGCGCGGCCCAGGCGCGCTTCACCGAGGATGCAACGTTCGCAGATGAAGCGCGCCGCGCCGTGACGGCACTCCAATCGGGCGATCCGCAGGCCCGTGAACTCTGGGAAATGATCTGCAAGGTCAGTCTGGACGCGGTCGGCGTGCTCTACGCACAACTGGGTGTCTTGCTGCGGGCGGATGATCCGCAGGAGGTGCGCGGCGAGAGCTTCTACAATGACCGACTGGCGCCGCTGATCGCCGAGCTACGCCGTACGCTGCCAGCGCCCACGGTCGAGCCGCACAGCCGCGGTGCCCCGTGGGCCGAAGTCCGCGACGACCAGGGCGCCGTGTGTGTGTTCCTTTACGACGCCGACGGCACGCCACAATTCAAGAATCCTGATGGCGAGATCCTGCCACTGATCATTCAGAAGTCCGACGGCGCGTATCTTTACGCGACGACCGACCTGGCCGCCGTGCGCTATCGGATCCAGGAATTACGGTTCCCCGGCGGGGTCGGTGCAGAGCGCATCATCTACGTCACGGATGCCCGCCAGAAACTGCACTTCGACATGTGGCGAGCGACCGCCCACGCGGCCGGCTGGATCACCCCCGAAGTCTCCATTGAGCACGTCACCTTCGGCACCGTCCTCGGTCCCGACCGCAAACCGCTCAAGACGCGCGCGGGGGGCAACGTCAAGCTCCGCGAGTTGCTCGATGAAGCCGTGGCCCGCGCCCTTCGGCTGCTCGACGAGCGGGCTGCCGGCGGCGACGAATCCGCCGCCTTGCCCGCCGACGAGCGGCAACTCGTTGCACACCGGATCGGAATCGGCGCCGTGAAATACGCCGACCTAAGCCGCGATCGCAACGGCGACTATGTCTTCAATTGGGACACCATGCTCGCGCTGCAGGGCAACACGGCACCTTACATGCTGTACGCCTATGCCCGCATCCGGTCGATCTACCGCCGCGCCCTGGCCGAGGCCGGCAACGTCGATCCCTATGCTCCCGGCACGACGCTCATGCTGGCCGATGTGGCGGAGCGTGCACTGGCTCTGCACCTCGCGCGGCTTCCCGACGCCATCGAGACGGTCGCGTCCGACCTGCTGCCGCACACGTTGTGCGGCTACCTGTATGACCTGGCCGGCCATTTCATGCGGTTCTACGAGTCCTGCCCCGTGCTACAGGCGGAGGCCCCGCTCCGCGCCAGCCGTCTGCGCCTGTGCGACCTCACAGCCCGCGCACTGCGACTCGGTTTGGGACTGCTCGGGATCCCGGTTGTCGAGCGCATGTAGCGCCGGGCTTAACCCTCGGCGATGCCGCGCTTCGCGCGTGACACTTCGCGGCTCAGCGCTGCCCGCAGGCGGTCAAGTGCAACGTCAATTGTCGCGTAGAAATCCTCGCCCTGCTCCTTGATCCTGATCTCACCGGTGCGAAGCTTCAACTCGATGTGACAGACCTTGTCGACGCCGCCCTTCGCGGGACCGGTTTCATCCTCGAGTCGAACCGTGGCTGCGAGCAGGTTTTCACGAAACCGTTCCGTGGCCGAAATCAGCTTCTCCTCCGCGTACTGGCGGAGAGGGGCGGCGTGGTCCACGTTACGCGCGACGATGTGCAGGTCCATGGAGACTCCTTCGTGACAGAGACTCCCTGATTGTAGGGGCGGAGAAGCGGTGTGGGGCGAAGAGGCCTGCGGGGCCCCCCGGCCGCCGCCCTCCCCCCGCCCTCCCAACCCCCCTTGCGACCTCCGTTTCCAATCCCCGTAGAAACTTGTAACGGCAACCGCGGAAGGATGGTGGCTACGCTGCGAATACCCGGGCAATGAAGCGTTCCAGAGGTCAGGCGCAGCAAAGCACGGGCGATCCGGGCCCGGCGCGGGCAAACCGCAGGAGGTGCGGCATGGAGACGAATTCCTTGACACGGCAGCGCTGGTTCTACACCGGCTTCGTGATCGCCGGTGTGGGGAGTCTCGGCCTCATGAGCTTCCCCCTGCTGGTGCATTTGCCGTTCCTGGAGCACCCAGCCATGCTCTTCACCTTCGTGCTCGGCCTGGCGACGTTGATGGCGGCCGGGGGACTACTGGCCGTTTTCAATCTCAAGGTGCGGTAATGAGAACCATCGCAGGCCGGTGAAACCAATCAGACCGGCGCCCGAGGTCGGCGCGCGGGTGGGCGGTTGTGTCCGAGTGGGGGCCTACACATTACCTGCCCGCATGCAATTCCGCTTCACGCAGCCAGCTCGCGGCTTGCGCGCGGTCGTGGCGCGCGAGAAGTTGGCCTGTGATGCGCACATTGCCGAGCCCGTCGCGCAGGTCTCCGCTCCGCGCTTCGAGCTGCAAACGGCCGGATTCCAGTGCGATCCGCAGCGTTCTACCCGCGTCGCCCTCCGGGTACGCGAAACCCGTCCCCGTGTACGCCAGCGCCCCCGTCGGTCCCGCAACCACGTACTGCAGAATCACATTCATGGTCGTCGAGTTCGCAGGGGTTTTTCCCGGCTGAGGCCGCCAGAACATGCGCAGCGACAGGTAATGCGCTACCTCGCCCGCCGGCGGCCATGCCAGGACTCCAGCTTCTGGCGCATTCTCATCCGCCACGAGGACGACGTCGTCGTGCATACCGGCGGATGACCCCGCTGCCCCATCGACCGGCGGCTCCTCGGCCGGAGTTGCGCCGCGTCGACCTGGCGGCACCCGCACGGCCACGATGTGCAGATCGCCCGTGGCGCTCTGCCAGTACACGACCTCGTCGAATCGCAACTCATAAGTCTCGGGAAAATACGGATCGAGGTAGGAGACGAGCCGCACTTCCGAAGCCGCACAACCCCACAGGAGCAACACGAGCAACGGCACTACGAGGGGGATGGAACGGGATGGGAATGGAGGGCGGGAGGGACTCGCGGTGCTGCGCTCACACATATTCGGTCGATCCCTCATGCACAACCCCTACGGCTCGCCCGTCTGGCCTTTGAGCAGGTCATCCGGCCTACTCATCATCTGCAAAGATCGCACTGCGGGCCGGACGAGCCGGTGTTGCCGATCCCTGAATTCCGAGCAGGTCGAGCGCATTCCGCTCGACAATGCCCCGAAGCTGCTCCCGCGGGATCGGTGCCAGATTGCTGCCGTGGCAGAACTGGTTGACGGAGTACAGCGCCTCGATGCAGGCGGCCGGTGAACGATAGGGGAAGTCGCTGCCAAACAGCAATTTCTCCATGACACCGTACTCGTGCGCCGCCAGCAACGCCGTGTACGACCGCCAAGCCAGGGGCAGCAGGCCGGCTACATCGGCATACACATGCCGATGCTTGGCGAGCAGAACCACGGTTTGTTCGACCCATGGATGACCCATGCGGCTGATCACCATGCGCAAATCGGGGAATTCCTGCGCTACTTCGTCGAGTAGCATGGGCTCAGCGAACTCCAGCTTGCCGACCGGGTTGCGATGGTGCTGTTCAAACACGACCGGCATGCCCCGCCGCATGCACTCCTCGTACAGCTTCATCACAGCCGTGCTGCTCGGATGGAAGTTCTGCATCTCCGGGGAAATAAGCACCCCCTTGAGCTGCAGGTCTTCCTGGGCCTCGCGCAGCGCGTCGCGCCACGCGCGGTCCGTCGGATCAATACCGGCGAAGCCAATCATCTTGGCGGGGTTTCGCCGGACATATTCGGATACGAAACGATTGGGAATCTCCGCCCCGAGATAGTTGCTCTTGAAGGCCAGCACGATCGACTTGTCGACCGGGTCTGAGGCCTCCAGATGGCGCTCCTCATCGGCCTCCACAGGTGGTGCGGCAGCAACCCGCGAAAACTCCGTACTGGGATCCCAAACCTGCGTGTGGCAGTCAACAATCATCTGTGAACTCACGAGCCACCAAGGGTATGGCCACGCGCACTCCGCGCCGAGTCGCGCCGCCGCCCTGGGGGCTTTCCGCTAAATGTTGCGGTTAGATTAGCAACCGCAGCGCTGCGCCGTCAAGCCGTGACTGACGGATATTCGTCACCCGCCCAAGCCGCACGGATACGACTGATTGCGTCGGACGGTGACGCAACCACAATAGGTGCAACACCGTCACCGAGTTCATGTACAGATTGCACGACCCCCCACCAGTAATCCCCGAGCAGGATCGGCGGCAACGGCCGAAGCACCATCCGCTTGCTGACGAGCTCCCAGACCAGGCCAAGTTCGGCCAGCGTGCCGGTTCCTCCGGGGAGAATGACATAGGCGTCGCCGCGCCGAATAAGCTCCTGTAGCCGAACGAAAAGGTCGAGGGTCGTAACTTCTTCGCAAATGAAGCGGTTGGGACCGCCACGGCGACCGAGGGCCGTACAAGTCACACCGATTGTGTGGCCACCGGCCTCGCGGGCCCCGCGTGCGCTGGCTTCCATGGTCCCCCCATAGCCGCCGTTACAAACTGCCCAGCCGGCCTCGGCCACAGTCCGCCCGAGCTCGTACGCCGCCTGGTAGGCGGGCGAATCGGGTACGGGGCGGCTACTGCCGAAGATGGTGACGGTGCGTCGGGGTCGCACGGGGGCTCCGTTGGGTTGGGCTCGATGGTACCTGGGGTAATGCGGACGAAAGCCGCCGTGCTATCCCCAAGCTGCCGGGCAGTGTAAACGGCGTCCACACCGGTTGCCAAGGCAGATCCCGTGCACGTGCAGTCGGGCATGATGACTCGCGCGCAACCCCGTGGGCGGTAATCATGCCGATCCCGGTCGCACTCTTTACTGGTGCTGCGGCTCATGAAGACACTTACGCCGCACCTTACGAGCCGTGGGCGTCGGGGTAGCGGTGATGGCTGGCCTCCGGCGCGGGTTGTCCGGTTGTCGCCTCGATGATGACGCCGGTGCCGCCACGCTCTTCGTAGCCGCGCAGCAGCTCCGCCGTAGCGGGTTCAACATGCACGAGGAAGCGGGTACCCGGCAAGGTGGTGACAATCCGGTTCTCGATGCGGTGTGCCAGATCGTGGGCCGCCTCAACGGTTGCACCCGGCCGCACGACCAGGTGGATGTCCACATGACGATCTATACCCGCTTGGCGCGTGCGCAGCGCATGCACCTCAACAAACTCGTGCCGGAACTCACTCAGACACGCGACAATACGGTCATGGTCCGCGGGCGGAACCGAAGCGTCGAGCATCTGGCGGTAGCCCTTGTGGACGACCCGCGCACCGATGCCGATCAGCACCAGCCCGAGCAACAGGGCCGCGAGGGGGTCGATCAGAGGCGCCGCGTACCAACCCAGCGCTCGGGCGCTCGCCGATACGATTAATGCCGCCAGCACCCCACCGGTGACATACACGTGTGTGCGTAGATGGACACCCTCGGCATACACGGCCGGGGAGCCGGTCCGGACGGCAATCCTCAGTACGAAGCCCGAGACAAACCAGTAGGCGACGCTCGCGGCGCCCATCGCCACCAGTGCGACCCACGACGGGTTGGCTTCCCAGACGGCGATGCCCAGCAGGGCCCGCGCCGCCATGACCCCCGCCCAGAGACCGCTCCCCATGACACAGAAGCCTTCGATGATGCCGGCGAGACTGTCATACTTGCCATGGCCGAAGGGGTGACAGCGGTCGGGCGGGCGGGCGGCCAGGGAGACCAGTACCAGCGCCACCAACGAATCCGCGAGATCGGCGGCCGTGTGGAGACCCTCGGCAAAGACACTCAGCAAGCCGAACCACCAACCCACGGTGAGTTCAACCACGGCCACCACCGTGGTTGTCAGCACGCAGAGGAGGACGGCCCGGCGGCGCAACTGGTCGGGGGTCCGTGGGGTTGCGCCCAGGGGAGGTGGCCACGGTTCGACAGCGGGTTGGGCGCCGTTCGGATCTTCGCGGGCATGCGCGTTCACAACGGGATGATAACGCCGGTGAGCGGGGGTGCGAATACGTGGCCAGCCGCGCGCCCCATGGTTACCTTGGACACCCTGTGTCGTCGCACAGGACGAGGTCGAGCAATCGCGCGATTGCGGCCGCAAGGCGGCGCGCTGCCTGCTCGTCGGCACAGGCCACCAGTCTGAGTACCCGCCCGCGGCCGGTACCCAACCCGCCCAATGACACGAGGAACATTGATTGCTCCCCAACAAAGGAGTAGCGTGGTGGCTTCCAACCGATGCGTACATGGTTGAAACCAGTGAGCGCGTGGGTACGGTGCCAGAGTGGCCGGCCGAGGCCCCACCACTTCCGGATTGTCCGCGTACGGGCGTCGATGATGAAGCCGAAATGACCGAAGGCGCACAGCAAGCCGACGCTGGCGAAGAGTGCCGCCACGGGTAATGCGCCGCACAGGTCCGTCATTGCCCGGCTGTCACGGGGCGGTTCGAGGGGCGGGAAGAGCGGATACTGGGTGAGCAGGTACAGCGCGATTGCGATGAAAAGGACCCCGACTGCCATTACGTACCAGCCGGGGCTGGTGCGAAAGATCAGGGTGTCAGGGCCGATGCGCTGCCACACGGGGGTCACTGTGGCGGCGGCCAGAAAACGAAGTCGCCAGTTGATCTCCAAGTCCTTCGCTGGGACTGGGCGGTGCTGTCACTCGGCTTTCCGCCGTCATCCCGGCCATTGCGACTCAGCGAGTACAGCAGGGGCTCACCGTCGCGCAGCTCGTAGCGGAACGCCTTCCCCGAAAAAGGATCGAGGGAGAGCGCCGTATCCTCGCGTGGCGCGAAGTCGCTCAAGGCGCGCGGCCAAGCACCCGTCCGGGCGCGGTAGGTGTGGAGGTGCAGTACGAGGTGCGTGCCGCGTCGCCAGCCCACCGCTTCAAAGCGTGCGACCGTCGCGTGTGGTATCACGCCCATGCCAAGTTCACTCAGCGCACCGCCGTCGATGGTGTCCCAGTCTTCTTTCAGACGATCTGCCAGCGCGACCACCGCCACGTTGTCCGGCTTGGCGAACAACTCATCCACGCGCGCATACCACGCGTTCACTGGTTCCAGCAACTGCTCTAAGGTACGAGGCGGGTCGAGCACGATGTGCGCGGGTTTACCGGCGGCGGTCGGGGCAGGATCGCGCAGCTCTTCAAAAAGCCCGTCGCCGTCAGCGTCCCAAAGATTACGCTGGAAGTGATCCCAAAGAGTCACCTTCTCGATGGTCAGCGCGCGTTGCCAGGTGCGCAGCTCGGGGTCTTCGCGCGCCAGGCGTGCAGTGATCGTCGTAAAGTCCACCTGTTCAGGTGCCAGTTCCGGAATCAGCAACAGCGTCTCATACGCCAAGCCGCGCAAACCTGCCCCGAGCAAGGCAAAATGAAGGAAAGGTTGTTCCTCGAGATGCCGCGCCAGCGCCAGGACTCGGAGTGTGTCTTCAACAGCCCCTTCCGGCTTGCCCTCGAGGAGGTTCAACCGCGCCCTTATCGTCGCGCCCTGAGCGAGTTGCCGGAACCGTCCCAGCGCCGGAAATTGGACACCCCGCAGGGAGCCATCTCGGGATGTCGCGATGAAATAGCACTTTTCAAGCCCGGTTGCTGCCGAGAACCGCTCCAGCGCACCCGCGTTTGCCGCGGTCCAGGCCCGCAGGGTAGTTCGCTGGGCTTCCGTCCACTTCTTGGGATGGTTGTTGAGGGCATCGCGTAACTCGTCGGCATCCTGGAGCGCGGTGGCCGCCGCCTGGTAGCTCTCGGCCGCGTTCTCCTTGAGGTTGCGCGTGAAACCCGTATTGAGCCACGCCAGGTAGTCGACGGGTGCTGCAGGATTCGGTGGTGGCACCTGCTGCGCCGACGTGATCGCGACGGCCGTCACGAGGAGTCCCGCCGCCCCAAGAACGGGGCGACTGTGCTTTCCGCCCATGTGCATCCCTTACATAAGGGTTACGATCGAACGCTCGTCCCCGCGCCCGACTTCACCGGAAGCAAACCGAGGCGCTGTCGCCCTACCCAATGAGCACTGGGTGTCATGGGGCTTGGTTCCCCGGGCATTGTATGACTGAGCCACGCGGGCTTGCAACATCATCCGTTCAATGGCCGATGGCGGTGCGCTCTTGTGAGGACCGTGACAAGCGCGCGGCCAAGGTCCACCATCGCCGGGCTGTCATTGGACGGCGCGGGGGAGCAACGTACTGGGTGAATAGGACACCGTGATTGGGAGGAAAGACGCCTGACCGCTTTTCCATAGTGGCCAGGGGTCGGTTTCAACGGCGCTTTAGACTTTCGCGGTGGACGAAGAGGCGGGCGCCGGTATTCCGGCGCCCACCCCACCCAACTTTGTTTCCTGCCCGGCAATAAAGCCCGGATCTGAATCCCGCGGGTTTCTGAACAAGGACTACAAGAGCAAGGCACTGTGCCACCGGCGGCAATGGCACACGCTCGGTGATGAACGATTTGCTATGATCTTACCTGTGAAGCACTCCCTGCCGATTCGCAACGGCCCAAGGTTTCTACCAAGCCGAATGCGTCCACACCGCCATGGAAAAGCGTTGTTCTATTACTTCGGCGCCCGTCAATAAGCAGCATGGCGGTAACGTCGTCCGATTGCAGCTAGGCCGAGGACTCCGAGCCACACTGCCGCAGGAGCAGGGATGACTACCAGTTCAAAGTAACCGACAGCACTACCGCCCCCACCCGGGTATTTGAGCGCCTGCAAGATGAATCCGATCTCGTACAGACGTCCGGGCAAAAGCGTATGCGCCAAAGATCCCACCACGTACCCGAACGGCCCATCCACTGTGCCGAGATTCAGGGTTGTGTTTGCTGCACCGAGGTTGAAGCTCAATTGCTCGAACAACGTTTGCGAATTCTCCTGGAACAGAAGTCCTTGGGTCATATCCAAGGCCCCCTGTCCCGTAAACTGCCCGCGCAACGCGATCGGAGTGGGGCGATCCACAGTGAAGAAGATACTACCTAGCGAGCTCGCATCGCCCTGCGCAGCGTTCAGCATGCTATTGAAATCAATGCGAAGTCCGGTGTAACTGATGCCTACGCCCACCTCCATCGTGTTCCCCCCTTTGGTCAACACCATGGTCTCCGCGTATGGCAGCGCCGGGGGAGCCACAATGAGTATCCCACCCACGGGAGACGGATCGTATGGAACGGTGCCAACCGCGGCCACTACAGTGCTGTCCGGCGCCACGGATGCAATCCCCGCAACAGCAGCAGGATAAGCAGTAAACATGCAGACCGTTACCGGCAGTGCCAATCGACGTAGAGTTTCCACACCCTTCCTCCTTCTGTTAGAGCTTCACCGCGCTTACCCGCCCGGTGACTTGCGACGGTCGTCCCACCGACCCCACATGCTGGAAGATACCAACTGTGTCCCCAATGGTCCATGCACACACAGTCTGATTGTGGGCCCACCTCACGCACGGCGAGGTAGCCTGAAATCTTGTGGAAATTGAGAACGTGGGGCATCCTGCTGGTGCGTTTGAAACGAGAGTCGTTTCCCAGGAGGAGCCCGATGGCTACTACAACCGGACGAGGATCGAGCGTCAAGCGGCGGGACGAGGCGGGGCGGACGAGGCCGTGCAGGTGGTTCGGGACCGGTCGAGGAACTGGCCCGGCTGGGGGCCCGGCAGATGCTGCTGGCGGCGTTGGAGGACGAGGTGAACGTCTACCTCCAGCGCGACCGGTATCAGCGACAGGGCGAGTTCCGCGGCTACCACGGGACCACGCCGCGGCGGCTGACGCTGGGCAGCGGCACGGTGCCGCTGGAGGTCCCGCGGGTGCGGACATCCCGCCGGGCGGGCCGTTCGAATCGAAGATCGTGCGCAGTACCAGCGTCGCAGCGACACGATCGAGGAGACGTTCATGCGGCTGTTCATCGAAGGCCTGGCGACGCGGGACTTCGGGCCTGCGGCTGCTGGCGGGGACGACGCGCTGTCGCCCAGCACGATCAGTCGGCTGACCAGCGGTTCCGCGTCGAGTACGCGGCGTTCGACCGGCAGGACTGAGCGGCCGGAAGTTCGTCATATCTGGGCGGACGGGATTTACCTGAGGCCGGGCTGGGTACGGAAAGCCTGCCTGATGGTGCTGATCGGGCGGATACGGAGGGGCAGAAGCACTTGCTCGCGCGCGGAGGGGTATCGCGAGCGGAGCTGGGGCGAGTTGCTAAGGACTGCCGCAGCGGGGTCTGAACAGCCGGGCTGCTGGATCGCGGACGGGGCGTTGGGGCTGTGGGCGGCGGTGAACGAGCAGAGTCGAACTCGGCCCAGCAGCGCTGCACGAATCACAAGACGATGAACGTGCTCGACAAGCTGCCGAAGGCCGAGCAGAGCGACCCCGGACTGCGGGCGATCTGGCAGGCGGAAAGTGAGGTGGCGGCGGAAGCTGGCGGCCGGTGTGATCGCGGACTTCCGTCGGGCGGGCTGACCGGGCGGCGGACTGTCTGGGGACGATCTGGATCGCTGCCTGACGTTCTACGCGTTTCCGGAGCCGCACTGGTCCACCTGCGGACGACGAACGTGATCGAGTCGCCGTTTGCGGGCGTACGGCTGCGGACGAACGCGGCCAAGCGGTTCAAGGAGACCAAGGCGGCGTGTACGGTGCATCAGGTGCTGATGCGGCTGTCGCAGAACTGGCGGCACGAGGCGGCACCGTGTGCCCAGATACCGCTGCCGGAAGGAAAGAACCGCCGGGTGAAGACGAAGGTGAAGGCGAAGGCGAAGACCCATGCGGCGTGAACGAACGTGACGGATGCCCCAGATTCAATTTACACAGGACTTGACACTACCTCCGCACGGCAACCGAATGCCCTCACCCATCGCTCCTGCCCGCCGGCGTTTGTGAGTTGGGTAAAGCGGCCGTCCCGGCATGCGGTCGGGCAACGATCTGTTCACCTTCTGAAACGTTCCGCCGTTCACATTCGAGCAAAGCTTAGCCACGGCCACGACTCGCAGAGGACCATCGGACAGTCCCAGCGAACCTACCTGCAAACCGGCCAACTCCCCCCCCTCCCCACCGCAACTATTGCAGACGGGTGATTACAAATGCTGCGGTTACAATCTGGCCGTTAGTGGGCGGTGCCCGGTACCTGATACGCACTTCGTGAAGTGCAAGGACAGGTCATGAAACGTGGCGCGACTACACGATTCGTGCCTCTCACCTTGTGGGGATCTTCGCTGCTCGGAGCAGTCATGACAGCGATGGGAGCGCTCGCTTCCTACAGCCCGGAGGATCGGCTTCAGGTCGCCATCACGATCCACTGCGTCGGATTTGCGAGCATGCTGACCGGACTCGCCTTCTTGCGCCGCACACGAAATTCGTGGAAGTGGGTCCATGCACCGTTTGTCGGTCTGGCGGCGATCGGGATGGCATACAACGCCTGGCAGCGTACGCCGTGGGACGTGGGTACACCGCTGGCCATCGCGTTTGTCGTGGTGGCCTGGGCGGCTCGCGGTCTCTGGTGGGGGCCGTTTCGCAAACCCCTGTCCGGCCACTGCCAGGCCTGCGGCTACGACCTAACCGGCAACGTCAGCGGGCGGTGTCCGGAGTGCGGTACGCCGCTCTCTAGCACATTGAAGTTGATAGAGAGCAAAGCATGACGACTGACGCTGACGGTCCCATCTTGATCACCGAGTCACCGCCGCGCCTGCCGTCGCATGGATGGTTCGTGTCCGGGGTGCTGCGCCTGCTGACAGGCCTGATCGCTGCCGTGTGCGCGTTGTTCGTTACAAACAATTGGTGCTTCGTGATCTTCCCGGCGACGCTGGCCGCCTTGGTGGTCGACTACCTCTTGTGCGTGTTCAAGCCGCGGTTTGTCGTGCGCGTTTTGACGGCGATGGTAGTAGGAGTGACCACCGGGATTTTTTTCGGTGTGGGTCCGGATTGGGCCTTCCGCGAGGCGTTCGAGATGGCGCCCCCGAACGGCGTTCACGACGTGCGCATCTGGAGACATTATCTGGGCGGTCCGGGTGAGCACGTGCTGATCATCGAATTCATGGCCGACGCGGCCGCACTTCAGGCACTCGTGCAGGCGCACCCACCCACCTCCGACAGCTACTTAGTGCACCGCTGGAAAGCTGCCGGCGGGAGCTGGGCGCAGGCGCTCGACATCTTCGGCTCTCCGGCCTGGACGAGCTTTGCATATTCCTCGTGGAAGCGGATTCGGCCGCTTGAGCACCCCGTGGTTCTCGCTCTGGGCGCAACAAATGGTGGCACGCTTGTATTGTTCCAAGAGCCGGGCTCAGGCCGCTGTGTCGCGCTGCATGAAAGATTCTGACTGGGATACTTGGGAGCGCCTGTGCAATTCGATCTGCTTGATCTGCACGCTTGGCGCGGGCGTTGGCCTTGTCGCCACGAGTACCTGCCGCACAAATCTCGCAGTCGGCCCATGTCAGCGGTGCCGCGCGCTGTGGCGTCGCCGCCCGCAGAAAGCGAGTTCTGCCAGGGCTGCTAGGGGTTGTTCCCCGTGTCCGTGTTCTCCGGCTCCCAGCGCACTGACTTCGCGTCGCCCCAGAGCCCCTCGAGGTCGTAGTAGTCCCGGTGGTCATCGTCGAATAGATGGATGACGACGTCGACGTAGTCGGCGAGTACCCAAGTCGTGCTGGTGGCAGTATCGGCGGACGAAAAGTGCCGGCGGCCGACGCGTTTTGCGAACACGCGGATGTCGTCGAGCACGGCGTGCATCTGGCGATTCGATGTCCCGGTGCCGATCACGAAGTAGTCGGCCAGCGTGCTCAGCCCTCGCAGATCGAGGACCACAACGTTCTCGATCCGGTTGCCGGCCGCAATGCGGGCGGCATGGACGGCAAAGCCCTCAGCATCGTCGTGCGCGAGCGCGGGGGGCGCCTCCGGCGCTGTGTCGCTCCGCGGTTTTGCCAAGTCGGGATTCAGCCAGTCCACGCTTTCCATGTGGGCATTCTAGACGCTGCGGGCCGGGCGAGCCAATCCTGTTCTGTGCGGTGGGCAGGAACGCACGCCGCGGCGGAAGGGCGCCGCACCCCATGGCGCAGGGGGCGGATGACGGAGCCCTGCTCCCGGACGGGGACTTGCGGGCGATCGTCCGTGTTGTGTGCGCACTACACCCAGGCGTCAGGCCTTCAGCAGCCGCAGCGGAGCGTAGCCCGTCCCGATCACCTTCGAGAGGTCGCGCGGCGGCAGGCCCAGCCAGTCGCGCAGGATCGTCGCGTACACGCGCCTGAAATCGACGCCAAACGCGAGATCGCCGCGGTCCAGTTTCGCGAGGTCGGGGTGCGGCTCGTGCAGCCCCGGCCGCACCTTGGACCCGCACAAAAACACCGGTGCAGCCGCGCCGTGATCCGTCCCTCCGCTGGCGTTCTCCTGCACGCGTCGGCCGAATTCGGAGAAGCTGAGCACTAGCACACGGTCGAGCAGTTTGGCCTCTGCCAGCGTATCGAGAAAATCCTGCAGCCCATCGCCGAGTTGTTGGAGCAAGGTGCGGTGGCGGCCGGCCTGGCCCGTGTGTGTGTCGAACCCACCGAGGGACACATAGTAAATGCGTGTCGGCAGGTCGGCTTGGATCATCCGGGCGACCAGCGCTAATTGCGCGCTGAGGGGGTTGCCACCTGGGCCGCGCGGTGCGCGACCGATGCGCGTGTTGCCGGCGGCGGAGCGGATCTGGTCCGCACCGAGCTGCGCGTCGAGCGCGGTGCGCTGCAGGTAGCGGGCCAATTGCGGACCATCCTGGGGGATGTCGCCGGTGCGGTTGTTGAGTTGGTCAAAGGTGGCCTGGGCACGCGGATCGCGCCGCCCGGCGCGCCACACGAGTTCATCGGGGTTGCTGAACGCGAGCGCGGTGAACGTGTCGCCCTGCAGAGCCAGTGGGGCTTCCTGCATCAGGGCGATGCCCTGGATCGGGGCCGGCGGGTCGCTGCCGGCACAACAGGCATCCATGTAGCGCCCGAGCCAGCCCTGGGTCCGGCGCTGCTGCGGATCGGCCGTGTGCCAGATGTCCATGCTTACGAAGTGGCTGCGGTTCGGGTTGGGATAGCCCACGCCCTGTACGATCGCGAGTTGCCCGACGTCGTACAACGCCTTCAGTCCCGCCGCGGACGGGTGCAGACCGACGCCGTTCGCCAGCGCGAGCACGTCGTTGCGCGGCACCGCGAGCTGGCGGCGGTAGCGGTAGTACAGCTCGTGCTCATAGGGAATCACGGTGTTAAGCCCGTCATTGCCGCCCGCGAGCTGCACCACGACCAGAACCCGCTGTGAATCCTCCCGCCCACGGCGGGGGGCGGTCTGCGGTAGCGCACTCGCTGTCTGCCCGAGAAACAGCGGGAGGGTGGCCGAGGCGCTGAGCAAGCGCAGACTGCCGGAGAGAAAGTCGCGGCGGGTCGTAAAGATCGAGTCGGGAACCATGACGGGTCTCCGCTGCGCAGGCCGCCGGGGCTCAGTGCATCTGGAACTCGGGCGTGCTGCACAACAGGTGAATCATCTGGCGAATCTGGGTGGCGGCCTCGCGAGCCGCGACGTGAAAGCGGCCTTCCTGATCGAGGTAGTCCATGAGGGCCTGGCGCTTCGCGGCTGAGAGGGGGCGGGCCAGCAGGTGTGCGCAATAGAAGTCCACGATTTCACCGGGCGTGGTCAGGTTGCGGGCCTTCAGCACAGAAAGGGGATCGTACGCGGTCTGGTGTCCGGCGGTGAGCCGCGAGCGTCCCCCCGCGCCGCCGGCACGCATGCCGGGCCCGGCCATGGTGCTTTCCGGGCTCTCATCGTCGGCGAGATCCTCATCGTGGGCAGCCGGCCGCGCGGGGCGGCGCCCAGCACCGTCGCCCTGGATGAGGTTACCGATCGCATTGTAGCGCAGGTGCAGTGTCGCCGTGTTGATCCAGTGCGAGCCGCCGTTCCAACCCTTCACGTTCGGTGGTTGCATCAGTTCCTGGCCGAGCGCTGCGAGTGTCCGCTCCGCATCACGGAGGCGCTCGATGGGTACGCCGAGGCGGCGGGCGGTCCCGACGATGAGTTCGACGGGACTCTTGACGAGCGCACCGCGGACCTGGGGTGCGTAGAACGCGCGGCTGAGAAAGAGCGTACGGAGCACCGGCTTGAGTGCGTAGTTGTGGCGGCGCAGCTGGGCCGCCAGTCGCTCCACCAGTTCGCGCTCGGGCTGTGGCGTCACGAAGAACTCCGCGAGCTTGCGGGCGAGGTGGCGCGAGCATGCCGGGTGTGCCAGAATCTGGTCAATGACGTCCTCGCCGCCCAGGCGGCCGGTCTTGCCGAGAAACGTCTTGGGCCCGTCGTCGTGCTGGGCGCGGCGGAACACGAAGCCGTCGTCGTCGAAGGTCCAGCCGGTGAAAGCACGGGCCGCGGCCTTCACGTCGGCCTCGGTGTACTGCCCCTCCCCGAGGGTGAAGAGCTCCAGAAGTTCGCGGGCGTAGTTCTCGTTGGGCTGTTGCCGCCGGTTGCGCGCATTGTCGAGGTACACGAGCATGGCCCGGTCGCGACTGATACCAAGAAGCAGACTGCGGAAGTCCCCCAGGGCGTGGCGTCGCAGGAGTTCGTTCTGTTCGAGCATGAACTGGGCCCGGCGCACTTCGCGCGCCCCGCTGGTGAAGTGACCGTGCCAGAAGAGCGTCATCTTCTCTTCGAGCGGCCGGGGCGATTGAATCATGCGCTCCAACCACCAGAGGCGGATTTCCTGGTGACCGATGCGCTCCGCGCGGATTCGTTCCTGCGCAGCTTCACGGCGCTGCTCGGGGTTCATGGTTACGATCGTCCGCCCCGGTGCCTGCCGGATGATCGACGGAAGCTCCGGAGGGGGCGGCGTGTAAGTCAGTGCGTCGTAGTTGAGCAGTGCGTCGACCGCGCCTTCGAGTCCCAGCGCGTAGCAGCGCTCGATTTGTTCGGGGGTCGCTCCAAAACCGGCCCGCGCGAGCAGATGCGTGGCGGCGGCGCGGTCCCACTGGTTCCGGGGGAGTGGTTGCAGGAAGCCGCCCTGCCCATATGCTGCGGCCACCGCGAGCAGGATCGGCAGAATCACACGGGTGGGATGAAGCATAGCAACCCTCGAACGCAGGTGCCTCAAAAAAAGCGTAGTCGCTGACGGGCGCCTGGGAAGCGAAAACCGAAAAAACTACGGACCCGGTGCGGTGTTGCGTGTACGTCGGTCTGCCGAGCCAAACGTGCGCCGCGGAGACCCTATTGCCCGGCCCGGCAGCGACATTGGCGGTGACCCACAATGAAGACCCGTCCTTTGACCCTGTCGGAGGGGCGGAATACAATCGCGGGTCACGCACTTATCTCCGATAAAGCAACCCTCTGCGTGCCCCCACGCAGGCCAGACGCAGGAGTCAGGAATGGCCGGAGCAAACACCCTCACATTCAACCAGGATAATTTTGAGGCCGAGGTACTGCAGTCCAATGTCCCGGTACTGGTCGACTTCTGGGCGACGTGGTGCGGGCCGTGTCACATGCTGGCACCCGTGATTGACGACCTCGCCACATCTTTCCAAGGTAAGGCGAAAATTGGCAAGGTCGATGTGGATACTGCGCAGGAGCTCGCCGCCCAGTACGGCATCAGCAACATTCCCACGGTTCTCGTATTCCACAAGGGTGAACAGGTCGCCCGCATCATTGGTGCCAAGCACAAGAAGGAATACGAGGAGACGCTCAAAGCCCACTTGGCCGGCTAGCCATTGCAGCCCGACCGGGGGGGGCGGGGATCGCCGCATGGCGGCTCCTTGGTTTTATTGTGACGATCTCTCCGCGCAGCGGGTCGTGCTCGAGGCCGCCGAGTCACACCACGCGCTGCATGCCTTGCGGTTGCGGAATGGGGCGGAGGTGGTGCTTTTTGACGGTCGGGGACAGACGGCTACCGGCCTGCTCGAGTCGGCCCCCGGCGACTCGGCACGGCGTAAGGGGCGTTGTTTAGTTGCGGTTACCCTCGTGGAGCGGAGGGCAATCCCCTACCCCGTCCCTGCTTTGACTCTTTACGTGGCGGCTTGCAAGGGAGCCCGGCCGGAGTGGTTGGTGGAGAAGGCCACGGAGCTCGGGGTGGCTGCGCTGATCCTGGTTGACTTCGAGCGTTCCGTTGTTCGCACCGGTCCGCAACACGTCGAAAAACTACACCGGACGGCGATTGCGGCCTGCAAACAATGTCAGCGGGCGTGGGTACCGGACATCCGAGTCGGTGCAACGTTGCCCAGGATTCTCGCCTCTGTAGCACCTGGCGCCCTTGCGATGGCCGTCCCGTCACCGGAGGCAGAACCATTCTTGACTTGGTTGCACAACTTCCCGTTGACCGAGCCGCACGGCGGTGTGCTCATCGGTCCGGAAGGTGGATTCAGCCCGGCCGAGTGTGAGCTCGCGCGATGTGCAGAGGTGCCGACGGTCCAACTAGGGGCGCAAATCCTGCGTGTCGAAACGGCCGCAACGCTTGTGGCGGCAGTGTGGGCGGCCTGGACGAACGTGCGAGCGCATGAAAAAGGCGAGCCCTAAGCTCGCCTCTGCCCTTTGACACCCCGGAGCAGGCACACGCGACTGTCGTCGAAACGACCATCCTCCGTCCCTTACAATCAAAGAGTACCTCAAATGGTGCGGTATGGCAAATCTTTTTGATCAATCGATTTGCAAAAAATCTCTTTACTTCTTTCGTTTCAGAGTCTTAGGTACCCAAAAAATCAGCTCAGTACGCTGTGGATACGCAGAAGGTCCCCGAGCAACGTCTCGAGTTCCTGGAGCGGCCATACCGTAGCCGCGTCGCTTTTGGCGTGGTCCGGATCCTCGTGCACTTCCATGAACAGCCCATCGATGCCCACAGCCACGGCCGCCCGCGCCAGGAGGGGGATAAACTCGCGTCGGCCCCCTGTGACAGCACCAATGCCGCCTGGATATTGCACCGAGTGGGTGGCATCGAATACCACGGGGGCCATGGCGCGCATCACACTGAGTCCCGTAAAATCATTGACCAGTCGCTCGTAGCCGAAAAACGTGCCACGGTCGGTCAGGAGCACGTTCGGGTTGCCGGTTTCACGGACCTTCTCAGCCGCCAGGGACATCTTCTCCGGCGCGAGGAACTGCCCCTTCTTCACGTTCACACAGCGGCCCGCGCGGCCACACGCCAGCAGGAGGTCTGTCTGGCGGCAGAGAAATGCGGGGACCTGCAGGACGTCAAGCACCTCGCCTGCGGGGCCGGCCTGGTGGGGTTCGTGGATGTCGGAGAGCACCGGCACACCGAGTTCGGCCCGCACGCGCCCCAGAATCCGCAGGCCTTCGTCGAGGCCGGGGCCGCGGAATGAATGCACGCTGGACCGGTTGGCCTTGTCGAAGCTGGCCTTGAAGACGTAGGGAAGCCCAAGGCGCTGCGCGATCGCTGCGATCTGACTGCCAAGCCACAGGGCGTGGTCCTCAGATTCGAGGACGCAGGGGCCGGCGATCAGCAACAGGGGTTGACCTGGGCCGACACGGTGTTCGCCGACGAGAGCGGTGGTTGGGTTGGACATGGCCGCAGTGTACCGGATGGGTCCGCTCAGGGGCACCCATCACGGGCGGTTCGCGCCTGGCGTGCCGGGCTTCGCGACATGGCCGCGGAGCGCTTGCCGGGTATAGGCAGTGAGGGTATGATCCGGATCTCGGATAGTGGGTTCGTCATAGCGACGCAGGTGGGGCGGCAGGGAGTCCGCCCCTTCGAAAGGCTGGGTGTGCATGATTCGGGTCAAGGTGCGCGGGAACGAGTCGGTCGAGCAGATGGTGCGCCGGTTCAAAAAGCTCTGTGAGAAAGAGGGGTTGACACGGGATATCAAGCGTACCAGCTACTACGAGAAGCCCTCGGAGCGCCGCCGCCGGAAGACCCGGAAGTCGATGAAGCGCATTGCAAAGGAAAGTCTGCTGCTCTAGGCGGGGACGGCTGGCCAATCACGATATCATGCCGCCAGACTTGGGCCTAAGTGTGCCTGAGTCTGGCTTCTTTTTTTGCGCAGGCAAGGGGGGCGGGGTTCGGCAGCAAGAGAATTGTGACGAGCTTCACAGCGCATAATTTTTCACGTCGCAATGAAAACCGGGCGGGCAAAACCTTTATTTCGCTAATGATATCCGTTACTGTCCGGCGACTTTTGCCCGGCTATGCGACGTGGCGCGTGAGTCGCAACGGCACGGGCAGGTGATTGCGGAGTGCGCTTCCCCGAATGGCCCCGCGCCGCCGAAGGAGAGTCGGCTGTGTCTGGATGGTCTCGCCCTGGATGCTCAACGTTCCTGTGGTTCCTGTGTGTGGGTGCCGCGCTGTTGTGGCTGCCGGAGCGCGGCTGGTCGCAGGCGGAGCCGGAGACCGTGCCGACCGCACCAGTCGTCACGACCAATGGTGATATCGACGCGCACGCCATGTCTGAAGAGCTGGCACGCCCGATGATCCCTTGGGTGTGGTGGCTGGCGCCGATTACGGCGATCGTGGCGCTTGTCTACGCGCGCAAGTTCTACCTTGAAGTGCGCGCCGCGGACCCGGGCGACCCCGAGATGATCGAGATCGCGGATGCGGTGCGTGAGGGTGCGATGGCGTACCTGTGGCGACAGTACCGCGTCGTAGCCATCGTATTCGTGGCGCTGATGGCGATTCTGGGTTGGATGGCCTACGGGCTGGGTGTACAGAATGAAATCGTACCGTTTGCCTTTCTGACTGGCGGGGCTTTCAGCGGCCTGTGCGGCTACCTCGGCATGCGCACCGCGACGTTGGCGAGCAATCGCACCACCGCGGCCGCCCGGAAGAGTCTCAACGACGGCCTGCGCGTGGCCTTCCGTGCGGGGGCCGTGATGGGGCTCGTGGTGGTGGGGTTCGCGCTGCTTGACATTACAGCTTGGTTCATCGGTCTGTACTACTTCGCGCGTGCGCTCTCGCTGAACGACATCACGGTCATCATGCTGACCTTCGGCATGGGGGCCTCAACACAAGCGCTGTTTGCGCGCGTCGGTGGCGGGATTTACACCAAGGCGGCCGACGTCGGCGCGGACCTGGTCGGCAAGGTCGAGGCGGGGATCCCGGAGGACGATCCGCGCAACCCGGCCACCATCGCGGACAACGTTGGCGACAACGTCGGCGACGTGGCCGGCATGGGCGCGGATTTGTACGAGTCGTATGCGGGTTCGATCCTTGCCACGGCAGCGCTCGGCGTGGCGGCCGCCGCCGCGCTCTTTGGACATGGCGGCGCGGGTCAGGCGGAGGCGGCGATCCGCTTTCTGGCTGCACCGATGCTGCTGGCGGGAATCGGCATCCTGCTGTCCATCGCGGGGATCTACCTCGTGCGGACGGAGGAAGGCGCGAACATGGCCCAACTCATGGGCGCGCTCAATCGCGGCATCAACGGCAGCAGTCTGATGATCGCGGTGGCCGGCGCGCTGGTGTGCTGGCTGCTGCTGGGCAACATCGAAGTCAAAGAAGGCGAAGAAGTACTCTACACGGTCCGATGGTGGGGCATCTGGTTGGCGATGGTGAGCGGCCTGTTTGCGGGCGTGATCATCGGCAAGGCCACGGAATACTACACCAGCTACGACTACAGCCCGACGAAGCGGATCAGCGAGCAAGGCATCACCGGCCCGGCCACGATCATCATTGCGGGCATCGCCGAGGGCATGAAGAGCACCTGGGCGGCGCTGCTGACCATCATCATTGCGATCATGGCGGCGTTCGTCCTCGCCGGGGGTGCCAGTGAATTCATGCTCGGGCTCTACGGTGTCGGCTTTGCGGCAGTCGGAATGCTCGCAACACTCGGCATCACTCTGGCGACAGATGCGTACGGACCGATTGCGGACAACGCCGGTGGGAACGCGGAGATGACGGGCCAGCGGCCCGAAGTCCGGAAGCGGACGGATGCGCTCGACTCGCTCGGCAACACCACCGCGGCAACCGGCAAGGGTTTCGCGATCGGCTCGGCGGCCTTGACGGCGCTGGCGTTGCTGGCCGCGTACATTGAGGAGGTGCGCACGGGGCAATTGCTCGAGTCGCGGGCGGTCGTGGCGAGCGAATTCACACGGCCGGTGCCCGACGAGGCCCTCTACATCGGGCACGGCAAGTTCGCGAGCCGGATCGGCGTCGGCAATGAGATCGGCGCGTTCAAGGCGTACATGATCCTGAACATGGACGAACTGCCCGACAAGGCCCTGGACCAGATGAAAGCGATGAAGGAGAGCCGGACACGGCTCCCGCTTGGCCACCAACTCGGTAAAGAGGACGGCTACGTGCGACTCACGCCGTTGCCGGGTAGCGATGCGGAACTGAAGCTCGTACCGGTGCGGCAGGCGTCCATGCAGCAGTTCATGACTTTCTACAACGTGACGCTGATGAATCCGCGCGTGCTGTGCGGCGCCTTCGCCGGTGTGCTGCTGACTTTCCTGTTCTGCGCCCTCACGATGAAGGCGGTGGGCCGCGCAGCCAACCGGATGATGATCGAGTGTCGGCGACAGTTCGAGAAGATCCGCCAGTACCTGCGGAACAGCGGCAAGGACGAGGCCTTCGTGCAGAATCCGGACAACTGGCCACGACGCGTGGACGTCGATGGGCAGCGGTATCCGAACTACGCGGACTGCGTGGCCATTTCAACGGCAGGGGCGCAGCGCGAGATGATCGTGCCGTCGCTGCTGGCGATCGCGGTACCGGTGGCGGTTGGACTGGTGCTGGGCGTGCCGGGTGTGATGGGCCTGCTGGTCGGCGGCCTGACGAGCGGCTTCGCGGTCGCAATCTTCATGGCCAACGCCGGTGGTGCTTGGGACAACGCGAAAAAGTTGATCGAAACTTTCGGCAAACTGACGGCCGTGGAGGTCATCAATGACCCGGCGGTGCAGGAGCGGCTGCCGCAGAACATCCGGGCGGAACTGGTGAGCCGGGCGAAGCAGGCGGTGGCCGCGGGCTTCCCGGAAACGATCATCTACGGCAAGGGCAGTGAGGTGCACAAGGCCGGCGTTGTGGGTGATACCGTCGGCGATCCGTTCAAGGACACTTCGGGACCGAGTCTGAACATCCTCATCAAGCTGATGAGCATGGTGTCGGTCGTATTCGCAGGCCTGATCGTGAAATACGCGCCGCAGATCGGCGAGTGGCTGCAACTCGGGTAGCGCAGCGCAAGCTGGCACACGCGGCAGGTTGCGTCATTTGACGCGGCCTGCCGCTGTATTGCGCGGGATGAACAGGCAAGACAAGAAACGCGGAGTGGGCCGGTAAGCCGAATTCTGTCCCCGCCGGAGCGGGTGGCGACCATTCATCTGGGCCCGCCGTTACCGACGGGCTCGTGCACCCTACCCGGGGCTGGGTAGCGAGCCGGGCCGGCTCATCGCCCCTTATTTGGGCTTGCTGGCGGTGGGGTTTACCCTGCCACGACTGTCACCAGTCGCGCGGTGCGCTCTTACCGCACCTTTTCACCCTTGCCCGCACGGCGCCGCAGCGCCATACGTCGGCGGTGTGTTTTCTGTGGCACTTTCCCTGGGCTCGCGCCCGGTGGCCGTTAGCCACCACCGTGCCCTGTCCAGTTCGGACTTTCCTCCGGTGTGCGCGAGGCACTCCGGCGGTCGCCTGGCCCACTCCACGCAGGCAGATTGTACCACGTTTCACAGGGCTGCGTGGACGGGTTCAACCGGGTCGCCTGTTGGAGGCGCCACCCCCCAGCGCAATCCTCTCGTGTGACCATGATTCCAGGAGTGTCCCCGCCCTGATCCCGTACAATGCCGCAACGACATGAACCCCCCTGCTGAGGAGTACCGCATGCTGCTGCATGACCCGGTGGCCGCGCTAACACCCGACCGCATTCATGCGCTCTTTGCCGCATTCGAAGCCGACCCGGCCGCCCGCCGCGCCCAGAACGCGGTGACGCAGGTTCCGGTGGTCGACGTGGCATTGGACCGCCGCATTGTGACCACGATGGATCACAGCTTCTCCCACCTGCTCGACGATTGGGAGGCGACGAATCAGAAAATGTCGGGGCGCTGCTGGATGTTCGCGGGCCTCAACCTGTTCCGCGCCGGGGCGCTGCGCCAGCTCAATGTGAAGAACTTTGAATTCAGCCAGAACTTCACGCTGTTCTGGGACAAGCTGGAGCGGGCCAACCACTTCCTCGAAGCCATCCTCACCACCGCCGATCGTCCGCTCGACGACCGCACCGTCGCCTACCTGCTCGACCGGCCGCTTGACGATGGCGGGCAATGGAACATGTTCGTCAATGTCGTGCAGAAGCATGGGGTGTGCCCAAAGGTCTTCATGCCCGAAACGCACAGTTCCTCCGATACGCGCCAGATGAACCTCACGCTGCTCGCGAAGTTGCGCGAGGGGGCTCGCACGCTGCGAAACGCCCACGCGGCCGGCACGGACACGGCTGGGTTGCGGACTGAAAAGGATGGGATTCTCGCGGCCGTGCACCGCATCCTCTGCATTCACCTCGGTACGCCGCCCGAGCGTTTTTTGTGGCAATGGCAGGACAAGGACCGCGGCTTCCACCGCGACGGGGAGCTGACGCCGCGTGATTTCGCCCAGCGCTACGTCAAGCTGCCGCTGGACGAGTACGTGTGTCTGGTGCATGACCCCCGCCCGACGAGCCCGATGGGCCGCACCTACACCGTCGAGTTTCTCGGCAATGTAGTCGGCGGCGGGAGGGTCAAGTATCTGAACGTGGACATCGCCCTGATGAAGGAAATCGCCCAGCGCACCATCGTCGAGGGTGAACCGGTCTGGTTTGGCTGCGACACCGGCAAGATGATGCGCCGCGACCTGGGTTTGTGGGACGAGCGGCTGTTCGATTTCGCGGGCGTCTACAACACCACGTTCTCACTGACGAAGGCCGAGCGGCTGCTGTATCACGAGACGGCCATGAACCACGCCATGCTGTTCACCGGCGTGGACGTGGTCGATGGTCGACCGCGGCGCTGGCGGGTGGAGAACAGTTGGGGCGACGAGCTCGGACAGAAAGGCTTCTTCATCATGAATGACTCCTGGTTCGACGAGCACATGTTCGAGATCGCCGCGCACCGGCGCTACCTGCCGGACGAGTTGCGCGCCGCATTCGAGGAGGAGCCGATCGTGCTGCCGGCGTGGGACCCGATGGGCTCGCTGGCGGGCTAGGCGCGAGCGCTACTCTCCGAGGTGGACCTCGATGGCGAGCGGTGCGGAAATCGTACGCTCCAGCCAGATGAGGAGATTGCCTGCTGCATCGCGACCGATTGTGTCGACGGCGCGCCCGCGGGCGTAAACCCAGCAGCGACGATGGGCCGTTTCATGCACACGCAGCACGGGATCGAACCGCACGTGTCGGCCGGGCTCGAAAGTCACCCGCAGGACGCCCCCTTCCGGGGCAAGCTCGTAGCACCCTTCGGCCTCGTTGAATCCATCGCCGTCCTGATCCCCCGAGGCATCCGTCACCAGGCGACCGGTGCGCACCGGCAGTTCAGCCGGCGTGCGGTAATCACTCGCGAGCCCTGCCGCTTCGGGGGCATCGTCGATGTCCCAGGGCCAGATTCGCAGCAGGTGCGTGCTTCGCACTTCGTCATCGGCGGGCAGTATCCCGGCAACCACGCGGACTCGCCGAGCCGCGGGATCCGGCCAGGCGCGCTGGCGGCCGAGGTCGGGCATCCAGGTCCAGAGGAGGTCGGCCTTGTCACGGCCGGGCCGGCTGAAAAGTACGAACTGGGTCGACTCGACGGCCGGGCCGGCACCAGGCGGCGGAACATAGCGGAAACCCTGCTCCACGGGAACGGATACAAGATAGCCCAGTGAGGGCGGGGCCCACGCCTCCGGCGCAAGGCGCGTGGTCACTTCAACATAGACACTGCCCCAAGGGTAAATGACGTAGCGCCAGGTGTGACCGCCGGTAGCCGCTTCAGTAGTGTCAGCGCGCTGACCGCCCGCGACCACTACTCGAAAAGCGGACGCCTCCACAAGCTGTTGCGCATCGAGCGCCGACCACCACTCGGCCACCGTGGGGCTGGGCAAGACTGCCCGCGGCTGGGGTTCCGTGAACTCCGCCGGTCCCACGACGAATGGCAGCGGTCCGAGCCCGTCCTCGTCGGCGAGATTCTCGGATTGTACAAATTGAGCACCGCGGGTGCTGCGCGGTTCACCGCCGGCGCGCCACTCCACGATGCGGCCATCGAGAAAGCCGATTTCGAAGCGGTCGCGCAAGCCGACATACAGGCGGCGGCCGCGTTCCCGGGCGTACAACCCGCCGCCGGTAGTGTCTACCGGGCTGCGGTCGGTCGTGTTGTCGGCGAGCACGACGTCGTCGATGTAGAGGTCCGTGTCCTGCGTGCTTTCCGGCAAGTGGAAGGTGATGGCACGCACATCGGTGAGATGGATGCGCGCCCCAACCGAGGCGACATCGATGCGCAGCAGGTTCCAGCCGTTCGCGAGCCGCGCGACCTGCTCCCACCGCAACACACTGGTGCTGCCGCTCTCGATGCCGACTGCCAGAAGTACGCCCTCCGCCGGGCTGAACACGCTGGCGATCAGCAGCGGGTAGGCCTGCCAGTCCCGCACCAGGGCCAATTCCCGCGAACGTCGCCCGTCAAATCTTACTATGTCGCCCGGCCGTAGCATGGCCTTGAGACCGCCGGCGCCGGTTTCGTCGCGGCTGCGGAGAATGGAGAGCGCGGGTTGGGTGTTCGTGTCGGCGCCGTGAACGTCGACCGTGCGAAAGAGCAGCTCCTGACCGGGAGTTTCAAAATCCGCCAGACTGATAAAGCGACCACCGGCCAAGTCGGGATAATAGCGCTGCATCCGCTGCAGGCGCGGCGAGAGGCGCACCCCACCCGCCCCGTCCCCGTCGGTCGATACGGGACCGGTTGTTTCGCAGCCGGTTGCCCAAAGGGCTGCGGCAACCGCCAGAGAAAGCGGCAGTGCGGCGGGGCACCGCAGAAGCAAAGGTCGCGCCCCTTCGTACCCTCGTACCCACGTTCCCACGTTCAGGCGCTCCTTGTTGCTGTGCAGTGGGTTATTTTTTCAACATGTGAATCGCACTGCCAAGCACGCCTTCGGCCGCTTCCATGACCGTCTCCGAGGTGGACGGATGCGGGTGAATGGCAAGCGCGATGTCCTCGGCGGTTGCACCCATCTCGAGCGCGAGCACCGCTTCCGAGATCAGGTCGCCGGCGTGCTCACCGACGATGCCGACCCCCAGAATGCGGCCAGAGGTAGCATCCGCGACGATTTTGGTCAGGCCCTCGGCCCGGCCCATCGCGATGGCGCGGCCCGACGCGCCCCAATTGAACTTGCCGACCTTGATGTCCTTGCCGGCGGCCTTCGCCTCGGCCTCGGTCAGTCCGCACCACGCGAGCTCCGGGCTGGTGTACACCACCGCCGGAATGGCCCGCACGTCAAAGGCGGTGTTGTGGCCGGCGATCACCTCGGCCGCGACAATGCCCTCGCGGCTGGCTTTGTGGGCGAGCATGGGGTCGCCCGCGACATCGCCAATGGCGAAGATCTTCGGGTCGGCCGTACGGCGCTGCTCATCGACCTCGATAAAGCCGCGCTCGGTAACGACCACCTTGGTGTTTTCGAGACCGAGCCGGTCGGTGTTCGGCTGGCGCCCCACCGATGCGAGTACCTGTGCGAAGCGCTGCGTCTCGGTCTTTCCGCCGAGGGTGTAGCGCACTTCAATCTCGTCACCGATACGCCGGGCGCCCTCCAGCTTGACGCCGGTGTGCAGCGCCACGAACTGTTTCTTGAGGCGCTGGAGCAGCGGCCGGGCAAGATCTTCGTCCGCACCCGCGAGCGCGCGGTCCAATGCTTCGATCACGGTGACCTGGCTGCCGAGTGCGGCGTAGACCTGTCCCAGTTCGAGGCCGATGTAACCGGCCCCGATGATCAGCAGCGTTTTCGGCACATGGCTCAGTGCGAGCGCACCGGTCGAGTCAATCACGCAATCCGCCGCGAGGAGCTTCTCCGGAAGGCGCTTGGGGCGTGAACCACTGGCGATGATGCAGTTTTTGAACTTCAGGCGGCTCACTTCGCCGCCTTCGATGCGCACCGTCTTGGAATCCTCAAAACGGGCAGTGCCCTGGATGATCCGAACACTGCGGCCCTTGGCGAGCTGGTTCACTCCGCCGCAGAGTTTCTGAACCACGCTTTCTTTCCAACCGCGCAGCTTCGCAAGGTCGATCTCGGGCGCGCCGAACTTGAGGCCGAAATCACGCGCGTGCGCAGCACTGTCGATCAGGTGAGCGACGTGCAGTAGTGCTTTTGACGGGATGCAGCCCTCGCGGAGGCAAACGCCCCCAAGCAGCGGGTTCGTTTCGACGATGGTGGTTTCGAGCCCCAGGTCGGCCGCCCGAAACGCCGCCACATAGCCACCCGGACCACCACCGATGACCAGCAGGTCTGTCTGTTCCGTGAGTTCACCAACTACCACGCTCATCCTCCTGTGAAGGCCGCCGTTCTCGTGGGACAATGCCCGTGGCGGCCGCGGTATCCGGCCCACCCCGCCCGGTGGACCGGGCATGGTACCGTGTAAGGTCGCGGAGCGGCAGAGGGCGCGCGCCGCGTGCTTTCCGGCAGCAGCGCGGAAATCGACCGGGGGGCCGGCGCGCTCATCTGAATACCCAGCCGCCCGGCCCCCTGAATCACCTTCTACACTCGTCGCACACCTTCCAACACCACCCGTGCGAATTCGTGGCATACTTGATACCGGTCCCCTTACCCCCTCATGGGAGAACACGGATGAAATCCAGGAAAATGGTGGCGGCTACCGGTGGCCTGTTGCTGTTGCTCACAGGCGCGACGGCATTCATCCTCGGTGGTTGCGGTGGCGTGGTCGACGATGGTGCGCATGCGAAGCTGCATGAGCAACTCGGTACGACCAGCTTCACGGTCTTTCCCGCCTTTTTGCGCGACGGTCGGCAGGGTGGCTACGACACAGCGGCCGCGCAGACACTCGCCGAGTACCTGCGTTCCGAGCAGTTCGGCGCGGTGACTGTCGGCCAGGCGGAGATCCCCGCTCAGCGGTAAACCGGGCATGAACCAGGCGAAGATGCTGCGCGACAGTCTCGCCGAGTTCCAGGCCTGGCTGACCGCACACCCGATCGACACGGACTACGCCGTTCTGCCCGAGTACCTTGTCGACGGACAGGGGCGCGTGGTGGGTATTCACCTCTACGTCCTGGCGCAGGCGGGAATGTGTGCGGACGCGCTCCTGCTGAATTCCCACCATGAGCCGTTCAAGAAGGCGAATCCGCAGACTCCGGCGGACGCGACGCAGGTGGTTGTGGGTGTCCTGCACGCGATGTGGAAAGAGGGGCAGGAGTGACGGCGCGCTTGTAGCAGGCCATCACGTGCGGACTGGCTGCGCACATGCGGCGGACACCCTGCGGTATTCAGTGCGTTGCCGCCGGCAACCGCAGCCAGCCACCACGTCTCTACCGAACGCCCTGCACCTCCGCGACTACAGACTGATGAGCCGCAGCGGGTTTTCCAGCGAGCGAATCACATCGGTCGTGAAGCGGGCGGCATCGGCGCCGTCGATGATGCGGTGGTCGAAGGAGAGCGACAGCGGCATGATCAGCCGCGGCACGATCTGGTTGTCGTGGACGACCGGCTCCAGCTTCGCCCGTCCGAGCCCCAGAATCGCCGACTCGGGCGTGTTGACCATCGGGGTGAGGTACGTTCCGCCAAGTGCGCCGACATTCGTGATGCTGAAGGTCGCACCGCGCAGATCGTTCACCTCGAATTTCGCACTCCGCGCCCGGTCGCTGATGTCACCAAGCTCGATGGCGATCTGCGGCAGCGACTTCTTGTCTGCATCCTTCAACACGGGCACGACCAGCCCACGGGGAGTATCGACCGCAATACCGAGATTCACGAAGTCCTTGTAGATGATCTCCTCGGTCTTCGCGTCGTAGCTCGCGTTCACGTTGGGATACGACCGGAGGGCGACCGCGACGGCCTTCACGACGATCGACGTCATGGTGAGCTTCGCCTGCCCTTCGCGCGCTGCGGTATTGTACTGCTTACGATTGCGCTCCAGCTCCGTTACGTCCGCCGTGTCGCAGTGCGTCACGCGCGGCACGGTCAGCCAGGCCCTCGTCATCTGGCGGGCAATCGTCTTGCGGATCTGCGGCACGGCTTCACGACGGATCGGCCCATGTTTGCTGAAGTCGGGTAGCTCGATGTCGATGGCGGGCAGGCCGGGTGACCCCGCCGACGCGCCCACCGGAGCCGTCCCACCCTCCTGGACAAAGCGTTCAACATCCTCCTTCAGGACACGGCCGTTCGGACCCGTTCCAGTGACGAGATGGATGTCGATCTTGAGATCGCGGGCCAGTTTCCGTACGGCCGGGGCGGCTGCGACCGGCTCGTCGGAAGAGCGCGTGACGGCTGTCCGAGCGGACTTCGCTGGGGCTTCCTGCGGCTCTTCTTTAGCGTGCTCCCTGGTCGGGGCTTCCTGCTTGCCGGCCTTGGACGGGGCCGTTGTTTCCTGCGGAGTTTTGGCGCTCTTCGCGGTTGGCTCGGCCGGGGTTCCCTTCTGCCCTGTCTTGGTTGCGGCGCCATCGTCGATGGCAAGCAGCACCTGGCCCACCTTGACGGTCTGACCCGGCTCGACATGAACCTTGGATACGGTTCCGGCCTTGGGGGAGGGAATTTCGACGGCGGCCTTATCGGTCTCGACCTCCAGCATGGGCTGGTACTCGTCGATTATGTCACCTTCTTTGACCAGCACGTTGACGACCTGCCCCTCGTGGACACCCTCGCCCAAATCCGGAAGTTTGAACTCGAACATCTGCTGCGTCCCTTTTCAACGATCGCGCCCGGGGCCTGGTGGGCCGCATCGCGACCGACCGGCCCGGCGGGGCAGGTAGACCCGGAAGCCGAAGACCGGGCATTGTATCGCTCCCGCGCGAAATTCCCACCGGCCGGGGGGACCCGCCAGCAGCTCAGAAGCCAGACGGGACGGTCACAAGGGCGGTGAGGATCGGAGGTCGGGGGGCAAGGGAGGCCACCCGGCAGTGCGCGTCATTACCCTCATGCCCGTATGGTCCGAAACGATTGAAAGATTTTTGTTTGGCCCCGGCCCGCTACCACCGCATAATGTCATGGTGGGGCTGGATACCGTTCAGCGGGCCCTTCGCGGCCGCCGACCTGTGTGGGTCGGGCCGTGACGCCCGCGCGCTAAAGAGTTGTCATGCGGGAACTTGCGAGACGTCGTGGCGGCGGGTGGGGCGGCAGCGTACGGCATTCGGTCGGCCAGTGGCCCGAGGAGCCGACGCCCAGCATCACCCAGCCCACGCAGAATCTCAACGTCATCCGCACGCGAACCCTGGTGTACCCTCGGCACATCAAGCGCGACCTGCCCATGACGGTGGCCGCCAATCGCACAATCGTGGAATCACGCGAAGCGATCAAGGGCATCCTTGCCGGCCGGGACCCGCGGCTGCTGGTCGTCGTGGGCCCCTGCTCGCTCCATGACGATGATGCGGCCCGCGAGTATGCCGACCGTCTGGCGGTGCTGGCACACGATCTCGCCGATCGCATGCTGATCATCATGCGGGTCTACTTCGAGAAGCCACGCACGACGATCGGGTGGAAGGGCCTGATCAACGATCCGCACCTCGACGGCTCCTTCGACATGGAGACCGGGATCCGGCGCGCCCGCAAGATTCTGTTGTATGTGTCGGAGCTTGGACTCGGTACGGGCACCGAGATGCTCGACCCGATCATCCCGCAGTACACCGCCGACCTTGTGTCGTGGGGCGCGATCGGAGCGCGGACGACGGAATCGCAGACCCACCGGCAGATGGCCAGTGGTCTGTCGATGCCGGTCGGCCTCAAGAACGGCACCGACGGAAGCTTACAGGTGGCACTCGATGCGCTCGCGGCATCGCGGCACTCCCACAGTTTCCTCGGGATTGACGAGAACGGCATGACCGCCGTCATCGATACGCGCGGCAACCCGTGGGGCCACATCATCCTGCGAGGCGGGCGCAGCGGCCCAAACTACGATGCGGCCCATGTCGCCGAGGCCGTAGCGGCGCTGCGCGCGGCCGGGTTGCCCGAGGCGGTCATGGTCGATTGCAGCCACGCCAACGCGGACAAGAAGTACCAGAACCAGCACAAGGTGTGGTGGAGCGTGATCGAGCAGCGGTTGGCAGGCAGCCCGCACCTGATCGGCGCGATGCTGGAAAGCCACCTGTTCCCTGGCAGTCAGAAGCTCGACGGTGACCGCACCAAACTGCAACATGGCGTGTCAATCACGGACGAGTGCATCGGGTGGGAGGAGACGGAGCGACTGCTGCGCGAAGGGCACCGCCGGCTCGCACCCTAGCCGCCCGTTGACGACCCGCGCAGATCCACGAACGCGTGGCCGCGGTGCCGCCGGGTCTCGCTTCGGATGTCCGGGGCGCCGGATCCGTCGGCACAGGGTCCGCCGGCCGGCGTCGAAACGGTGTATGCTACCCGGAAGCCGGGCCGACCGCACAAGGCACCGCCCGGCACGCCCGGCCGTGGTTTGGGGAGTAGCATAGTCCTTCCCGCTCATTCTGCAAAACGGTCGGAAGGATCAGCGGGTGATTGACGGCCGGTCGCGGGCACGGAGGCGGCCGGGTTGAGCCGGGTGGATTTCGGGTATGATTCGGGTTGGCGGCGGGTGCGGAAGACCGTGACGCCGTGGGACGAGCAGGCGAGCGACTGGGCGGGTGCTCCGTCGCTGGATCGCCGGTTCCTCTGGTCGGGGTGGCGGATGCTGCTGGAGTTCGACATCCTGGCGGCCGAGCCGGACGAGCCCCTGCGGGCGCTGTCCTGGGGCCTGGACCTCGCGGGCCTGCGCGGGTCGCAGGGTGGCCGGGCATCGGCCGGGCTGTTCGAGCAGGCCGGGACGATCGGCGGGCTGCTTGCCGTGTGCAAGTACGACGTTAGCGGCGGGCCGTCGCCGGCCGATCCGGTGGATTACGTCTACCTGTACGACGCGCTGGGCAACGTCGGGCAGGTGGTGGACTGGTCGCACGATGCCCAGCAGCCCGGCGCCGCGCTCGCAGCCCGCTACGAGTACGACCCCTACGGCGGCGTGACGAAGGCCGAAGGTCCGTATGCGTCCGAGAACGCCTGGCGCTTCAGCACGAAGCAGTGGGACGATGAGACGGGGCTGGGGTACTGGGGATTCCGGTACTACGACGCCGTGATCGGGAGGTGGATGAGCGAGGATCCAATTGAAGAAGCTGGCGGCCTGAATCTGTACGCATTTCTCAGCAACGAGGTTACGCTCTACGTCGATACGGACGGTCGCCGGTGGTTTGTGATCGATCCGAGCGGTCGCGGCAGCAAGATTCGCGACGTCCTGACGGGCAAATGGGTGTCCAAGGATGCGTTCCGCGCCAACATCGCTCAGGGGCGATACACACCGGAGCAAATGGCGGGTTACCGACTCAAGGCAGCGCAGCATCTCATCCAGAATCAGATCATGGGCGTTTGGATTGGATGGGTTGGAAAGACGGTCTTTGAGGGCTACCGAAAGCTGCTTCGCGGCAGTGACATCGTAACTGCGTGCAACACGCGCGATGACCTGATACGAAAACGCGGCTACGTAATCGGAACAATCGACGGCGTTGTGTCAACAGATATGGGGCGCGCTCCTCGCGGGTTCTGGGATTTCGTCAACGAGCTCTACAGTATCATCCCATTCGACCTCCGCTACACATCAAACGCTCGTATGACATTCACCGTCGACTGCAAACGGAGAACTACTTTCTGGAATGTGATTGGTACGGCTACTCTGTCGGCAGAGGGTCAAGCGACAACAGTCTCAAGCGAAGTCGAGAATGTCTTCCTAACTGGGCAACGCCCGGATGGACTCAATGCGCAGATACTCAACGCATGTTGCGAGGATTGTCCATGACGACGCGAGACTACAATTGGTCAGTACTTGCTCTCGCTTGTGTCGCGGCCCTTTGGTGCACGGGCTGCGGCGGTGGGTGTGAGGCACGCGACCCGCTTGATTCCGAGTTGCGTATGACAACTCTAATCAGCGTAAGTGATATTGGCGGCCGATTCGCCACCCACCCCGTGAATGCGCGTCTCCGGGCACAGGATTTTGCTTCGTCGCGCGAGAATCTCGTCGGCATTCTCCGTAGCACGCGGGAGTTACAACGCCGGCAGACCATTGGTTACATACTGTTGCTTCTCGAAAGTAGCGAGTACCTAGAGTACGTGTGTGATCACGTGGATGAGATCGACTTCACGGAATGGTTGGTATGGGATTATCTTCTGGGCGAACAAGATGCTGATCTGAGTCAGCGCTACCGCGACAGGATGGTCTGTTTGTTGGAGCAGTCTGAGCATCCAGCCGCGCGGCTTACGCTGGGGAAGCAGCAGGCGCGCATGGGGCTGCTAAGCGAAGCAGTCGAGGAGCTTCTTGTCGCGGCAGCCGGTGAACACGCATGGGTAAGAGTATTCGCAGGCATGGAGATCTGGTCACTGAGAGAGGAGGACGGAGCGTTGGATCATCTGGTGGCGCGGCTTGGAGCAGCCGATCGCCACGCAGTGGAGGCAGCAAGCGTACTCGCTGAGATCGAAACTCATCGCGCGAAGGCGATTACGTTCCTTGAGCAAGCGACGAGATCAGCTGATGCGGAAGTCTCGCGTGCTGCGCAGAAAGTGCTTGACACGATCGCGCTGCGGCGTCACGACCAAGAGCGGCAACATAATGCTAACCGTCCAGGGCACCAGGTGCCTCCGTGACACCGCCACGTACGCCTTGCAGGCACCCGCGCATTCAACGGCGACGGCGTGGTCACGGTGTCCGACATCACCGGCTACGGTACGGCCGCCGGCTGGACCGGTCCCTCGGTCGCCTACGACTGGGACGGCGAGAACCGGCTCGTGACGGTGCGCCCGATCGAGGGCACGGAGGCGGCCGGGATGAGCCGGGTGGATTTCGGGTATGATTCGTCCTGGCGGCGGGTGCGGAAGACCGTGACGCCGTGGGACGCGCAGACGAGCGACTGGGCGAGCGCGCCGGCGCTGGACCGCAAGTTCC
Source organism: Phycisphaerales bacterium (assembly GCA_016716475.1). NCBI lineage: Bacteria > Pseudomonadati > Planctomycetota > Phycisphaerae > Phycisphaerales > Phycisphaerales bacterium. The sequence goes on from JADJWG010000001.1 coordinate 538,017, forward strand.
TCTGGTCCGGCTGGCGCATGCTGCTGGAGACGGACGTGCCGGCGAGCGGCGGGGAAGCCGTGCTGCGGAGTTTCACTTGGGGCCTGGACCTCGCGGGTCTGAACGGCGCCGTGAACTCGCTCGAATCTGCGGGCACGATCGGCGGGCTGCTGGCCGTGCGGCAGTACGACCTGAGCGGCGGGCCGTCGCCGGCCGATCCGGTGGACTACGTCTACCTGTACGATGCGCTGGGCAACGTGGGGCAGGTGGTGGACTGGTCGCACGATGCCCAGCAGCCCGGGGCCGCGCTCGCCGCCCGCTACGAGTACGACCCCTACGGCGGCGTGACCAAGGCCCAGGGCGACTACGCCGCCGACAACGCCTGGCGCTTCAGCACGAAGCAGTGGGACGATGAAACGGGGCTGGGAAATTGGCTCTTCCGGCCGTACTCCGCGAGCATGGGGCGGTGGCTGACGAGGGATCCGATTGAGGAGGAGGGGGGGCTTCATCTCTTTGTATATGCCCTGAACGGCCCTGCGGGGCTGTATGATCCGGACGGACGAGCAGTGCCGGTTGTGATTGTTGGCGGTGCGGCATTGACAACGGCCCAAGCCGTCGCCGCATCATTCGGGCTCACCCTAGCCGCATGTCTGGCATCGCCTCCATGTCGGCAGGCAATTGACGATGCCCTAAGGGCGGCGGCACAAGCGGCTGTGGAGGCTACGAAGTCCGCTGCACGAGAAGCGGCGCGCCGGTGCTGCCGTGTGCTATGCAAGAGCAGACACCCTTCGTGGCCGTACTGCACGGGCCACAGCACGCCGGAGCCCGTCGTGCTTCTGAAAGCCGCACAGGAGGCGCAAAAGAGCCGTCCGATCAGCGCAAACTGCCGCCCCGGAGGTCCATCAACTCTCTGCGCACGTCTGGGATCGTCAGGTACCGTGTACTACTGCTGGGTCAATTTTATCACCGTGCGCGGATATCCGGAAGCGAGTGTGGCGCGCATGTATACGATCTCATGCTGCAATTGCTGCCACACTATTCGAAGTGGTACCATGTGCATTAAGGCACATCGCACGGGAATGGGCAAAGCTTATGAACAGCCACCCCCGCCTTGAGTCGGCCTCGGAGATGCCCATGTCGATTGAACTACACGGTGAATACTCTGACGCACCGGCAAAGCTGGATTTCGCAATCGAGAGGGTAATGCGCGACGATCTTATCGTGCGCGTGCGCGCGGAGATTCGGTGCCCTATGCCTGGCGCGATCGCCCTCGAGTTCCATGCAACCGACGAGACGGTCTCAGAGTTCAGGCGACAGTCTGCGGCATTAGCGCGCGCACTGGTAGGCGAAGCATGTCTGTCCGATGCCGAAGGAGCGGTGATCGTGCGCGTGCGGGGCGTCCCCGGCACGCGAGAGTGGTTCGAGATTCAGGCAGATGTAGTTTGGCCAGCATTCCCCTCGAGTCGCGGAGGACCTCTCGCAGAAGCGCTTGGATCGGGCTTTCGCGCCTCCTTCACGGGCGTGTTGGTTGTCCGACATGCTCTATTGATGTTCGCAGAGGACCTCCAGAGCATGATTCCGGCATCCACTGGATAGCATTTGTGTGGTTCCGCAAGCGAGCCGAGGTGGGTGAAACGATGAGGTGGCGGCCGCGGCGACCGGTTGCAGTTCCTTGGGATGCCGAGAACCGCCTCGTGGCGGCCCGGCCGATCGCGGGCACGGAGGCGGCCGGGATGAGCCAGGTGGATTTCGGGTATGATTCATCCTGGCGGCGGGTGCGGAAGACCGTGACGCCGTGGGACGAGCAGGCGAGCGGCTGGGCGGGTACTCCGTCGCTGGATCGCCGGTTCCTCTGGTCGGGGTGGCGGATGCTGCTGGAGTTCGACATCCTGGCGGCCGAGCCGGACGAGCCGCTGCGGGCGCTGTCCTGGGGCCTGGACCTCGCGGGCCTGGGCGGGTCGCAGGGCGGCCGGGCGTCGGCCTGGCTGTTCGAGCAGGCCGGGACGATCGGCGGACTGCCACCGCCACGCCTCCACCCGGGCTAGGACTGGGACTCGTCCGCGCGCCGCCCCTTACGCTCCTCGGGGTTCGTGAGCCCAGCCCGCCAGGCCGCGGTCGCCGACACGACCGCCAGCCCAACATACAGCAACACCAGGTAGCGCGTGCGGATCACGGGGCCCGCCTCGCCCGGCGCACCACCGTGCATCCAGATCGCCAGCAGGCCGCAGGCCGCGAAGAAAATCGCGAGCGCGTAGCACACCAGGACTGTCTGCCGCACACTGAGCCCGCGTTGCACAAGCTGGTCGTAGAAATGGCTGCGGTCCCCCTCGAAGATCGAGCGCCCCGCCCGCCAGCGGCGGAACATCGCCAGGGCCGTGTCGAAGACCGGCAGCGCGAAGATCACCAGCGCGCCCAGGAACCAGCGCAGCACACCCGGGCGCTCGGCGAAGAGCAGCATCAGCATGCCGCAGTTGAAGCCCAGCAGGACACTGCCCGCATCCCCCATGAAGATCTTCGCCGGGTTGAAATTCCACGGAAGAAAGCCGAGCGCGGCGCCGAACATCGCGGTGGCCAGGATGAGCCGCAGCGGGTCCCCCGTGGCGCTGTACTCCCACACCGCCAGGTGCGACGCCAACAGGAAAAAGCCGAGGGCAATGATGCTGGTCACCCCGCTGCACAGCCCATCCAGTCCGTCGATCAGGTTGGCGGAGTTACACGCTCCCAGCACGATGAATACGCCGAACGCCACCGACAGCACCACGCCGACCAGTTCCGGCACGACGAGCCACTCCCACCCGGTCACCGTCCGCGCCCCATGTAACAGGGCCTCCGCGACGCGCACACCGGCCTGGCTCGCGAGGATCGTAACCAGCACGATGACCGTCCCCACCAGCAGCCGGATCTTCGGCGAGACCTGCCGTACATCGTCCACCAGGCCGAGGACGGACATCGCCAGCCCGCCCAGCAGGATCGGCAACAACCGGTGCCAGTCCGCCACCACCCCGGCCAGCATGGCGGCCGTCAGCGTCAGCGCCCAAGCCGCGGCGATGGCCGTCCCCCCGAGATAGGGCGTCGGCCGGGCATGCGGCTTGAGCACCTGGTCGGGGATATCGAGCACCCCGTAGCGTTGCGCCAACCGCATCGCAACGGGCGTAAGAAACACGGCCGCGGCAAAGGCAAGCAGCGCGAAATACTGGTATTGCTGCAGGAGAGCTAGAAACGCGTGCATGATGCCCGGAAGTATAGCCGCGGGCGCGGTGACGGAAAGGGCGAGCCAGAGCCGGGTCGGGGGTAAACCATCCAAACTTCCCGGCCGGCGCGGGGGTCGCCCGGAGCAGGTATCGGACCGCTTGTTTGGGCAGCGTGGCGGGCCTATCCTTTGGCGGGGTCAGCGGGCCGAGCGCCGCTCCGCACAGCCCGCGCCGAAGGAGAACTGCGATGTTCCCGTGGAATCCGCCCACCACCCGTCGGTCGGCCGCCCGGCCGACACAGCGATTTCCGCACGCCCTGCTGCTGGCGCTGCTGATCGGCGCACCGGCCGCCGCGGAGTTGGTCAGCGTCTCGGGGGCGGTCGCTGTGCGCCTGGAGCGCGTCGCCGCCGGCGTCACGGAACGCACGCTCAGCGAGGCGGGCAGCTTTCCCGAGAGCCCGCTGCCGGTGCAACGCGCTTTGCGTGAACTGAACCTGGAGGCGGTCACGGCGGCGGCGGTGGCAGCGCAGTTTGCCGATCCGACGACTTTCGCAAGCGGCAACCCAGCCGAATTCGCATTGAGCATCGCACTCAACAGTCTCGAAGAGGATGTGAACTACGTCGGAGAGGCCACCCTTGTTGAGACGCGCGCGATCGTGCACAACTTCGGTGAGCTCGGGCTGGCCCCCGTGGGCACAAGCGCCCGCGCCACCGGACGATTGTACCTCGATGGCGCGTTCGCCGTTTTCGGTGACACGCACGTGGGCGACCTGACGGGCGCCGAGATCGTATTCGACGTGCAGATCGAGAAGGAACAGGACGGGCAGGCGAGCGAGACCGTCTTTCAGGGCGCCTACCGGGTGACGGGGCAGCCCAACCGCGGCGTCAGCATCACCGCCACCGGGCGCATGCCGACGAGTGGTGTGTTCGACCTCAACCTGGCCGGTTTCGACGCCCGCCTGGGCGTACTGCGCGTGTTCGTGTTTCCGCGTATCGCGTTGAACTACAACTATACCGCGACGGTGGGCACGCCCTTCCGCCTGAAAGCGACCGTCACCGCGCGCCTGACGAACCAACCGGGCGGCGCCGGCGTCGTTGCGATCGTCGGGTTACCGCTGGAAGCGGTCATGCAAGTGCTCGAAGGCGCGATGGATCGCGACGGCGCGGCCCGCGTCGTGAACGCAATTGAAGCGGAGCGCGGCGCCCCCCAGGGGGCCCCGGCGTTCGAGCCACCGACCCCGTTGTTCCCCGCCCTGCCGCTGTGCGGCATGCTCGGACTCGAACTGCTCGCCGGGCTCGCGCTGCTGGGGGGCTGGCGCGGCGCGACCGGGAGGCACCGCGGGAAAACCCGGCCTTAGGAACGCATGTTCTACCTGCGCCTCGTCATGACGTCGCTGCGGAGTCTCGATTCGCACTTCCTGCGCTCGCTCCTGGCCACGCTCGGGGTACTGATCGGCGTCTCGTCCGTGGTCGCGGCCATGTCCATCCTGGAGGGTGCGTCCAAGGACATCTTCAGCCGCTTTCGCTCGCTGGGCGCCAATGTGCTGTTCGTATTTCCCGAACAGGTGCAGGTGGGCGGTCAATCGGCCGGAATGGCGCAGACGCTGCAGATGAGCGACATCGACCATTTGCTGCGCGAATTGGGTGAGGACCTCGACCGTGTTGCACCGGAGGCGATCGGCGCAGCCACGGTGCGGTACTTCCAGAAGACGGAAGAGGCGACGGTCCTCGCAACGTCGGCCGCCTACTTCGAGATCCACGAATACAAGCCCCAGACCGGCGGGCGCATCTTCGCCCCGAGCGAGGTCACCAATCCGGACGCCACGGTGGCCCTGCTCGGCTCCAAGGTGGCGGAAAAACTATTTGGCGGCGCGGATGCGGTGGGGCAGACGATTCGCGTGGGCAACGTGAGCTACCGCATCATCGGTGTCATGGAGCGCCGCGGCAGTCTCGGTTTCCTCAACGCCGACCAGACGGTCTTTATCCCGATCGAGGCCGGCCTGCGGCGCTTCTTCAACCGCCCATGGCTGAACCGACTGACGATCGCCGTGTCCGATTCGGAGCGGCTGGCGGAGATGCAGAAGAACGTGCAGCGCTCGCTGCGCCGGTCGCACGGCATCCGCCCGGGGCAGGCGGACGACTTCCGCATCCTGAACCAGGAGGAAGCGCTGCAGAACATCACCCAGGTGATGTTGATTCTGCGCGTCGTGTTCTACAGCATCGCCGGTATCAGTCTGCTCGTCGGCGGCATCGGCATCATGAACATCATGCTGGTTTCCGTGACCGAGCGGACGCGCGAAATTGGTGTACGCATGGCGGTGGGCGCGCGCCGCAGTGATATCCTGCTTCAGTTTCTGATCGAAGCGCTGGTGATCAGTCTGCTCGGCGGCGGGCTGGGCCTGCTGCTGGGCTGGATGTTCGCTGACATCATGCAAAGCGTGCTGAAACTGCTCGACTTCAAGACCGAGGTGAACTCGACCGTGATCATCGCCTCGCTCGCCACCGCGACGATCGTCGGCGTCGTCAGCGGACTGTACCCGGCATTCAAGGCGAGCCGCCTGGATCCCGTGGATGCGCTGCGCCACGAGTAACGGCGCCGTGCCGTCGCAAGCTCCCATGATGCCCTGCCCGCACCTTGCCGCCAACACGGATCAACGGGGACCGGTTCGCTGTGCACTGGCACAGCCCTGCCCAAGGATAACGCATGTTCACGTGGACTCTGTTGTCATTCTTCCTGGTCACCGGGCAAGTCATGCCTGATGCCGCCACGCCCATCCCGCTACCGCTGCTCGATGAGTTCGACGGCGACACCCTGGCGCCCGCGTGGCGCACCGATGTGTCAGATGGAAACAGCTTGACCCTCGTGGACGGCATGGTCCGCATTCACGCCGCGGAGAACACCTACGCCCACCTCCAGCGGCCCCTGGGGTGTGACCTGATCCGGGCGGCGGCCGTGCTGAAGCCTGGCAATGGGATCAGTTGGGCGAACGCTCTGTTCCTCTACTGGGGGCCGGGTGACTGGTGCCAGCTCGCCGTAATCACACGCGGGGATGGGCGCTATTACGCCTGTGTGACCACGCACGGCCAACGGCAGGAGTTCGACCTGGAGCGTTGCCCGTACGACTCCTGGCACCACGTCGCCATTGAGCTCGCCGAGGACGGCCTCCGCTTCCTCGCCGCCCCTGACCGCGGTGACGCGGACCCACGCCTCCTGCTGCTCATCGACCGCCCGGCGACCCTGCAAGGACCACCGGAGTTGCTCATCGTTGGCAAGGGGTACGGCACGGGCACCGATCAGCCCCATCTCAACGCGGACTACGGGGAACGCGGGGTTTTCGCGGAGTCGTGGATTTGCCGCGTGAGCGTCAGCGCCACACCGCCGACACACCAGAAGATCCTTGCTTCCGAACGCCGCGCACAAGCGGAGCAGAGCGCCGATCCGCTCGGAGCCGCGCTCCTCGCGCGCGATGCGGAACCGGACTTTGCCGCCGTCGCAGCTTTGTTCGGACCGATCCGCGAACCACGCGAATCCTCCGGTGTACCCGAGCACCGTTTCGAGATCGGGATCGAATACGACGGCACGATTCAGCTCGCCGATGAAAGCGACCTTTGGGAGCAAACCGGTCGCACGGCGTTTCTCGAACTCGGCACACCGCCGGATCGGCTGTACACCACGCCGGAGAGCAAACACCTGCACGGGAAGTACCTGCCGGTCGTCATATCCACCGGCCGGGCAGGCGACTTCGAGGTGCGGCAGACCGCGTTCGGCTTGTCGGAGGGGTTCTCGATCGACGCTCCGTTGGCCGCACTCGTGCGCTGGGAGATTACCCACCTCGGCACAGCGGCCTCCGCGAGCGAGGCGCGCGTCGCGACGCGCCCCGCGGACCTCGGCTTCGCGACTGATCCGGTGCAGATCACCCTCCAGCCCGGCGCCACCACCACACTCGCCGCCCGGATCCCCAGCCCCCTCTTGAGCCCTATCGAATGGATTACGCCCGATGCGTATGCCGCACGGCTCGCCGAGGCCGAGAAATTCTGGCCGCAATGGCTGTCAGCGGGTCTGTGGTTGGTGACGCCCGAAGCACGCGTGAACGCGGCGCACCGGTCCTGGCTGATCTACAACGCCCTGATCGTGGACACCATCGACGGACGACCGACGCCGCACGACGGTTCAGGTTTCTATGAGGAGCCCTTCGGCTACAGCGCGGCGCTGTACTGCCACGCGCTCGACCTCTGGGGGCGGCACGATGACGCCCGACGCTACCTGCGCGGTCTCGTCAGTCGCATCCGGCCGGACGGACTGTTCGCGGTGCGCTACGGTTTGCCGGATCACGGCGCGCTGCTGCTCGCACTGCACGAGCACTTTCGCCTGACCGGCGATGTAGAGTGGGCACGGAGCGTCGCGCCCGACGTCGCACGCATGTGCGCCTGGATTCAGCAGGCCCGCCGGCCGACTTCCGCGGAGGCAGCCCTTCCACTGGTACGGGGCCTGATCCGCTATCGACCCTACGCGGACTATGCGGACGAAACGTACAACTACTACGCCAATGCGTACTGCTGCGTCGGCCTGGAGCACGGCGCAGCGCTGCTGCAAGCGGCGGGGAACACCGAGCTGGCCGCTACCGCGACGGCGGAAGCGGCCCGCTACCGTCAGGACATCCTCGCATCGATGCAGGCCGCGGTCGTGGAGCACGACGGCCATCTGTGGCTGCCGATGGAACCCGACACGCAGCGTATTCTGAAAAGCACTGGCTATCGCGCCGGCGGTTACTACGGGCTTGTCGCGGCAATGCTGCTCGAGACGGAGTTTCTGCCGGCCGAGGATCCGCGGGCACGCCTGGTGGCGAACGCGCTCGAGCGGCACGGCGGGTTGATCCTCGGGATGTGCGAGTTCGACGAAGGCATCGACCATGCGTACACCTACGGTTACTGGTTGCACTGCCTCGACCGTGGCGACGTGCGCCGTGTTCTGCTGGGATGGTATGGCACACTGGCGCACGGCATGAGTCGTGAGACCTACGCCGGGGTGGAGGTCACTCAGATCACCACCGGTAAGCCGACACCCACGATGCCGCACCTCTACTCAGGAACGCAGCAACTCCGCCTGTTGCGCATGATGCTGGTACGCGAGCGCGGCACCGAACTGCACCTCGGTCCGGCGCTGCCGCAGGGCTGGCTCGCGACCACGGAACCCGTGACGATCGAGCGCGCCCCGACCGCCTTCGGCGAAGTTTCCGTGCGATGGCAGCGCGACGGCGACACCTGCCGGGTCCGGCTCGTGCCCCCGACCCGGCAGCCGCCCGAACGCATCCGCCTGTTCGTCCGCGTCGCGGGTCGGCGAGTGGCTGGGCTGGAGGGTGCCGACGCCCTGGCACTCGACGCGGAAAGCGTCACGTTCAACCCCCAGTCCGGTCCCATGGAGTTGCGCGTGCGTCTGGCGCCGGATGACGGTCGCGAGCGCGCCGGAGGTCCCCGGTTCCGTCTCCCGGACTAAGCGCGGGTGACACCGACGGCGGCAAGGCCGTCAGAGTCTACGACTGCGCTGCTGGAGAAATTCGACGAGCGCCCGGTCGAACGGCATCGCCGTGTCGAGCGGCACATAATCCGCGCGCAGGGCGTGAACTCGAGCGCGCAACTCCGTGCGCCACTCCTTCACGGCAGCGCAGTAACGGGCGCGGACGGCCTCACCCGAAGCGATCAGCGTTTGTCCGGTCTCGGGATCCTCGAGCCGCAGCGTACCCTCGAAGGGGAACTGCGTCTCCGCGGCATCGAGCACATGCATCACGATCAGGTCGTGGCCGCGAAAACGCACATGGTGCAGCGCGGCAAGCACCGCTTCCGGCTCGGTCAGCAGGTCACTGAGCACCACCACCAGACCGCGGTGCGGAATCTGCTCCAGAGCGGCATGCACACCACCGGCCAGTCCGGTCGTGCCCCGTGGGACCACCGCGCTCAGCGCGGCCAGCAGCCGGCCCAGGTGGCCGCTGCGCGTCCGGGCCGGGATGAAGCGCTGCAGACCTTCACCCAGCAGGGCCAGGCCGACGGCATCCTGCTGGCGCGTCACGAGGTAGCCGAGCGCGGCGGCAAGCTGACTCGCGTACATCAGTTTCGCAGGCGGCTGCGGCCAGGCGGACACCGCCCGCGGACCAGAGGAGCGGGCCTGCGGTCCGAGCGGACCGACGTAGCCCATGCTCGCGGACACATCCACCAACAAGTGGCAGGCAAGGTGTGTTTCCGCCCGATAGGTGCGGACGAAGAGGCGATCGGTACGGCCGAAGACGCGCCAATCGATCAGCCGTGGATCGTCCCCCTGCACATAGCGGCGGTGCTCGCTGAACTCGACGGAGAAGCCCGTCAGCGGCGAGCTATGCAACCCGGCGAGGAAGCCCTCGACGATGCAGCGGGCCTGGAGGTCGAGCCGGCCGATCTGCTGGACAAGGGCAGGGTCGAGATACTGCGCGAGCGGATTCAAGCAGAGCTCCCGGCGCGCGGTGGCCTCAGCGGCCGGTTTCACCCGCCGATTCGCCGATCACTTCCTTGATCGCATAGCGGTTGAAACGCATCTTGGTGTTGGTCGTCTCGTCGACCTTGAGTACCACTTCGCTGTCGCGCACTTCCACGACCGTCCCGATGATCCCGCTGATGGTCTGCACCTTGTCGTTGCGCTTCAGCGCATTGAGCATCGCCTCGTAACGCTGACGCTCCTTGCTCTTGCCCCGCGCCATGATCCACCAGAACACTACGAAGATCAGGATCAGCGGCAGATACATGCGCAGGAACATGTCCGTCCCGCTGGCGCCCGGCTGGGCGGAGCCGGTGTCGGACTGAGCGAGCATCGTAAACCAGGCGATCATTCGTCTTCCTTTATCTCGGCTCCGAGCGGACCTGCCGCAAAGGCCCGCTGCCACTCGGGCAGCGCGCCGGCTACGATCGCGGCGCGCAGGGCCCGCATCAGCGACTGGTAGAATGCGATATTATGCAGTGAAACGAGCGTCCCTCCAAGCACCTCACCCGCCATTACGAGGTGCCGCAGATAGCCCCGCGTGAACCGCTGACAGCAATAGCACGCACAAGCCGGGTCCAGCGGCTCGGACGAGTTGCGATGCACCTGGTTGCGCAGCCGAACCGGACCGACGCTCGTGAACGCGTATCCCTTCCGCCCGTTTCGCGTAGGCAGCACGCAATCAAACTGGTCGATGCCGGCCGCAACCGCCACGACCAGGTCGCGCGGCGTACCGACACCCATCAGATAACGCGGCCGGTCGGCCGGTAGTTCGTGGGCGAACTCAGCCAGGAGTGCGTGCATCGCGGGCGGGGGCTCACCCACCGAAAGCCCACCCAGCGCATAGCCGTCGAAGCCGAGCGTGACCAGGCGCTCAAGACATTCGCGCCGCAGCGGGACCTCCAGGCCACCCTGCACAATGCCGTACAAGGCCTGGTCCGGCCGACCATGCGCAGTCCGGCAGCGCACCGCCCACCCGACCGTGCGCTCGACCGCCGCCCGCAATCCCGCGGCAGCGGCCGGCAGCGGCGGGCATTCGTCAAACGCCATGATGATGTCGGCGCCCAGTTGGTTCTGCACCTGCATGGCACGTTCAGGGGTCAAATGCACCCAGGTCCCGTCGATGTGCGAGCGGAACCGCACACCGTCGTCGTCGATCTGCCGCAAATCGGCCAATGAGAAGACCTGAAAACCCCCGCTGTCCGTCAGGATGACGCCGTCCCACCCCATGAGCCGATGCAGCCCGCCCAGTTCCGCCACCACCTCGGCCCCCGGCCGCAACATCAAGTGATATGTATTCGCGAGCACGATGTGCGTGCCGGTGTCAGCGAGCTGCGCCGGCGTGAGCCCTTTCACGGTTGCCCGCGTGCCAACCGGCATGAACGCGGGGGTGGCTACTTCGCCGTGCGGCGTGCGCAGCAGCCCGGCTCGGGCCGCTCCGCAGGTGTGGGTGAGAGTGAACGAGAAGCCGTCGCGCACGGGCCGCCTTCGCTACCACCCGGTCCCGCGGACCGCAACCCGCACGGCCGGCCCCCGGATGAATGCCGCCGCTATTCCGGCCGCTTCGTCGCGAGATCGAGCCCAAAATCGGCGATCCGGGCGCGGATTTCGTTCAGCGACGTCACGCCGAAGTTCCGGGTGGCGAGCAATTCCTGCTCAGAGAATGTCACCAGGTCACCGAGCGTCTGGATGTTCAACCGCTGCAGACAACGCCGCGCCCGGACCGAAAGCTCCAACTCGGAAACGGGCTTCTGTAAGACCGCGGCCTGCCCAGGCGGCAGGGGCACAACCGGCTCGGGCTCCGGTTCGGGTACCAAATCCGGCGAAATGACCTCATCCGGTTGCTGGCCGAGGCGCAGCCCCTTCTTCGTCAGCAGGGCCTTGATCTCGGTCAGCGAGGTTTCCCCGAAATTCTTGTACGCCAACAACTCGGCTTCGCTGTGCTGAACAAGTTCGGCCACCGTCCGGATGTTCATCTTCTTGAGACAGTTCCGCGCCCGCACGGAAAGTTCAAACTCGCTCAAGGGCGTATCAAGCAGGCGCGTGCGAACGTCATCACGACGCTCGACCGCGTCGTCGATCACCATCTCGATGCAGCTCTCGACATCCTTCAGGTACAGCCGCGCCCGCGTGTGGTTCGGATAGGCCCGGATCACGCGACGAAGGCAGTGCACCGCCTCCTCGTAACGCCCGAGATCCTCGTAGATCACGGCGGCGTTGAGCAGCGCATTGATGTGGGTACGCGGGCGGCGCGTGAGACGGTCGTACAACTGCAGGGCTTTCGCATCCTCGCCGCACAGGTCATACACCCGGGCCGCGCGGAAGAAGACCGCCGGATCATCCGGTGCAAGTGTCAGGCCCCGCTCATACGCCCCCAAGGCCGCTTCCCGCTCGCCACGGGCTTCGGCGAGGAAGCCGCTCGCCACGTACCAGTCTGCCCGGTCCTGCCCGGCATGGGCATGCTTCTCGATCAGCTTGGCCGCCTCGTCGAGCCGGCCGGCCTGCACCAACACCTCCGCAATTTGGAGGTCGATAGCGAGGGCTTCATGCCCTTGGCGAGCCGCCTGGCGGAAGTGTTCGATGGCGGCGTCCCAGCGGCCGACGGCGGTACAGGCGTGTGCAGCGTAGAAATCGCGCTCCCGCGAGGCCGGCGTAGTCGCGAAGACCTCCAGCGCTCGGCCGAACTTGCCGAGGATCACGAGGCCGAGTGCCAGCCGGAGGGGATCCCCCTGCTGTTGTTCGACCCGCACCCCGTATTCCGTGACGAGGGTTTCAAATCGCTCCCGCTGTTGGAACGATACGTGAGCAGCGTCCGCGTAGTGGTCAATCGCCGCGGAATCGAGGTTGGGCTGATCGAAGAAGGCAGCCAGATCGACGGTCTCGGTCGTCATGGGGTCGGGCCTCCACCAGACGGCAGGTTGGGCGTTGGATTGCATCAGGTTTTGCAAACCCACTATAATAGACTTCCTGAATCGGGCCGCAAGCCCCTCGCCCGCAGTTTGCCGCCGGGCGCTGGGAAACCATGGACAGTGCCGCCCCAGCCCCTGTGCAAACCGACCACCCTTTGGGAGCCATCCCGCGTGAAAGATCCGCACCACGAGTTTCTCGCCCTGCTGGACCAGCGTATCGTCATTTTCGACGGCGCCATGGGTACCAGCATCCACGCTCTCGATCTGCCCCTGTCCGACTACCGCGGGTTGGAGAACTGCACCGAGATCCTCGTCGAAACCCGGCCGGACTGCATCGAGCAGATTCACCGCAGCTACCTCGAAGCCGGCGCGGATGTGGTCGAGACGGACACCTTCGGCGCCAACCGCATCGTGCTGGCCGAGTTCGACCTGGCCGAACGTACCTATGAGCTGAACGTTCAGGCCGCCCGCATCGCCCGGCGGGCTTGTGACGCCTTTCGCACACCGGACCGGCCACGCTTCGTGGCCGGCTCCGTCGGACCAGGGACACGGCTGATTTCCCTTCGCCAGATCGACTACGACACCCTGCTGGCGAGCTATCACGAACAGATGCGCGGTCTGATCGACGGCGGCGCAGACCTCCTGCTCATCGAAACCTGTCAGGACATTCTCCAGACGAAAGTGGCGATCCAGGCCGCCCGCGCCGTCTTTGAGGAGACCGGCCGGCGCCTGCCACTCATGGCGCAGGTCACGATGGAAACCACCGGCACCATGCTGATGGGGACGGACATCGCGGCCGCCGTCACGACGCTCGAAGCGTTTCCGGAAGTCGACGTCATCGGCCTCAATTGTGCGACCGGCCCGCAGGAGATGAGTGCCCACGTACGTTATCTCGGGCGGTCCTGCAGCCGCCGGCTGAGCGTACTGCCCAATGCCGGGTTACCGCAGGTCGTGGACGGCCGGCCGCACTTCCCGCTCACCCCGTCCGAGATGGTGCGGTGGCTGGTTGAGTTCGTCCACACCGACGGGGTGAACATTGTCGGCGGCTGCTGCGGAACGACACCGGCGCACATCCGCGCGTTGGCGGAAGCCCTGCGCGATGCCCGGCCACGCGCCCGGACTCTGGATCGCGAGCCCGCGGTGACAAGTCTCTATTCCGCTGTACCGCTGCGGCAGGAGGCGAGCTTCCTGATCGTCGGTGAACGTTGCAATACCAACGGCTCACGAAAGTTCAAACGCCTGCTGGTGGAAGGCGACGTCGATGCGCTGGTCGAGCTGGCGCAGGAGCAGTTGCGCGAAGGCGCCCACGTCCTCGACGTCTGCGTAGATTATGTCGGCCGCGACGGCGTGCCCGATATGCAGCGCGTGATCGACAAGTACGGCAGTGATGTGAACGCTCCGCTCATGCTCGACAGCACCGAGCCGGAGGTGCTCGAGGCCGGGCTGAAGCTCGCCGGCGGCAAATGCATTGTCAACTCCGTCAATCTGGAAGACGGGGAGCAGAAGGTTGCCCGCATCTGCAAACTGTTGCGGCAGTACGGCGCGGCCGTCGTGGCGCTCACGATCGACGAGGACCCGGTCGAAGCGATGGGGAAGACGGCCGCTCGCAAAGTGGAGATCGCGAGCCGGCTGCACCACCTGCTGACGACCCGGTACGGGATTGCAGAGGAGGACATCTTTTTCGACTGCCTCACCTTTCCGATCACGACGGGTAATGTGGAGGATCGCCGGCTCGCGCTCGAGACACTCGAGGGCATCGAGCGCATCATGGCCAAGTTCCCCCGCTGCCAGTCGATCCTCGGCGTGAGCAACGTCAGCTTCGGCCTGGCACCCGCAGCGCGCGTCGTGCTAAACTCGGTGTTTCTCGCGGAAGCGTGCCGCCGCGGCCTGACGGCTGCGATCGTGCACGCCGGCAAGATCATGCCGCGCAACCAGATCAGCGCCGAGCGGTGGCAGGCGGCCCTCGACCTGGTCTACGACCGGCGCGATAACGGGGATCCGCTGGAGCGCTTCATCGGGCTTTTCGCCGAAGGCGAGGAGGTCGCCGAACGCGCACCCATTGCCGGCCTGCCGGTCGAAGAGCGCCTCAAGCAGCGCATCATCGACGGCGTCAAACAGGGCTGCGGTGCCGATCTGGATGAGGCCCTTCAGAAGTACCAGCCCCTCTACATCATCAACGAGTTCCTGCTGCCCGGCATGAAGGTCGTCGGTGAGCTTTTCGCATCCGGACAGATGCAGCTCCCCTTCGTGCTCAAAAGCGCCGAAACGATGAAGGCGTCCGTAGCACACCTCGAACCGCACATGGAGCGGGTCGACGGGGATTCGCGCGGCAAGATCGTCCTCGCAACCGTCCGCGGCGACGTGCACGACATCGGCAAGAACCTCGTCGATATCCTGCTCACGAACAACGGTTACACGGTCTACAACCTGGGGATCAAGCAACCCATCAACAACATCATCACGGCCTGGAAAGAGCACCGCGCGGACGCCATCGGGTTGAGCGGTCTGCTCGTGAAGTCAACCGTCGTGATGCGTGAAGACCTGCTGGTCCTCAACGAGCATGGCATCACGGTGCCCGTCATCCTGGGCGGTGCCGCCCTCAACCGGCGTTACGTCGAGGAGGACTTGCGGCGGGTCTATCGCGGTCCGCTGTATTACGCCAAGGATGCCTTCGACGGCCTCAACCTGATGGCCGAAATCGTGGCCACCGCCGAGGTTCCGGGGGTCTCAGCGGGCGGAGGTGAAAATGGAGCGCCCGTCGACGTTCCAACCCCTCAGCAGATCCGGGTGCTGGCTGAGCAGCGCTACGGCCTGGCACCGGTCGAAAGCGAACCGGTCGATCCCGCCGAGCGCGCCGCGGCCGAGGTCGCCGCACGGGCCGCCGTTCTTGCGGAGGAAGCGGCAGCGGACACCGGCCGCCCTGTATCCGAGCCGCGCCGTTCCGTTCTGGGTCACACGCTGCCGGTGCCGCGGCCCCCCTTCTGGGGCGCGCGCGTGCTGGAGCGCATCGCACTCAAGGCCCCCCTCGCTTACGTCAACGAAACCATGCTCTTCCAGGTCCAGTGGGGTTTCCGCAAGAAACGCCGCGCTGCGGATGATTGGAAACGGTATGTCGATCGCGAGATACGGCCGATCTACCGCAACCTGGTGGAACGCTGCGAGCGCGAGGAGATTCTCCGACCGCAGGCGGTCTACGGCTACTGGCCGTGCAACTCCGACGGCGACGATCTCGTGATTTACGAGCCGCCGCCCCTCGAGTTGGATCGCCCGGAACTGCACGGACCGGAACTGGGGCGCTTCACCTTCCCACGTCAGCAGAAGGCACCCTACTGGTGTCTTTCCGACTTCTGGCGACCGCGGAGCGGCGGCTCGGTGGATGTGGTGGCTTTCTCGATCGTCACGGCCGGCCAGCGTGTCAGCGAGGTAGCGCGTGAATGGTTCGAGCGCAACGAGTACCAGCAGTACCTCTTCCTGCATGGCCTCGGCGTCGAACTGGCCGAGGCACTGGCCGAGTACATCCACAAGCAGGTGCGGATTGAACTGGGTGCCGCCGGGCACGACGCGCGCGATCTCGGCAAGCTGTTTCAGCAAGGGTACCAGGGTAGTCGCTACAGTTTCGGGTACCCGGCCTGTCCGCGGCTCGAGGACCAGGTACTACTGATGAAGCTGCTGCGGCCGGAGCGGATCGGCATCACGTTGAGTGAGGAATTCCAGCTCGATCCGGAGCAATCAACGAGCGCGATGATCTCTTATCACCCGGAGGCGCGCTATTTCAACGTGCGGTAGCCAGCGCGGGCTCGGCCCGCCAAAGGGGGGCGCGTGAGCAGGTCGCCCACTGCACGCGCACAATGTGCGCGGCAGGCACCACGAAATTCTCCACAATCCCCTTGCTTTCGCCGCCATAAGGCGTACACTTGACTACTTAGGTGGATCTGACGACCGGCTTGAAAGACAACGGCTTCCCCCAAGAAAGCTCTTCCCCCTTCTTGCCACTATCGCCTGCTCCTACCTCAGGGCCACTGTAGGCCCGATTCGGAAGACCCGGAAATCTATGCGGGTCAGCAGCGCCATGACAGGAGAAATGTGCATGGGCAAGAAATTGTATGTCGGAAACCTCGGTTACTCGGTCACGGGCTCGGATCTCGAGCAACTCTTCGGCGCCCATGGCCAGGTCGAGTCGGCTCAGGTCATCACCGACCGCGACAGCGGCCGCAGCAAGGGCTTCGGCTTTGTCGAGATGAGCTCCAGCGAGGAGGCCCAGGCGGCCATCTCCGCGCTGAACGGCCAGCAGCACGAGGGGCGTTCCCTGACCGTCAACGAGGCCAAGCCGAAGGAGAGTGGTGGCGGTGGGCGCTCCGGTGGCGGCAGCCGCGGTGGTTACGGCGGTGGCGGCGGCGGTGGCGGCGGACGCCGCTGGTAGGCCGGCAACCGACCTGAACTGAACACGAGAGGCCGCTTCGGTGGCCTCTCGTTTTTTTATGGTTCAGTCCAGCCCCCCTGCCATCCGCTCCGCTACTCCTGCCCCTTTGCGACGGACTGCTCCTCCGGAACGACCCCGATCGACAGGATCGCAAGGCGCTCGCGCTGGAAGTGCTCGACCACGACTTCCACCCTGCGCTGTTCCGTGACTTGCAGCACACCCGTTGAACGCCGCGGACCCCAGTGTCGTTCCCAACTGTTCACCACCAGCTCGCCGTCCACCCGAATGCGCACCGGCTCGTCGCTGACGGCCTCGAAACGCCAGGCACCGGGCTCAAGCGTCAGCCGGGTCTGCGCCACGAGGGCATAGCGATGCGCCGCACGCCGTTGCCGCAGGTTCAGATCGGGGTTGTCCGTGACCGACGGCAGCACCCGCACGAACTCCAGCGGCGATACCGCGCTGCGGTGCACCGTGAAGCCCTCGGCGACGTCGCGCCAATTCGCATCGGTCTCGCTGTCCGCCGCGGAAGCCAACACCTCCACCTGCCACGTCGTCGCCAAGAGCGTCGCCCGCTGCTCGATGCGCAGGTCGCCTGCCGCTACGCGCAGCGTGTAAGGAAACACACCATCCGTTGCGGACTCCACGCGCACCATGGTCCCCGCGGGCGCTATGCCGTCTGCGGACAATCCGCTCTCCCGCGTCACCTTCAGGTTCTCCGGGCTGACCGTCACACGCGCGTCGGCGGGGATGTTGTGCAATACATACAAGTGCGCCCGGCCGCGATCTTCGGCCAGCCGCACCAGCGGTGAGACGTGGTCCCACGGCCCCCACGCGGTCATGATGATGTTCTGTCGCCCGCGCAGCTCCGGCCGCGCACCCACCGGACGGGTCGTGCCGAAGACCGGGTAATCCGGGACCTCGAACGACGGTGGGGCCGCCTCGGCATCCTCTCGCACGCGCGTCTCAGGCGTCGCCTGCAAGCGCTCTCCAATTTCTACCAGCTTGTTCGCACCGAGCGTCACCTCGCCGTCACCGCGCAGGTCGAACACCAGCCGGTCACGCTCGAAGGTGTTGCCCGCGATGAGGTTGCCGTCTGAGCCGGTGAGATTCGCCGTGATCCACGGCCCGGACATGGGACGCCCGCGCCGCACCCACCAGAGATGGACACCGCAGTAGTTGTCGCGAAACACGTTGCCGATGATCCGGTTGCCGCGACCGAACTCGATGTTCACACCGCCGCGCTCCAGCCCGTAACCCATGTCACCGTTCCGCTCGAAAGTATTTCCGGCGATCAACGTATCCTGCGAGTAGCCGCCCCATACGCCGCAGATGGCGTTCTCGACAATGCGGTTGTTCAAGAAGCGATTCCCGAACGAGAACGTCAGTTCAATCCCGTGCGCCGGGGCATACGAGAAGTCATTCGCGATCAGCAGATTGTCATTGTTGCCGCGCCGCTTGTAATCGAAGTCCGTGCTCGGCGGATCGACCTGCCCCATCGCTTCCCGCCCGGCGAAGCCGAAGTAGCCGTCGCCCCCGTGTGTGACCGAGTTCTCCGCAATGATGTTGTCGCTGTTCTGTTCGAACGCCAGGATCCCCGCCGAATCCTGCCCGCGGTTGTACACCCCGTGGCTGTACCCCCGCACGCAGAAATCGATCGCATTCCGCGAGATGACGTTGCGGTTCGACCGCCACAAGGCGAGCCCCCACCCCGAGTTGAATGAGAAGTCATTGTCGTAGATCCGGGCGCCATTCACCCGGTCCAGACAGAGAGCGTTCTGGCTGTGCCAGACGCGGCACCGGCGGACGATCACCTCATCCGAGTCCTCGATGTAAAGGGCGGAGGCATACCGAGTCAGCCAGGTGTTGTCGTCGTTGTCGTGTGGCCGCAGCCAGTCCTGCCCGGCCTCCATCAGCCGTTCCGAAAACAGTCGCGCTCGGCGACTATCGGAGGCGTCGATGTCTTCCAGGACCAACCCCGGGGCGGCAGTCGCCCAGATGGCCGCCCGGAATCCGCTCAGTCGCGCCCCGCGAATCGTTACATTCCGCTGGTCGACGATCCGGATACCAAAGCCCTCGTAGGCATCCGGATCGGCGTCGTGCGCGGCGCCGCGCAGGTGGGCGCCGGGAGCAAACTCGATCACAATGTCAGACGCGACAATATGCAGGACACCGTCGCCGTTTGCATCCTGCAGCACGACTCCCGCAGGGATCTCGATGCGGCAGGATTGATCGATCCGCGTGTCATCCGCGCGCAGGGTGATTGTGGGCAGGTCCGTTACGGTCGCCGTTGTCGCGGCCCAGAGCAGTACAGTGATCTTCAGCATACGACACCATCCAGTGGGTTGTGCTCCCCGCATCAGATGCCACTCTGGGCAGTATACTGAAGCGGTTCAAATTGTGCGGGCTCCCGGACGATTTCGGGCTCGCTTTTTTCTCCCCGGCCGGAGCACGTGTTGAATCCCCGCAGGCCATCCGTTTCCGGTTGGGGGTTTGTCGCCTTCCCGCTGGCAATCCTGTTTCTCTTTACCGCGTTGCCCACGGTGGCCGGTCTGGCACTCAGCGCCTTTGAATGGAGTGGTGGCACGCCGCCACGGTTTGTCGGGCTGAGCAATTTCATCGCCGCCAGCCGTGATCCGACGTTGCACCTCGCCCTGCGGAATACGCTGATCTTCTCCGCCCTGTCCGTGCCTCTGACCGTCATTCTCGCGTTTCCCCTCGCCGCGGCCCTCCATGCCGAATGGTTCGTGGGCCGGACGTTGATGCGTACCCTCTATTTCCTGCCGATGGTGATCTCGATCGTGGCGATCGGACTGATCTGGCGGTGGGTGCTGGAACCGTCGGATGCCGGCTTGCTGAACCACGCCGTCGAACCGCTGCTGCCGCCACTGGAACGGCTGCTGAATATCCCGCATGCGCTCGGCTGGCCCTGCGAACGCATCACACTGACCCTGCCCAACTGGCTGGGCAACAGTCCCTGGGGGCTGACCACGATCATCGCGGTTTCCGTGTGGCGCGGTCTGGGCTTCTCGGTGGTGCTGTACCTGGCCGCCATCGGTAACGTCCCGCGGGCACTCTATGACGCCGCCGCCGTCGACGGTGCCGGCCCGTGGCAGACGCTGTGGCGCATCACCTGGCCAACGGTGCGTCCGATGACTGTGTTCCTGCTGATCACCGGCATGATCGGCGCGCTGCAGGTTTTCGACGTCGTCTACGTCATGATCGGACGCACCCAGCAGAACTGGACGGATGTTCTCAACCTGTACCTCTACCGCGAATTCACCCAAGGCCGGATGGGCTATGCTGCCACGATCGGCGCCGTGATCCTGGCGCTGACCGCCGTCATCACGGTGCTCGAATTGTGGTGGCTCCGCGAGCGGCGCGAACGCCGGGGGGGGCGGGCATGACACGGCCACGCCAACCCGCCCGTCTCACCCGGCTGCTGGTGCATGTGCTGGTGTACACCGGGGCCGCGACGATGGTGCTGCCGTTCGCGTGGATGGTCTCCACATCGTTGAAGACGCGTACGCAGGCCATCGCCGAGACCCCGCGCTGGCTGCCGCCGGGAGCCCCCGGCTCGTGGCAGTGGGGCAACTACGTGGATGCGTGGCAGGCCGCGCGCCTCGACCGCTACTACCTCAACAGCGTGCTGGTGGCCGTCGTGGTCACGGTGGTCTCAGTGCTCCACAACGCGCTGGCGGGGTTCGCGTTCGCCAAGCTGCGCTTTGCCGGCCGGCGGATTCTCTTCGGACTGACGCTCGCCACGCTGATGCTGCCGTACCAGGTGTATTTCATCTTCGTCTACATCCTCTGCGTGCAACTCGGCTACGTCGACAACTACCAGGCGCTGATCGTCCCGTTCCTGGCGTCCGCCTTCGGCATTTTCTACCTGCGGCAAGCGATGATCAGCGTGCCCGACAGTCTGCTCGACGCCGGTCGGCTCGACGGCCTCTCCGACTTCGAACTCTTCCGGTATATCGTGCTTCCGACGGTGCGCCCCGCGCTCGGCGCGCTCGCGATTTTCACGTTCATGGCGCATTGGAACTCGTTCTTCTGGCCGCTGATCGTGATTGACTCCGACCGCATGGCTACACTGCCGCTCGCGGTCGCAGCCCTGGCGAGCGGCATGTACGGGGACTCGTGGCCGATGCAGATGGCGGCCGCCACGATCATCACCGTACCGATGATCGTGGTGTTTCTGATCTTCCAGCGCGCGTTTGTGCAGGGCATCGCGCTGACGGGCGTGAAGGAGTGATCATGGTCCGAAATCGTCCCGGCACTGCACGCGTGGTGGCACGCGCCCCCGGCACGTGCTGCGCGGAAAGGGACTGATCTCCAACAGGAACCGCCATGCGCTCCAGTCACACACTGCTGATCGTCATCATCCTCGGAACGGCCGCGGCGCTCTGGCCTTGGCAGCGGACACTACGCGACCCGTCGCATGAGCTCCTCATGACCGTCTGGGGCATGCCATTCGAGGATCTGCTGTTCGAAGATCACTATGCCCGCGGCTTTGAGGCCCGCCACCCCGGCCTGGCGGTCAACTACCAGCGCTACTACGACGTCATCCCCAAGTACGAGGCCTGGCACGCCGTCGGTCGCGGCGCCGACGTCATGCGCACACCGATCAACGTCTACCACGCAATGGTCTCCAAGGGCATGGTGAGACCTCTCGATGAGTACATCGCGGACCCGGTTCTCGGCCTCACCCTTGAGGAGCAGACCGACTACTTTCCGCAGCTCTGGGACGCGCTGGCGATCGACGGCGTGCGTTACGCCCTGCCCTCGGACAATGCCCAGTACGGGTTGTATTACAACAAGACGCTTTTCGACGCCCACAACGCCGCTCACCCCGACGACCCGCTCAGCTACCCGCACGCCGACTGGACCTGGGACGACCTCCGCCGCGCCGCCCGCCTGCTGACGCTCACCGATGCAACCGGCCGTGTCACGCAGAATGGCATCGCCTTCGATCTGTGGGCCTGGCCGTTCCTCACCTTTCTCTACCAGGCCGGCGCCGTGGCCTGGGATCCAGACCAGACCACCGCCCTGATCAACACCCCTGCAGGAGTCGAGGCGCTGGAGCTGATCGTCACGCTCGTGCCGCGCAACGCCCCGATTCGCTCCTACGAAATGGCCGACACTGCCAGTGGTCCGGATGCGCTCTTCAAGGTCGGGCGGCTGGCG
The DNA here is from genome assembly GCA_016716475.1 of Phycisphaerales bacterium. Lineage (NCBI taxonomy): Bacteria > Pseudomonadati > Planctomycetota > Phycisphaerae > Phycisphaerales > Phycisphaerales bacterium. Next base: position 560,201 of record JADJWG010000001.1, read on the forward strand.
ATGCTGCTCGACGGGAGCTGGCGCGCACCGAACATCGAGCTCGACAACCCCGGACTCGATTTCGCCATCGCTCCGCTGCCGCGCCACCGCCGCCGCGCCGTGATCAGCGGCTCCGTAATCTGGTGCATCAGCGCTCACAGCCGCAACCCGGAGATGGCGTGGCGCATGATCCGCTGGCTCACCGACCGTGAGCAATCGCTGACCTATTGGAACATGCTGCGCGTCGCGCCCCCGGCGCGGCTCTCGGTGATCCGGTCCGATGAATTCCGCAGCACGGCCGGCACCGTCGCGGCCGAGGGTGGCCGCCGCGCCGTGCTCGTCCCGCCCATGCCGCCGGAGCGCTTCGCCGACCGTGCGGCCTGGCTGGAATACGCGATCACGCCGGACCCGCAAACGGGCGAGCGGCCGGGCTTCCTCGTGCTCGCACCCTACCAGGCCGACCTGGAGGCCCAGATCACGCGCGCCATCATCGACGCGGTGCGCGGGGAGAAGTCGCCGCAGGCAGCACTCGACGAAGCCGTCCGGGCCACGCACGCGATCATCGACCGCGACCGCGCCGCGCGCGGTTTACCGGCCGTGGTCCGCCACTCGAGATAATGGCGGTGAGTGGGACAAACGCACTCAGCTCATGAAGCCGGCCGTGAGCTGATTCACTCCGTCTCCCGGTGGTCTCCGGGCGCCCCGGGGTGATTCGCACTCCCCCCACGCGACTGGTACCACGCCGCCAGTGCGCCAGCCCCAGCCGCGTACAGAGTCAGCATCACCGTCGCAGCCGCTTCACCCGTCACCGCAGCAAGCTCGCTCCAGGTGCCGCTTTCGCAGGGTGATTCGGCTGGACCGGCGCGCCAAGCGCCCACCGCCATCCACGCCAATACGGCCAGTGCACACGCCGCCGCGCCTTGGAACACCGGCCGCGGTCCGCGCGTACCCGCGATCAGCCCCCCGAACCACGGCCCCAGCAGCAGCGCCAGGCCCCGCACGCCAACCGGCAAGCCCGGCAAGCACCACAGGAGATACAGCACGAACACCAGCAGTGCGCCGCCCAGGATTGCCACCAGCGCTGGGTGCCCTTCCCATGCTGATTCGCCCGCCCTCCTGCTTTCTTGTGACGCCGCGCATTCACTTGCCCGCTACGGGTGCGGCGTTCTGCGGTTGCAGGTACATCCGGAACCAGTGCTCCGCGTACATCCGCACCACGTCCACCGGCAGGTTGTGCCCAAAACCCTCGTAGACCACCAACCGCAACCGCTCCGGATCGGCCGCGTACGCCGGCCGGGCGGCAGCGAAGAACGCCCGCGCCGTGTCAGGATCGACGATCGGATCCTCGGCGCCACAGACCAGCAGCACTGCACACGGGTACATTGCCGCCGCCCGCCGGATCGGATCGTGCTCGTGCAGCAGCTCCTCCGTCTCCGGCCACAGCTCCGGCGTCACCCCCTGCCAGAGCCCGTTCGTGTGCCACGTCTCGAACCATTGGCGGTACGCACCGGTGCTGACGAATGCCACGACCGCCGCCAGTCGCGGCTCGCGCGTCGCCACTGCCAGGCCGGGGATGCCCGTCGACGAGCTGCCGAACCAACCAAACCGGTCCGGCTGCACATCCGGCCGCTGCGCGAGGAAATCCATCACGCGGGCGGCATCGACCGGGGCGCGCTGCCCACCGAGCGTATAGCCATGGGCGAAGCGCTGATCCCAGAACAGCCACACCGGCCGGCGGGTCGGGTCGGGGTCGGGCTCGTGGTACACGGTGAAGGCCACCAGCATGAACCCTGCATCGACCAGGTCCGCGCTCCACTCCGGCAGTTCATCAGGGGCGAGTGCCCCCATCATCAGGATCGACGGGTGCCGCGCCACAATCCCGGGGCGATAGGCGAGTTGGATGACCACCCGCGGCCCGCCCGACTCGAGCGTCAGGGTCTCACGCCGAATCGCCGCAGACTGTAAGACCGGACACGGGGTGTGCGCGCACCCGGACAGAAAGAGCAACAGGACACTGAAGCAAGGCATACTGGCCGGTACCCGTCGCCTCGGATCCCCGGTTCCACACACCCGCAGCCCCAACAACCATGCGGCCATGTCACGCTCCCACTTTGCTCCGCGCCCCAATGAAACGGGTACCTTGTCCCGGCTCACGCTGGCACATGTCGCCGCACGCATTCCAGCAGGTACCGGTAGCTCTCCAGCGAGATCGTCGGTGGCACCGAGTGGTCGATGTGGTAGATGTATCCGCCGCCCTCGGCCAGCACCGGCACCTTCGCCGCCACCTCGGCCGCGATCGCCGCCCGGTCGTTCGTCGCGATAACGTCCGCGTCGATATTGCCGATCAGGCACAGCCGGTCGCCGTACAGCCGCTTGTACGAACGGGCATCGTTCCCCGCCCGCACCTCCAGCGGATGAATCGCGTCGAGCCCCGCTTCCAGCAGCAACGGCAGAAGTTGCCCGACGTCACCATCACAGTGGAACATGAACTTCATCCCATGGTCGTGCGCCCACAACCCCAGCCGCACCCAGTGCGGCAGCACCAGTTCGCGCACGCTGCGCGGTGACAGCAGCAGCCCATTGCGATAGCACAGGTCACTCCAGAACCACAGGGCGTCGAAGCGGTACCCGCGCGCCAACGTGCGATCCAGCATGGCGACGAGGTAGTCCGTGTACGTCGCCACCATGTCCGCGATGAGCGCCTTCTGCCGCACCACCCCAACGAGCCCCAACTCGAAGCCCATCGTCAGTTCCAGAACGAACCACAACGGCTCAGCCGGCGTGATCGCCAGGAACTCCCCCGCCTCCGCCGCAGCCGCGTATTGCCGCTCGGCTTCTGGATTGTTGAACTTGTCATCGCCCGGAGTCAGCCGTGACTTCAGCGCCACCCACTCTGCCGGTGTCCGCAGGGCAGGCGCCAGGATGCTCGGCGGGCTGGTGGCCGTGCGCCACTCCTTCATCGTCTTGCCGTAGCGATCGACGTAGATGCGCTGCTCGACCGTCTCTTCGAGTGTGCGCTCGGGCAGTCCGAACGAGGGATCAAACAGGTCGTTGATGCAGACGAGCCGGTCGAGACCGAAGTACTCCGCGGGATCGGCGCCGGGTGGATAACCCTCAAGCTTCCAGCGCTCGAGCGTCTCCGGCCAGTAGGTCAGGTCGATCATCGGCAGTCGGTCGGGCTGTTGGCGTTCGAGCGCGGCGAGCAGACGGTCACGCGAAGCGGTCATGTGCAGCCGTTCCTCCAGGCGGACGATCCGCCGCGCGGGAGGATACCGCGCCCCCGGCGTAACCGAACCCCTCCCAGGCATGCGCGGGCCGCTGCGTTCGTCAGATGTATTCCGCGAACAGCTCGCGCGACGGTCCCGGGATGGTCACCGCTGAGACCAACAGGCCCTTGCGCCGTACCACCTCCGCCCCGGCCGCGACACTCGCCTGCACATCTCCGACAGTGCCCGCTATCAGCAGGTAGCCCTTGCCACCGAGCGCCATGGCGAGGTGTATTCGCAGCAGTGTGACGTTCCCGGCCTTCGCAGCCGCGTCGGCCGCCTCCAGCACGCTGACACCGGAAAAGGTCTCGACAATGCCGAGGGCCCGCGGAATCTCGGGCTGTTTTCCGCCCGCGAGCGGCACCGTCAGTTCGACCGCCTGGCCCAGCGCCCGAAACACGGCCGGATGCACACGCGGGATCACGGCGTGGTCGATCAGGCCATCGGGAATCGCCGCGATGCCCGCCTCCACCGCCGACGTCGCCTCCGCCACGCGCCCGGTCATGGCGATGAAATACTTGCCAGAACAGATCGTCCGCGCCAGCAGCAGCCGCACGTCGCCGGCCTTCAGCATCGCATCCTGTGCGACGAAGCCATAGCCGATCGAGGTAAGTTCGAGCAACGCGACCGATTCGATCATCTTCGGGCTCCGTTCGAGCACAGCGGCCCACATCGGATGCTGTCAGTGCCCCGGGGCAGCCATAACTTCGATCCGATCCGGCAGCACCCGGCACACACCACCGATCGACGCATGCACAGTAGCGCCGAGCGCTCCCGCGGCCGGCTCCGCGACACAATCACCCACGTGCACACGATCCCCGTCCACTACGACCGGTCGCGCCGGGGGTCCCGCGTGCTGCTTCAGGGGCAACTGCACGCGCACCGGGTGCAGTTCACTCGGCACCAGCGGCCCCTCGTTGCGGAAACCCCGCAGTCCCAGCTTGTGAATCAACCGACTGATCGGCACGCGCCGGTTGTCCAGGTGCAGTGCTGCACGGTAGGGGTGCGCATCGACCTGCCACTTCTGCTTGGCGGTCGCCAGCGCCCGCTTGTTGTGCGTGCAGACGTTCTTGGGGTCGAGATCCTCAGGGCAAGCCATCATGGTGCACAGGTTGCATTCACAGCAGAACTGGGTGCCAAGGACCTGCGGCTCGAGATTCTCCACGAACCCGAGCGCGCGCATGGCCTTGTGCGGTTCAAGCGGGTGACCCAACAGGTAGCGCGGGCAGAACTCCGTGCAGAACGAACACTGATCGCAGGCGCTCGCGCCGATCTGAGCGATCGCTTTCCACGGGAGGTCATACCGCCGCACCAGGAAGTGGTCCTGCGGCAGTACCAGCAGCCCACCACAAGTTTTCGGGATCGGATCCTCCCACGCCACCGCCTGCCCCATCATCGCGCCGCCGCTCAGCAGCCGCGCCTGAGCGACCGTCGCGCCGCCCGCCAGCGCAACCACTTCGCGAAAGGTGATGCCCACCGGCACACGGACCGTGCAGGGCGTCTGCACGGCACCCGCGACCGTCAGGAATTTCGTCGTCACTGGAACATCCGCGGCGATATTCAACGCGGTCTCGACATTGATCACAACGCATCCGACCGCCAACGGCAGCCCGCCCGGTGGAACCACCCGCCCGGTCACGTCGTAGACGAGAATGAACTCGTCACCACTCGGATAACTGTCGGTCAGCGGTACGATGCGGCCCCCAGGGGGCAGCCGCGGAGTGATGTGTTCAATCACATCCTCGTACTTGCCCTTCACGCCGACCACGAGATCGCGTGCCCCGACCAATTCGGCCGCCTGTCGCAGGCCCTCCAGTACCTCGTCCGTGAAGTGCCGCAGCACCTCCTTGTCCTTGTGCAGCAGCGGCTCACACTCGGCTGCATTGAGGATGATGCACTCCGCCTCAGCCGCGAGCTTCACATGCGCCGGGAAACCCGCGCCGCCGGCACCGACGACACCGTGCCCGGCGAGGCGCGCCAGCCGTTTTGCCTTCTGCGGCGCACTCAGACTCATCGCCCGTCCCCCGTGCCGCGGATCCGCTGCCGGAAGTAGGCCAGCCGTTCGGCCCCGTTCATGGCCGCCACGACCGGCCGGTCGAGCTTGTCGGGCGCGGGTCGGACCACGCCATTCCCGCCCGGCCGGGAGCCCGGCACCGTCACACGGCCGCGCGCCCCGCCGTAGCTCATCGTCGCGTCGGTGAGCTGCAAGTCGTCCGCGAGCGCGCGGTGCGGGCGCACCCCGAGTTTTTCCAGTACGCCGTGATAGGCATGCACCGCTTCTTCGGGCGTCAGATCGCCATCCGCGATGTGCCGCAGCATGGCCACGAACGCGAGCTGGTGCTCGGCGTTGTTAATCTTCCGGCCGAACAGTGCCGCACGGGCACCATGCTTCTGGGCCTCGGCGAGCAGCTTGAAGGCGTCGTAGGTCGTCCCCGCCGACCCGCCCAGCACCCCGATCACGAGTGTCGGGTCATAGGCGGCCAGTTCCTCGGTGAACCTGGGCCCGTGGTACACCATCTTCAGGAACACCGGGCGCCCCGCCGGGGGCACACCCGCGAGCATGCGGGCAATCATGTCGTTCACGAATGCTCCGACACGGGCGGGGTCGAGCGCGTTCTGCGGCGCGTTGGGATCGAAGACCTCCAGAAAGTGGCGGAAGCCCTTCTGCTCAGCTTCCAGTCGAAAGGCCTTGTAGGCCGCCAGCGTCGCCTGGTCGAGTGCCAGGTCGTTGTTGAAGGTCACGCTGTAGAGTCCAAGACTTGCGCCGCGCACCCGCTCCTCGTCCTGGCACTCCACCCGCCCGCACTGGATGTGGTCGATCGTGGTTGTCTGGAACGGCCACGAGGGCTGCGCCGGATAAACGCCGCCACGTACCACATGGATGTCACTCGTGTCATTCGCCCGGGCGGCCGGTGTGATGGGCGAATTATCGAACAGCCGCTCCTCGATCGTCAGCAGTGCGTTCGTGTGGGCTGACATCAGCATGATGTCCACCAGCCCCTGCTGCACGACGGCCCGTATACACTCGCGGTATTCCGCCAAGCTGCGATAACGCCCCTCGTGGGTGTGCATTTCCGGGCTGCGGCCGGGTGCCGCGATGCCAAAGGCCATGTCGGCATCCTTCGCATCCGCGAGGATGAAATCACGGCACGCCGGATCGGCCTTGATCCGGGCGAGCTTGCAGTCGAGGGACTTCTCCACCATCACGCGTGCTCCTCCACACCCACCCGTTCGATCTGCACGGCATCCAGCAGCGCGGCGCAATAGGCATCAATCGGCACCGGTCGCGGGTGAAACGGCATCGCCGCCTCACGGCCTTCGCTGAACGCGACACGCGCTCCCAGTCCGGGGTTCAACTCGTCATAAACCACCAGCGCTTCAGCCACTGCCGCGCCCGCACCCGCAAGCGCAAGCGCGGGCGCGCCCAAGGGCTGAACGAGGAGCAGCCGACCACCGGCCAAACTCTCCAGCCGGTGCGACAGTGTGACGGTGCCGATCACTGCGCCGATTCGCATGTCAGTACTCCCCGCAGGTGTCGGCCGCAGGACCCGGTCTGCCGCGCTCCGCAGTCAGCATACGACGCGCTCCGTGTGCGGCCCTGCGATGTGCGGCGTCGGTGCAGGCCTCCGGCCGTCCAGGACATCCGCAATCACCGCTTCCTGGCCGAGTTCCCCGTCGAGAAACGTATCCATCAGCGCCTGCATCTGTCGTACCGCCAGCCGCTCCGTCTCCAGGATCAGGAAGTTCAGCCCCAACCGGCGCATCAGTTCGTACAGAGCCGCCGGCCGGGTGACGAGCGCGGCACGTACGCCCAGCTGGTGGTTCGCCACGCAGTTCACGATCGCCCCGTCACGCAGCAACGCGATCGCACGCCGCTGCGCGCACTTCGCCAGGTCTTCGCTCGCCACGGTGATCGCGGCCAGCAGTCCCGTCATGTGGCCGTGGCACGGCAGGAAGCGCACATTGCGCCGCCGCTCCAGGGCGGGTAACAGCATCGACACGACCGGGTTCGCCGCGTCACCCACCACGTTCACCCGCGGCCCGGCGTCCACGGTCACCTCGGCGGCGGGCGCGGGCTGCACCGGTGTACGCGTGCCGCGCAACCAGTCGGCCGCGGCGGGGGTGATCAGCGCACCAGGCGGCAGTTCAATGCGTCCCTGGGCGCGCATTTGCGCCGTCAGCGTCTTTACCGTCACCAGTGACCGCTTCATCGTGCCCACTTTCTCTGCACCGGATCCACAATGCCGACGATGGTCCAGCGCGCCGGCGAGGTCGCATCGTGCACGAACTCCCGCGCGCTTGGGCCGTCACTGCTGATCACCACCTGGTCACCGGACGCCACGCCGAGCCGGTCGAGCGCCAGCAGCGGCTCGACCGTGAGTGACCGCTCCGGCTGTACGAGCACGAGCCGCACGCCCGCGAGCGACGCGTGCTTCACCGTCGAAGTCGCATGTCCACAGACACGTCCCAGTAACACATCTACTCCTTCGCGCACCCGGCTGTTCCCCGAGGAACACCACTGCCAGCGTTCACCTGTCCAGCCCAGCGCCACCCCTCAGCGCCGCACGCACTCTCAGAAAATCCGCAGACTGTCCACCATCACGCACCGCCGGTAGCGTGTGAAGGACAGCGGGCTCGTCACGCCTTCGCCCGTGGGCGAGGCGATCGAGAACGAACAATAGCCCTGCCCGCCGACACCCAACCCGGCCATGCACGGCCCGTTCTTCACGTACAACGTCGTATCACACGCCCGCCCCATCTGCGTCAGCGTTTCCACGTCCCGCGACCAGATCATCGCCGTGTGCTTGAAGCCGTGCTCGTACTGCACCGCCTTCGCAATCGCTGTGGCCACGTCGGGGACCGCCAGCACAGGCAACAACGGCATCATCTGCTCGCAGGGCAGCAGCGGATTTCGCTCGTCCACAGGCCCGAACAGCAGCGGCACCGCGCGGTCGATCCGCACACCGATTACCTCCGCAAGTACCGCCGCATCCTGACCAATGTACTCCTTTCGCGCATGCCAGTGGCCGGTCGTCTCATCGCGATGCAGAACGCGGGTCGCCAGCTCATCCATCTGCGCCGTCGACAACCGGTGCGCCCCGTGCCGCGCGAGCGCCGCCAGCAGCGGTTCGGCCACCGCCTGTACGACGAAGACTTCCTTCTCCCCGATGCACAGGAGGTTGTTGTCGTAGCCGGCCCCCTGGATAATGCCACGGGCTGCTTTGTCGAGGTCGGCGGTCTCATCCACCACCACCGGCGGATTCCCCGGCCCGGCCACGACGGCACGCTTGCCGCTCGCCAGCGCCGCCCGCGCCACGCCCGGCCCGCCCGTCACCAGGAGCATCTGGATCTGCGGGTGCTTGAATATCTCACCGGCGGTGTCGAGCGTCGGGTTCGCGATCGTGCAAACGAGATTGTCGATGCCGATCTGCTCGACAATCGCCTGATTGAACCGCCGCGTCGCCTCCACCGCGCACCGGGCCCCATTCGGATGCGGGTTGCACACGAGCCCGTTACCCGCGGCCACGATCATGATGGCGTTGCATCCCAGCGTCGGCACGCTGTGCGTGACGGGCGTCACAACACCTACCACGCCGTAGGGCGCAAACTCGGTGACGGTCAGCCCGTGGTCGCCGCTGGTCGCCTCGGTCCGCAACAGCTCGACCCCCGGCACGGATGCCGCCAGATCGAGCTTCTCAAACTTGTGAGCCAGCCGGCCGATGCGCGTCTCTTCGAATTCCAGGCGGCCAAGCTCCTCCTTGTCGCGCCGCAGTACCGCCCGGATGGCGTCCACGGCCGCGGCCCGCGCCCCGACCGGGCTCTGTGCCAACTTCCGCTGCGCCAGGCCCGCCGCCACCACCGCGGCATCCACCCCAGAGAACACGCCGAATGAACCTACTGCCGCCTGTTTTCCACTCGCTGCGGCAGCCGCCGGAGAAGAAATCCTTTCGCGCACTTCACCCACCCCCCGCGCATCTGTACCCAATCGCCGCAGGACCTCACCTACGACGTCCGCGATGAGTGCCTCGTTCACCGTGCCGTCAACACTTCGCATGGTTCACCTGCAGATTCGCACCCGCACCCACATCACCATGCACACGAAGTGCAAGGAGTAGAAGCATAGGTTGCTGGTTGCGCCCGTCACTTCGGCCCCTTGTGACTCTCGTCGAGCTCCGCCCGCCCGAGCACGCGCTCGCCCAACCGTACGCTGTCAACAAGCCCGATCACAATGGCATCCACCGGCATTTGCCGCGTGCGCTCCGACAAGCGCGCCGAGCTGCCCTGCGTCACGAGCACAAACTCGCCGAGACCGGCTCCCAACGCATCGATCGCCACGAGCACCTTGCCCGTGCCACGCAGCCCGGGCGTGCCAGCCCCGGCTGCGTTGTAGGCTTCAACCACAAGCAGCTTGGCATCCGCCATGGCCGGCTCTTTCTGCGTCGTCACCACGTGGCCGGTGACCTTGCCGATGAACATCACGCTGCTCCTTCACGCCCCGCGGCGCTACTTGCCGGGCACCAGCTTGTCGATCTCATCATGCGGCCGCGAAAGCACTTCGACAGATAGCACCTCGCCGAGTCGCGCAGCCGCGGCCGCACCGGCCTCCGTGGCCGCCCGCACCGCCGCCACGTCTCCGACCAGCGCCACACTGACCAATCCTGACCCCGGCGTGCGGAAGCCCGCCAAGCTCACGTTCGCCGCCTTGAGTGCCACATCCGTGGCCTCCACGGCCGGCACCAGGCCGCGCGTCTCGATCAATCCAAGCGCCTGCTTCGCCATCGCTTGCTCCTTCTACGCGGCCACCGCCGCGAGCACCGCCCGCGTCTGTCGTGCCACGATCAACTCTTCGTTCGTTCGAATCGCCAGCACGCGTACCGCCAGACCGTCGCGCGACAGCGTCGCATCCGGCTGCGCCTGCGCGTTGCGCTCCAAGTCCAGTTCGATCCCAAGAAATGCCAGCCCGGCACACACTCGCGCCCGAATCTCCGCCGAGCGTTCTCCGATGCCGCCGGTGAACACCAGCGCATCGAGTCCACCGAGCACCACCAGGTACGATCCGAGGTAAGCTCGCACGCTCTCCACGAATACATCCCGCGCGAGCGCCGCCCGGGCGTGTCCCGCCGCGGCCGCCGCGAGCACCTCCCGCATGTCATTGCTCACGCCGCTGATGCCCAGCAGCCCGCCCTCGCGCGCCATCCGCGCCAGGAGGGTGTCAAGATCCAGGCCCGTGCGCGCCCGGAGCGTCAGCAGCGCGTACGCGTCGAAATCTCCCACGCGGTTGTTCTGAGGCAATCCCGATTGCGGCGTCAGCGCGAAACTGTTCGCCATACTCTGCCCCGCTGCAAGGGCACACACCGAACTGCTGCCGCCCAGGTGGCACGACACGATGCGGAGGTCCGCACGCCCCAACTCCCGCGCACAGTACTCCGCGACATAGCGGTGCGAGGCCCCATGAAAGCCATAGCGCCGCACGCCGTACGCCTCCGTCCATTCCTGCGGAATCGCAAAGGTCGTGCGAGCCGCGGGAATCGTGCGATGAAAGCCGGTCTCGAAGGCGGCCACCAGCGGCACGCCCGGCACCTGCGCCGCGCAGGCCCGCATCGCCGCCACGTAAGCCGGGTTGTGCGCCGGCGCCGCGTCGGCGAAAGTCTCCATGACCCTCAGCACCTCCGGCGACACGGGTACGACTTCTGGCAAGTCGCCACCATGCACAGCTTTGAAACCGACCGCATCGATTCGCAACTGCCACCCTTGCAGCGCCGCCAGGCAGTGCGCAACGGCCGCCGCCTGATCGGCGACACGGGCCACGCCCTGCTCAGCAGTCCCGGCACCGCACCAGAGTGCGACCTGCGCCTCGGACCGGCCGATCCCCTCGATCGCCCCCTGCGCAATGACGTGCTCATCCGCCATGTCGAACAGGCGGAACTTGAACGAGGTGCTGCCGATGTTGACCACGAGGATGTTCATGGCCCTACCATGCCGGCGCTGCGCCATCCCACCGGTGTGCCCCGTGGTCTACTCGCCATATGTCGCCAGCAACGCGGCGTGGGGCTGGGGGATCACGTGCGCCGCGACCAGTTCGCCCACTTCGTGGGCCGCCTCCGCACCAGCATCAACGGCGGCCTTCACGCTGCCCACATCCCCCTTGATGATGATCGTGACGTACGCCCCGCCGATCTCGATGCGCCGCACGAGTTGGACACTCGCCGCCTTGCACATCGCATCCGTCGCGCGCACCGCCGCATTGGTGCCGATCGTCTCGATGAATCCAAGTGATTCCTGCATGTTCCTGCTCCCATGGCGCCTGGTGGGCGGCCTACTTGGCGCCCCGCTTCACTTTCGTCTCCGGATACAGCCCGCTCAATTCCTCGTGGGGTCGCGGAATGATGTGAGTCGCCGTCACCTCACCGACTTTGGCTGCCGCCGCTTCCCCAGCCGCAATCGCGGACTTCACGGCCGCCACCTCGCCCGCGACAAAGGCCGTTACGAGTCCTTTGCCGACCTTGCGCCACCCCAGCAGCTCCACGTCGGCCGTCTTCAACATTGCGTCCGTCGCTTCGCACAGCGCGACCAGTCCGCGCGTCTCCACCATGCCCAATGCCGCTATCGCCGCCATCACAGTTCTCCTGTCGCCATGTCGGGGCGACTACTCCACCACGCTGCCGTGTGCGGGGCGCTCGAGCCGCACGCCCGTTGCACCCGGCAAGTCACACGCATTGCCTTCATCCGAATCCAGGTGCACTTCCAGCTTGAAGCGCGGATCGACGCGCACCATCACCCCGCCCAGGCGCAAACCGCAGGTCGGGTGCTCGATCACAAGATCCAACCCGGCGCCGTGTGCTACCCCGTAATCCGCCGCATCGGACGGCGCCATGTGTACATGCCGCTGGGCCCGGATCACACCCTGCTCCAGTACGAGGTGTCCGCGCGGTCCGAGCAGGATGCAGCCCGGCGTGCCCTCGATCTTGCCGCTCATCCGTACCGGCACATCTATCCCCAACAGAATCGCGTCCGAGAACGCCAGTTCGATTTGCGTCGCCGGCCGAACCGGACCCAGGATCCGGACCTGTTGCAGCATGCGCCGCTTCGGACCGACCAGGTCCACCGTTTGCGCGCTTGCAAACTGACCCTCCTGATACAGCCACCGCAACGGTGTCAGCTCCGCCCCAGGTCCGAACAGAATCTCCAGGTGCTCTTGTGTGATGTGCATGTGCCGCACGGAGATGTTCACGACCAGTGGACGCGCACCCGGCCTGCGCTGGGACCCCGGGCTCACCGCCATCCCCTCGCGCGGCGGCGGGCAAACGCCCGCCACCGGCCGATGTTCCGTCGTCGGCTCTTCTGCGCGCCGCCGCACCCCCAGCCGATCGCGAACCACGTCCGCGACAATCCGCGCAACACGGTCGCGGTCGATCTCCAGCAGGGGTGGTGAGACACGGGCCGTCATGGTGCTTCCAAAGATAATCGGATTCAAAACACAGAAATACGCAGTGTATACGTTGATAAAAACAATAAATAACACTATAAACGGGCATAGTCAACTGTGGAATCCAAGAACACCCGGTTTTTTGCTCCCATGGGTGAAGCCATGGCATTACTGCCCCCCCAGCGCCACCGCCGCATCCTCGGACTGCTCACCCAAGCGGAATCCGTGCGCGTTTCTGAGCTTGCGAAAACCCTGCATGTGACGGAGGAGACCATCCGGCGGGATTTGCAGAAGCTGGAAGAGTCCGGTCGCCTCGTGCGGACTCATGGTGGCGCCACCGCTATCGCCGGCGGCAGTCGCGATCTACCCTTTGAAGTCCGTCAAACTGCCAACCTCGAATTGAAGGTCGCAATCGCCCATCACGCTCTTAACTACATCTCCGAGAATGATATTATAGGACTAGATGCCAGTTCGACGGTCTTTGAACTGGCGCGCCGCCTTCCCGACTGGCCTCTGACCGTGGTCACGAACTCGCTGGTTGCGACGGCCGCTCTCAGTACTTCCACGAATACCCGCGTCGTATCCACCGGAGGAATGCTCGATCCACGCTCGCGCTCCTGGACCGGTCTGCTCGCGGAGCACGGCCTCGAACGGCTGAATATTCACAAGCTGTTCATGTCCACACGCGGGATCGATTTGGAACGGGGGTTGAGCGAGGTGGACGACCAGCAGGCCCGCATGAAACGGCAACTCATGGAGCGCGCGGACAAGGTCTTCCTGTTGGCGGACCACAGCAAGCTCGGCGTCCGCGCGGTGGTCGGACTGGCCGCACTCACGGAGGTCGACGTCGTGCTCACAGACGCCGACGCCGAGGAGAGCTTTCTCATCGCCCTGCGCGCGGCCGGCCTCGAAGTCGAACGCGCTCCACGCGTATAGCATTCAGCGCGGCATGATCCCGCGCATGCGGATATTCGCCTAACTGTTGCGGATCAGGCGATGGCGCTGGGGGGCGGCGCGACGATCGGTGGTGTCAAGACAGGCGTCACCGGCGCAGGCGCCAAGTCCGTCGCCGGGCGCCCCATCCGCCGCAACCAGCGATAGTGCGAAGCGATGCCTGCACGCAGTGTCGCGTGCGCGCGGTAACGCACACCGAACTCCCGGCAGGTTTCCTCCACCAGCGGAGCGAGGGCCGGGTAATGCACGTGGCAGATTTGCGGGAACAGGTGGTGCTCGATCTGGAAGTTGAGTCCACCCACGTACCACGAGAGCAGCCGGTTCTGCCGTGCGAAGTCAACCGTGGTCTCCACCTGGTGCGCAGCCCAACTTGAAACCATCTGGCCGTCGGCGGTGGCCGGCAGTGGAAACTCGGCCTCTTCGACGCAGTGGGCCAACTGGAACACGACGCTCAACACCACCCCCTGCACGAACGACACGAGGCCATAGAACGCCAGCACCAGCCACCAAGGATGAAACAGCATCGGCACCCCCAGTGCCAACGTGAAGAACACGAGCTTGCCGGTGAGCAGCATCAGCAGCGCCTGCCCCTGGGGGCGCGGGATCTGGTGAACACCGATGCGCCCACGAAGTGCATCTCTGAAATCATCGTACCAGTGCCACTTGACCGCGAGAAATCCGTACAGCACCCACAGGTAGAGGTGCTGGAACCGGTGATACCAGAGCCGCGGCTGGTGGGGTGACAGGCGCCCGAGAAACCCCACGTTAATGTCGTCGTCGTGCCCCGTGATGTTCGTGAAGCTGTGATGGATCGCGTTGTGCTTCCGGGCCCACATGTACGAGCTGCCACCCAGCAGGTCGAGAGTGTGCGCCGCGAGCCGGTTCACCCAGGCGTGCTCCGAGTACGCCTTGTGGCTGCCGTCATGCTGTACGTTGAAACCCACCGCCGCCACCGCCAGCCCGAGCAATACCGCGATCGGTAACGCGACCCACCACACCGGTCCCCCGAATACCAGCGCACTGTAGGCCGCAATCACCACCACAAATACGATGACCGACTTCGCATACATCCGCCCCGCATCCCGGGGCCGACAGCCCTGGCTCGCAAAGTACCCGTCGACTCGCCCACGCAGTGCCACCCGAAAAGGATCGCGGCCGGCAAAACGTGGCCGGCCGGCGAGCGCAGCGGTTCCGCCGTTGCCCTCCGTAGCGCCGTTTGTCAGCGTCATGGTACCTCGTGTGTACTGGACCGTCGGAACGCTACCCGCCGCAAGTGGCAGGTACCTCTTCGGTTCCGGGGGGGAGTTCAGGACTCAACCGCCATTCCCGGATGTCAAGGCGGCAACCCCTCCCGGTCGTCCGGTTCGTCCTCCGCAGCACTGGCTGCGGACAAACAGGCGAACACGGGCTTGTTTCCGCTACGAGCCGCGGATGCTAGCGCCGTGTTGCCCGCCATGCAAGGGGTTTGGTCGTCGGTACTCGTCGATCATGTTCCACCTACCCTGCCAGGCCGTCGCAGGTTAGGCCTAACACAAACGTCCCAGGTCAAGCCCGCGCGCAATAAAACGCCCTCTCTGGCCGCACGTAGCGACGAAAGAGGGCGAGTCGATGCACTCTTCGACAAGATCCGGACTAGCGGCGTCGCAATGTCAGCAGTACCAGACCCACGCCGAAAGCGAGGATACTGGACGGTTCCGGCACCACGCGGACCTGGAGGTCATCGTGATAGCCGATGCCGGCGCGTGCCACCGTACCGTTATAATCCGCACCGAGGTTGATATTCCACGAGTTGAGCCCGGCGCCATTCGAGTTGACGAGGTTCACCGCGGCGTACGGGGCCGACCAGATCTCGGTGAGACTGGCATCGTAGACCGCCGCGCCGCCACCCACTCCATCATAGGTCAGGACAACCTTGACCCAGTTGCCAACCAGTCGCGGATCGGTGAACACGCCCACACCCGAGTACGTGGAGGACCACGAGGTGCCGGCCCGAATGGTGCCATTGCCACTGATGGTGAGTCCGAGATTCGTACTGCCCAGCGTTCCCGCGCCTGAGTTTACCGCGTACACGCCGTACAGGCGGTCCAACCCGGAGCTCTGATCGACATACACCCACGCTGAAATCTCCAGCGGCGTGGCCGGGGAGATCGCACCATTCTGTCCGTCGAACGATCGGCGCACGCTGTAGAAGCTGTTGAGCGCGCCGCTGTTGTCCCACTTCAGACTCTGCGCGCCGGTCCGGGCAAAACTGTTCTGGATCGCCTGCGAGTTTCCTGAGCTCGAACCGTTTACCCAGCCGTCCTGGGTGGCGATACTGCCCAGCGCAAACGGCGGATTTTCGAAGCTCGTGCTGTAGATGCTGGCGTTGGCGCTCAGCACGAGCACACCAGCGAGCACGACGGTCATGCCCACGTTCCGAGTAAGTCCTCTCATGTCACTCCTCCTGTGAATGTAGCCCTGAGATTGTCGGCCATCGATCCACGTGAGCCGCCACAGGCCCTTGTTGACGTGTTTTTTCTCGTGGGACGGCCTCGACTACCCTGCATCATAGCCACATCCGCTAGTTAACTCAATACAAATGCTGCCATTACGAAACGCCGCGCGCATGGTCCGAAAACTACCGGTACACCCACGCCCTGCAACGTCATCCCCTGGCGGCCTCTTGGGAATGCCGGCACCGGCACGACCACCACCACCCCAATCGTCAGAAACCGGCCCGCGCCCGCCGCTGCCCGTGCGACCACTCCGTCCCGACGCTACGCTACCACCACCATGCTTCCACCTTTGGACTCAGGAAGAGCGTATTGCCCCACGTACGCTCCCGTGACCTCCCCCAGCGGGCTTCTCGAATCACGCCGGCTGCTTTCGATTGTGCTTCTCGCAATCACCGGCGCTGCCGCGACTGCGAGCGACTTGCGCTACGCCCTGCAATCTGGCGATCTGTTCGTATATGAGCACCGGGCCGTTTCTGACCCACCCGGGGTCCCTGCTGAATCAGTCGCGTCGGGCGCGGGTTTCCAGAACACGCGTGTGCGCGTGTGGTGCCTGGGCAGCCGCGGGGACCGCCTGCGTATGCTCGTTGACTGGCACCGGGTGGCCGCCGGAAACCTCCCCGCGCTGCATGGGGCTATACTGCTCGAGATGGATGCCGCCGGCCGCTACACCGTGACGCCGGAGCTCGCGGCGCGCCTCGAGCCCGACGCCCACTTGTTGGAGGTGTTGCCCCCCCTTCCAATCGCAGGCGGCTTGACGACCGCGTGGGGCGCCGCCATGGACGTGCGCGGCTACGAGTATCGCTATGAGCGCGCGCGTGAAGTGACAGCCCCGGAAGCAACGCAGATCAACTTCAGCATGACCGAATCCACCTGCGGCCCCGGTGGCACCGTCGGCGGAGGACAGTTTGCGTGGGACGGGCAGAAGGCCATCTCAGGCACCAGTTGGCTCACGGAGGGCACCGGCACAACGACACGTCACACCTGGCGCCTGATCGGCACACGACGACAGACACCCGCGTGGGCTGAACGCCGCCAGCGCGAAGCAGACCGATTGCTTCAAACTTGGCGAAGCGAAGATCGGTTGTTGCGTGAACTCCTCACGCAACCCGAGCAGCGTGCCACCACGTTCGCACAGCTCGACCGAATCTGGGCCGCGTTCGGTTCCGACACAGACGCGGCCGACGGCTCCCCGTTGGCGGAGCTGGCCTCGGCGCGCCGGTCCGCTCTGTACCGCGAGCAGAACACAATCGTGCGAGACGCCGGGCTGGTCCAGCGTTGGACGGGCACTCCAGTGCGACCATGGACCCTCCCGGACCTGGCGGGCAAGGCACGTACGAGCGAAGAGCTCCGGCGCGGGGTGGTCCTGGAGATCTGCTGGGATGAGGGGCGGGCGTCTCGACGGGCTCTCGCAGCACTGGGAGCGCTGCGCGAGCGTGACGTGCAGGTGCTGGGCTACGCGATCCACCGCGATCCCCAGCAGATGCAGCCCACGGCGGCGCAGTGCGCGCCGGACCTGGAGCAGATCTGGGCCCGGCCACTGCTCTGGGCCGACGGCCTCACCGACGCGGATCTCCATCGACTCGCGCCGCTCGTTCGCGTAGTGGACCGCAACGGACGCATACGCGGGGTGTGGTTCTGTTGGCGACCCGACCAGGACGGCCCACTACGACTGGCGCGCGAGTTGGTCGCCGAACCCGCACCGCCATCTCCGCGACGCGCGCCGGCCGGACTCCGGCCGCTGCCACCGGAGCGGGCCGCCGCACCCGCGCGGTGAACGCCAGAAAGCGGTACTCTTGCACCTGGTTCGCGGGTTTCATGTTCCTCCTCAGTGGAAAGGTACGGGACGCAGACATGCGGCTTGTCATCGCAGTGGTTGGGGCGGCGTTGAGTTGCCTGGCGGGGTGTGCACAACGTGGGACCGCACCCGAGCCGGTGCGTCCGATCACGACGGAGCTCACTGCGGCCGAAGCCGAAGAGCGGGCGGAGGTGGTGCGGCGCGACCCCCGCACCTACCTGCGCACCGTGTACCTGAATTGCACTGGGCTGGCGGAGTACACGCTGGTCTTCACGCGGCAGGAGCGACGCGGCCTGCTGCGCACGCTGACGCCCCCGGAGCGCATCCAGGTTTGGTTCCGCCGCGCACCCTTCAGCGTTCGCATGAAGTGGCTCGACGAAGACGTGAAGTACGGCGAGAGTGTCTTTGTACGCGGGCAGTTCGATGACCAGGTGCGCTTCGTGACGCGCCGCTGGTCGCCACCGTTGCTGCCCCCGCCGCAGGTCAACCGGGTGGCGGTCAACGTGCCCGCGATGTTCGGCGAGGCCCGCCGCCCTGTCACGGACTTCGGCCTCGAGCTGCTCATGGAACGTACGCTCGCCACTTTCACCGCCGCGCGCGACGACGGATTGCTTGTGTACGAGGGTGTCGTGACCCACGCCGGCACCGGGCGGCGCGCTCATCGCCTGCGATTGGAATACAACCCGAACAAGTTCCCCGTACCGACCCAGGAACTCTACATCGACGTCGCCACGGATCTGCCACTCGGCACCGTCCTGCGCCTGGCCAATGGCCAGCTCGATGCGTCCTATACGTACGCCGAACTCGACACCACGGTGCGCCTGACGGAGAACGACTTCCTGCTGCCGCAGGAGCGCGAACAGCGCGATCGCAAGGGACGGGGCGGTGAGGCCTCCTGATGCCGAAGCCGCGTTCTACTCCCTCCGACGAAGCATGGATGCGGCACGCGCTTGCGCTCGCCGGGCGCGGTCGGGGCTTCGTGGAACCCAACCCCATGGTGGGCTGCGTGCTGGTGCGCGGCGGGAAGCGGATCGGCTCGGGCTACCACCGGCGTTTCGGGGGGCCCCATGCCGAGGTGGAGGCCCTGCGCCATTGCGCGGTGAATCCCCACGGCGCCACCGCGTACGTGACACTCGAACCCTGCTGTCACCACGGCAAAACCCCGCCCTGTACCGACGCCCTCATCGCGGCGGGGATCCAGCGTGTCGTCGCGGCCATCACGGACCCCTTCTCCAGTGTGGCGGGGGGTGGATGCGCGGCGCTGCGCGCGGCGGGAGTCACGGTGGAGGTGGGCCTGTGTGCGGCGGAGGCCGCGGCGCTCAATGCCCCGTACCTCAAGCGTGTCAGCACCGGCCGGCCATGGATCATCCTCAAGTGGGCCCAGTCACTCGACGGCCGCATCGCCACGCACCGGGGCGATAGCCGCTGGATCAGCGATGAACACTGTCGCCAACACGCGCATCGCGTGCGTGCGAACATGGACGGCATCATCGTCGGTGTCGGCACGGTGCTCAGCGATGATCCCCTGCTGACCTGCCGCTTCGTACGTCCGCGGCGCAGCACTACCCGCATCGTGCTCGACACGCATCTGCGGACGCCGCTGCGCAGCCAGTTGGTACGGACCGCAGCAGCAACCCCGACCTGGGTCTTCTGCGGCCGCAATGCCAGCCCGGCGCGCCAACAGCAGCTTGAAAAGTTCGGCTGTCGGGTCACGCGGGTGGCTCTGCACCGTGGCCGAGTGGGGGTGCGCGCGGTGCTGGACGCCTGTGGCCAAGCAGGTATGACCAACGTACTGGTGGAAGGCGGGAGTGCCGTCCATGGCACCTTCCTCGATGGTGGCTGGGCCGACGAGCTGCACGCATACTTCGCCCCGTTGCTGCTGGGCGGAGCCGGGGCCCCGGGTGCGGTGGGCGGCCAGGGTGTCGCGACCGTGGCCGATGCGCAGCGCTTCGCGAGCCCACCAACATGGCGCCGGCTCGGCCACGGGTGGCTGGTGCAGGGGCGACTCCAACCGCGGCGCGCCGCCGAACACGGACTCCAGATGTGTTAGGCCAAGGCGCGCTTCGGTCGTTGTGAAACCTGCGAAACACCCCCAGCGAAACCTGCCATCCACTGCCACCGCGCGCACCAGGGAGTCTAACGCCGTACCCTTGGAATTCATTTGTTATCAGTTCCGGGAGCAATTACGCCCGGTGGCTCTCAGGAAGCGCGGCCACTCTGCCGATCTGGGCTTCAGGTGCAGCCCGGGGGTCCAGGGCTGCAACGGGATTGAAGTCCGTGGAGGATTCAGGCCGTTGTTCGCATGGGATGAAACGCTTTCGATCGGCATCTTGCGGTTTGACCGTGAGCACCAGGCGCTCTTTGCGCAGTTGAGCAAACTGCACGACGCGATCACGCAGGGTTGCTCGCTGCATGTTCAAGAGCGCATCCTGCGTGAACTGGTGCGCCACGCCGTCCAGCACTTCCGCAACGAAGAACACTTCATGCGCTCGGCCCAGTACCCGGGTTACGAAGCTCATGCCATTGAGCACCGCAATCTTGAACACAAGATCCTGGACCTCGAGCTGCGCATGCAACGCAACGCAGGCAGCATCGAGTCCGAAACACTCGCTTTTCTCCGCAACTGGGTCGTGCAGCACATTCAGGAATGCGACTCGAAGCTAGCCACCTGTGTTCCAACGCCTACGTCGCACTGCTCCAGCGCGCCCGCATCCGCTGGGCCATCCACAAGCTGATCTCCCACAGGTCCGTTACCGGCTGCCGGGTCCACGGGAGCGTCGGCAGGTAATCGGGCGGACCGAATTCCGGGTCAAAGGTAAGCTGGGTGCGTCCCACGGCCGCGCCCGCAGCCCGGATCGCGTCCCACCATTCCTCGTGGCGCGCGACACGGTGTGCATGCTCCGGCGCGCGCGGATCGTTCACCTGCGCGGCTTCCTCCCAGCCGATGCGCCCGTGGATGTGGATTGCGCGGGGGATCATCACTTCGAGAAAGTCCTGCATATTGTCGAGCAGTGATTCGCAGACATTGCAGAAATGGCTGAAGTCGGCGCAGATCTGCACTTCCGGCACGGCCTCGAGGTATGCGGACGTCTGCCAGGGGTTGCACAACATGCGGCCGCGATGCGTTTCGTGAGCCACCGCCACGCCCAGATCCGCCTCGATCCGGACCGCTTCGCGGAGAAAGCGGCAACCTTCGTCAAACGGCGTGCGGTCACGCAGGGCATGCAGGGTCGCACACACCGGTCGGTAGGGCACCAACCGCTCCAGCTCTCTCCGGTAGCCGGCGATGTCGTCCACAAAGAACATGCCGACATACGTCAACCCGTACCGCGCACAAAGCTCCTGCCACTCGGCAGCGGAAACCTCCGGGCAGGGGCATTCGACCCCGTCGTAGCCCGCGGTCCGGATCCGGGCGAGTTTCTGCTCGAGCGTGGCGGCGGCGGGCTCATAGCCCCAGAGCGATTTCACGAACTTGATCTGCATGCGATCCTCCTGCTGGGGGGCACACCCCGCGGTGAGTGTAGGAGCCCACTGCCCAGCTCGCGAGTCCCGCCATCTCGTCATCCACCCTGCGCCGTAGGGGGCCTGGCCCCTGCGCGGCCAGCTCACCAGGTACGGCACACTCATTCGCATCACCGGCGTGCCGACTGTCGCCCACTTTATGAGACGCCCTGTTCCACCCGGGGGTTGCAATCAAGCTGCCCCCCGATCACGTCGAAGGCACATATGGGAGCCGGTTCGCGCTCCCGCCGGTGAAGGCGCGATCTGGAGATCACGCTGCCGATCTACGTGCGAGCCGAACTCTCCGCTGCCCATGTCACAAGCGCCGCGCGTATACCTATTCGACGGTGGTGGTGCCGAAAGTAACGCACTCGCCGCCCGGCTCGCGCAATGCGGCCTTGCGCCGTTGGCGGTACCTGCCCGGGACGCGGGTCAAATCGCGACTGCCCGTGCCGGCAGCGACGTGGCCGTCCTCCTACTGGGCCGCGAGCACAGCGCGGAAGCAACCCCGCTCACACCCGTGCTGCGCGAACTGGTGCGTACGCACGTGGCGACCGTCGTCTGCGGCGGAGATCCAGCGCTGCGGCGCGAAGGTGGCCCCCTGATCGAATGGGTCGCCGCCGATGCCTCGGTTGACGAAATTGCCGGCAAGGTCGGGACACTCGTGCAGTACAGTCCACTCGTGCATGCCCTCGAGCGTGAACTGACGCACTTGCAACGGCTCGGTGAGCAGCTCAACCGTTATTTCAGCGAGATTGACCAGGAAATGCGCATGGCGGGTCGGCTGCAACGCGACTTCATGCCGCGCGAGTTGCCCGAAGTCGGTCCGCTGCACTTCGAGTTCGTCTTCCAGCCCGCCACCTGGGTCAGCGGTGATCTCTACGATGTCTTCCGCATCGACGAGCACACCGTCGGGGTCTTCCTCGCGGATGCCATGGGACACGGTGTCGCCGCCGGCCTCCTGACGATGTTCCTGCGCTACGCCCTTGTGACCAAGCGCATCACGGGCAACCACTACGTGGTTGTGCCGCCGTCAGCCGCACTGGACCATCTGCACCGTTGCCTGCTGCGCCAGAAGCTGCCAAACGCGCAGTTCGTGACGGCCGTCTACCTGACGATTGACACTCGGACGGGCCAATGCCGCCTCGCGCGGGGTGGACACCCATACCCGCTGCTGGTCGACACCGACGGTGCGGTACGTGAGCTGCGCTCCAGCGGCAGTCTGCTCGGGATTGCCGATATCCCGGTCGAGTTCGAGGAAACGAGCTTCACGCTCTCCCCGGGGCAGAAACTCGTTCTGTATACCGATGGCATCGAAGATTGCCTGCTCACTCCCGGAACCGACGGTGACATGCCGCGCTTCAGCCCGTACCTGCTGTCCTGGGCGAAACTCCCGGCCGCCGAGCTGGTGGGCAGCGCGCGCGAGTTTCTCGCCTGCCGGGAGGGCTCGCTGCACCCCCACGACGACATGACCCTGCTGGTGGTCGAGATGGGTACCGCCACCCCCTTCCCGTTGACCGGGCCCCTCCCAGAGCGCCCGCCGGTCTGACCGCCGTCTCACGCACCCGACCGCATTGAGCACCCCCGCGCCGCGGCCTACACTACCGGCATGTTTGAAGCTCTCAGCAATCGATTGGCGGGCGTCTTCCAGAGTCTGCGCGGGCGCGGCCGGATCAGCGAAGCCAATGTGCGCGAAGCGATGGCCATGCTGCGCACGGCACTGCTCGAAGCGGACGTGAACGTCGAAGTTGCGCGGAAGTTCTGCGACGAATGCGTTCAGAAAGCGCTCGGCCAGGAAGTGATCAGCACCCTGCGGCCCGAGCAGGTGATGGTCAAGGTCGTGCATGATGAGCTGGTACGGCTCATGGGCCCGATCGAAACGCGCATCCCGTTCGTTTCCACACCGCCGACGATCATCCTCATGGCGGGTCTGCAGGGCTCGGGCAAAACCACCACCTGCGCCAAACTGGCCCGCTATTGCATGCTGCGCGGCAAGAAGCCGCTGCTGGTTGCGGCCGACCTCAAGCGTCCTGCGGCCATCGACCAGCTCGAAGTGCTCGGGCAGCAGGTGGGCGTCCCGGTGTACACCGAGCGAGACCACCAGAACCCCGTGAAGGTCTGCCGTAACGCGGTCAGCCAGTCGCGCAAGCTCGACCGTGATGTGGTCATCCTTGATACCGCCGGTCGCCTGGCGATCGACGACGAGCTGATGGAGGAAATTTCGCAGGTTGCGAAAGCCACCAGCCCGCACCAGATCTATCTCGTGCTCGACGCCATGACCGGGCAGGACGCCGTCCATACCGCAAAGTCCTTTGATCAGCGGCTCGAACTGGACGGCGCCATCCTGACGAAGTTCGACTCCGATACCCGGGGTGGCGCCGCGCTCAGCGTGAAGGCCGTCACCGGCAAGCCGATCAAGTTCATCGGCGTCGGCGAGAAGCTGGACGCGCTCGAGGAGTTCCACCCCGAGCGCATCGCCGGGCGCATCCTCGGCATGGGCGATATCGTTTCACTCGTCGAAAAGGCCCAGCAGCAGTTCGACGAGAAAGAGGCCCTGGCCCAGCAGGAGAAGATGGCCAAGGGCCAGTTCGGGCTCGACGACTTCCTCGTCCAACTCGACAAGATCCGCAACATGGGGTCGATGAAGTCAATCATGAAGATGATCCCCGGCATGGGACAGGCCCTGGAAGGACTGGACATGCCCGAGGAAGAGCTCAACCGGGTCAAGGGCATCATCCACTCGATGACCCCGCGCGAGCGTAAGGATCCGGACCTGATTGAGGCCTCGCGGCGCCGCCGCATCGCCCGCGGGGCCGGCGTGGAGCAGCAGGAAGTCAGCGGGCTCTGCAAGCAGTTCCGCGAAATGCGCGGCATGATGAAGCTGATGGCCGGTCAAGGCATGGGCGGCAAGCTGAAGATGATGCAGCAACTCGGTCAGATGGGCGCCTTGACCGGCGGCACCATGCCGAAGGTGAAGAAGGGATCGACGCGCTACAACCCCCAGCGGCCTGACAAAAAACGCCGCCGCCGCCGCTGAACCTCGGGCCGTCCCGCTTTGCCGCCTGGTTACTTCCGCAACTCGGGCGGCAGCCGTTCCCCGAACTCCGCCAGGTCCTCTGGCGTCAGATCCCGATCGATCGCGTATTCCTCGCGCAACCACTTGCCCAGATCGACCATTCGGCAGCGCTCGCAGCAGAATGGGAATCGCGCAGGCAGCGCCCCCTCGTACTCCACCGGGTGGCCGCAAGTTGCACAGGGATAGCTCGCCATGCTGAGATTTTTAGTCGCGCGCCCGAGAATCGCAAGCCGGCCCCTCCGCCAACGCGCCCGTCTCCCCAACCGCGACACCGCAGGCGACCGACAGCGCCGCCAGTTGCAGGCGTCGCAGCTCTGCCCCGCAGATCCCACTGACCACCCCCAGGACGTATGCCCGGCACAACGCGACGTGGTAGAGCGGCTGGGCCGACTCGTTCGGGAACCGCACCAGGTCGCGCTGCCGCCGCAGCCACGACGGTGAGCGACGAAACCATGCCGCGGCCTCCCGTGGCGACATCAGCTCAGGCAATTGAAATCCACCGGACGGCATCGGAGATCCTCCGTGGTGCCGCACCCCGGCGGCCCTGACCGGAAGTATAGCCCGCGCAGCCGACCAGTGCAAGTAAATCTAGTTTTCCGTGTCCTGACCGCTCTGCTAGCCAATACGCACCTGCACGACATGCGTCCCACCGGCCGGCGGCGGCGACAGCACCGCACCCGCCAACCGCGTCCCGTCAACCGTCACCTCCACCTGCCCGGCCGCCAGCCCCGCCGCCCGCTCAATTCGGATGTGCAGGGTGCTGCCACGCCAGAAACGCGTCATCGACGCCTCGGCCCAGTCGGCCGGCAGCACCGGATCGAAACGCAGCCCGTCCCACTCCGGCCGCACCCCCAGCACCCACTGCGTGACGATGCGGTGCAACCACTGTGCCGACCCCGTATACCACGTCCAGCCCGCCCGGCCATGATGCGGCGACTGCGGACCATCGACATTGCCCGGCAGCACGTACGGTTCGGCCCAGTAGCGCTCCGGGTCCTTGCGCATCGGATTGATCGCCTGGAGCAGCCGCCCCACCTGCTCATGATCCCGCATTTTGGCGGCCGCGGCGATCGCCCACGTGGCGGCATGCGTGTAAACGCCACCATTCTCGCGCAGCCCGGGAGCGTAGCGCGTGATGTAGCCGATCGCACTGACCGGCTGGTCGAACGCTGGCGCAAGCAACAGGGCGCCGGCGTCGGTAACGAGGTGCTTACAGACGGCGTCCCAGCACTGCCGCGCGCGGTCCGGCGACGCGATATCGTTGAGAATCGCCCAGGTCTGGGTATTGAGGAAAATCCGTCCCACGCGGTTCTCGGCACTGCCAAGTTTGCTGCCATCATCCAACGTAGCGCGATAGTACCACTCCCCATCCCAGCCATGGTGGTTCAGCGCCGCCAGGAGTGCCGCCCGCTGATGGTGCAGTTCCGCCGCTCGTTGCAGGGCGCGCTCCCGCGGTACGCTCGGGGAGAGCTGTTGGGCCTGCGCCGCCCCTCCGGTAAAGGTGCCGGGCTCGCCGATGCGGCGGTAGATCTCTGCCCAATCCGCGAGCAGCCCTGCCAGGAACTGCCCAAGCCAGATGGACTCGCCGCGCTCCTGAAGACCAACGGCGCTGAGGCCGTCGTTCCAGTCACCGGCACCGATGAAAGGCAGGCCGCGTGAGCTGGTGCGCTGCGCGACCCGTGCGAATGCTCGTTCCACGTGGTCCACCAGTGGGGTCGGACGTGCGTCATCCAGATAGGGCGCTTCATCCGCGAGAATCGTCAGATCGCCTGTTTCGCGGATGTAATTGGCCGTCACGAATGCCAGCCACAACAGGTCGTCCGTCATCTTCGTGACGTGGCCCTGCTCCGTGAGCGGATGCCACCAGTGGTAGACGGAGCCATCCGTGAACTGGTGCGCGGCGTGCAGACGCACCTGCTCGCGGCAGCGCTGCGGGTCGATCGTCAGCCAGACCTGCGAATCCTGCAACTGATCGCGGAAGCCGAATGCGCCGCTCTGCTGGTAATACCCGCAGCGCCCCCACAGTCGTCCGGAAATTGTCTGGTAGCGGGTCCAGTCGTTGGTGAGCGCATCGACGGACACGTCAGGCGTCTCGATCCGCTGGGTCGCAAGCAGTTCCCGCCACTGGTTCTGCACACGACTCAACTCCGCATCCATGCGGGCAGCATCCAGCGACCGATCCAGTAAATCCGCGGCCGTCTCCTGGGAAGAGCCCACCGCCAGCGCAAACCCGACCGTGCGGCGCTCCCCGCGGCGCAACTCGACCGCACTCCGCAGCGCAGCAATCGCATCGCCGTGTCGACCGAATTCCGGCTGCCACTGGTCGGCGGACAAAGCCTCCGGATTTCGCAGGTCGCCGTAGCGCCCCGTGAACGCTCCTTTCTCCCCCTGCGCCCACAGGGCCGGTTCCGTGCTACCCAGAGCGGTCACGTAAGGGAAGGATGTGTTCCAGTGCCCGAAGCGCGCCGAAGGCACTTCCCACATATGGTTCCAGGCGAAGATCGCGCGCCGTTCGGCGTCGAAGGCGTTCTCCAGAAAGAGCTTGTGAAACTCCCGCCGCGGCGACGGGAGCACACCGCAATTCCACTCCAGGTAGGCGGTCAGTTCAAGCCGCCGCGGCCGTTCGGTGCGATTCTCAAGCTCCACGCGCCACAGTTCGACCGTGTCTGTCGCGTGTGCGAACAGCGTCCAGGTCGCTCGAATGCCCCCCAACTCGGTCACGAACTGCGTGTAACCCAAGCCATGACGGCATTCGAAGGTGTCATAGCGCGGCCAGGTCGGCGCCGGCGACAGGGACCATACAGCGCCGCTCTCCGTATCCCGGACGTAGAGAAACTTCCCCGAACAGTCTGCCGTGAGATCCTGTTGCCAGCGTGTGAGCACCGCGAGTTGCGAATTGTCGACCCAGGTGAAACCACTGCCCGTCTGGCTCACAGCCAGTCCGAAACGCGGATTAGCAATGATATTGGCCCACGGGCGTGGTGTGCGCCAGTCGGTGATGCGAAACTCACGCCCATCCGGCGTGAAATAGCCGTAGGGATTCGGAGCAAAACCGGTGCGTTCAGCACGTACACCGGCGGGAACGACGTTGGCGGAGGTCATTCGAGCGATCCTTCCAAGACGGTTCTTCAAGCATGCGCGAAAGTGGCGGGCCTGTCGTGCAGAGCATAAACCGGTTCATTCCAGCAGATCACCCACGAGTAACCTACTTATCTCCACTTTCCGCAGGCGCGTTGAAAGCGCTTTCAGGATAACCACTGCACTCCGAAGAATCAACCCTGTATTCATCAACACCCCCCGGGGCTTCGCCCAGACCGACACGCAGGCGCCAGAGGAATCCTGCCTCGGCCTCGTGTATGTAAGGAAAATGCGGTCGTGGACAATCGCATGGACGAGATTGTTATGAAAGCGGAACACGGAGATGGGGCGGGTGTCCCGCGATCCCCCAAGGAGCGCATGGGCTGTGTCGACGGATGGAGATGAGTGGTGACGTGGGATGTCGAGCACCGGAGATCCTGAGCCCAACGTCTGCATCTACTCGACCGACAGCATGACCGTTCGCTCGATGTAAACTCAATATCTGGCCTTACGCAGGAACCCGGCCGGGGACCAGGGCATCCAAGAGCATGCCGGAGGGACTGGATGTCGAGCGAGATTCGCAATGCACGTCGTATTTCCATGCGGTTACAAGTTGCAGACGGTGCTGATGACCACAGTAGTTACAGGCACCCTGCTGGTGATGGCGGGATGCCGTTCGAGCGGGCCGCCATACCCACCCCGACCCTGGCCGACCGTAAATGCTGCGCTGCCGGATCATTGGCCTTGGTATTTTGACCGCGTCGCAGCCGGAGATACGCGCGTCGTAGCGTCACTTCGAGGGTGTGATGAGTTCTGGAAGAGAACGCGCGGCGACTGGCAGTATTCGTGGATTGTGGCACGGTTCGAAGTGGTTACCGTCGAACAGGGTAGTTGGCCCAACCCGACGTTGGTTTTCGTGTGTTGGGATTCATGGCCGACGCTTGAGTCAGGGATCAAGGTGCACAAGCCCCTTTGGCCGTATCGGCAGGGCGTGATCCTGGCATTCGACCTGGATACGAAGCAGCAGCCGGCACGGGTGGTCGGACAGGTGGTGCGGCACGATCCTGATCGGGTGCCGGTGACCCAAGAAGCAGCACCTTGAAACCGTGCGCTTCACTACCGCGGAGGATCGGTCGTAATCGACCTCACCAAGTACGACCATGTCACCAGTGACGATTGAACACGCGATCGACGCACTACGGCACACTCGCGCTCTGCGACTCACTCTGAACCCACAACAGCATGCACTACTCAGCCCCGCGGTAGCGTCCACGGCCACCGCGGCCGGGCGGAGGTCCACCACCCCGCTCACTGGTCGATTCCTCATTACGCCCGTGTCGCCAGCGCTGACCCTCGGATAAACGTACACCCTCCGCGAAGCGCCCCAACAGGCGAGCACGCTGGTCCAACGTCAGGTGCGGACGCAGCGTCAAAAGATGCTCTGCGACGCGCCGCTCGAGCTTGACATGTGCCAAGCTTACAGCGTCCACCTGGGCGAGGATTTCTGCATCGGACGCCGTATCAGTCTCGAACAGCTCCGCCAGCTTCTTTCGTTCGCGTGAGAGCTCTTCCTCGAGGATTTTGCGCTCCGCCACGAATTCCGCATACGGCCCTGCCATGGCGGCCAGTTGTTCCGGGCTCAGTTGCAGCCAGGCGGTCAGGGGCGAATCGGGCAGTTCCTCAGAGGATGAGACCTCCTGGTGGTCTTGACGTTCCTGCCAGGCAGAAGTCGCCCAGAAACTACCCGCGCCCCCGAAGAGGAGTAGTAGCGTTGAATACAGGATGCTCGACCGGTTCATGAGTGTTCCTCGGCAACGACCGACTCATCCCCGGCAGCATGCAAATTGAGTAGCGTGGTGTACAGCCCGGCCGCCGTAGGACGCTCATAAACTTCAACGCCAATGGCCAGCGCAGCTTCCTCCGCCATCGCTTTTGCATCCTGTGCCGGCTCTTGCTCAATCACAGAGTGCCGGGAAGGTGCCAACCACCAGGCGGTGCCATGGCCGAGACCGATTCCGATCAGTAAGGCGGCAGCGGCACGCCATGCGGCCGTGGGATGCATGCTTATCAACGACGGCCTTATCCGCAGCGCACGCTCCACCGGACAGGTACTGGTTGCCACGGGCACAGGTGGCTGCCAGGCACCAAGCGTCGCCCAGAGCTCATTCTGCGCCCGGCAGCGGTTACCGCACGCAGCGCACGCCGAAAGATGCGCCCGTACCGCAGCACTGCGCACCGGGTCGAGCTCACCGGCGACGAATCGAATGATGTCGGACTCACTAAGATGCTCCATCGGCACTACTCCAAGTAGTAATACGCCGTTCGACGTCATCTACCTGCGGTCGCGGGTGGCCGTTTCCGGCCGCCCGGGTTGGCGCTCGTCATTCCAGGTCAGAGAGCAGCTTCCGGAGACGTTCGTAGGCCCGTACGAGACATGACTCGACGGCGCTTTCGGTCCAACCGCATGCCTCCGCTATCTCGCGGTGAGACAGGCCATCGAAGCGATGCAGGACAACTGCCAGGCGTTGACGAGCGGGCAGCGCTGCCACGGCCAAGCGGACACGTTCGGCGCGCTCAAAAGCATCGAGGTCAGATAAAGCGACTGTCCCGGAACGTTGCTGGGCTGCACGGGCGAGACGCCGTACTTCACGCGCCATTCGCCGACGCTGATCCCAACACAGGTTGGCGACCAGACGGTACAGCCAGGAACTGAAGCGGGCTTGCGGAGTGTAGCTTGCCGCGGCCCGGAATATCCGCAGAAACGCTTCCTGGGCGAGGTCTTCGGCAAGATCCCAGCGGCCCGTGAAGCGGTATGCAAGCAGAACCACGCGCGGCCGGTGCCGCGCAACCAACGCCTCGCGCGCCGCATGGTCCCCAAGCGCCACCGCAGCGATCAATGCTTCATCCGCAGCATCGTCACAGTGCTCGGACTCGGAGCCGCCCGGTATCATCAATACCCGCTTCCAGAATTTTCGTTATGCCTCAAATCTTGAACCGCAGGAATTCTCTGAGCTGCGGCGTTGAACGGGCAGTGGTTTTTATTGTCCGGCCCGCAACTCGACACCGCAAGCATCCGGACAGCTCGTAGCGACCGGCAGCCGTGCAGCGCGGGCCCAGTCACAAGGAGACTCTCATGAAGCGTTGTATTCTGCCTGCACTTTTGTCCACTGCCGTGCTCCTGCTCACCGCGGGCTGCGACATGGAGAACCTCTCGTCCGCCGCGAAGACTTTGCTCACGGCCAAAAACCCGAACCCGGCGGGCGTGGGGGACTTGCTCCAGATCAGGCAACAGCTCCGGCTCCAGGATGGCACTGGCACCGGTGACGGGAACCAGTACGGCTACGGGGGCGCTCCAGGCAATGGACCGGGTCCGGGGTCGTCCACGCCGAACGGCTCGAACGGTCAGGGGGGCGGCACGCAGAACCAGTATCAGGACGGTAGCTGCGGCAACGGTGGATAGGCGTATGCCGCGCGCGATTCCACGCAGACAAGGGAAGGAGTCGACAACATGTTGAATCCACGCTGCCTACTTGTAGTTGCCCTTGTGCTCAGCACCCAGCTTGGGCTGGCTGCTGAACTCGGGCGCGGCCGTGGCTATGGGCGCTGCAACGGTCCCGGCAACGGGACGCGCATCGAGGGTGTGATCACGGCGATTGACGCCGCCACGCTGCAATTCACGATCGAAGCCACCACTGTCCAGGTGACCGCGGAAACCTGGCTGCAGCGCAATGGCCGCTCCATTGCGTTTGGCGACCTCGTGGTTGGGCAGACCGTCGCCGCCTGTGGACAATTCGTCGACGACATACTCGTCGCGCAGCGGGTGACCGTGCGCCTTTGCGGGCGTTAGTTACGCTGGTCAGGTACAGCTTCAGTGCCGGCACGGCAGGAGCAACTGCCGTGCCGGCACAGGTGTTTACCCACCAGCGCCGCAGGATGGTGGACGTTCAAGCCGGGTAGCCCGCCTTCTTTCGTTCACCCATCGCCTCATTCACCGAATCACCGCATTGCGGCGCGGGCTCGTCGAATCCGGGCCCTATTCTATCGAGTCAGCACGCCGTCTCCGAGAAAGACCGTCGATCGGCCTTGCCCGCAGGTTACAATCCTCTGACATGCTCACTGCCACCCCGCACGGGCCAGCCGCTGTCTCCGCGCAGCACGATGCCGCTCTCCGAGCCGTTGTGGCCGCACATGGCCAGACGCTCCGACGGCAGTGGTTTCTGGCATTCTGCATGCAGGGGGCGATCCTCGCGGCCGCGTGGCCACTCGTCATGGTTGCGGGGGACCACCTGCTGCCGGGCGGCTGGCCGCACGCCATCTTACGTGGCAGTCTGCTGCTCTGGGCCGGCGCCATCATCCTCGCGGTTGGTACCGCGCTCTTGCGGACCTGCCGGTGGCGCTGGAATCCCGTCTTCCTGGCCCAGAGTCTGGAGCGGTCCGCCGACATCCGGCATAACTCGCTGGTCAACGCGGTGCTGTTGCGCGCGGACGAGCGTGTGACCTATGCCATCGAGCCCGCCCTTCTGCAAGCTGCGCGGGACCTCGTGAACCATGACCTCCCGGGACGCTCCACCTGGGGCTTCACCGGCCGCTCCGCGGTCCTTGCCACGCTCGTAGCTGCGGCGTGGACTCTGTACCTCCTGCTCGCCCCCAAACCGGCCGCTCCGTCGTTGGCGCGCTTCTTCGGCGCCGAGGTCGCCGCACCGACGGCCACCCGCATCGAGTGGCTGCGCCCGACGCCGGCCGATGGTCCGCACGTCGGCGAACCGCTTGAGCTGGCGTTCGCGGTGCGGGGCCAACCCGTCACCGCGGTTGAGCTCGATCTGCTCGATCCGGAGGGCTCTGTCCTGCGAACGCGCCGCGCCACGGAGCCCGCGGACGATGGCACCTGGTCTTTCGTCCTCGCCCCGGTGGAGGTGCAGGGCGATGTCCATTTCCGGTGTCGGGCGGGCGATGCAGCACTGGCGGGCACGGTGCGTGTTCATCCGCAGCCCGATCTGGTGGCACTGGAAATGACGGTCACGCCACCTGCATACACCGGTTGGCCGGCGGCCCAACCCGATACGCGGAGTTTCACGGCATTGGCCGGATCTACCGTCCGCCTGCGCCTGACCGCGAACACCCCCCTGGCGAGTGCCATCGTCCGCATGCGTGGCGCCGACGGTGAGACGCGGACGCGCATGCGGGTTGAGGTGGAAGATTCCGCGTTGGCTGAGGCCACCCTGTTCCTGCGCGCCAGCTCCGACTACACCATCGAGTTTCGCGACACCTGGGACTATGTGGGCTACACTGCTGAGCAACGCATCCACGTTGTGGCCGATCTGCCGCCGGCCATCGCGGTCGTCGCGCCCACTGCGGAGCAGATCCCTGCGGGGGTCATCGACGTCAGTACATTCCCCGAGATCACGGTCACCGCGAGCGATGATGTCGGCGCGGCGGTCCATCTCGTGCTGGAGCGCGATGGTCAACGGACCCGCATCGCCGTCACATCGGAACTTGCCTCCCGCGTGCGCGGGGTGGTGCGCGTGGCCGATTTGCCGCTGCCCGAGGATGGGGTGGCGCGGGCGTGGTTCGAAGCGGTAGACAATCGGCACTTGCCCGACGGGCGTCCGGCCCCGCAGACCACCGCGACAGACGTGTATGAACTCGTGCGGTCCGGCGCGATCGAACCCGCGGCCACGCAGCCCGGCGACCCTGGCGGCGCAGCAGCGGAGCCCGCTGTGGACTCCGACGACGCCGGTCCCGACGGGCCCGAGTCTGTGGAGGATGGCGACGGCTCGGACGCTGGAACGGGACAAGATCCCGTCGGCACGGGTGCTCAGCCGGAGCGCACAGACGATTCCAAGCAGGCATCCTCGGGTGGTGAACCCGATGAACCGACGGGCGAGGACTCGCCGCCAGAGGACAAGGGTGACGCTACAGAGCCGCCCAACCCGGCACCCGAAAGCGGCAATGAGCAGGGCGACGGCGCGGGCGCTGCTGGGGCAGAGCCCGATTTCGATGCCGCGCTCGACGAGTTCGTCCAGGAGCATGGTAACGAAGCCGAGGATGCCAGCCGTGCCCATCAGCCGGACGATCAACGCCCGGCGACCCCGGGTCCCACGGAACTGCCCCAGCCGAACGGCCCGGCCGAGCCGGCCGAACGAGATGCCACGCCCGTAAGCGCACCAGCGCCAACCACAAACGAGACCCCCTCGGACCCCAGCAAGGAATCGTCTGCGGCAGCGACTCCAGGCCAGGTGCCGTCCCCCGATGTCCCGGAACCCGCGAGCCCCGCACCGTCCCCACAGCCCAACCCAGTACCCGATGATGCCACCACAAACCCTGGTCCGGTTTCGCCACCGGAAACTCCGCCAGGCGAAGGCAGCCACCCGGCACCCGGAACTGCGTCAGAGGACGGCACCCCAACCTCGGCGGGCGGCGGTGGCGCCACGGAACCACGGCCCGACGGAACCAACACACCCGCGCCGCCTGATACCACGCCCCCCACGCCTCCGCCGGACAACCTCGCCCCACCCGCGGAACGCGAGCCCACCGCCAGCGACACCCCCGATACGGGGCGGGCCGCAGTGCTTGAGCTGCTCGACCGCATGGACCGCGGTGATCCACCGACGACGGACCAGCTCATCGCGGCCGGTTGGTCGGCCGAGCGCGCCGCGGCCTTCCTGCGACGCCTCGAACGCCTGCACGTGCTCGCGATTCAAGCGCGCGAGGCCAATGTGGCGCGCCATCTACGACACACTACCGAGCTCGGCACCGAAGCACGCCAAGCCGGCCGCGGCGTACATGCCGACCTCTCTCGCGCTGTCGCCCCGGCCGAAGGCGACATACCCGTCGAGCGCACCCGACCGGCTGAGGCCAACCTCCCCCCTGAGTACGAGGAGCTGTTGGAGGCCTACTACCGCGCCTTGCGGTCGGCCGTACCACCTACAACCTCGTCGTCACCTACCTGATGTGACCTTGCAGTCGGGCTGCGACTTTCGGCGACCGCCGGTCGCCATGGATTTGTGCCGACTGGATGGGCTCGTATAATGCCTCTCAGACCAGCGGGAGACATGCTGTATGCCTGAACCCGGAATGCCACCCATCTCGTCACTTCGCGGCCGTCCGATCGGTCGCATTCTGATCAAGATGGGTAAGGTGACACGCGCCCAGGTCTCCGAGGCGCTGGAACTGCAGAAAAAGCGGCGGGGTCCTTTGGGCCAGTTGCTGGTCGAAATGGGCGTGGTTGCCAGGGAGGACGTCCACCGGGCGCTCGCGGCCCAGGTAGGGATGGAGTCGATTCGCCTCGCCGACATCGATATTGAACAAAGCGTGATCAACATGGTGCCGGCGCAAATGGCCCATGCCTACCGCGTCGTCCCCACGGAATACGACCGTGATACGCACACGCTGGGCGTGGCGCTCGCCAGCCCGGACAATTTTCACGCCACGGACGACCTCAAAACCCTGATGGGTTTCAACGTCGTCGCGCGCATCACTACGCAAGAAGACATGACCGAAGCCCTCAACCGGTACTACCCGGAAGAGGCCGCACTCAGTCTCACCGACGTCATCAATGAGCTCGGGGCCGACGACAGCGTGCAGCAGCTTGCCAATCGCGGTGAGAGCATCGATCTCGAAACACTCAAAGACGCCGCTGAGAGTGCCGGTGTCAAGAAGCTGGTCAACCTCGTGCTGCTCCAGGCCATTCGTGACAAGGCCTCCGACGTGCACTTCGAACCATTCGAGGACGAGTACAAGATGCGCTACCGCATCGACGGCGTCCTGTTCGAGATGATGCCGCCACCCAAGCACGTCGCCATGGCCATTTCATCCCGCGTCAAGGTCATGTCGAACCTGGACATCGCCGAGCGCCGCATGCCGCAGGACGGCCGCATCGAACTGCTCGTCGAAGGCCGCCCGGTCGATCTGCGCGTCAGTATCCTGCCCACGATGTTCGGCGAGAGCGTCGTGCTGCGCGTGCTCGACCGCAGCCAGGTCAACCTCGACCTCGCCCAGATCGGTCTGCGCGACGAGGAAATGAACATCTTCCGGCAGCTCATCGGCAAACCCCACGGCATCATCGTCGTGACGGGCCCGACCGGCTCCGGTAAAACCACTACGCTCTACTCCGCACTGCGTGAGCTCAACACCGTCGACGTGAAGATCCTGACGAGCGAGGACCCGGTCGAATACGACATCGATGGCATGATCCAGTGCCAGATTCGCTCCGAGATCGGGCTGACTTTCGCGCGTTGCCTGCGCTCCTTCCTGCGGCAGGATCCCGATATCATCCTGGTCGGTGAAATTCGCGACATCGAAACGGCGCAGATCTCCGTGCAGGCCTCTCTCACCGGCCACCTGGTCTTCACCACGCTCCATACCAACGACGCCCCCAGTTCGATCGCCCGTCTGCTCGACCTCGGCCTCGAACCCTTCCTGCTCACCGCGACCCTGGAAGCCATCGTAGCGCAGCGGCTGGTCCGCAAGATCTGCGAGAACTGCAAAGAAGAGTACGAACCGACCGAGCAGCAACTCATGCAACTCGGTTTGCGACCGGAGGAAATCGCGGGTCGGACGTTCTTCTATGGGCGTGGCTGTGAGTACTGCAACCAGACCGGCTACCGTGGCCGACGCGGCATCTTCGAGATCATGGTGATGGACGACGACATGCGCGAACTGGTGATGAAGCACGCTTCGACGCAGCTTCTCCGGCAGGAAGCCCGGAAGCGCGGCATGCGCTCCCTGCGTGAGGCGGGCCTCATGTTGCTCTACGACGGTATCACGACCATCGACGAGATTGTGCGGGAAACGCTCGCCGAAGAAGTCATGGCCTGAGAACGCGACCAGACGTCCGATAACGCTTGAAATCACGCCGTCTGAACTTTACGGTGCAGATGGGCGGCCACTTGGTACCGGAGATAATGTCTGGCGACAGGAGTATCTGTCCGTGCGCGGTTCCGGGCCGCGCGGATAGAGTGCGTGTAAGTCGCTGGGAGACTGAGCATGCCCGTTTTCAAGTACGAAGCACTGAATTCCTCCGGGCAGGAGGTTAAGGACGAGATTGAGGCCCCGTCCAAGGAGGAGGCGGTTTCCCGTGTCCGCGGGCTCGGCTATTTCCCGACCAAGGTCGTGGAAAAAATGGACCGCAAGCGGGCCGCCCAAGCGCGCCGGGGCCCGCGGCAGCGCAAAGCGGCCGGCACCGGTCTGGGCTGGGTCGGCACCAAGCAGCTCACCGCCTTCACCCGACAGCTCTCGACCCTGCAGGACGCCGGCCTGCCGATCCTGCGAAGCATTCGCATTCTCGAGCAGCAGCAGAAGCCGGGCATGCTCCGGAGCTGCCTGAAGCAGGTGACCGAGGATGTCGAAGGGGGCGCCACCCTTTCCGAAGCCATGAGTCGCCACCCCAAGGCCTTCGACCGGCTCTACTGCAACATGGTGGCGGCGGGTGAAGCGGGCGGCGTGCTCGACGTGATTCTGCAGCGGTTGGCGGACTTCCTGGAGAAGGCCGCCAAACTGAAGCGCAAGATCATCGGCGCGATGATCTACCCGAGCGTCGTCATCTTCATCGCGATGGGCATCGTCACCTTCATCATGGTGCAGGTGGTGCCCAAGTTTAACGAGATCTTCTCCGACTTCGGCACCAAGCTGCCCGGCGTTACGCAGTTCCTGATCGACCTCTCGGCGTGGTTTGCCACGGGAACACCACCCGGCTGGGTTGTGATCGCCCTCTCCCCGATTTTTCTCGTGACGATCTTCAAGGTGATCCGCATGTCGGAGACGGGCCGCTACGCCGTCGACGTGGCCACCCTCCGGGTTCCCGTCCTCGGACAGCTCGTCAGCAAGTCGTCGATCGCCCGCTTCACCCGCACGCTGGGTACGCTGATCGCGGCCGGTGTCCCGATTCTCGAGGCGCTGAAGATCACGAAGGCCACCAGCGGCAACGAGATTTATGCCCGGATGCTCCAGCGCGTGCATGATTCGATTCGCGAGGGCGATTCCTTTGCGAACCCGCTGCGGGCTTCCAAGACGGTCGATCCGATCGTCGTGAACATGGTGGACGTCGGCGAGGAGACCGGCGAACTCGACAAGATGCTCATGAAGGTGGCCGACAACTATGACGACGAGGTCGACGTGCTCGTGGCGTCGCTCGTCAGTCTGCTCGAGCCGATCATGGTGGTCGCGCTGGGCGGCATCGTCGGATTCATTGTCGTCGCCCTGTTCCTGCCGCTGGTTACGCTGATCCAGTCGGTGATGGGCTAGGCGCGGCGCGTGCGGCGCGTGGGAAGGGATGGACCGGACCGCCCCGCGGGGCGGCACCGCAGCATGAGGACTGTGCACATGCAACGAAACAGAACGGCCCCCCGGCGGGCCTTCACACTCGTGGAACTTCTCGCAGTGGTCGCAATCATCGCCCTGCTGATCGGCATCCTGGTGCCGACGATCGGCGCCGCGCGCCGCGCTGCCCGCAACACCCAGACGAAGGGTTCGCTCCAGACCCTGCAAACCGGGCTCGAGGCCTTCCGCGGGGAGCAGAAGATCGGCGGAACTTTCCCGCCCTCCTACTCCGACGGCGACGAGGACTCCGGCATGGGTGTCGGACGTGTCACCAGCCCCTTCACCAACCAGCCGATTTCGATCAGCGGGGCCGGCCTGCTGGTGTGGGCGCTCTCCGGCGCGGACCTGCTCGGCACGCCCGGCTTCCCGAAGCTCGGCCAGGCCAGTTGGGCCCGGGCCAGCGGCAGCAACAGCGGCAACCAGGCCGCCCGCGACAGCAATGCCTACGCCCTCTACCCGCCAGGCCATGCCCGCGCCGGTGAGCCCGTTCACACGCGGTTCATGTACATCGATCCCTCCGGCATCCCGTTGACGCCTCCGGGGGAAACCAACGGTACTTTCCGCGTGCCCGCCGAGCTGCGCGCCGGCGTCACGGCTGTCCGGCAGTACCCCATGTACCTCGATTCGTTCGGCCAACCCATTCTCTATTTCCGCGCCTCCGCAGGTGGCCGGAACATGGCCGCACGTGACCGGCAGGCCGATGCCCGCGCAATCTTCTACCTCGAGGATAATTGGGCGCTGCTGAATCCGGGCAACCGGCCCAGCGGGTCGAGCCCGGGTGAGTACACCCTCATGCTCGACGATCCGGATGGCGGCCGGCACCGGCTGCCGTGGGTGAACCTGCCGACCGGCGCCAATGCGGCGCAGGATGACCTCACAGAACCGAGCTTTGCCCGCTACATCCGTGACCGCAATGTGAAGGCGCGCTTCCAGCCACAACGGGCAGAGGGCTATCTGCTGATCACGGCGGGCCCCGACGGCGTCTTCGGCTCCAAGGACGATATCACGAACTTCGAACCGGACGCGCGGTGAGCCCATGCGAGCGCCTCAGCGAACGCCTGACGAGCTTCGAACCCGGTCGGCCCGACCGGTCCGTGGACCGGTGCGACGGCGCAGCGCGTTCACCCTGATCGAATTGCTGGTCGTCATCGCCATCATCGCGATCCTGGTCGCGATGGTCGGAATCGTCGGCACGCAGCTCATGGGAGTGCAGCGCTCGAACTATACGCGCAACATCATGCGCGGCACCAAGCTCGCCATCG
Source organism: Phycisphaerales bacterium (assembly GCA_016716475.1). Classification (NCBI taxonomy): domain Bacteria; kingdom Pseudomonadati; phylum Planctomycetota; class Phycisphaerae; order Phycisphaerales; species Phycisphaerales bacterium. The sequence continues at coordinate 599,351 of JADJWG010000001.1, forward strand.
ACCAGTTCGCCGAAGTGCATCCGCTGCGGGACATCTACGACCGGCATAACAACAGCACCTTCGGCGCTTACCCACCCTACCAGTTGGCCGGCGGTGCCCTGCCAACGCACGTGCGCGGCGCAGTCGAGCCGCTGACGATGCTGTGGTCCGGGCCTTACACGCTTCAGGACCGGTTGCGTCGCGACCTGACTCTGCCCACCGGCGCACCAGTCATCCTCGGCAATGACGGCCGCAACGACGACATCCGCGCCCTCTGGGCCTATCTCAGTGTGTTCGCCCCCGAGACGCTCGCCCAAGTACCCGACGATGCGAAGCGCCCACTGGTGACCGGACTGCCGGCCGGTGAGTATTTCAACACGCAGGCCGGCGATCCCACCGACGCGCGTGTCGGCGTACTCGGGCTGCACGATGCGTGGGGGGTGCCGCTCGACTACCTGCTGTATGTCCGGCTCGAATACGCGTTGTTACCCAACGGCAGCCCGGGCTGGCGCGTCGCTGAGCGAATGCCGGTGCTGCGCTCGCAGGGCATTACACGCGAACAGTACGAAGTCGCCCTGCGCGCCTCAAACGCCGACACAGCGTTGCAGGAGTACGCCGGCCAGGAGATCTGGACGGATTCCCTGCCGCACCCGGTGGCGTCGGTGAACGCGGTCACGGGGCAGATGCTCGGGGTTGGGCGTGCCAACGCCGGCTGGGTGCGGGCTCGGGCGGGCTGGAACAACGGGTTGCGGTCCGAGGATTACGGCTACATCCCGTAGGGGGTGACCGACCGGACAGGTGGCAGGTTCTACAATAGGGTCGACGAAGCGTAAGCGGATACGGAGTCAACGTTTGGATCATAAAGGGAACAAGGCGACGAAGGCCCAGGGGTGCTCCAAGCCGGCCCTGATCTCAGCGCTGGGATCGCGGAACCGCGGCCAGGCCAGGCCCTCATTTTTTGCCTCCGTGGGTTCGTACCCTGGCGGCCCTGGGGGGGCCGTCAGTCGACCCCCTGGGCGCTTCGTCGCCTGGCCCTCGCTCTCGCGGGCCTTCACCGTGGTCGAGCTTATGATCGTCCTGGCGATCATTGTCCTCATTCTCGCGATTGCGATTCCCGGACTCAGCGCCATGGGCCAGCAGGCCCGCCGCACGCAGGCCGAGCAGCTCATCAACGGGATGACGACCCGCGCGTTCTACCTCGCCCAGGCGGACCAGGCCATGACAGCCGTGCGCTTCTTCCCGGGTAACTGGGCCTCACCCGAGGAGCAGGCCGACGGGGGCGGCGCGCGGCAGATGCTGGCGCTCTACCGCTACGTCGGCACGACCGAGATCGAGCGCACCGGCAGTTTCGCGATCGAATTCCGCGAGCACTTTGAACGCGCCCAAGTCGCAGGGGACACGATCGGGGTCACCCGGATGCCGGCCGACGTGTGGGCGGCGCCGATCGAGGCGGTCGGAGTAGCAGGCGCCGTGGGCAACCGGGCCGGCGGCTATCGCACCTTCGCCAACCGCGGCGCCCAGTTTGTGCTGAACGGGCAGGTGAACCAGTTTCGCTTCTGCGCGGATCGTGACGGTGGCAACACCGACGGCGGCGACTTTCTCAACGCTGACGACTTCCTGATCGTCGTCGCACCCGACATCGGAGTCCGGGCCGGGCTGCCGCAGCCGTATGCCTTGAATGCCTTTGCCCCGTTCCCCAACGTGGAGCAGGGCTACGACATGTTCGAACGTAACCCGGGTGGACCTCCGTACATGCGGTACGGCTTCTCGGGTGTGGTGACGTATCGCCGTGAACCGTTCGCCGCGCTGGGCGCGGGGGCCGACGGCGCCGCGCGCCAGTCTTACCTGCGCGAGGATGGGCGACCCTACCTGGTCCACCGTCTGAGCGGAGGCCTGTTGCCGGGCGCACGGCGCCCGAGCTGAAGAGGTTGCTGGACATGAAGCCGCATGCGCTGGATAGAAAACTGCGGCGACGTGCCCGCCACAGCCGGTCTGGCTTCAGTCTGGCTGAACTGATGATTGCGCTGGCAATCCTTGCGATGGGTCTGCTGGTCATCGGAGCGGCATTGCCGCTGGGCATTCGCTACACGCGCGAGACCGTGAACATGGCCGAAGGTCAGGCCGCGGTGGACCACGGTCTGGACCTGCTGGCACAGAACCTGGTGCTGCATCGCACGGTACTCGACCACAATGACAACCCCATCCGGGTACCCGTCATCTTCCAGCCGCGCGATGCGAACGGGCGACTGATCGATGCAAAGGGCAACCCGGTTGCCGCCGGTGAATGGGCCCCGCGCGAGGGCTGGTGGGAACCCCTGCTGAAGGTTCGTCCCATTTTCGTGCACAGCATCCGCGGCGGGCTCGGCGGCGGCAACCCGGGCGACGAGTACCGCCCGTACAGCAACAACTTCTTGTGCAACGAGATCGCGGCCCGCTGGTGGCTGCAAAGTGTCGGACTCACCCCTTCACCCTCGAGCCAGTGGCTGCGCGAGGTTGATTTCCAGGGTTGGATGGGCGCCGCGCTGCCCTGTGTGGCTACGGTGTTTCCCCCGGTGCCGGCCGATCCGTGGCCGGCCAACGCGGCCCTCACAACTTCCTGGAACACCAACATCTACCAGCGTCGTCCCGTGCTGGCGACGTCCTCCAGCGGAAGCTGGCCCGCCGGGGCGGAGACGCGCAAGGCGCTCGATGAGCGTCGTATCGTTTACACCGCCCTCTATCGCCGCGTCTCCTACGCGCGCGGTGCCGACCCCACCTTGTACGAAGTGGTGGTGGTGGCGGCCCGCCTCCCGAGTCAGGAATCCCGGTTCCTGCACCAGGCGCCGCAGAATGCCGGCACGAACATGAACACCAACTACCTGTCGGACGGTGGCAGCGTCGCCCCGACGCCGTGGCTGGTGACCTTTCAGCAGTTGCCGGTTCCGCCATCGTCTTTCTACGAAGGCGCCAGCCGCGCCCCGCGTGATGCGCTCGCCAACAACCCGCCGCCCGAACTGAAGTTCATCGCCAGCCGCGCGATCGGCGACCTCATCCCGCCCGGGAGTCTGCTCATCCCCGCGGTGAACGACCGCAACCCCACGAGTCTCGACGCGTCGCCCGGCACGGAGATCCAACTGGCGGGCTTTGTCCCCCACGCGCCGGATGTCTTGCCGATCTACGAGGTCACACGGCGCGAACTGACCGCCGGCAACCGTTGGGAGATCGTCGTCCGCAACAACCGCTTCTATCCGTGGATCAACGAGGCCGAGGGTGCAACGAATCTCAACTGGCCGGTCTGGATCATTCCGCCGGCGGTAACCGAGTTCCGCAACAACAGTCCCGTCTACCCCGATACCTCGCCGATCGTCGCCTGGGGCCGGCGCGTCGTGCCATTGCGGGAGGTCCCCTGATGGCTGCCGGCCGAAGTGGCATGCGCCGGGCATTCACACTCGTGGAACTGCTCGTCTCGCTCGCGGTGCTGACGATCGCCATGACGGCCGTCGCCACCGTCTTTGCGGTCACGACACGGACCGCCTCGCAGGCCGCCGCTTATTCGGAAGTGCAGAACTGGACGCGCCAGTTCCTGCGCCAGATCCAGGAAGACCTGCGGCACGTCGATCCTGCCGCGGGCCCGCTCATTCTGCACGGCCGCAAACAGGCGGCCTACCTTACGGCTGCCGATCGCGAAGCCGGTCGCTACTACCGGGAGCTCGTTGGCAACCGCAGTCTGGCGGAGGGCTACGACCCGGCCTACAACCCCGTCGAGAACGCCCAGTACAGCGACCCGCGCATCGATCTACTCGCCTTCGTCACGCAGCGCCCGCTGGCGTCGCAGGCACCGGCGCTGAATGCGGACGCAAACGACCCCTATCTCAACGGAGTGCGGTTTGCGCCGAACTTCGTGGTCTACGGTCATGCGGCGCGCGGCCAAGCCCAATGGAACGGCAGCAATTACGATTGGCCGGATCTCGGCAGTCTGGAGCACATCGCGAGCGTGCCACAGAACACGCCGAGTCCGCTGCCGGCCAATCAGTGGCACCTGGCGCGGCGCTCGACAATTCTTCGTTATGCCTTCAACCAGACGATCGTCAACAACGCCGGCGACCGCGAGCGGTTGTCCCTCGGCGCCGCAACGAACAATCTGCCGGGCGATGTGCTCGACTTCGACCTGCCCATGCTCAACTACGAGCTGGGACCCGTCTTCGGCCGGAATGGCGCCCTGCGCGACCCGTATACGCCGTCCGAGTGGACCTTCATTCAGCAGAAGTTCGACCGCTTGATGTATGTCGACACGAACCCCGGGCGGAATCGCCACTTCGCGACCGTGCTCGACGAAGTCCCGCTCGAGCTGCAGAGCAATCTCGCGGTCCATATGCTGCCGGGCTGTGCCTGGTTCCAGGTCGAGTTCCTCATGCCCGAGGATCCGCGGAACAGCGTGGTCTATTCCTCCCCCCGGCCGAACAACGAGAATTACAGCCGCCGATCGGATATGCCGCGCTGGATGTCCATCGAACCCGACCGTACCTACGTTTTTGTACCCGACAGTGAGGAGAATCGACTGCTGATTGCGGCGCAACGTGGGAGCGACGGTCGGCCGTTGAATCGTTTGCTGCAATTTGGCCGACTCGACCAGCAGACCGAGGCGCCCCATACTTCGCCGGACGGGGCCTTGGAGCAGCGTATTATCCGGACTTGGCCATATGCACTTCGCATTACAGTGCGGGTAGTCGATGCCCGTGGTCGGCTCGACCCATCACAAGCCATCGTCCGCAGTGTCGTGCACAGGTTCGAGTGATCGGAACGTGGAATTCGGACCCGCGGGCGGTCCCCGCCGCTCGGGGCCGGGCCCTGCTGGCTCGCCGCACCGAATCACAAGTCAGTTCAATACAAGACGTTGCAGAAGGTTGGTGCAGGAAACTTTGGACCTTGACCCTCCTGCTCACAATGCAGCGCTGTAGAAGTAAGGTCGGTTGCCCGCGCGGGCCTGCTACCCCGCCGGGTGCCCGCCCGAGCAAATTGGCAGGCGAACAGCACTAGGATTGGCGGCACCGGCCGCCCCCGCTCAGGTGACGCATGCAGTTGTTCGTGAAACCTACTCGCCGCCGCGGCACGGTCCTGCTGATGATCGTCGGGCTCCTCGCGATGCTCTTCGTCATCGTCTCGGCCTACATCCTCCTCGCGTTCTTCGACCGCGAGCGGGAGCGCCTCAGCGCCCGCGGCGACCGCGTTGAGGAAATGGCCCAGGGCGTGGTGGACCTCGTGGCCGCGCACATCCGCGGTCCCGCCGGTCAGCCGGGTGCCGGTGTCATCGGGCGCGCTTACCACCAGACGCCCGCGTATGAATTTGCGATCGATTCGAACACGAAGGTGCTCGTCGGCGATCCGTGGCGTGCCGCACCGGAGCCCGTACGCAACCCGACGCGCGATTGGCGGCTGAATGGGCCTCTGTACCCCGAGGATATGCGCTATGGTGCCGTGACGAGTCTGGCCGCAGAGCCCGGTGGTGCCCGTCGCACGTCCGACCTCATGCGGAACATCGGCCGCACCGGCACCTCCGAACCATGGACGGAAGTGCTCGCCCGCCCGGGCGATGCCAGCAACCTGCTCGCCGCGAACCGCCCCAGCCCCGACGCCGTCGGCAATGCCCGCTATCCCGAGATGGATGCGACGGGCGACGGCATTCCCGATGCCCTGTTCGCGGGTTCCGCCCCGGCGACGGAGATCGTGAACGCAATCGCCGGCCGGCTCGCCACGGCGAGCGGGCTTGACCCGGCGCGCATCAACGTAAACCCGAATCCGAGTGTCAACGTCGATGAAATGACGTTGCGCTATCGGCAGTTCGACCGCTCGGCGCAGCTCGTGGTGCCGGTGCGGGTCGTACCCCACGGCGGCATGCTGCAACTCACCGGTCCCGCCGATGCCGCCCGCGCGCAGTTTCCTGGCGGGTTCAACATCGGCGCGCTGTCGACGCAGTGGAACTATGGCTTCACCGGCCACATGTTCGACTGGCTGCGCAATTCGCGCGACGGCGGCACGCTGTTCACGGACCTGCAACTGCTGAACATGCACCGCTCGGCCGAGGCGATTGAACCGATTCTGCGCGGTCGCGGCATGCTGCCGCCGGCGCGGGATGAGCTGGTGCCGGAAGCGCTGCTCGATCTGCAGAATCGCTATCCGTACACGTTCAATGTCTTCCGGAACGGTGGCCGGCCGGAGCCGTCACAGCGTTTCAACCTGGCGAGCGGGGACGACTGGATCGCCTGGGCCGCCGCGGCGGCGGTCGATCCGTACCGCTACAACCGCTACGTGCGCACCGGGCTGGCGAATCCGCGCGCGCAGTACGCCGCGCGGCAGGCCTTCACGTTGTACAACTACAGCGATGAGCTGGCGCGGGTCTTTCCGTCCAATTATGCCCAGGACACGCTCCTGGGCCTGCCGCCTTCCCTGCGGCCCGGGACCGTGAAGTTCCCGCTGTGGCGCCTGGCAAATGCATTCAATGCGAGCAATGCGCGCTTCATCGCCAGCAACGACAATGCCTACGACGGGCTCGAGGTGACGCGCGACCTGCTGCGCTACTACCACGAGATGCTGAAAGGGCACAACAGCACGAGCTTCAAGACGCTTGTCGGTACCGGCAATGCCCGCGTGCAGCACGCCGCCATGCTGGCGGTGAACACGCTCGCCTTCGCCGCCCCGCGCGACAACGCGGGCCACCCCGACGCGCCCTATGCCATCCGCGGGAACCACGTTTACGTCGGCTACACGCCGCAGCCCTTCATCTCGCGGGTCGTCGTCTACAACAAGCCAACCTCCTCGTCCGACGGCCCGACGCAGACGGTCCGGCCGGCGGTGGCCCTCGCATTCGAGCTGTACAACCCCTACGACTCCCAGCCGGGTTCCACGGCGACCGACCTGCAGCTCGACCTGACGCGCTACGCCATCAGCATCAACGACCAGTTCGACCCCATCGGCGAGCGCCCCCAGTTCACCCGCTTGCACCGGCTGAGCGAGCACCTGCCCGCAACGCGGATGCCCGGCCGCTCGTTCGTCGTACTCGCGGTGAACAACACCTCGAATACGTTCTTCGACACGCTGCCGAACGTTGCCGGCCGCATCTCCGAGGAGATCCCCTACCGGAACGCCGGGGCGCGCATCCGGGTGAAGCTGTGGCGGCAGGCCGAATCGCTCCGCACCTTGCTGCCCGAATACGACGGTTGGTACCAGGTCGACGAGATGGAGCTCCGCTCGGGCGATGCCAACATCCCCGATACCGAAGTGGACCCGCAGATCGAGTGGTCACTCGACATGCGGCGTGACATGCGCTTCGACCCGTGGCTCGGGCAGCGGGCGGGCCGACCCGCGCGCTGGCGCATGGTCGTCGCGTTCCCGCCGGACAACCTCAATCTCAACGCCTCGGCGAGCGCCCCCATTGGGCCGGCCACGGCGCTGGGGACCGGCCATGGCAACGCGATCGACGGCCTGCCGTCCAATGCAACCCCGGGCCCGAGCATCCCGTTGTACACGATGAACGCGGGTCTCAGTCCGATCCCGATTCATGGCGCGTGGCGCCCGGCGTCTTTCCCGACGCTCGGCTTTCTCCACCTTGTGCCGCGGGTATCGCACATCATCACGGTCGACGGCGGCAGTGTGGCCCAACATCCCGCCCCGAAGCTGCTGTATGAGCTGTTGGAGAACTATTACGGCAACGAGAACGGCCTCAGCGGCCCCGTCTATCCGGCGGACTTCGGCTTCATGCCGGTGCTCGACAATCGGCAGGAACCCGCATCAGGGACTTTCATCGGCAACGACCGGGTACCCTGGGGCATGCTGGTGCACGACACCTTCACGCTGTTCGACGTAGACGGGGGCTACACGAATCAGCGCGTCGATCCGTACCGTATCCCCGGCCGGATCGACATCAACGTCGCCCCGTGGCACGTGCTCGCCGAATTGCCGATGGTCGGCCCGGCCGCCCGGCCGTTTGATCCGACGGCGCGGCTGCCTTTGAATTTCAACCTGCCGAACAACCAGGTCATCCCGCCGTGGTTCTGGGATCCTGATTCCGGGATTCTGGCCGGCGAAGGGTATGACGGGCAGGCGCGCTTCCCGGCGCTGCAAGCTTTCACTTTCCCGCGCACCCCGCTCGTGCTCGGTTCGGGCGAGGGGCTGCGTCTGGGACCAGTGCTGGCGCAGGCCGCGGCGGCGTACCGCGATCGCATGCAGTATGCCTCCGCCCTCGATACGCAGGACGGCGTGCCCGACGGCCGGATTGCGTACGCCCATGCGCGCGGCTACTCGCTCTATGGCTACCGGGCGCAGGCCCAGACCGGCGTGAACTACGGTCCGATCCGCGGCGCCACGTACGATCCGGATGATCCGAACCTGCGGGACAGCGGCCTGCCACCCTCCACGGCGGCGCGCGGTTTCCTCACCGTCGGCGAGTTGCTGAACGTGATCGGCATCGACGGCTACGAGAAGGACCAGCAGGGAGCCCTGCTGACCTATGGCCCGATCGCGGGCGGCGATTATCTCAAGGCCGTCAGCCGCCTGATGCTGCTCGACACGCTGTTCCTGACGACGCGGAGCAACGTGTTCACCGTGTATACCACGCTGTACGATCGCGAGAATCCGCAGGCCAGCGTACGGGTGCAGGTCACGCTCGACCGCACGAACACCCTGCCGCGCGTGATCGAGCGCGACAGCGACAACGATGGCATCGTGGACGAGTTCGTCGTGCTTCAGAATGACGGCCTGCCGCAGGCGATCGGGGCCCGGCAGGTGTCGTACTTCAACACGCGGTTCGACCAGTAGGCGCTCCGAGCTCTCTGCCTCCTGTGGCGCGCGGTTCCCTGCAAACGGAGGGGACCGCACGCGACACGCGACCGTTGGCTGCGCTGGCCGGCGGTCGCGTCCTTTTTGGGGAGGGGACCGCACGCAACACACACCCGCACGGCCTCGCTGGCCGCCGCGCCTCACCGTGGCTACCCTGTTCCTTTGTTCTCGTGTGCCCAGTTTCCGGTGACCGTCGCGAGTTCGCCCGTGTCCGTGTCCCCCTGCATCCTGGCGATCGAAACCTCCACCCGGGCCGGCGGGGTAGCCCTGCGGACCGGTCGCGGGGCGGTGCTGACGCGGGCCTTGTCCCCCGTTCAGCGCCACGCCGCTGAGCTTTTCCCGGCCATCGCCACCCTGCTGCGCGACGTCGGGGCCCGCCCGGTGGACATCGAACTACTGTGCTACTCCGCGGGACCGGGCAGCTTCACGGGTTTACGCATCGGTGCGACCGTGGCGCGCCTGTGGCGGCTGGCCACCGGGTGCCGTGTCGTCGCGGTCTCGACCCTGGCAGTCATTGCACAAAATGCGCTGCCACACACACGCCCGGGCACACCACTCCGCGTACTGCTCGACGCCCGCCAAGGCCTGGTCTTCGCGGCCTGCTACACAGCGTCCGCGGAAGGCATGCTCACCGCCACCGAACCACCGGCGTTACTGCCATGGGCCGATTGGCGCAGCCGGCTGATTCCGGGTGACGCCGTGCTCGGGGAGGGCTTGGAGCGGCACGCCAGCGAACTGGTGGAGAGCGGCGCAGCCCTCCTGCCCGTGAGCACCTGGGGCCCGCAAGCCGAAGCCCTGCTGACCCTCGCGCTGGCCGAAGCCGCGGCCGGGCGCTACCGCACAGGGCAGGAAATCCTGCCGGATTACCTCCGCCGCCCGGAGTGCGAGGAGGTCTATGAGCAGCGGCGGGCCACGGCGCGGGCCCGGCGCAACCCCACCGGAAACCAGGGAACGTAGCCGTCCCCGGCTGCCCGTCGGGCGCCAATCCTTTCGCGCTTGGTGCGCGCGTTGCAGGTACCGGCTGCGCCGCATAGACTCAGGCACATGATGCTCGCCACACTTGTAACAACACCGCTTGCATCCGAGGGCTACGCCCACGCCGGGCTGCTGCTTCTCGTGGCAACCGTGCTGGCCATCGGGATGGTGGTCGCGAGTCTGCTGCTCGGGCCGCGCCGCACCGGCCCCGTGAAGAACGCGACCTACGAATCGGGCATGGAGCCGATGGGCGATACCCGTCGGCGGTTCAGCGTCCGATTCTACCTGATCGCGGTGCTGTTTCTGATATTCGACGTGGAAATCGTCTTCCTCTACCCCTGGGGCGTCCTGGCTCCCCGCCTGCACGCCGAAGCCGGCAGCGCCCACGCGGCCTGGGCCGGTCAGATGGCGGCGGCGGGCTACGGTCCGATGTACATGCTGACGGCGATCGGAATCTTCTTCGCGCTGCTCCTGGTCGGCTTTGTCTACGAGTGGCGCCGCGGGGTGTTCAAATGGAATTGAAGCGTGCAGCCGAGCTGACAAATGCGGACCTGCCGGGCGACGTGACGCTCTCGCGACTCGATGCGGCGACAGATCTCATCAAGAAGCACGGCATCAATTGGGTACGACGCAACAGTCTCTGGCCGATGCCCTTCGGCACGGCCTGCTGTGGCATTGAGTTGATGGCGACCGCCTCCAGCCGGTACGACATCTCGCGCTTTGGCGCCGAAGCCATGCGCTTCACGCCGCGGCAGTGCGACCTGCTGATCTGCGCCGGCCGCGTCGCCATGAAGATGATGCCCGTCCTGCAGAAGATCTACGTGCAGATGACCGAGCCGAAGTGGGTGATCTCGATGGGGGCTTGCGCCTCTACCGGCGGAGTGTTTGACACGTACGCCGTCGTGCAGGGCATCGACCAGTTCCTGCCGGTGGACGTGTACGTGCCGGGGTGCCCGCCGCGGCCGGAAACCCTGCTCGAAGGCATCATGCTGATTCAGAAGATCGTCAGCGCCGACGGCGTGAAGTCGAGCGCCGAGCGTGGCCGTGGGCTGGGCCTGACGGTGCAACCGGCGCGACAGCCGCAGGTCGAACTGGGCGCGGGCTTCGGCAACTGATTCCGGAGCGGCAGGCAGTAGAAGGTGGAACATGGCGACGGGCGATGTGATCTCGGCACTCCAGGAGCGCTTCCCCGAACTGGGACTCGCGGGGCAGCCGCTGGTGACGTACCTCGACGGGCGCGGGTCGGACCAGTGTTGTGTGCGTGTTCCGGCAGAACACCTGCTGGCGGTGGCGCGCTTCCTGTATGACGATCCCCGCTGCCGCTTTGAGCAACTGGCGGACCTGACGTGCGTGGACTACCTGAACTACCCCGATCCGGCGTGCGAGGACCGCTTCGGAGTGACCTACTGCCTGCTCAGCCACACGCACAACCAGCGGCTCTGGCTCAAGGTGTTCGTGAACGACCCGCAGCCCACCGTGCCCAGCGTGACCGGTCTCTGGCGCGGGGCCGAGTGGCCGGAGCGCGAAGTGTGGGACATGTTCGGCGTGCGATTTGAAGGGCATCCGGACCTGCGCCGCATCCTGCTGCCGCAGAATTTCAAGGATTTCCCCCTGCGCAAGGACTACCCCCTGCACGGAAAAGGGGAGCGCGAAGATTTCGAGGTCATCACGCGCGAGAGTGCGTGAGGCGTGCAAGTTACCGGCCGGCGGAAACGTCGGTCGGCTGCGATCTACCGCACCGCCAGCCGAAACCCCAGCGGTAGTTGGAGGGACGGCGGGTGTCGTAGCCCGGCCCACCACCGGCGTGACGGCTTCGGGAAGCAGCGCGTGTGCGTGACCGCATCGAGAGAGCAGGCGCGACCTGCGGAGATGCTGCAATGTCCGTTTCATACGATCTGGGCAAACCGACGACTCTCACGCGTGAGGCCGGCAGCGAAGACCGCTGGACCCTCAACTTCGGCCCGCAGCACCCGGCCACCCATACCACGCTGCGACTGGTGATGGAGTTGGAAGGGGAGCGGATCGTCAGCGTGATTCCCGACATCGGCTTCCTGCACAGCGGCTTTGAAAAACTGGGCGAGCACCTGAACTACAACCAGTACGTCGTCGTCGTGGAGCGGATGAACTACGTCTGCCCGATCTCGAACGACATCGCCTGGCACATGGCCGTCGAGAAGCTCTTCGGCCTTGAACTGACGCCGCGCTGCAAGGCCATCCGCACGATCCTGTGCGAGTTGGGCCGGCTGCAGGATCACTTCCTGAACGTCGGCGTGAGCGGGCTCGACCTCGGCGGCCTGACGGCCTTCCTCTACGGATTCAACGAGCGCGAATTCCTTTACGACCTCATCGAGGAGGTCAGTGGTTCGCGCTTCCATCCCAGCTACACGCGCGTCGGCGGCCTGGCGCAGGACATTCCCACCGGCTGGCCCGGACGCGTGCGCAAATTCCTGCGCACACGGGTGCCGACTGCTCTGAAGGACATCGAGGCGCTGCTGCTTCGCAACCGCATCTTCATCGAGCGAACCAAAGGGATCGGCATGATCTCGCACGACGACGCGGTGAACTGGTCGCTGACCGGCCCCGTCGCCCGCGCCAGCGGTGTGAAGCGCGATGTGCGCAAGGATGAACCGTACCTCTGCTACGCCGACAATTGGGACGGCCGGGGCGCGCCGGCGGTCGACTTTCAGGTGCCCATCGCGTACGGCGGCGACGTCTACGCCCGTTTCATGATCCGCATGGAGGAGATCCGCCAGTCCTGCCGCATCCTCGAGCAACTGCTCGACCGCATCCCGGAGGGGCCGATCAACGCACTGCCCGCTCAGAAGATGACGCTGCCCGACAAGCGCGAGATTTACTTCTCGATCGAGGGTCTCATCCACCATTTCGAGAAGGTCATGACCAACCGTGGTCTCGAACCGCCTCTCGGGGAGGCGTATGCGGCCAACGAAACGGCGAACGGCGAACTGGGGTACTACGTTGTCAGCGACGGCACGAATGTTCCCTGGCGGGCCCGCACACGCCCGCCGAGCTTCATCAACTACCAGGTTTTCCCGCACATGATCGTTGGCCACCAGATCAGCGACGTGCCGGCCGTGCTGAACAGTCTCAACATCATCGCCGCGGAGCTGGATCGGTGAGCACGCATCGCCCCACCAACCCTTGGCGCACGACCCGTGCCGGCACCGCGCCGCGCCGCCGGCATGTGGTTCGACCTGACGAGCGGGTCGCGGCACGATGGAGATGGATGTGAGCTGGCAGACTCTCGATCGCAAGTCCGTTCCCGAGGGTCACCTCGGTCCCGCCCTCAGCGCGGCCGCACAGGAGAAGATCCGCTCCTTTTTTCCCCGTTACCCAACCAAGCGGGCGGTCATGCTGCCGGCGTTGCACATCGCGCAGGACGAGCTCGGGTATGTCTCAATCCAGGCCATGCGCGACATTGCCGGCCTGCTGGAGGTGCCGCCCGCGGCCGTGCTCGACGTCGTGAGTTTCTATACGCACTTCTGGACGCACCCGAAGGGGCGCAAGACGATCGTGCTCTGCCGCTCGCTGACGTGTGAACTGCTGGGCAGCCAGGCCCTGCAGACCGCCATCGAGCAAAAGCTGGGAATCAGGGACCACGAAACGACGGCCGACGGCGAGTGGTCGTTCATGACCGAAGAGTGCCTCGCGGCCTGCGACTACGCCCCCTGCCTTCAGATCAACGAGAAGATGCACAAGTGTGTACGGGTCGAGGAACTCGACAAGCTGCTGGCCGACCCGCAGAACGACAAGCTCGCAATGCCGCGGAGCGACCTTTACGACCGACCGGTCCAGGCCTGACCGGCCGTACCCCGCGAGAGGAAGCCATCATGGCCTTCGAACCCGTCCTGATGCGTCATTACCGCGTGCCCAACAGCACCTCTCTGCAGGTCTACCAACAGGCCGGTGGCTACACCGGCGCAGCCAAAGCGCTCCAGATGACCGCGGACGAGCTGGTCGAGCTGGTGAAGAAAGCGAACCTGCGCGGCCGCGGTGGCGCGGGCTTTCCGGCCGGCGTGAAGTGGACGTTTCTGCCGAAGGATCGCAAGGTCACCTACCTGTGCATCAACGCCGACGAGTCTGAACCGCCGACCTTCTGCAACCGCATTACGATCGAAACCGACCCGCACATGCTGCTCGAAGGCATCCTGATCGCGGGTTACGCCACGCGCACGACGGTGGCCTACATCTACATGCGGGGCGAGTTCACCGAGCAGTTCCACATCCTGCAGAAGGCCCTGGATGAGGCCTATGCCGCCGGTTATTTCGGACAGAACATCCTCGGGAGCGGCTACAACCTCGAGTGCTACATCCACCGCGGCGCCGGGGCGTACGTCTGCGGGGAAGAGACCGGACTCATCGAAAGTCTGGAGGGCAAGCGTGGCTGGCCCCGTATCAAGCCGCCCTTCCCCGCCGTCGAGGGCGCCTTCCGCCAGCCAACCGTTGTAAACAACGTGGAGACGCTGGCCTGCCTGCCGCACATTCTGACGCGTGGCGTCGACTGGTGGCTGTCAATCGGAACCGAAAACTCCAAAGGCCCGAAGATGTATTGCGTGAGCGGCCCGGTGAACCGTCCGGGCTGCTACGAGGCCCCGCTGGGAGTCAGCGTCCGCGAGTTGATCTACGGCCAGGATTTCGGCCAGGGCATGCGCGGCGGACGGAAGGTGAAGGCGGTCTTCCCGGGGGGCCTCTCGATGGGTGTGATCCGGGGCGACATCTTTCCCCGCCACCCCGAGGCCGGCCAGGTCGAGCTTGCCAGGGACTACGACGAGTTGGACTGCCGGCTCGACTTCGACGATGTGCGGCGGTACGACCTGCTGGGGCTCGGCACGGCCGCCCTGGTGGTCGTGAACGAAGACACGGATATGCGAGACGTCCTGCGCAACGTCGCCCGGTTCTATTCCCACGAATCCTGCGGGCAGTGTACGCAGTGCCGCGAGGGGACCGCCTGGATGCAGCGCATCGCGGAACGGATCCGCGCCGGGGCCGGCCGGGTGCTCGACCTCGACCTGATCGAGGAGATCACGCGCAACATGGGCATGATGCCCGGGATGAGCATCTGCGGCCTGCCGGATGGGGCCGCGTGGCCGCTCCGCACTCTTGTCCAGAAGTTCCGCCGCGAGTTCGAGGCCCACATCGCCGCCCAGGCGCCGGACGCCGCGGCGAAATACATCCAACGGATCAACCCCGCTGCCTACGACCTGCCGATCCTGCAAGGTCGTGCCGTCGCTCCGACGGGCGGGACTTTTTATCATCCGGAGAAGTACGCGGGCGCAGCACACTAGCGTTCTGTGCAGGCCGCTCCTCCAGCGAGCACACAAGGCAGTCGCGAGTCATGCCGAAGATCATCATCGATGGACAGGAAGTTGCCTGCCGGGAGAACATCCCGGTCTTGCAGGCCGCCCTCGAAGCCGGTCAGGACATTCCCCATTACTGCTACCATCCCGGCTTGTCGATCGTCGCGAGTTGCCGCCTCTGCCTCATGGAGATGAAGATGCCCGACCCCCGGACGAAAGAGCTCGTCTGGGTGCCGAAGCTCTTCCCCTCCTGCCAGACACCGGTGAAGGACGGCATGGAGGTCCGCTTCAATACGGAGCGCGTCCGCGACAACGTCAAGCACGTGATGGAGTACTACCTTCTCAACCACCCGCTGGACTGCCCGGTCTGCGACAAGGCCGGCGAGTGCTACCTCCAGGACTACACCGAGTCCGGCGGACCCGCCACTTCCCGCATGGTCGAGGAGAAGTACAAGAACCCGAAGAAGGACATTGGCCCGCACACCCTGCTCTACCAGGACCGCTGCGTGCTCTGCTCACGCTGCGTCCGCTTCACCGACGAGATCGCCGGAACCGGCGAGCTCAAGGTCATCAACCGCGGCAGCCGCGGGGAGATCGACGTCTTCCCCGGTGCGCCCCTCGCGAACGCGCTCCAGGGCAACGTCGTCGATCTCTGCCCGGTCGGCGCCCTGCTCGACAAGGGCTTCCTCTTCAAGCAGCGCGTCTGGCTGCTGAAGCACGCCAAGTCCGTCAGCCCGGTCGACAGTCGGGGCCAGACCATCTGGATCGACCACAACGCCGAGGGCATTCACCGCATCCGGCCGCGCTTCAACGAGCGCGTCAACGAATGGTGGATCAGTGACGAAGCCCGGTTCGGCTGGAAATTCATCTATCGCGCGGACCGCCTGTCCCAGCCGCGTACCCGGAACGGCACGGCGCTCGCCCCGGTGGCGTGGGAAGCGCTGCCCGACCTGCTGCGCTCCCGGATCGAGCAGGCGGCCGCCGGCGACGGTGGAGCGCGCGTCGCCGCCGTACTCAGTCCGATGCTGAGTTGTGAAGAGGCCTGGCTGCTCGCCCAGTTCATCCGCGACCTTGCTCCGCAGGCCACCCTCGTACTCGGTCACGTCCCGGTCACCGGTCAGGACCGGTGTTTCCCGAAGGGCTTCAAGATCATGGCCGAGAAGTGCCCCAACCGGAGGGGCATCGAGACCGTGCTCGCCCATTTCGGCGGACCGCAGTCCACCTTCGCCGAGTTCCTGGGCCGCGCGGTCGAGGGCCAGGTCGCGGCCGCGTACGTCACGGCCGGGTACCCGGAAGCGTGGGTGGACGATCGGGCGGTGACGGCGCTGCGGAAGGTTCCCTTCCTCGCCGTGCACGACCTCTTCCCCTCGGGTCTCGACGCCAGCGCCACGGTCCAGATTCCCGCGGCCTCCTGGGCGGAGCGGGAAGGCACTTTCATGAACTGCGACGGCTTGCTACAGGCCTTCGACCGGGCCATCCCCCCGCTCGAAGGCGTCAAGCCGGACGGCCAGTTCCTCTTCGAGCTCGCCGGCGGTGAGGGACTCTTCCGATCGCACAAGGTGCGTGCCAGCGTGGCTGCTGCGGTCCCCGCGCTGGGTGATGTTTTCGAACCGCGCCCGCTGCCCGAGCACGCTCACTGAGTCGGCGGCGGCAACCGTTTTGGCCCCCTTAACACCGCCCCACCCCCGCGGTACAAGTAGAGCCATCATGATGGATTTGACAGTCAACCGGGTGGAACGAACCCTCCGCAGCCCGCTGCTGTTGCTGTTCCTCGTCGTTGTCGCGGGCCCCGCTGCCACCGTGGTGGGCATCTGGACCCTCGTCCAGTGGTCCGTCGTACAGCAGGTTCTCGCGGATCCTTTCTGGTTCCCGCTCGTGGTGATGGGGACGATGCTGTTCATCATCCTGAACGGCTGCGCGGTGTGCATTCTCGCCGAACGGAAGATCGCCAGCTTCACCCAGGACCGGCACGGTCCGAACCGCGTCGGCTACTGGGGCTGGCTCCAGCCCATCGCGGACGGTCTCAAGTTCTTCCTCAAGGAAGACATCACACCGCACCACGTCGACAAGCCGATCTTCACCCTCGCGCCGATCGTAGCGATGATCACCGCGCTGCTCGGTTTCGCGATCATCCCGTGGGCTGGTTACGTCGTGTGGCCGTGGATGCCGGCCAGCGCCACCCCGCTGAGCACGCAGGCCGCAGCGCTCAACATCGGCGTGCTGTGGATTGTGGCGGTGGGATCGCTGGGGGTCTACGGCATCGTGCTCGCGGGTTACGCAAGCAACAACAAGTACTCGTTCTACGGCGGCATGCGGGCTACCGCCCAGATGATCAGCTACGAGCTGCCCATCGGCCTCGCGCTGCTCTGCATGCTGCTCGCGACCGGCACGCTGCGACTGGACGAGATGGTGAACCAGCAGGCCGCCAGCGGCATCTGGTACATCTTCCTCTACCCAGTGCCGTTCCTGCTGCTGCTGATCGGGGCGTTTGCCGAAGGCAACCGGGCCCCGTTCGACCTCGCCGAGGCCGAGCAGGAACTCGTCGGCGGCTTCCACACCGAGTACAGCTCCATGCGTTTCGCCCTGTTTTTCCTGGGTGAATACGCCCACATGATCACGGCGAGCGCCTTCATCGCAGCCATCTTCCTCGGCGGCTGGGCCCCGCTCCCGTTCGTGTCCTTCTACTCCACTCTGCCGGACGGCACGATCGAGCCGACCGCCTGGAACGTGAGCTGGTGGGCGATGCTCATCAAGTTCGGCGCCTTCCTGGCCAAGATCACCGTGTTGATCGCCTTCTTCATGTTCATCCGCTGGACGATCCCGCGCTTCCGCTTTGACCAGCTCATGCGGATCACGTGGCAGGGACTCGTGCCGATCGGCATCCTCCTCGTGGCGCTGATTGCAGTCCTGGTCGCATTCAACCTCCAGCGCGTCTGGTGGGCGGCGCTGGGCGTCAACCTCCTCACGATCGTCATCACCCTGCTGGTCGTCGCCCGGGCCGGGAGTCCCGTCACCGGCCGGCAAACCGACCTGCCCACCCCGGAAGTGCGGCCGGCGGCAGCGCGCTAGGATCAGAGGACACGGGCCGCATCAGGCGTCTGATCGGCCCCGGCAGGATAGCGACTCGCGGCGCTCGGCGCCCCCGCAGCAGACAGGTGCAGGCATGCGTGAGCAGGACATCGTCGTTCTCGAACCCCCGCAATTGACGCCCGCCGAGCGGCTCTACCTGCCGCAGATCCTCGACGGGCTCCGTACCACCCTGCGTCACACTTTCAACGTCAAGCGGCGCCACGAAACCGTCACCCAGTATCCCGAGCAGAAGCGGCTGGTCCGCACGGAGAACTACCGCGGCGTGCACCGGCTCAACAAGGATCCGGACGGCCGCGTCGCCTGCGTGGCCTGCTTCATGTGCAGCACCGCCTGCCCGGCCCACTGCATCCACATCGAGGCCGGCGAGAGCCCCTGGCCCGATCGCGAGAAGTACCCCGTCAAGTTCGACATCGACGAGCTGCGCTGCATCTACTGCGGCATGTGCGAGGAGGCCTGCCCGGTCGATGCGATCGAGCTGACCCCGCACTACGAACTTGTCGGCCGCACGCGCGAGGAGCTGATCTTCGACAAGGAGAAGCTCCTGCACGTCTTCGAGATGACCAGGGACGCCAAGCCGCGGAAGAACCCGCCGGTGACCGACTATGGCCTGACCGGCGGCCAGCCGAAGGAAGTCGGCCAGCCGAACGCCACGCGGAAGGTTTAATCCCTTCGGCCAACCTCACCGGCTCACGTCCGCTCAGGCCTCGGCTTCCCGCTCCGCCGACGCGCCTTCTGTGACGGCCTCCGGCTCCGCCTGCTCCGGGCGCGGCTTACCGAAGTAGACCAGCACCTCGGCCGGGCACTTGTCGAGCACCTTCTGGATCTCCGGCGTCTCCGCGCCCGTGTACGTCTCGTAGTCGATGTGCGCCACGTTGTCCGTCACCACGAAGATGCCCTTCGCCAGCCGTTCGCACATCTTGCAGCCAATGCACCCGACCTTGCAGACGGCCTTGACCGCCTTGGCGGGCTCGTGGTTGTTGCAGGCCACGACCAGCATGCGCTCCTGCTTGAACGGGATGCGCTCGATCAGGTCGCGTGGGCAGGCCGTCACACATGCACCGCAGCCGGTGCATTTGTCGTAGTCGACGACCGGCCGCCCCGCCTGCATATGCAGCGCATCGAAGTCGCAGGCCGTGCAGCAGTCCCCGTACCCGAGACAGCCGTAAACGCACGCCTGCGTCGTGCCGACCACGTTCGCCTCGACACAGCTCCGCACACCGTCATACTGCACGCCCCCGAGCTTGTCCTCGGTGCGCGCGCCGCACTTGATCACCACGCGGTACGGGGCCGTCTCGATCACTTCCACGCCGAGGATTTCGGCAATGCGCGTGGCCGTTTCCGACCCGCCTACCGGGCAACCGCTGCACGCGACGCGCTGCTCGACCACCGCCTTGGCGAAGTCTGCACAGCCGGCGAAACCACAGCCACCGCAGTTCGCGGCCGGCAGCGCCTCGTTCACCTCGGCAATGCGCGGGTCCTCGTCCACGCGCAGTTTGTCTTTGGCGATCCCCAGCAGGGTCGCGAAGACCAGCGTGAGGGCGAAAAGAATCACCGCGGCCATGGCGACGGTCAGTAACATGCGACACACTCCTCCGCGGCCGCGCGGGCCACGGCCTGCGGCCTACTTCCCGAGTCCGGCGAAGCCGCCGAACGCCAGCGCGAGAATCCCCGCGGTCAGCAACGTGATGCCAGCCCCTTGCAGGGGCTTGGGAATATCGCTGAAGCGCAGGTGCTCGCGGATGCCCGCCATCATCACGATCGCAATGGTAAAGCCGATCCCGCCGCCGAAGGCGTACGTCAGTGCGTTGATGAACGGCTGCGTCTCGGGCTTCATGTAGATGTACAGGCAGGCGCCCATGATCGCGCAGTTCGTCGTGATCAGCGGCAGAAAGACCCCCAACGCGGTGTACAGCGGCGGGAAGAACTTCTTCAGGTACATCTCGACGAGCTGCACCATCGAAGCAATCACCATGATGAACGCCACGTACTGCAGCACGTTCAGCCCGGTACGGATCGGCTCACCCGCCGCGTCACGGAAGAGCAGCGCACTGAGCGGTTCGAGGATGCCGTGCATGATGGTCCACGTCACCGCACCCGCCACGGTGATCACGAAGGTCACCGCGCAGCCCATCCCGAAGGCCATGTCGATCTTCCGCGACACGCCCAGGAACGGGCAGATGCCGAGAAAACCCGACAACACCAGGTTGTTGACCAGCACGACACCGAGAAAGATGGCCGCCATCTGCCCGAGGTCCATTACGCACCTCCCCGGCCGCGCTGCCGCAGCCAGTTCACCACCCCGACGATCACGCCCAGCGTGAGGAAGGCCCCCGGCGGCAGGATCATGATGATCCACTTGTGCGGCTCGAAGCTCGCCGGCAGCACCGCAAAGTTGAGCAGCGTGCCCGCCCCCAGGAGTTCCCGCACAGCGCCCAGAATCAGCAGCGCGCCCGTGAAGCCCAGGCCGATGCCGAAGGCGTCGGCGAGCGAACGCGCCACCCCGTTCTTCATCGCCA
Source organism: Phycisphaerales bacterium (assembly GCA_016716475.1). Taxonomy (NCBI): domain Bacteria; kingdom Pseudomonadati; phylum Planctomycetota; class Phycisphaerae; order Phycisphaerales; species Phycisphaerales bacterium. The sequence goes on from JADJWG010000001.1 coordinate 620,037, forward strand.
CGACTTCCGCCCGCGCGATGATCATGCAGTTCACGATGATCAGCGGGATGAACGCCCCGAGCTTCATCGCCACGTCGTACACGAATGCCTTGAGGACCAGGTCCGCGATGGTCACGAACGTCGCGATCGTCAGCGTGAAGACGAGAATGCGCACATGGGGCTGGATCAGCTTGCGCAGCAGACTCGTGATCAGGTTCGACATCACGACGACGAACGTCGCGGCGCCCCCCATCACCAGGCCATTCTCCACGCTGCTCGTCACGGCCAGTACCGGGCACATCCCGAGGAGCTGCACCAATACCGGGTTGTTGTCGAGCAGCCCACTGCGAAACTGCTGGAAATGAGTCGTGGTGGCGGGCATCAACGGCTCCCTTCCGGCTCGGCCGCGAGCAGCGCCTGCAGGGCCGGGCGCACGCGCTGGTTGACGTCATTCACGATGTCGGTGACGTAGACACTCGACCAGGTCGCGCCCGTAATCGCTTCGACCTCCTGCGGGGCCCGGGGTGGACGCTTCTCGACGACGAGCTTTACGTCGGCACCCTTTTCGCGAAACTGCTCCGGAAACGGGTAGCCGGGATTGATCTTCGTGCCGAGGCCGGGCGTCTCGCTGTGCTCGATCACCCGCACACCCAGCACACGGTCGAGTTCGGGGCTCAATCCCACAACCAGCGTGATGCGATCGACGAACCCCGGCCCGAAAGCCCGCACGGCGTAACCCGCGATCTGGCCACTGGAGTCGAAGCACCGGTAGACGTCATTCCGGTCCACCACGAGCTTCTCCGGCGGTCGGGCCGCGTCCATCGCCGGCACAACCTCCGCAATCGCTTCGCTCAGTACCGCCGCCCGGTTCTGATCGATCAGCGGCTGGAGCTGGGCCTGGGCGCCCGCCAGCAACATGGCGAAGACCGTTCCCAGTACCAGGACCAACCACGATTCCCGCATGAACTTCTGCACGGCGTAACCGCCTTTCTCAACTCATCTACGCCTTCACATGCCCACCAAACGGTGTCGGTGTCGTCACCCGCTCGATCAGCGGTGTCAGGGCATTCATGATCAGGATCGCGAACATCAGCCCCTCAGGATACGCCCCAAATAGCCGAATCACCGCAATCAATACGCCGACACCCAGGCCGAAAAGGATACGCCCCAGCGGGTTGACCGGCGCACCCACGTAATCCGTTGCGATGAAGAACGCCCCGAATAACAGGGCGCCGCTTAGCAACTGGTAGCCCGCGCCGGTCCACGCGATCCGCAACGTATCCGCCAAACCCAGCCCTGACCGGAACGCCAGCTCGCCGGCCGCGTTCGCTTCCGCCAGTGCCGGCAGCAGTTTCGCGTCGACTTCCCCCGGCCACACGACATACACGCCCAATGTGACCGCGAGCACACCCAGCAGGACGAACACCGGCTGGCGCCAGTCCGCGCGCCGTCGCAGGACGAGGTACAAGCCGCCGAGTAATGCTGCCAGCGCACTGGTCTCGCCAATGCAGCCGCCCACCTTCCCGACGAACAGATCGCCCGTGCTCGGTGGAACATACTCCGGCTTGGACTGCTTCACGATCTGGAGCGGCGTGGCCATCGTGATCGCGTCGATGTTCGGGTCGCCGATCAGCCGGCCCGTCCCTGGCTCCGTCCAGACGCCCAGCGCGGCCGGGAAGCAGATCATCAGGAACGCCCGACCGACCATGGCGGGGTTGAACAGGTTGTTCCCCAGGCCGCCAAAGGCCGACTTCGCCAACCCGATCGCCACCGCCCCGCCCAGAAAACCCATGTAGTAGTTCAGACCACCTTCGCGCACCGGCGGCAGCGAGAACGCGAGAATCATCCCGGTTACCAGGGCCGACCCGTCGACCAGCGAGGCCTGGCTGCGGCCGCGCAGCCAGTTGCCCGCCGCCTCGGCCGCAAGGCAACCCGCCGTCGTCACCACCACGAGGACGAGTGCCCCGATTCCAAAGTACAGAATCGCCGCGGCCAGCAACGGCAGCATCGCCAGCGCTACATCGAACATGATGCGCTGCGTCGTATCCCCCGCCGCGACGTGCGGGGGTGAACTCACCAGGAAGCCACGCGGGCCGTCCGCACGAATCGGCAGGGCCGTCGGCTTGGCCGGAACCGGTGTTTCGCTCATCTGCGGATCCTTCCCGGGCTGCGGCAGCCCGTCACCGGTCAGCGAACGCCGCCCCGCGCCGCCACCGGCCGCACTCGGCAACTTTACTTTTTGGTCATCTGGATCTGGCGCCACTGGTTCTTTCCGGCCCGGATGTATTGCGCCAACGGGATCTGGGCCGGACAAACGTACGAGCAGCAGCCGCATTCACAGCAGGCCTGCATGTCGAAGTCGATCGCGAGCTGGTACTCGCGGTGCTTGATCGCGTGCGCTATCTTCGTCGGCGAGAGGAACAATGGGCAGTTGTCGATGCACCGGCCACAGCGGATGCAGGCCCCTTCGTGCCAGTGCGCCGTCTCCTCCTCGATCATCACGGTGATGCCGCCCACCCCTTTCGTCACCGGAACGTCCAGGTTCGGCACCGTCGGCCCCATCATCGGCCCGCCGGCGAGCACCTTCAGGGCTGCGGCCGTCACACCACCGGCCGCCCGCTCGATCAGCTCAGAGAACTTCGTGCCGATCGGCACCAGGAAATTGCCCGGCCGCTCCACGCCCAGACCCGTTACCGTGACCACGCGATGCGTGAACGGGGCCTCATGCACGACGGCCCGGGCGATTGCGTGGGCGGTCGAGACATTGATCACCACAACTCCCACGTTGAGCGGCAGCCCCTTGGGTGCGCTCGGCACAACCCGCCCCGTTACGGCCGGGATGAGTTGCCGTTCGCCGCCCATCGGGTACTTCGTTGCACAGATGGCCACTTCCAGTCCCGGGCGCCCGGCGCTTACCTTGCGCAGCGCCTCAATCGCATCCGGCTTGTTCTGCTCGATCGCAATAATCCCACGGGTCGCGCCGGCCGCGTGCATCGCGAGCTGCATGCCCACCACAATCGCTTCCGGACACTCGAGCATCAGCCGATGATCTGCGGTCAGGTACGGCTCACATTCCGCCCCATTGAGCACGAGCGTATCCACCGGCTGGGCCGGGTTGCGCTTCAGTTTGAAGTACGTCGGAAACGTCGCTCCGCCCATGCCCACCAGGCCCGCGTTACGGATGCGCTGGAGAATCAGCTCCGGGTCGAACGATGCGGGCTCCACACCGTCCCAGTTGCGGTCAAGGAAGGTTGCCAGGAAATCCGGCGGTACGGCCCCCTCGGCCGCGGGCGTAATCGGGATCGCATCACACCGCCGTCCACCGGGCCCGGGCAGCAAGGTGACCGCAACCATACCTGACTTACCCGTCACGGAGCTGTGGATCGGTGCCGAGATGGGGTGGTCGATTTCCGCGATCTTCTGCCCGTAGGTCACCTCGTCGCGCGCCTTGATGATCGGCAGGCATGGTGGTCCCAAGTGCTGCGACATCGGGATCAGCAACTCGCCTTGTGGCTCGAAGAGCGCAATCGGCACGTGCTCCGAATAATGCTTGCGATGCGGCGGGTGAATTCCGCGGGGAAAGGCCTTCAGCCCTGACAACCGTTCTATCAGCGTGGCGATCATTCCGTCGCCTCCGTCACAACCGGCCGCGGCCGGAACCACCGGAACAGGAATCGAACCGCCCCCACGCCGATCAGGAAGCCGGCCACCGCACCCCCGGCCGTGGCAAGCTCGACCTCCCCCAAGACGGGTGAGAGCCAAGGCAAACACCAGGCGCCTGCCAATGCGGCCGCCAGGGGCACGATGAAGACAAGTGCTGTAGCCAGCGCCAGGGACACACCATGTTGCGTGCGGCACTCCAGATCCACGTCACGGGCCGCCTCGACGTCGACACCGCAGCCCTCCCCATGGTGGCAGTTGCCGCAGCCCTGCCCGAAATTCTCGAGAAACCTCATGGGCCAACCTCACCGGCCAACGCCTTCGGCGGGCCTTCGCCATGTGCTGTGCAATTTTTCACAGCACACCTGCGACGTATCAGCACCTATCGGATAGCATTGTCCGGAAGTGTGCCATACTTGTCAAGCCGCGCACCGGTTTTGCGCGCCGCGGGCGATCCGTGTATGCCCCTTACGCTTGCGTCCTGACCCCTGCGCCCCCTACGATTCCGACCGCTGCCCGCCGCCGTCGGCCGGCGCGCCGGGCGGTCTGTGGGCACCGTGTCCGCCGCCCAGTTTGACCTGCGGACCGATGACCGGCTGGCGTGCCGCCCCGGTTGTCCCCGGTCTCGGGCTGGCCACGCGGAAGGAAATCGACTCCATGGCCGTCGCCGGACAACCCGCCCGATATGTTGGTCGCATCCTGTGCAACCCGCTCGAGGTGCTCACCTGCGGCTGGCGGGAGCGGCGCCTGATCCAGCGCCTGGCGACGCGTGAGATCGAAACCCGCTACCGTGGCTCGATCCTCGGACTCACCTGGTCCCTGATCGTGCCGTTGCTGCTGCTGGCCGTGTACACCTTTGTATTCTCGGTGATCTTCGGGCTGCGCTGGGATGTGCCTGTCGAAGGTCGGGGCGTGTTTGCGATCGTGCTGTTCACCGGGCTGATCCTGTTCAACGTGTTCGCGGAGTGCGTCAACCGCGCACCGGGGCTGATGATCGAGCGAGTCGCCTACATCAAGAAGGTTGTTTTTCCACTGGAGATCATCGCCTGGGTTACGCTGCTGGTCGCGCTCTTCAATGCCGCGGTCAGCTCGGTCGCGCTGCTCGTGGGGTACCTGGTTTTCGTCGGCATCCCACCGTTGACCGCGATCGCCGCCCCCTTCGCATTGCTGCCACTGATCCTGCTGACCCTGGGGCTCACGTGGTTCCTGTCGTCGGTCGGCGTGTATCTGCGTGACTTTCAGCAGTTCGTCCCCGTGCTCGTGATGATCGTGATGTACCTGAACCCCGTCTTCTATCCGCTCGAGGTGCTGCTGAATCGCGTCGGAAAGGTGCCGCCGCCCGTGCCAGCGGCGGAGGCCCCCGCCGACACCGCCGCTGGGATCGAGCACGCCGTCGTGCCGGAGCCGCCGACCCCCAGTCGGCTGGCCCGAATCGTGCACATCGTGTACAAGCTGAGCCCGTTCGCCGTGGCCATTGAAGAGGCCCGGGGCGCTCTTTTCAAAGGGGTGTGGCCGAGTTGGCGGGCGCTGCTGTTTCACACCGGGCTGGCGTGGGGGGTCGCGTGGCTCGGCTTCATGTGGTTCAACAAGACCCGCAAGGGCTTCGCCGATGTCCTCTGACTGCGTGATCGCCGCCCGCGGACTGGGCAAGGCGTACACCATCTATCACCGGCCGATCGACCGGCTGAAGCAGATGCTGTTCCGCGGCCGGCGGAATTACTACCAGGAGTTCTGGGCTCTCCACGGGGTCGACCTCGAGGTCTACCGCGGCGAGACCGTGGGAATCATCGGACGCAACGGCGCCGGCAAATCGACGCTGCTGCAGCTTATCTGCGGAACGGTGACCCCCACGACCGGGGAATTGTCGGTGCGGGGCCGCGTCGCCGCGCTGCTCGAACTGGGCAGCGGCTTCAATCCCGAGTTCACCGGGCGAGAAAACGTCTACCTCAACGCCGCCCTGCTGGGCATGCGTGATCACGAGATCCACGAGCGCTTCGCCGCCATCGAGGCCTTCGCGGACATCGGCACCTTCATCGACCAGCCCGTGCGCACCTACTCCAGCGGCATGCACGCGCGGCTCGCATTCTCCGTCGCGATTCATGTCGATCCCGAAATCCTGATCGTCGATGAAATCCTCGCGGTCGGTGATGCCGCGTTCCAGCGGAAATGCGTGGAGCGTTTCTACAAGATTCGCGACTCCGGCTGCACGATCCTCTTCGTCTCGCATGATCCGTACCTGGTGAAATCGATCTGCCAGCGCGCCATCTACCTGCGCGGCGGCGAACGCGTCGCCTACGGTAAGGCCGAAGAAGTCATCGACCGGTACATCACCGATATGGAGCGCGTCAACGCGGCCAGCCGTACCCCGACCGACGGCGCCAGTGAACCCGCCACGCCGCCGCCCCCACCCGGCCAACCTTTCCGCATCACGGAAGTGCATCTCGAAAACCCGGCCGGCCAGCGCCTGACCGAGGTGCAGAGCGGGCAGGACATCCAGCTCCGCATGCGATACGTCGCGCTGGATACCGCCTTTCCCAGCGAGATCAGCTTCGTCGTGAATCTTTACCGCCATGACGACTTCTACATCTATGGCACCACGACGCTGATGGAGGGCCTGCCACCCTATGCGGCAGCGCCCGCCGGCGAAGTCATCGTCCGTTTCCCGCGGATTCAGTTGCTCGCGGGCGAGTACAAGTGGCGTATCGCGATCAATGACCACCGCGGGCTCGGCATCCTCGCCGATGCCAAGCATGTGTGTGCGTTCCGCGTGGTCGACCGCTTCCAAGCCGTGGGGCTGGTAGATCTGCCGAAGCAGTGGCTGGTGCGAACCCTGCCGGATGCGCAACAGCAAGTCCGGTGAAGCACCCCACCGTACCCTTGTCGGCCCAGCGCGCGTGTCCGACAATGTCCGACGGGTTCGATCCGAGTTCCGGGCGAGCCGTCCTGAAGCGCGGCCCGCTGCGAGGTCAGTATGTCCACAGCCATGGAGCGCCTGAGTTTCGACGCCGGTCAGAAACACACGGCGATCGAGGCCGCCATCCATCTCAACCGCTACCTGCTCGCCCGGGCGCATTGCGCCGGGCACCAGGTCCTGGATATCGCCTGCGGCCAGGGCTACGGCGCCTACCTCATGGCCGAGCAGTGGGACGCCACTGTAGTGCATGGGGTCGACATTTCACCGGAGGCGATCGATAGCGCCCGGCGCCACTTCAGCTCTCCGCGGATCACCTACCACTGCCACGCCGCCGAGGACCTTCCGGCCCTCTTCAGTCCCGGTCAGTTCGACCTGATCGTCTCACTCGAAACCTTTGAACACCTGCGCGACCCCGCACGCGTACTCGTGATTCTCAAGCAACTCCTGCGGCCGGAGGGTGTCCTGATCCTCTCCTGCCCCAACGATCACTGGTACTATCGCACACCGGACGAACACAACCCCTTTCACACACGTAAATATACGTTTGATGAATTCCGCCGGGTGGCCGAAGACGTACTCGGTCCGGCGCGCTCGTACCTGCTCGGCACACCGGTCGCGGGCTACGTGAACCTCGCACCCGACGATCGCATGCTCGGGCGGCTCAACCAGCCCGTCCGCACGCTGCTCGAAGCACGCTCCCTTGGTAACGCCTTGCTGGTGCCGACCGAGGAGCAGGTGCGTTGGGGGACGTGCAGTTACTTTCTCGGCTTGTGGGGTCCGGAGGACACTGCGGCCGGGGCGACCGCCACCCTCTTCGCCTGTTCGATGGATGCGAGCGAACAGGCCCACCGCCGCGCTCAGGTCGAGAGTCTGCGCGATGAGACGGTGGCCCTGCGGTCCGAGCTGTTCGACGCCCGTCGCGACCTGGCGCTGTCTCGCGAAAGACTGCGCGAATACGAGAGCGAAGTTGCCGAAATCCTGCGCCGCGAGCAGGAAGTCACCGAGCGGGAACAACGCTACCGTGAGGCCGTCGGCAAAGCCGAATACCGCATCGAGCAGCTCGAACGCGAGGTCCGTCACCAGGGCCTGCGCTGCGCGGCGGTACAGGCCGAGAACGAATACATCCGCGAGCAGATTCTTGAGCGCGGGCGAGCGGCCGAAGCCCAGGCCACGGCCCTCCATGCACTCCAGATGCACGCGGCCGATCTCGAACAGCAACGCAACGCCGCCTCCGCCGAGGCGGAGTACCGGGCCACGATCATCGCCGAGTGGCGTACCCACATCGCCAACCTCGAGTCCGAACTCGCCCGCGCGCGACGCCTGCTGCTGACCTCACCCTACTACCTGCTGCGCCGGGCAGGCGGCTACATCCTGCGTCGGTTACGCGGCCGGACGTTGTCCGGAGACTCGACCACTCCATGAGTATCCCCGACCCCCACCACGGACTGATCCCCGGACTTCGCACGTTCGCCTACGTGTACGAACCCAATCACCGGCTGCTGGCCGCCGACGCCTACAAGCCCCAGGGCCCCAATATCGGCCGCAACGGCCGCAACCTCACCATCTCGTTCATATCGCTCAATCGGGCGCAACTCTCCTTGCGCCTGCTCCAGTCGATCGGTCAACACCTCTCCGCTTTCGCGGGCGAGGTGCTTGTGGTTGACAACGGCTCGGAAGCCGAGGAGCTGGAAGCGCTGCGCAACGGCCTGCGGGCGCTACCCGTTCAGTCCCGTCTCGTCGAGCTCGGTAACAATTACGGTGTGGCCGGCGGCCGCAATCGTGCGATGGATCATGTCCATACCGAGTGGGTGCTGTGCCTTGATAACGACATCTACTTCGTGGCAAACCCGCTCACCGAAATTCAGCGTGACCTCGCCATCCTCGGATGCCACTTTCTCAACCTCCCGCTGCTCGATGGCGACGGCCGCACGCTCTTCGCCAAGGGTGGCCACCTCTACCCGGGTGTGGATCGCGGCGCGTTGACCATCGGCGCCGGTTCGGCCTATCGCCAAGGCGCACCCGAGGCCACGCCGACCGGACCGTTCCTGTCGACCTTCCTCTTCGGCGGGGCGTCGGTCATCCAACGCGCCACCTTCGAGTCTGTCGGTGGCTATGACGAGGGCATGTTCGTTGGATTTGAGGATATCGACTTCTCAATTCGCCTCTTCCGCCACGGCCTGAAAGTAGGCAACACCGCCTGCGTCGCGCTCGTGCATGACCACCCCCCGCCGGACACCGAGGACGACCGCAGTTACGAACGCCGACGCTTCTCCCGGGAAGTCCTGCGGCGCTCGGCCGAGTACCTCGAGACCAAGCACTACATGAAAGTGTGGAATGAGGGTGTCGACGCCTGGCTCGCCGCGCGGCACGCCGAACTCGGCCTCTCCAAAGACGTGCCTGTACCGCCGGCCCCCGTCCCGGCTACCGTGGCGCGCAAACCGCGCATCGCTCTCATCACCGACACCGACTGGTGGGCCTTCTGGAACATTTCCCAGCAGCTCTGCCGGCACCTGAGCGACCGCTACGAGTTTCTGGTCATTCCCACCGCGGTCGTCGACAACGTGGTGCATGTCTTCCTGATGGCGCGCGAGTGCGACCTCGTGCACGTGTTCTGGCGCGAGTACCTGACGCTGCTTGAACAGCCGCATACCCGCGTCTACGTCGAATACCTGGGGGGCCGTCATGCCGACTTCCTGCAGCGCAACATCCGCGACAAGCTCATTTCCACCTGCATCTACGACCACCTGCACCTCGAGCCGGCGGCCCTGCGCGCCCGGGCGGCGCTCTACCGCAACGTGGTCAACAGTTATTACGTCGGCTCTGAGCGTCTGAAACGCATTTACGAGGCCATTCCCGACTTCCCCCGTCCCGCGGCCGTCCTGCCCGACGGCGTCGATCTCGAACTCTTCTACCCTTTGAATTCCGAGCGCTTCGACGACATCGGTCAGCGTGAGATCGTGATCGGCTGGACCGGAAACAGCAAGTGGTCGTCCGAGCTCGAAGATTTCAAGGGCGTGCAGACCATCCTGCGACCGGCCGTGGAAGAACTGATTGCGGAGGGCCTGCCCGTACGTCTCCAACTGGCGGATCGCGCCGAAGGTGGTCCGATGATCCCGCACCGTGAAATGGTGCACTACTACAGCACTATCGACGTCTACGTCTGCACATCGAAGATCGAGGGCACACCGAATCCCGTGCTGGAGTCCATGGCCTGTGGCGTCCCGGTGATTACCACCGATGTCGGCGTGGTTCCCGAGGCCTTCGGCTCTCAACAGCGCGATTTCATCCTGCCGGAGCGTTCCATCTCGGCATTGCAGGATGCACTCCGTCGCCTGGTCGCGAACCCCACCCTGTTTCGAACCCTTTCGGCCGAAAATCTCACGGCGATCCAGTCCTGGGATTGGCGCCACCAGGCCGAGCGTTTCGCCGCTTACTTCGACGCATGCCTGGCGCGCTCGTCGGCGTCCGTGTCCTGAGTTTGCGGCGGCACCCTGGTACGTGGCAGCCGCGCCAACAGCGGCCAAACCACGAGCAACATGCCGATGCACGTGGCGGGGAAGGCGTAACGGTGCGTGTTCGTGGGCACACCTGCTACGAGGATGGCGGCGTTGAGCAGCACCGGCAGCGCCACCACGAGCAGGCGCACGTCGGCCAGCCGCAGCGCTGCGAGCACCACCGCCAGCAGGGCGATGTACAGCCACAACGCATTCCGCCACCAGACCGCCGTAAACCACGTACTTTCCTGCCACTGCCCCTGCCGCGCCAGCCACTTTGCCAGTTGTGGCGACAACGAAGCTTCACGCAGGTCGGCAGTATTGCGCGCGACATACCGTAACTCTTGACCATCCCGCCACACCGGCGACATGGGATAGAGCGTTCCCGGCGGTGTTTGCACACGCCACACCAGTGCCGCATTCCGCACCACGTGCCACAGGTTCACATCTGGGCGTCGTGCTGCCGTGCTCCAGAAGACCCGACGGATCGCCTCCGCATTCTGGCCGATGATTTCCATCCCCCGGGCGTGGCCGTACAGAAACGGCCGGCTCGTGTCCGCGCGGTACGGCCATTCGTCAAAGTCCGGAAACAGCCCCGTCATCTCCGCCCGCTCGGGCTCCGTCGTCGTCCCGGCCGCCACATGCGCGGCCACATGGTGCATCATCAGCAGTTCGATGCCGAGCGGACTCCGCGCAATGCCGAGCGCTGCACGCACCGGACCCTTGGCCGCATACCAAGTGCCACCCACGAGCAGAAGTACGACCACCATCTGCGGCCAGGAGCGACGATACACCAGTGCGAGCAGGACGAGTGCGCCGAGCGCCACCGGCCACCCGTTGTGCCGGTACAACGCGACCAGTAACCCCGCCAGGACGAGGCCCGCCAGCACGGGGATGCGCCGCAGGGCACGCCCCTGCTGCACCGCCACGAACGCAAACAGCACCGTGAGCAGTGTGAGCCCAGCGGAAAAGAAAAGGTCCTTCCACAACGTGACCGCCAAAATGCTCTGCGCTGGCGCCAGCGCCGACAACCAAGCCGCTCCCCAACATGCCCAGGCCGGGACCCCTGCCTTCCGGAACACATGCAGCGCCACCCCCACCACGGCCGCGGCTACTCCAATTTGCACCATCGCAACCACGGCCGGTGACAACCACAGGCGCGTGATCAACCAAATCGTAAGGGTGTGAACGTACGGATGATCATCGAGCAGGTTCCCGGACAACATCTGGTCCCATTGCGCAATCGAGTCCGGGGTCAGACATCCCGGCCAGAACGCAATCAGGTACATACTCCAGAGGATCGTCGCCGGAGCGCCGTAGGCCAGCCACGACCACCGCGGCGGCTCCTTTGTCCCGGCGGTATCCGGGCGAACCAGCAGACACGCCCCAACCAGCCACAGGGCAATGCTGAGCAGCCAGATGTCGGCCATTGCGACAGACAATTGCCACGCGGCGCTCGGCGCACGGCCCGCTCCGATCGGGATGCGCACCTCCGACGATTCCGGCGCGTAAAGATCGAGCGTCCGAACCTCGGAGTCCACTGCAATCCGCACACCACCCGACCATGCGTGCCGCCTTAACACCAGTTCGCTCTCTGGCCGCAGGTAGCCGCGCCATACGATCGTCGCCGGCTGATTTCGGTACGACACGAGCGCACGCCCCCGCACCTCCCAGCCGATACCGGGTTCGAAGCCGCGCAGGGAGACGCGTCGCTCCCCGTGGTCCAGCCCGAACAGCCACACCTCGGCCGATCTGGACTCAGCAACATGCTCCCCGGTCGCCGTGAGCGTCACGACCTGCGCTGCCTGTGGCGGAAACGCAGAAGGCAGCGGCACGGCGAAGTAGAAGCCCACCGCTGCGAGCAACACAATGCCGTGCCACCACGCAGTTGCCCATGCGCATTCCGCCTGGCGCGCGCGTCGCTGCAGCACCACGTACACCCACCCGGTGAGCGCGGCCGTTGCCAGCACCGCGCCCAGCAGGAACCACGCTGTAGCGCTGCGTGCTCCGATGAACTCAGCGGCACCGTGTCCGGCGAGCGTCAGCAGCACCGCGACTCCAGTCAGGCACGCGATGGCGATCGCAATGGCCGTATCGCGTTGGCCTGGGGTCGTCTTATGTACTGTGGCGTTCCGCATCGAGCCCTGCGACAAGTTCCGTTCTTCCGAAGCACCCGCGGTGCCGAGCCCGCCCCAAGTCTACGCGATGTCGCCGTCCGGCGCCATCGGTTTGACGCTCTCGGTAGAGCTTCTTATCATCGCTCGGCGCCAAGGGTAAGGGCACTTGTACTCCTTCCGGCCCGGATCGTCATGGACTCGCGATGACCGCTCAACCGCCCGCCAGCACCACACCCTCCGGAACACCTTCTGAGGCGTTGAATGAAAATGACCCCGCTGTGTTGACCCCCGACGCCGCAGCGGCGACCAGCATCATCGTGCCCGCCTACAACGAAGAACTCGCGATCGGTGCTACGCTCACCAACCTGCGGCGGGCCTTTCCGGCCGCCGAAGTGCTCGTCGTGGATGACGGTTCGACCGACCGGACCGCGGCACTCGCAGCCGCGGTTTCCGGTGTGCGGGTCGTGCGTCACGATCAGAACCGCGGCTATGGCGCCGCATTGAAGACCGGGGTGCTGGCAGTCTCGCGCCCGTACATCCTGTTTTGTGACGGTGACGGGCAGCACGCCGCGGAGGATGTCGCGGCCTTGCTCCGGGCCTGTCCGGAGTACGACCTTGTCGTCGGTGCCCGGACGCGCACATCGCACGTCGACAACTCCCGGCGCCCCGGGAAGAAAATCTTGCAGGTCTTTGCCGACTTCCTCGCTCAGCAGAAGATTCCCGACGTTAACTCCGGCCTGCGCATCTTTCGCCGCGAGCGCTTGTTGCGGTACCTGCACCTCATGCCGGAGGGCTTCTCCTTCTCCACGACCAGTACGTTCGTCGCACTCAAGGGCGGCTGGCGCATCCACTGGGTGCCGATCGATGTGCGCAAACGCGCCGGCGTGAGCACGGTCCGGCAACTCGTTCACGGACCCCAGACCCTGATGCTCATGTTGCGCCTCACCGTCCTGTTCGACCCGTTGCGCGTGTTCCTGCCCGTCAGCGGTCTGCTGCTGGTTCTCGCCGTGCTCATGACGGGGATCAACTTCGCCTTCTTCCGCCTCGCGGTGCCGACCACGGCCGTCATCTTCGGACTGAGCGGCATCATGATCTTCATGATGGCGCTGCTCGTCGACCAGGTGGCAGCGATTCGCCGAGAACTCCATGACCGCTTCTGATCCGGCACCGCTGCCCGACCCGGGGTTCACGATCCACGCTGTCCGAGATCACTGGGACCGCGTCGGCGAGATCTACGACCGCGCCAACGAGAAAATCGGCTACGGCCACCGCCAGCGCTTCCTCCACGGGCTGCGTTACTTCACCTGCGGCCCGGCGCCGCGCCTCCTGAACATCTGGGCGCGGATGGGCGAAGCTGTGCCCTATCTGCACGCCCGCTTTCCCCAGGGTCAGTTCCTCCATCTGGAGGCGTCGGCCGTGATGGTGGCAGAGGCCCGCCGGCGGTTTCCCGGCGAGACCTTTCACCAGACCGACCTCTCCACGCTACCGGTCGAGTCCGGCGCCTATGACGCGGTCCTCTCGCTCGAGACCCTTGAGCACTGCCCGGCGCCGGCCCGGTTTCTGGCCGAACTCTATCGAGCCCTGCGGCCCGGCGGTGAGCTGGTTCTAAGTTGCCCCTCGCGCTCGGCGGAACCCCTGCTGCGCCTCTACGAAACGTTTTTCGAGAATCATGGTGAAGGCCCACACCGTTTCCCGTGGTCCTGGCAGGTCAAGCGCCAACTACGCGCCACCGGCTTCACGTTACTCGAACACCGCGGAACGGTGTTTCTGCCAGTCATCCCCGATGCCTTGGCGCCCGCGGACGAATTTCTCGGCCGCTGGCTCGGACGCACGCCCCTGGGGGAGCTGGGCATTCGGCAGTTCTACTTTTGTCGCAAACCACCCGCGTCGCCGGCCTGAGCCGCCACGCTGGTGCTGGGATTCATCGCCGTGGACTACTTCCAGCTTCTGAAAGCAGAGGTCATCGACGCCGGCCTGTGCACCCGCTGCGGGACCTGCATCGGAGCGTGCCCGCATGGTGCGCTGAGTGTGCCCGACCTGCTCGGCGACTGTCTGCCACAACGCACCGACGCGTGTGCGGACTGCAACGCCGAATGCTACACCGGATGCTCGGGCCGCTACGTCGACTTCCCGGCCCTGAACCACGTATTGCACGGCCACCAACCCGAGCACCCCCTGATCGGATCCTATCGCGGCCTGTATGTCGCGCACGCCACGGACGCGGCCGTGCGACAGGGCGGCGCGAGTGGCGGGCTCGCCACGGCCTTCCTCCAGCACCTCTTCGCGCAGCAGAAGATCGCCGGGGCATACGTGATGGGCATGGACGCGCTACGCCCCTACCTGCCGGAACCACGCCTCGCCACCACCTTTGCGGAGGCGCAAACCGCGGCGCAAAGCAAGTACGTCGTGCGCCCCTACAACGTCCTCTTCCGCGACATCGCCCCGGAAGGCGAACCGCTCGCCTATGTGGGGGTCCCCTGCCAGGTACACTCCCTGCGCAAGCTGCAGCAGGCCGGTCACCCGGTCGCGCGCCGCTTCCGGTACGTCATCGGGATCTACTGCGGAAACATCCTGCACTTCGCGTCCACCCGGTCCTTTCTCGCCAAGCAGGGTGTGCACAACCTTGCGGAGGTGCAGAGTCTCGCCTTCCGCGCCGGGGAGTGGCCCGGCAACATGCGCGTCGAGCTGAAATCGGGCCGCGTGATCGAGATGCCGAAGTTTCACGCGAACTACCTGATCCCCTTCTACATCATGAAGCGCTGCCTGCAGTGCACCGATCTCGCCAACGAGTTTGCGGACGTCTCCTGCGGCGACGCCTGGGCACCTGTCTACGAAGAGCGCGGCAAGGGTTTCTCGATGCTCGTGGTGCGCACCGGCACCGGTCAGCAGCTCTTCGAGGAGCTCTGCGCCGCCGGAGGGATCAGCGCCCAGCCCCTGAGCTACGACGATACCGTCGCCATGCACAGCCATGGGCTCGACCTGAAAAAACGCGGGGCTTTCCTGCGCATCGGCGCCGGGGTGGCCCGTGGGCGTCCCGTGCCCGACTACGGCTACCGTCTCGCGCCCGGGGTACCCCGCAGCCGCGTGGTGATGGAGTTCTGCATGGGTATCGTGTTCCGCGCCTGCTGGACCCCATGGGGCCGCTGGCTCATCCAGTGGCTGCCCGACCGCCTGGTCGGCCGCCTGTTCCAGTGGGCGCGCACGCGCTGGAAGGGTGTCACGCGCAGCACGAAGCGCACCGGCCTCGGCACCATTCGCTTCGAGTCCGACGCGCCCGGCGGCTCCGCATCAGCCGACTGGTGCAAGCTTGGCCTCGATCCACTGGCCCCGGTCTACGGTTCGGACGAGCGCCCCGGGCCGCCGCAGGCCCCGCCCTCTGCTTAGTCCGGCCCCCGACTGTCATGAATCCGCAGCGTTCGCGCATCTGGCACGGCACGACGGACTCGAGTCGCTCTGCAATGCGAGGGAGAGTCCCGCCTCCGGCGCGACGCGCAGCACGCGCCGCTCCTGATCACTCTCTAGTCCGCGAGCCGCGGCGCACGCCCCACCAGCAGGTACGCGCTCATGGCTACCAACGTCATCCCCTGCACGGCCACCAGCCCCCACACCACGTCGGTGAGCGTGCCGTGCCACCGGAGCATGACGACCCACTCCACCACAAGCCCCAGCACGTACACCCACAGGAACCGAAACCGTCCCTGGCCCACATGGATCATTGCCACCAGGTTGCCCAGGTGCGTCAACAGTCGCACAAGCGCCAGCGCCAGCAGCACCGGTGCTTCCCCCTCCAGCACATACCCCGCCCCGAACAGCGTCCGCAGTAATGTCCGCGGCAACAGCCCATAGACCACCAACGGACCGCTGACCAGGATCACGATGTAAATCCCCGCACGCACCACCACGCCGCGCGCGCCCTCCCCCCGCACATGCCGCGCCGTCACCGCGGGCAGTAGCACCGTGCTGAACGGCGTCACCAGCAGTCCCATCAGGTTCGCGAGCACCAGTTGCACGCCGTACGAACCCGCCACTTCGGGCGGGAACAGGTACTTCACGGCCAGCATGTCGCTGTACAGGAAGCCCGCCGTCGTCAGCGTGACCCCAAGCAACGGCCCCACGAAGCGCCGCAGTACCGCCGGATCGATCGCTTCCTCCGTCGCATGGCCCCAGATCGCCCGCGCCCGCCCGGCTGTAAAGGGCCAGACGATCACCATCGCCAGCACGTACGCGCCTACCGCGGCCACCACACTTCCGGTCCACGACACCAGCAACAACCCCACTGCCAGCCGCGCGGCGGCCTCCGACACCACGCTCAAATTGAATGCCCCGAACGCCTGGGCTCCGCGCAATACCCCGCGCGGCACACTGATCAGCAGGGTCGCCAACACTACACCCACCGCGGCATACACCGGCCAAGGTGTCGCGAACTGCAGCACATTCGCGAGTGGCGTGAGCACACCAGCCGCCACCAAGGCCCCCGGCACTCCCCAACGCATTGCTTGCTCAAGCACACACCGATGCAGACGCGCGATGCGTCCAGGTGCGCCCTGGCCCTGATACTCGGCTGTAAAGCGCGTCACAAGATGGTGAATCGGCCCCATGGCGACCTGCCCGAACATCGCCAGGTTCACCGCCGCGATGAAGTCGGCGTACTCCACCGCACCCATCCGACGTGCCACGAGCACGGTGTAGGCCAGCCCCAGCACCGCCGTGAGTGCAGTCCCACGCACCAGCAGAAAACTGTGTCGCGTTTCCGGCTTCATCAGGACGCTACACCTCACGCCACCCGCGGCGTCGCGCTCGTTGTAAGGCCTGGCCGCCCCCACGGCTACCCTGCTCCGCCCGTTGGCACACCCTGCACACGTCCTTATAATGCTCACCGCGGGATGGGAACGCCACGGGACACTGGTTCGCGTGGTGCTCTACCAGGAGATGCAATCATGCGCACCAAGTGGAACCGCCTCGCTCGTTCGGCCGCAATCGCCGCGCTCACCTTCCCGCTGCTCTCCACGGGAACCTGCTTGCGCATCGCGCAGACCTCGGCCGTCAACGGCTTCTTCGACGCCGTGACCCCTTACCTGATCGAGTATGCACGCAGCGAACTGGGACTGACCAACAGCGGGACGAGTGCCGGCAACCAGTTGATCATGCAAGGCGGTTAGCGCGAAGCCCGGCCCCACGAGCAAGCCAACGCCTTGCGTCCCGCCCGCAGAATCGTGCCACGAGCACCCACCCAGTCACGACGAAGGAGCCACGCACGATGAAACTCGGTGTGATGTCCGCCGGACTCGCCGGCATGGGGTGGGAAAAGGCCCTCGACTACTGCCAGCAGGTCGGCCTCGAAGCCATCGAGCTGCCCGTGGGGTGCTATCCCGGTCAGCCCTTTTTCGACCCCGCCGAAGTGCTCCGCGACCGGGCCGCCCAGCAGCGTATCAAGGACGACTGCAAGTCCCACGGACTTGAGATTGTCGGTCTCGCCGTGCACGGCAACCCCGTTCATCCCGATCCTGATTTCGCCCGCGCCCACACCGCGGCCCACGATACGGCCGTACGGCTTGCCCCGCTCCTCGGCACCGATGTTGTGATTAACTTTTCCGGCTGCCCGGGCGGCGGTCCAGGCGACACCCGCCCCAACTGGGTCACCTGCGCATGGCCACCGGACTATGAAGCCATACTTAAGTACCAGTGGGACGAGGTGCTGATTCCCTTCTGGTCGAAGAAGAACGCCGAGGCAGCCAGTGCAGGTGTAAGAATAGCGTTCGAGGCCCACCCCGGCTTCTCCGTCTACAACCCCGGCACATTGCTACGCCTGCGCGCGGCCGGCGGGTCGCAACTGGGTGCCAACCTCGACCCGTCACACTTCTTCTGGCAGGGCATCGACCCCGTCGAGGCGGCGCGTGTCCTGGGTGACGCCGGCTGCATCTTCCACGTACATGGTAAAGATACCGGGATCGACGCTCACAATACCCGTATCCACGGTACGCTCGACACCGGCAGCTACGGCAACCTCCACCGCCGGAGTTGGGTCTTTCGCACCTGCGGCTACGGCCACGGCGATGAGTTCTGGAAACCATTCATCAGCATGCTGCGGATCAAGGGCTACGACGGTGTCATCAGCATCGAGCATGAGGATGCACTGATGAGCGTTCAGGAGGGCTTCGAGAAGGCCGTCGCCTACCTGCGTGGCGTGCTGATCAAGCAGCCCGCCGGCACGGCGTGGTGGTTCTGACAGTTCTACCCGCAGATACCCATGTCGTGGCGCCCAGCCACGCAATGGGGCGAAGCGCGCCGGGGTCCGCGCTGCGTTTGTCAAATCAGTTCGATCACAGCTACAGGCACGCCTTAGCTTCCCGTGGCCCGCCGCGCGGGTCGCGGCACCTGCCGCACCGACTCGAGCAGCCGTTCCAGAGCGGCCTCGAGCTTGTCCGACGTGAGGTAGGTTCCTTCCGCGATCTGCCGACGTATCTGTGCGATGCGCGTCGCTTCAGCGATCACCAGATTCAGATCCATGGCCGCCCGCGGTTTCGTGATCTTCTTGCGCTGCACACACTGCTGCATCATGGCTTGGCCTCCATAGGCACATCGGACTGGGGTCGTTTCCGACCGGTCCTGCAACTGACCCGATTTCCCGATGCCGCTCTGACCTCCGCGGGCCGGCAGCACCCCGACTCACCTTCGCCATAGCATGTATCGCGAATCCGGCTAACCGACCTTGTTGGAAAGAACGCGCACCCAAAACCCAAGAGAGGGTCTAACCTCCCAAATTCACACATATTTCCTTTATGAAACGCTAATAGGACCATTGTGTGTTACTTTAGATAAATCGGGAGGCGTTTCGTGGCAGGATCTTTGACAGAAAAATTTCACGGCAAACTTTGCGCGTTCAACCACTTCACGTCCGAAAACCCCATCTCCCGCGGCATTCACCGTCGGAACACCCTGATCGAGTGCTCGGAATGCGCGCCCGCCGCTATCCCCGACCGACACTCCGGCTTAAGATTCTCGCCCGTTTTCCGATAGGTGCGCCGGAACAGCGCGTGGCTCCCGCACGCGGCACAGCCCAACCCGAGGAACCTCATGGCCGCCGAAACCAGCTTCATGGACAAGCTCACCGCCCTGTGCAAGCGGCGGGGATTCATCTACCAGTCGAGTGAGATCTACGGTGGCATCGGGGGCTTCTGGGACTACGGCCCGCTCGGGGTCGAATTGAAGCGAAATATCAAGAACCAGTGGTGGCGGGACATGATCACCAATCCGCCCCCGGGCCCGGACGGCCACGAGATTGAGATGGTCGGCCTCGACTGCGCGCTCATCATGAACCCCAGGGTCTGGGAGGCAAGCGGACATGTGGGCGGCTTTGCGGACCCGATGGTCGACTGCAAGGAGTGCAAGGGACGGTTTCGGGCCGACCAGGTTGCGAACACGCCGTGTCCGCTGAAACCCAGCAAGCACGTCGGTGCCCACGACAAGTGTCAGCTCACCGAGCCGCGCCTCTTCAACCTGATGTTCAAGACCTACGTCGGCGCGGTGGAAGATGCCTCCAGCATCGCCTACCTCCGCCCCGAGACCGCCCAGGGCATCTTCGCGAACTTCAAGAACGTGCTCGACACCACCCGTGTGAAGGTCCCCTTCGGGATCGGGCAGGTCGGCAAGGCCTTCCGCAACGAGATCAATCCGCGCAACTACACCTTCCGCTCGCGCGAGTTCGAGCAGATGGAGATCGAGTTCTTCTGCCACCCCGCCACCTCGCTGCAGTGGTACGAGTTCTGGCGCAACGTGCGTTTTCATTGGTACATCAACCTCGGCCTGAAAAGCGAAAAGCTCCGCCTGCGCGACCAGGGCGCCGATGAGTTGGCCCACTACTCGCAGGCCTGCGCCGACATCGAGTACCTCTTCCCCTTTTCCGAAGATTTCCAGGAGCTCGAAGGGGTCGCCCATCGCGGCTGCTTCGACCTCTCACAGCACCAGCAGTTCAGCGGCAAGGACCTGACCTACTTCGACAACGACGCCTGGGAGCGCGACAAGGACAAGTTCGCCAGCGACCCCGCCCATGCGAAGGAGGTCAAGAACCAGGCGCCGTACCGTTTCCTGCCGCACGTCGTGGAGCCCTCGGCCGGCGCCGACCGCGCCACGCTCGCGTTCCTCTGCGAGGCCTACACCGAAGACACCGCCCCGAATGAGAAGGGCGCGCCCGAGACGCGCGTGCTCATGCGCTTCCACCCCAAGCTAGCCCCGCTCAAGGTGGCCTTCTTCCCGTTGGTTAAAAAGGAGGGCATGCCCGAGGTCGCGGAGGGACTCTATCGGGAAGCGAAGCAGCACATGACCGCCATGTACGATGAGCAAGGCAGCATCGGTAAGCGCTACCGCCGCCAGGACGAGGTGGGCACGCCGTTCTGCGTCACCATCGACGGTGACACGCTGCAGAATGGACAGGTCACGGTGCGCAACCGCGACACGCTTGTGCAAACCAAGGTCCACAAGAGCCAGGTCGTGGCGTGGCTACGTGAGCACCTGGACCAACCGCTGGGTTGAACGTGCGGGTCTAGTGGGGCCGCGGCGGCCGTTGCCCGTACGGGCATGCGGGCGACGACGCGCGCCAGCGGGGCGGTCGGGGGGCGCGGGGGGCGTTATGATGGGACCTGATGCGGCGGCCACGGTGGGTCGCCCCGACAACCGGAGGCAGTGTGATGGTCGATCCGCGCGTAACGAAGCTGGCCGAAACGCTCGTGAACTATTCCTGTGCGGTTCAGGCGGGAGAGAAGATTCTGATCGAGGCGATCGACGTGCCGCACGCTTTCACGAACGAGTGCGTGCGGGTGGCGGCGGCGGCCGGGGCACGGCCGCTCGTGCTGCTGAAGAGCAACCAGGTCAACCGGGCGCTGATGCAGGTCGCCACGCAGGAGCAATGGGAGCTGGTCGCACAAGTCGAGCGTTTGCAGATGGAGAACGTGGCCTGCTACATCGGCGCACGCGGCAACCCGAACGTGTCGGAGCTGTCGGACGTACCGGCCGAGAAGCAGAAGATCTACGAATCGACGGTGTGGCGGCAGGTCCACAGCGAGGTGCGCGTGCCCAAGACGCGCTGGGTGGTGCTCCGCTGGCCCAGCGCCAGCATGGCACAGCTCGCGCAGGTGTCCACCGAAGCGTTCGAGGACTTCTACTTCGATGTCTGCACGATGGACTACGCCAGGATGGGCCGGGCCATGCAGGCGCTGAAGAAGCGCATGGAGGCAACCGACCGCGTGCGCCTGAAGGGGCCGGGCGAAACGGACCTGGAGTTCTCGATCAAGGGCATCCCGGCGATCCCGTGCGACGGGAAGGTCAACATTCCTGACGGCGAGGTTTTCACCGCGCCGGTCCGCGACAGCATCCGCGGGACGATTCAGTTCAACGCGCCCACGCTGTACCGCGGGGCTACGCACGAGAACATCCGGTTCCAGTTCGAGCGCGGCAAGATTGTGGCGGCGTCAAGCACGAACACGCCGCGGCTGAACGAGGTGCTCGACGCCGATGAAGGCGCGCGCTACTGCGGCGAGTTCGCGATCGGCGTGAACCCCTACATCCTGACGCCGATGAAGGACATCCTGTTCGACGAGAAGATCGCGGGCAGCATCCACCTCACCCCGGGCAAGGCGTACGCCGAGGCCAACAACGGCAACGACAGCGAGATTCACTGGGACCTGGTCATGATCCAGCGACCCGAGTACGGCGGCGGGGAGCTGTATTTCGATGGCCAACTCGTGCGCAAGGACGGGCTGTTCGTGGTGGATGATCTCAAGGCACTCAATCCTGACGCGCTGAAGTAGCGCTCTGTTCGGTCCAAGCGGGTACGGATGCCGGCGCACACGGTTGCGCCATGGGGACGGGGTGCACCCGCAACAAGACATACGAATCCTTCATGCAAACTTATCCCCTGGCTCACACACGCATCACATCAAACTAACGGGCACGCGGTACTTTGCTGTCGCGGTGCTGGTAGCAGAGGTCGACCAGCGGAGCCCTCGCGCGGGGTCAGATCCTGCGCTGAAGCCCCGGGTGCGCTGCTGCCCAGGCCGCAGGTCAAGGTGGTGCGGCAACAGGACTGGTGCAACAGGAGCTGGCAATGGTGCAGGGTTCGGTACAGGCACGGGGATGCAGACGCGGATTCACACTGATTGAGTTGCTCGTGGTAGTGGCCATTATCGCGCTGCTCATCTCGATTCTGCTGCCCGCGCTGAATGGCGCGCGTCGGCAGGCGCGCGCGGTCGTGTGCGCGACGAATCTCGGACACGTCGGCAAGGCGATGGGGGTGTACCTGGCGGAGAGCAAGGGGACCTACCCGGCTTCCTACATGTATCCCTACGATGGCAGCGGTGCGTACGATCCCACCAACCAGCCGCTGAACCGCAATTTCGGCTACGTCCACTGGTCATACTTCCTCTATGCCGGCGGCCAGGCGGACAACAAGGCGTTCCAGTGCCCCGAGTTTCCCAAGGGCGGGACTCCACGGACCAACCCCGGTCCGGAGCGGGCCTTCTGGATGGGCGACCAGATCGACGATGCCGGCAACAACCAGGGCAGCGTGAATGCCGGCTCGCGGGAGGATCGCCAGGCCCCCTGGCTGGCCTACACCGGCAATGCCGCGATCTTCCCGCGAAACAAGTTCACCCCCCTGCTTTCCGGCGGTCCACGGATCAACCGTTATGTGCAGGAGCACCGCGTGAAGGATGCCGGCAAGACCATCCTCGCGACTGAGTTCAACCGCAACTGGAAAGTCGCCGGTGAAATCGTCGGCGGCGGCGGCGGCCTGATCCGCAGCAAGAGCCACCGCCCGCTCAATCCCTTCTACCATGTCGGAACGGGCTCGAACGAGTACACCGCCCCGCTCAACACCCCGGGCTTCATGTACGGCACGCCCAGTGACCTCAAGAACTACGGTCTGCTCGGCGCCACCGCCGTCGAGGAGGCCAACGGCGTCCTCGAGAATCCGGGCATGTCGGAGATGAACGCGGTCGGCCGCCACCATCCGGGCACGGACCGGCTCGGCGGCTCGGCGAACTTCCTGTATGCCGATTCGCACGTCGAGCGGAAAACCGTGCTGCAGACGCTGCGGCAGCGCGAGTGGGGTTCGCGGTACTACTCCCTCACGGGTGAGAACGAAGTGATCAACCGCTACGGGCAGACACTGGATCAGCCGTAGCGTTTTCTTTTGCATGCGGCGGGCGCACTCGGGCGCCCGCCACTTGCCGAAACTCTCCGGAGTGGGAAAGCGGCAAGGGGTTTGGAAGTGCATCGTGACAAGACGCGGCTCTCGGTGCGCGCCGGTTCCAGGTCGAACAGGGCGCGTGATTTCGGACGGCACCAACGAAAGGAGCATCGGATGAGAAACAGGCAATGTGGGCTTGGCCTGGGCGCCTTGGCCCTGGCGGGCTACCTCGCGCTTCCCGCCAGCGCACAGATCGTCTTCCAGAACCATCCTCTCGCGGGCGAGGTGAACTTCAGCGGAGCAACCTTGTTCCGTCCGTTCTTCTTCTCGCCGGCCACCACCAACGACGCGATTGATGTCGACGGCGACGGTTTCTTCGGGTTCAATCCGGGGCAGCCGCCTTTCGTCGATCAGCTCGCAGCCGAGTATGGCGGCGCCGCTTCGCTGGGCACTTTCTGGGCAGTATCGTACCGCTCTGTCGGATCGATCAACGGCTTCGGTGAGTTCGTCGATTGGCAGTTGTGCGGCACACACGCCGGCGCTGTACCGCCCGAAGACGGTTTCCTAAACCGCTTCCGCTGGGCTAGCCAGGGCATCAAGCTCAACGGCCCTGGTGCCGACTGTCTCGACGCAGACGGCTTCAGCAACCCTGACGGCGACACCGGCAACGACGACGGCTCGCCCTTCTGCCGCAGCAGCGTGGATGGTGCCGCCATTGATGTCCCCGGTGCCTGGGCCGTGAAGGGCCCCGCGGATCTGACGCAGGTGAGCTGGAATCGGGCTCCGACCTTCCCCGGCTACGGCGTGAACCCGATTGCCTCGAACACCGGCTGGGTCAGCGAGCTTGAGTCGCTCGACCGCGACTGCTCGGCAATCCAGCTCAACACCAACTACGATGCCCCCGACAACTACACGATCTACGATACCGCGGCGGCGTGGGGTCCCATTACCTACATCGCGAATCGCGGCATTGGTCGCCCGGATCTGAGTGGCAACGGTCTCGAGGGTGATATCCGCATGACGGATATCCAGCACCTCATGGTGGCCGGCCGCCTGCGCCACGGTGAAAACCTCGCCGGCTCGACGCGCTCGTCGGGCTCCGGCACGCGCAATGGCATCCAGAATACCTCCGGCATCGACCCGGCCTGGGGCCGCGGCGACAACCTCGACACTGAGTGGGCCGTCACCAACGACGCCAACCTGGGCCTGAATCGCAAGATCAGCAACGCCCAGGGCTCCAGCGGTATCGAGCGCGCCGTCGAGGTCTCACGCCTCGCAATCGGCTTCACCGGCCTCTCGGGCAATGAGCGCGCCGCGTTCGACGCCGCCCGTGGCCGCTACGAAGTTCTCAACATCCGCTTCGACGACCGCGGCGGTAGCGCCCTCGGTTTTGTCCGTCCGGATGTGCAGGCCGTTGTCTACAATGGCGACCCCAGCACCGGCTGGCAGCTCGGTGGCACCGTCACCTTTGTCACGCGCGGCAACCCCTTCGAGACCGACCCCAATCACCCGACCTACATGACCAGCCAGCAGGCCGCCTGGTACCTGCGCAATATCACGCAGAGCGCCGCGGCCTTCGCCGGTGACCCCGGCCAGCCGGAAGAGTTCAACATGCCGGGCGAATACCTCGCCACGGTGTACTTTCTGACCGCCGGCCTCGAGGCCCTGCCCGATATCACCAACCCAGTGAACTTCAGCGCCAACCCGGATTTCAATCCAGTGCTCGCGGCTTTCGTGGCCGCCAATAACACGCTCGACTCGGGCTGGCCCGGCGGCCTGCGGCCGTACGGCGATGCCAATCCGGCCGGCCTCGTGCCGCGCCGCGTGAACAAGGCCGACGGTTACGCGGACGGCCAGGTTGCCGCCTACGCCTACAAGGACACGACCGGCATGCTGCGCACGATCCTCGGCAACGGCGCGAACAGACTCGCCGCCCGCAACGAGGTGCAGGGTGATTTCAACCGGGACGGTCGTCGTAACATCAACGATATCCGTAAGCTGCTCGAGGCCTACCAGGCGCCGCTCGATTTCGAGCAGGGCCAGCCGACGTGGCCGGTCGGCGGTGACGCCGGCGACCAGGTCGCGAACGTCGTCATCGTGCATGTGATCGGAGACTTCGACGGCAACGGCAACTTGGATGCGGCGGACGTGCGTTATTTTGCCGACGGCTTGGCGCTCGACCCGGCCCAGCCGGCGCTGGATCCGAACGACCCGGTGGCAGCCCAGTTCGGCGACTGGCTCAACCGGCCGGAGGGTTTCCGCCGGGTGGACCAGGAGTGGTTCAACCTGACGGGGAATGACAATTTCTTCGCCACGACGCTGGCGACGGGCAAGGTCTATCAGCCCGGCGACTCGGCGGGCGACATCGCAGGTTCGGCTCAAGGCGCGACCCCCGGAGCTGATCCGCGCGGCGCCGACGGCAGCGTGGACGCCAAGGACATCGACGCTGTTTACCGCGCATTCAAAAACGAGTACCTCGGCTACGACAACACGGAGGTCGACTGGTACAACCTCGACCAGGCCGTGTTCAGTGACCTGAGCGCGGACATGACCGGTCCGGAGCTCGTCAACGGACGTCGCACGATCCTGATCAACCAGGCGGATGTGGACCACCTCGTCCGCGTGATCCTCGGGACGGAATATGGCGATGTGAACCTCGACGGCGTAGTGGATGCCGCCGACGAGGCCATCGTGCTGGCGAACCAGGGTCAGGTCGGCCTCGGCTGGGCCGGTGGCGACCTGAACGGGGACGGCAGCGTCGATGCCCTCGACCTGGCCTTCTTCGCACCACCCACTGTCTGCCCAGGCGACGCGAATGGGGACGGAGCGGTCAACTTCGCAGACATCTCGCCCTTCATTGCCGCCATCAAGGCCGGCAGTGCTGCGAACTGGACTTGCAATCTCGCCGCGGGTTTCGGTCCGTACCTCAACAGCGACGCAAATGGTGACGGCGTGGTCAACTTCGCCGACATCTCGCCGTTCATCGCGCTGCTGAAGAACCCCCCGGCGCCGTGCCAGAGTCTGTGCCCGTAGGCACTCTCCGGTCGTAGCCGCAGGAACGGAAACACGCGACGCAGGTCCGCGGGCAACCGCCGGCCTGCGTCGACGTATCTTGCACGGGCGGCGCCCGGAGCACCGGCACTCAAACCCCCCGTGCCGGGCGGCGCAGGCGCTTACTTCAGCTTCGCCTTCAGAACGGCGAGCAGGTTGTGGTGGTCGATCGGCTTCTGGAAAACGCCGGAAAGGCCGAGCTCGCTGTAGTCGGTCATGAGGTTCAAGTTGTCGCCGACGGAACTCAGCATGTAGACCGGGCGGGTATTGCCCTCCGCCTTCAGGTCGCGCACGAGGCGTGTGCCCGCGTCGACCTCCTCCATCATCAGGTCGACAATGACAAGGTCGGGTCGCACCTGGCAATAGGTCTTGAGCCCTTCTTCCGCACTGCGGGCGCCCACCATGTGATAGCCGTTGCTTTCGAGCACGAGTTGCAGCGCTTCGAGCATGTCGGCATCGTCATCGACGCACAGAATCACGTACTTGCCGTCTTGCATGGCATCTCCCTCGGGGCGGACACGGCGTCGGCCGCGGGCTCCGTCACGCGCTGCGTGAGCCAGGAGCGCAGAAACTCGATGGCCGCGTCGGCATGCGCCTGCGCGACCGGCGAAAGCACTTCCGTAAACGGTGCGAAATCCTGCCCGCGCACGGCCAGCAGCCAGGCCTGCGGCCGGGCATGGAAGAGGTCGCACGCGAGGCCGAGCAACTGCCCCGGGCTGACACTGTGCGAGCTGAACGTACGATCGGACTCCGGGGTAGCCGGCAACAGCGCGAAGGGCGCCGGCCCTTCCGTGGCGGCATCCACAAAGACCACGATGTCGGCCTCGGCCACCATCGCGGCGTGTTCCACCGCGAGCTGATAGTCAATTTCGCAGCGCACCGCGGCCAACTCCGGCCACCGTACGAGCGCACCGGTGACATATGGACCCAAGCCGTCGTCCCCGCGGCCGGGGTTGCCGTATCCGATGACCAGGATGTGCGGCGCAGGCGCTGCCATGGACGGTAGCTCCGAAACGCTAGGGCGCTGCGGGCCGCAGGGCGTCGGCCGCGGCAAGGGCCGCAGCGCTGACTCCGCGGCCGCGCTGGTCAATCAGGTGCCCCGCGGCGTCGCGCAGTTCGACCACCAGCGGCATGCGGCCAAGGGCATGTGTGGCGCACGAAAGACACGGGTCGTACGCGCGAATCGCAACCTCCACGCGGTTGAGTAGCCCCTCGGTGATCTCGTTGCCACTGAGGAACTGCTCGGCAACGCGCTGCACCGCGCGGTTCATGGGTTCGTTGTTGTGGGTGGTCGACACGATCAGGTTGGCCATCGTGACCTGGTCCTGGGCGTCCACGCGGTAGTGATGGATGAGCGTGCCGCGCGGGGCCTCGATGATGCCGACGGTTTCACCACGCCGCTCGCCCGAGACCGTCAAGTCTGTGCCCTGGAGATCCGGGTCGTGGAGCAGTTCGGCGATCTTTTCGATCGCGTGCAGCAGTTCGATCATACGGGCCCAGTGGTACGCCATCGTGATGTTGTTCGGCCGGCCCTTGGTGACGGCCGTGAACTCGCGCCGCGCCGCCTCGGCTTCGGGCGTGTCGATGAAATCACACGTGTTGAGGCGGGCGAGCGGACCGACGCGGTACCAGCCGTCGGCCGGGCCCAGCGCCTTGATGAAGGGGAACTTCATGTACGACCAGGAACGGACTTCTTCGCGCAGGTAACCGAAGTAGTTCTGGCAGTCGACCTGGTCGAAGATCTTGTCACCGCCGGGCGTAATCGCCCGCAGATTGCCGTCGTACAGCTCCAGCGCGCCGTCCGCCCGCACGATGCTCAGGTGGTTGGAGTCGAAAGAGCCGAACGGCGTTAACTCCTCCAGGTGCGCGACGGTGTATTCCTTCGCGATGTGGACGGCCTTGCGGGACCAGACGAGGTTCTTCTCGAGGTCCTTGAGCAACTCGTCCCGCTCGGTAAGCGACAGGTTCTTGTTCACGCCGCCCGGAATCGCACCGGTGCCGTGGATCTTCTTCCCGGCCGTACGCAGGATGATTTCCTGCCCGTACTTCCGCATCATGACGCCCTGCACGGCGAGATCGGGGTAGCGCCCGGCGACACCGACCACGTTGCGCGTGGCGGGGTCGGCATCAAAGCCGAAGAGCAGGTCCGGGGAGCACAAGTGGAAGAAGTGCAACGCATGCGACTGGAAGAACTGGCCGTAATGCATCAGCCGGCGGATCTTCTCGGCGGTGGGGGTGAGCTTCTCCCCGCCGACGATGCGATCCATGGCCTTCGCCGCCGCCAGGTGGTGACTGACTGGACAGATGCCGCACAACCGCTGCACGAGCACCGGGACTTCCCAGAAGGGACGGCCCTGGACGAAGCGCTCGAAGCCGCGAAACTCAACGATGTGCAGGCGGGCCTGCTGGACGCAACCCTGAGCATCGAGCAGGATTGTGACCTTCCCATGTCCTTCGACCCGTGTGACGGGCTCGATGACGACGCGTTTCAGACCGTTGTTCGTAGCTACCACGCGGACTCCTCCGTGCGGGGCGATCGCGCTTGTCGGGAGCCGACCGGCGGCGGCCGAACCGCGGCCGGCGCGGCCCGGTTCAGTCGTACTTCACGAGTTCATACGGCAGCTCAAGCGGCTGATTGTTCAGCAGGGCGACAAGGGCCTGCCAGAGCGTGTCCGCCAACGGCGGGCAGCCGGGCAGGTGGTAATCGACCTTCACGACTTCGTGGCAGGGATACACCTTGTTCAGCAGCAGCGGCAGTTCCGGATCATTGGGAATCCGCCCCGCCGGGTTGTGTACCGTGGGGCCTTCCAGGTAGGCCTCACGATAGCACTCCTCCAACGGAATAGTGTTGCGCAGCGCGGGAATGCCGCCCATGATGGCGCAGTCTCCCACCGAGATCAGCACGTCGCAGTGCGCGCGGAAGTCGCGCAGCACCGCGACGTTCTCCTCATTGCAGCACCCCCCCTCGATCAAGCCGACCGCGCAGCGGCCTGTGAAATTCTTGAAGTCGTCGATCGGCGACTTGTCGAAGTCCACCAGCTCGATCAACTGCAGGATGCGCTCGTCGATGTCCAGCAACGACATGTGGCAGCCGAAGCAGCCGGCCAGGGACGTTGTCGCAACGCGGGGTTTCGCCATGGTGCCTATCCTTGCGGTGCGGCCGCGGAAATCTCGGAGCCAATGGGCTGGTGGTCGTACGCCCGTCGCCCGACGGGCAGCGCGTACCCAACGCGCTTGCGCAGCAGTGATCCGACGGGGCATGCCGCCACGGCACGATCCTCCACGGCAGCATCGGTATCCGCCAGGCGCGCCTCGGCATTCACGTGCAACCGCTTGTGTGCCCCGCGCCCGATGAAGTCGAAGGCGTGCTTGCCGTCGAGCTCCTGGGACGCTCGGACACACCGGCCGCAGAGGATGCAGCGGTTACGCTCGATCAGGATATCGGGATGCGAGGCATCCAGCGTGCGCTGCGGGAACATGTACGGGTACTTCGGCGCGGTTATCCCGAAACGGTAGGCGAGAGCCTGCAGTTCGCAGTTGCCGCTCTTTTCACAAAACATGCAGAAGTGGTTACCTTCGACAAACAGCATATCCAGCAGGTTCCGCCGCAGGCCGTTCACCTTCGGCGTGTCGTTCTCGACGAGCATGCCGGGTGCCACCGGCTGCGTGCACGCAGACTGCGGACGACCGTTGACGAGCACCGTGCAGATCCGGCAACTGCCGTGCGGAGTCAACCCTTTCAGATGACACAGCCGCGGGATATAGACCCCCGCTTCCTCCGCGGCGGAGAGAATCGTCTGCCCCGGCACAGCGGAGATCTCCCGACCGTCGATCGTGAGCTCGATCTTCTGACTCATGCGGGCGTTCCTTTCACTCCAGCCGCAGGATCTAGGACGCAGCGTGGGCATGGGCCGAACGGCGTCCGACAATCAGTTCCGCCGCACCAACCGCCGTACTGAGGTCGAAGCCCGGCTGATGGCCATTGCTTCGGGCCCGCACGCGGCCGGCCCACACTTCGGGGAAATTCTTCAGACTGGTCAACACGGGGTTGGCCGCCGTCTGCCCCAAACCGCAGCGGCTCGTGAGCTTGATGGTTTGACCAAGCTCCTCGAGGTAGGCGAGATCGTCCGGGCTGCCACGACCGGCCTGGATGTGGGCCAGCCGCTCGATCAACAGTCGCGTACCCACGCGGCACGGGGTGCAGTAGCCGCACGACTCTTCCGCAAAGAAATCGAGATAACGCCGTACCACATGCACGAGATCACGCTGCGGTCCGAACACCATGACCGACCCCCCTGTCGCGAGGTCGTCATAGCAGATTTTCCGGTCGTACTGCGAGCGCGGCACGAGCTGTCCGCTGGGACCACCGACCTGAACCGCGGCCGCATCCTCGGCGCCACAGAGTTCCAACACATGCCGTAACGTCACTCCGAAGGCGACTTCGTACACACCCGGACGTTTGCAGTCACCCGAGATGCTCAGCAGCTTCGTGCCGCTGCTGCCGGCCGAGCCATGCTCGGCAAAGGCCGCCGGTCCATCCTGAATAATCTTGACGACCTTGCAGAGTGTCTCGACGTTGTTCACCACGGTCGGGCAGCCCAGATAGCCCCGCTGCGCAGGGAATGGCGGTCGGTTCCGCGGATCCCCGCGCAACCCCTCACAGGAGTTCAGCAGCGCGGTTTCCTCGCCGCAGATATAAGCGCCCGCCCCCATCTGAATGCGTATGTCGAAATTGAAGCCGGCCTTGCCCGCGACACTCTGGCCCAACAGCCCTTCCGCGCGGCGCCGTGCCAGGACATCTTCAAGAAACGCCCGCAGGTACGCGTATTCCGCCCGCAGGTACAGCACGCCTTCGGCCGCACCGATGGCATAACCGGCAATCGTCATGCCGGCGAAGACGCGGTCCGGGCATTCGGTCAGGATCACCCGATCCTTGAACGTGCCGGGCTCGCCCTCATCCGCATTGCAGACGATGAACTTGCGATCACCCGGGGCCGCCCGGGCGAACTCCCATTTCATCCCGGTCGGAAAACCGGCCCCGCCCCGGCCACGGAGACGCGAAACCTTCACCGCCCGAATGATCTCGGCCGGCGACATCGCCACGGCTTTGCTCAAAGCCACGCCGCGCGCCAGGGGGCTGAATACATAGGCGGGCTCCGCATAGCGCAGGTTGTTCTCCACCATCGCCCCGACCAGCGCATGGCCGTTGTTGCCGTCGCCCAGCCGCGTCACCAGCGCTTTCGGATCGGGGTTCGCACGCAGCGCCTGAACGATCTCGCGCGCCCGGTCGGTTGACAGCCGCGTCACCACGACGTCGTTGACCAGCGCGGCGGGCGCTTGATCGCACATGCCGATGCAGGCCGTCTCTGTCAGGGTGATGAGGCCATCGGGCGTCGTCTCTCCCACCCGGATCCCCAGTTCCTGCTCGAACGCGGCCAGCACGCGCTGCCCCCCCTGCAACTCATCGATCACGTCGTTACAGACCCGGATGACGATGCGCCCGGTCGGTTGCGCCGTGAAAAAGGCGTAGAACGTCGCCGTGCTTTCGACGCGCACACGTGGAATCCGCAACTCCGCGGCGATCCGCGCGATGATGGGACTGGAGATACTGCCGCAGCGCTGCTGGACCGCTCGCAGGATGTCCATCAGGCGCAGCGGGTCGCGGTCATGCGCGGCACAGATTTCGCGGACGGCGCTTTCAAGCTCGGGAGTCATGCCAATCCTCTGGTTACCAGCCGCGGAGCGGGGCCAACTCTATGATAAGATAACCTTTATATCGTGTTATATCGAGAGAGCGGCGTCGTGACAAGATTCACAGCCCAAAAATTTCAGCCGCCCCGATTTTGGGACGATGACGCGACCGCCCAAACCCCCCGACCCCCGTTTCCGGCTATGCCGCCGCGGGTGGCGGTGCCGCGGGCGGTGGTGCCGCCACGGGCCGGCGCCGCAGCCACCCCTGTAAATCAGCCCAGTTGCCGGCGGCCGAAACCACCCAGAGCACCGCTGCCAGGACCAGCCCCCAGGAGTGCAGCCAGGGCGTCGCGGACGGTAAATACAGCAGTGCGGCCACGTATGCGGCCGACAGGAACAAAACCGTACCCAGGGTCGCAGCCCACGCCGCCCGGGCGAGTTTCGGAAGCAACAGCCCGAACGCAAGCCCCGCCAAGCCGGTGGACAGGACAATCGCAGCGGTACTGAGCTGGAAGTTGGGAACGCTCTCGGTGAGGTAACTCAGCAATCCGGGCAGGCCACCTTGCACTGCGGCCGTCGCCGCTTCATCCGGCGGCTCCTGGAGCGTCACCCACGTGGTCGGATCGGTGGGGTTAAAGCCGCGCGCCGTGTGTGACTCGACTGCCGGCAGCACGACCTGCGCACCGTAGAGGGTCAGGGCACCGCCTGCGAGGCACGCCGTGATCAGCACGGCCACCCACAGCCGCACCAGGACGACTCCGAGTACGAGCCCGACGGCGCCGCCCGCCAAAGGTGGCACCCATGCGCCCAACGGGACATGCGGTGTGGCGGCCTGTCCAACACCCAATCCACCGAGCGCGAGGGCGGCCACGGCGGCATAGGGCGCCAGGCGGGCACCACGCAGCAACAGCAGTATCCCCAGTAGGAGTCCGCTCGCGAGCACCAGCAAAGGTACCCATTCGCCCGCCGGCGTCAGGTGCCGGTGGATCGTGTCGAGCAGCATGCGTGGCAGATCGTCAACCATTGCAGCACACCTCCGGGGAGGTATTCGTCAGCATCGCGGGAATGTTGCGGTCCACCCTTCAGCGGCCGCGAAATTCGTAGCTCTTGACGCCGCCATCGGGGCGAACATCGTATTCGAAACCGCTGGGAAACTGGCCGCCTTCCTGGTTGAAGAAACGGCGGAGACGATCGAGCTTCTGTTGTGCATCCGGCTCGGTCCCGCTCTCCTCCCCAGGCGGCAGCCCCCAGTGAATCATGCTCCTCGTCGAGATTGTACGCAGCCGCAGGCGCCCCGCCCAGGCATCCTGGCGCAGATCATAGTTCGCAACATCGATCGCGCGCAGGAGCGGACGAAATGGAGCTTGGTCGCGGGCGTGCGCCTCATGGAGGAACCGGGCGAGCCGGATCCCCGCCGCGAGATCGGGAGCCAACGGTGGTGGTTCATCTGGAGCCATGGCGGTGCCGCGGTGTGACCGGGGCGTCCAGCGCTGCCCGGGTGGTGGTGGTGGCGCGTCGACACCGACAATGCAAAACCAGTGCACCCACTGAGCACCCTCCTCGATCTGTTTGCGGGTGTAGGTCCACGGCAGGCGGTACCCCTCGGCATCGATCAGACACAACATGTCTGGCCCGGCATCCACATAGGCGAACGGCAGCCGAAACGTGGCTTCGACCACGACCTCCCCCGTCGGACGGCGCGAAACACGTCGCACGTCCGCCACCCAGGGCGATTGCGCCAACCCCGCTCCGAGCCGCGCCACAAGGTCCGGGGCGAACACGCTCTGTGCCAGCACGGAGCCAAGGTTCGCCGCCGCGAGGATCTCCGCCTCGATCTCGGCCGTCGGTGGGGGTTGGTGAAAGGTTAGCGTGATCGGCGTGTGCGGCCGTTGCGCGTGGACCCAGGCGCGCAGCAGCACCAGCCCCCAGGCAAGCACCCCGAGCGTCGTCGTCCAGCCAATGACCTGCCAGAGTCGCCACCACGCCAATGGTGAAAGTCGCAGTGCCACCGCGTGGGACGGTGGTCGGGGCGCAGCTCGCGCAGGGTGGCGACGCGACTTGGCCTTGCTCACCCGGTCTCCCTCCAGGCCAGTTGCACCAGCCGGTCGCAGAGTCGGTCGAAGGGCAGGCCGATGTGTGCCGCGGCCTTCGGGACCAGCGAATGACTGGTGAAGCCCGGCAGCGTGTTCACCTCCAGGAACCAGGCGCGCTCCTCCGCGTCGATCATCCAGTCGACGCGCGCCAAGTGCCGACACCCGAGCGTGTCAAAGGCGGTGACGCTCCAGGCCTGCACACGCGCGACGAATTCTCCCGAGTAACCGGTTTCAAAGAGATAATCCGTGGCATCGTCCTCGTACTTCGCGGCAAAGTCATAAAAGTTGCGGCGCGGCTGGATCCGGATCGGCGGCAGCGGCGTGCCGGCGAGCAGCCCCACGGTCAACTCCGCCCCCGGGATGAACTGCTCGACCAGCGCGCGGCCGAACTGCGCGACTGCTGCCTGTACGGCCGGCCTGAACTCCTCCCCCGTACGTACGATCGCGGTGGCGACGCTGCTGCCCTGATCGACCGGCTTCACGATCACCGGCAGGGACAACTGCCGCTCTGCGCCTTGCGCCAGCATTTCCGCATGCCAGACCTCGTACTTGGGCGTCGGCACACCGGCAGCGGTGAGGCGCTCCTTGGTCGCAACCTTGTCCATTGCGAGCGCGGAGGCCTCGGGCCCCGAACCGACAAAGCGGATGCCCCGGTCCGCGAGCAGCCGCTGGAGTGTGCCGTCTTCTCCGAACGTACCATGCAGTGCCGGGAAGATGACATCGCACGGGTGATCGAGCGCGCTCAGGTCGTCCGGACCGATGTCCGCGACGAAGACCTCGTGCCCACAGCGGCGCAGTGCCGCTGCCACGGCTTCGCCCGATTGCAGACTGACGGTCCGCTCGGCACTCGGTCCGCCGCACAGCACGGTCACACGGACCCGCGCCGGGGCCGGATCGATGGCGATGAGTTCGGATAGCGAGGGTAACGGTTTCATACCGGTGCTCCGGTCACCACACTTCGATCTCCAGTTCCAGTGTAACGCCGGCATATTCCCGAACGCGTTCCTGGATCAGGGCGACCAAGTCTAGCACGTCCTGCGCAGTCGCACCCGGGTGCGCGATGATGAAGTTGGCGTGCCGCGTGCTGATCTCCGCCCCCCCACACCGCTTCCCTTTCAGCCCGGCCTGATCGATCAGCTTGCCGGCCGGTTCAGCGGCGTTCTTGAAAATGCAGCCGGCGGAGCGCGCCGCCACCGCCGGCTGGCTCCCGCTCTTCTCCGTCCAGATGTCCCGGAAACGGGTGAGCAGGGCCGTTTCATCACTCGTAGTCAGTGCGAGTGTGGCGGCCGTGATGATCGCGCCGTGCAGCGTGGTATGCCGGTAAGCAAACTCGAGTGCCGCCGCGGGGCGCTCCTCGGCTATCCCCGCGGGCGTAACGACGCGCACACTGCGGACATAGGTGGCAATGCTGCCGTACTTGCCGCCGGCGTTCATTCGGACGATGCCACCCAGCGAACCAGGGATGCCCGCCAGGTTTTCCAGCCCGCCGAGCCCACGGTCGACCGTTTCACGGACCAGCTTGGTGAAATCGATACCGGCACCGGCACTGACGTCCAATCCACGGATGTGCAGCCACTCCCAGCCCGGGCCGCTGAGCTTGAGCACCGCACCGTCGAAGCCCGCGTCACGCACAAGCAGATTCGCCCCGCGGCCCAGCACGCGCCAAGGTACTGCGTACTCGGCACAGCGCGCCACCACGGCCGCGAGTTCCTCTTCGTTACGCGGCGTCAGAAACCAGCGCGCCGGGCCTCCCAGGCCGTACCAGCAATATTGCGCCAGCGGCTCGTCAGGCCGGCAGATGTCCTCGAAGCCGCGCCACCAGTTCATCGGCGACCTTCCAGATATTACCTGCGCCCATGGTGATTACGACATCTCCAGGTCGGGCCGCTTCCGCGAGCTGCGCGCTCAACGCCTCAAACTGCGGCAGGTACTGCGCGTCCCCACCGCGCGCCCGAATCTCGCGCACGAGATCCTCGGCCGACACCAGTTCGCGATCACGCTGCGTATCACGCACAAAGTAGATGTCCGGCACCAGCACATGGTCGGCCTGCGAGAAACTCTGGGCAAAGTCACTCAGGAGAAAACGCGTCCGCGAATGCTGGTGCGGCTGGAACACGCACCACAACCGCCGCGGACTGAAGCGTTCCCGCGCGGCCTGCAGGGTTGCACGAATTTCCGTCGGGTGATGGGCGTAATCGTCGAGAATGCGCACTCCCTCGACTTCGCCACGCAGCTCCAGCCGCCGATCCGCACCGCGAAACTCCACGAGACCCGGTTGCAAGGCCGTCCACGTGACCCCGCAGCGCTCCGCCAGCGCGATGACGGCCAGCGCATTCAGTACGTTGTGCCGCCCGGCCAGCAGCGGCTGCACGCGGCCCAGCACTTTCCCCCGATGGCACACTTCGAAGCTGTAGGTGCCTTTCGTGAGTCGCACAGCGACCGCCGACCAGGTGAACGTCGGATCGTAGCCAAAGGTAAGCGGCGCGGTTCGGCCCGCGGCTTGCAGCTCCGCGCTGAGCAGCGCGCATTGTGGATCGTGGCCGTTTAGCACCAGCGTGCCGTCCTCGGGTACGAGCCGCGCGAACTCGCCAAACGCCGTCCGAATCGCCTGTAGATCCGCGTAGCAGTCGAGGTGGTCTTCTTCGATGTTCAGAATCGCGGCATGCCGCGGGCGGAGGTTCAGAAAAGAGCGGTCGAACTCGCACGCCTCAGCAATGAACTGTCGACCAACGCCCACTCCACTGCTGCCGCCCAGTTGCCCGACCGTCGCACCCACGACGAAGTTCGGATCGAGCCCCGCGCGTCGCAAGACATAAGTTAGCCACGCGGTGGTCGTACTCTTGCCGTGCGTACCGCTGATCGCAACACCTTCGTAGCGGGCCATCACGGCGCCCAGCAATTCCGCGTACTTGAACACCTGCAAACCACGCCGCCGGGCCTCCATCAGCTCGGGGTGGTTCGGAGGAATCGCGGCCGAAGTGACCACGAGGTCCGCATTGCCGGGGACGGATTCGGCTCGCTGCACCGTGGTGATCGCCGCACCCGACTCGACCAGCTGCGATAAGACTTGTGAATCGGCACGATCTGATCCGCTGATGCGTGTCCCTCTCCGCAGGAGCAGCGCCGCGAGCGCCGACATCCCGCACCCGCCGATACCGACCAGGTGAATTCGCAGATGTTCAAGCTCGGGAGGCAATTCGTGGGGCACGGGACCCGCCGTGGGTTCAGGTACGGCTGTGAGCGTCATGAGTTCCGCCTGTCAGGACATCCTTGCTCAAGGCGGGAGGGAGCGCAACATGGGGACCCAAACCGAAAGC
This sequence comes from Phycisphaerales bacterium, assembly GCA_016716475.1. Classification (NCBI taxonomy): domain Bacteria; kingdom Pseudomonadati; phylum Planctomycetota; class Phycisphaerae; order Phycisphaerales; species Phycisphaerales bacterium. The sequence goes on from JADJWG010000001.1 coordinate 657,535, forward strand.
CGCGACGCGGGCAGACGGTTCGTTATACTGCGCACCTTCCAGGCGCGGCCGGCTGCCATCCGTGGCGGCCGTGGTAAATCAACCGGCAGCCGCATTGTACCCGGTGCCCCCGGGTGTCAAGGCGAATTCTTTCGGGGCAACCCATGGCGGAAAAACCCGAACCCATCGAACCCGGCGCGGCGTCGGCTCCACGACGATGCTCGTGGGAACTCGGCTGCGAGAGCGCCGCCCTCGCGGTGGCCCTGCTCGCCGTCGCGGCGGTGTTCCTGCTGCTAAGCCCGCTGCACAGCGCCGAGTTGTATCCCGGCACATTGCCCTGGAGGTCTGGCTCCGTCCTGCGAACGATCACCGCGGCGATGTCGCTTGGGGGCCTCCTCGAAAGCGCCCGCGGCGTCGAGGCGAAGGATCTCGCACTCCACCTCGCCGCGGCCGCCGGCCTCATGCTTGTCGGCCTGCGGTTGCTCGCCGGCGGTGTGGGCCGGGCGCAAGGTCCGGTGGCTTACGCCCAGGGCCTGCTTGGCGGGTGGGTCCTCTTGTCGCTCGCAAGCAGCGCATGGTCCGGCGACGCGGCCCTTTCCAGCGGCCAGGCCCTCATGTACGCCGTCGGGGTCGCGTGGGCGGTGGCGCTCGCAGAACTACTCACACGTCGATCCGCAACCCGGTTGCTGGTTGGCATCATGGGGCTGTGCATCGCCGGAGCCATGCTTGCCGTGTGGTATTACTACGAGCGCAATCCCGATCACCGCCCGTTGTTTCCCGTGGGAAACCCCACGGCGCTGGCGGCCGCGGTCGCCCCCGGCATCCTGCTGGCGCTGTTCTGGCCACTGTGGGGCCGGAATGAACCCGGTATTCCGACCGTGCCCGGGGCGGAGCCCCTCCCCACCACCTGGCGGGTCAGCGCCACCCGGGTCACAGTGACGCTTCTGGTGCTCATACCGTTGCTGTGGTGCTTCGCACTGGCCCAGGGGCGAGGAGCGCAACTCGGCCTGCTCCTGGGCCTCGGAGTGGTTGGGCTGACATTCGCACGCCGCTGGGTGCGCTGGGTCTTGGCGGCGGGGTTGGCGCTGATCGTATGGGCGGCCGCGGCTTGGTGGCTCAGCTCCTCCCAACTCGACCTCGCAATGGCGCGCGGGGCCACCATCCGCTTCCGGCTCTACGCCTGGCGTTACGCCGCAGAGCTCTGGAGCGCCGATGTCTTTACCCAGTTCGCGGGCCAGGGGGCGGGTGCCTATCCGCGGCTCGCTGGTTTGCTCGCGGTCGAGGACCGCGTACTCGATCCCGCCCCGTTCATGGGCTTCCTCGATTCACCACACAACGAGCTCTTCCATGTCCTGGCCGAGATCGGTCTGATCGGCGGCCTGACGTACGTCGGGGGGCTCGTGGCGACGGCTTTCGCAGTGGGGGCCGCGCTGCGGCGCACACGCGGGGCAGATCGCTGGGGGCTGCTGGCGGCCACTGGCGCGCTGGTGACGTTGCTGGGGGATGCGCTGACCGGCGCGGCGTTGCGGTTGCCGGGGGTACCGATCCTGTTTTTCACCTTGTTGGGAATCGTTTGGGCCCTCTCCTCGGATGCTGCGGTGCGGCCAAGCGGTCCCACTCCCGCACTGGGGCGAATCCGCCTTGCGGGCATCTTGGCGCTGCTCGCGGGACTCGCTACCGCTGGTCTCGCGTGGCAGAACTGGGCCGGTGTGCGCGCCGAGGTGCGCGCCATGCGGGCGGAGGAGCGCGGGGATTTCGCAACCGCGGCCACGGCGTATCGCGTTGCGCAGGCCCGCCTGATCGACCCACCTCGAATCCTCCTGAGTCGGCTGCAGGCGGTGCGGATGGAATACGAAGGCGCCGTGGCCCGCGCGCAGCAGTGGGCGTCCCTGCCGGCGACAACCACGGCCGCCGATCCGACGTCCGCCGAAGAAACCTGGCGCGCCGCGGTCCGGCTCGGGGAAGCGGCGTTCGACGGCGCCCGCCAGCTCGCGGCCCATGCGCCGGCCATGCCCGATGTCGAACGGCTGACAGCGCGGAGCGCCGAGTTGCTGATGCGCCTGTACGCTGCACGGCAGTTAGCGGAAGCGGGACATTGGTCGGAGGAGGCGCGGCAGGCGTGGCTGCGGCAGCGGAAGCTGACCCCTTTCGACGTGGAGGCGCTGCTGTCACTGGAAGAGTATCCCGCCACGCTGGGGACGCGCATCGCACTGATGCGAGATGCGCTGCGCGAGGGCACCACCGAGAGTGCCTGGCTCTGGCGCCTGGCGCGGGTACTCGAATTGCCGGGGGCGCAAGAAGTGGTGGGGCGCTTCATCGCCGCGGTGGGCCCGATCACGCCGCAATCGGATCTCGATGCCATCAACCTGTCGATGGCACCCGAGACCCGCCGCCTCGCCGCGGCCGTCGCGGGGTTGCGCGGCGACTTCGACCGTGCCGCTGTCGAGGCGGGACGTGCCGCGGAGTTGTACGCTCCGCTGAAATCGCGACTGCCACTCAATGAGTCGCGCGCCTGGGCCGAACAGGCCGAATACCTCTGGCGCAGTAGTACCACAAACACCTCTCAGGCCATCGCCGCGATGCGGCGCGCACTCGACGCCCTGCCAGTGGTACAGACCCAACAGCGCGCCGCCCTGGAACTGCCGCTGCGGCGGAAGATCGTGTTCTGTCACCTGCTGGCGGACGACGTGGACGCTGCACTGGCCGAAGTCAAGGCGATCCTCGGCCCGGCAGCGGAGCGCGCCGCGGTGGAGGCCGAACTGCTGGCGGTTCTGCGCGATGCGGCGGCGGGGCTCGTCGCGCGCGAGACGATTGACCAACTCGCACGAACTCTGTGTCCGCGGTTCCCGAGCTTCTGTCCGCCCGGTACACCGGTCGCTCCCTAAATCAAGCGTGCGCTGACGGATGCCGGGCGTGTCATTTACGCACGCGATGCCCACCGCCCGAGCAGTACGGGACCGTTTCGATGTAGCTGTAGTCGACGAAGCCGGGAATGATCAGCAGCAGGAAGAGCACAATGAAAGTGATGACCTCCTGTAGCCCTTGTAGGCCCCTCACCTTCCCGACTGCCGATGATCCACATCGCGGGCAGGCGCGCGGATCGTCGCCCTTCCGGATCGCTCAACGCGAGGTGACGGGACAGCCACATGCAGGGCAGGCCACCGCCGCTGTCGAGACGTTGCCGCCACAATCAGGGCACTTTGTCAGCGCCATAATGCACTCCCCATTTGTCCGCCGGCGACAAGCGCGCGGCGCATGCGAGATCATCGTCTTTGCGCTGGTCGGACGCAACGCGAAAGCGATCTTCCGTCTGCTGGGGCCGCACCCTCCCCCAACCCCTCCCTGAGAGGGAGGGGGGTCGCGCTGCGCGTCTGGACCCCCGCCTGCGCGGGTGTGACGGGGGCACGCCTGGTGGCACGCGCGAGAGAGCAACGTGCGGCTGAGGAGCGCGCGGCGGGCGGCAAAATCGTGGCCGCGTGCTTGTTCGGCCGTGCTTCTGCGGCGATCCTGTCCACCTGTGCCCTACAAACCTGAACCCGGAGTACCCCATGCAGATCGGCTACTCGTCCCTCGCCTCCCTCGCGCGGCTGCGCGACTTCAAGTCCCTGCGCTCCAGCAGCTATGACCGCACCGGCGGCAACACCGACTGGGTCGTCATCGAGCCCGGCCAGCGCCACACCATGGCCGAGATCGACGGCCCCGGCTGCATCAAGCACATCTGGCTCACGGATTCCCTCGCGCACGACCGCGACGCGATGCGCAGTACCGTCCTCCGCATGTGGTGGGACGGCGAAAAGACCCCCAGCGTCGAAGTCCCCCTTGCCGACTTCTTCGGCGGCGGTTTCGGCATCTGCAAGCTCTTCTGGTCCCTCCCGCTCCAGATGAACCCGGACGGCGGGCGGGCCATGAACTCCTGGTTCCCGATGCCCTTCGCCCGTCACGCCCGCATCGAGGTACACAGCGAGTGGCACGCCCCGCAGAACCTGTATTACTACGTAGATTACGAAAAGTACCCCGCCTGGGAGGAAGAGCTGGCCTATTTCCATGCCCAGTGGCGCCGCGAGAATCCCACCGAGGGCTGGGGCCGCAAGGACCTGAAGGGCGCACCCAACATCGAGAACCTCCGCCGCTATTGGAAGACCCCCAACACCACCGGCGCCGATAACTACGTCCTCCTCGACGCCCGCGGCCGTGGCCAGTACGTGGGTTGTCACCTCGACATCGACTGCTTCCAGCGTGAGAAGAACGACTGGTATGGTGAGGGCGACGACATGATCTTCATCGACGGTGAAAAGTGGCCGCCGGGGATCCACGGTACCGGCACGGAGGATTACTTCAGCACCGCGTATTGCCCGCGCACACCCTACAGTTCCCCGTATTGCGGCATCACCCAGTACAACGGCTCCGAGTGGGGCCGCGAAGATCAGTTCTGGCCCTTCCGCGGCAAGAATTCGCTCTACCGCTTCCACATCGAAGACCCCATCCGCTTCGAGAAGTCCATCCAGGTCACCATCGAGCACGGCCATAACAACAAGCTCAGTAACGACTACTCGAGCACCGCTTACTGGTACCAGATCGAGCCCCACGGGACCTTCCCGAAGCTACTATCCCCCAAGCTGCGCCTGGCCCGGCCGGATGTCCCGCCGTTCGTGGCACCACCCGGAACCCAGGAAGGTCCCCCGCCGACCAGCACGGCGCGCCGCAGCGCTGCCCGGAAGCGGCACAAATCCTGATCCCAGGGCTGCACATCCGTGGTAAACAAGCGCGGCGTCTCGGGCGATTCCTTCGCCCGGGACGCCGCTGATCGAATTGGGAGTTACTCTCGAAGCGTGTCGCCGCAGAGCGCCGCTTAACGCAGGCGGCGTGGGCGGAACCGCATCATGGCTGCAATCCCGAGCGCCATCAACGGCAGCATGCTGACCGTACAAGGAAGACCGCATAAGGGCCGAAAATCTTCCAATGGCAACTCATCACCCTGTCCCAGGCCTTGATCGTCACCAGTCCCGGCACCACCGCCCGAACCGTTGTTGTTATTGTTGTCGGACGACTGATCGCCACCGGAACCGCCAGGGTTCGTCGTGCCGCCGCCCGTGCCGCCGCCGCCCGTGCCGCCACCGGTATCCCCACCACCGGTTCCGCCGCCACCCGTACCACCGCCACCTGTATCCCCACCACCCGTTCCACCGCCTCCGGTGCCTCCGCCGTTGTCACCGCCGCCACCAGTACTCGCCACCGTGCCCGAGGAAGAAAATGTAGCCGTGTGCGACCGTGTGGTGCCGTTGACCACGGTATTGGCGAAGCTGAATGAGAACTGCTCGCTCTCCATCGTGGCTGCAATGATCGGGCCAGAGAAGGTCACGCCATTCCCGGCGAGTGAACTCGCAGAAAACCCCTGGTCGAACAGCAGACCGGAAGTGAACTGAATCCGGAGAATCAACGCTCCACCGTCGGCCGCACTGCGGAAGAACTCGATTGTCCCCGCACCCAGCGTGCCGTTTGTGCGGCTTATTGGCGTCATCGTGAAGGTAACGTTCTCAAACTCCTGCCCGCTGATCGGCGTGCGCAGTCGTAGATGGGTGCCGCTCCACCCGCCACTGAGTTCGGTGTCGGTTACCGTGAACAAAGGTGTGCTGCCATCGAGTGCCGGGTCGGCGAAAGTCGCGATCGTCTGCGTGGTCGCCAGTGCGGTACCCATCCCCAACCCTGCAAAGAGAACCAAACCGATAACGGATTGCTGCCATGACGTACGCAACGCTGAACCTCCAGAGTAACTCGGTAAAAGGGGCCTTTTCAGCCAATATCGGCCGATCCCCCCACGGGTGCGAACCTCGAAACCGTAATCTGCCTATGTCCGAGCATAGGCCCCCGCTCATGCCATGGTCAACCCGAGGTCCGAAAACGATAACGTTGCACGCACGGAACATGCTGCCATACCCACCAGAGCATGATTCTTATCAGACCAAAACAGAGCGAACCACACATGCTGCAAAGATGTTACCACGCTGCCTGACGAGTGGGCAGACGACGGGCGATCTGTATGTTTAGCTCTGCGAGCTATTCCGCCGCGGAAGCCGGGGGGTCGGGTACGACGACCGGGCAGGAGAGGTCGCCCGCCCAGTCTCCGAAGGACAAGTAGTAGTTCTCTACCGGGCCGAAACCCGCTTCGACTGCTGCCAGAGCAGCCAGTGAAGCCCGCCCGCCTCCGTCGCAATGGGTGATGAGGGGCCGGCCTGGTTCGAATCCCGCAGCCGTCAGTCGATGGCGCAGCTCGGAAGGTGGGCGCAGGCAATTCCGTGCATCAAGCAATTCGGTGTGAGCGATATGCCGCGCGCCGGGCAGGTGCCCGCCGCGCGCATTCTTGCGGAGATCGTTCCCGGCAAATTCCGCCGCAGAACGGGCATCGAAGATTTGCGCAGTCAGGCCGGTAACGGCCGACTTCACCCCGGCGCGCTCCACCAGCCGTACCGGCGGGTGCTCGCTGGGCGACGGATCGAAGGTGGTCGGCGTCGGTGCAGTGGCACCAGAGCGCAGCTCGAGTCGACCGTGCGCGATCTGTTCGGCGAGGGCTGGGTATCCGCCGTTGAGGATCTTGACTTCGTGCGCCCCGTAAAGCTGCAGAATGAACCACAGCCGGGCGGCCTCGGTCATGCGGCCATCGTCATAGATCAGGATCGTTTCCCGCCCACTGATGCCCAGCTCGCCAAACTCGCGGTGCCAATAGTCGCGTTGGTTCAGGCCGGTGTCCTCCGTCAGACTCAGCGTCTTCCAGCGGTCCGGATCGACGGAGACCGCACCGGGGACATGACCGAAGGCGTAGTCCTCGGCGGGCCGTACATCCAGCACGTGCAGCGTTTCACGTTGCCGTAACAGGTTGGGCACCTCAGCGGCGGAAACGACGTAGGTATGCCGTTCACCAGTGGCAGCACAGCCGGTCCCCAGCAGCAGTGCGCCCATCGAGAGAGGAATCGCGAGCCGACGTGGGGTGCACAAGGTGAGCATGGGCCTGGAGCTCCTGAGATTGGAAGATGGAATAGGCGGGAGCTCGGTCCCTAGCGCCCGCGCGCCTCTTCGAAAGCGGCTCGCAACGGTGCGATTCCGCGTTCGATCGTAGCGCGATCGACGCAGAAGCTCAGGCGCATATGCCCGGGGCGGCCGAAACCGCTCCCCGGCGTGGCAAGGACCTTGTGGCGCAGCAGCAGGTCGATGAAGGCACGGTCATCGGCCAGCGGGGTGCGCGGGAAGGCATAAAGCGCCCCGCGGGGCTGGACAAGCTCGTAGCCGATCGCACGCAAGCCGTCGCAGAGCAGATCGCGGTTCGTACGGTAGAAGGCCACGTCGCAGCGGGCTCCCGCGCAGCGCGCGATGACCCGCTGCATGAAGGCGGGACAGTTCACGAAACCAAGCGTGCGATTCAGCGTGGTGCAGGCCCCGAGCAGCAACCCGCGGTCGGGAACCTCCGCCGGCAGGGCGATGTAGCCGGCCCGCTCACCGGCAATACTGAGATCCTTCGAATAGCTGGAGATCAGGATCGTGCGATGATACCGGCCGACAGAGCTGGGACAGCGCTCTTCATCGAAGACGATGCGGCGGTACGGTTCGTCGAGCAGCAGGTAGATGGGGCGCGCCGGGCTGTCGATCCCGCGGAGCCAGTCGGCCAGCGCATCGCAAGCGGGCTGCGTGTAGACCGCGCCCGTTGGATTGTTCGGCGAGTTGACCAGCACCGCGCGGGTACGCGGTGTGACCGCCGCGCGCAGGGCCGCGAGATCGGGCTGAAACTCGACGTCGGTCTGTACGGGCACAACCGTAGCGTGGGCGTGCTCGATGTAGAAACGGTACTCGGGGAAGTACGGCGCGAGGACGATGACCTCGTCACCCGGATCGCAGATCGCATGCAGGAACACATTCAGACCGCCGGCCGCACCGCTGGTCAGAATGACGGCCTCGGGTTCCATCGGCAAGTCATATTCACTCCGGACATATCCTGCGACGGCCGCACGGGCCTCGTCGAAGCCGGCGTTCGGCATGTAGCGGTGGCGAGCGGGTTCGTACTCGGCCGCAACGGCGCGAACCGCGTCGAAAAATGCTGCCGGTGGCGTGGCATTGGGGTTGCCGAGGGAAAAGTCGAAGACGTTCTCGGCACCGTACTGGGCCTTGAGTTTACGGCCGACTTCGAACATCTCACGGATGAAGGATGCGGCACGCATGTCGGCCGCAATTTTGCGGGCTATGGCCGTGGACATCTGGACCTCCGGGATCGCCCGGCATTGTAGCAGGCCAAGTACGGGCTGCACGCTGCGGGGGAGTCCGCGGACCCGCTAGGGGGGAAAGTCCAGCGTGAAACTCGCGAAATCGCGCGGCGGAAAGAGGCCGTAGCGGGCATCCAGCAGGTAGACGCGCTGACCGGACTCGTGCCGTGCAACGCGCGCGACCGGATGCCGAGCGAAGCGGCGCCACGCCGCATACGCCCGCGGGTCCACCAGCGCCCGCACGCGCGGGTCCTCACGCCCATGAGGCAGGCGCACCAGCCCACCCGGCGGCTCGAACGGTGTCACCGGGTGTCGATAGATCGCTGCATCCGTCTCGACGATGATCTCCCAGCGAAAGGGGTTCGCGGGTTGCGGGCTACGGGTGAATCCGCGCACCGATTCGCCCGCGGGAATCTGCGCCGCCAGGACGGGCTGACTCTGGTGCCAGGCCGCCGTGCCCGACCAAGCCAGCAGACCGACATGCCCAGCACAGAGCACGAATGCGGACGTCACGACGAGGTCGCCGTGGCGGCGGCCGAATCCCGCGTGGCGACCCACCGCGAACAACACCATGCCGAGCAGCCACACCCACGGTAGTACCGGCACCGTCATCGGCTCCGTCCACCACAGCAGCACGGTCAGAGCAGCGCCGAGCGCGGCGAGCACCCAGCCCCCCCCACGGCTGCGTGGCCCCGCCAGGCACGTCGCGCCAAACAGCAGCAACCAGATCCACGGATCGATGATGAAGACGAGATCGCCGTGATACCACGTCTCATCGAAGGGCAGCCATGGCCGGATGCCATAGGTATTCATCCAGTCCAATAGGGGGTGCGAGCCCACGGCCAGCGCCGTCCCGAGCAGCAGCGGACGGAGCCGGCTGGGCGGCCCCCTACCGGGGAAACGCCGGCTGAGCGCGTGCAGCAGCATGGCCCACAGCGGGATGAGCACCGCGACTCCGAGTAGGGCGTGCGTAATGCTGCGGTGCTGAATCATGTTGGTTGGCTTGTCAGCGAATGCGAGAACAAGGTTCTCGAAGTCCGGCAGGTTGGCACCCAGCACGAGCCCGAGCGGCGCGCAGCGGGCCGCGCGGCCAAGGCGGGTCTTGGCGAGGGCCGCGCCCACCAGCGTATGCGTCAGGGAATCCATCGGCGGATTGTATGAGGGTCACGCCGCTATACTGAGCAGCATGGTGACCTGCTCCCTCCAATCAGGATCGTGCGGCAACGCCACGTACGTCGAGGCGTGCGGCGTTCGCCTGCTCTTTGACGCGGGGGTGAGCGCCTTGCAGGTCCGGCAACGTCTCGCCGTACACGGGCACGATGCGCGGCGGCTGGATGCTTTGATCCTGTCTCACCGGCACCAGGACCACATCCGCGGCGCGGGGGTTTGCCATCGCCTGCTGAACGTCCCGCTCTACGCCACGCCCGCCACCGAGCACGCGCTGCGACCGACGGCCGGCAAGCTGCGTGACGTACGCAGCTTTACGGCCGGGTCCACGCTGGACTTCGGCGCGGTACGGGTGCATACGCTGCCGACGCCGCACGATGCCGCAGAAAGCGTCGCGTTCATCATTGAAGCCGAGGGCAAGCGGCTCGGCATTCTCACCGACCTCGGCCACGTCTTCCCAGCGCTGCGGTCCGTGATCCCGACACTCGACGCGGCTTACCTCGAAAGCAACTACGACGAGGACATGCTGGCCCACGGCCCTTATCCCGAATCATTGAAAGAGCGCATCCGGGGACGCGGCGGGCACATCTCCAACGCGGAGTCGGCGGAGGTGTTGCGCGGCGCGCTCTTCCAACCGCAGTGGGTGATGCTGGCGCACCTGAGCGCCGAGAACAATACCCCCGCGACGGCACTGCGGACCCATCGAACCGCCCTCGGGGCCGAGTTTCCACTGCACGTGGCGAGCCGCACGACCGTATCACCACTGCTCGCGGTCTGAGGGCACGGGAACACCAGTCGTGGTAAGATCATGACATGGGGAGCACGCCGCAGTGGCGGCGGTGGGTGGTGCGTCGGGAGAACGGAGTTCGACACATGCTTCCTCACGTGATCGTACACGTCGCAGTGAGCGTGGACGGCCGCACGGTGGGATTCAACCCGAACCTCGAGCTCTACTATGGCATTGCCAGCGCCTTCGGGGAGGATGCGACGCTGACCGGCGCGGATACGTTGCTGGCGGCAGAACTGGACGCCGTTACCGCCGAGACAGATGACTCACCGGCCGACACGAAGCAATCCGAGCGGCCACTGCTGGTCGTGACCGACAGCGGCGGACGCGTGACGTCTTGGGCGGCGCTTGTTGCGGCGCCTTTCTGGCGCGGGGTCGTGGTGCTGCATTCCGAGCGTACGCCCGCGGCTGCACGGGCGGCGGCCGAGGCCGCCGGGGTCGTCGTCTGGACCGTAGGACAGGCGCACGTGGACCTGGCGGCGGCGCTGGTGTTTCTGCATCAGCGTCACGGGATCCGGCGTGTGCGGGTGGATAGCGGTGGGGCCCTCAGTGGAGCGTTGTTGCGGGCCGGCCTGGTGGACGAGTTGAGCGTCCTGGTGCATCCGGAGATTGTCGGGGGCACCTCGGCCCACACTTTCTTTTACGAGACAACCACGGCAGCGGCGGCGCGCCCGTTACGGTTGGAGCTGGTCCAGAAGCTTGGCGGGGGAGTGGTGTGGCTGCGGTATGAGCTCGATCCCGGCTAAGTTGCTCCGAGACAACATCGCACAAGCAGGGCGGCGCGCTGCGATTAGTCGTACAACAGGAACTTCGCCCGCCGCGGTGCGAAGTCGTCGAGGTCGCGCTGCCACAATGTCGTGTAGGGCGGCCGGGTCCCGGGCTCAAGCACCTTCGCCAGCAGCTCCTTCTGGAAGAGCAACCGATCAACCGCCTGCACCTCGAACTTATCCCCGTACAGGTCATGCAGCACACGTACGATTGTCAGCCCGGTCTCGAGTGGGTCGAACGCCTCGCGATCGGTCAGCAGCACCTGCACGCCACCGCATTCCTGGTGCGCGAATTTGCTGCTGATCGGCGTGAAGCGGAACGGCACGAAACGTACGCCTTTCAGACCTACCCCGTTCAGCTTCGCGGCCAGTGGTCGGCCTTCCATCCACGGGGCCCCGAAGCGTTCGAAAGGCGTGTCCGTGCCACGGCCGACGGAGACATTGCATGCTTCAATGAGCCCGATGGCCGGGTAGAGCGCGGCCTGCGTCAGCGAGCGCATGTTGGGTGAGGGGTTGATCCAGGGCTGGAGCGTCTCATCGAACCACATGCTGCGGCGCCAGCCCTCGAGCGGCACGATGTGCAGGTCGAGCCCCAGTTCGCGCTCGGCATCGAACAGCTTCGCGAGTTCACCTACCGTCATACCGTGGACCAGCGGGATGCGGTGGTAGGCCGTGAAAAGATCCAGTCGATCGTTGTAGGGGCCATAAACGTGCACCCCGGTGATCGGGTTCGGCCGATCGAGCACGACGAAGCGGAGGTCGTGCCGGGCGGTTTCCTCCATGGCGAAGCCCATCGTCGCGATGTAGGTGTAGAAGCGAGCGCCGATGTCCTGGATGTCGAAGACCAGCGTATCGATTCCGGCGAGCATCTCCGGTGTTGGCCGGTACGTATCGCCGTAGAGACTGTACACCTTCAGGCCGGTCAGGGGATCCTGGCTGTCACCGACCTTCTCATCCAGCACACCCTTGAGGCCGTGCTCGGGACTGAAGAGCTTCAAGAGTTCCACGTCGGGCGCGGCTTTCAGCAGTTCGATCGTCGAGCGACCGTGACGGTCAACCCCGGTGTGATTGGTGATGAGCCCGACCTTCCGACCCGCGAGCGGACGAAAACCGTCGCGCGCCAGGACATCAATGCCATTCAGCACACCGGCGGTCTCAGGGGTCGCATCGTCCTGAGTGCGGCCGGTGGAAACCAGCGCCAACACCGCCACGATCGGAAACAGGGTGCGAATGCACATGGTTTGTGATCCTCCGCTGCGCATTGTAAGGCGGACGGCGGCCCGGCGAAACGTGTCCGCGGGGCCGCGTACGTCGCGTGGGTATGCGGTTGACGGCCGCGGTGAAATGCGACACGCTGCGCCGCACGGAGCCATCTCATGACCGGTCGACCTGCGCCTCCGCACGACGCCACCCGTGTCAGCCGCCGCAGCTTTCTGCGCACCACGGGTGTGGCCGGCGCGGCGTGGGCGACCTTCCACATCGTTCCCGCCACGGTGCTCGGGAACTCCGCGGGCACACCACCGTCCGAACGCATCACGCTCGGCATCATCGGCGTGAAGAAGATGGGGCGCGGGCACGTGCAGACGTTGCTTGGCCGCTCCGATGTGCAACTCGTCGCCGTGTGCGATGTCGATACCGAGGCCCGCACGGTTGCCCGGCAAACCGTCAACCAGCACTACGCCGAACAGCGACGCAGCGGCACGTACGCCGACTGTGCGGCCTACAACGAGTACGAGCAGCTCCTGGCGCGGCCGGACATCGACGCGGTCCTCATCGCTACACCGGACCACTGGCACGCGATCATGACAATCGCCGCTTGCCGCGCGGGCAAGGATGTCTACTGCGAGAAACCGCTCACGCTGACGATCGGCGAGGGCCGAGCCGTGGTCGCGGCGGCGCAGCGGTACGGCCGCATCGTGCAGACCGGCAGTCAGCAGCGCTCGAGTGCCGAGTTTCGCCGGGCGTGTGAGCTGGTGCGCAGCGGCCTGCTCGGCACCGTGCGGCGCGTCCACGTCGAGGTCGGACCGTGCTCGCGCGCGGAGGTGCTGCCCACGCAGCCGACACCGCCCGGCCTGGACTATGACCGCTGGCTAGGCCCCGCCCCGTGGGCGCCGTTTCACAAGCTGCGCTGCGGCTCCAATTTCGATGACGGCTGGCGGCGGCTGCGTGACTATTCCGGCGGCAAGATGACGGACTGGGGGGCACACCACTTCGACATCGTGCAGTGGGCGCTCGCCATGGACGCGAGTGGTCCGCTCGAAATTGTCCCGCCGCCCGGACCGTATGACTGGTCACGGCTCCCGCGCATCATCGAAGGCACGGGTGCGTCCGAGTTCGACCCGACGCGCGGGCTGACCTACCACTATCCCGGTGGGGTCGAGGTCATCAAGGATGGTCGGCGCGGCATCCTCTTCGACGGAACGGAGGGCCGCCTCGAGGTGGACCGCGGACACTTGCAGACCTGGCCCGCGTCGTTGCGGAATTACCGCCTGCGAGCCACCGATGCGCAGCTTCCGCAGAGCGACAATCATCACTCCGACTGGCTCGCCTGTCTCCGTACCCGGCGGCAACCCATCGCCACCGCGGAGATCGGTCACCGCTCCGCAACCGTTTGCCACCTCGGCAACATCGCGCTGTGGCTCGGTCGACCTTTGCGCTGGGACCCGGTCCGCGAACGGATCATCGGAGATGAAGGGGCCAGCCGCTGGCTCGAGCGGCCGCGGCGGGCCCCCTATCACGCGTTGTAGGTGCATGCAGCGCGCTTGCCTGGAAGGTGGCGCTTGATGAGGCAGGATTCAGCCCGGACGGTCGTTGGCAGCGTGCTGGTGCTGGCACTGACCGTTTCGACCGGTGCTGCCCAGGAGGGCTGGATTCCGCTGTTCAACGGGCGGGACCTCTCCGGTTGGAAGAAGCTGGGCGGGTCGGCCCCCTTTCACGTCGAGGACGGCGCCATCGTGGGAACCTTCGTCGCAGATCCCGCGAACACATTCCTCACCACGGAACAGACCTTCGGCGACTTCGTGCTCGAATTCGAGTTCCGGATCGAGGCGGGTGTGAACTCCGGCGTGCAGTTCCGCAGTCTCAGCACGCCCGAGATCCTGGACGGCCGAGTGCACGGCTACCAGTACGAAATCGATCCGTCGGAGCGCGGTTTCACGGGGGGTATCTATGACGAGGCACGGCGCGGCTGGGTGTATCCCGTGACGTTGAACCCGCCGGCCCGCAGGGAATTGAAAACGGGCGTCTGGCACACGGGCCGCATCGAGTGCGTCGGAACCGCGGTGCGCACCTGGTTGAATGATCAACCGGTTGCACACCTGATCGACGATGCTACCGCGCGCGGCTTCGTGGCCCTGCAGGTGCATGGTGTGGCGGCCGATGCAGCCGGCGTGGGGCGTACCGTGCGGTGGCGGAACCTGCGCATCCGAACCGATCCGCGACAGCCATCGCCCCCGGACGAGCTCTTCATCCGGAATCTGCGCCCGAATGAGCTCAGCGCCGCGGAACGCACACAGGGCTGGGAGCTCCTGTTTGACGGCCGCACCACCGCTGGTTGGCGCGGCGCGCAGCGGGCGCCCTTCCCGCGTACCGGCTGGGTGGTGCGCGATGGCATGCTGGTCGTGCGTCCGGCGGACGGGGGCTCTGCAGCGGGCGCCGCGGAGGCCGGCGGCGATCTCGTGACCGAGCGAACCTTTGCGGCGTTCGAGCTCCAGTTCGAGTTCTGGCTGACGCCGGGCGCGAACAGTGGCGTCAAGTACTACGTGGTCGCACAAGCCGCGGACACGGGGCACGGAACGATCACGCTGGGGCCCGAGTATCAGATCCTCGACGATGAGCGGCACCCCGATGCCCAGCTCGGCGTGGGGGGCAATCGCACGCTGGCATCGCTCTACGACCTGGTCGCAGCGGCACGGACGGTAGACGGGCAGGGTGTGCCGCGCTCCGTCGGCGCATGGAACCACGGACGCATCATCGCGAATCCGGACGGCCGGATCGAGCACTGGCTCAATGGCTATCGCGTGCTGGTGTACGAGCGTGGCTCGGAATCCTTCGCAGCGCTCGTAGCTGCCAGCAAGTTCCGGGACATACCCGATTTCGGTCAGGCCGCGCGCGGCCCCATCCTGCTGCAGGATCATGGGGACGAGGTGCGCTTCCGCAGTCTCAAGGTGCGCGTGTTGGCGGAGTGACGGTGCCGCCGCGAGGGCGCCGCTCAGCGCGGCCCGGCATAGGACTCGAAGAACTCCGCCTCTGCCGCTACGGTGCCGATCAGCACGAGTTCAGCCCCGGCAGGCAGCATTGCGGTCGGTGGTGGATTGATGTGCGTCACACCATGATCACGTATCGCGATGACGGTGCAGCCCGTGTCTCGGCGGATGGAGGTCTGGGCGAGCGTGCGTCCCACCAGAGTCGGGGGCACCGGGATCTTGAAGACGTCCAGGCCCTCTGCGAGCATTAGCACGGAACTGCGCTGCGCGAGATTCAGGATCGCATTGGCGCCCATCGACGTGTGTGACATCACGAAGTCGGCCCCGGCTCGGTGCAGCGTCGGCAGGTTGCGCTCCAGCGTGGCACGGCTCACAATCTGGATGTCCGGCCGCAGACGGCGGCAATACAGCGTCAGATAGATATTCGTGTTGTCGTCGTTGGTCGTAATGAGAACCGTGGGCGCCTTCATGATGCCGGCCGCTTTGAGCACCTCAATCTCAGCGGCATCACCCAGCACCAGCTTGCTCTCATCGGCGACGCGCCCAGACACCTTCTCCACGATGCGGTAATCGACGCCGCGCTGTTCCAGAGCGCGAGCCGTGGCCCGTCCGATGCGCCCGCCCCCCAGGATCACGGCCGGGGCGGCGGAGACGTTGTAAATGCAGAAGTGCTCATCATAGCTCTCCAACTGCGCCTGGGTCCCGGCGAGCAGCAGTACGGTGTGGTCACTGATGCGCGTGTCAGGACCGGCCACTTCGAAGCGTCCGCGCTCCCATACCCCGATGACATTCACACCCAGTTCGGAGAGCCGGTTCTCGCGCAACGTCCTGCCGACGAGCGGGGTGCGGGTGGCGTTGGCCTCAGCGATCAGCAGACTGTCGAAGTGTCCAATGACGTGCGTCATCGCATCACCGCCGAGCACGCGCCGGGCGAGTGAGGCACCCAGCATCTCCGGCAGGTGCAGGACGTGCGAGCCACCGGCGAGCGTCAGGATGTCCACCGAGGCCGCATTGTTGACCGTCGCGATGACCGGCACCCGGTCGCTCACTTCCCGGACAGTGGCGATGACGTTGGCATTGACGGTGTCGACTGCCGTCGTTGCCACCAGCGCGGCCTGGGCCACACGGACCGCGGTGTACGATTCCGGTCGGTCGAGGTCACCGAAGACCACATTCAAACCCGCATCATGCAGCCGCAGGGCCTCGGCCTGATCGGGGATCAGCAGGACGTAGGGCTGCTGCTGCTGCTTGAGCTTGCTGATCAGCGCGGCCGCCAGGGGGTCGTAGTTCGTCAGGATGACGTGTCCGCGGAGCGTGGCGGGGGCTTCGCGCGGCGTACGCGAGGCCTCGTGGGCCTCGATCCACGGAGCATAGAAAAACTGGATGAAGGTAAAGGGCAGCAGACACAGCAGGAAAACAACGCCGGACAACAGTACGACGATCGAGAAGAGCCGCCCGAGGTCACTTTCAAAGGTAATGTCGCCGAAACCCAGGGTCGTCATGACCGTGAGAGTCCAGTAGAAACCGGTCACCCACGAGTGCTCCTGCTGCTCCCACTTCATGAGGTAGTGGAAAAAGACGCTGTAACTGCAGATCAACAAGCAGATCACGGCGAGGAAACGCAGCAGGGCGCCGAAGTTCCGCTGGCCGCGGCGATTCCGCAGGAAGTACATCAGTTGTGATGGGAGGTACTTCATCGTGCCGGCTCCGGGCGCGGCTCCGAGCCGCGCCACTCCTGCGTCGGATTATGACCCGTGGCGTCCGCCGATGCGAGAAGGGATTTTCGCGGCTGAAAACGAGCACGCCGATGCGCGCCAGGGGTCCCCTTTCACTTGCAGTCGCCCGGTGTATGGCAAGGCCATACTCATCCAGTGGGAGCAACCCACGTTCGCAAGGGCGCACTTCCGCAACGCACGGCACCCCCCCTTGCCACTGCTGAGAGTCACCTGTGCAACTGAGCACACGGATGTTCGATGCGCCCACAGTTCCATTCCCACCCAAGCGTGCGGCCAGTCCACAGCGGAGTATACTGCCAGCGCGAACAGTGGCACCGGAATCCGACGTGCCTGCAGGGAGTCTGCACCGGCGGTGCCGCCCTGACCGGAGGACTTGGTGTGAGCAAATCCGGCGGCCTCGCCCGCACATTGGCACTCGGGGGCATCTTCACCCTGGTGGTCATTGGCCTGCTGCTTTGGCTGGCGGGTGTATTCACGCCGAAGATCGATCGCGCGCACCACACGGAAGTCACCGGGCGCGCGCGGCCGGCGCCCCCGGGCTTATCCACTGCGACCGTCAGGACCGCCACGGTACCGGTGGTCGAAACTGCGGTCGGGACGGTCGGTGCGGTGCATGAGTCAGCCGTATCGGCGAAAATCCTCGCACGCATCACTGAGATCAACGGCCGGGCCGGGCAACTGGTCGCGGAGGGAGACGTGCTCGTCCAGCTGGATGATGCTGATCTGCGAGCCCGGTTGCAGCAGGCCGAGGCCGCGCAGCGCTCCGCGGAGGCCGCGTATGAGCAGGCCCGCACCGAGCACGATCGCATTGCGGCGCTGTTCGAACAGGCGCGGGCCTCCCGGACGGAATTCGACCGCGCCGGCACCGACCTGCGCCGAGCCGCAGCCGAGAGTGAGCGCGCCGCACAGATGAAAATCGAGTTGGAAACCATGCTTTCCTATGCGACCCTCCGCAGCCCGCTGAACGGCGTCGTGGTCGACCGGTTGGCCGAGGTCGGCGATACGGCCGTTCCGGGTCAGCCCTTGTTGCGGGTTTACGATCCGACACACATGCAGCTCATCGCGCGCGTCCGGGAGTCACTCACCCGGCACATGCGTGTGGGAGAGGACATTGAGGTTGCCATCGATGCGCTTGACTTGGTGTGCTCCGGCCAGATCAGCGAAATTGTCCCCGCCGCCGAGGGTGCCAGCCGCACGTTCGCGGTGAAGGTGACCGGGCCGTGCCCGCCGGGGGCGTACGCGGGGATGTTCGGCCGGCTGATCATCCCGCTCGGGGAGGAGCAAACCCTGGTCATTCCGACGGAGGCGGTTCAGCGTGTCGGGCAACTCACCCTGGTGGATGTCGTGCGCGCCAGTGGTGCCGCGAACCCGATGGCACTGGAGCGTCGCAGCGTGCGGCTGGGACGCCAATTCGACGATGGCACGGTCGAGGTGCTGGCGGGGTTGAGCGCGGGTGAACGGATCGCGCTGGGCACGGCGACACACGCGCCCGATCCGGTCGGCGACGCCGAAACAGGAGCGGCCTCATGAGCCGGGCGGGCACCCACCACTGGATGAACGCGGTTGTCCGTACTTTCCTCTATTCCAACCTGTCGCTGGTGCTGGTACTGCTGGCGGCGGCGCTGGGGATCGCAGCCCTGCTGGTCACCCCGCGGGAAGAAGACCCGCAAATCATCGTGCCGCTCGCCGACGTGTATGTGAATTTCCCGGGACATTCGGCCGAGGAAGTCGAGCGGCTGGTGAGCACACCCCTGGAGAAGCTGCTCTACCAGATCGACGGGGTGGAGTATGTCTACTCCATGTCGCAACGCGACCAGGCGATCATCACGGTGCGATTCTATGTGGGTGAGGACCGTGAGCGCAGTCTGGTGAAGCTGTATAAACGCATCGACGAGCATCTCGAACTGGTGCCGCCCGGCGTCACCGGCTGGGTGGTGAAGCCGGTCGAGATTGATGACGTACCCATCGTCACCCTCACGCTGACCAGCGCGCAGGCCGATGAACACGCGCTACGCCGTGTCGGTGAGGAACTGGTCGAGCGGCTGGCCGCCGTGCCGAATACGTCGCGCGCGTACCTCATCGGCGGGCAACCACGGCAGGTGCACGTCTGGCTGGATCCTGACCGGATGGAGGCCTACGGCGTAGGCCCTCACGATCTGGAGCGCGCGATCGACGGGGCGAATGTGCTCCGGACGGTGGGGCGTTTCGCGCGGGGCGATGAGGTCGTCACGGTGGCGGCG
Organism: Phycisphaerales bacterium; assembly: GCA_016716475.1. Taxonomy (NCBI): domain Bacteria; kingdom Pseudomonadati; phylum Planctomycetota; class Phycisphaerae; order Phycisphaerales; species Phycisphaerales bacterium. The sequence goes on from JADJWG010000001.1 coordinate 676,662, forward strand.
GGCCCGACCTTCACGGACGTGACTGCGTTGCGGGACGTCGTCGTGCGTGTGGTCGGCGAGAGCCCGGTCTTTTTGAAGGATGTCGCCGAGGTGCGGGACGAGCCCGGCGAAGTGACGCAGTTCGTGCGACACGGTTGGGGCCCCGCACACGACTATCCGGCGCACCACGGGTTCCCGGGGCAGCGGTGCGGGCCGCCGGCCGTGGTACCGACGACGACGGGACAGGCGCTGCCGGCTGTCACGCTTGCCATCGCGAAGAAACGGGGCACGAACGCGGTCTGGGTGGCCAACGCGGTACTGGCGGAGGCGGAGCGCCTGCGGGCGGAGATCGTGCCGGATGACATGGAACTGGTGGTCACGCGCAACGCCGGCCTGACCGCGAACGAGAAAGTCAATGAGCTGGTTGAGGCGTTGGCGGTGGCCGTGTTTATCGTGATTGCGCTGCTGACGCTAGCGCTGGGCTGGCGCGAGGCGCTGATCGTGGCCGTCGCAGTGCCGGTCGTCTTCGGCCTGACGCTGACCGTGAATTACCTGTGCGGATACTCGATCAATCGCGTGACCCTCTTCGCACTCATCCTCTCGCTGGGCCTGCTGGTCGACGACCCGATCGTCGACGTCGAGAACATCGTGCGGCATTTCAAGATGCGCCTCGCGGCCACGCGCGAGATTGTCGTTGAAGCCATCGCCGAAATCCGCCCGCCGCTGATCACCGCCACCTTCGCGGTGATTGCCTCCTTCCTGCCGCTGTTCTTCATCACGGGCATGATGGGGCCGTACATGGGACCGATGGCGTTGAACGTGCCGATCGCCATGCTCATGTCCCTGCTGGTCGCCTTTACGATCACGCCGTGGATGACCTACCACGTGCTGCGACGGCGCTACGCCGGACAGGGCGTGGTACCCGCAGGAGCCGGGGTTGATCCCGACGAAGCCCAGGCGGCCGCAGTTCGGGCGAGCAAGCTGTACCGCTCGTTCGCCGGCCTGATGCGCCCGCTGCTGCGGTCGCGACGGGCTGCGTGGGGCTTCCTTGGCATCATGGGTGCCCTGCTCGTCGGTACCGGTCTACTGGCGGCTGTGCGCGCCGTGCCGCTGAAGATGCTGCCCTTCGACAACAAGAATGAGCTGTTGCTGGTGCTCGACTTCGACGAGGGCACGACGCTTGAGCGTGCCGACGCCTGTGTGCGCGCCATGGAGGCGCTGCTGGCGACACGCACCGAAGTCGTGAACTACATCTCGTATGTCGGCACGGCCTCGCCGATCGACTTCAACGGACTCGTCCGACACTACTATCTGCGGCAAGGGCCGCACGTGGCGGAGATCCGTCTGAACCTCGTCGAGAAGCGCAGCCGCTCGCTCCAGAGTCATGCCTTGGGCCTGGCCCTGCGGGATGAGCTCGAGGCCCTTGCGACCGAGCATCGGGCGCTCGTAAGCATCGTCGAATCCCCGCCCGGTCCACCGGTCATCAAAACGCTGGTCGCGGAAGTGCGCGGCCAGCCACACCACGGCTATGACCAGTTGGCGTCGACCGCGGAAGTCATCGCCGCTCGGCTGCGGCGTGAGCCCGCGGTCGTCGAGGTCGACACCAGTCTCGAAACGCAGCCGCGGCGCCTGACCTTTGTCGTCGACCGCGAAAAGGCCGCCTTGCATGGGACCACCGTACGCCAGATTGCGGACACGTTTGCGATCACGCTCGGCGGGCGGACCGTCGGCACGATCCGCGACCCGGCTGAGCGGCAGCCCCTGCCAATCCGCCTGCGCCTGCCCGAGCCGCTGCGCTCGGGGGCCTTCGAGTTGGCGCGCCTGACGGTACCGGGCGCCGACGGGGCCCTGACCGCGCTCAGTGAACTCGGTCGCTGGGAGGAAGACACGGTCGAGCGGACGATCTACCACAAGAACCTCCAACGGGTGGTCTACGTCTTCGCAGAAATTGCGGGTCGCCCCCCGGCGGAAGTCGTGCTGGACATCAGCGCGGATCGGCGGGAACTGGCCGCGACCGGCGACAGCACTCCGGTGGAGCACGTCGGCAACGGTTGGGTATCTGGCGCGGCGCCCGCCCCCCTCGCAACACGCACGTACTTCAACAATGGTGGCGGCGTAGCGTGGGCCATCCCGCCCACCTTCGACTTGACGTTCGCCGGCGAGGGCGAGTGGCAGATCACGCTCGACGTGTTCCGCGATCTCGGCCTGGCCTTCGCCGCGGCGCTGGTGGCGATCTATATCCTGCTCGTGGCGCAACTCCGCTCGTTCGGCCTGCCGCTAGTCGTGATGCTCGCGATTCCACTCACGATCATCGGCATCATGCCGGGGTTCTGGTTGTTGAACCTGCTCACCGCACAGAACGTGGGCGGCTACGCCGACCCGGTGTTCTTCACGGCCACCGGCATGATCGGCATGATCGCTCTGGCCGGCATCGTCACGCGCCAGGCGGTCATCATCATCGACTTCATCCATCTCTCGTTGCAGCGCGGCCGGGGCCTGGTGGATGCGATCCTCGAAAGCTGCACGGTCCGACTCCGGCCGATCCTCTTGACGGTAGCGACGGCGATGCTGTCCGCCGCCCCGATCGTCATCGACCCGATCTTTTCCGGACTGGCGTGGGCGCTGATCTTCGGGCTGTTCGCATCGACCGTCTTCACCCTGTTCGTGATCCCCGTCGCCTACTGGCTGATCTATGCCAACCGCCCCGGCCACGGCGCCGCACCGGTCGCGGCAGAGCCCATTGGCACGGGAATGTAGACGGAAAGAAGCCACCGCCGGCCAGGGCGAAGTTCACGCCGGGCACAACAACTGGCGTGTCCGACGCCCTCCGCATTCCGGTTTGAATCGCTCCGCCGAACCTGCTACTCTGCCGGGCTGTTGCGCCCGCGTCCGGCCGACCTTCGGCATTGGCGACCGAGACGATCGGGAGCACCTCACCGCAGGAAGATGAACATGACCGCCAGCGACTCCGGTCCCCAGTATGTCGTCGCGCCCGAACAGCGCATTCCACTCTGCGACTACCCCGGCCAGATGGCCCCGATTCCGCCCTCGCGGATGTTCCTGATCAACAAGTCGCTCAAGACCTATCTCGAGCGCAACCCCGGCGGGCAGGTGTTCGATGCCTCCCAGGGGGACGGCGGCGCCAGTCTTCCGGGTGTTCCCGTTCCGATCCTGGAGTCCGCCCACCAGTTACAGCTCGAACACGGCACCTCGTACGACATGCCTTTCGGCTGCGACGCCTTCCGCAAAGCCGTCGTCGAGGACTACTGGCAGCTCGACGCCGCCACCGGCCTCGGGCCGCAGAATGTGCTCGCTGGCGTAGGCGGGCGTGACATCCTCGTGAAGGCCTACGGGGCGATGCTGACGCTCGGGGCCGGCCGCATGGGCGACGTGTTGCTCACTACGCGCGTGCCGTGGATCAGCTACAACTGGGGCCCCTACGGCGTGGGGGCCAACGTGCTGCTCGCGCCCGGCGACCCACTAGCCGGCTGGGCGTACACGGCCGACAGCATCCGCGCGTGCGTCGAGTTCGCTGCGCGGGAGGGCCGCCAGATCGCCGGCATCCTCATCACCTGCCCCGACAACCCGACCGGCAAGACCCTCTCCGCGGAGGAGCAGCTCGCCCTTGGAAAGGCCGCCCTGGCCGCCGGCGTGAGCTTCGTGCTCTATGACTGGATGTACCACTGGGTCACGGACGAAGCGCCGATGAACCTCAACCGGTTTATCACGCAATTCGATACCCGTGAGCGGCCGCGCGTGATGATCCTCGACGGCATCACGAAGTCGCTCGGCGGCTCGAATGTACGCAACGCGCACCTCATCGCGTCGGAGGATGTGATCAAGTTCATCACCAGCCGGGCCTCCCACGCGGTGATCCCCAGCTTCCACAGCCAGGCCGTCGCGATCGCCGCCTTTCGACAGGGCTTTGCCCGGGCCGCGGCTCCGATCATCGGCCCCACCAATGCCAGTCGGCAACTTGTTCGCAAGTTCGTGGCCGCCCGGCAACTGACGGCGATTCTCGGCCAGGGCTACTACGCCTTCTTCAACGTCGCCCCGTGGCTGCGGGCGGCCGGACTGTCCAGCTCGGAGGCCCTCGGCCAGGTGCTCGCCGAGGAGCACGGCGTCGCGATCGTGCCGGGCTCCTTCTTCTCGCACCACGGTGACGACTGGATTCGCTTCTCGTACGCCACGCCGCCGGAGCGCACGCAGGGGGCGCTGGACCGCCTGATGGACGGACTCGCCGCACTCGAAAGCGGCGGGGCGCGCGACTGACCAACCATGCACGCGCGGCACCGCCGGTACCGGCGCCGCAGTAAAATCGAAGCAGGCACCTTCCGCGGGCGGCGCCGGCCGCCCGCTCGCAACCCCCGGTGACCTTGAGATGCAACCGCAGGAACTCGCCAATTTCGTCGACAAGTATCTGCACGCCCGCGATGCCGCCCTGTCTTCCTACTTCGACCGCGGCACCTGTGGCCTCGAAGTCGAGTGGAACGTCGTCAACGCAGAGCTGCGGCCGCTGCACCACGTCAGCGCCGGCCCGGATGCCCGCTCGTTCGTCGAAGCTCTGCGCACCCAGTTCATCTCCCCCGCATTGGCGGACCGGAACGACCTGGAAGTCTTCCACTGGATGACCGAGTGGATTACGCGCCCCTACTACCACCACCTTGGCGCCGTGCTGGAGACGCGCGTGCTGGAGGGCTGCCTGCGCAATGCCCTGAATGCGGCCGGCCTGTCCTTCGGCGAGCGGCTCTACGCGTGGCACGGGAACGTGCTCTGGCCGATCGAAGTTGCGTACGATTCGATTCCGTCGGCGTGGACCCTCACCAAGCGCCGCTACCTGGAGCGCTGCGTGGACCTGTTCGGCAGCGCGCTGGCGACGGCGGGCGTACACACGAACGTGTCGCTGCCCGAGCCGCTCTTTGCGCTGGATTTCCTGCACCAACCGGCCGGGACACACGCCGATCCCAGTCTGCTGGCCTTCCGCAACAACGCCTACATCCGCGGGGCGCGTGTGCTGCGGGCGTTCGCGGCACTGTTCATCGCCACGTCGGCCAACTCCCCGCTGCGCGGCGAGTGGCGCGGCGGTCAGCCCGCGTTCATCCTGACGGAGTGTGATTCCAACCGGCTGGCACGCTTTCCGAACCCAGCCAACGTGGATGTGCCGCAGCTTTACCGCAGCCACAGCGACTACGTGCGTATTTCGGAAGACCTGGCCCGTCGGCGGATACGCTTCGGCAATAACAACTGGACTCCGACGCGCGCCCGTTCGGATCCGTCGGCGGTGGCGCACATTATTGAGACGACCACCGACGAGCTGCACGAAGTTTACGCCAAGGGCCTTTATGGTGTCGGTGAGCACGATGCCGTCGAGCAACTCGCGCAACGGATTGAGCTCGAGAACATGATCGCGCGGATTGCACTGCCCATGTCACGTGTCGAGATTCGCACCGACGAGGGCGGCCACGACCTCGAGCTCGACCTGGCGAACGCCACCCTGCGCCAGCTATTGCTGATCCAGAGCTACGCCGACCTCCCCTTCGCGGCCCAGTTCAGCTACGAGGCCGAGGACGTCGCCCGCGCCCGGACCAACGAAGCCCGGGCCGCGGAGCGCGGCATGTCCGCGGAGATCACCCATCCCGCCACCGGCCGTTCAACTTCCGTGCGCGAGTTTCTCGGCTGGACTCTCCAGGCGATCCGTCCACTCGCCGAAGCGCTCGGTTGGCAGGACACCCTTGAACCGCTGGCGCTCCTCGCACAAGGCGCGCCGAACAGCGCCAGCCAGTTGCGCGATCACCTGCGGCCGCACTGCGACCCCGATGGCCGTGTACCGTCTGAGGCGCTGCGCGAGGTTGCGGCAGCGCGCGAGCAACAACTGGCGCGCGACCTCGACTGGATCCATGAACACCTCAACCTGCTGGGCGATGAGACTCCCAAGTTGCGCGATTTACTGGCCTTGGCCGCGCAGGCCGCCCGCGAGGATCCTTCCGCACCGCATCGCTTCCTGCCTCCTCAGCGTCGTGCCGCCACCCAGGTCACACTGGATACCACCGCCGAGATTCTCGACCTTTCCCAGCGTCTGATTCGCATTCCCTCCGTCACGAACTGCCCCGTCGAGCGCGTGCACGAGGTCTACCGTGCGGCGCGGCTCATTGCCGGGTACCTGCGTGACGCCGGCGCCGCAGTGCAATTCTACGATCAGGGGAAGTACCCCACGGTCTTTGCACACTTCCCCGGACAGCGCAACGCGCCTGTCATGCTGAGTGGTCACTTCGACGTCGTCGCCCCCTCCCCGGATGACTCGCAGTTCAACCCCGTGATCGACGGCGATTACCTCTGGGGCCGCGGCTCAGCCGACATGAAGACCGTCGTCGCCACCTACCTTGTCTGGATGCGCGACGTGCTCCGCCGCCGACCGGAGCGCTACCCGCCGCTGAATCTGCTGCTGGTTGGCAACGAGGAGAACGGCGAGGCCGAACCCTTCGGCACGCCACATGTCCTGGCCGACCTGTACGAGCGCTTCGGTTACGCCCCCGAGCTCTTCATTGCCGGCGAGCGGACTGGGGAAAAGGGTACCGAACTCTACGGCGAGGTCTGTGTCGAGAATCGCGGTGTCGTGCGCGTGCAGTTCATCGGTCGCGGTGTGCAGGAACACACCGGCGTCGGCGCGCGGGTGGTCGATCTCGGCGAGCAACTCGTCGCGGCCCGCACCGCCATCGATGCAGCCGTGCGTGCCAGACTGACGCTGGCTGCGCCCGATGGCTGGAAAACCGAGTATCGCTTCCCGTTCCTCAACGTCGGCACCCCCGGGGTTTACAACATCACCGCCGATCGCGGCGACCTCGGCCTGGAGATCCGCCCGATCCCGCAGGATGATATTGCCGGGCTGCTGGAGCACCTGGCGGACATCGCGGCCAAGTTCGAGTTCGGATTCGAGGTTCAGACCCGCGAGCCGGGAGTCGCGTGCGACCGCGACAACCCGCACCTGCTCGAACTGCTCGCCGCCGTCGAGGAAGTCTCCGGCACCGCGCCCGTCGTCGGCCGCAAGAAGCCGGGCACCAGCGGCCGCTTCGCCCCCCGCGGACAAGCCGTGATCTGGGGTCAGACTGGCATCGGCCCCCATACTCCGGCCGAACGTCACTATATCCCCAGTATTCGGCCGTACTACGACGCGTTGGAACACTTCGCCAACCGGTTGACCGCACGAACCTGACGCCAGTGCCTTGCGAAGGAATTGTTTCGGCGGGCTACGGCGCGCCCATGGTCCCCCCGTGGACAGGTTACAGCGGATTTTACCAGTAACTCCGCAAAGAACCCCACCACGAGACCAGCACCGGCGAAGTCGCCCCCCCGCAGGGCACGCACTACTTCCGGCGCTGCGACCAGACGAAAGCTCCACCGATCGCGAGCAGGACCAGTGTGCCGGGCTCCGGCACGGCCGCAATCGTGTTCGATCCCATGTAGTGATTCGTCAACTCGCCTGCGGACAGACCGGCAATGAGGGCACTGGCAGCCGCTTCATCCTGCTCCAGGATCGACCGCAGGAGCAGTGGTGCGATGTCCCGATGCGCCGTGGTCCCTGCCACGCGGCCCTGCGTGGCCTGCAGTTCCCGATCAATGGCGGCCGCAATCTGGTCGGCGGCGGATCGCGGGAAGAGCCGCTGCAACTCGGAAGTGTCGACGCCGAGTCCCCCGAGGAAGGCAATGGCCCCATCAACGAAAAGGTTGCCCTCGACCACGATCGGACCGACCGTGAAGTTCGTCTGCTCATCCGACCGGATCACCACGCCGTCGAGCGAAAGCTGCGAGTTTGTGTTGTTCGCATTGATGATGAGGGTGTAAAAGCCGAGCGAATTGATCTCAAGTTGGTTGTTTACATTGAGCTGCCCGGTGAGCTGCGCATCCTGCACCCCCACCTTTGTCCTCAGATTGTAAGCCAGGTTGGTGACGCCGAAGTCGACGAAACCATCCATCAACCCACGGCCACTGCCCTGGCCGGGCAGGGTGTTGTAACCGGCTGTAAGCTGGACCGCTCCCTGGAGCGTCAGGTCACCGATGCTGCCGAATCGGAAGGTTTCGGGGCGACCACGGGAGTCGTTACCAAAGGTCCGATCGAGTTCGAGCCGGTAGCCCTGCCCCACCACGCCATTGGGCACGATGCGGACACGCCCGGAGCGCGCCCCGTTGAAGCGGGTGCCATCCCCCGAACTGAGCAGGGGCGAGCCCGAAGGCGTCGCGACCAATTCCAGCCCGCGGTAAATCGTATCCCACGGGCCCGCCTGCGCCGTTTGCACAGCCAGAAACGCTGCTATCACCGCGATTGTCAGCCCGCCAGCTCGCATGACACTTCCTCGGAGTTGCTCGCGCTGCTTGTTTTCGCCCGACTTTCATGGCTCCGGAGCTTGGCAGCCCGCACCGGGCACTTTGCCTAACGGTACGGTACGTCGGCTCCGGCCGCCTTTCAACTGGCGACCCGTCACGGCCCGGCCCTGGCCAGGCACCTGTCCGATTCCGTCGGCTCCCGGGCAGTCCCGTAAACAAAACCCTTGGCCGGACCGTACGGACTTCTACGGAAACTATCGGCCCGCACGGTGCGCGGCTTCATCGGGAAACTCCCGGGTCGCGACCGCCGGAATGCAGTATACTACAGATAAGGTTGGGCGCAGCAGGCGCAGGAGTTGAGGAATTATGGGGCTGCCAGATGCGCGCCAGCCAACGTTGCCGCTTCGGCGTGGTCATGCTGATGGGTACGACAAGGATGTCGCCAGGATGCTCAGGACCGCAATCAGCTTTGTGATCCTCTTCGGCGGGTTCTTCCCAACCCATGCGCAGGAATCGCAGCCCGCAACAGGCACCGCCTCATCACCGGCCGAAATGCAATCCGCACCTGATACCGCGGCGGCCGTCCAGTTACGTGAAGCCCGCATCGCTGACCTCGTCGCCCTGATTGAGGGCCCTAATTCGCCCGACGTGCGCCGCACCGGCGTCCGTCAACTGTTACTGCTCGGCTACGAGGACGTTCCCAAACGCCTGGCTGCGATTCTCAGCGGCTCGAACGCCGGGGCCCGTACCGCCATTGCATTGACACTCGTCGAGCAACCGGTCTACCTCGATGCCGTCTTTATCGACCCACTGATCGCGACCCTCGCTGACGGGGACGCGGAAGTTCGTACGGCCGCCGCCGCCGCCCTGGCGGCCTACCCGAACCACGGTGTCACCGACCGTTTGCGGGGTCTCGTACTCGACGCTGCCACGCCGCGCGCGCAGCGGCTCGCCGCGGTTGCCAGTCTCGCCCTTGTTACGGATCGTAACGCCATCGAGGCGCTGGTTGCGGCACTCGAAGCGGACCCGGTCGTGGCCCAGGCCGCGCTGCTCGCCCTGGAGCAGGCCACGGGTATGGATTTCCTCGGAAGTGCCGGCACCGCCCGGGAGTGGTGGCAAGCCACCACCACGCTGAGCCGCGAAGAGTGGCAACAACAACAGATCGAGCGGCTCGTGCGGAAAGCCCGTGAAACGCAGCGCCGCCTGACCGAATTGGAGTCACGTCTCGCACGCGTGCTCGAGGAGAGCTTCCAGCGGGCCGGCGACGCCGAACGCACCACGCTCCTGGCGGCCTATCTGACCGATCCCGACAGCAACATTCGACTGCTCGGCCTGACACTCGCAAGACGCCATCTCGCCGAGGGGAAGGCGCTGCCTGCTGATATTCAGCAGCGGCTTCGGGAATTCATGAACAGCCCCAACCCGCGCAAACAGGCCGCCGCCATTCGTGCCGTCGCCGGCCTGCGGCAATCCGAGGACGCCGCGACCTTCCTGCGCCTGCTCGAGACGAACCCACCGCGGGAAATCCGTCTCGCGCTCGTCAATGGGCTCGGCTTCATCGGCAACGGCACCAGCACCACCGCCCTGATGCCCCTATTGCGTGACCTGGACGAGGCCACCGCCACCGAGGCCGCCGCCGCCATCGGCCGGATTGCCGAGCGCGGCCGGCTTGGGATCGAAGCCACCCCGGTGATCGCCGAGGCGCTGCTGGACGCCTGGGGCGTCACCTTACCCGGGCAGACGAACCTGCGCGAGCGGCTCTTGTGGGCGATGGGGAACGTCGGCGACGCGCGCTTTGCGACGGCCTTCGCGGCCGCCCTCAATCGGGAAAACGCCGCCAACGTTCGGCAGGCCGCGGTACGGGGCATCGCGACGTTGCGGCTTACCCAACTGGCCGACGCGTTGCTGGCGGCCGCCGGCGACCCGGATGCCGGCGTTCGTCGTCTCGCGGTGGAAACGTTGGGCGACCTCGCCGCCAGCAGCAACATCGCCCATCTTGAGGCCCTTTGGGACCGCGTTGATTCGCCTCCCGAGACCGATGAGAGTATTCGCCAGATCGCGTGGCGCAGCACGGTCGATGTCCTCGCCCGCGGTACGACCGAGGATCTTGGCAGGTGGCTCGCACGGCTCACGGAAAGCGGGGAATCCCTGCAACGCGTGCCCGACTTGTTGCAACAGCTCATCGTGCTCACGGCGGAGACCGAACCGGTGGATCGGGCCCGACGGGGGCTGTTGCGTTCACAACTCGCAGCGATGCACGCCCGCATCGGCAGTGCTGAACCGGCGATTGACACCTGGGTCGCGGCCCTGGGCGACCTCCACGCCGCGGCGGCGCGCGAGACGCCTGCTGTAGCCGTTGACCTGCTGCGCTACGCATTGCGTAACGATCAGTACGATGAGATCGTCGCGAACACCCTGGCTGCCGGCAACCCGGGACTGGAGCCGGAGGCCATTTGGCGCACGGTGCTGACCGAACTGGAGAATCGCCTCGGGGCGCGTGCGGCGGAGCCCGTCATCGCGCTGCTCAATACGCTCGAACAACACCCGCCAGTACCGCTCAATGACGATGTCCGGGCGGCGCTCGCCGACCTGCGGACGCGCGCCCTGGGACTGCGGCAACCTCCGCCTACCACGGCCACGGCTCCGGCTACACTTCCGGCCCACGGCGCTGATGACACCGAGGACTGATGGCCCCGCCCTACTCGCGCGCACTCAGGAACCCCACGCTCGATGCGAAACATCGCGCGCGCAGCGCCTCCCGCCCCGCCGCGTCTTCCTGGTCCTCGCGCCGCAAGTCTTCAAGGTTCGCATGGCAGCGGTCACAGTCAGCCACCCGCACGTGAAATTCGATGAATGAGTTCCACTCCTCGTCGAGCACACCCAGCAGGTAACGCCCCAGCGTGGACCGCTTCAAGCAGCTTACGCCCTCCTCCTGCCAGATGCGCCCCAACGTGCTGTCCTCGGCCACGTCCGCTTCGCCGAGGTCGTGACCACCAGCCGCGGCGGTCAGCTTCCGCCACTGCTCCAAGACCCGGAACTTGATCCCGGCCACGGCGGGCTCGGTGATCTCGAGGTCGGCGGCGACTTCCTTGTTGCGCATGCCGAGCACAACCAGCATCTCGATTACGATCAGATCCTGGAAGCGGCGCTGGCTGGTGCACTGTTCAACCCACGCCCGCAGACCCGTGACCAGGATCGACCGCTGAGCATCGACCTTCTCCTGGCGGGCGACGTACCGGCTGGGTGTGTTCGGATCGAGCCACTCCGCCGGCGCATCTTCCATGTCGAGTTGGTCCAGACTCTGCCGCTTGCCACGTTGCCGGCCGCGCATGTGGTCGTGCAACTTGTTCCGCAGGATCGCAAAGAGGTAAGTTTCGAGTGAGCGTTCAGGGTCGTAGTTGGAGAGACTTCGCAGCAGGCCGAGAAAGGCCTCCTGCACGATGTCCTCCGCCTCCGAGCGCTCCGCGAGCATGCGGCGCGCGAAACTCAGCATCCGCCCCTGGTAGCGCGCAATGACCTCGCGCCACGCCTCGGCATCACCCTGGCGGACACCCTCCACCAGATATGCATCCGCATCCTCGACCGGCATCGCCCTTCCCGCTGGTGGTTTTTTTTGATCTGCTGCCCTGCGACCACCAGTGGAGGATACCGCGCGCCGTCCCACGCATCCAAGTCGGACCCGCAACTCCCTACAACTGCAGACGCGCCGTCGTATTCGCGCGGGTGGCCCTTTTCAGTATCCATACGGCCACAACGAACGCCACGGTGAGAATGAACAGGCCCCGCAGACCGGACGTGTTATGCCCCCCAGAAGTCCGCGCCGGTACCGCCCGCGTACGCTCTACCGCTTCGCGCGCCGCCGCCCGCGCCGCATCGAGTTGGAGACGCATGTCGCGCAACTCGAAGGCCAGGGCCCCCTCCGGCCCCTCGGCATCCTCCAAACCACCGTCCGCACGCCCGCCGGGGAGGTACGTCTCGACCAGCCCCGCCGCGACCTGCCCCCTCTCCTCCGGGGAAAGCGGCCGCAAGGCCGCCTGCAACTCACGCAGCCGGGTATCGGTCTCGTGGGAACTGCGCACGAGTTGCTCAAAGTAGGCCTCCAGATTCGCCCGCATCAGTTCGGTATGCACGCTGCGCAGGAGCTGTGCACGGGCCGCACCGGTGGCTGCCGCCCGGGCCGCATCCGCCGACGGCAGCCGCACGCCTGCGTAGCTGCCGAGGACCAGGCGGTCACCTTCGATGGTAACCTGGGGACGCTGTGCGAGGCGGGACAACTCCGGGTCCATAGCCGACACCCGCGGGCGCTCCCGCGTCAACGTGTACCCCGCCGGCCATTCGCGCGCCCGCGACCCGAGGCGGATGTTCGGATCTGCGGGGACCGGTGGTATCGGCGGCTCTACCCACACCGCAGGCGCCTCCTGCCACTCCGAATCGACCTGCGCATGCACGCCGGGGCCTGGCGGAGTGGTGTGGGTGGTCACCACCGAGACTCGCAGCGAGAACAACACCACTACCGCGACGACCGCACTGACCACGATCACACCGAGCAAGACCTTCGCACCGCGCCCGGTAGAGAGAGCCCACAGCGCAATGATGACGAGGATGATCAGTAGTGGCAGGCCCAGGACTCCGATCGCCATGCTGACCTCCTCCGCCTACAACACGATCTGCCGCTGCCGTCGCACCTGCCGTGCCCGTGGCCACATCAGCAGCAGAACACCGACCACGAGGATGGGAAGCGTAAAGACGAGGGGTTGGCCAAAATCCTTCTGCGACCACGGCAGCGCACCCCAGTCACGACTGATCAAGAGCGTCCCGAATGGTCGCCCGGCAAAGATCAGCAGGGCCACCGCGACATACGCCAGCGCCAGGCAACCGAGCACCCCGCGCACCTGGTGCGCGGCACTGTACTGCCGCCGAGACCAAACCAGGATGAACGTGCCCAGCACCAGCGGCGCCAACGCCGCCAGCGGTGAGACCCCGTCGCGAACGAGTTGCCGGATATCACTGTCCACGCGCAAACCGCCGCTTTCAATGGCAGTCATGGCCACTTCCCGCGCGGGACCGGCCACCAGCGTCAGCGTGAGCCCGATCAACAGCAGCAACTTGCCCATCAGCGCCAATCCCGCGTTCGCGGTCCGGCCCACAAAAGACGGCTCCGCGCGCACATCCTCCGGGGGCCCTGCCTGTCGCGGGGAAGCCGCCAGAGCGCCATCGGTCTGCAATGCCGGCGGCGATGCCTCGTTTGCTGCGCCGGCTGGCGCTGGTGCCATCTCGAAGGACGAAGTTCCGGCCTTCCACCCGGATGCCCCGTCGGTCCACAACGGCGCGCCGGCACGTCCGGGCACCGCGACCTCCGCACCTGCGGGCTCAGGTGGCAAGCTCGAAATCGCCATCCCCCCCATCCCAAGACGAGCCGCCGCGTCCGGCGGTCTGCGCATCTGTGACGCCCGCACGGGAAACATGCTGGCTGCCGCGGGGGTGAGCAGGGCGATCGCCGTGTTGATGGCGCCGCCGAGCAGCACGACAGACTGATCAGCATCTGCGAAACCCATTGCCAGCAGGCCGACCACCGCCGGCCAGAATGCGCTCCAGCCATCCACCTTTCCGAGCCGGCCGGCATCGATGCGCTGACCCCAGTTGCAGATGAACATCGCTGCCAGTGGCGCGATGATCAGCACCGAAAGCGCTTTGAAGGGTCCGTCGGCCAGCGTATAGGCCGGGAACATTGCGAGCCCTGCCATGGCCGCGTAGGTCATCCGGTCGATCAGCGTACTGCGCGTCAGCGAGCGCTGCAGGAACCACAGGTGGGCCACGAGCGGACCGCACGTACCGCCGACGATGAACAGGAAGCTGATGATCGTCGCCTCCAACTCGTTATGCCGGCCGAAGACCAGTCCCAGCACGATCGACAGCCCCCCGGCGACGGCGAGCAGCACCAGGGTCTGCGCGACCCGCTGACTGGAAGAGACTTGCGGCACGTCGCGCCGCGGTTGGCGCGCCCCGGCGGGTGACATGCCCAGCTTGCGCTGGAGCTTGGCGCCGCGCTCTTCGAGTTTGCGCGAAAGCTGCTCGTACCGCCGCTGTAGCCGTGGCGGCAGTACGCCGCCCTCGGCCTGCACGTCGCGAACGTCAAGCACCGGTGCGGCGACTGGCGGTACGGGTGTGCCCGCGGTACGGGTCAACTCATCCGGACTGGGTTCATGTCGCGAGATCTGGCTGAGTGTGCTCACGTCGAAGGCATTCATGCCGTCGGCCAGCGCGGCGGAGTCCATGGCGGCCGCCAGCATCTCATTGGCGTCCTGGTAGCGCTTCTGCGGGTCCTTTTCGAGGGCCTTGAGAATGACCGGCACAAAGGGCTGCGGCACGCCGTGCAGGTCGGGCTGATCGCGTAGGTGGCGCATCAGGATCTCGCCCATGCTCGCGCCGCTGAACGGCAGGCGCCCGGTGAGCATCTCGAACAGGATTACACCCAGGGCATAAATGTCGATGGCCTTGGTGTAGCTGCCCGATCCGATCTCCGGCGCCATGTAGTGCACGGTGCCGACGCTGACCGTCTGCCCGCTGTGCTGCGAAACCGAGATATGCTTGCTCAGGCCGTAGTCACCGATTTTCACGTATCCATCGTCATAGAAAATGTTCGCGGGCTTCAGATCGCGGTGTACGATCCCGCGCTCGTGCAGGTAGCTCAGACCTTGCGCAATCCCCTTCAGGAAAAACGCGGCCTTCTGCAGCCCGAAGCCGCCCGTCTCAGCCGTCATCAGGTCACGTAGCGAGGGTCCGGCGACGTACTCCATGAGCACAAACGGCTCGCCCTGCGTGTTGCGACGCACATCGTAGACCGTAATCAGGTACGGGCTTTTCAGGTTCATCACGTGCGCGATGCCGCGCAGCTCGATCTCCGGGTTGTCCCTCAGGTACTTCAGCGCCAGTTGCTTGCCCGAATCGGTCAGCGCGTAGTACACCTCGCCGAATCCGCCGCGGCCGACGGCACGCTGAACCGTCACCCCGTCGAGGGGCCGATCACCATGCTTGAACGTGTAGGCCACGCGTCGTCCTCCGCTCCACGGCCGGCAGCCGCCGAACCGCCAGATACACTCGTCCCCAGACACCCATGAGTTTCATGTCGCATCGGTCCCGCCCGGGGGCGCGCCGTTCAAGCCGGTAAACCCAGGCCGGCAGCCCGCACGGCCGCCGGGTACGGCTTGATCACCATCCGCACACCACCGAGTTCGAGCGCCACATCCGCCGGCACAGGAACGGCCGCGCCGCCACCGCTCTTCCGGGCGAGCAGCCGGCCTGCATTCGTGAACAGCACCACTGCGCCCTCGCCCTCACGCGTCCGCAGGTGGCAGCTCGGACCGCCGCCGAGCAAACAGGTTTCGTCAAACAGCACGACCTCGCTCACGTCCAGAGGCAGCCGCACACGCTGCGAAAGCTTCAGTACCGCCGAATCGCTGCGCGCGCTCGGCTTTGCGAAGACGAACTTCGCTCGCCCGCCGAGTACAACCCGATCGCCGTCGCGCAGCAGTGCACGCTGTACGGGCTGACGGTTGACCTCCACCGGTCCATAGGCCGTAAGAAAATAATCCTCGCCGTGGCGGGTTACATCCGCATGGTGTGGCAGCAGATCGCCAGGCAGAGCCACTTCGACGTGCGTCGAACTTCCCCCACGCCCGAGCCGCACGCGTTCCCCCGCCACCAGCAGGCCACTTGCACCGCCGTCCACCATCACCAGCAGGGGCTCATCCAACCGTACCGCAGCCGCCATCTCCACGCCCGCAATTTTGGGGGCCCGGACCGTCATGGAGTGCGCCGCGCGTGCTGCGACCTGGCCTCCCTCCCCGATGGGCACGCCCAGCAGTCCGAGGGGAGAGGCGAGCAGCGCATCCTGGGCTGCCCCAAGCTGCGTCAGGGCGGCAAGCACACCATCGACCCACGCAGCACCCGGAACCACCGCCTTGATACGGAGTAGCGACTGACGCAGCTCGACCAGCGCGTGCGCCGCAAGTTCACCCGCCGCCCGCTCACACCAGGCGACCGCCCGCAGCTCATCCTCCACGCTCGGTACAACCGCCTGCACCGCAACGAGCGCGCCACGCGCTGCAACCACCTTGTCGAGTCGCCCCGCTACCAGCCAGATCTCCACTTGCCGCCGTAATGCAGGCGCCAGGCGGGCCGTTGCAAACGTATCCGTTTCGCGTGATCGGCCGTGCCGCTCACAGGCCTCGCGCCAGTAGGTCACGGCCGCCAGCGGATCCGCTTGTTCGAGAGCCGTTCCGGCCTGTGCCAGGCGCTCTTCGCCCCGCTCCACGCGCCTTCCAAGTTCACGCTCCAGCCGTTCGCGCTCCGCCGCATCAGGCACTTGTTCCAGATCTACTCGGCCGCTTTCGAGCCGCCCGGCGGCCAGTTGCTCCGCCACGCGCTGCGCGGCCGCGGCCCGTTCCGTACCGAGCTGCTCCGCGACGCGTCTTTCGGCTTCCACCTGCCGCCTGAGATCCTGCGCTTCAGGCGTGGCACGCCCCCACTGCGCAAGCAGTGCAAGA
Source organism: Phycisphaerales bacterium (assembly GCA_016716475.1). Classification (NCBI taxonomy): domain Bacteria; kingdom Pseudomonadati; phylum Planctomycetota; class Phycisphaerae; order Phycisphaerales; species Phycisphaerales bacterium. The sequence goes on from JADJWG010000001.1 coordinate 693,506, forward strand.
TCGGCTTCGGCCTCCCGCAGGCGCCCGGCTTGCCGATGGAGTCGGGCGCGCGCCACCAGCGGACGCACCAACTCATCGAGGAGCCGCTCGCGGCGCGGATGATCGCCCAGCGACGGATCGAGTGCCGCGGTACAGGCATCGTCGAGCCGCCCCGCGCGGAGTGCCTTCTCCGCTGCGTTCATTCGAGCATTGGGCCAACGGGCAAACATGGTCGGGGTACTCTCCAGCGGCCGGGGCAATGTCGCGATTCTAACCACTCACCCCCCAAATGCGGGGGATCTGGTAGTCTTCAGACGACTCGCACGACAAGGTATTCGGGGTGGATCAGTCAGTATTCGTAGTAACACCGCGGGACCGGGCTTTTGCGGAACGCGACCCTCATGCGGAAACCACTCCCGGGAATTGCACTGCGAGCCACCAGTGGCTACTTCATGCCACAGAGATGCAACGCATTTTCCAACATCACGCCGGAAAAATGTGAATCTACACAAGATGGGGCGGGAATCCACCGATACATTCAGGTGAATCGCTCAGCCCTTCACATCCTTGGCTGGGCGGAAACCTCCCGGGTGGTGGCGAGAAGCCCAACCATGTGTGGAGGATGCGGGAAGCGGAAAGGTGGTGTGCCGTGGTCCGCTGGATGATTGAATTAATTCGAGTAATTGCGGACTGGTACGACTATGTCACACTGGGTGGGGAGCTCTGAGATGGCACTCGAGCCCCTCCCGGTCGACTACTCCGAGCAGGAACTCGCCTGGGGTGACGCCGTCGCCGTCGGGCTGTGGGGACTAACGCTACTGCTTGTAGTCGGGCTGCTCGTGTGGTCCATGAGCAGCCACGTCACCAACTAGCGCTCCCGGAGTACTTCAGGACGGGCGCGGGATTACGACGCCCGTGTCGCCGCCAGGACCGTCGTCGAAGCAGTCGCGTGTTCATCCGGTGACCAGGTCGGACTCGGTGCCAGACTCCGCTCCCGCGCGTGAAGCAGTCGCAGCAGTCCCGCCACCGCGCCTGCCGTGAAGAACGCACAAAGTCCGATCGTCAGTTCCATTCGCCATGCCGTAGACAGGTGATGGGTAGTGCCCAGTCCCATGACGGCCACCATAGCGATCGTCGCGCCCAACGCTACGGCGATCCGACGTAATCCGTGCGGTCGCCCCAGCGGCATCCCATAGACCACGAGCGTTCCGAGGACCGCCCACAACAGCACACGCAGCACGATCGCCGCGCGCGGCAGGCGATGGATCCCCTGCCCGGCCAGCAGCCCTGTCAGCACAGCGGCCTGCACCTGGCAGCCGAACACGTACTCTCCCCCGGCGAGCGGGTGCGTATCCTCGTATGGCAGCATCGGACCCACAAGCACCACGCGCCCGCCGAACCATTGCCTCAGAGTGGCATCCTCCGCTGTAAAGACCTCCTCCATCGCAATCGCTCGGTTCGCCCACTCCAGTACACCTGTGAGGGGAAAACGGGCTAACAGCAGGCGGTCATCCGGCATGAAGCCGGGATGACCGGGACGCGGGCTGGAAACCGAATAAAAGGGCAAGCGGTCCTGATCGTCGAGCCAGCGCGCTTCATGGGGAGCCGGATCACGCCGCCTGTACAGCATCTGTACTTCTTGTCCGACGACGCGCAGCTCCGCAGCGGCCTGCGGGTGCCTGGCCGCAGCAAGCCCCGCCACCGCCAAAGAGGGCCAGGGCCGATCCTGTCCCCGCTGTACCGCCAGCGGCAATAGCACCGAGTCGGCGAACGTGACTGGCGCCGTCGAAATGAGCGAGCCGGCCGCCGCCACTTCAGTACGGATCTCCCCGCACACGACCGGCTCGGCATTGACATGCAGTTCGCGGAAACCGATGACCACGGGCGCCCCGAGCGCGCGCACCCCGGCGATGAAAGCGGCGTCGTACTGCGGATGGCAATCGGGCAGTGTGAAGTCCCAGACGAGTACCTTCGGACGGGCTACGGCCAGACGTTCCATCAGCGCCCCCGCCAGAACCCGCAGACTCTTCGGGTCGGCCCGGTTCGCGATCGGGGCTGCGGGGACCAATCGGCCCGCGCGAAATGCCTCGATGGTGGACGGACGCAGCGCGATCAATTGCACGGGGTCACCCGCCGGCGCGTCCGCCACCCAATGTGCGCGCCCAAACCAGAAGAGTCCGCTGAGGAAAACAATCACCAGCGTGGTTGCAGCCAATTGCACCGGCAACAGGTGGCGACGCACGATGAGGGACGAAAGTCGACCGGCACGGTACGACCACCGTGACGGCCGAGCATGCACAGGCCGCCCTTCAAGGTAGTCTAGCAAGTCCTCGGCCAATGCGGCGCATGAGCGGTACCGGGCGGCCGGATCGGACGCGACACAGCGCGCGATGATCGCGGCGAGATCCTCCGCCCGGTTGACGTCGCGAGCACGCAGCATTGTCGTCAAGTAGTCTGCTTCCGGTGCCAAACGTGCCGGTTGTCCGGAGATGACGTGGAAAAGCAGGGCGCCCAGGGAGTAGATATCTGCTCGGCCGTCGACCGCCTGCCCCGCCATTTGCTCCGGTGCCATGTAACCGAATGTGCCAAGGGCGGCTTCACGGGCAGCGGCTTTTTCCGCATCGGCCGCGCCCAGGATCCGGCGGGCAATGCCGAAATCGACGATGCGCGGCTGACCGTCGCGGTCGATGAGAATGTTCTGCGGCTTCAGATCGCGGTGTACGACCCCCGCGCGGTGGGCGTAGGCCATGGCCTCAACGACAATCCGCACCAGTTCAATCCGCCGCTCGAGCGTCGGACGGTGACGCTGGACGTACTTGTCGAGTTGCTCGCCCGCCACGTACTCCATGCTGTAGTACAGCGGGGGAGCCACGAGCCGGGCTTCGTAGAGCGTCGCGATGTTGGGATGCCGCAGGCCGGCGACGAGCCGCACCTCGTTCTCGAAATACGCCTCCCGCTGTGCCGTTGTCCCAAAGAGGACCTTGACCGCCTCGATCCGTAGCTTGCTGTGATGCACCGCCCGATAGACGACACCAAAACCACCCCTTCCAACTTCACCGAGCAGAGTGTAGTTGCGGATGCGTGGCCAGCGCGCGGCCGTCTGACTGCGGAAGTACGCCCGGGCTGCCCCGCTCATCGCGACGAGCTGCTCGGCGCGATCGCGCTCCGGGCCCTCCAGCTCGGCGCGCGCCAGCGCTGTGAGCAGTGGTACGTCGAGTTGGGGTGGGTCCGGCCGGATCGGCATCCGTGCACCGCCGGTGGTAGTGAGGGGCGCTCGCTCTCGCCCGTCGCGAGGGTCGCAATGACGGGCGCAGTATACCATGGACGTGTCCCACCACAGGGGGGACCGTCAACCGCCACAGGCAATCATCCGGTATTGAAGCCGGCCCCCTGCCCCCCCCGTCAAAGCTTAGCGCCCGAACAGCTCGCGTACGAACCGTCGCCCATCGCCTTCCGGCAAGGTGATCTCGACTTCGAGGTAGTGCCGGCCGAACTGGATGCACTCTGCACGGCTCGGGATGAAGATGTCCACCGTGCTGTTCCGGAAACGCTTATGTGTTCGGTCCGTCACAATCAGCGTCTTGTTCAGTGCGGGGATAAAGATTTTCGTTCCGAAGGGCAGATCGCCCGGACCGGCACACTGCCCCACACCGGACGGCACACCCGCAGCCGTCGTCCCGATGTCGTGATAGGCCGTGACCCGGCAGATCCGGTATAGCTTACGATCTCCATGAATGGGGCCGAAATCCCGGGCCATGCGCGGACCCGGTTCAATCCAGGTGGTAGTCTGCTCCACGGGCTCGGCCTCAACGAGGACGCTCTCTTCGCTTGCGGCGTCGTCTTCGTCGAACTCCACCCAGTCCATTCCTATCCGCGGCCCGTACTCTTCCGGTGCCTCAGAGGCCCACACGATCGGGCCGGTCACTAACGTCAGTGTGAACAATGCGCTGCTGGCCACGCCAGCCAATGCAAGGATGCCCTGAAAGACGGTCGACACCGTCACTCCTCCGTTCCCGCCCAACTCTCTGCCGTGCGGGCCCCACCATTGCCTCCTGGGGGGATGCACGTGCCGGGAACCAGCCGCCCTGCCGGTCCCGACTCGATTGAATGGAGCAGTCTAGCACCCCAAACCCGGCAACGGCAAACAATTCCTGCCCTCAGCGCACCTCCTGCGCCTACCGGTCGAACGTCCCGAACTGGACCACCGTGCGCGGTACAGCCCACGTGAATTCGCTGATTAGGGGGTCTGGAGGGGTTATTTTGCCCGGGTCTGAGTTTTCGAAATCGCGCACGGATACGCCCGGTAAGGGGCGACGAGTCATATTTTCTTTGGTATTTTGCTGCCATGTAGGGTCGTTTTTGTCGTCGGAACGGCTGGCGACTCAGTACGACCGAAAAAAGATCACCGTATCCGGAAATCGTGGAGCGATAGCCATGCGTAAGCCCCTGGTGGCAGGAAATTGGAAGATGAATCTCAACCGCGCCCAGGCCGTCGCACTTGCCGCGACGGTGCGCCAAGGCGCGGAATCCAACCAGCCATCATTGCTCACACAGGTGGAAGTAGCGGTGTGCCCCCCAGCGGTGTACCTCCTACCCGTGGTTGAGACGGTTGGCCCGCAGATTGCCGTCGGCGCTCAGAACCTATACCAAGAGCACGAGGGTGCGTTCACCGGTGAGATCTCGGCGGCCATGATCGCAGACACGGGGTGCCGGTACGTCCTCGTCGGACACAGCGAACGAAGGCACACAATCGGTCACCACGAGGATGACCGCATGCTGAACCTCAAGACGCGTGCCGCCCGAAAGGCCGGCCTGGTACCGATTCTGTGCGTTGGTGAAACACTTGGCGAGCGTAAAGCCGGCGAGACGCTGGACGTGCTCACGTTCCAACTCACGGCCGGGTTGGTGGGCGTTCAACCGGCTAGCGGGATGGACCTTGTGATCGCCTATGAACCAGTCTGGGCGATTGGAACGGGCGAGACCGCCACGCCGCAGCAGGCCCAGGAGGCCCACGCCCACCTCCGGGCGGAGCTGCGCCGGCTGGTGGGGAACGTCGCTGACCAGGTGCGGATTCTCTACGGCGGCAGCGTGAAACCCGATAACGCGACCGAAATCTTCGGACAGCCGGATGTGGACGGTGGGCTGATCGGCGGTGCGAGCTTGAAAGCAGACTCCTTCCTGGCGATCGCAGCGTCCGCGCTGGCAGCAGCTCGCAAGTAGCCGTATACTGCGACGTTCGGAATCCGGGTGCCGAGGGCACCGCGCTCAAAGATATTCACGAAGCGACCCCACACGAGGCCGAGCATGATCCTCGCGGTTCAGTGGTATCACACCCTGCTGGCGTTTCTCTTCGTCATCATGGCCGTCCTGCTGATGCTGGTGATCCTGCTTCAGCGGGGCAAGGGCGTCGGCCTGGCCGGCGCGTTCGGCGGGGCTGCCACTACGGCCGCCTTCGGCTCGAAAACCGGTGACGTGCTCACCTGGATCACAGTCGTGGGCGCGGGCATACTCCTGCTCTACACCATCATCCTCACGTTTGTATTCGGTCCACTCGGTCCGGGACTAGGGACAACCGGACCCACCGATCCCGCCGCCCCACTGGTCTTGCCGACCAACGGGGAAGAAGCCGCCCCGATCGAAGTCACTCCGCTGACGCGCCCGCCGGCGCCGCCCGCTGCCGAACCGGTAGTCGAAGAACCGGCGGCCGAGAGTGCCGACAATGTCGAACTGCCGGTGGAGACCCCGGCGCCAACTCCGGCTCCGGAAGCCACCCCCGCCGTGGCGCCCACGACAGATGCGCCCCCGGCCACCGAACCACCGCCTGCGGAATGAAGCGCCCCGGATCAGCCGGGCCGCACGGAGCCAACCATGATCCACTCGATGACCGGCTTCGGTGATGCCGAAGTCGAGGTCGGGGGCCAGGTTCTGCATGTCGAGATTCGCACCTTCAACCAGCGCTATCTAAAAACGTCCATTCACCTCCCCGACGAGTTCGGGTTTCTCGAAAACGATGTCGATCGCCTTCTGCGAGAGCACCTGACACGTGGCAGCGTGACCCTGCGGCTGTTTGTCCGCAGTACGGGCGAACTCGCCGCAGCGCCGTTGAACTCCGCCGCGGTGACGGCCTACGTGCGACAACTCCGCGCGCTGGCCGGCGACGACCCCCGCTGCACGATTGACCTCGCGACCCTGTTGACGCTGCCGGGCGTGTGCCAGCCCAGCGAACTGGCGCAAGAAGATCGCGAATTGCGATGGCAACAGTTGCGCACTGTGGTAGGGGCGGCCTTGGAGCGACTGATCGCCATGCGTGCCGCCGAGGGGCAGGCACTGGGCGCGGACCTACGGGTGCACTGCGGCATCATCCGCGGCGCGCTGGAGCGCGTCCGCACACGTTCGCCACATGTGATCGAGGAATACCGCGATCGGCTACGGACCCGTGTGCAGCAGTTGCTGGCAGGCAGTGGCGTGCAGCTCGGGGCGGAAGATCTGTTGAAAGAAGTCTCGATCTATGCGGAACGCAGCGATATCAGTGAAGAAATCAGCCGCCTCGCTGCCCACCTTGACCAGTTCGACGGCTTACTGATCAGCCGCGAACCGGCCGGTCGCAAGCTGGAGTTCATTGCCCAGGAGATGTTGCGCGAAGCGAACACGATGGGCTCCAAGACCGGTGACGCCGCCATCAGCCGCGAGATCATCGAGATCAAGAGCGCGGTCGATCGAATCAAGGAGCAGGTCGCGAACGCGGAGTAGGAATCAGGGTACGGGATCAGGGCGCGGCGATGCGGGTTGTGGACCAGGGGGCATGGGGCCGCGGCCACCAACCCAATATCCACCCGCTCCGCTCGCACCCGGCGCAACGCGGCCCTGTGTGCTTTACGCGCTCTGAAGCCCCCCCTACCCTGATCCGCGGGCCGTTGGACGGATGCTCGGATGTTGATCGACACACACTGCCATCTCACCTCACCAGAACTGCTCACGCAGGTCGACGACGTGCTGGCGGCCGCACGGGTGGCTGGCGTCACGCGCTTGATTCTCGTGGCTACCAACCCCACCGATGCGCACACGGCCGCCACCTTGCTGGTCGGACGGAGCGGGCTGTACATGGCCGCCGGAATCCATCCGCACGAGGCCGCAACCGCCGATTCCGAGCGGCTCGCGGCGCTGGCTTCCGTGCTGCGCGGTCATGGTCTGGCCGAGGAAATACGGCCGCGCCTCGTCGCCCTGGGTGAAACGGGGCTCGATTTTCATTACGACTTTGCACCGCGCGCCACCCAGGAGCAGGTGTTTGAACTGCACCTGGCACTCGCAGAGGAACTTCGCCTTCCGGTCATCATCCACGCGCGCAAATCGGAAGAACGCGTCTGCGAGATTCTGGCAGGGCACCCCGCACTGCACGGCCGCGTCGTGTTTCACTGTTTCAGTGGTGGGCCGGAATTGGCACGGCGCGTACTCGACCTCGGCTGCGTCTGCTCGTTTACGGGTGTCGTCACGTTCAAGAAGGCGGCCGAGATCCAGGCCGCCGCCCGGTATGTGCCCGCCGATCGCCTGATGATCGAGACGGACGCCCCCTACATGTCCCCTGAGCCGCACCGCAGCATCCGGCCGAACGTACCTGCATTACTGGTGCATACTGCGCAGTTCCTTGCGAAACTGCGCGGCGAACGTTATGAGGACTTCGCAGCGGCAACCACCGCCAACGCGATCCGTTTCTTCAACCTGACAAAGGATGCAGCATGAGCCTCAGTCTCGTGACCGGCGGCGCCGGCTTCATCGGCAGCCACATCGTTCGGCGCCTGCTCGAGTTTGGCCGGCCCGTGCGGGTGCTCGACAATTTCAGCACGGGCAAGCGAGAGAACCTCGCCGAAGTCGCCAACCGCATCGAGCTGGTCGACGGCGATATCTGCGACGAGCGCACCGTGCAGCAGGCCATGCGCGGCGTCGACGTTGTCTTCCACCTCGCGGCCCGCGCGAGCGTGCCGCGCAGCGTCGCTGAACCGCGCCCCGCCAACGACATCAACGTCACCGGCACGCTCAACCTGCTGATCTCCGCGAAGGAGGCCGGTGTGCGGCGGCTGGTCTATTCGGCCAGCAGCAGCGCCTACGGCGACACACCCGTGATGCCGAAGACCGTGGACATGCGGCCCATGCCCCTCAGCCCTTACGCCGTGAGCAAGCTCGCCGCCGAATTGTACTGCTCATGCTGGTCGCATGTGTACGGCCTGCAAACCATCTCCCTGCGCTACTTCAACGTGTTCGGGCCCAGACAGGACCCGTTCGGCGCTTACGCCGCCGTGATCCCGGCATTCGTCAGCCGCATGCTGAAGGGCGAGCGTCCGGAGATCTACGGCGACGGCGAGCAGTCCCGGGACTTCTGCTACGTCGAGAACGTGGTGAACGCGAACCTGCTGGCGGCGGATGCTCAGGCGACACACGGGGAAGTCGTGAACGTGGCGTGCGGCGACCGAACGACCCTCAACGAGATCGCCAGGGACATCAACCGACTGCTGGGCACGAATCTGGAGCCGATCTACAAGGATCCGCGGCCGGGTGACGTGCGCCACAGTCTGGCAGACGTAGCGTATACGAAGCAGGTCATCGGTTATGAACCGAAGATCTTCTTCGCGGAGGGTCTAGAGCGCTCGATCGACTGGTACAAGGCGAACCTCTAGCAGATGCGCCAGCGGGGAAAGACGACTGCGTGAGAATGCGCGGACCCCGGATCGACGCCCGCAAACGGGGGGGGCCGGCCGGTGGAGTTGCGCAGTTCGGTATGGTTGGGGCTCGCTTCCGGCCTCCGCTGGCTGCAGCGTTCATCCCCCGCCATCCGCAGTGCTGCTCAGTGCCAACGCGCGTACGATCCTCGCCGGCTGCGCCAGCGGGCCATGGCGGGCAACGCCAGCACCAGGGCCGCCACCAGCGCCGCCGTCGCCGCGCTCAACACCGATTGCTCCAGCATGCGCCAGGCCGTCAACCCCGCAAGCCCCTGGTAGACGCGCTCATGGATGCGTACCAGCAGCAGCGCTGGAAACGCAACCACGAACGCGGCGAGCCAACGCACCCACCACACTTCACGATTGACCTGCTCGCGCAACAGCGTCAGGACATACAGCGCAAGCCCGAAAGCGAACGCATGCAGCCCCAGGGGTCCGACGCTCTGGAAGTCGGCTGCGAGTCCGGTTAACCACCCGGCGAGGCGTGCTTCCACCGTCGGCGCTGCCAGACCGACAACCAGCGCCAGCATCAGCAACAGGTCGACCCACGAGCCGCATCGCAGCCAGCCGACCAGGGTGGCTTGCAGAATATAGGCCGCGAGCAGGGCGAATCCGAACGGCCACCACGGCATCATCGGGGGGGGGCCTCCGACCGTGACGTCGAACCAGGTGCCGGGTCTCCGGGGGCCGGCCGCGCGCGCCGGGCGCGATCCGCACGCTCCGCCGGCGAACCGATTGCGGGCAGAGGAACGCGCAGGCGACTGCCCGAACGCAGGACACGTTGGCCATCACGTCGCTCGTAACTGTAAACGAGCTGGAGCTCCTCGCCATCCAGGATCATCTCGTTCGGCCAGGCAAACAGGAAACCGTACGAGTCACCCATCACGGCGCGTGTCCGCACTCGAAATCCGGCTGCAGCGCGCCAGTCGAAACGCCACTCATGTGCGATCTCAGGTGCGATTGTTCCATCGGGCTGCGGGCGAAATACGCGGAGTTGCACCGCAATTGGTCCGCCGACGAATTCACCCTTTCCGCTGGCCGCACTCACGAAGTACAGCAGGACCTTCAGTCCCCGTACGCGCCCATCGTCGCCCATGATCCACGGCGGACTCTGCGGGATCTGCACGATTTCGGTCACGTCGTCGCGCAGGCCCGCCGGCCAAGCAGTCCCGTGTAACTCCGACCCGCCCCCCGGAGTGGCCGGATCGCCCGTTTGGCACCCGCAGAGCACCCCCAGCAGCAGCGCCGCCGTACCCGCGCAACACCGAACCGCTCGTGAAGCCCGCCTGTCATTCCGGCCTGTCGTGATCCACCTCGCTTCTTGGGGGTGCGAGCACACCGGCGCACACCAGGCCCGACCGGGCCTCATTTCGACGCTGACGCCGCGGGTGGCACGACCACCGGCCGCGCTCCGTTCAGCAGACTCACCGGTACGTCGTACGAGCCCGGCTCCGGCTCCCGCGTTGGCGTCGCCGGACGCAGCGCCGGACGCAACGGGCCGTACTCCTCCCGGTCGGCCTCGAGTGGCGGTGGCGTGGCCATCGGAGCGAAGGTCCCGGCCTCGCCGTTGCGCTGCCGGGCCATGATTTCGTCGAGCTTCTCCGGATCGACGCGGAGTCCTTCCATCAGATCGCTCGTCAGCACTTCGCCCGGTATGACCGCGAGGCGATCGCGCTCCTGCGCTGACACGCGGCGGTAATCCTCTGGTGTACGGATGACGCGCGGCGTGAGCACCACAAGCAGTTCCGTTCGCTTCTGCTGGTCGGTTTGAGTGCGGAACAGCATGCCGAGCAGCGGGAAATCTCCCACCAGCGGGATTTTCTGCTCGTTGTTCTGCTGCCGCTGGGTAATCAGACCACCGAGCACCACCGTCTCGCCGTCGCGCACCACGACCCGCGACTCGGCTTCGCGCCGCAGGAACACCGGCGCAGTAAGTCCCGGTCCGACCGCCACGGTTGAATCCGTGAAGTCGGAAACCTCCTGCCGGATCTCCATCTGCACAAAACCGTCCGGATTGATCTGTGGCGTGACTTCGAGCCGAATACCGACGCGCTCACGGCCGACGGTCGTCACGAGCTGCCCCGTGGAGGTCGTCGATGACCCTGTCGGGTAGGGCACGTCATCCTCGACTGCGATCAGCGCCTGCTGGTTGTTCAACGCCACGATCTGCGGCCGGCTGAGTACTTGCAGGTTGCCTTCTGATTGCAGGGTCCGGAACAGGAAGTTGAAATCCGCACCGGTGATTGTGAAGCTGAACCCACCCAAACCGCTGCCGGCCGCACCGAGGTCCGTCCCCAGCACGTAGTCGAACGTGGTCGTGTCCTGGGGACCGGCCTTGGCCCACTGCAGATCCTGGAAGGCGAATTCGACGCCGAGTTCGAGCGTGTTGTCCATGCTCACTTCGAGGATGAGCACCTGGATCATGACCTGCGGCTGCACCTGGTCGAGGGCATCCACGACCTTCATGATCTTGCTGCGCATGCGCGGGTTGAACGTCAGGATCACGCGGTTGGCGTCCTCGTTCGCAATCGCACCCACCTCGATCGCATCCAGCACGCCGGCCGAGATATCCTGCCCGCGAGCTTCCAGCCGCTGCCGCTCTTCCTGGCTCCACTGCGAAATCGACTCGGCCAATACGGTCGCCTGGAGGTTGCGCGGCGAATAGATCTCCGCCTCGCGCTCGTCGATCTCGCGCCGGTCGAGCTCCTCGACCAGTTCCTCGACCAGGTCGAGGTAGCCGGGTGTGCCGGCCGCGATCAGCGAGTTCGTCCGCTTGTCGACGGTGAACGCAACCTCCTGTCGCCCACCGGTCGCTTCACCCAGCACCAGCACGCGCTCCGTGTCGGTGGCCCCGGCTGTCGTACCGGTCGTCCGCCGCTGGAACAACTCCTGCAGCATCGTGACCATCTGCTCCGCGTCGGAATTGATCAACCGCATGACGCGCAGCTTGGCATCCTCGGGCGGTACGTCCACCTGCCGTACGAGCGCTTCCATCAGGCCCATGCTCTCGACCGGGGCGGTCACGATCAGCGAGTTCGTCCGCACGTCCGCGATGACCTGGATATCCCGCCGCATGGCGCGGAGTGTCTCGATCGAGCGGGCGTCCGACTGCTGCTGGAAGACCAGCATGACGCGCTTGTCGGCCTCGGTCTGCGTCGTGCCTCCTGCTCCGGTGCCGCCGCCAACCGTGCCGCCACGCAGTTCAAGGATGCGGTTCAACAGTTCGCCCGCATCCTCCGCGTTCGCCTGCAGGAGCTTGAAGAAGCGCACCTGGTTGCCGTCCACGGCTTCGACGCTGTCGATTTCACGGACGAATTTCTCGATCTCCCCGAGCAACGCGGGCGGACCGAAGGCAATGACCGAGTTGGTGGCTTCGTCATGCCGTACGTTCAGGTCGATCTGTCCCGTGGTCGCGTCGCCGCTGCGGGCTGCGAACAACTCCGTCGCCATCTGGCTGACCCGCTCCGCCCGGGCCCGCCCGAGCGGAATCACCGCGAGTTGCTGCCCGATGCGGCTGGGCTCGTCCATGATTTCAACCCAGCGCGTGATCAGGGCCATGTCCTCGCGCGCCGCCGCAATCAGCAGCGTGTCGGTCACCGGGTCGGCCGTGATGTGAATCGGCGTGCCCTTCAGCCGCGACTCCTGCTGCGTCAGCACGTTGCTCACCATGTCCCGCAGGAGCGCGGAGATATGGCCCGCAGCCGCAAAACGCAGCCGGATGGCCTGGAAGACGAGGCCGCCGTCGAACTCCTGGTCGAGGTCGTCGATCAGCTTACCGGCTTCTTCGAGATAGTCGCGCGTACCGGTCAGCAGCAGCGCGTTGCTGCGCGCGTCCGCGATGATCGTGAGCGTATCCGTGCTGCGGTTGTTCGTGCTCCGTTCGGCCTCACGCTTGGCGTTGAAGACTTCCTCGATCATGGCCTGCAACTTGCCGGCATCGGCATAAGTCAGCCGCCGGTAACGCAGATCGACAACCGAGTACGGCGCCGCCTGATCGAGCTCCAGCACCAGCTTCTCCACCATCGCGAAAGTGTCGTCCGCCGCGATGACGATGAGCTGGTTGGAGCGCTCGTCGGCCTGGATGATGGCGCTGTCCCGGGCCGTATTCGCGTCCGCGCCAAACGCCCGCAACCGGTCCGCCAGCAGCGTGTCGAGCTTCTCCTTGAGCTGGGCCGCCTGGGTGTGGCGCAACCCTACCAGGTGCGCCTGCACTCCCAGGTCGCCCGCCGGCCGATCCAGTTCCGCGATCAGGCCACCCGCCAGCAGCACCGCATCCGACCGGCCGACAATCACCACCGCATTGCTGCGGGCGTCGTGCTGGACCGAGAGCGGATAGGGCAGTCCGCCGGCCACGCCCTCGGGCAGCGGCGGCAGCTTCCCGGCTTCGAGCCCCGTTCCGGTTCCCTCGCTCGGCCGTCGCAGCGGTGCCTTGTCGGCGAAAATGTCCCGCACGAGCTGCGCCACCCGCTCCGCACCAGCATGTTTCAGCACGAACACCTTCACGTCCGTATCCGCACCCACCGGCAGCGTGTCGAACACGCGCACGATCTCGATCAGCGCCTCGTTGTTTTTCGGCGTCGAGAAGATCAGCAGCGAGTTCGTGCCCTCCTCCGCGATGATGCGGATCGGTCGCTGCAGGTCGAGCGCGGGCAATTCCCGGCCGTCCGGCAGCCGCAACCGCAGCGTGCGGACGAAGTCGCGACCCGGCTGCGCCGCTGTCAGGGCGGCACGCGCCGCTTCCTGTTGCTCGTTGATCATGTCGGTGAGCACGGTCGCAATCCGCGTCGCCTGGGCATTCTCGACCGGCACCAGAATCACGTCGGCCTGCACGAAGCTCGGGGCATCATCCGCGGCGTCCACCTCGATGTCGATCATCTGGATCATCCGCTCGATGTCGTGCACGTCCTTCGGCGTACCGATGATGAACACGCTGTTGCTGATGTCGAAGGCCGAGATCGAGGCCTGTGCATCCGCCGGCACCTGCCGCAGCCGGTTCAACTCCTCGATCCGCGGCCGCAGCAGTGCAACCGCCTGCGAAGCCCGCGTGTGCTGCAACGTGACGGCCCGGAAGTCGGTCCCGAGCCCCTCATCGCGCGGCACATCCAGCCGCTCAATCAGCTCCGCAATCATGTCCATCAGCTCTTCCGAGGCCGCCACGATCAGCGAGTTGCTGCGGGCCTCGATGTTGATGCTGAAACGGTCCTGCGGGCCCGGCGACTCCGTCCGGATGCTCGTCATCGCCTGCACGGCCTGCTCGATCACCGGTCCGAGCGCAACCGCCTTCGCCTCGCGCAGTACAAATACTTCGATAATCGCCGGGGAGCGCGTCGCCTCCATCATCGCGAGAATCTGCTTGATGAACTCGATGTCCTCGGCATCCCCCGTGATCACCAGCCGCTTGCTGTCGATCGCCGTCGCGCTGACGTCACTCTTCAACGCGCCGCTCACACCCGACAGGCCGGTGATGACCTGGTCGAGCACGGCCGGATCCTGGCCGCCCCCCGCCGGCAGCCGCACCCGCCCGGTCGGCTGCGTCGCGACCTGGTCGTCTCCCGCGGCCACTTCCTCGGTGAACAGCACGCCAGTGAACAGCGGTGTGATCGGCAGCGCCGCGATGTAGGTCTCCATCCAGCCCGGCGTCTCGACGCCCGGCACGATCGTTGGCAGGCGCGAACCCCGCACCGGCCGCCCATCGCCCCGACCACCTCCACCGCCACCCGTGCCGCGCTGGAAGTTACCCGTCGGTCGAATCGCTCCCGGCCGCGGGGTCGTTCCCGTGCCCGTGCGGATTCCGCCCGGCCGCGCCGGGGTCGTACTGCCGCGTCGCTGCGCCTGCAACTCGTTGATGATCCGCTGCGCTTCATCCGCCGAAAGGCGATCCAACTCCAGAATCGTCGTCGTCTGGGTATAGGTGCCGATGTCGCCAAGCTGCCGCACGATCCCCTCGACCACCGGATAGAGCGACGGATCGCACGACACGATCAGACTGTTGGTAAAGGCATCCGTCCCGATCGTGATCGCCCGCGGCGGGCGCCCCGTGCTCGCGAACTGGGCCTGTTCGGCCTGGGTGATGATGCGCTCCACCTCCGGGCCGAGCACCAGCGCGTCCTGGCTCCGCGGCACCTGGATGACACGGACCGGTTCGAGCTGGAACTGCGTGCTGTCGAACTCGGCCACCAGCTTACGCACATCCTCGATCTGACGACGCGTGCCCTGCACAATCAGCACACCCTCCGCATCGTTCGGCACGATCTTCGGACCGGCCGCGTCCATGTTTGCGCCGGCCGGCCGCCCCGTCCGCCCGGTGCCGGTCGCGGCGGCCCGCACTTCGACGAACTGCCAGATGAAGCCCACGATCTGCGTCGGCGGCACGTTCGTGACCGGAATCGATGCGATCTGGATGCGGCCGCCGATGCTGCCCTCGTAACGCTCGATGACCGTCTGCGCCACGAAGTCCACATCCTCCTGCCGCCCAAACACCAGCACGGCGTTCGTCACCGGATCCGCTACCGCGGTCACCTGGAGATCACGTCCGCCCGCACCGCGCGCCACGCCACGCCCGCCGGACCCCGTGCTGCCACCGGCCGCGAGCGCATTGATGGCCTCGGCCACAACCTGCGCATCGGCTTCGTCGAGCACGAAGGTCTCGAAGCGCGGCTTCTGGTCAGCCGGGGTGGGGACATCGATCGCCTGGATCACCGTGCCCACGAAGGCGAACGTGCGGTCCGATCCGACCACCGAGACGCTGTTCGTGCGCGGGTCAGGCATCACCGTGAACGCATCAAAGTCGGTTTCCTGACCGGTGAGCCGGGCAAGCTGCAAGTATTCCTGCATGGCCGACTTCACCGACTCGACCACCGAAGTCGCGTCCGCGTAGCGCAACTGGTAGCGTTCCAGCTTCAAATCCTGCGAAGGGGAATCGAGTGTCGGCAGCAGCTCCACGATCTGCGCGTAGATCTCGTCCGGCGCCCGCACCAGCAGTTTCTTCGCCGCCTTGTCCCCGTAGATCAGGATGCGCCCGCCGGCCGTCGCCGCACCCCGCCCGCGCGGCCGCGCCGCGCCCGCCCCGGCCGCATCGCCGAAGAACGTGCTCAGCTTTGCCGCAACTTCCTCGGGATTAGCATGCACGATGTCCAGCTCGCGAATGGCCTGCTGCTGCAGCTTGTCGAGCGCCTCCACCTTCGTGAAGATCTCGTCGAGCTTGTCCAGCGGGGCATAGACCAGCAGCGTATTGGTGGCCGGCTCTGCCAGGATGCGTACTTCGCCTACGCCCGGCGCCCCCCGGCCCGCCCGCGCCGCGTACAGCGGTTCCAGCACCGCCGCGATCGCCGCCGCATCCCCCCATTGGCATACGTACAACTGCGCATCGGCCACATTGCCCGCAATGTCCAGCACGTCGATCTGCCGCCGCACCGCCTCCTCGTCCTTCGCCTGGGCGGAGAAGATCACCGTGTTGTTCCGCGGATCACCGGAGATCGTGACCGGGCCGAGAGCCGCCGGCGACATGCCGCGACCACGACCGGCCGCCGAAGCGGCCCCGCTGAAGACCTCCTGCAACAGCGGCAGGATGTCCAACACCTTCGCGTTGGCCAGCGGGTGGTGGTAGATGCCCATCACTTCGCGACCTTCGAGCGCCTCCAGTTCCGTAATGACGCGTTCAATCAGGGACATCACCTCCGGCGGCGCAGACACAAGCAGCGAGTTCGTCGTCGAATTCGGAACAATCTCCACCCGCTCCACCTTCGCACCGCCCTCCACTCCGGCCACCGACACCATCTGCTGCTGCAACATCTCCACCAGCTGCTGCTGCGGATTGCGGGCCGCCGCGCCCGGTGCGGCCGTGCGCCGCTGCCGCACCTTCGAGATGCCCAGCACGTCGCTGATGCCCGCGGCCGCTTCGTCGGCCACCAGGTTGCGCAACTGGAAGACGCGGATCTGCACCTCGCCCGGCGGGATGTCGAGTTCACGCAGCAACTGCCGGATCTCCGGCAACAGCGACGCTTCGCACTTGATGATCAGGTAGTTGTGGCTCGGATCGGTGGCGATCCGCATCGGCGTGGCCGTCGCGCGCCCACCCTGCTGCGGCGCCTGGGGGCCGCCGAACATGCGCTGCATCTGCTCCATCAGGTTCTGCTGATCGTCACGCTGCCCTTCACGACCCGGCTGCTGTTGTGGCCGCTGCTGCTGGGGCTGCTGCGGAACGGCCATGCGCGTCTGCCGCACGTCAAACATCATGGTGAGGATTTCCGCCGCGGCGTTCACATCACCAAAGCGGAAGCGGAAGATGCGGATGACTTCGCCCGTCGCCAGGTCCTCGGTGATCGTGTTGATCGCATCGACCACGTCCTCGACGTTCTCGCGCGGCCCCGTAATGATCAACGAGCCATCCGGCTGCTCCACCACCCGCACCGGCTCGCGCTCCACCGCCTTCGTCGTTGTACTTCCTGTGGCCGGCGGCTCCGCGGCGGCGGGGCGCGCCGTCCGGGGCGCTACCGGGACCCCGTCGTCCTCCTCGGCGTACGCCGCGAGCCGCACCACCCCCTCCGACACCGTGCGCCGCAGCACAGGCACGTCCGTTGCGCGCGCCCCAACCAGGCGGCTTTCCACCCGCGCCGCGGGTGCTTCAAGCTCCCTAACCAGTTCGGTCGCCAAACTCCCGGAAAGGGCCAGGGCCACCCGCGGCGCCGTGCGCGCGGCACTGCCGCCGCGATCGGCCGCCGGCCGTTCCCGCTCGCGTTCCTGCGGAGCCGGGGAGGGCGCGGGTGCCGTTCGTGCAGGCGGCGCCGACTCGCGGCGCGCCGGCGGCGCCGGCGGCGCTTCGCGGTTCTGGCCCTGTCCCTCGCGCTCGCGATACCCCGGTGGATACTCGCCTTCCGGCCAGATGTCCTCGACGATCGTGTCGATCTGCCGCGGGACATCCAACCGCTGGAACTCCACGGTTTCACCCCGCAGCCGCAGGTACTCGATCAGTTCGGCCGCCTCGCGGTTCGGCCGCAGCGTGACGATCTTCCGCTCCTGCCGCGTGCGACTCTCGAACTCCCGGATGACCGCCTCGATCCGCTCGAACTCCTCCGGCCGGCATTTCACGATGATGTACTCGCCGTACCAGTCGGACTCGATGCTCGGGCCGCCCGCCGACTCCGGCGGGAACATCTGCCGTGCGTCCCAGGCGATGTCGCTCGCCCGGCCGCGCTTGATGTCGACAAACTGCACGATGCGGCCACCGGGCAGCGCGAGCGGGTCTTCGCCCTCGCCGTAGGGGCTGACGTCGACCAGCTCGATGAGGGCCTGCACCTCGCGCATGAGTCGGCGCGTCGCGTTCACAAACACGCGGTTGTCGTAGTCGCTGACGCTCACGGTCACGCGATCGACGGTGCCACGCCCCGTCAGCGGGTACACCTCTTCGATCACCGTTCGGATTCGATCCGGAGAGACGTACTTCGGCGCGAACGCGCGCAGCTCCGGCGCGTTCGACATGGTGCCCTCGAGCTGGGCGACGAGCTGCTCCGCCTCGGCCACATCCTTCGGCAAGCCGCGGATGATCAGCGCACCGCTGGCCTGCACTGGCGCGACTCGCAGCGTGGCCGCCTGCCCGGTTTGGCCCAGCCCCTGGGTCAGGGCCTGCGCCAGGGCGTTGGCGTCGCTCGTGACGAGCGAGACAATGTGCGTCACTTCACCACCGCTACCTTCAACATCCACCATTGCGATCAGCTGCGCCGCCATTTCCTGGTAATCTTCCGGTGCATACACGAACAGCCGGTTTACGCCCCCGGGGTGGAAGAAGACACCGGTCTGCACCGTCGATTGCCGGGCCCCCTCGCGCTCGACCACCTTGGCCTTCAACATCTGGTCGACGTTCTGCGCGATCTGCTCGGCGCGCATGTTCACGAGGTCGTACGCCCGCACGTCGGACCGCCGCGGCCCCTTGCCCTCCAGCTCGTTGATCAGCGACTCGACAAAGGGCATCGTCGCGGCCGGCGCCAGCACCACCAGCGTGTTCGTCATCGGCTCGGCGAACGCGCCCGGCTTGAGGTCGCCTTTGCGCATGTTCGCGCCGGCATCCCGCAGGAAGCCCGCCACCGCGATTTGCACCTGCACGGCGCTGAGCGTCTTGAGCGTGAAGGTGCGCACCTGCACACCCTCGGGGCTCGGCCGGTCGAGCTCGTCGATCAGCTCCATGATCTGGTCGAACTGCTTCTTCGGCGCCGAAATCACCAGCGCGCCGTTCGAGACCGACGCCTGCGCCATGGACTGCTCGCCCTGCCCGGGGCGCCGCGGTCCACTGCGGCCGTACATCTGGTTGATGGTGGCAGCGATTTCGTCGGGGGCGGCGTGTCGCAGGTCCACGACGCGCGGCTCACTGCCTTGTGCCAGGCCGATCGCGTCCAACTGTGCGATCATTTCCGCGATCTTCGGCAGTTCCTCCTCCGGGGCCTGTACGACGAGCGCCTGCCCGCCGATGACGTTGAACGACATGTCGGCGAGGCGGTTCGCCTGGCCACGCTTGGGCGCAAACGTCGCGTTCAGAATCGGCAGGACTTCCCACGGGTTGGCATTGCGCAACTCGTAGATGACCGGCTCGCTCACGCGCACCACGGCCTGCGAGTCGAGCTCGCGCGACCAGCGCTCAATTTCCTCGAAGTCGCTGCGGTCACCATTCACGATCAGGGAATTGGTCATCGGCTCGGCCGCGATGCTCAGGTCGCGCTTCTGCCGGATGCGCTCGCGCAGCAGGTTCTGAAGAATACCCGCCACCGCGGTCGCGTCGGCGTTCTCCAGCGCAATCAGCTTCATACGGTCGGGGGTCGTCCCGACCTGGTCGAGTTGCGCGACCAGTTCCTCCGCCATCGGGATCACGAAAGCCGGCGCCGTGACCACCATCTGGTTCTGCCGGGTGTCGGGCTGGATCTGGATGCGCTCCACGACCTGGCGGCCGCGCATGCCCGCCACGCGCACGCTCAGGATGGCCCGCACCTGGTCGGCGACATAGGTCACCTCGGCGTTCTTCACGGCGATGAACTTCTGCTCGAGCCGCTGGTCCTGCGTCTCGATTTCGAACTTCGTCACCAGCTCATTGATCCGTTCATACATGTCCTTGGGCGCATTGATGATGAGGATTTCCGTGGATTCATCGTGCTGAAACGAAGGCACGAGCCGGTCCGGCCGCGGCGGATCCGCGCGGAAGGTCTGCGTCAGACTGTTGGCGAGCGCCCGCAGGTCGAGCCCCGACAGCTTCCGTGCTTCGGTCTGCATGATCGAGATCGGCGGCCCGCCCGGTTCGACGTCGAAGTTGTCGAGCAGCGTCATGCCGTAGCGCACCGCGACCTCCGGACCGTTAATCACGACCCGGTTGGTGCGGGCGTCGGCCGTCACCTTGATGAGCTGGGCCGCACCCCGCCCGAGCTGCGTCTGCATGTAGTTGATGAGCTGTTCGCGCAGCCACTCCGAGGCATCGGTCGCCTGGGCATACTGCATTTGCCGGAACTCGACCAACGGAGCGACCCCGCGGGACGCCTCGGCGGATTCCTCGATCAACCGCTCCGCCTCCGACAGCGCATCACGCGTGCAGGTCAGCAGGATGGTCTCGCTGCTCGGGTCGGCGTCGAAGATTGCGCTCATGTTCCGCTTCTCGCGGAACGCCGTCTGCAGGCGCCGCGCGATCGCCGTCACGTCCGCGCCCGGCAGCTTGATCGTCTTGATGACGATTTCGTTCCCCTGGGGATCATCCAATTCCGCGATGAATGCTTCGATCTGCGCGAGCTTCTCCCGCGGCGCCTCGACAATCACGCGCGCATTGGCTGCCACCGCCCGCACCTGACCGCCCATGCCGGGCCGGCCCGAGCGCCCGCCGCCGGCGCCGAACAGCGCCTGCACCGCGTTCGCCACTTCACGGGCATCCGCAAACTTCAGATCAAAGAACCGCTGCTCCGGCGACGACCGACCAACCTCCTCGTCGATCCGCTGCGCCAGGTCCATGATCTTCTCGAGGTCAGCGGCCTCGGCCTGCACGATCAGCGCGTTGGTCACCGGCTCCGCCTGGATGATCGGGCCGCGACCGGGCGCGCCCCGCGCCCCGCGCTGGGCAAAGTGCTGCGCCACCTGCTGCGCCACCTGTTGCGCATCCGCGTGTGCGAGCGGCAGAATCTCGATCCGGTCGGCCGCATCGTCCACGTCCAGCACCTCGAGCAGCGCCGCGATTTCCTGCTGCGCCGGCTCGACCGCCTGCACCATGATCCGGGTGCCCTCCGCCTGGATCGCCACCGCCGAGCGCCCCAACACCGGGTGGTCAAAGAAGCGGTAGAAGTTGGTCAGCGTCTGGGCGATCGTGCTCGCGTTGCCCCGCAGCACCTCGTAGGTCTCCAACCGCGGCGCGCTGCTCATCGCCCGCTCATCCCACATCGTGATGGTCTGCTCGATCTTCTCCCAGTCGACCGGCGTGCACAGCACGATCAAGACGCCCGCCTCGTCCAGCGGGATGACCTGGAAGTTTTCGCTGCCCCCGCCGGAGGCCTGCATCGGCATCGGCCGCCCCGGGAACCGCGGACCGCGCGGGGCCGCCACGCTCCCCCGCGCCCCGCTCGCCAGCAGCGCCTGCACCATCTGGGCTACCTGGCTCGGCCGCAGCCGCTCGAGCGTGACGACATAGCGCTCCAGCTCGGGTGACGCCACGTCCAACTGCACGATCAGCGCCTCGATCTGCTCCATCTGGTCCGGCTCAGCCACCACGTGCAGCACGCTCCGGGACCAGTCGGGGACGATCGAGGGGCGCCCGCGCGACACCGACTGCGTCATGCCGGCCACGATTTCCGTCAGCAGCGGCGCCAGCTCGGTGACGTTGGCCTGTTCGACCACGAACGTGCGGAAATTGTCGGTCTTCGCCTTGTCCAGGTCGCCGACCAGCTTTGCGACGCGTTCCTGTCCTTCATCATTGGCGTACACGATCAGCAGATTGCGGCGCGCATCCGCCACCATGCGGATCGTCTTCCGGGCTCGTTCGTAGATGCCCTCGGCCAGGATGTCCTCCGGCGACGGCCCCAGGTTCGGCTGCACCACCACGGGCTGGCCGGGCTGCACCGGCTGCCCCTGCTGCGCCGCCCGCGCACGGGCCTGCGCCGCCTGCTGCGCCTGAATGCGCCGCATCGCCTCCAACTGCCGCTGGGCCTGCCAGTTCGGTTGCGCGCCCTGGCCCTGTTCCTGCTGGAAGATCTGGTTCAGCAGCGTCGCGATCTCGGTCGCGTCAGCGTACTTGACTTCATGCACTTGCGTCCGGAACTCGCCGATGTCCGCCGGTTTGTCCAGTTCGCGGATCAGGTTCTCGATCTCGAGCAGCTTCGCCGGCGTCGCCTTCACAATGATCGAATTCGTGCGTTCATCCGAAACCATCAGCACATCTTCGGTCTCATCCGTCGCCGCCTGCGGCATCGGGCGCCGCGTGCGCGGATCAATCGCCATGCGCACCGTCGCCCGCGGTCGCAGTTGCAGGAACGCCCGCACGCGCTGCTCGATGTCGACGGCATTGGTCTTGATGTCAAAGAAGCGCAGTTGCCGGGGATCCCGTTCCGACAGGTCAATCAGATCCTTCAGGTAGAGGAACTTCCGCACGTCGCGCGCAATGGACGTGATGCGAATCTGGTTGCTCTCTGCCAACGCGTCGATGCGCGCATTGTCTGACAGTGCGGACTGGAACATGTCGACGTACTGTCCCGCCGAACGATCCTCAACCTGGTAAAACACCGTCACGTAGTCCATGTCGCGCGGATTGGCCCGGTGGAAGGCCGCGACCGAGGGGAACACCATGTCGAGCGGCACGTGCATGTGCATCTCGTTCACGGGCAGTACGCGGATGTGATACTGCTCCTCGACGAAGCGATACCCCTGCATCTGCATCAGCAGGTTGAGCTCGTCGACCGCTTCGTCCTTGGTGAAACTCCGGGGGCTGACGTAGGTCAGCTCGCCCCCGATAATCAGGTTGCCCGCATCCAGCAGCGGCTTGCCGATCTTCTCCGCGAACAGCCGCACCACCTCTTCCCACGGCATGCGATCGAACACGAACCACGTATCGCGCCCGTCCGCCGGCGCCTCTTCGACCGCACCGGCGCCACCCACGGTACCCATCGCATCTGTGCCACCGGGCGCCGTCGCCGCGACCGGCTCCACCGGCGTCGCGATCACCGTACCAGGCGCCAGCCCGCTCGCCCCGATACTCGGATCATTGGCCAGCCCCAGCGGCGGCCCGACGAAGTCCGCCGGCACATCGCTCACCGCCGTCTGCTGTTCCTGCAACCGCGCGGCGGCCACCCGGGCCCGCTCCTCCAGTTCCGCCAGATTCTGCGCTTCGGTCTGCGCTGGGGTGCCCTCGGCCTCCTGCTCGGCGGCCGCTTCCGGGTCGCTGCCCGGTGCTGGCTGGGTCGTCGGAGGGGGCTGCGCCTCGCGCGCTGCCGCCGCCGCCGCCACACGCGCGGCCTGTTCCTTCGCTTCCTGCTCGCGCTTGAATTGCGCTTCCATTTCGAGAAGCTGACGCCAGGCCTCCGCCTCCTGCGTCGTCGGTGGCGTCGGCTCCGCCGGCGGCGGGTTGCCATTACCACCCGGCTGCTGGGCCGTCGCCACAGTGCCCGCCAGGACGACCGCAGTCGCCACCACCATCGCGGCACCACGTCCCCACCACCGGCGCTGCGTGCTTCGCGTCATCATCACGAAATACCTCTCGAAACGCTGGTCGACCCGTACCGGCCCGACCCGGGACCTCGATCTGACCCTTGGGCGCCCCGCACCACCGCCCCGTGGGGCCGTGCTGCCGGGTCGCTCCGCCGGCATTGCGCTCCGCGCAGAACAAAGCGGCCCCCGGGCCGCCGGAGCGTCCGCTATTTATACCCGCGAACCCCCTCCGGGTGACAGCCATTTCGCCCAGTTCACCCCTCGGACTTCAGCAGCAAACCGGCCACCGGCGAGAGGTTACGTCCGTAACTTGGAGTTCTCCGCCGGCGCGCGGGCCGCCTCGCACCCCACCACCCGCAGGAGCCCGGGCGTGTACCCTGCCCCACGACACCGGCCCCACTACAACGAACGGCGCTGTAACGCCGCCCAGACGGAAGGATGCTGGATCGCGCTCAATTCTTCCCGGTCGCGGAAATTGCTGCCACGGGCGTAGAAGTAGTCCCGTACCTCCCCATCCTTCTCCACCCGCGCCACGAGCCCATCCCGGTGAATCAGGATAACCGTGCCACCCCCATCGAACAGGGACGCACCCTCGTACACCGGCCGCAGTTGGGCCGTTCCGGTGCGCGGATCAAAGAGCACATACGCCACGCGCTGCCCTTCCCAGGACTCGATCCCCGAGACAATCGCGTCGGGCGGCGGCGGCGGTGGCACCACAACGGGCTCGGGATGGCGCTCCGGCGGTGGCGCCACCACGACCGGGCCCGGCTCGGGGTCCCGCACCAGCGGCGTGGGCGGCGGCGGCTCGTACGGGCGGAATGGATTGCGATCGACGATCAGGTCGTACGCGTCGACCGGACGTAGCAGCCGCGTGCCGTTCGTCTCGCCCAACTCCGCCGGCAGCACGGGGTGGTCGAGCCCCTTCTGCCGCTCCAGCACGACCGTGACCGCCGTCATGTTGATGCTCAGTTCCGGACCGGCGGCGTTCGCGCCACTGCCCGTGCGCCCGCGGCCGCGCGGCGTATTCGTCGTCCGCGCCCGCGTGGCCGCCGCGTTGTACTCGGAAATGACGGCCGGATCGGCCCCGAGCGTCAGCCGGTCGATCCGCGCCAAATAACCGCGCTGGTAGAAGTCGCACAGGAAACCCACGACCGAATTCAACGGCCCACGCGCCGTCACCATGACGGGCATCTCGACAAGACCGCGCTGCCGCGCGTTGCGCATCAGAGGTGTCACACGCACGTCGGTCATGCCGTGTTTCTCGAGCAGCGCCTGCAGCTCTTCCCGGAAGCGCTGCTGCGCCTCGCGCTCGTCCGCGCTGAACGTGCGCCGCGTGAGCTCGCGCCAGCGCCTTTCCTGCGCTGCGAGCCGGGCCAGTTCGCGGTCCAATTCGTCGCGGCGCTCTTCCGCCACCTGGATATTCGATTGCAGGTTGCGCATCGGCTTGATAAGCGCGCGGTCCACCACGACAGCCACGCCCAGGAAGCCGAGCACCCCCACGAGGCACAACGCCAGAATGCGCTCGCGCTGGGTCATCGCTGTCCTCCGTTCGGACCAAGGACCCGCAACTGTTGCAGTTCCTGCCGTCGCAACTGGTTCCGTTGCGGCTCCTTGGCGCGGAATTCCTCCAGCGCCCGCAGCGTCACGTTGAGGTCTGTGCGCCCAAAGAACTTCCGCGCGTCGCCCAGACTCGACCAGACCCCCTGCGCCGCTTCGTACAAGCGGACGTTGTCTTCGCTGCGCGCTTCGTTCAGCCGCTTCTCGAACTCCCGCGGCACCTGCCAGTCCACCGCATGCACATTCGTCAGTTTGATGCCGGGCCGCCGCGCCGTGCTGTCCAGCACGATCGTCTGCACCACCATGCGCTCGCCGGGCTGTGCCCCCGGCTCCAGCATGACCTGCACGACGTTGAGCAACTCGTCTGCCCAGACCGCTTCGCGCCCCCAGTCCTCCGCGATATCCGCCGCGTGCTTCAACTCGAGTTTCGCCCGCACATCCGCCGCCAGCGCTTCCCGTTGGGCATCCACCTGCTTGAACTGCTGCCGCAACTCCAGGTAACTCCGTGCGTACAGACCGCCCACCGCAATCAACAACGCGGCCGCCGCGAGCCCGATCAGTCGCATGCGTTTCCGCAGCGCCTCGCCGGCCGGGATCGGTTTCTTCGGGTTCAGAAAGTCCAGCGCCAGCAGGCCCTCTTCGCTCAGCCCCCACGCCAGCCCCAGTGTTGCGGAGAACGAACGCAGCTTCTTCGCCTTCCCGGCCGTATCATCCTTCACGCCGCCCAGCGTCGGCGTCGGGTCGAACAGCAGGACCGGGACATGCAGCCGTTCTTCCAGCCGGCTGGCCAGTTCCGGCTCCACCCCGGTGCCGCCGGCGACGATCACTTCGTCGAGCGCAACTTCCGGCTCCGTCGCCCGGTACGCGGCGAGTGTCCGCAGGACCTCCTTCAGCAACTCGTCGACCGCGTTGCTGAGCGCATCGTCGGTCGCACCATAATCGCGAATGTCCGCGATCGAGATGATGCGCGAGTCCTCGTGCGCACCCCAGTCACCCGGCGGCGGCGGCACATTCACGTTCGCCGACCGCGCGAACGCCAGCACCTCACCGCGGATGATGTCGATCTCCGTCGCCCCCGGGCCGACATCCACCAGCAGAACGTTGCGATCGGCCGCATTCCGGGCGCGCAGCACGCTCAACATATTCGCGTACGGCCGCAACCCGATCCGAACCGGTGTCAATCCGGCCGCCGCGCACGTCGCCCGCACACGGTCCAGCGTTTCGTGCGTCACCGCGGCCAGCAGCACTTCCGTCACCCACCCGCGCTCGTCCCGCTTCAGTACGAGGAAGTCGATCGCGGCGGTCTCCGGCGGGAAGGGCAGTTCCTTCAGCGCCTGGAACTGCACGGCCGCCGCGACCTCGTGCGACGGGGTCGGCGGCAGTGTCAGCCGGTTGATGACCGACCGTTCGCGCGGAATATCCACGACGACCGTGCGGTGGTGCAGGTTGAACTGCCGCATCACTGCCCGGATGAACTCGCCGAGCACCTGCGGATCGTCGGCGTCCACCTGGTTGGGGAACCACTTGGAATGGGCGTCCTCGAGCGTCACCCGCCCGCGGCCGACCCGCGCCACGACCAGGCGCAGCGAGCGCTTGTCCCAGTCGAGGCAGAGTACTTTGCGCATCTTCGTCATCATGCCGAGCATTCCTGCCCGCGGCCGGCGCTACTGCTCGCGCCGCGGGATGTACTTCTCTTCGTCAATGGGCCACGCCTGGCCGAGGTTGGTCAGGTCCCGATGGTACAGTACCTGCGCCGTCGAGCCCCGCATTTCCACGATCCATTCATAGCGCCGCATCAGCTTAGTATGGTCCCCGTAGCCGAGAATTTCGATTCGGAACTGGAGCGCCCGCGTCGTCAGGCGCTCCTGCAGCACCGCGAGTGCCGCCGGATCGAGAATCCCCGAACCGAGCAGCCACTGCGGCGAGGACAGTTCCTCCGGAGTCAGTTCCGCGCGCCGCGCGACAATCTGCTGCGCCGCCTCCGGCGGCATCCCCTCGAGCGCTTGCAGCACGCGCAGCGGAGCCGTATTCACATTCACCTTGCCCCAGAGGTACGGATCGCCTTGTCCGCCGCCACCCGCGCCACCCTGCCCGGGCGGCCGCGGCTCCCGCGACCAGAGCGTGATGTACGGGTACAACCCGCGCTGCAGCACCCCGTCGGCGTTGTCGTACCGCGGGAAGGATGCGGCTCCGTCGTCTTCATTCGGATCGAGCAACCCATTGCGGTTCAGGTCCTCCCCGTACAGCGGAACCGCACTCCACCCCTTGATCAGCAGCAATTCCTCCAGCGAATCGAGTTTCCCGTTTTTCGGCCGGTAGCCGGGGTCGAGACTCGCATAGTAGTCCGCCTCCGCCCCGCCCGGCCGGGTTTCATCGTCCTCGTCCAACCAGTCGAGCAGCGCCGCGATGAGGTCGGACACATTGTCGAGCGCGAGGTCCTGCAGCACGTCCGTCAGTAGTCGCTCGATCTCCGCCTCGCTGGCCGCGTTCAGATTCAGCTTGCCCGCTTCCGGCGTGATGCCGAAGCGGATCGCCTCCAGCACCCCGTCGGGATACGTACCCACCACGCTGTACCGCCAGGCCTCGGGTGGACGCCCGGCCTCGAGTAATTCCCGCCGCGACCCGAGCTTCGGTACCGGGTCATTCTCCCGGTCGAACGTCGGCGCCCACACGAGCCGATGATGGAACAGCGTCGGGTTGTCCCACCAGACCGCCATGTCGTTCGGTGCGCGCCGCACCAGGAATAGCACTTCCTGCAAGCCGGATTCGGCGGCCAGCCGCGCCTGGTACACGTTCTGTTGCGCCTGCTCGCCGGACAGCGTCGCCCGCACCATGAACATGTACGTCGCCACGATCAGGGCGAGCAAGGCGATCAGGACCAGCACCACCGGCAGCACGAGTGCACGCTGCGGACGAAACGGGGCGGTCATGGAACCGGAACGTACGCACCGCCCAGCCCCGGACCGGCCTGCACCGGCGCTCTTCATGGCGCGCCCCCTTCCTCACCCTCCGGCACGGTGCCGCCGAATGTGAACGTCTCCTCCCCCAGCGAGTTCCGCAGGTTCTGCAACCGCCCGCTGAACATGGGGTCCGCGCCGGCCACCCGCACAATCTGGCTGAAGCGGTTGATGTTCGGCACATCCGGTCCGAGCGGATAATCCTCCAGGGTGTACTGGTTCAAATCCTCATTTTCATGCTCAAAGCGCTTCAGCGCATCAAATCCCACCGTCACCTGGATCAGGTGCGGCAGCGGATTTCCTTCCTGGACTTCCCACTGCGTATGCCACTGCACTCCATCGAAGTAGCGGAACTCGAGGTATCCCAGCTCGTGCGCCCAGAGGTTCCGCTGGATGTACGGCAGCACCTCGCCCTCCGGCACATCCGCCTCCGTCTCTGTCGGGTCCAGCAGCCGCCGCTCGGTCCGCAACAACCCCCCTACCACCGGGTCGCCTTCCTCCGTCTGCTCGTTGATTTCGATCCACAGTTCGTACGTGACTTCGCGCAGATCCTGGCGCGGCAGCGGCTGGTCGTACCGCTCTGATTCCCGGAAAGTGCGAAATGCTTCGTCGCTTTCATCCCGCTGCCAGGCCGTGACGAACGTGATTTTCCTCCGTTCACCGATGAACCGCGTCACCGGGAAATTCACCCGCTCGGCCGGCAGCGCCGCCCGCAACTCGCCTGAGATTTGCCCGAGCACCTGCCGTACGATCGCGGTTCGGTCGTGCAGCTTCTCACTCGCATCCCGCAGTTGCAGCGTCTGCCAGTAGAACGTCAGCAGCGCGCTTACCAGCATCGCGATCAGCGCAATGGCGATGATCACTTCGAGCAGCGTCAGTCCCCGCCCCATGCGCTGCCGACCAGTTGCCGGCCTGGCCGCGCGCCTCCGCACGGCCGGACACGGCGGCGCGGCGCGCGCCACCTCTCGCGGATCTGCGGCACGCTCGACCACTACCCACCCCGCTGCTGCCGCTCGTACTCATCGCGCAGCCGCATCAGGTCCTCGATCGTGTACTCACCGTTCGGACCCGAACCCTCACCGATCTCGATCGGCTGATTGCCGCCGCGCTGGGGACGTGGCGAGGGCTGAGGCGGGAGCTGCTGGCCCGGTCGCTGCGGCCCGCGCTGCCCACCCGCAGCCGCAGCACCGCCGCCCGGCGCGGGGGCTCCGCGATTGCCGCGCTGGCCCGGTTGTCCCTGGACGGCCGGCGGTGCCATGCCCCCACCGGGTGCCTCGGGCAGCATCCCCGGCGCCTGACCCTCGGCCTCTTCCACCGCGCGCCGGATGAAGTCCGCCAGTTCATCCTCCGACATGCCGTCGAAGTTCCCCGGCATTCCGCCGCCGGGGAGACCTCCGGGCAGTCCCCCCATCCCGGATGGCAGCCCCCCGGCCCCGAGTTGTGCCAGCAGCGGTTGCAACTGCGACATGATGAGCTGCAACATCTCCGGATCGAGCATCGCCATCAGTTGCTGCAGGTCGATGGCCCGCGGATCGAAGTCCGGCAGCGGGATCAACTGCCGCAACTGGTCCGCCATTTCCTCGCTGAGACCCGCCTCTGAAACGAGGTCGATCCTGGCCGGTGGCGCAACGAGGTAGCCCACGCACCGCACCACCTCCGCGGATCCGATCGAGGCGGAGTCCGCGCGCGTCGCGCCGCGCTCCCACAGCACCTCCACCGTCACAAGCTGCATGCCCTCCGCGTCCTGTTCATCCACCGGCGTGCGTTGCACCCGCCAGAAGTACCCGGGGTAGGCATCGCCAAACTCGTCCTCGACGCGCTCGGCTTCCCGCACCCGCTGCTGAATCTCAGGATCGAGTTGCACCAGCGCCAACATTTGGTCCATCAACAGCTCGGAGCGCAGGCGCTCCTCGCTCTCGAACGCCACGTCCAACCCACGCGCCAACTGGCTCCCCAGCAACCCCAGCGCCCCCACCAGCACCGCCAGCGCAATCACGATCTCCAGCAGCAACGCCCCTCGCCGCCCGTGCGGCGCACCCGCTGGTATGGGGACGCGAGCAGATGCTTTCGCGCCAACCCTCAACGCGGTGCCCCGCCCCGGTTTGACCGTGCCGCGCGTCACGCGTGCGCTTGCCCTCATCGGTAATCCTCCGGACGAAACTCAATCTCTTCTTCTTCCTCGGCCAGCGGCACCGGCCGCACGATTTCTTCCGGCGTAACCGCCGACCACGGCTCGATCTGTACCCGACCGATGCGCCCGTCCAGCGTCAGCAGCAAACCGCGCCCGGCGGCGTCGCGTAGCACCCACCGGAGCGAACGGCTGGTCCCATCCGGGCGGAAGTCGAGCCACACCGCCTCTTCGAGTTCCATCACCGGCACGGGCGCGACTTCCGAGTCCGGAAACACGAGCTTGTCGTCGATGATCCGCAGCGGCGGCGGCCCTTCGGACAGACGCTGCACCGCCTCGACCCACACGTCCTGAAGCAGAGGCGAATTCGCCCAATCCACCTGGGGTCGCAGGTACAGATGCGGCGCCAGGATCGCGTCCGCCTGCCGCAGCACACGCACCGTGCCGTCCGGCCGGAACTCCAGCCGGTACCGCACGGCTGCGTTCATCGCTTCGGCCCGGCACATCGTGACCATGCCCTGCATGCGCCGCGCGCTTTCCATCAGCCGCTCGGCGCGCGCGGAACCGGTAAAGTCCGGCCAGGCCAGCAGGATGATTACGCCCAGCAGTCCGATGACCAGCAGGATCTCGAAGAGCGTGAAGCCGTGTCGCTGCGCACTGCGCATCGTGACACTCCGGTCGTTCCAGGGCCTGCCGCAGCAGTGTCGGACTCCCGTGGCCGCCACCGCACGCGGACGACGCCCACGATTCCGGCTACGCCCACGGCTGGGGCGCGCTAGGTGCGCTCCCAGTTCGTGATGTCGTCCTGGGTGCCCGGCTGGCCATCCTTGCCCGCACTCGAGAGATCGAAGCCCTCGGTGTTGTACTGGCCCGGTGACTCGTAGATGTAGTCCCGGCCCCAAGCATCCTTGAGGTCCGACGCCCGCTGCAGGTACGGTCCGCTCCACTTGGCCGCCATGTCCTCGTCATCCGGCTTCTGCAGCAGCAACTGCAGGCCGCCCTGGTCCGACGGGGGAAACACACCGACATGCGCGCGGAACATGTTCAGCGAGCCCCCCAGCCCGGAGTTCACCGCCGCGCGGGCCAGGTCTTCCTTCGCACGGTCACCCGTGTTGAAGAAGTTCGGCGCCACGAACGCCGCCAGCAGCCCGATGATCACGATGACGATCAGCACCTCGAGCAGTGTGAACGCCCGTACTCGCCGATTCTTCCGCATGTCCTTTGCCACCATCACTCAAGTCTCCGCCTGTCGGCCGGGCCCCGCGGGGTCCGGTCCGCTGCCTTGTCTAGCCGATCCCCGTTGTCGCCATCCGCAGGATCGGCACCAGTAACGCGATCGCCAGTACCGCGATCATTACACCCATGACCATCAGCAGCAGCGGTTCGAGCATTCGCATCGTGAAGTCGATCTGGCGCCCGGTCCGCTCCTCCTGCGTATTCGCAATCTCCACCAAGACCTTGTCGAGCGAATTGCTCTCCTCTGCGACCGCGATCATATCGACGATGACCGGTGGAAACACCCGGCTCGTCGCCAGCGGCCGAGCCAGGGGCTCGCCATTCCGCACGCTCTCCGCGGCTTCATCGATCGCCGCCGTGAGCACCTCGTTGCCCGTCGAGTCCTTTGAAATCTTGAGCGACTGCAGGATCGGAATGCCGTTCGCCAGCATCGTGCCGAAGACACGGCAGAAGCGGCAGATCGCGATCATCGTGTAGATCTTGCCCAGCCCGGGCAGCTTCAACTGCAGCCGCGACCAGAGCGCTTTCCCCGCGACGCTCTGCATGAACATCACGACCGCGATCACCACGATCGTGATACTGCCCAGCAGCCATCCCCAGTGATGCTGCACCACGTCGCTGGCCGTAAACACCGCCACGGTCAGCATCGGCAGATCCGGTTGCCCCTCCAGCACCGACCGGATCTTGGGTACCACGTAGCTCATGATGAAGATCACGGCCCCCAGCGTGCCCGCCAGCAGCACGCAGGGGTAAATCAGCGCCCCGATGAACTTGTTCCGCAGCGTGTCCTGCCGCGCCACGAAATCCGAGAGCCGCTGCAACACATCCTCAAGAAATCCGCCCCGCTCGCCCGCCCGCACCATCGATGCGTGCAATTCCGGGAAGACGTGCGGGTGCTTCAACATCGAGTCCGCCATGCTGTCGCCCGATGACACGTCATCGCGCACTTCCCGCATCACCTGCGCCAGACCCGGCGACGACGCTTGCTGCGTCAGCACCTCGAGCGATCTCAGGATCGGCACGCCCGCCCGCAGCAGGTCCGCGAGTTGCTCATACATCGGGCCGATTTTCGAGATCGGCACCCGCGCCGTGCGCCCGGTGAACAGCGAGCGCGAGCCCGACTTCTGTTCCTGAACCTCAATCGGCAGCAGGTTCTTCTCACCGAGCACCCGCGCCGCCGCGGCGGAACTCTCCGCCATCAGCGTGCCGCGAACAGACTCGCCGGTCAGATTGCGCGCTTTGTAGGCGAACGTCGGCATTCCACGTCTCACCGCTGCGGCCTGCACTTGGCAGACCATGACCTCAAACTGCCTTGGCGCGCGGCAGTCAAACCGCTCGCAACCGCTCCGGCTGCCGATGGTTATACCCGGATCGGGCTCGTCCGGATGCATGGGCCGCAACCGCCAACTCTGGGGTGCAGTCAACGCGCTCCGCTGCCACGGTTTTACACTCGACGGTCCGGCTTACCCAGCAGACGATTTTGTCACCGGCTTGTGGCGAAGCCGCGGTCGGCCTACACTCCTTGTGAAAGTTGATTTGCACCGTCCGACCGCTGCTTACATTATCGGACGCCCGAGGCCGGGCCTTCAGCGGTCGCTAGGACACCAGGTTCCCGTACTTGCCCCGCCCCCGTTCATCCGCAGATCGCGATGACGGCGCGGCTTCGGGCAACTGGTCGAACCTGCCGGTGCCGGACACCACGTTTGCTCTAAGGGGCATTATGCCGCGGACTCCAGCCAGTTCCGACTCTGACGCAACCGCCAAGAAAACCTCGCGACGCCGCCGCAAACCGCGCACCGCACCGGTTACACCTGCCGACGCTCCCGTGACACCGCGCCCCGCGTCTGGGACGGCCAGTCCTCCGGCCCGGCGTGGTCGTAAACGGAGTGGTTCGCGTGCCGATGGCCAGCAGCGTGCCGCCGGCGCACTCGATGGTCGGCGCCCTCCGCCGCCCCGCGCCAACCGCCACGATCGCGACGATGACGTCTCGGCGGACCTCCTTGAAGCGGCCGAACTCGCTGAAATTCGCGCCGAGAGTGATGCCACCGAGGCGCCCGAGGTGGCACCCCCGGCGAAGCGACCCGTCCAGCCCAATCCCACAGCGCGGAAACCCGCAGCGGCACCTGCGCAACCCCGGCGCACATCGCAGGCGCCCACCAAGCCCGTAGCCACGCCGCAGACACCCGACAAATCCCGCGTGACCCGGCCCGCGCCAAAGCCGGCCCCACCAGCCAAGTCCGCGGCAACCTCGGGAGCCTCCGCCCCACAGCGCCCGGCCAAGTCGCCCCGCCCAGCCGCGCCGCCACCATCCGAATCACCTTCAGCGACACCGCCGCTGCCGGTTGCCGCGGTGCCTGCCGCCGAGCAGACTCGGTGGGAAGAACTCGGCCTGCGGGAGGACATCCTCGCCAACATCCGCAAGGTCGGCTTCGCCTTCCCCAGTGACATTCAGCGCGCCTTGATCCCCGTTGCGGTCACCGGACGCGATTGCATGGGGCAAGCCCGTACCGGCACCGGCAAGACCGCCGCGTTCACGCTGCCGATCCTGCAGCGCATTGAACCCGGTGCCGGACTCCAGGCCCTCATCCTGGTCCCCACACGCGAACTGTGCGTACAGGTCGATGAGCACGTGCGCGCCCTTGCCGGGCGCGAGGTGAAGACGGTGGTCATCCTCGGTGGCCGCGGCCTGCGCGAGCAGATTCAGGCCCTCCACCAGCGCCCCGAGATCGCGATCGGCACGCCCGGCCGGGTCCTCGACCTGATGCGCCGCAACGAGCTGAAACTCAACGTCATCCGGGTTGCCGTGCTCGACGAGGTCGACCGGATGCTGGATATCGGGTTCCGCGACGATATTCGCCGGATCTTGCGCGTCATCGAGCACCCGCATCAAACCATTTTCGTCTCCGCCACGATCGATGATGAGATCCAGAAGCTCGCCCGCACGTTCATGACGGATCCCGAGACGGTCAACGTCTCGCGTGACATGATCACCGTCGAGGGAATCGCGCAGAGCTTCGTCTCGGTCCACCCCGAGGACAAGTTCGCCACGCTGGTGGGGCTCATCAAGCACGAGGCCCCCACGCTCGCAATCGTCTTCACCAATACGAAGCACAAGGCCCGCCGGGTTGCCCAGAACCTCAAACGCGAGGGCATCGATTGCCGCGAAATCCACGGGGATCTCGTTCAGGAACGTCGCGAGCGCGTCATGCGTGCCTTCCGCAAGCAGCAGACCCAGGTGCTCGTCGCCACCGATCTCGCTTCGCGCGGCATCGACGTCACGAACATCTCCCACATCGTCAATTATGACCTGCCCGAAGACCCCTCCATCTACGTCCACCGCGTCGGCCGGACCGGGCGCATGGGTCGCACCGGGATTGCGATTTCTTTCGTGACGCGCGAAGAGGGTCGCCTGCTCACCGAGGTCGAAAAGCTGATCAACAAGGAGCTGCCCCAGTACCACCCGCCGTGGCTCATTGCCCGCGAACCCACCGCCGAAGAGATTGCCGCGGCCCAGGTGACCGCCGCGGCGGCCAAGGCCCAGGAAGATCCTTCCGGCGCCCCGGCCCGACTGCGCGAGGCCCGGGTTCGCAGCGAAGTGCTTGACGAACTCGGCCTGCGCCCGGTTCGCCGCACGCTCGGCAGTCGCTTCCGTACGGCTCGTCAGTATCGCAAGTAGGACAACGAAGAATCGCCCACGCGACCCCTTCGATGGCCGCCCCCGTGTAGGTGGGGCACTGGCGGGTCGCGTCGTCGATCTGCGCTGACCCCGTCACTATTCCCCCGCCGCACCCTCACCCTGCTCCGGTGGCCCCGGCGGTATCCCCGGCCGCAGACGCACATGGAATCGGCGTCGCCCGAGGATCTCCTCGCGGCTCAGCAACTCGAATGCAAATTGCCCCGCGTCGGGGATCTTGATTCCCTGCATCGCGAACAGCAGATCCACCACCGCGAGCGGATTCGGCGCCTCGACCGCGCCCTTGCCGCTGAAAAGCACCGCGTTGTCCGCATCGCGCACCAGGCGCAGCTCCAGTTCGGCCCGTCCGTTGATTTCCGTCAGGGACGCGAGTATCGCCATCTGGTGAATCGCCGTCGGGAACTTCGGCACGAGGATCGTATTGAAAATTCCGATAGCGCTTTTCTTGTGACTCAGCTTGTCGTCGATGACCTGGTCACAGATCAGTAGCGAGACGAGCGAAGGGACGGAGGAAGTCGGGTGCGTGGTCATGCCGGTCTCCCATGCGACCCTTTATCATACGCCCAACCGCACGCTGACACGCACCGCCCCACAACACAACCCGGCCACAGCGCGTACAATCCACGCAGAACGGTGGGCGGACCGCCAGTTCCCCAGGTTTCGTGGAGAGCAATGACCCGTGTCGATGACGCAGCGTGGTCTCTGCAACACCCTGATCCATGATCCGGCACACCGCGCCAGTTCCCGGCGGCCGTGCGGGCTTCGTCGTGCGCACCCTGGGGTCCGCCGGTCCCTGCTCATCGGCCTGCTGCTGGCAGGCGCAGCAACCGCTGCCGCCGCCGAGGTCGAGATCTACCTCGAACCCGAGCGTGCCTACCTCGGTCAGCCCGTCCGGCTCGTGCTTACCCTCAGCAATTTCCGCACCGCCGAGGAGCCCACGGCCCCCACCCTCTCCGGCGCCATTCTGTTGCCGCCGGCCGGCCCCGCCGAGCAGAGCAGCACGGTGTACGATGGCATCACCGGGCGTACCACCCGCCGCGTCGCGCGTACCTACCAATACACGCTCGTTCCCGAGCGCGTCGGCACGCTCGAAATCCCGCCCTTCACCGTGCAGGTCGATGGTGAACTGCGCACCACGACACCCCTGCACCTGATCGTATTGCCGCACGACCTTGGCGAAGTTCTGCGCGCGACCATCACGCTCGCGGAACAACGCATCTACGTCGGACAGCGCGTCCGCGCCACGCTCACCATCTGGATCAAGGCCCCGCGCTGGGGCAACCAGGTGCTCAGCATTGATGCTGTCCGCGAGCGCCTCCGCGCCGGAGCGCTCGACCCGTTTCCGGCGCGGGTCCAGGAACGCCGAACCGGCACACCCCCCGGCGTCCCCGGCGATCAGCTCTGGTACGCCTTTGAGCTCGCCACCGACCTGCGGCCCGATCGACCCGGCCCGCTGCTCTTCGACAACATTGTCGTCGGGGTCGACTATCCGACCAACCGCGGAACCTGGAACCTGCTCACCCGGCCCGAGGCCCCCGCGATCGATGTGTTGCCCATTCCCATGGACGAACGCCCGCCACACTTCAGCGGGGCCGTGGGCATCTACTCCATTGAGACCCGGGCCCACCCGACCAGTGTCCGGGTCGGAGACCCCATTCGCCTCACTGTCGAGATCTTCGGCGACGGCGAACTTGATACGCTGCCCCCGCCGCTGCTCGAAGCCGACTCCGCCCTCACACGCCTCTTTCGCCTGCCATCCGAACCTCTGGCCGGAGAGGTGGTCAACGGACGCCGCCGCTACCAGATCACGCTGCGCCCCCTCGCGGCCGACGCGCGCGAAATCCCCGCGCTCGAGTACCCCTACTTCGACCCGCTCGCGGGGCGCTTCGTGGTCGCGCGCAGCAAGCCGATTCCTCTCGCGGTTGAACCGGTCGAGACCGTCGCGCTCCCTGACCTCGCACCGCTCACCCGCGCTACGACACCAGAGCTGGCCGGCCGCGACGGCCTGCGCGACATTGAAACCGCCGAGCACCGCCTGCTCGCCAGGGCGTTTCGGCCGGCGCCGACCCTCATTGTCCTGGCAACCCTTGCCCCACCCGCTCTTTTCACGCTGGCGTGGGTCGGCGTTCGGCTGCAACGTCGCACCACCGGCGAGTCGCAGAAGCTTCGCGGCCGGCGCGCCTACCGCGCCGCGCGGCTCCGATTGGTCACGCTGCCAACTGATCCGCCCACCGCGGTCGCCCACACCATCACGCTGGTGCTTGCCCACTACCTTGCGGAGCGTCTCGGCGCGCCCCCCGGCCGAGTCACGGGGATGTCAGCCCTCGAGGTGCTGCAGCAGCGCGGCGCCCACCCCGAATTGCTCACACGCTGGCAGGTGCTGCTCGCCACCTGCGAACAGGCGGCCTTCGCCGGCAGCGCATTCGACGCCGAGGCCCTGCGCCGCGAAGCACTCGCCGTACTCGTCGCGACGGAGGGCCAGCGGTGGTAAGCACCTGCCCCTGGCGCGGCACCTTCCTGCTCGCCAGCGCGCTGTTGGTCGGCACACTGCCCGGCGCGTACGCCGCGGACGCCCTGTCCCCCGCCCGTCAACGGGAAGTGCTGCGCGCGGCCGTCGCCGCCTATGAACGCGGCAGCGACCTGCGTGCCAGCCAACCCGTAGCTGCCCAGGCCGCCTTTCAGGAGGCCCTCGGCGGTTTCCTCGCGCTCCGCGCGGCCGGTGTGGATAATGCTGCACTCGAGTTCAACCTCGGCAACACGTACTACCGGATCGGGGACACCGGCCGGGCCGTGCTGCACCTGCGGCGCGCGACACAGTTGGCCCCCGGTGAGGCACGGATGACCGAAAACCTGCACTTCGTGCGGGCGCGGGTCGAACCGCAGATCCCATCCTCGGTCGAGTCGCAGGTCTGGCGCCAACTCGCGTTTCTGCACTATGAAACCCCCGCCGCCTGGCGCTTCACCGCCTGCCTCAGCTTCATCTTGCCTGGCTGGCTACTGCTGTTCCTGTGGTTGCGCTGGCCGGTGCGTGGCCTGCTATTCGGCGGCGGTGTGTGTGTCCTGCTAGGGCTGACCTTTGCCGCCTCCTTGCTGTATGAGCAGCGGGTCGAAACCACCACCCCTGCAGCAGTCGTGCTGACTGACGCCCCGCTGCGACATGGGCGCGGCGCGGGGGCCGACCTTGCCCTGGACCGTCCGCTCGGACCCGGTGTCGAAGTGCGGATTCTCGACGAACGTGGCGACTGGATCCAGGTCGAGTTAAATGACGGGCGCACCGGCTGGCTCCCGGCCGACAGTTTGGCACGTGTCTGACGCGTGCGCTGCTTAAGACCCGGAGCGTGTCGGCTGTGTCGTGGCGCGTGCCGACTCCCCGTGCCCGTCGAAATCGTCGTAAAACACCCACCGTTCGATCTCCTGCTCCGTCGGCGTGCTGCTCTCGTAGGCCGCCTGGATCAGGCCCCCCAGCGTGGCGGCCGCATCGACCAGCCGCGCGGTGATGAGTTCGGCTCCCGTGGGCCCGTCCAGTTCGCCGTCACGCTCGAGCACATATAACGGTTCCACCTCGGCGTGAGCGCGGTGGATCAGCGCCAGCAATTCACCCCAGATATCGGTGGCGTCGATGCGGCGCAGCTCCCGTACAGCCGCACGCAATTTCACCCCGTCGATCTGGTGTCGGCGAACTACACCCACGTCGATGTATTGATGCAGATTCTCGCGCCAGGTGTAACCGGCCGGATTCGCACCTACCCAGCCGTTGAAGTGGTGTGTGGTGTGCAGGGGCTGCGCCGCATCCGCGACAAAGTGCGCCAGCATCCCGAGGTGGTACACCGCGATCGCTCGTGCCTCTGCCAGTTGCTCCACACGCGTCGCATTCCCGATACGCTCCAGAATCTGCACCTGGTGCAGCGCGGCCTGCAGCTTCGCATAGTGCTCGGCCAGAGCGTGCGGCAAGAATCCCGGCCACTCTCGAGCGCGCGCCGGGTCGGTGGCGGGGTCATAAGGTTCGCGCGCGTCCGTATGCTCATGCTTCGCGATCACCAAAGCACGCACATACTCCCGTCGCAAGGGTGGCAAGGTCTCCAGCGTGAGCCCATAGGGCACCAGCCGCTCGACGTTGATGTAGTGCTCGG
The DNA here is from genome assembly GCA_016716475.1 of Phycisphaerales bacterium. Lineage (NCBI taxonomy): Bacteria > Pseudomonadati > Planctomycetota > Phycisphaerae > Phycisphaerales > Phycisphaerales bacterium. Next base: position 732,553 of record JADJWG010000001.1, read on the forward strand.
GATCGTTGACATGCCGAAGAACATCGCTCCGCCAGCCGCGCCAGCGGTCCGGCTGATTCGAGTGAAAGGCCACGCGCGTACTCGTTTCGGACGATCGTAGCCACGCCGGCAGATTCTCCGGCAGTCGCTCCAGAGCAACGACTACGACATTGCGATGCACTTCGGCCCCCCATCCCCATGACACCGGGACCGCTCCCGTTAAAATTAGTATGCCCAGGCACATCGCACTCCGATGCGTCGAAAGCTGCATGTTCGCTCCCTTCCTTGGCCTTGTGTGCGGCTAATTCGCACTAGGTCCGCATTATGAGACCCGCTTGATCATTGCTATTTCGGTGCGAAATCGTACCATATACCAATTGAGTTGCCGAAATATCCTTGGGGAGTTGCAGGTTTGCACTCTCGTTCGGACGGCCGAACCCGCGCGCCCGCGCGTGGCGAGAATCCCAATTTTCCGGTGCGAATCAAAGGAGCACGATTCATGAAGATCTGGTTGACCTCCCTGTTGACCGTCGTAGCTATGGGCATGGCTGCCCCCGCCCTCGCTCAATGTGGCGGTGGTGCGGGCGATGCGCAGAAAGTTTCCGACAAGAGCGGTTGCACGAAGACCTGTGACGGCGCAAAGGCCGAGAAGGTTGCCGACAAGGGCGAATGTGCGAAGTCCTGTGAGGGTACCAAGGTCGCCGACAAGGGTGACTGTGCCAAGTCCTGTGACGGCACCAAAGCAGCCCTGGTCGCTGACAAGGGCGACTGTGACAAGTCGAAGTGCGCCAGTGCTTGTGAGAAGCCGTGTACCGGCAGCAAGCTGAAGGCCGCCGGCATCCCGATGCTGACCACGCGCGTGGGTGACGAATCCACGCAGTGCCCGAAGCACGCCGCGGACTTGATCGCGAAGAACCCCGAGGCGAAGGTCACCTACGTCCTCGCCGACCAGGAATTCAGCAACCAGATGGAGGCCATGAAGGCCTACGACACCATGCTGAATGATCGCCTCAACCAGGCCGTCACCGTCCGCTACGCGATCGGTGACAAGACGGTCTGCTGCCCGACCGCCGCCAAGACAGCCGCTGTCGAGAACGGTGGCAAGATCATGTACCGCGTCGCGTTTGTCGATTTCGCCGATGAGGCCAACGCGAAGAAGGCCGCCGAGGCCGCTCGTGCCGCGGCCGCCGGCGTCGTGATGAAGCGCGTGGTCGATGGCCAGGAAAACGACTGCGAAGACGCCTTCCGGGCGAGCTGCGCAACCGTCAAGAAGGCCTCCACCGAGGGTGACTGCGCCAAGACCTGTGACGGCGCGAAGGCCGAAAAGGTCGCCGACAAGGGTGACTGTGCCAAGACCTGCGACGGCGCGAAGGCCGAGAAGGTCGCCGACAAGGGTGACTGTGCCAAGACCTGTGACGGCGCGAAGGCCGAAAAGGTCGCCGACAAGGGTGACTGTGCCAAGACCTGCGACGGCGCGAAGGCCGAGAAGGTCGCCGACAAGGGTGACTGTGCCAAGACCTGCGATGGCAGCAAGGCCAGCAAGGTCGAGTATCTTGTCGCCGGCAACCGTACGCCGTGCGAAATGAGCGCCCGCGTGCAACTCGCGCAGGCCCGCCTCGTCGCCGCGTGGGATGCCGCGACGAAGATCGCCCAGGCCGACCAGCCGACTGACAAGCCGATGGCGGCGATGAACTAAGCAACGCGCCTGGGATGCCATTCCCAGGTGGTGCCGGACTACGGCCCGCCCCCGTGGCCGAGCGCCCGCACCCTAATAGCGAACTGATTCACGCAGAACAGCGGCCCATCTGCTCCAACAGGTGGGCCGCTGGCTTGCGCCGCGACTCGCGCGCAATAAGAACCCCCGTGGACCGGTTGCGAACCGCTCCGCGGGGGCTTGTTTCCGTCGACCGGTGTGTTACTGCCGCTTCGTCGTCTGGTCGATGATCTCGGCACCTTCCGGGGCTTCGAACTTGAAGCGCTTCGGATCGATGTCGGCGTCGATCTTGACGTCGGTATGGGTAACGACGCTGATCTCCTCCTTGTCCGCGCCGTAGCTGACCGACTTCAGCAGCACGCCAATCTCCGCATCGAAGGAGAACTCATCACGCACGGGCATGCCCGCGGGAATCTGTCCACCCTCATCCTTCTTCGCCGCTGCGACAATGACGATCACCTTGCGACCGTTGACTTCCGCATCCTCGCCGCGCGACAGGTCATGCGTCTTCTTCAATGCCTCGAAGAAATGTCGAGGGTTGCCGAAGCTCTGGTTGCCCGGGTCCGCATTGCGCTTCAGCACCAGCTTCTGGCCCAGCAGGTCACTGAAGTCGTACTCGAATTCGCCATCCGCGATCCAGAGCGTCGACTGATCCGTCTTGACTTCGTTGTCGCCCATCTTCTGGACCATCTTACGCGCGCCTTCGCGCCGGCCCATCAGCTTGTCCCCTTCCTTGCGCCACTCGAACGTGCCCGTTTCATCCATCTTCATCTCGACGTTCGGGGCCTTCACGTGGCTCTTGTACGTGTACTTCAACGACAGACTGCGGATCTTGTCCCACGCCTGCGTCAACGTACGCTCGGCCGCTTCCAGGTCCTTGGCCCACGCCGGGCTCGCCGCCATTCCCAGCAGCGTTCCCACGACGATCCATTTCACCGAGTTCCTCATTCCAGGGCTCCCTTCAATGCTGTTCAGCTTTCGGCCGGTGCCTGCCGCCTGGGCGGCACCCACTGTGCCGCACGCCCAATTGCCAAGAAAGACCGGCCCATTCTCCACATGATAAGTCGGATTCCGTGGGTACGCTATCCACCGTTAGCGCGCCCGCAACGCTTGTGCATGCCGCACCGCCGATTGTCGAGCGCGGTGTGACGGAGTATCGTCCCTGTTTCTACACCGCAACCGCCTCGCGATTGCGACCCCGAGGACGCCTACCGATGACACGCGCGCTCCGGCGCTGGATCACCCGCCAAAGCACCGCCGCAGCCCTGCGGTTTGCGCCGTACCTCGGTCCCCGATCCACTCACCGGCTGACGGCCCTGATCGCGCAGCTCGGCCCGCACCTGCCTGTGCTCGGCGCGCACATTGCCCGCAACATGCGCGCGCTCGACCTGTACACCCCCCCAGTGCATAGGGAGTATTTCCGACAACTCGCCGGCCACTTCGCCGGCGCCCTGCAAGCCCTGCACTGCGCCGCGCTGCCCACGCGCGGCACGACGGCGCTCGCGGCCTTCGCCGCCGAACGCGTGGCGCTCGACGCCTCGGTCGAGCGGTTGCCCGCCGCGGCAGCCCGCGGGCGCGGTGTGATCCTCGTCGGCCCGCACATCGCCAACTACCTGCTCAACCTGACGCACCTTAACGCCTGGCACCCGCTCACGATCTACCTGCGGCACTCCCGCGACTCCCAGCGACTCGCGGCCAAGGCGCGCTGGTACGCCACCAGCGGCGTACAGTGGATCTCCGAGCCCGCCGACGCCGGCGGCGCCCTCGGCCGCCTGGGGCGCATGAGCGCCGCGCTGGCCGCGGGGCGCACTCTCTTCATCACGCCGGACCTCCCCCAGAAACCTGCCGATGGCGAGCCGGTTTCCTTCTTTGACCGCCGCATCTACCTGCCGGGTGGTGCCGCGCTTCTCGCGGTGCGTAGCGGAGCCCCACTGCTCATGCTCACCGCCCGTCGCGGTGACGACGGCCGGCAACTGCTGTGTATCGACGGGCCCTTCTCCGCACCCGTGGACGGCCGCGACCGCGCTGCCCGCCGCGCCGCTGTCACCGCCGCCATGCAGTGGTTTGCGGACAGGTTTGCGAACTTCCTGCGCGCCGAGCCCGCGTTGTGGTACCTCTGGGGCGACAAACGCTGGACGCGCGTCCTGCGTGGCGATGCGCGCTACGCGGAGCAACCCGCGGCGCACCCCGGGAGCTTCGAATCACCGGCCTCGGCGGGGAGTGCCTGAACCGTGGCCGCACTCGCACTGGTTCTCGCGATCCCGTTTCTGCTGTGGGGTGTGCAGACTGCGCTGCTGTGTGCCGCGCGGCGCCCCGTGCAAACCCGCCTGCATGCGGCCGATCTGCCCGGCCGCTTCAAGACGCTCAACCGCGTCGCCGCCAATGTCGTCCTGGCAAGCGTGCTGCTCGCCTATCCCGTGCTCCGGGGCGTGGCTCCGTGGGATTACTACGCCGCGTTCTTTCCACTTGCAGATGCTGCTCACGCTGTGTTCGGCCTCGGCAGCGCCACGCTCTACCTCACGCTCCTCTATCTCGCCTGGCTCCTGAGTGGCAATGTCAGGTTCGAGCGCCGCCACCGCGCCGCCCGCCTCGCACAGCGCCTCGCAGCCGTGCCATTCACCGCCGTCTGCGGCGCCCTGCTCGAAGAGTTGCTGTTCCGCGCCCTGCTCCTCCACGGCCTGCTGGCGGACTTCCCTGCTGCCGTCGCGTTGCCGCTCGGCGCGCTGCTTTTCGCCGCTGCGCACTACATCCGCAGCGTCAAGCGCTACTGGACCTTCGGCGGGCACCTCGCGCTCGGTGCTTTGCTGTGTATCGCGTTCTGGTGCACGGGCTCGCTGTGGCTCTGTACCGCCCTGCACGCCGGCGGCATCCTCGTGCTCATGGGCACCCGGCCGTTCGTGCGGTATATCGGCCCGCCATGGCTCGTCGGCGCCAGCATCTTCCCCTATGCAGGCGCGGCCGGAATCGCCGGCCTTGTGCTGCTGACCCTCAACGTCCTCTGGCACTTCGGCAGGAACGCATGACAAGCTCGTCGCCCTCAACCGCCGCGACGCACCACCGCACCACGACGACGGCCGTGCTCGGCGACCGTGACGGCCCGCACGCGACCGCCGTCGCTGCGGTGCTGCCATTGCAAGGCGCCGGCGATGTCAAGTGGTTCACGCTTCGCGATGCCCATGACCTCGACGCGGCCGTCGAGCGCGGCGAGATTGCCCGCGTCATGCTCGAATCGTGGGACACGTACATTGCGGCCTTGCACCGCGGCGCGCTCGCGAGTCCGCGCTGGACCAGCGGCGAAATCGAAGTCCACTGCGCCGACCTCCCGCCCACCGCGTTGCTCGCCGCCCGCACCGCCGCCGCCTGGTCCGCCGAACACCGCCGCACCCGTCGCCAGCGCACCGTCGCCGGTGTCGTCCTCAGCGCCATAGCGCTCGCCGCCGCGTTCCTCGTTACCTGCGCCACAAATCCGTAACGCGTGCCACTGCTCTGTGAGCAGTCCGTGGTGATCGTCGCACCGGCCCCCCGTGCCGACGCTTACTCGAACAGCCCCCTCAAAACCCCCGCTTCGAGTCGAGCAGCACGCAGATCGGCCCCTCGTTCGCCGACTCCACCCGCATCTGCGCCCCGAACCGCCCCGTCGCCACCTCCAGCCCCATCCCCCGCAGCGCCGCCACCAGACGCTCGATCAGCGGCTCCGCCACCTCCCCCGGCGCCGACGAATCGAACGACGGCCGCCGCCCGCGCCGCGCATCCGCCTGCACCGTGAACGCACTCACCAGCAGCACCGCCCCGCCCGCATCCAGCACCGACCGGTTCAGCTTGTACGCCGCATCCGGGAAAATGCGGAGCTGTCCCACCTTGTCCGCGATGTAACGCACATCGTTCGCCCCGTCGTCCGGTGCCGCGGCTGCGTACACCAGCAGCCCCGGTCCGATCGCCCCGACCTCCTCATCCGCTACCGTCACCCGCGCCCGGCTCACGCGCTGCACCACCGCCCGCATCGAGCGACCTCCAGTCCGGCCCGAACAACTCCCCCAAAACCTCATTCGCGAGCAACGCATCCAGCGACCGCGGCCGGATGCTCGCCAGCGTACCCGGAATGCCCCGCGCATCGCCACACACCACGAGCAGTCGCGCGGCCGCCCGCGCCACCGTCGGGTTCGGGTCGTCGAGCATCTCTACGAGCCGGGCGCTGCTCGGACCAGCCGCGATCTCATCCGTCTTCGGCAAACCTGCCGTAGTGCCGCGCTCGTCGAGGGAAATCAGCGCGTTCAGCCGCCGCACCCACGGCGCGGCATGCCGGCGCTCCGGCTCCATAATCCACACCCATTCGTCGCGCGAATATTGTGACGATTCCGCTGCCAGCACCACCAACCAGCGGTCCTCCGGCTCCAGCGGCCGCAAGTCGCGGGCCATCAGCCAGCAGCGCATCACACTCGACCGGTGCCGAATGCGCACATCGAGCGCCGCCGAACTCCACCATGCCGCGAACGTCTCCGCCGCCCCGTCGCGCGTCTCCGAGACCGATAGCCGATCTCCAAGCAGCCGGAGCGAGACTTCAACCACATTGTCCCGCGGATCGTCTAGTAGTTTCCGTAGCATCGCATTCGCCCCCTTGTCGCCCGTACCCTCCATTTTTCTCAGCAACCCGTCCGCGCGCCGGAATTCACGTAAACGAAGCTGCCCGCGCCCCAGCAGCCAGCGCAGCTCCGCCTCCGGCGGCGGCCCGCCCGGCAGCGCCCACACCGCCAGCCCCGCCGCGCCCAGCACCGCCGCACACACGAGCCACGAAAGCGTCCGCCGTGCTGCGCGGCTCATCGCTCGAATCCTCCGCCGGCTACCCCCCGGCCGCCGCGGCCGGTTTGCGCCGCGCGTCGATGAACGTCTTGATCCCCAGTACGAGGTAAACCAGAGCAAAGAGGCCCAGCAGCGCCTGAGTCGCCACCGCCGTCGGGCGCGCCACCTCGCCGCCTGTCAGCAAAGCGGGCACCTTGGGACCCGCCATCGCCCCCATCCCGATCACCAGCAGCAGCGCGAGCAGCATGGCGACGTGCATGACGTGTTTGCGAAACAACGCATGCAGCGCCACCAACCCCAGCAGCAGGAACACCGCCCCGACGGCCGCCGGAATCAGCGCCGTCTTCGTCTCTGCGGCGAAGCCCGTCAAACCCCACGCCACCACACCCAGCAACACCAGCACCCCCGCGAACCCGATCGTGATCAAAGGCATCGGCATGCGTCACCCTCAGAGATTGCGAACCGCCACGAAACCATGCCGATTATAGTTGCTTGCAGCCACCCCGATGGGCACAGGTGGAACACAGTGAGTCCGTGTGTATGCGTCCGCAGGGCCGTCGCCGCTTCCGCGGCGCGGGCCATCCGGCCAACGGCCTGGCACAGAATGAACCGTGTGAGTGGCGCAGCAAGCGCGTACGAAACAGGCCCCGGCGCGCCTAGCTCGCGGCCGACATGGCCTCGGCCGATCGCAGCGTCGGCACAAACAACTTCTGCATCAGGCCATGCTGCACGGCATACTCGTGCAATTGCGGCAATGTGGCGATCACACCGAGGTCATCATGCGTGTCCGTGCCGAGGGCCACCTGCACCCGGTGATTGGGCAGCACCCTGAACCAGCGGTCGTGGTTGCAGAGCGGGAAGAACTTGGCGCTCAGTTCGTAGACGATGCGCGAGTTCGCCAGCGTGCGAACTACTTGGTCCATCGACGTGTTGGGGAACTGCAGGGCGATGTCGGTGTGTGCCAGCACGATTGGACAAGGCCAGCGCCGGGATTGGTTCGCGAGTTGGGTCAGCCCGGCCCAATCGACGAACTCGAAAAGCACATAATCGATCCCATCCAGATGGGTCCGGATCGTATCGAGCATGCCCTTGTTGAGCGGCCAGTTGATCTCGGCGCCGCAGAAGATCTGCATTCGGCCGGCCCAGCGTTGGCGCGCGTCGCGCACGTGCTCGACATAAGAACGCGTCTCGCGGGCGAACAAACGCTCGAACTCACGGTCGTTATGCACTTCGCGCGAGGAAGGTGTGCAGAAGAGGTGATCGGAGATGCCAACCCCTGCGACCTGGTAACCGCGGGCGGCGGCGTGCTTGAGATGGGCCTCACAGATTTCGTCGATCGTGTAGGCCCCATCGGAAAAAGGGGTGTGATTGTGAAGGTTGTAAACACCGGTCGTCATGTTTCCTCCCTGCTTCGAACCACTCGTCCGATAAGCAATCGCCTTGTGCCGCCCCGCCGGGCGGTCCACGACCCATATAGATCATGCGCGCACAGAACGGGGGTAGGAAACCCCTGCGCCGGCCTCGAACTCTCCGTTGAGCGATACCCGGTCAAAACGTGGCGGTGAACCCCATGCGCTCCCGGCGACCGGGGCACAACAGTTCCTTCAGTCCGCATCCCCGCGGGCGGCCACTCCTCTTTCGGCCACCGAAGGTCTGTTCCACACGCACATCGTGATGATACTCGGCCACACCGGGCATGTCCAGAGGCCCCAAGCCCCCGGCACACCTGTGTGGTTCTGTCGAAGATCGTGCCCGATCGTCACTTCCCCTTGATCTGGGCCCGGTAATCCCTTCCGGGAGCGCGTTCCTGGAGCCCTCAACGCGGTACCGTGAAAATGCGGCGCGAATTCGTTTCGGCCTGCGAACCTCTTTGCCCGATCAGCGTATTAGAAGGTGAGAGCCCTGAACCTTCTTGAACCGCTTCTCCTCCTCCTCTGACCCCCGAGGTGGCCGTCGAAAGATGGTCGCCTCGGGTGTTTTTTTGGCGCGCTGCGCGCACCGCGGCAAGGGTGACCGCCGTGCAGCGAGCCGAGCCGCTTGGTAGTATTTCGCACGTCGCGAAGCGTGTCGCTAATTCGGTACCATGGCGCACTCGAAGCCGCCGCTTGTAAGGGTCAGCCCCAGCGTGAGTGCTTTGCCTCTCGCCACCGTGCCAGCCCACTTGCTCGCACTGCTGTGCCTCGGCACCGCCGGCCACGCGCATGCTTCCGACGAGTGGGCCCATGAAGTCACCGTTGCGTCGGGCCGTTCGCCCCACCATGTGCGTGTGCTTTCGCCGGGACTACCACCACCACCGAACCAGTGGCTGTTTCTTGCCAGCGAAGACGGCGCGCTTGCCCTGGCGCAATGTGACGCCGCACAACCCACAGCCGACGCGGAATTCGTCTTGATCGCCGGGCGCTGGCCCCCCGACACCTCGACACGCTGGACCGGCTGGCTCCTCGCGCCGGATTGGATCGCCCGTCTCCTGCCGCGCTGGCCGCAGCGTGCGGTGCTCATCGGTGTCATCGACAGTATCGGCCCCGGTGGCCAAACCGCATGGGTCCGTGGCGGCACCGACCAGGGCGTCCGTATCGGGGACCGCTGGTGGTTGCGCGTGGCGGGTCAGCCCGCCCTGCGTCTCGATGTCCGCTACGCCACAAATCACCTGAGCTTCTGTGCGGTCTACCCCCTTGCGACCGAAGTCACCCTCGCACCCGACATCCCACTGCGGCTCTGGCCGGCACCGGCCGATCGTGGCCGCTCGGCCGGGCGGTCGGCCGTTTCTTTCGTACAGGACGAGGATGGCCGCCTGCGGGCCTGGATCCCGGCTGTAGCGGGCGAATTCGCGGACGGCGGCCCCAACCTCGACTTCTTCCGTCGCGGGCGGTTCCTCGGACACGGCTGGGTCGAACGTCAGGAAGAGCCCTTCTGGTATGCACGCTTCGTGCCCTTCGAGGCGACGGATGCGGCCGCATCCGAAGATCTCAGTGAACTGCGCACCTCCCTGCGCCCAGTGATGTCCGGTGCTTTTGCGACCTTGGCACCACCACACCACAATCCGAATGAGATTCAGGCCTGGATTCGTCGTCACACGGATACAGCCCAACGCGCCACAGCAGCACCCCCCCCTTGGCTGGCACCCTGGCTGCCCGTACCGCCGCCGCTCGGGCCGCGCTGGAGGCCGACGACTCAGCCCACTCCCGACGGCACACCCGACCCGCCTACGGACGTGGTTGAGCTGGTGGCACCTGATTCCCCGGCAGCGCCGCTCATCGTAGTGGAACCGCTGCCGGATGACGGCAGCGTGTTGCGCGTCGGTGATGACGTGATCGTGCGGCAACGGGGTGACGTCCCCGCGGGCCGGTTCGAACCGCGGATCTTCGAAGTGACCAGCGAGGGCGCTCTGCTTACGGCGGGAGAGAACGATGGCATCGCCGTCGGAGATGTTGCCGACGTACTGCGCGGCGCCGCGGTCCTCGGCCGTGCAACGGTCGTACGGGCACAGCCGAGTTATGCGATCGTGCGGGCAGTGCCCACTGCGCCCGTGGACCTGGCGCAGGGCGACCGGCTCCGCTTCGGACCGCCCCCGCCGCTGCCACGGGCCATTGGCCGAGTCGCAGCCATCGAGGATGCCTTGCTCATCCGGGCCGATCTCGAAGGTCCGTTGCGAGTGGGCGTACCCCTCGCGGTGCGGAGCGGCGGCGAGACGATTGCGGTCGTCGTGTTACTGGCCGAGCGCGGTGGCCAAGGGGTCGGGCTCGTGGTGGAGGTATCACGCACGCGGCCGGTGGTCGCGGGCATGTCGCTTTTCGAAGAACCGGCACTGCCGGAGGCGGGAGCAAAGACACGATGAGCATCCGGTTGAGTTACCACGCTATCACCTGGGGTCCGGACACGCTCGGCGCGATGAAGGACATTTCTGATCTCGGGTACGAAGGCATCGAGTGCTTCACGCAGGTCGCCGACCAGTACGGGGACAACCCCGCCTTGTTTCGCCGGATACTCGACGATCACGGCCTGGAACTGGTGTGCCTGTACGGCGGGGGAAAAATGCTGCGGGAGACCCGGGCCGCGGACCTGGAGTACAACCGGCGTCTGGCCGAGTTCGTTGCGGCGGTCGGAGGAGAGCGGCTCAACCTGGGCGGGGGGGACCGCCGTCGTGATTCCGAGGGGCACGACCACTTCACCGCGGATGATCTCAAGGACCTGTGCGAGACCATGAATCGCATTGGGGAGGCCTGCCTCGCAGTCGGAGTAAAAGCCTGTTACCACCCACACATCGACACGCTCGGCGAGGAGCGCGCGCACGTGGATGCGATCTTTGAAGGCACTGATCCTGCCCTGGTCTTTGCCGGCCCCGATCCCGCCCACCTGTTCCTCGGGGGCTATGCCCCCCACACGTTCTACGAGCGCTATTTCGACCGTATCGTGTACATGCACTACAAGAACGTCCCACACCGCTACACCAGTGCCAACTGGCGAGCGGAACTCGCCCGCCAGCGCACTGCCGCCGCCGTAGACGCGGCTACGCAGGTTGTCCCGATCTTCTGCGAACTCGACGAGGGGCAGATCGATCTGCGGGCCATTGTCGCACGGTTACGGGAACGGGGCTACACCGGCTGGATCACGACCGAGATCGACGGCACGCGCAAGAGCTCCCCCCGGGAGTCGGCCCGCCTCAACCGGGAGTTCTGGCGTGCGCTCGGGTTCAAGGTCGGTCGTTGAACTCCGCCCTGACCCCGATCTTTACAAGCGGCCGACAATCGGTTGAGATTCCGCACAAGGACCTTACCCCACAAGCTCTCTGGTTACACGGAGGTACATCATGAAGCTGGGTTTCCTGGGGCTCATGGCCGCCTTGGCGGTATTTCTCACAGCTTGCGCACAGCAGGATACCGCGCCGACCGCGCGCGCGGACGAGCAGCCCGAACCCCTCACCCGCATGAACTCGGTTCCGACCGAGGATGATCCCTACGCAAACGACCCGATCGTCGCCTCGACACCGGCGCCCGCACAGGATTACGGCACCTCCGGCGGCACGACCCATGCCGGCGACCGCGGCGGCCGCACTACCGCTGCACCCGCCGCCGGCGACCAGCGCACCCACGTCATCCAAAAGGGTGATACGCTGTATAGTCTGGCGCGCCGGTACTACAACGATCAGACGCGCTGGAAATCGATCTGGGAAGCGAATCAGGGCACGCTGCGCAACCGCGATCAACTCCCGATCGGCACCCGCATCGTGATCCCCTGAGGTCGTACACGGCTCACCGCGTGGCGGGTGCCCCGCTTCCGAGTGCACCGCCGACCGACAGCTTCGGCTAGACCTTCGCACCGCGCGCCGAACGCGCGGGGGCGCAGTATGTCCACGCTCCGCGTCGACAGTCCCGTCCAGTATGTCAAAGGCGTCGGGCCGCAGCGCGCCGCCGCCTTTGCCACACTGGGCATCCAGACGGTCGGCGACCTGCTCCACTACTACCCCTTCCGCTACGAACACGAGAGCGGCGAAGTCGCCATTGCGGACCTCGTCCCCGGTACCCACGCGACGGTGCGCGGCGAGGTGCTGCGCGTCGGCGGCCGCCGCCCCATGCTGCGCTGCGAAATTGACGACGGTACCGGCCAGTGCATCCTGCGCTGGTTCAACCAGGATTACGGAGGACGCAGTCTTTTCCGGGGCGCCACCGTCATTGCCAGCGGACGCGTCCAGATCTATGGCGACCTGGCCGAGCTCGTGCAACCGCGCGTGCAGGTCTTCGCCCCGGATGCCGTGCTGATGACGCAAGGCGCCGGCCCACGGCGCGTCGGGGTCTACCGCGGGAACCAGCAGTGCAAGTCACCGCTGATCCGCCGGTCCGTCCTCGCCGTCCTGAACCAGGCCCAGCTCCCCCTGGCGGAGATCCTGCCCGAAACTCTGGTGCAAGACCGCGGCCTGCTGCCCCGTGCCCAGGCCGTCCGCATGCTCCATTGCCCGCCGGATGAGCCGCAACTGGCCGAGGCCCGGCGCCGGTTGGCTTTTGAAGAGCTATTCCTGATGGAGCTCGCCATGGCCCTGCGGCGGCAACGCCGTATGAGTCTCCAGCAGGCGGCGGTGTTGCATGTCACGCCGGAGATCGATGCCCGCATCCGGGCTCGCTTCCCCTTCACTCTCACCAGCGCACAGGACGAAGTCGTCCGCGAGATTGCCGCTGATCTGCAGCTCGGGCGGCCGATGACGCGACTCCTCCAGGGGGACGTCGGAAGCGGGAAGACCGTCGTGGCGCTCTATGCCTGCCTTGTCGCCATCGCCAACGGTCGGCAGGCCGCCATCATGGCTCCCACCGAGATCCTCGCCCAACAGCACTACGCAAACATCCAGCGCTACCTCGCCGGCAGTCGCGTGCGCTCGGTCCTGCTGCGCGGGAAGTTGCCGAAGGGCGAGCGTGATGCGGCGCTCTCCGCCATCGAGAACGGCCAACTCGATCTCGTCGTCGGCACACAGGCCCTGATCCAGAAGGATGTCGCCTTCAACGAACTCGCCCTCGTCGTCGTGGACGAGCAACACAAGTTCGGCGTGCTACAGCGGCACGAATTCCGCACCAAGGGGCTGCGGCCGCACTACCTTGTCATGACTGCAACCCCCATTCCGCGCACCCTCGCCATGACCATTTTCGGCGATCTCGAAATCTCCGTCCTCAAGCAGTCGCCCCCCGGCCGCGGCAACATTCTCACCAAGGTCGTACCGCGTGATAAGTGGGAGACGGTGCTGGGCTACGTGCACGGCCGGCTCTTGGCTGGCGAGCAGGCCTATGTCGTCTGTCCGCAGATCGGGCGCAGCGACGAACCCGAGACCTCCACCCCACCAGCCGCCGGACAATCAACCCGTGGCGCGGCGCGTGCGCCGGAGATCGTCACAGTCACGGACATGTACACGCGCCTTTCCGAGGGACCCTGGCGTGACCTGCGCATCGGGCTGTTGCACGGGGCCCTGCGGCCGGCGGACAAACAGCGGGTCATTCGGGATTTCACCGCCGGCGCTTTGCATGCCGTCGTCTCCACGACCGTAGTCGAAGTGGGCGTGGACATTCCCAACGCATCGATCATGTTGATCGAGAATGCCGATCGCTACGGCCTCTCCCAATTGCACCAGCTACGCGGCCGCATCGGGCGCGGCGCCCGCGACAGTCTCTGCGTACTGATTGCCGCGGATGAGCGCGGCCAATCAGGAGAACGGCTCGCGGCCATGGTCGCTTCGACCGACGGGTTCGCCATCGCCGAGGCCGACCTGAAGCAGCGCGGCCCCGGCGAGTTCTTCGGCACCCGGCAGCATGGTCTCCCCGAGCTGCGCGTCGCCAACATCGTGGAGGATTTTGCCCTGCTGGAAGCGGCGCGCACCGATGCCTTCGCACTGGTGAAACGCGACCCTGAACTGCGGGCACCGGAGCACGAACTCCTGCGGGCCGCGTTGCGGGCACTCTTCCGCGACAAGCTCGCTCTCATCGATGCCGCGTAGGCCCTGCGCCCGCGACTTGGCCGCGTGTTAGTGCGGCGCCTCACGCGCCAGGTTGCGGTTCCAGTTGGGAATCTCAACCCGCACGTCCGCCTGCCCGTTCGGCACACACTGGCACCCCAACCGGCTCTGCCCGGTCAAGCCGTAGGCATCGTCGAGCTGGTCTTCTTCATCGTCCGTGGACGCATTACAGGTCTCCAGCCCCTGGCGCACAATCACGTGGCACGTCGCACAGGCGCACACGCCGCCGCAGGCGTGGTCCAGGTTGATCCCATGCGCCATCGCGATGTCGAGAATCGACCCCGGTAACCCGTGATCCTCGTAGGGAATCCTGGCCGGATCCACCTCGATCACGTGCTTCTGCTTCTGCTCGTCGATGATCGTCAGCGTGTACTTCTTCTGCGGCAGTTCGATCTTCGACTGCTCGATGTATGGATTGCGGCCACCCATCGCCGGCCTCCTTCACTTACGGCCTTCGGTCATGCTCGATCAACGCCGCGCGGATGCCCAGCTCCGCCAGCCGCAGCGTGCTCCGGCCGAAGGCGACCAACGCCGCATGCAGCGCATCTAAATCCACGCCCTGCTCCGCCAGCTTGCGCAGAGCTGCGAGGTCCTGCTCGATCCGCGCCCGCTCCTCCGTCGACAACTCCGATCCGACCTGCGCCAGCATCTGTTCGGTTTTATGTGTATCGAACGCGACCTGGTTCACGAGATCGATCCGCCGGTGGGCATCGACGTCAACCTGTGCAAACTGCACACTCTCCCGTGCTATGCGGTCGACTTCGGCCCGTGTGAGCCCATGCGTCGGCACCACCTGGATGCTCGCCTCCTGACCACTGCGCCCCTCCCGCGCACTCACGTTCAGGATCCCGTTCGCATCCACCAGAAATTCCACTTCCACCTTCGGAATGCCGGCCGGCATCGGCGGCAGGCCATCCAGCGTAAATGTAGCCAATGCGCGGCAGTCCCGTGCCAACTCCCGCTCCCCTTGCAGCACCGTCAACTTGATGGCTGTCTGCCCATCGACAAAGGTCGTAAACATTTCCGTCGCACGACATGGAATCGTGGTGTTTCGCAGGATCAGCTTGCCCATCGCCCCGCCCATTGTCTCGATTCCGAGCGACAACGGAATCACGTCCAGCAACAGCAGGTCTGAGCGCTGCCCCGCCATCACAGCCCCCTGGATGGCCGCCCCCAGGGCGACCACCTCATCCGGGTTCAGCGCTGTGTACGGCGCGCGCCCGAAGTATTCAGCCACGCGCTGCCGCACCTGCGGAATCCGGGTCGAGCCCCCCACGAGGATCGCCTGCTGCACATCCGCCGCGCGCAACCCCGCATCCCGCAGCGCCCGGCCGCACGCCTCGATCGTCCGCTCCACCAACGGACGCGTGAGCGTTTCGAACTCCGCGCGCGTGATCGTGCGCCGATAGGTCCGCGCGCGATCGAGGTCTAGCTCGATGTCCGCCTGTGGTTGTTCTCCGAGCCGGATCTTCACGGCCTCGGCCAGGCCCCGCAGCGCCTGGCGCGTCGCCGCCGCCGTGATGGTCACGCCGAACTGCGCCTCGACTTCCTGCGTCACCAGCTCAATCAGCGTACGATCGAAATCGTCCCCGCCGAGATGCGTATCTCCCGCCGTGCTCAGGACCTGGAACACGTCCCCGTCGAGTCGCAGGATCGAAACGTCAAACGTCCCGCCACCAAGGTCGTACACCGCGACAAGCTGCGTCGCCGCCGCCGCGTCAGCAACACCCGCCGGATGGCATTGGGGCAAAGGCAGCGGTGTAGGTCCCCGCGGCGCTGCGGCACTGCGCAGTCCCAGTCCATAGGCCAGTGCCGCCGCGGTGGGCTCGTTAATGATCCGCACCACCTCCAGCCCGGCCGCCCGGGCCGCATCTCGCGTTGCCTGGCGCTGGGCATCATCGAAGTAAGCCGGCACCGTGATCACGGCCTTCTGCACCGGTCGCCCGAGTTGCTGCTCCGCCCGCTCCCGGAGCGCCCGGAGAATCAGCGACGAGAGCTCCTCCGGGCTGTAGCGCCGCCCGTCGAGTTCGATCTGCACCGTGTCGCGCGGACCCGAGCCCACGTCATACGTCAGGAACGGCAACTCCGCCCGCAACTCCTCGAGCCCCTTCCCGATCAGGCGCTTCACGGAGTACACCGTCGCCCGCGCATTCGCCACCGCCTGCGCCCGCGCCGGCCACCCAATCATGACTTCCGGCGGTCCCCCGTCCACGCGCGGCAACACACCAATCACCGATGGCAACCGCCCGTCCCCATTGGCATCGCGCAGGATCCGCGGGCCCGCTTCGTCGGCATACGCCACGAGCGAGAACGTCGTCCCTAAATCAATACCGACGATCACATCATCCACAACAACACTCGGCTGTGTCGCGGGCTCGGTCCTGCGCAGTGCGTCAGAAACAGTGTTCTCGCCCTGCGCTCGACGGCCCCATCAGGTCTCCGCCAGGATCTTCTGGTAGTACTTACTCGCGTTCAGGGTCTTGCGCAGCTCATCCCGCAGCGCTGCATCACCCGGCAACCGTCGGGCCAGATCCAGCAGCCGTACCAGCAATCCCCGCCGTTGCGCCTGCGCCTGCGCCCGACAGGCCTCCAGCCGCGCCGCATCCCCCGCGGCGCGTGCCTCGCCCAGCTCCTCACGCATGCCCAAAGACTCCGTCAGCACGTCCGTTGGCACCGAGCGATCTTCAGCCGACGATTTCCCGCCTGCCAATTCCAACAGGTACTCGATCCGCAGGAAGGGATCGGACAATACGCGGTACGCCTCGTTCAACCTGGCGCTGACACGCAACCCGAGCACGGACTCCCCCACCGCCCCCTGCCGATCCGGGTGGATCCCACGCGACAGCTTCAGATAGCGCTCCCGCAGTTCCTCCTCGGCGATTTCCGCGACCGGCGCCAGACCCATCAGCTCGAAATAGCTCACCCCATCCGCGGGATACAGACGCCGGCAGTCCGCACAGAATACCGGCGTCTCCATCGGTCCATCACACGCCCGGCACTTCAGCAGCGCTGCCGTGTCACCGCTCGCATTCTTAGGGTTAACGACCATGCTTCGCCGTCGAGAGCGCGGCCCGTGTGAACGCCGGGCGACCGGAGTCGCAGCGCTCACACGGGCCCACGCGATATTCAGTCCCAGCGAGCGGAACCTGCTACCCGAGCTACGCCGTGTAGCTGGAACCGCAACCGCACGAGTGCTTGGCATTCGGATTCTTGAAGGTGAACCCGGCGCCCATCATGCCTTCCTCGTAGTCGATCGTCGTGCCGTCGAGGTGCCCGACCATGAAGCTCTTCAGGTCACACACCACCACCACGTCGTGCGAGAGAAAGACCTCGTCTGTTTCCGCCACTTGCGAGACACTTTCATCACGCAGATCGAGCACGTAGCTCAGCCCGCTGCACCCGCCCCCCTTGACCCCGAAAAAGAGGTACTGCTGGCTGGGATTCTCGGTTTTCTCCATGTACT
Source organism: Phycisphaerales bacterium (assembly GCA_016716475.1). Classification (NCBI taxonomy): domain Bacteria; kingdom Pseudomonadati; phylum Planctomycetota; class Phycisphaerae; order Phycisphaerales; species Phycisphaerales bacterium. The sequence continues at coordinate 749,995 of JADJWG010000001.1, forward strand.
GACGGACGTACTTCGCCGCCAGGGGCGTCAACTGGACACCCTGCCCTTCGGGCGGCGTCACCGCGCGGTCACGTGCGGGAATGTAAACCGGCGCCGGGTGGGTCACGGCGTTCGTGGCGGTTGCATCACTCATCGGCTCTCTCTCCAACGTTTCTTTCCACACTCTCGCGAAACAACGCTAACCGCGGAACGGGGAGTCCCGGCCGGATCTCCGGGGGGCCGCATCGGCACCGCCCGCTGCGTCGCGCCTGCGCTCCGCGCTCCTCTTTCCCCATTCTACGCCGTCTGTCCGGCCGCCGCCGGTTCCACCGCCACCTGGCCACGTTTCGCCTTCAAATCGGCCACGGCCGCCTTGATCGCGTCTTCGGCCAGCACGCTACAGTGGATCTTGACAGGCGGCAACGCCAGCTCATTCACGATGTCGGTGTTCTTGATCGCCAGGGCTTCGTCCAAGGTCCGCCCCTTCATCCACTCTGTCGCGAGCGAACTCGAAGCAATGGCCGAACCACAGCCAAAGGTCTTGAACTTTGCATCCACGATCTGGTCGTGCTCGTCGACCTGGATCTGCAATTTCATCACGTCGCCGCACTCGGGCGCGCCCACGATCCCCGTCCCGACATTCGGGCTGGCTTTGTCCAGCGACCCGACATTTCTCGGATTGGAATAGTGATCGAGTACCTTCTCGCTATAGGCCATGACTGCTTACTCCTGTGCCAGCGGCGTGCCCGGGCGGGGCACTACCGGGAACGGCAGATCCGCGGCGCTAGTGCGCCGCCCATGCGACCGTCTTCAGATCCACGCCTTCCTGTGCCAGTTCGTAGAGCGGGCTCATTTCCCGCAGCTTGCGCACCGTCTTGACCACGAGGTCGATCGTGAAATCGATCTCCGCCGCGGTGTTGAACCGACCCAGTGAAAACCGAATGCTGCTGTGCGCCAACTCGTCGCCGACGCCGAGGGCTTTCAGCACATAGCTCGGCTCCAGCGAGGCGCTCGTGCAGGCCGAGCCGCTCGAGACGGCGATGTCCTTGAAGCCCATCATCAGACTCTCGCCCTCCACATAGGCGAAGGAGAGATTCAAGTTCGTGGGTGTACGCTCAGTCGGATGCCCGTTCAGGTACACCTCGTCGAGCTGCGCCATGATCCCCTGCTGCAGGCGATCCCTTAGCCCGGCCACATGGGCCGCGTCCGCGCTCATGTTGTTCCGGGCCAGCTCCGCCGCCTTGCCGAGCCCCACGATCCCCGGCACGTTCAGCGTACCGGAGCGCATGCCGCGCTCGTGCCCGCCGCCGTGAATCACCGCCTCGCACCGCACACGCGGGTTCTTCCGCCGGACATACAGCGCCCCCACCCCCTTCGGACCGTAAATCTTGTGCGCGCTGCAACTCAACAGGTCGATGTTCATCGCATGCACGTCCAGCGGCACCTTGCCAAACGTCTGGCAACAGTCCGTGTGCAGCAGCACCCCCTGTGCCCGGCAGATCCGCCCGATCTCGGCGATCGGTTGCAGCGTGCCAATCTCATTGTTGCCATGCATGATTGACACGAGGATCGTGTCCGGCCGGAGAGCTGCGGCCACCTGGGCCGGATCGACTCGGCCCCGCGCATCGACCTTCAACACGGTCACCTCGTACCCGCGCTGCTCGAGGTACTTGCTGGGGTCGATGACCGCCTTGTGCTCGGTCTCCTGCGTAATGATGTGTTTGCCCTTGTCGGCATACATCGCCGCCACGCCCTTGATGGCGATGTTGTTGCTCTCCGTCGCACCACTCGTGAAGATGATCTCGCGCGGGTCAGCGTTGATCACCGCCGCCACCTGGGCGCGGGCGTGCTCCACCGCCTCTTCTGCTTCCCACCCGAAGCCGTGACTCCGCGAGGCCGCATTGCCGTACTTCTCGGTGAAGAACGGCAGCATCGCCTCCAGCACCTGCGGATCGACCGGCGTTGTCGCGTTGTTGTCCAGGTAAACTCTCATTTGGCCAGCACCTTCGTCACGTTGAGCTCGGCGGAAGCGGGGTGGTCGTGTGCAATCTCCGCCACCGTCACACCGCGCAGAAACGCATGCAACCGCTGATGCACTCGCACCAGCGAACGACGAATCGGACAGGTCGAGGAAATCCCGCACACCCGGGCGTCGTCAGCCGTATTCGTACACCGCGTCAGGTGCACGGGCCCTTCAACCGCCTCGATCAGGTCGGCGAGCGTCAGCTCCTCCGGGTTCGTCGCCAGCAGATACCCGCCGCGTGCGCCCCGCACGGAGTTGATGTAACCCGCCCGGTTGAGTTTCTTCAAAACATTCATCAGCAACGGCAGCGGCACGGTGTGCTCTTCCGCGATGTCCCGCGCGCTCACGATCTGCCGGCCCACCCGGGCCAGGTGTGAAATCGCAATCAGCGCGTACTCCGTTTTTCTCGTGAGCGTCAACATCGGGCGCACCTCCAACCGTTGCACTGAGAATATAGTAGTTCTCCGGTACGATTTCAATGGCCACTCCGATGTAGCGCTCCAAAATTGAAACTCCAGCGCCTCAGAGCCCTTGTTTCTCGGACGCCAAGCCCCCGCAACCGCGCACGCTGATCATCTCGAATGATCCCCTCGCTGGGAGGCCGTTTCACCGGTTGCTACACTCCCCAGCATGGCGAGCGATCCGCTGCCAGCCCGGTCCCCGTTGCGGCACTTCCTTGTGCTGACCCGCTTCCGCGCCCTCCAGGCCCGTAACACCGTCGATCAGCAACTCCGCGAGGCGCCGATCCGCACCTTCATGGTCCTGCTGCTGCTCGGGATGATCTGGGCCTCGCTCTACCTGGTGCTGGAGCAGGTGCTTCGTCAGATTGGACGCTGGGAAATGGGAGCACTCGTCGCCCAGCAGCAGATCTTCATCCACTTTTTCCTCGTCCTCGCCGTCATGCTGGCCTTCTCCAACGCCATCCTCGCCTTCAGCAGTCTCTTCGGGCGTGACGAAGCTGGCCACCTCCTGACCATGCCCGCTTCCGCGCGTCAGGTCGTGTGCCTCAAGTGGCTGGAAGGCATGCTCCTTTCGAGTTGGTCCTTTCTGCTCCTCGGCGTTCCCCTCATGCTCGCCGTGGCCCGCACCGGCGACGTGGAGTGGTATTACTACCCGCTCTTCATCGGCCATTTCCTCGGCTTCGTGCTGGTTCCTTCGACCTTCGGCCTGCTCGCCGCCTGGGCCGTCGCTCGCTGGGCGCCGCGGCGCCCCATGACGCTCGCCATCATCTGTGGCAGTCTCATTCTCGCCCTGGTCGTGTTCTGGGCCTGGACCCTGCTCCGCAACGCCGATGGCTCTGAGAAGTGGCTCCGCCACTTCTTTCTGCAACTCAACGTCGCGCGGCAGCCGCTGCTCCCCAGCACGTGGAGCGCCAAGGGCGTCATCGCCGCGATCGAACAGCGCGCCGACCTGAGCTTGTTCTACCTCGGTGCCGTCCTCGCGAATGGCCTTTTCTTCGGTTGGGTCACTGTCAACCTCATCGCACACTCCTGGCCAGAAGCGTACAGCCACGCCCGTCAAGGTCGGGGCAGTGGACAGGTTCGCACGGGCTGGACCACCGCAACCCTATGCCACGTGTTCTTTTTTTACCTGCCGGCCAAGATGCGCACCCTGATGCTTAAGGATTTGCGCGGCTTTGCCCGTGATCCGACGCAGTGGACCCAGATGGTGATCATGCTCGGGCTGCTCGTCGTCTACGCCGCGAACCTGCGCCGCTTCCCCATCCTCAGCGAGCAGCCCAACATGCGCGCTGTCGCCGTCTTTCTCAATCTCGCCGCCGTGAGTCTCATCATGGCGACCATAACCAGCCGCTTTGTTTACCCCCTGCTGTCCCTCGAGAGCCAGCAGCTTTGGTTGCTCGGACTGGTACCCGTCCCGCGCTTCCACATCCTGCTCGTGAAGTTCGTGCTTTCGGTCACGGTCACGGGGGTTGCTACGCTCGTCGTCATGGGGCTCGCGCTGCAAGCGCTGGAGCTGGATCGCGCCTGGGCTGCGCTGCAACTCGCCGTCTGCCTCGGTATCTGCGTCGGCTTATCCGGTCTGGCCGTAGGGCTCGGCGCGCGCTTCCCTGTCCTCGGACAACGCAACCCGGCGCGGATTTCCTCCGGTTTCGGCGGCACACTCAACCTGATCGCAAGCATGCTGTTCGTCACCATTGAGATTGGTGGCCTCGCCGTAACCGGTCTCTTACGCGCCCAGGAAGCGGTTACGCCCGAGACTGCCACGAATCCCTGGCTGGTGGCCACGCTGCTGCTCACCCTGAGCTTTGTGGTGGCGGCCGGTGCGATGGCCTTCGGCTGGCAACATTTCCGTCGCCTGGAGTATTAGGGGAGAAGTGGATTCGGTGTGGTCGGATTGAATCAGGGGTGGGCGGAGAAAGAACGGCCCGCCAAGCCCCCCCGACTTGACGAGCCGTGAGCGTTTGCCGCCGGGCCCTCCAATCGGTTGTGTAGGCAAGTATCGCCCGAATTACGGTGGAGCGCCTATACGGGTTTCGCGGTATTTTCATCCCGATTCGATCAGATTCCACCTCCCATAATCCGAATGGAACGTTTCATACGGCGCGCATCAGCAGGGTCCACCTTCCAACGGGCCCCTTTGCGCTTCGGACCCCATCAGGCGAAACCCCGCAACTCAATGATGACAACCGGGTTCGCATATATAAAAAGAGAGGCACACTTTCTGGGTGTGCCTCTCTCAGATGTTCGATCAACGACCTTGAATCTCAGCCGTTCGTTCTACCGCCGACGCATCAGACCACAGAGACCCAGCCCAAGCAGCAGCAGCGAGGCCGGCTCAGGAACCGCGGACGATGTGAACGACGCTGTGTAGGTCTGACCCGTCGCCGTGGTGATCGCATTTGCAAAACTGAACGCGAAGACGTTCTCGGTCAGCCCGACCGGGATGCCCGGACCAGCAAACACGACGTTCTGCGAAGCAAACTGCGACGCACCGAAACCAAACGGCGGGAAGACCTGCGCTCCATCAAACGTCACGGTCAAAACGGAGTTGCCGCCGGCATCAAAAAACTCGATTACGCCGCCACTGAGCGACGAACCCGAGACGGTGAGCGGCGTCATCGTGAAGGACGCGTCGACATACACCGAACCGGTGATCGGCACTTCCAGCGTCAGGACGCGCGTCTGAACGTTCGCATCCCAACCGCCCGTGAATGTGTTGGCGGTGGAGTCCCACGTGAAGAGCGGCGTGCTCCCATTCGCAGCCGGGTCGGCAAACGTTGCGACGGTATCGGCCTGCGCCCAACCCACCAGTCCGGCTACCAGCGCGATAGCCAAACCATGCTTCCAAGCTGCGCTTCTCATTTCCTGCTCCTTGGTGAACGGACTTCGAACTAACTCGGGCGATCAGGAATCCGAACCGATATTCCCGGTCACTGGCGCGAGTATACCACCTTACCGGTACCAGCGTAAAGCATTACTCCCACGAATTTCCAATCCTACCCGGCAGCTCCGGGACGGTCGAAAACCCGCACCCCTGCCCACCTAATCCCCACTCGCTGTAAGTTCTGGCCTGAAATAAGTCCTATAACAACATTTGCCGCATCGAATCCCATGAGATAACCAGAGGACACTCCCCTCAACCCGCGGCTCAGTACGGCCGTACCTCGCATGCCCCGACTCCACCAGATCCGCTCGTTGTCGAACCCGAGAAACGCTTGCGGTCGGATCGCGTCCCGTGACAATGCACCCCCGTGACACATCCTCGTGCCCAGCGTTGGACCGCACTTGTGGGCCTGGTGGCGACAGCCGCCACGCTCGCAATCTACTTGCTCGGTGGTTTCGACTGGCTCGAGTACCGCCTGCTCGACCTGCGCTTTCGGTACGCCAACAGTACACCCGAATCCCCCGAACTTGTCTGTATCGACATCGACGACGGCTCCATCGACCGCATCGGGCGCTGGCCTTGGCCGCGCGATCTCCAAGCCCAGATCCTCGCGGTCCTCACTGAGGCAGGAGCCCGGGCAGTGCTGGTAGATATCGAGTATCGCGAGCCCGAGCCCTTGCGCACGGTCGTGCCCGGCGGGCTCGACATCACGTCTGACCTCCTGACACTCGCCGAGGATGCCTCGATCCGGGCACTGCCCGACCTGGAACTCCAGACCGCCATTGCGACGGCCGACAACGTGTACCTCGCCTTCAATTACAGCCAGGACCTCGTGCAGTCCGAGCGCCCCGTCGAGCGAATCCAAAGCGCGGCCTTCCGTCACCTCGTCGCACAAATCGACGCCGGTGATTCCGAGTCGGCGCGAAAGACCGCCCAGCAGCACTGGTCGCAACCGGCAGAGGTGGACCAGTTCGAAGTACCCTTCGAGTTCCGACTGGCACAGGTTTACGACGTGTTGCGCGCCCGGCCACTCGCACCGCTCGAAACGCTCAGTGGTGGCGCCCCGCTGGCCGCACTGCTGGGAGGTCCGGGCGTGGACGAGAGGTTGCGCCGTGCGCGCCGCGCCGGCCTGGAGGCCTGTCGTGCCTTGGCACTGCAACACTGGCTGCGCGCCTGGTTCGCGGCGGAACCAGAACGCTGGGTTGAACCGCCGCACCGCCTGTTGCCCGCGGCCGAGGCGGATCTTGCTACACTGGGCGACGACCCCGCGACGCAGCCGGAGCGCATGGCCGCCGCTCTGCGACACGTTTTGAACGACCATTTCACGACCACACGCTCGGCGTTGGCAGCACCGGACCTCGCAGCTCGCGCCCCCGAGGTTGACACGCTGCACCCGGTGTACTTCCGCCATGCCGCCGTCGCACGGCGCTGCGGCTTCGTGGTTTTTCAACATGACCGGGATAACGTTGTTCGACGCATGCGGCTGTTGGTACAGCATGAAGGGCGCCTGATGCCGCAGCTTGCTTTCGTCCTGGCCATGGACGTGCTCGGCGCGGGGCCTGAGCATCTCCGACAGACCGGACGGACCCTGTGGCTGGATGTTCCCGGCCAGGCGTCGCGGCGCTTGACACTTGGACGCCACGGTCACGTCCTCATGCCGTGGGTACCGCAACAGGATTGGACGCGGCAGTTCGGAGAGCACGTACCCGCCGACTTGCCGCTCAGCGTGCACCTGCTGCGTCAGCGCATGGACCACAACCGGCGCGAACTCCTGGCGGCGCTCCGGACGGTGCAGGCCGCCGGGCAGCTCCTGGCGCAGGCGGACTTTGCGCAGGATCTGGCGGATGCGTTGAATCTACCTGGGCGTCTGCGGTACGCGCGGTACGCGGGTGAGGCCGCCGCGGCACAGCAACTCGCAGATGCCGTACGGGAGTACGAGCGGTTCCTGTCGGAGGACGCGCCCCTCGTCCGGGCCGCGGCCGTCGCGGCGCTCGCTGACACGCCCGCGGAACGCGCCGACGAGGAACTGCACCGCGCCCTCGACACGATTGTGCGGGCGTGTGACGCGAATGCCGCCCTCGCAGCGGAGACGCGTGCGCTGCTGGAGCGACTGCGCGACCGGGTTGCAGGGCGCATCTGCCTGCTGGGCTACACCGCAACGGCGCTGGCGGATATGGCCCCGATCCCGACGCACCCGCGCGCCCCGGGGGTGCTCGCACACGCGAACCTGCTGAATGGCCTGCTGGTCAACCGGCTACCACGCATCGCACCGCCCGGGTTGAACATCCTGCTGACCCTCGGCGCCGGCCTGTTCGTGACACTCGCGAGCAGTACGCGCCGCCCGGTGCTCGGGGTCGCGGCGGTCGCCGCCGGGGCGTTGGCCACTCTGGGCGGGGCCGGCTGGGCGGCGTTCTACTTTGGCTACCTGTGGATCGCCATCACACCGCTGCTGGCCACCCTGGGCGTGACATTCGTGGCGATTCTGCTGTTCCGCTACGTCTTCCTGGAGCGCGAGTCGCGGCAGATTGCACGGGCCCTAGGCCAGTACACTTCGGCGACGCTGGCGCGGAAGATGGCCGAGGATGCGGAACTCTGCAAACGGGCGGAGACCCGCGCCGTCTCCGCGATGTTCACCGACCTCGCGGGCTTCACCGCATTGTCCGAGCGGATCGGCGCAGAGCGCACCCAGCGCGTGTTGAACCTCACCCTCGGCCGGCTGAGCGACGCGATCATGCAGCACGAGGGGATGATCAACAAGTTCATGGGGGACGGCATCTTCGCCTTCTGGAACCCCGTCATCTACCCCCAGCCGGATCATGCCCGCCGGGCGTGCGAAGCGGCCCTCGACCTGCAAGTCGCGCTCACCGCGCTGATTACGGAACAGCGCGCCGCCGGCGGCGACGAGTCATTTGCACAGCTTTACCTGCGGATCGGCGTCGCGACCGGCAATGCGGTGGTCGGCCCCTGCGGTTCCGAGCACAAGTACGACTACACCTGCATCGGCGACTCGGTCAACGTCGCCGCCCGCCTCGAATCCGCCAACAAGTTCTACGGCACCCGGATCCTCATCAGCGGCGCGACCTTCGCCCAGACGGCCGACCTGCTGGCCGTGCGCCCGTTGGGCGGCGTGCGTGTGAAGGGCAAACAGCAGGGTGTGCCGATCTACGAGCTGCTCGGCCGGCGTGACCAGGTGCCCACGGACATCCTTGAGTACGCGGACCGTTTTGCCGCGGCCGTCACCGCATTCACCGCGCGCGACTGGGACACCGCCCTGGCCGGGTTTGAGGCCTGCTGCGCAGCGCGGCCAGACGACCGTGCTGCCCATGAATACTGCGCTGCCACGCGGGCGTTGCGGGCCGCGCCCCCGCCGGCGGACTGGTCGGGCGCCTTGGAACTGACCGAGAAGTAGCAGCGCGGCGCGCGACAGCGATTTCCCATCTCCAAACAGGTTCGCTACGCTGTGCACGCTGACTGCGCACGCCCCTGACATCCGGGCAGCGCGAACCTCTTTGGAGACCCCGAAGCATGGCGAGCACGCACCTGCAACTGGATTATGGCAACGTGTTGACGGCGGCCGTCGGCGCCACCCACGGCCTCAGCGCTGCGGAAATCAAGCGGGCGGAGGGCCCGGTTCGCGATCTCGTGAAGCGTATCGAGACGGAGCGCAAGACGGGGGCACACCGCTACCGCGATCTGCCGCAGGACGCGACCATGCTCAAGGCGGTGCGGCGCGCGGTGCAGCGCTACGCCGGGCGTTTCGAGAACCTCGTGGTCCTCGGCATCGGCGGCTCCGCCTTGGGCAACATCGCGCTGCAAACCGCGCTGAATTCTCCCTATCACAACCTGTTGCCGGCCCGGCAGCGCCGCGGCCCGCGCCTCTTTGTGCTGGACAACGTGGACCCGGTGCAGATCAGCGAACTTGTCGACCTGCTCGGACCCGCGCTCCGCAAGACGCTCTTCAATGTCATCAGCAAATCCGGTGAAACCGCCGAGACCGCCGCCCAGTTCCAGATCGTGCGCGAGCTGCTGCTGCGCAAGCTGGGCCGCAAGGGTCTCGTGTCCAACACCCTGGTGACAACCGACCCGGAAGGCGGCACACTCCGCGGACTCGCCACCGAGACCGGCTTCGATACACTCGAGGTGCCGCCGGGCGTCGGCGGACGCTTCTCCGTGCTGTCGGCCGTCGGCCTGTTCTCCGCCGGCCTGTGCGGCATCCGGATCGAGCGGCTGCTGGCCGGCGCCGCGAAGATGGGCGCCCGTGTCGCCCAGCCGCAAGTGCGCAAGAACCCCGCGGCCATGCTCGCACTGCTGCTGCACGCCTACTACGTACGCGGCAAGCGGCTGCACGTGATGATGCCCTACAGCTACGCGCTCAAGGACCTCGCCGACTGGTACCGGCAACTGTGGGCCGAGAGTCTGGGCAAGCAGCAGGACCGCGACGGCCAACCGGTGGTCGTGGGCCCCACGCCCATAAAGGCCCTCGGCGCCACCGACCAACACTCGCAGGTTCAGCTCTACCGCGAAGGGCCGAATGACAAGGTCTTTATCTTCCTCGAGGTCGAGCGCTTCGCCCGCGACGTGAAGATCCCGAAGATCGCCGGCACCCCCGAGCCGCTGCTCTACCTCCAGGGCAAGACTCTCGGCCGGCTGCTGAACGCCGAGAAGGCCGCCACCGAGCACGCCCTCGTGGCCAGCGCGCGGCCGTGCCTGACGCTGCGCTTCCCGACGATCAACGAGGAGACCGTCGGGCAGTTCATCCTGCTCTGGGAGGCGGCCACGACGATCATGGGCGGACTGCTGAACATCGACCCCTATGATCAGCCCGCGGTGCAGCTCGGCAAGGACTACACCTACGCCCTGATGGGCAAGAGCGGCTACGCGCAGCAGGCCCGCGAGTTGAAGCGGGCGACACTCGGCGGGGGCAAGTTCGTGGTGTAGCGGCACGCCGCAGAGGTGTCGTCGCCCTCACGAGGCCGACGTCGAGCGCCGTAGCGGCGGGGTGGCCAGGCGCACTTGTTGCGGCGATCGCGGCTTTGTACCGCCGGATCATCGAGGAGGTCAGACCATGCGACATGCCGTCATCATGGCCGGCGGCGCCGGCACGCGACTTTGGCCGCTCAGTCGAAAACTCCGCCCGAAGCAGCTCCTGCGACTGTTCGACGGCGCGTCGCTGCTGCAACTCGCGCGGCGCCGGCTGGGCGAAATCTTCGAACCGCAGCACACCTGGGTCATCACCTCCGCCCACTACCTCGACCAGGTCGCCGAGGAGCTGCCGGACCTGCCGCGCTCGAACCTCGTCGGTGAACCGATGGGCCGCGACACGGCCAACGCGATCGGCCTGGCGGCCGAGCTGATCGCCCGTCGTGATTCCGACGCCACCATGGCCGTCTTCACCGCCGATCACCTGATCGAGCCGCAGGAGCGTTTTGCGGCCGCGATCCGCACCGGTCTCGATGCGGCGGAAACCCACAAGGAAGCGTTGGTCACGTTTGGGATCACGCCGGCGTCGCCGCACACGGGTTACGGCTACCTGCGCCGCGGTCCGGCAGTCAGCGGCGACGTGTACCGCGTGGCGGAGTTCAAGGAGAAGCCGTCGCCGGAGGTGGCCGAGCAGTACGTCGCGTCTGGTGAGTACCTGTGGAACAGCGGCATGTTCGCGTGGCGCGTCGGAGCGATTCAGGACGAGCTCCGGAAGAACCTGCCGGCGAACGCAGCAGCGCTGGCGGCGCTGGCGTCCGACTGGGAGCGGATTGTGGGCAGTCCGGACTGCGCAGAGCGCTTCGGCGCGCTGCGGAAGATCTCGATCGACTTCGGCGTGATGGAGCGGGCGGCCAAGGTGCTAACCGTCGAGATGAACTGCGACTGGCGCGACCTGGGCTCGTTCCTGGCGATGGCCGAAACACGCAAGCCGGACGCGCGCGGGAATGTGTCGCTGGCGCCACGAACACTCGACCTTGATGGTTGCGGAAACATCCTCGTGTCAGAGGATGATCACCTGCTCGTCACACTGGGCGTGGAGGACATCGTGGTCGTGCACAGTGGCGACGCGACACTGGTGTGCCACCGCGACCAGGTGGAGCGGATCAAGGAACTGGTCGCGCTGCGGACGGAGCGCTTCGCGGATGATTATGAATAGCGGTCAATCCGTTGCGACGGTGGTGTGACGCCGCCCTCCCCCGGTCCAGACCTGTTTCGGGAGCGGTGTTCGGGGTCAGGCGAAATCCGGAAACGGCCGCAGCGGTGGGGCAAGCTGAGGTTTCAGGTCGTCGTCCAAGGGGACGAAAACCGACCAATCGTACCGCAACATGCACAACCCGTGCCGGAAGCCGTCGAACGCGATCTGCGGCTTCCTGCCGAGAAACTCCTCGAGCAACCATCGCGGGATCGCCGCTCCGGCCGCGATCGCCAGTGGCACACCGCCCCCAAAGCGCGGGTTGATCTCGATGAAGCGGATACGGCGTTCAGGCGTCACGATGCATTGCAGCGTCACGAGCCCGCGCAGCGTTCGGCCGAGCGTTTCCACCACCCGCTGACCGGCCGCCATCACCTCACGGTCCTTGACCACGACCCCCTTGCTGACTTCGCCCGTACGGACTTGCCAGCGGGCCCGTGGCACCACGCAGCGTGGTTCGCCGGTCAGTCCGACGTAAACATCCAGCGTGTGCTCAACTCCGCTCACGAACTCCTGGATGATCGGGTCGCAGATATGGGCGAGGCGATACGCCAATTCAGCTTCGTTCTCGATCTTGTGCACGCGCTGACTCGCGCTGCCACTGCGTGGCTTGATGAAAAGCGGATAGCGCCGCAGCGCCTCGGCCGGCAGCGTAGCGGGCGTAAACGTCTCGGGCGTGTCAATCTGGTTAGCACGCAGATGCTCGAACGTCTGCAGCTTGTCGCGGCACGTGCGGATCACATCGACTTCGGCAATCAACGCCTGCGTGCCCGCCGCCTCGAATTCGGACCGTTGCTCCGCCAGGATGAGCAAGTCGGTATCCGTGGTCGGAATCAACAGACCGGCCCCATGCTGCCGCGCCGCTGCGAGCACCGCCGGCAGGTAACCGGCCTCGCTCGCTCGCGGCACGAGCACGGGAACATCGACACACGACAGCGCCGGCGCCGTCGGGTCGCTGTCCAAACCGACCAGTCGGACCACCTGCCCCAAATCACGAGCAGCGGCTCGGAATGCTTGCAGAAGTTCGACACGCCGCCCGACGCAGGTGAACAGGATCGTTATCGGACTGGCTTTACGCTTACCTTGCACCATCGACACAATGTCCCGTCCGAAGCCACGGGCGCCAAGTACACCTCATACTTATCGGCAGTGTAGCAGCGCGGCCGGTGTCCCCGTGACCCTCAACCGGCTTCATCTGTGATTTCCCGGCCGGTTTGACAGTATCCCCCCATGGCAGCTAGAACGCTCGCCGAGCCCGGTCTTCCATTGCGGTTTGCGCAGGAGGCAGCCATGACCCGCGTAGGAGTGCGGCTTATCCCCACCACCGGCCTCATTCTCGGCCTGTTCGCGGGGCCGTACGGTACTTGGGCGCAGCTTTCTCCCACCGCAACCCAACCCACCACGCCCCCCCAAACGCAGCCCGCCACCCCCACGGACGCGCTCTGGCTCCGCGTAACTGCCAGTGAACTCAACATCCGTGTGCTGCCCGATCCGGACAGTTTGGTCGTTGCTCGTGTGCCCTTCGGCACCCTGCTCCGGGCGATCGACGTTGACACGCACGGCTGGTACCGCGTTCTGCCACCAACGGAACTCTTCGGCTACGTGGCTCGGGAGTACATCCAGCCGGACGTCGATAGCACCGGCCTGGTCAGCATACAGACGGGTACGCTGCGGGTCCGGGCGGGGAGTCTCGTCCAGCGGGGTGACCCCGTGACGCTGGACGTGGTGGCCCGACTGGAACGCGGCGAGCGCGTGCGTATCCTCGCCGAAGATGGCGACTGGTTCCGAATCACACTCCCTGACGTGGTGCGCTACTACGTAGCTGGGACGCATATCACCGTCATCGATGCCGATGAAGCCCAGCGTCTGCTGTCGCAGGGGGCAGCCGTGACGGCCGCGCCAGAGTCCGACGACCTGCCCACACCCCCACCCGCCACCGCACCGACTCCAACCGGACCCGACTTGGGCGGCGCTTGGGGGCAGCGGCTCGTTCCCATCGAGAAAGCTGTCACGACGGAGGCCAACAAGCCCTTCGCGGAACAGCAGTGGGACGAGCTCATCGTCCGTCTGCGCCCCATCGCCGCACAACGGGAGGAACCGCTGGTCGCCGCCCTGGCGGCGGGATGGCTGGAACAACTGGAGCGGCGCGTACAACAGCAGGAAACGGCGCGCCGGGCAGAGGAGATTCTGCGACGGTCCGACCGCGACCAGGCACGACATGAGCGCGAAATGGCCCGCTTGCGCGCCGTCCGCGCGGCCGCTACACGCCCGGCCTACACCGCCAGCGGCCTGTTGATGCGGAGTCTGGTGGCCGGCACGGGTGGTGGGGCCGATACCGTCGCCTTTAAACTGCACGACCCGCTGACCCGCCGGCTCGAGGCCTACCTGGAACTGAATCCCACCGACCGTGCCCTGGCCACCCAGTGGGTTGGCCGGTACGTGGCGGTGTCGGGCGAACGGCGGACCGATGCGACGCTGGGCACCGCCGTGGTGCGGGTCACGGCCCTGGTGGATTTGTCGGACACCGCGGTGCCGGTGACCCAGCCGGCGCCCACTCGCCAAGGCCGATAGAATACTCTACACTCCGCCCCCAAAGTCCGGGCGGCAGAACCAAGACGTGACGAGAGGACGATGTGGGTATGAAGACACGGACACTTCTGATCAAACTGTATGCCTTGACGGCAGCCGGCAGTACCCTTTTCGCCTTCCGTGGCTGTGGTCTCAGCGACCAGCAGTGGGCCACCGTGTGGCAAGCGGTCATTACTTCCGGCCTGTCGACGGTCGTGAACACAACGCTTTCCGGCCTGGCGGGCGCCGGGGCCTAGGCGACCGTCGCGTACAGCGGAGCCACGGTATTCCCGCAGGGTTGGACTGTGCGCCTCGGCCCTGCGGGTTGCGTGCGCCTGCAGCGCTCCCATGAAGCATGCTATGCAAACCATCCCCTGGCCTCGGGTTTCTGACGGAGATCGGCACGTGAGAAATGTATCCACGGCGGTGGGCCTCATCGCGACCTTGGTTTTGAGTGGACTGCTGAGCGGGTGTGGCGGTGGCGGCTCACGCCGTGAGGCCGTCATCACGGTCTACCCGCAGTGGGAGTTCGAGGGGTATGAGCGGATCGCCGTGATGCCGGGGCGGGCCGTGGTCCCGGCCGCGGTGCGCGACGCGGGTCTGCTGGCAGACCGGCTGACCACCTTGCTGCAAGGGAGCCGGAAGTTCGAGGTGTTGAGCCGTACTGAACTGGATCAGGTGTTTGAGGAGCAGGACCTGGCCAAGATCGCCGACGCGATCGACGAGGGCACCGCGCTGCCCACCGGACGCATCCGCAATGCCCAGGCGATCGTCTCGACGACCCTGACCGACTACGTGCTCATCGCGGACTCTGAGGTGCGCCGAGAACCACGATTCGCGCTGGACGCCCGCAACCGCCCCTACATCGCCGGTTACGATGAGGTACTGGTTTTCCGGCACGGGGCCCAGGTCGAAGGCACCGTGCGCGTCGTTGACGCCGCCACGGGGCGGATTCTCCTGAGCCATACGGCCCGCGTGGCCCCCCGTCCGAAGACCGCCCGCGGCGCTCCCCCGCGCGAGACTCCGCAACAGATCGCGGCCGAGGCCGCCCGCGAGTTGTCCGTGGAGTTCTTCAAGCGCATCGCGCCGATCACGATTGAGGTCAAGCTCGATCGCGACATGCTTTTCGTCGCTACCGATTACTTCGACGGGCGCTATCGCGAGTCACGGCGTCTGCCGCTCGACATCGACGATTTCTATCTGGTGATCCGTGACCTGCCGGAAGAGTGCCAGCGCAACGACTTCCGCGTGGCGATCTCCGAGTTGGAGGGGCGCACCAACCTTTTCGAGGCGGAGTTCATGTGGGTGGGCGGGCTCGGACCCGAAGGGCAGTCCTATCGCATTCCACTCCAGACCCTGACGGCCACTGGCGGGGAGCAGTTCGTCGCCAAACTCTATGCGGGGCGCGACCCGCGGCCGATTCTGACCAGCGAGTTTCGGCTGGAAGTACCGAAGTAAAAGCTCACCCCACCCCCCTTTCCTGTTTGGGGAGAGGGCGAAGTTCAGCGAACTCACGATCCTCGCGCCACCCTTCCCTGCCAGGGGAGGGTGTTTTTTGATCAAGCTATTCTGAAACCCGTCTCGGCGAGAGCCAGAGAATCGAGAACGGCATTCTTGCAAAGGAATCCGACCCTCCCCCAACGCCTCCCTGGAAGGGAGGGGCGTGTGGGGAAAGCCCCTGGAGAGTTGCTTGTCCAGCCCCCCCCGGGATCGGACGAAACCTTACAACCGCCGCACTCACGACAATCACGCTTGGATGGTTCACGGCCCCGTGATGCGGAGGATCGCGTAGGCCGCCGCGACCTGCAACCTTATATCTGTTTCCGTTTCGGCCACGCGCTGTAGTGCTGCGAGGGCCCGTTCATCGCGGATCTCCGCCAGCGCATGGACGGCTAGCGACCGCACCACAAACGTCTCATGCTCCGGACTGACGCGACCGTCGCGCGACCGCGAGCGGTACGTCAGATGCCGCAGGGCGAGATCGAAGCCGATCTTGTCGCCGAGTCGACCCAGGCCACGGGCCGCCAGCAGCCGATCCTCGATGCGATTCTCGCGGCGCGGCGCCACACGCACGCGCAGCGCGTCACGGGCCGCGTTCGGTCCGATCTCGGCCAACAGCAGCATGGCGTCCGTACGTGTCGCCGGTTCACCCTGTGAATGCCGCACCAGGTCGTGAATCGCCTGGCCCTCTCCCAGCCGTGCCAGCGCGCCGCGAATCGCCACTGTCACCCGGGCCGAGTTGGCGTTCGCCGGCTGATCGCGGGCCGCTTCGAGCCAGGTCACCGCGCGGCGGTTGTCCAAACGTCCCAGCAGCGCGGCCGCATCAGCGCGCACGGCATCGTTCGCATCCGTGTTGAGCGCTCGCATGAGGATGCGCACATACCCTTCGCGGCCGCAACGCACCAGCGCAAACGCGGCCGCGAGGCGCACGTTGGGGTGAGGATCCTGAGTTCCCGCGACGAGTTGGGGCAGCGGCTCGCATAGACCGGTTTCGCCGAGCGCCAAGTACCCCGCATACCGCACCATCGGCGATTCGGAGCGCAGGGCGCGGCGGTAGGCCGGAGCACCTTCGCGCGGTGCGACCCGCACCAGGGCCTCGATGGCATTGGCCGAGGCGTCCGCGAGGTCACTTTCGGCCGCGGTAATCAGCAGGGTCAGCGCCCGGTTGCTGAGCGTCAGCCGCTCCGCCGGAGATAGGATGGGGGTCGGCGTCGCGCAACCCAACCCGACCCCAGCCAGCAGCAATCCCAACACCCATCCGGCCACGCATCTGCCGGGCCGCGCACCACGTCTCATGGCTTCCTCCCGCCGGCGGGGGAACGCCGGCGCAGCAGCGCCTGCAGCCGATGCTGCAAAGCCAGCACCCACCGCTCGAAGATTCCACTGAGCCACAGGATGGCCGCCGCCAGCAAGCACAAGTGTGCAAACCAATCGCCGAAGCGTCCGTAAATCGTGGCACGCTGGTCCAGATAGACCGGCTGCGTTGCCACCCCGATGATGCCGCCGCGGCCCAAACGCAGACTGCGCCCCTCGGCATCGGTCACCCGGGCATAGATCCGGCCGTTGGGATCCACGAACCCGCTGATGCCGGTATTGACCGCGCGGGCAATACCGATGCGATTCTCGATGGCGCGGAACACATAGGCAGCCAGGTGCTGCGGCAGCTCGACACTATGCTGGAACCAGCCGTCGTTGCTCATGTTCACAAGGAAATCGACGCGCCGACGCGGGCCATCCCACACGAAGCGTCGGATGACATACGGGGTCACACCCTCGTAGCAGATCGGCGTACCAAAGCGAAAGGTCCCACGCTCCGTGGTGAGCTCGAACGCCGTGTACACCGTGCCGTGGGTGAGCGAGTACTCCTTCGTGCCGCCGAAGCTGAAGGGACTGAGACTGTTGAGCCAGCGGTAGAGCCAGTGCAGATCGAGGCCGAAAAGATGCGCCTGCCGAAACGGTACAAACTCACCGAAAGGGACGAGGTGCGTCTTGTCGTACCGCTCGCGGCGCTGCTGGCCGTCGGCATCGTACACCAGCGCCGAATTGTAAGTCCGCATCTTCGGATAGGTCGCCTCCGGATACTGCTCGAGCGACACCGAACCGACGAGGGTGGTCACGCCACGGCCCAGCTCGGGCAGCCGTGGCAGCGGTGCGGGCGGAGATAATGCCGCGGTGGGATCGCGCTGCAACCGGCGGGTGAACTGCTGCTGCTGCATCGCCTCGAGTTCGGCAATGACGGCGTTCACGGCCGCATAGTCGCCGCGCGCGAAGGCGGATACCGCCGCATGGCAACGAACACTCCAGTCCCACATGCCCGGAGTCACCTCGGAGACCCGCTCGCGCTGCTCGATGAAAGCGATGTTCTGGTACCCTGCCCAGGTCGTTTCCGGAAACGCGACCAGGTCGGGATCCGCGGCAAGCGCCTGCGCCGCCAAGGCCAGGTAGGAAGCCAGCACCTCCTGCGACGGGGCGCCATAGGGCGGTGTCGACGTGAGTGGGAAGTCGTGCTGCACCACTGCGATCCGCGGCCCCAGGGCCTGCGGGTCGTTCGCGAAATCGACTTCCGCCAACCGGTAGTAGCCGTACGCGATGGTCAGCCCGAGCAACACCACCGCGGCGCTGGTGCCGATACGCACCTGTCGCCACAAGGGTCGCACCTCACCCGAGCGTTGCAGGTGCAGCCACCACTCCGCGAGCACACCGCTGAAGAAAGTCGCCACGAACGTCACGCCGTAGGCCCCGGCGATGTCGCTGATCTGGATGAGCGGCAACTGCTCGTAGAAAGCGTGCGACACGAACAGCCAGGGGAATCCGCTCATCACCGTCGCACGCAGGTATTCACACGCAACCCACACCATGGGCAACGTCCATACAACCGCCACACCATGACGCCGGCCCGTTCGCAACGCCCACCCCGCCAATGTCCAATAAATACCGAGATAGAACGCCAATGCGACGAATCCCAACCCTGTTACCGGCATCAACCAACGCAGGCAGACGAGGAAAAACACCCACCCCACACCGAATCCAAGCCAGTGGACGAGCCACCCGCGGCGGGTGCGACACACCGCCATCGCCCATGGCGCCAGTGCGACGAATCCCAGTGGCCAGATCCCGTAAGGCGGAAAGATCCACGCCAGCGCGACCGCGGTGACAGCGAACCAGAGCAGGCATTGACCCGCCTCGGTCCACGCCCCCGGTGCGGCTGGGTGGGTCTGCCAGCCAGCGGTGTTCGCCGGCGCCGTGGACACGCTGGGTGTCGCCGGAACGCTTTTTGGGGGCGACGGGCTGTTCTTCATTCGCGCTCGAGGGTTTCGTGGCTTTCGGCCGTCAGCGGGCCGCCCGAAGATCAGGGAGGATTCTCCGGCCAGCCGGGCGCAGCGTCAACCGGAGCGGGGCGTGCCCCGTCAGCCAGCCGCCGGGATCGTCAACGCCGGTGAAATTGTCGTTCGAGGTCACGCAACGAAAGCTTGAGCGTTGTCGGCCGGCCATGCGGGCAGTGGCTGCTGCGCTCAGCAGTATCGCGCCGCTGGAGCAGCACATTGATCTCATCGGCCGTGAGCGGGTCGCCGGCCTTCACGGCCGCTTTGCAGGCCATCATGTCGAGGATGCTGTGGATGACATGCTCAACGTTCGGTCGATTGCCCTGCTCCGCCAGCAGGTCCAGCAGGTCGCGCACAAAGCGCTCGTGGTCGACGCGCTCGAGCAGCAGGGTAGGGAAAGACTGCAACGCGACACTGGCAGGCCCGGCCGGCGTAAGTTCCAACCCGAGCTGGATCAGGGTGGCGGCATGGGCGTCGAGCACTTCCAGACGATCCGCCGGAACGCGCACGACAGGCGGCAACAACAGACGCTGGGCCTCGAGCTTGTGCTCAGTCATACGCCGGCGCAACTCCTCATACAGGATGCGCTCATGCAGGGCGTGCTGGTCCACGATCATGACGCCCTCATCCGTTTCGACCACGAGGTAGCTGTTGTGGACCTGCAACGCACGCGGCAGGGGCGGTTCGACCGCAATCGGAACCCAAGCATCATGTTCACCGGCTTCCCCCGACGCCGCAGTAGCGCCGGTGACCGCAACTTCCTCATCTGCTGAGGCCGGTGGAATGGGCGGCATGGGTGCTGGCACGGACGGTTGCCGCGGCGGCGCCTCGGCACGGTTCGCCGTCATCTCGACGGCGTCGGATGTACCGACGCCGGCACCCGCTGCAACGCCCGTTGTGGTTCCAACCGCGCCGCGCGGGGGAGCGCCGCCCCCGCTCGGCCGCACACGCGTGAAGAACTCCACCATCGCGCCGCGTACGCGCTCGCGGTATGGATCCTGTGCCTTCGGTGGCTGTAGCGTGTGGTCGAGGCGACTGGTTAGAAAGCGATCTCTCAGCGCTGCGAGGACCTGGCCGTGAATATAGGTCGAATCCTGCCAGCGCACCTCGCTCTTCGTCGGGTGGACGTTCACATCGACCCGTGCCGGATCGATCGTGATGAACAGGAAGACAACCGGGTAGCGGTGGGGATCGATCAGACTTCGATAGCCCTCTTTGACGGCATGCGAGACAAAACGATCGCGGACGAAGCGCCCGTTCACAAAGACATATTCCCACTTGCCCGAACCGCGACTCTCGGCCGGGGGAGCGACCAGGCCTTCCACGAGGACGCTCGATCCCTCCGATCGAATGGGCATCAGCACATCCGCCAACTCGGGGCCGTAGAAGTCGCGTATGCGCTGCCGGTAGTCCCCCGTCGCCGCAAGGCGGTGGGTCATCCGGTCCTGGTGCCGCAGCGAAAAGGCAACACCGGGCTGCGGCAGTGCGATCCGCGCGAGCTGTTCCGTGATGTGACCGACTTCCGTCTGGTTGGTGCGGAGAAATTTCCTGCGGGCCGGCACCGCGTAGAATAGATCACGTACCTCGACCGTGGTTCCCGGGGGAGCATTGCAAGGCCGCGGCGGACTCACCTGCCCACCGACCACTGTCAACTCGTGCGCTACCTCGGTTTCCCGTAAGCGTGAAACGAGCCGCAGACGAGCAACAGAGCCAATACTCGCAAGTGCTTCACCCCTGAAACCCATCGTGTGGATATTGAACAGATCGTCGTCTGTCGCAATTTTACTCGTCGCATGTTGCTGCACGGCGAGAACAAGATCTTCCGGACCCATCCCACTGCCGTCATCAGCCACCTGGATCAACTGCCGCCCCCCGTCTTGCAACGTGATGTCAACCCGTCCGGCGCCGGCATCGAGCGCATTTTCGACGAGTTCCTTCACGACACTCGCCGGGCGCTCGATGCATTCACCGGCGGCAATGCGGCTTATCAGGGTTGGCGACAGGACACGAATACGGTTCATGCGGCTTATCATGCCCGGATTGACGAGCAACGCAACCAACGGCCAGTCCGGCCCGACTGCGACAAGCCCACCCACTGCGCCTTGGCAGCGATTTCACCCCCCAACTTTCGGTTTCAGCAGAGTGCCCAAAGTGTTACGATGAAGGGATCAGCGGTCAACATGCTGCTCGTTTGCGGAAATCAGTCCTGCTGTGTGTGTCCATGGCCGCTTGTTGCACCACAGCGGAGGAATCGGGAATGACTTCTGTGCGCCCGTCCCGCCTTGCCTTTTTTTTCCTGCTCCCCATCACAATCTTCCAGCTACCCGCAGTTCATGCCGCCGGTACGTGGATCGACGCCGCGACGGGTGGAGCCGACCCCGGTGAGCGGGCTGGTCGGGCACCCGCCACCTTCGTGCGGCAGATCGACGACTCCGGGCTGTCGGTGGCCGTGCATTGCTTCGGTTTTGAGCTGGCTGCGATCGGCACCCCGGCGGGCCCCTTTACGCAGATTCAAATTCCTGAGGCGACTGATTCCGGGGCTCCGGGCGAACCGGCCCTGCCGGTCATCCGAAAGCTCTTTGGAGTGCGACCTGGTGCGCGGGTGACGGTGGCAGCCGCGGAAAGCGGGACGCACTGGATGCGGCTCGCAGACCTGGGGCACGCCAGTCTGGTCGTCCCCGTGCAGCCGCTCGTCGAGGAGACGGACGCGGAAGAATTCACCCTGGCACTGGAAGCGTACCGGCGCGACACGTATGCACCGTCCCCCGTGGTAAGCGTGCGCGCACTGGGGATCTCACGCGGGGTAGAACTGTACATGCTGGAAGTGCACCCGGTGACCTACAACCCGGTGCAAGGTGCCCTGCGCATCGTGCCGCACTTTGAAATTCAGCTAACCTTTGCAGGCGGCGATGCCGCGCGGACAGATCTGCGTCCGGTACCCGGCCTGCACCGCACCCTGCTGAATTCGCCCGTGGAACCGGCGGAACGCACGGCCGGAAATTACCTCATCATCACCGCACCGGCTTTCCACAACAGCGCACCGCTGAATCAGTTCATTGCGGCGAAGGAAGCACGCGGCTTTGATGTCATGGTCTATGCGCCACCCCTCGGCACGACGCGGCCCACGATCAAAGCGTACATCGAGGGTCTGTGGAATACACCGGATGCTCCCGATTTCGTCCTGATCGTCGGTGACGCCATCCGCAATGCGACCTCGGTGGCCGCCGAGTTCATCCCGATCTACGCCGGCGACGGCACGAAACGCGCCCGCACGGACAATCCCTATGTGTGCATGGACGGGCCCGGCGACTGGTTGCCCGACATTCCATACGGGCGCTTCCCCGCGCGCACCGTGGCCGAGTTGCAGGTGATGATCGGCAAGACACTGGTCGTTGAAGCCGGCGATTATGACCCGGCCTATGCGCGACGCGCACTGTTCATGGGAGGCAGCGACATCTGGACAGCGGGCGAAGCGCTCAACGCCCAGATCATCAGCACATTTCTGCAGCCGGCCGGGATCGCCGTTGACCAGATCTACGAGTCTACCGGAGCCACCGCGACCGACATCAACAACGCCATCAACCGCGGGTATTTTCTGGTGAGTTACTACGGTCATGCCGCGGGGTTTCAGGCCTGGGCGACGCCGCTGTATCGCTTTGGGGACATCGAGGCACTGCAGAACGAGAACCTCTATCCGTTCATAGCCAGCTTCGCCTGCAGCACGATCAACGTCGACTACACCGATCCGACGCAGTCGCCGGGCTTCATTGAGAAGTTGATGCTCGAACCCGGCAAGGGAGCGGCCGCCGGATACGGCTGTGCCACGAATCAAACGCCCTATACCTGGTCGCAATGGGCGAACCTGTATCGCTTCTTCTACACGTCGTTCTACGCCGACGGCATTCGTGAGCTGGGGGTGGGTTCCATTGCCGCCGGTACCAAGTTCGCCGGCCATTACGGACCGGACAACCCGGCGTCGCAGGACTTCGTCGAGAGCTGGTACATGCTCGGTGATCCGAGTCTGCGCCTGCCCGAACCCCCGGCGTCGAACTACCTGATGCTCGTGCCGGAGGCCTGGTCCAACAGCGCCCCGGTGCTCCAGTTGCAGGCCGCCCGCGCCGCGCGCGGCCTGAATGTGGTGAAGCAGGTCGTGCCGGCCGGTACCACGCGCGCCGCGATCAAGGAGATGGTGAAAGCCCGCTGGGGAACCAGCACGGCGCCCGATTACCTGCTGATCATCGGTGACACGGCCGGCCAGGTGTCGGCCACGGCCACCACGATTCCCCATTGGAAAGGCGTCGGCAGCAAGCAGGCCACGACGGATCTGCCGTATGCCTGCATGGATGACGGCGATGACTGGTACCCGGAATTCCCGGTCGGACGGTTTCCGGCCGCCACGTTATCACAACTCGAGGCGATGGTCGAAAAGACGCTGAAGCTCGAATCCGGCGATTACCCCGATCCGGACTACCTGCGCCGGGTTACGTTCCTCGCGAACCCCGACACCAACGGAACGGCGGAGCCCACGGCGGAGTGGATCATCACGAATTACCTCGAACCCAACGACTACGCGCCAACCCGCATTTACGCCGCGCAGGGCGGTACGACTGCGCAGGTGGCCGCCGCACTGAACAGCGGCAGTCTGCTGACAACGTACATGGGACACAGCGGTTCCTCCGGCTGGTGGGACCCGTCGTTCGGGCAGAACGATGTGCGCAACCTCCAGAACACCGGGCTGTACGGCGTGGTTCTGGGGTGGTCGTGCAACACGAGCCACTTTGACTACGACGAGTGCTTTGGCGAAACCTGGCTGCGCGTCGCCGACAAGGGCGCCGCGGCCTACATCTCCGCTTCGGATTACATCTACTGGGGCAGTCCGGCCGCCTGGCTGCCGTCCGCCGTCCTGGAGAAGGCCTTCTTCCGGGCGTTGTTCGAAGAGGGAATCTGGGAACTCGGACCCGCCTGGAACAGCGCGCTCTACCACTTCCTCGAGGTCTATGGTGAGCCGGCCACCCCGGGCGGTCTGCCGACGCAGAATGCCGACATCGTACGCAACTTTTTCGAGGAGTTTGTTCTGCTGGGAGATCCGGCGCTGTACTTGCCGCCGGACAGCAGCTTCCGCCTGACTGCAGCACCCGCATCACAGACCGTCTGCACGACACAAGGCGGCACGGCGTTTTACACGCTCCACGTCGATCGATTCGGCAGCTTTGAAGAGATCGTCAGTCTCTCGCTCGATGGACTGCCAGCCGGCGCCGCGGCTGAGATCAGCGTGAATGACCTGCCGGCACCCTACACTTCCGTCCTCACCTTGACGGGGCTCGCGGCCGTCGCGCCGGGTTCCTATACATTGACGATTACGGCCGAGGCCGACCTGCTCGTGCGCTCGCAACTCCTCACGCTGCACGTGGCGAGCGCGGTACCCGGCGTGCCGGTGCCACAGAGTCCGGCACCGCAGGCCACGAACGTGGGGCGGCAGCCGACGCTGGCGTGGATCGCCAGCAGCCAGGCCGTCACGTATGACGTGGTGGTGTCGCGCACGGCCACTTTCTCACAACCGGTCTTCAACGCCACGACCAGCGAAACCAGCGCCTTCGTCACCACCATGCTCGACCCCGCCACGACGTATTACTGGCGCGTGCGCGCGACGAACGGGTGCAGCAGCAGTGCCTACTCCGCTACCCACAGCTTTACGACGCTTTCGCAGGCCGACTACTTCACGCAGCAGTTCACCGGCAATGGAAACGACTTCAACCTTGCTAACCGTACCCTGCGGTTCACGCCCGATGGCGGCGCAAACTTCTACGCGGCCTGCCTCGTCACGGCGTCCACGCTGCCGACCGACCCCGCGGGCGGCACCGCCCTGGTGCTGAGCGACGACGGCTCGCGCCAGATCCAATTCACCCCTGCCGTGTGGCTCTATGGCGTGCCCTACACCAGTCTATTCGTCAACGCGAACGGCCACCTGACCTTCGGGCAGGCCGACGGCACCTGGCAGGAGACGCTCGCGGTGCATTTCTCCCTGCCACGGATCGCCCCGCTGTTCGACGATCTGAACCCCGCCTCCGGCGGCACGATCAGTTGGAAGCAGACCGCGGATCGGATCGCCGTCACCTGGCAGAACGTACCGGAATTCTCCAGCAGCGCGCCGAACACGTTCCAGGTCGAACTGTTCCACCACGGCGCCATTCACCTGACATGGACCGGCATCGCCTGTCGCGACGCCATCGTCGGGCTGTCGGCAGGCACGGGCATACCGACGGATTTCGTGCCTTCGCAGCATGCGAACAGCAGTGCCTGCCCACCCCCGGGGGCCTGCTGCCAGGGCAGTTTCTGCACGCTGCTCGATGAATCCGTCTGTGCCGCCCAGGGCGGAACGTATCTCGGCGCTGCCGTGGACTGCGCACCCAATCCCTGCATCTCCTACGATGCCTCGTGCCTGATCATCAGCGAGGTCGTGCAGGGTGCCGAAAGCGGAGACTGTCCGCGCTGGCTCGAAATCACCAACACGGGAACGACGGATTTCGCCTTCATTCAGGGCGGAATCATCGTGCAAACCGGTCTGAGCACACACACCGAGGTCAACGTCCCGCTGGGTGGCCTGCTGATCCCGGCCGGGCAAGCCGTGGTCATCAACTCGACCTTCGACGGCGCTTGCAGCGGTGCGTTCCAGGGCATCTACGGCTCTGTTCCCGATGTCCAGACCCCGGCCCAGTTCGGCCATGGGCACGAGCGCCTCCTGCTTACCGATCGCGCCGACGGCGGCCGGATCATCGACATGTTCGGTCTGCCGGGTGTCGACAACCTCGGACAGCCGACGGAATTCACCCGCGGCTACGTCACACGGCGCCCCGCGTGGAACTCGGGAGCCGGCGGCGATTTCTACCTGAATGAGTGGGAACTCGGTGGCGTGGACAGTCTGGTGGGGGAGAATCCCACCGCGCTGCTGCTGACGCTGACAACGCCTGGCACACACAACGTCGATCAGGTTTGTACACCACACCGGCCCGGCGATCTGAATTGCGACGGTGCGGTGAACTTCTCCGACATCAGCCCCTTCATCCTCGCGCTGAAGGACACGGCTGCGTATGAGGCCGCTTATCCGAACTGTCCGTTCGCCAACCGCGACCTCAACCGCGATGGCGTGGTGAACTTCGCTGACATCAGCCCGTTCATCGCGCAGCTCAAGCGCGGTGGGTAGGAGACACCGGCGAACAACTCGGGCGTCCTGCTGCGAGTGCACGACCTCGCAGCAGGACGGCTGGTTTGACATGCCAACCCGCATTGTCACCTTGTGGCCAGAATTGCAGCGCACCACGCTGCTGTTCTGCATCCTGGCCCTGCTACCTTGGGCGGGCTGTGCCACGAGCACGCCCCGGCCCGCTGTCGCGCTCGAACGTATCGTGGTTGCGGCCGACGGCCGTGGCTTCGTCGGCCGACCTTCCGGTACCCCTTTCGTCCCGTGGGGTTTCAACTACGACCATGATGAACC
This sequence comes from Phycisphaerales bacterium, assembly GCA_016716475.1. Taxonomy (NCBI): domain Bacteria; kingdom Pseudomonadati; phylum Planctomycetota; class Phycisphaerae; order Phycisphaerales; species Phycisphaerales bacterium. The sequence goes on from JADJWG010000001.1 coordinate 776,397, forward strand.
CGACCATCGTCTCATCGAGGCCTACTGGCACGATGAATGGGACAAGGTAGTCACCGACTTCCGCGCCATGCGGGACCTCGGCGCCACCGTCATCCGTATTCACCTCCAGTTCGGCCGGTTCATGCCCACCCCCAGCGCGCCGGACGCGCGCGAACTGGCGCGACTGTCACAGCTTGTCTCCCTCGCCGAGGAACTTGGCCTGCGCCTCAACCTGACCGGGCTCGGCTGCTACCTCAAGGACGAAGTACCGGCGTGGTACGACACCCTTAATGAAGAAGAGCGTTGGGCCGCTCAAGCCGCCTTCTGGGCGGCGATCGCGGCGCGCTGCACCGGTCGCCCGGGGGTGTTCTGCTACAACCTGATGAACGAACCCGTCGTACCCGGAGGAAAGCGCGCGGACGGTGATTGGCTGGGGCCACCCTTCGCGGAACGCTTCCACTTCGTGCAGTTCATCACCCTTGATCGGGCGGGCCGGCCGCGGCCACAGGTCGCAGCGGACTGGATTCGCACGCTCACCACGGCGATCCGGCAGCACGATCCGGACACTTTGATCACGGTGGGTTTGGTGGATTGGAGTCTCGACCGGCCCGGACTGACTTCTGGATTCGTCCCACAGGTGATCGGGCCTGAACTCGACTTCCTGAGCGTACACCTGTACCCACGTTCCGGCCAGCTTGAAGCGGCCCTGGATACGTTGTCCGGCTTTCATGTTGGTAAGCCGGTGGTGCTTGAGGAGACCTTCCCACTGCACTGCAACTTCCAGGAGATGCTCGCATTCCTCGCTGCGTCGCGGCATGACGTAGCGGGCTGGGTGTCGTTCTATTGGGGGCAAACACCCGCAGAGGCGCGCCGCAACGGTTCACTCCGTGGAGCCATCGTGGCAGAATGGATCGAGTTATTCAGTGCGGCCATGGCCACCTGGGCGGTGCCGTAGTGCGTGAATCCGGAGTTCGTTATAGGCCCTTGTGGGCTGTAACCTGCTTCCAAGCCGGACAATTCGGCGAATTGCGCTTGGGAGCCGCTCAGCGGAGCGTTAGAATCAGGGTGTCAGATCCTGCAACCGTGCGCTGCACGGTGCGGCGTAGCGTAGCATGTCCGAGGAATCAACCGCTGGTCGGCGGTCCAAAGTCCCAAGATGAGGGAGAGAAGAGCCATGCGAAAATACGTGTTCGGGTGTTCGTTGGGGCTGCTGTGCGCAGCAGCGCCGGTCTTGGCTGACCTTTACAGCCAGGACTTCGAGGTCGATTCAACCGCGAACTGGGTCGTGCATACCGGCCCGTCAGATGCGGCCGCCAATTTCTTCTTCGACTACTCGACGGTCGGCATCCCGGCCGCCCCGAGCGGTGCCGGTACTCGCGGCATGAAGTTGCAGGCCAACCTCACCGGTGGTTTATTCAGCGGGATGAGCGTTTCGCCGATCGGGCAGAGCTTCGTCGGTGATTACGTCGTCAAGTTCGACTGGTGGGCGAATTTCAACGGCCCGTTCCCCGGCGGTGGAAGCGGCTCCACCAACCTGTCGACCTACGGGATCGGCACCACCGGCGCAGCGGTCCAGTGGCCGGGCGGCGTGCAGCACAGCGTCTGGTTCGCAGGCACCGGCGACGGCGGCTCGGCCTCCGACTGGCGGGCCTATTCGAGTGCGGCGGGCACAAGCTATCCCTCCGGCAACCCCGTGTATGCAGCCAGCTCGCTCAATAACACGAACCCCTACTACGCCGGGCTCGGCGGGGTGGCTGCTCCGGCCGCGCAGCTCGCGCTGTACCCGCAGCAGACCGGCGTCACGCAGGTTGGCAGCGGCGGCATGCAGTGGCACCAGGTTGAGATTACCAAGCAGGGTGACTTCATCACCTGGCACATCAACGGCCTGCTGATGGCGACAATCGACGTCAACACCGTCACACTGCTCGGCAGCAACATCTTCTTCGGCCACAGCGACATCAACGCCGGGTCTTCCACCGACCCGAACGCGCCTGACCTGCTCTTCACCCTGATCGACAACATCCGCGTGGTGCCGGAGCCGGCCAGTTTCGCGCTGCTCGCACTCGGCGGCCTGCTCGCCCGGCGCCGTCGATAGGAAACACGAACCGGCGAAAACATCTCAACGTGTGTGTGAGGCCGTCCCCCCGAGGGACGGCCTCTTTCATGGATCCACCACCTCGTGACTCAGGGCGCCACGCCGATTGCGAGCTGGTAGCGACCGTGCTGCGGGGTAACTTCTGCGGCAAAGCCGCGCACCCGGCAGAACTGGACCAGCGGCTCCGGCACAAATGACGCCGTGATCAGTATGACTTCCTGCGGGCCGAGCGTTGCGAGGCGCTGCTGCACGAGCGGCAGCGGATGCGCACCGGCCGCCAACAACTCGTCTGCGTCGAGTCTGAGCACGGGCGTGCGCCCCTGTGCCCACGCTGGTCCGGCCAGAGCGTCGGCCGGGCGGTCCATGACCGGGTCCGAACCGCCGACTGCGACCCGCAAAGACTCCACAAGCTCTCCGACCGGACGGGCGACCTGTCGGGCGGCATCTGCCACGGTCAGAGCAGCAGCCACGGCCTCACGCAAAGCGGGAGTGCGGAGCCGGCCGAGCATGGGAACGAGACGCTCAAGTTCGGCTGACAGGCCGGGAAATGCTGCGAGAATTTCGGAAAGACGCGTTTCCGGTGTGATGTTCTGAGCAGCAGTCATGCGGGGTTCTCCGCTGGGGTGTCGTACTGCAACAGCCGGCGCTCCCCCTGCAGGGCACGCAACCGGGTCAGATCCTGTGTGACTTCGAGCGTTCCGAGGTACGCCCCGTGTCCGTCCCGTACCGCGAAATACCGGATATGCACGAACTTGCCATGCAGCTCGATCCAGAACTCCGCGACGTTCTGCCGCCCGGCGCGGAAATCGCTCACGATCTGATCGACGATATGCACGCTCTTGGGCGGGTGACAGTGCTGCACCTTGCGACCAATGATCGCCTTGCTGCGGTCGAAGATGCGATCCCCCTCGGAGAAGAAGCGGACACGATCGTCCGCGTCGACAAAGGTGAGATCCACGGGCAGTGCTGAGAAGATGGCCTTGAGTTGCTCGAAGTCGAGTTGACCGGTCGGAAACACGACAGCGCGGTCACCGGGCACTTCGATTGTGTCGGCGCGGTGCCGCGCTTCGGGCGGCCGATAGCCCACGCGCGGCTCTACCAGACACCAGCCATACCGCGGCGACTGGGTCCAGATTTCCCCCCACTCCTCCTCGGTGAGCGTCTGGAGCATCATCGGCAGCAGGATGTTTTCCTCCTTGCTCGTCATGCTTTCCACGATGGTGAGGGCAGTCTCGGCCACACGGTCCGCGACGACGACCAGCTCCCCGGCCGTCGCACCCGTCACGCGCAGTGCCGCTTCGAGGTCGCGCAGGCGCCGGCGGGCTTCGTCCTGCACGGCCCACATCACCTTGGAAGGCCCCGTGATACCGTGGCGCTCGAGCACCGAGAAGAAGAGGTCCTCCTTGCGACGGTAGTGCTTGTCCACGTCCATCAGATCGTTGAGGGCCTGCCGCCATCGAATCAACGGGGCCTCCGGCGCCGTCTCGGGCGGCAGGTTCCGCACCTCCGCCATCGCTTCCCGCATGCGCTGGCAAGTCGCGCGAAGCGCTTCGTTCTCCCGCTTGAGCGTGTCCGCCGGGTGTCCCGGCGGCAGCAGGACCACTGGCTTTTTCAGGATGTCCTGTACAACCTGCACGTGCAGGTCGCACATCGACTTCACCTCGTCCACAGCGACCCCCGAAGCGATGATCTCCTGCTCCATGGCCGCAATCTCGCCTGCGTCCGCCGACTGGACGATGGCGACGAGTTCTGCCCGAACCTCCTCCGGCGGTGTGCCGCGGTGCAGCTTCTGGATAATGCGCTTCAGCGTCTCAATACGCTGAGCCCGGTTGTTGATCAGTTCACTCATCGGGGCTCCTTGGCTCTACGGTGGCGATCGCACCGCACCGGTACGGCCACCATGACTTACCGTTCAGAGGGAAGTTTGTCCCCAAACGCTGAGCCGGGCCTTGACCTGCATCAAACACGTCAAAGAATTCGCAGCCAGCCCCCCAAGCCGCCACGGCGACCGGTCCCGTCCACGCGCACGAAACTCGCCGGGTGTGCATCTGGTCCTACAATCAGGTCCGGGCAGTGTGACCCATACGCGGTTTCTACCACGCTGTCCGATGTTTACACACACGAGCCCCACGGGGCGCGAGGAGCCACCGGAATGGTCACACGGAAAGCCACGGCCCACTGGAGTGGAGATCTGAAGAGCGGAAAGGGGAGCATGACGCTCGGCAGTGGTGCGTGGTCCGGCCCCTTCTCCTTCCGCACGCGCTTCGAGGCCGAGCCGGGCACCAACCCCGAGGAACTGATCGGCGCAGCGCTCGCCGGCTGCTTCTCCATGGCCTGCTCGCATGCCCTCGCCGAGGCAGGTTTCCCCCCGCTGCAGGTCGACACAACGGCTGGCGTGCGCCTGGCACAGGTCGATGGCGGCTTCGCGATCGACCAGGTGCAACTCACCATGCGTGCCAGCGTTCCAAGGATCGACGCGGACACGTTCCTGAAGATCGCGCAACAGGCCAAGGAATCGTGTCCCGTCTCGAAAGCGCTCGCCGGTACGCGTATCACGCTTGAGGCCACGCTGCAATCGTAAGTTCAGCGCCGCCGCCCGACACAGCATGAGGCCTGCCCCGCTCTGCCGGAATCAGCGCGCCAGCACCATGTCCAGCAGATCCCCTACGCGGCAATGGTGTTCAAGTGGGTGTCGCAGCGGCGCCGCGCGCCGCACCTCGTAATGATTGCAGCGCCCGATGCGCATCCGGCGTAACACGCCGCCCGCCACGAGTTCGGCCACGATGCGTTGCACGGCTCGTTCCGTGATGCCGACCCGGGCGGCAACGTCACGCAAGCGCGTGTCGGGCGCCCGGGCAAGGACGACGAGCACGTGCGCATGGTTGGAAAGAAAAGTCCACTGGGCTTGCGGCGGCGCGGCAGCGCCGGACGCTAGCCCGCGACCCGACTGGGCTTTCGCTGCACTTTGGTGTGTCCGAGGCGCGCTCATGCTACGCCCACCCACAGCCATTCGATGCAGGTCAGGTACAGCGGCAATCCGATGGTGATATTAAACGGGAACGTCAGGCCAAGGGCCATGGGCAGGTACACCCCTGCATTCGCCTGCGGAACGGCGAGCCGCATCGCGGCCGGAACCGCAATGTAGCTGGCGCTGCCGAACAGTACTGCCAGTAACAGTGCATCTCCGGCACTCAGGCCGATCAGAGCAGCGGTCGCGATCCCTAGCAACGCGTGCAGCGGCGGTGCCAGGAGCGCGAACAGCAGCACGAACGCCCCGGCGCGGCGCAGCTCGCCCAACCGCCGCGCCGCCACCATGCCCATGTCCAGCAGAAACAGGCACAACACGCCATGAAACGGGGTCTTCACCAGCGGCTGCATCATTTCCCAGCCACCGGGACCGGTCAACAGTCCGATCACCAGACTCCCGAGCAGGATTACGACCGCCCCATTCGCGAGCGACTCGTGCAGCAACACCCGCCACGGCGCCCGGGCCGTGCTCTCCCCCGCCGGCCCCTCCGCCACGCCGAAACGCCGCACCAGCCAAACCCCCACAAGAATCGCGGGCGTCTCCATGAGCGCCATCGCCGCCACCAGAAACCCGCTGTAAGGCCGCCCCTGCGACTCCAGGAACGTGGCCGCCGCCGCAAACGTCACCGCACTGACCGAACCGTAGCAGGCCGCGGCCGCCGCTGCCGTGGGCGTGTCGAGCCAGCGACGCAGGACGGCAAAGCTCCACAACGGAATCATCGCGCTGGCAAGGGCCGCAAGCCCGAGCGTCACGACCACGCGCAGGTCGAGCGGGCTGCGCGCCAACTCGTGTCCGCCGTGCAGGCCGATCGCGAGCAGCAGGTACAGTCCGAGGAAGCGGGCCAGCGACGACGGCACGTGCAGGTCCGAGCGAACCATGGTCGCGAGCATGCCGAGCAGGAAGAAGAGGACCGGGGGCGAGAGGAAGTTGGCGCCGAGCATGGCAATTTCCAAGGCGTAGCTCCCGCGGCCGGCGGGGCCCTCGTGACCGGATCGCCCGCTCGACCGAATAGAGGAAATATATTTCGTGTATTACAATTCGTCAATAGGAGTGCGCTCGAGGGGCCGGCGGCGGTACCCCCCGGGGTTGGGTGCGCCGGAGACCTCCCGCACCCCGCAAGCCCTGCCACGCGCCCCCCGAGCGGCCGACCACGGCCCCGGCGGCCCCCACCCACACGAGCTACTTGTCGATCTGGATATCCATCGATTGGACGGTTACACTATGGGCTGGCGGCCAGCACCCGCGGTCGGTTTGCGGCCGTGGTTCGCCCCTCACGCTGCCCCAGGGAGTAATCGCATGCTGGGTCGTGATTTGTTGCTGCATGCACTGCAAAACCAGGCGACGCCACGCGCGGCGTGGGTACCCTTCGTGGGCGTTCACGGCGGCCGGCTGGTCGGTGTCACCGCGGCCGACTACCTGCGCTCGGCCGACCTCCTGCTGCGCGGCCTGCACCTGGCCCGCGAGCGCTATCGCCCCGATGGGCTGCCGGTTGTGTTCGATTTGCAACTCGAAGCGGAGGTGCTCGGGTGCGAATTACGCTGGGCGGACGAGACACCGCCGGCCGTGGCCTCGCACCCGCTCGTGAATGCGGACCTCGCGGCACTGCCGCGGTACGACCTTGGTCATGGCCGCTTCCCGGTGGTCTTTGATGCGCTGCACCGGCTGCGGGCGGACTTCGGTGGCGAGGTGGCGCTCTACGGGCTCATCACGGGGCCGTTCACACTGGCGCTGCACCTGCTGGGCAACGCGATCTTTCTTCAGATGCGCCGCGACCCGGCCGGTGTGCAGCGGTTGCTGGACTACTGTGCGGGTATCGCGACCCAGACCGCACGCGGGTACCTTGAGCACGGCGCCGACGTGGTGGCCGTCGTGGACCCGATGACCAGCCAGATCTCCCCGAAACACTTTGAAGAGTTCGTAGCACCGCGGGTAAACGCAGTGTTCGACGCCATCCGGGCGGGCGGCGCGGTGTCATCCCTGTTCGTCTGCGGCGATGCGCGGCGGAATCTCGAAGCTCTCTGCCGGACGCGCTGCGACAACGTGTCCATCGACGAGAATGTCCCGTTGGAACTCTGCCAGGAACTGGCCGCGGCGAATGGGAAATCGTTCGGCGGCAACCTGAAGCTCACCACCGTGCTGCTGCTGGGTGACGCCGAGGACGCGAAACTGGAAGCGCTGCGCTGCCTGGAGATCGGCGGGACCAACGGCTTCGTCCTGGCGCCGGGCTGCGACCTGCCCTACGGCACGCCGCCCGAAAACCTTGCCGCCGTCGCCGAAATGGTGCACAACGCGTACCAGCGACACGTGGCCGCCACAACGCTGCGCGCCAAGGCCGCCGTCGACTTCAGCGACATCGTACTTCCGGATTACGCCGGCGAGCCGGCGGTGGTGGTCGATGTCGTCACGCTTGACTCGGCCTCCTGCGCGCCGTGCCAATACATGGTCAGCGCGGCGCAGGAGGCCGCGCAGCAGTGCCCCTTCCCGGTGGCGGTCCACGAGCGGAAGATCACGACACATGCCGGTCTCGGCTACATGCAGAAGCTCGGGGTCGAGGCCATTCCGAGCATCTGCATCGACGGTCGGCCGGTGTTCGCCTCGCTGATCCCCGATGGGCAGACGCTCATTGAGGCCCTGCGCTCCGCCGATGCGGCCAAGGGTCGCGGATGATCCCGCTCGCCCTCGTGACCGGTTTCCTCGGAACGGGTAAGACGACCCTGCTGCGGCGACTGGTGACCCGTTACGCCCAACGCCGCGTGGCGTACCTCGTGAATGAATTCGCGCCGTCGGACGTCGACGGCCGGCTGCTGGATCTACCCCCGGAGCGGCTTGTGAGCGTGGTGGGCGGAAGTATCTTCTGCCGCTGCCTCGTGGGTGAGTTCATCCGGCACCTTCACACACTCGCGTCCCTCCCGGGGGGAGCTCCTGCCGGTGTGGTCATCGAGGCCAGTGGCATGTCAGATCCGCGCGTGATCCGGCGCATGCTCACCGAAACTCAGCTCGACCGGAAGTTTGCGCTGCGGAGCGTAGTGGCGGTGGTCTCACCGGACAGCTTCGCGGACCTGCTGGAGACGCTGCCAGCACTGACGGCGCAAGTGGCGGCCTCCGACGTGGTACTGGTGAACAAGGCAGATCTCCATACCGCGGCGGAGTGTGCGGAGGTGGAGGCCGCGGTGCGCACCATCCAACCCGTGGCGCGGGTGCTGTGCTGTACGCGGGCCGACGTCGACCTCGACGTGTTTTCGCCGGCAGCGCTGCACGCCCCGAACCCCAACTCGGCCGGGGATTATGCACCCTGTACTGATCCCCACTTCGCCCGGTCCATCTGCACGGGCGCGCGGGCCACCGACGAGGCGTCGTTGTTCGCGACCCTTACAGCCCTGCGGCCGCTGGTGTACCGGGTGAAGGGGTTCGTGCGGGTGGGAGCATTGCAATACTACGCAGATGTCAGCCGGGCGGGTGTGGAATGCCATCTGACCGGTAGTGCGGACTCGGCGGAAGACCACGGAGATGAAGCGTTGGTGGCAATCTATGCGCCGGCTTCTGGCGAGGCGGTACGTGCCATGCTCGCACATGTGACCAGCGTGGAGCGTGTCTGATGCGGGATTGCCCTGAGACGGCGGCGTGGCCTCCGACCCGACGCGGATTCGCAGCGGAAGAATGAAGAGCAGCCGTCTACCTGCAACCGGATCACGCCCGGCACCGTGGGGCCGAAACATGAACGGATCGCAGGGCGACGGCTGCCGGCGGGCCCCCGCATGCGGGGCACACGCTTGCAGGCGCTCGCAATTAGCCCGCGAGCAGGGTCCGCAGACCCGACACGACTGCGCCTGCACCCGCGAAGCGGATGAGGAAGTCACCACCGCAGCCCGCGAGCTGCAGCATGACACCGGTCGAGGCCGCAAGCGTCGCCCAACGCAGAACACGCATCTTCATCTTCGTTCTCCAGTCACTACCCAGATGGTATTCGGCGCGGAACTCCATGCTGGCTCTTCCCGCCGCGCCAACCCGGGAAGAGCACTTTGCTCCGCAATGGTAGCCACGTCGCGCGCTGCGTGACTCGCCCAGCAACTGCTTCGAAATTATTGAAATCCGGGGACTACCACCCCCCACCACGGTGCCCCATCACCCCGACCTGGGCGGGTAGAACGCGGCTCCGGAGGTCGGTTGCACGGACTGAAAAAGTGCCAGCGGATCCGGCAGCGGCACGCTGTGCGGTAAACCGAACAGCTCCCCATACGCGAACCCGCAGCGCGCTCCGTCCGTCGCGTCGAGCGCCCGCACCCGCAGCAGCAGGCGCTCCAGCCGGCCGGCATCAAACTGCGACGCGTAGCAGGCGATGGCCGCCATTTTCTGCTCATATACATCGGTCACGTCGACAACGAATGTGCCCGGCCAGCGGGCGGGCTCAGCCGCGAATGCGACCGGGCGGTACCAGGCCCAATCCACCCGGTGCGGCGCCGTACCCGCGAAACGCTCGTCCCACTTCGTAAGCTGCGCATAGAAACGTGCCGCTTCCACGATCAACTCGGCCTGGTAATGGTCCGGAGAAGCCCCGGGCGTCCGACCCGCCATCCCCACCACGACGCGCGGCCTGTAGCGGCGAAAGACGGTGGCCACGGCATAGCGCGCCGCCGGACCATCCATCAACTCGCGGTTGGGCAGGTCGAGCACCTCCACATGGGCGGCACCCAGCACCTCGGCCGCGGCGTGCAACTCGCGAGCCCTTTCCGCCGGGGTCCCACGCGGCGTGGGCTCGCCATCAGTGAGATGTACGAGACCCACGCGATAGCCGAGCTTCGCGAGCTTCGCAACGGTACCACCGCAGGTAATCTCGATGTCGTCGGGATGCGGCATCGCGAAAATGATGTCGAGACTGTCGGTGGACACGTGCGCTCCCTGCCAGCAGGACGAGGAAAAGGCGTGCAGTCGGTGAGTTCACCGGACTAGCGGGCAGGCCGTCAGAATACTGTAGTTGCGGCCGCCAACCGGCTTGTCTATTCCGCCGACGCGGACGTTATCAGGGGGTGGGCCGGTCGAGCTGTGGGGCGCCTGTGGGCATGTGCTGCGCGAGATATTCTTCGGCCTTCAGCAGGAGACCCGCAAACTCGCCACCGGTCATCACACCGTATTCACTGCCGCCGCCGGCAATTCCCTGGTACTGCAATTCACGCCACGCATAGCGGCCCAGCCCGGTAAGCTGCCAGTTCACCCCGGTCTGCAAGCGACAGGCCCGGGCCACCAGGTAGGCGATCGTAGCGCGGTCGAGATACTCGTCCGGCGCATGGTGCCAGTGCGCCTCAATCAGCCGCTCGTCGGCCATCTGGACACGCAGGGCCGCGTAGTCGCCGTCAAAACTGGCCCCGTTTGCGAGGGCATACACAGCGCGGTAGGCCGGTTCGGCGGTGATCAGTGCCTGGTCGGTTATGTACAACACCAACTCCGCCGAGCCCGTCGCGGGAACGGGGGCCTGGTTCATCGCGCGCTGTCCGGCGGCGCAGCCGCCCGCCGCCGCGACCACCAGTCCGCCCACTACAAGTCCCATCCGGCAGACGAACTCCCTCGGGAACGGCCGCGCCCGCCGCAACGGCTGCATCGTCATCATGTCAGAAGCTCCAGACCACGCCGGTGAAGAGGAAATGCCGCGTGCCACGATCACTGAATGCGTCACCCGGGAAGAACGAGCCCCAGCGCAGCGTCCACGACAGATCCGAGGACAGGCGCCAGTTGAGGAAGTAATCCATCTCCCAGCCCACGTAGCCATCGAAGTTGTCGGCGAGCGGATCGCTGATCGCGGCACGCTGCCGGTTCTTCCAGTAGAGGAACCAGTTGGTGCCGACCTCGAAATCACGCAGCACTTCCACGTCCTCGAACGGGCGCAACGCACCACCGGCCCGCCACACGTGCAGATTGCTGAGCGTCGGCGCGAAGGCCAACCCGGTATCGCGGAACCCGAAGCCGGAAAACCCGGTGTCCACCGTGCCCGGACGATTCCCGCCGCGGGCATTCGTCGGACTGAACCGCCGGTCGCCGTCACCGCTGGCAAACATGTATTCGGCCGAAAGCCGCGGTTGCAGCGGCAGGTCAAAGATCTTCTCGACGCCGACGTTCCACGCGAACGCCTCGATCGGGTCCTGGCGCAGGAAGCCGCGGTCGCCGAAGCTGCGGCCGAACTCGAGCGCCGCCTCCGCCCAGTAGTTGAAATTGTGGGCCAGGGCGCCACGCAGGCCGCCGCCGAGATACGCACTGTCGTAGCTGTAGCGCTGCAGAAATCCCACGGTTTCGCTGCGGTCGTTGTTGAACAGTCCGTAGACGAACGGGACGTGGTCCTGCCAACCCTCGTAGCTGAGCTGCACACCATAGAAGAGTCGATCACTATGGCTTGCCACGGCAGCGCTGCGGTCGATGTTCGGATAACTCGGCACGGCCCGGCCGAAAAGCCCGACGGCCCGTAAGTCGCCGAGCCGGCCATCGAGCAGGACGGCATCCATGGGCAGGTCGAGTACGTAACCCGTCCCGAAAACGACCTGCTGCCGACCGAGGCGCGCGCGCAACTGGAGCGGGTCGCCGGGGTCGGTCAAACGGAAAGCGCGGCCGACATCAATCTGGTACCAGACCTGATCGAACTGGGGGCCCAGCCAGTCCTGCTGCCGATCGATTTCGTCGCCGGGCTTGAAATAGGTGTAGGTTAGCCGCATGCGCGCGAACAACTCGTGCGCACCGTCGTCAAGTCGGAGGCGCGTCCACAGCCCGAGACTCGGGCGGGACACCTGCCGCGATTTCTGCACGCCGTCGTTGTAGTTGAAGTAATAGAACTCGAGCCAGCCGCCCCACTGGAGATCGACCAGCGACTCGAGTGGCGCACCCGCTTCCTTCTCCGAGCGCAGTTGCTCATCGACAACCCGCTGTTGCTGAAGAAAACGCCGCTCGCTCTCACCTTCCTGCGCGAAGGCCGCGGCACCCCAACCCGCGAGCGCCAACGTCACCCCAAGCGCGATGGTCCGGTTCGGCCGCATGCGTGGCTCCACCTTGGCCTTCGGGGGTCCCGCTTCCGGCGACCACCGGGTCACCTGATCACACCTTGGGCACACGGGACCGGGCGTTACTGATGTGCAAACCCGAACGCGCGGGGTAGCATGGCGACGTTCGCCGCGCGTGTCAACGCCGACCGCCGGCCCAAGCCCGCGGGCAATGCGCCCGGCGGTGGGCGGCCGGAGCGCGGCAACACCAAACAGACCGGAGCGCATATACGTGGGCAACGAGTGCGAGGTGAAGCTGCGACTGCACGACGTGGGCGCCGTCCGTGCCGCCTTGCAGCGGTGCGGTGCACAAGCGCTGGGGGTGGTGCTCGAGGACAACACGCTCTTGGACACACAAGACGGGCACCTGCAACGCGCTGATTGCGGGCTGCGCTTGCGCCGCATCACCGTGTGGCCGAGCCCTGCTGCCGCTCCGGCGCCCCAAGCCCACGACACCGCGGTCACAGTGCTCACCTTCAAGGGACCACGCACGGCTGGTGACGACGGAATCAAGCTGCGGCCGGAGTGGGAAACAAACGTGGACTCACCGGCAGCGCTCACCGAGCTACTTGGGCTGCTGGGGCTGCAAGCACAAGTGTGTTTTGAGAAACGACGGGAGAGTTGGCGGCTTGCGGACGCGACGGTGACGCTGGATGAGTTGCCACTGCTGGGTTGGTGGAGTGAGATCGAGGCCCCCTCGAAAGATGCGGTGGCGCGGGTACGGGGGACACTCGGGCTGGCGGATTTACCTGCAGAAGAGGACACTTATGTGGCACTCGCCGCCCGGAACGGCTCACGGAACCCAGTGGGAGTACTGGAGTTACGGTTCCGGGTCCCTGAACTCAGCCAATAGCAGCATTCGCCCTTCACTGGGGGTTCGGGTAGTGCGCCGCGGGTCGCGGCAGACTCATTTCAACGTAACACCCTGTAACTGCAAAGGTTAATGGACGCCAGGAAAACGTCCGATCTTCCTTGGATAGGATGGCCGTTGAAATTGTTATATTTCCTGTTCCAACCGGGTCGGCTTTGTGGTAGCATTTTCAGATGGAAACGGTCCGCGAAAACGCTCGCGGCTGGGGATTGGTGTCGACCACACCGTCCACGAGCGTGACGCGTCGGGAGAGGTTTGGCGGTCGGCACAAGAAGCATTGCTGGAGGCATATCTCATGAAGCACATCGTAGCGTCTTTGAGTGTGAGTCTGGTTCTCAGCGCGGCAGCGCTCGCGCAACCGTCGGTGACCTTAGGCCTATCGTCACCGCAGAATGGCCAGACCGTCGCAGCCGGTGCGACAGTCGCATGGACGATCTCCGGCACGGTTTCGGCCGGTGACAACTTCGGTTTGGCGCTGGTCGCAGTCGACCTGACGCAGGACGCGGGCAACCCGGCGATTTTCGTCTTGCCTTATGCCGATGCGTCGAGCTACGCGGCGAACCCGATGCTGAATTTCAGCCGCCCGGCTGGCATCAGCAATCCGGGCGAGGCGGGCCTGCCCTCCGGCTTTGTCGGATCGCACGGTGGCGCCAACAGCCCGAACCTGTTGCAGATTGGTGGCGCGCAGAACACCTTCGGTCAGGCCGGTGTGGGTATCGGCACGAGCACCGCGGTGATCAATGGCGTCGGCCAGAGTGGTGCACAGGTCATCGCGACGGGTTCCTTCGCGGCCCCCGCAACCGAAGGCACTTACACTTTCCGCCTGTCGAATGGCATCGCGAATGTCCTGGCGACCGCGGGCCTGGTGAATGGCTACCGCCCGGTGGAGGCAGCAATGGTCAATACGACCGGCGCAGCAATCACCATTACGGTCGGCACTGCTCAGCCGCAGGTCTGCCCGGGTGACTCGAACGGTGACACCCTCGTGAACTTCGCCGACATTTCGCCCTTCATCGCGGCGATCAAGGCAGGGAACGCAGGTAACTGGACGTGCAACCTGGCGGCCGGTTTCGGTCCGTACCTCAACAGCGACGCGAATGGCGACGGCGTGGTCAACTTCGCCGACATCTCGCCCTTCATCGCGCTGCTGAAGGCCCCGCCGGCACCGTGCGTCAGCACCTGCCCGTAAGGGTTTCGGTGCCCTGGAGTAGAGCAGAACGAACGACAAGCCGCCGGTTCACCACGCCGTGGTGAATAGGCGGCTTTGTTCGTTTCCAGAATCGGGGAAGAGTCGTACGAATCAGAGCGAGAAGGGCGGATCATCACCGCGCAGGACTTCGTCCATGCGCCGGTACCGCACACTGCGGTGGGCGTTCCACGCAAACCCCAGCAGACTCAGGCCCGCGAGCAGGAACAGCGTCGCGACCATGACGCTCAGTAACTCCGGCCAGATCAGGATCGCGCAGCCGAGCCCAACCAGCAAGCCACCCAGCAATCCGGGGCCGAGCCACCAATTTGTCACTGGCGGCGGCGAATACCAGCGAAATACCACGGCGCATCTCCGGGCCCCGCGTGCGCAGCATCCTCAATGATGCGGCACGCTTGCCGGCGGGGCGTTCGCACGGCATCATACCGAATCTTCCGGGTCGGCGCGCTATCGGGTACGAGTCCGTTCACATGGCGGGAGACGGCGGGTGACCAAGGATCCGTTACTGCAACTTGAAAGCGTACGGGTCACGTACGGCGACTTCGTCGCGGTGAATGATGTCTCGTTTACGCTGCACGGCGGGGATCTGCTCGGCCTCATCGGCCCCAACGGTGCCGGCAAGACCACCACTCTGCGGGCGGCTGCCGGACTCCAGTCCGTGGCCACCGGTCAGGTTACCGTCATGGGTGCCGACGCCACCGGTCAACCCACCCGCGTCGGCGAAGTGTTGGGCTTCACCCCGGATACGCCCCCGGTCTACGACACCCTGCGAGTCGACGATTTCCTGCGATTCATCGGTCGCTGTCACGGACTGCCGCGGGCGCTGCGTGAGGAACGTATCGATCACTGGCTGGAAATGCTCTGGCTACAAGACAAACGCACCGCCAAGATCCGCACACTCTCACGCGGCATGCGCCAACGGCTCGCCGTGGCGCGCACACTCCTGCCCGATCCGCACGTCGTGCTGCTTGATGAACCCGCCTCCGGCCTCGATCCGGCAGGGCGCATTCAGTTCCGGCGCATGCTTGCGAGTCTGCGCGACCAAGGCAAGGCGATCATCGTCTCCTCGCACATCCTGGCCGACCTGGCGGAGTATTGCACCCACATCGGCATCATGGAGCATGGCCGGCTGCTGCGCTACGGCACTGTCGGCCAGGTGGCCGGGGCGGAAAGCCAGGAACGTTGTCTCTATCGCGCCGAGCTAGCTCACGCCGTTGGTGATGCGAACGTCCGGCTCCACGCCCTCGCCGGACTCACGCGCATTGCGGTTGAAGGGCGCGTCGTGACCTTTGAATTTGAGCGTGAGCCCGCAGCCGCAGCCGGACTGCTCGCGGACATCATCGCAGCCGGACTGCCGGTAGCGGAGTTCCGTCCGCTCGCGCCGAACCTGGAAGAGGCGTATCTCCGCAGCGGGATTCGACAGGTGGATTGACGATGCCCTTCACGGCAATCACGCGAGCTCATCTCGACATGGCAGGCGGGGTACGCCAACTGCTCCTCGCAGGCGGTGCCTACCTCGCACTCGTGATTGTCTTTGCCTCATTCGCATACCGGATCGCCGAACCTGGGGAGTACGCCGAAGTCCACCGTACTTGTCTCTTTATTATCGGAATCGTGCAGGTTGTCTTTGTTCTCTTCGGCTTTACCGATGCGATTCGGCGGGCGCTGCAGCGCGACCGGACCAACGGCATGCTCGAGTCGCATCGGCTCACACCCCTGAGCGGTCTCCAACTCGCGCTCGGCTACCTCACCGGCCCCCCGCTTGTACCAGCCGTCCTTTTCCTTGTCGGCACCGGCGCGGGCTGCTATTTCGCCTTGTGGTACGGCGAAGCGCTCGGCTTTCCGCAGGTCGTCATCGCCGGTTGGCTTCTCGCCCAGGCCGCGCTGTTGGTTCTGGCCCTCTTCATCAACGCATTCGTCCTGCTCATTTGCGCGGCTTCCGGCCGGGTACCCATCCTGACCGTGATCGTCATCGCCGGTCTGCTGGGCGGGTGGATGCTGATCCGGGTGGTCCCGGGCCTCGCACTGATCTCGGGTGTGCTCAGCGGTGCCTGGGTTCTGGACTTGATGGCTGGCCGCGCCGGCAGCGGCGACGTGGGGGCCCTGACGGTTCCAGGCGGCCTGCAAATCGCGTTCGCGGCCGTGTTTCTGCTCGCAGCGGGCCACAAGCTGCGCTATCCCCATCGGCCAACCTTTCCCCTGCTGCTGGGCTTGACGCTGGCGGGGCTGGCGGCGCTCACGCTGGTGCTGGGGCACCACTCCATGAGCGGGGTGATGAGCGTGTTCGGACCGGGTGACGAGGATATCGCCGCGTGGCGCTGGCTCGGCACAGCCATCACCTTCCTGCTGATCCTGCAACTGGCCCTTCTGACCGCCGCACACGAGCGGGCGGAAGCGATTCGCGCGGGACTCTTCCGGGCACAGGTACCACCACTGCGGCCGGCACTGCTGGACCTGATCCCGTGGCTGCTGGCCGTTCTCGGGGCAGTGGTCCTTATCGCGGCGCTCCTGATCGAGGCGGATTTGCGGATCGACGGCAGCTTGTTCCGCACGCATGGTGCGCGCCTGGTCCGCATAACGGCCTGCGTGGGCATCGCATTGTGGACGGACTACATGGGGCTGCTGTGGTTCGCGCTGTTGCGACTGCATCCGTTGTGGGCGTTCGGGCTGACGTGGCTCGGGCTGAAACTTATGCCAGTCCTGGCACAGGTGGCCGTGCTGGCGATCGCCACGCTGACCACTCAACCGGTGAAGTTTGTGTGGGAAGTCGCAACCCTCTCACCGCTCGGAACCCTGGCAGCCCTCTACTACTCCGAAGCCCAAGCTCCGCGGGCGGGGCTGATGGTCGCCGCCGACATCGGATTACTCGTGCAGGCCGGAGTCGCAATCATCCTGACGGGCATGGTCCTGCACAGTTGGTCCCGGCGTCGGGTCCGCGCTGCCATGCTCGCTCGCCCCGCTCCGGCGGAGTCGCTCGCCGCGGACTAGAAGTTTTACCCGTCAACCTCTCCCCATGTGAGGAGAGGTTGGGAGATTAGCATTACCTCCGTGGATTCTCGCTCCTGCCCCACCCCCTCCCTGCCAAGGAGGAGAATTCGGAACTCGCTTTCAGGGGCCAGCCGGTTTGAGGTATCGACGAACGCTTCGCTCCAGGCGGTCGCCCCGCAGGGCATCCCCGATCGCAAGGATCTTGCCCGTGTCGCCATCCACCAGGAACAGCGCCGGCAACGCTTCGACCCCGAAACGCCGGGCAATGTCCGGTCCACCCTCATAGATTTGCGGCCAGGCGAGCCCCTGCGACTGCACGACGCTTTCCACGCGGTCCGCGGGGATGCGCGACTCCGCGTCGATCGAAACGCCCAGAATCACAAAATTCTGCCCACCGAGCTGCTCTGCAACCTGTTTGAGATGCGGAAACTCTTGCATGCATGGTGCGCACCACGTGGCCCAGAAGTCGACCAGCACGACTTTCCCCGCATAGTCACTTGGAAAACGCACCTGCTCCCCTGCGAGCGTCGTCGCTTCGAAGGCGGGCGCCACCTGACCCACTGTCACCTGGCCGCCCGCACCGGGCGGCGTCAGCGCTACCCCTCACCGCGAACCACTGCCGCCGGCAAAGAATTGCAGCCCCACGAACAACCCGATCCCGATCAGCACAATAATCGGTAGCGCGGAGTCCTTCATCATCAACTCTCCTTGCGAGGCAGACCGTCATTCCCGGCGCGGAAGCCCGACTGCCGGCCCACACACCATTCGAAACCGCTGAAAGCACGCACTCATTCCTGCAGCACGGCCGCCAGCCCGCGGCCCGCTACAATTCTACACGGCCGAGCGGAAGCCAGCGGGCTGCCGTAAGTGGTCGGCCCCTTGTCCCGACCGGGTGAGCCCAACCCCCGGCGACCCTCCGCGGAGTGAACATGCCGACAGTGACATGGTGTCCGACCCTGCTCGACCCGGCCCTCGAGCCGATCGTGGCCAAGGTGCATGCCGGCCGCCGCCTGAGCGCCGAAGACGGCCTGACCCTGTATCGCACCCGTGACATCTTCACGCTGGGCGAGTTGGCAAACCATGTACGCGAGCGGCTGCACGGCCGGCGGGCCTTCTACAACATCAATCGGCACATCAACTACTCGAATTACTGCGTTCTGCGGTGCAAGTTCTGCTCGTTCTACCGGGCCTACAATCCGCAGGGGCCGCAGGTGGCCGACGGTTACGAATTGAGCGTGGACGAGGTGGTCGCCCGCGCCAGGGAGGCGGCTGACCGCGGCGCCACGGAAGTGCATATCGTCGGCGGCCTGCACCCGAAGCTGCCCTTCAGCTACTACACGGACCTGTGCCAAGCCATCAAGGCGGCCTGCCCGGCGCTGCATATCAAGGCCTTCACCGCAATCGAGATCGTCCACTTCACGCGCATCACCAAGCCACGGCGGTCCATCGCCGAGGTGTTGACCGCTTTGCGGGAGGCCGGGCTCGACAGTCTGCCCGGCGGGGGGGCGGAAATCTTCGACGATCGCGTGCATGCGGAAGCGTTCAAGCAGAAAGTCGGCGAGCAGCACTGGTTTGATGTGCATCGCACGGCGCACGAACTGGGCATCCCGTCAAATGCCACGATGCTGTACGGTCACATCGAGGCGCTCGAGGAACGGGTGCAGCACATGCTGAAGCTGCGCGAACACCAGGAACAGTCACTGGCACAGCGGCGCGCAGCGTTCAACTGCTTCGTGCCTCTGTCGTTCATCCCCGACGGCAGCGAATTCGGGCACCTCGCCGGACCGACGGGATTGGACGACCTCCGGACACTCGCGGTCAGCCGGTTGATGCTCGACAACATCCCGCACATCAAGGCATTCTGGATCATGCAGTCACCCAAGCTGGCGCAGGTGGCTCTGAACTGGGGCGTGGACGACTTCGATGGCACGGTGGTGTGGTACGACATCACGAAGCGCGAGGGCCAGGGGACGAATCGGCAGGAACTGAGCGTGGAGCAGATTCACCGGCTGCTGCGCGAGGCGGGCTGCGAGCCGGTCGAACGCGACACGGTGTATCGGCGAGTGGAGCGCGATGCCGACGGGCGAGTCGTGGCGGCCTGAGTGCGGGGCACCTACGTAAGTTTCAGGACAGATCGAAAAGCGGTCCGACGCCCATCACGTTAAGCACGTGACGTACATTGTCGCTCAGGCCGGTGACGGGTATCCGATCGAAGTACCGCCGCAGGACGCGCTGCAGCGTGATCAGAGCGCCCAGTTCCCGACTGCTCACGCCGGCGTGGTGCTCCAGGTGGATTTCGATCGTGAGCGCCCCGCGCTCCGCCAGCAGTGGGGCGAGCCGTTCCTCGAGAAAACGCTCGTAATCTGCGGGTAACTCCGGCAGGATCTCATCGCGTGCCAGGAGCCCGAAACGCAGATGATTTCCTTCGCGCTGGACATGCAGCGGCAAGATCTCGGGTAACACGGCCAACCTGCGGCTCCCCAAGGCAATCTGGACTCCGTACGGCGTTCCGCAGGAGCGCTGCGGATACATCCTCGGATTGTAACCTGCGGCGGCAACCGCGTCAGCGCCCGCGCCGATTCACGCCGCGGGACGACCGGGGTATACTCCCGCCCCCGGCGGTGCCACGGCCTGGTGCCCGGGTTTCACGACACACCCGCTCCAAGGAGTGCCCCCCATGCCGCCCGTGCTCAAAGTGCGCCGCAAGCCGGGGCTTGCAGACCTGCCCATGCCCCGCTACATGAGCGCCCACGCCGCCGGACTGGATCTCGTGGCCGCCAACGACGCGCCGATTACGATCGCCCCCGGTGAGATCAAGCTCGTGCCCACCGGGCTGTTTCTCGAAATCCCACCGGGCTACGAGGGGCAGGTGCGGGCGCGCAGCGGCCTCGCGCTGCGACACGGGTTGATGCTGCCGAATGCACCAGGGACGATCGATGCCGACTACCGCGGCGAACTCCAGGTGATTCTTGGGAACTGTGGCCGCGCGCCGTATACCATTGAGCGAGGGATGCGATTCGCGCAGCTCGTGATTGCGGCTGTCGCGCATGCCGAGGTGCTGGAGGTCGAGGAACTGGGGGCGAGTGAACGTGGCGGCGGTGGCTTCGGCCACACGGGCGTGTGACCCAAACGAAGTCGCGGAACAGCCCTTGCGGGGCTCTACATGTCCCAGCCACCGGGTCGATATGAGTCATGCCTGCAACCGAGTACAACGCTACGGAAACGGTTGGGCTGCTGCTGCGGCTATTGTTTACACAACCCGCCCAATGCTGGTGGCTCTGGGCGCTCGTGGTACTCCTGCTGTTCGTGCTGGGTGCCGGCGTGGTGCGAACTGGGCTTGGGTGGGGGCGGGCCCGGAAAAAACCTGCGGGGCATGACCGCACCCCCCACTGCCTTTGCTGCGGTTATAACCTGACGGGGCTGGACATTTCGCGTTGTCCCGAGTGTGGGGTCTTGCGCGGTTTCCAGGTTGCGCTTACCGATCTCGGACTGTCCGTAGCGGAACTGCGCACATGGGCCGCCAACAAGAGCGCCGGCACCCCGGTCGGACCTCCGAACGAGCACTTTTCCGGACCCGATCCCCCCCTTTCCGCCGTTCAAGTCACGCCGCCCGAGCGTCGAAGCTAACCGCGGTAGTGCGGCGCCTGTCGACACCCATGGAATACGACGGCTTCGATGTCACAGTGGCACCCACTGCAATCATGTGCCTAGAACTTGTCAAATGACTGCTTGAGATGGGACCGCATGCCGGGGAGTGAATCGCATGAATCGCCTGACACGCGTGACGACCGCGTGGCTCACCACCGTACTGCTTCTGCTGGGTTGCGGCGTACCGTTCGAAACCACCGTCTTTGAGGTCGAACGCCTGAAGGAACGCGCGGCCACGCCACCTTCCAGTCTGCTTTGGCTGTTTCCGGGAATCGTCGGCCCCGAGTGGGAGCTGGGCCCCGCTTACCGCGGCTTCCGCGACGCCGGCTTCACGGGTGAGCCGCGCTTCTTCCAATGGCCCGTGCCGAGCTTCGACATCTTCCGCAACCTCCAGGATACGGATCGCAATCGCCAGCAAGCCGCCGCCGTAGCCGCTGAAATCGCGGAGTTTCACGCACTCCATCCGGAGGTGCCGGTCGATCTCATCGGCTACTCCGGCGGCGGCGCACTCGCGGTCATGGTGGTCGAAGCCCTCCCGGCCGATGTGCGCGTGCGGCACGTGCTGCTGGCCCAGAGTGCACTCAGCCCCTTCTACGATCTCACCCCGTGTCTCACGCGCATCGACGGTTACGTGGTCAACTTCTATTGCCCCACCGATCTCTGGCTCTCCGGAATCTTCACGACAATCTACGGCACCATGGACCGCGAGCGGCTACCGACCGCCGGGTTGTGGGGCTTCTGGCTGCCACGGGCTGTGCCGGATGCGGCGTTGCGCCCACGGCTGGTCCAGATCGGTTGGGATGAGCACTGGCGCGCGGCCGGTCACGGCGGCGACCACATGACAATCCTGTCTTACGACTGGAACATGCGCATTGCGGCACCTTTCATCATCCCTGCCGCGGACCGGCGCGTAGAATTCCCGTATGCGGATCGGCTGCCGGTGCAAGACTAGTCTACTCGGTCAACTCGTGTCGGTGGCGTTGCTTAGCGCGCTGCTGCCCCACGCAGGCGGTTGCGCAGCACGGCACGACCAGGGTGGTCCCCTGCGCCAAGCGGCCCCTGCTGACACCCGTCCCCCGACACACGGTCGCGTCTATCTCTTTCCCGGAGTTGGCGCCGGTAAACTGCATTTCGGCTTCATCCGCGACGCTCTGTACAGCGCCGGCGTCGTCGCCGACGTGCACATCACCGAGTGGGATACCCCTTGGTACAACGCGCTCGGACATTTACAGGACCTGGAGCGCAACGTGGCTGCGGCGGCGGAAATCGCCGCCGAGATCACGGCCTACCACACAGCACATCCGACTGAGCCCATTGACCTGCTCGGTTACTCCGGCGGCGGCGGCAAAGCCCTGCTCGTTGCAGCGGCTCTACCACCCCAGGTACAGGTACGCAACATAGTTCTCGTCCAGGCGGCAGTCAGCGGCACCTATGACCTGTCACCGGTACTGGCGCGCACCAACGGCCTTCTTGTGAACTTCTATGCACCCCACGACTGGGCCATCCTCGGCCTCGGCACGCAGACATTCGGGACGATCGACCGTGCATTTACCCCCTCCGCAGGCAAGGACGGATTTGATCTGGCCGCAGCCGTGCCGGACACCCAGTTACGCCACCGCGTACGGCAGCATCACTGGGAAGACGCGTGGCTCGCCCATGGCCACTTCGGAAACCACCTGTCCCTGTTAAATCCGGCCTGGAATCGGGCGTTCGTCGCACCGTACCTGCTGCCGGACGGCGCTCCGTTGTTCACTGTGCTGCCGGGCGGCACCGCGCCGGTCAGTAGGTGATGACTTTGCGAGTCACCCGCGGGCCGAGTGACACACGCGCAAGCAGTGTGGCGATACGTACCCCAGTGCAACCATCCCCGTAAGGCGTTTTGCGGGCGGGTACGCGGTGGAGCTGCAACGCATGACGCAGCGCGGTCCGGATCGCGCGCGGACTTTCCCCCGCCCGGACCACCAGCGGCCCCGCCGCAAGCCGCCCCGCCTGCCGCACGCCGACATCCACCGCCGGCGTACCCAGCAAAGGTGCTTCAATGATGCCCGAGGAAGAGTTGCCGACGAGTACCGCCGCCGCCTGCAAGTGCCGGAGGTACTCCGACCGTGGCAACGAACGTACAACCTTGACCCACTGGGGGCGCGCTGCGGCATGCTCCTCGATCGCCCGCACCACACCAGCGTGGCCGCGATCGGTGTTCGGATGAATGACGAGACACCGTAACCCAGCGGTCGTCACGGCCTGAAGGACGTTGCGGGTCACGGTGTATTCGCGTGCGGCGCTGCGGCCATGGGCGTGATAGACCACGAGTGCCAGATCACGCGGCGCGCGCGAACTCCGTGCCGCGCCACGCAGGAGTCGCAGCTCATCGAGGGCCGGGGCCCCCACCACGTGAATCCGCCGCGGCTCCTCCCCCAGTCGTTCGACGCGTCGGGCAGCGTCCTGGGTGGCAACCAGATGCAAGTGCGCGAGCTTGGTGAGAGCATGTCGCACCGAGTCATCGAAATCGCCCGGCGCCACATCCCCCCCATGCACATGGGCCACCACGCAACCGGTCGTCAGCCCCGCCAGACCACCGGCGAGGGCTTCGATCCGATCTCCAAGCACCACCACAATGTCACTGCGTAAACGAACGAGCGCGCGGGCGATGCCGGCGATGCCGCGCGCGAGCCCCTCGGCCTGGTCCAGCGGACGGTCATTGCCACGCTGCATCGGCACCCGCGCCGCAATCGGCCACGGATCCCGCGCGATTGTGCGGACCGTGTAGCCGCAGGTCCGCACCAGGTGCATCCCAGTCACAACGAGCTGCAACTCGAGTCGCGGGTGCGCGGCAACGGCCGCCAGCGTCGAGCGGAGCAACCCGTACTCCGCCCGCGTACCCGTCACAATGGCTACGCGCCGCGGACTCGGGGCCGTCATTCCAGCAGCTCCGGCGTGATGCGCGTATCGGCGGCGATGGCACACCGCGTACGCCGCCCGTACACGGATTCCAGGGCTGTCGGTGGGAGGCCACCCCCCGGACGCTTCACGGTGAGGTGTTCCGGTGCCAGCACGGTCCCCGCCGGAATATCGCCCGCCGCCACGATGCTTTTCCGTGCAACGCGGCGTACATCGGCCTCGACTTCGGTGAAGCCGAGGGCGCCGCTGCCGAGGGCTCGTTCGGCCGAGCGCGCGACGCGTACATAAGCCGCCAGCTCTTCGGGAGTCAGCGACATGGCATGGTCCGGACCCGGCGCCGTGCGGTCGAGCGTCATGTGTTTCTCCAGCACGCACGCACCGGCCGCCACCGCCCATCCCGCGATTTCGGTGGAGCGCGTGTGGTCGCTGAAACCCGTGGGGACCCCCGCCCGCGCGCGCAGCGTACCGACCGCGCGCAGGTTCGCGGAATCGAGCGGCGCAGGATAGCCGCTGATGCAGTGCAGGAGGACGAGGCGCCCCGCCGCCAGCGGACGGAGCCGCGCGACGGCGGCATCGATCTCCTCCGCGGTGGCCGCACCGGTCGATACGAGCAGCGGCAGCCCGGTCGCGGCCGCACTCCGCACAAGCACCGGATTGTCGAGGTCGGTCGATGCGATCTTGATTGCCCCGACTCCGAGCGCTACCAGCCGCTCCACGTCGTGCGGTCCGAAGGGGGTGGCCAGGAAACCGATTCCACGTGTACGACAGCGCGCCACGATGCGCTCGAAGGCGGCCTGATTCAGCTCCAGCCGCGCCAGCAGTTCGCGCTGCGAATGGGCACCGCTCGAGTGCTGGTAAGCCGCGGTCACAGCATCGGCCGTCACAAGCTCGTCGGCCCGGAACATCTGGAACTTCACGACATCGGCGCCGGCGCTGGCGGCGGCATCCACGAGCGCCAGCGCCTTCTGCACGTTGCCGTCGTGGTTGACACCGGCTTCGGCAATCACGAGCACCGGGGCGCCATCGCCGACGACCCGCGAACCGATCCTTACCTGCAAGGGGTCCATCGTGATCCTTGTTCCAAGTCAGGTCAGCGAAACGGCATCGCTCGGAGCCGTGCCCCGCGCCAGCCACCACTCCGCCTGCGCCAGGTCATCCGCCGTATCGATGTCGATGCTCCGCCCGGTCGGCATCACGTACGCCACGGTGCGCACCACCGGGCTGTCGGTGACATAGTCATCCGTACGGTGAATGTACAGCGCCCCGTTCACACGGTGCACCAGTTCGTCGCCGTTCCAGCGGTCAAAATCGCCGGCCGTGGATACGGTCCCCAGCCAGCCCTGCGGAGACAGAGCCGCAACTCCAACCACTGCACAGGGGGCATGCTGCTCGAACAGCTCCCACCCGGCGCGGATGTCGTCCGCGGTGCGCAGCGGAGACGTCGGCTGGAGGATCATGACCGCCTCATAGCGCTCCCCCCGCTCAGCCAGCCGCCGCAGGAAGTACAGCACGGCTGCTTTCGTCGGAGCATCATCCGTAGCCAACTCGGCCGGACGCAACCCGAGACTGGGCACACCGCATTCCGCTGCCGCTGCCTCGATGGCGCGGCTGTCGGTGTTGATGTACACCGCATCTGGAACGCCGCTGTCCAGTGCAGCCCGGCAGGTGTACTCGATCAGCGGCCGACCGCCGAGCAGCCGAAGATTCTTGTTGGCCAGCCGTTTCGAGCCGGCCCGCGCCGGGATGAACGCAACTACCTTCACACGCGACCTCAAACCAGGATGCGGGGCGCCGATCGCCCCTCGGTAAATCGCAACGCCGCCAGGCGGGCGATCACGAGCACCGGCAGCAGCCGTCCGACCAGCATGGCCGCCATCAGCCAACCCATGCCATACGGATACAGATCGACCTCCCGGCGAAAGCCGCTGGAGAGACTCGCGTCGGAGAGCTTTGCGGTGAGCCCGGAAGTAAGACTCGCGCCCCCGACTGCGGCGCAAGACTCCAGCCAGGCATCAGCGACCGTCGGCGGCGTGTGGAAGCCACTCGCCGTGCGGCCTTCGATCAGTAGCAGGCCCACCGCCACCAGCCCGGTCCACGCGAGCACTGCTCCAACGAGCACGACGGCCGCCAACGCCGCCCGCCGGTACTCGGGCAGATCGTGGCGAAAGCGGCCCCGGCCGAAGACCAGCAACAGGATCGCAAGGGCCCCAACCACGACAGGCCAACGCAGCCCGCCTCCGGCTGCACCTCCCTGCCCGCCCACCAGGACGACGAAGGCGAGCACCGCTTTCGTGCCCTCGGTCACAACCCGGTCAGCCACCGGTTCACTCGCGATCCCCGCACCGCCGGCCAGTGCCACCTGCTCAAAGCGGCGGACGAACTCATTGCCGAAGTGGATTTCCTCCGTCGCCACCGGTGCCCCCGCCCAACCCCGACCAATCTCACGCGGCAACTCCAACACCGTCACCAGCATGGCCGCAGCACCCAGCCACACCACCCAGCCGCCGACCCATACCAGCAGGATCCGGAGTGGCAAAGCTCGCCACCAGAATAGCAACCAGAGGGGCCAGCCGAGGGCCCCGCAGACCGAGATGCCGGCGTAGACCCAGAGCCCACCTTCGTCCGCCGGCCGGTCAAACAAGCCCAGCGAGGCGAACGCGGAAACCGCATTCCAGGCCGCCTGATAACCCGTCACTTCGCTGCGAACCACTCGCTCGACCGTCGCCGCGGCGGCAATGGACAGGATCAGGGCGACCACGAAGGCACTGAGGATCAGGGCCGGCCCCGGCCAATGCACCGCTTGCCGCGGCAGCAACCTGGCCAGCACCTGGCGCGTCGCAAGGAGGTACAGGATGGCTCCGACGAGCCCGAGGCCGGTGAGGGTCCACCGGCCCACCTCCGTGTAGCGGTGCAGTTCAAAGGTGAGGAGCCCGACACCACAAGTGGCGCTGAGGGCGTCGAAATGGGCCTGCCAGACCGGCCGCGCCCCATAGGCCGTGCGTTCACGTTGCGACAACTCGACGAAAGCCCGCTCGCGCAAAGTCTGCGCTCCGCCGAGCGCAACAACGACCAGTGCGACTGGCAACCAGAACTCGGCCCGGCGGGTCCACGCCAGCATGTCACCCTCCCGCGGCTTGGTTCGCCGCGGACGCGGCGCTGCCCAGCAGCCGCCGCCATGCCTGAATCTTCTCCACAAGCTGCCCGGTCTCAGCGGCCTCGGCGTCGAGCTCACGCAGCTCCCGCACGATCGTCTCCTCCGGTTCCTCAAACAGCCGCAGTTGCCGCAGCCGGCGGCGCTGCACAGCGGCAAGCGCGGGCCGTTGTGATTCGCGGGCGAACGTCCGCTCAAGCTCGTTCAACACGGCATTGGCCCGCTCAAGGACGTTCCGCGGAACACCGGCCAGCTTCGCGACGTGCAAGCCGTAGCTGCGCCCCGCGGCGCCTGGCACGATGCGATGCAGGAAGACCACCTGATCTTCATACTTGCGTACTGCCACGTTGAGGTTGAAGACGGGCTCGAGCAACTCACTCAACTCGGTGAGTTCGTGGTAGTGGGTGGCGAAGAGCGTCCGGCTGCCGCAGCGTGTCGCGAGGTGCTCGGTAATGGCCCAGGCGAGCGCCACACCGTCAAAGGTGCTGGTGCCGCGCCCGATCTCGTCGAGAATCACGAGACTGTGCGACGTTGCATGGTGCAGGATGTTCGCGGTTTCGACCATCTCCACCATGAAGGTGGACTGCCCGCGGGCCAACTCATCAGCGGCACCTACCCGCGTGAAGATCCGGTCGACCAGGCCGAGTTGCATCGCCTCGGCCGGCACCCACGCACCGCAGTGCGCGAGCAGTGTGAGCAGCGCCACCTGGCGGATGTAGGTGCTCTTGCCCGCCATGTTCGGCCCGGTGATCAGCGCAAGCGCCTGGTGTTGCCCGGCCCGCAGTGCCGTGTCGTTCGCGACGAAGTGCGTATCGAGCGTGAGATCGAGTACCGGGTGCCGGCCGCCGCGGAGCTCGAGGACCGGCTCAGCCACGAAAACCGGGCGGCAATGGTGCCGCTGGCTGGCGAGTTCGGCCCAGCCCGCCAGCACATCGAGCTCGGCCAGGGCCCGCGCTGCGGATTGCAGCGCAGGAATCTCCGGGACGAGCGCCTCCCGTAGCGCTACGAACAGCTCGTACTCGATGTCGTGAGCGCGCGCTTCGGCCGAGAGCGCCTCGGCTTCGTAGCGCTTCAACTCCTCGGTGATGTAGCGCTCGGCGTTCTTCATTGTCTGCTTGCGTACATAGTCGGCCGGGACGCGGTTGCGGTGGGTGTTGGTGATCTCGATGTAAAAGCCAAAGACCTTGTTGAATGCCACCTTGAGCGAAGCGATGCCGGTTCGTTTCACCTCGCGGGCCTGATACTGGGCGAGCCAGTGCTGCCCGTCCTGCTGGATGCCCCGCAGTCGATCAAGTTCCGCGTGATAGCCGGCTGCGAAAATCCCGCCTTCGCGCAGCGTGGCCGGCGGCTCTGCCGCAAGGGTTGTCACCAGCTCCGTGCCGCGCTCGTCGAGCCCCTCCAGCACCGCGAGCCAGCGTTCGCACGCCGCGCTGCGCAGGGTAGCCAGCGTGGTTCGCAGATCCCGCAGCGCCACGAGCCCATTGCCCAGGGCGCGCAGATCGCGCGGTGTCGCCCGCAGCACGCCCAGTCGCCCGATGATCCGTTCGATGTCACCGATCTTGCCCAGTGCAGCGCGCAGCGCGTCCCGCGCCCGGCTGTCCGCACGCAGCGCCGCGACCGCCCGCTGGCGCTCCTCGATCGCACCGAGGTCGCGCAGCGGATAGCACAACCATTGCCGCAGCAACCGCGCCCCCATCGGGTTCGTGGTGCGGTCCACCGCCGCGAGCAGTGAGCCCTCCCGCCGGCCGGTCCGCAGCGTGCGTTCGATCTCGAGCGAACGCAGCGTAACCGCGTCGAGCGTCATGAAGTCCGCCGTATCGGCGCGGCGCGGTGGCTGGAGATGGCGGGCGGCGGCGCGCTGCGTCTCCCGTACATACGCAACAAGGCCGCCGGCCGCCTGCAACGACGCGTCGATGGCGTGGAAGCCGAAGCCCTCCAGTACCACCGTTTCGAAGTGCTCACGCAGCAGTTCACCCGCCCGGGCAGGCGCAAAATCTGCCGCGCTGCGGTACGTCACGACCGCACCCACCTGGTTCCGCACATCCGCTTCGCGGGGGTCCCGCCCGCTCGCAGGTTCCGGCAGCAATACCTCGGCCGCGTCGGCGCGGTTCAGTTCGTCGAGCAGCCGTTCCGTGGGGCAGACCTGGACTACAAAGCGGCCGCTCGCCAGTTCGAGCACGGCCAGGCCACAGCCAGCCTCGCCTTCGACCACGGCGGCCAGGATGTTGCTGCGGGTCCGCTCGAGCAGGCCCTCATCTGTCAGCGTACCCGGCGTGACAATGCGGACCACGGCGCGATCAACAACCCCGCGGGCGACACGGGCCTCCTCGATCTGCTCGCTGATGGCAACCTTGTAGCCGGCCGCCACGAGCTTCGCGAGGTAGTTGTCGAGGGCGTGGTGGGGGATGCCGGCGAGGGCGGTACGGCCATTGTCCCGGCTGGTGAGGGTGATCCCGAGCACCCGGGCGCCCAGTTCGGCATCGTCGTAGAACATCTCGTAGAAATCGCCCATGCGAAAGAGCAGAATAGCGTCCGGGACCTGCTGCTTCTGCTCCCAGTATTGGCGCATCGCAGGCGTCAGCCGGGCCTCGTCGGGCGGGCTGACACGGGGAGCTTTCTGCCGGTGATCCACAGGCGGCATCGCTGGAGGTGCCTCATAGATTCGGAGTTCCGCGTGTCCAAGGAGGGCGCGCGGGCGCCTTTGTCATACACTAGCCCGCGACCTGCGGGGGCGAAAGTGGCGGTCCGCCGATAGGATTCGCAGGGAGGTCCGTGTGGTGGCTCACCGGCGCGCGTCTGTGACCGGTTGAGGCCCACAGCGACCTTCCCAGGATATGCACGGAGCCCGTCAGCAGACCAGCACCGAAAGGAAACAGCGGATGAACATCTTCGTGGTGGGCGGCGCAGGATACGTCGGCAGTCATTGCGTCCGTCGCTTGTGCGCTGCCGGACACACCGTCACGGTGTTTGACAACCTTTCACAAGGGCACCGGGCCGCAGTCGATCCGCGGGCGACGTTCATCGAGGGTGACCTGGCCGATGAGAAGCTGCTGGGCGAGGTGTTCGCGCTTGGACATTACGACGCCGGGATGCACTTCGCGGCCTTCCTCAACGTCGGAGAGTCGGTTCAGCAACCGCTGACTTACTGGCAGAACAATGTGACTAACACGTTGCACCTGCTCCGCTGCATGCAGCAGTACAACGTCCAGCGCTTTGTCTTCAGCAGCACCTGCGCCGTCTACGGCGAGCCCGAGGACCTCCCGATCACCGAAGAAGCGCCGAAGAACCCGATCAACCCCTACGGTCACACCAAGCTCGCCGTCGAGTGGATGCTCGGACACTGTGCGACCGCCTGGGGCCTCGGCTCGATCGCGCTGCGTTACTTCAATGCTTCGGGCGCTGCCGAAGATGGCACCCTCGGCGAGGACCACGATCCCGAATGCCACCTCGTTCCGCTCGTGCTCCAGGTGGCGCTGGGGCGCCGTCCGAACATCCACGTCTTCGGCACCGACTACCCCACCCCGGACGGCTCGTGCATCCGCGACTACATCCATGTCGAAGACCTCGCGGAGGTGCATCTGCTGGCGGTCGAGCGCTGTCGGCCGGGGGTCGCGGATGCTTTCAACGTCGGTACCGGGCAGGGTGTGAGCGTACTGGAAGTCGTGTCGGCCGCCCGGGCGGTCACCGGGCATGCCATTCCGCTCGTGGAAGCACCCCGGCGCCCCGGGGACCCACCGATGCTGTACGCGGATCCGAGCCGCCTCCGGCACCTCTGGGGCTGGTCGGCTCGCTATCGTGACATTGAGCAAACCATCGCCTCGGCCTGGCGTTGGCAGCAGGCCCACCCCGAGGGCTACGATGACTAATTCACTCCCGGCCAACCTGCCGAAGAATATTCTGGAGCAGAGAATTTTCGCACAGAGTGACACTTGGGTGTGCTATACTATGAGTGGACGTAGAGGTTAGCCCGTGGTCAGGATTTCATTCGCTATCTTCTATTAATCATCGATTATCCTGCTTCGATCCCACCCGGCTGCCCTCGACCCCCGACAAACTACGAACTAGATCAACTTGAACCGAGACGGTACGCGCCGGCGCTGATCACCCTCCGCGCCGCGAGAGCTTGCCGGCCCGGGCGGGCGGCGCATTTTCCACTCTCCTCCGTGCCCAGCGCCACCGCCCGGGAGCCGGCCTCGGAAAGCTTGTGGAAGGACTCATTCGGTGCAACGGGCACCGTGTACGGGTGAGGAACAGGCCGGCTGGGTTACGCCGGCATGAAACGAGGAGACTGATGAGACTCGGCCCTATGAGAAAAAGCAGCAGTAGCCGAGCGCAGGAGTTGGCGGGCCCCCCGCTGACGCCCATCGAACTGACGGGCAACCTGTCGCGTCTGCAGGAAGAACTTCACCGTGAGATGAAATGTGTCGCCGGGAAAAACCAGGTATACATTCGATCCCTCATCACCGGCGGCGGCACGACTCGTCCACGGATTGCCTTGAAGTGTCACCTGCGGCGCGACATCGGCCAGAGCTCCGAAGTGTTCTATGAGCACATTCGCACGGTCTGCTGCAGCGATCCCGAGAAGTGCGAGGCCTACCGGAACTTCCGCGAGCGGCACGTCGTAACGTAATCGCAGACAAACCAATGCCGGCCGCGCTGTGCCGGGTGGCGGGAATCACACGATCCCCGCCACCCGGCACTCTCATAGGCACGAGGGCGCAGTGTAGGGTGTCCAGCCCCAAACGCGCATTATGAACCGTTTCACCAAGTAATGACCCACCTTACGTGCGCAATCCACCCCCGACTGACGCCCTAAGTCTGACGCGCTATCATCGCTCGTTCAGCGCAGGCGCATCCGGTTTCGACGCCTTGTCGCCCATGCAAAATGCCGGTAGCTTGCCGAATTCACCCAACCGATTCGGGTTCAAGCGGCGCGCATCTGCCGAAGGCGCCCCCAGGAAGTTTCAACGGCTCAGCGGTACGGAGGACGCGAACCAACATGCTAGCACTCTCGAACCGCCCGCGCGCGGCGGCTCTGGCCCTGGGATTACTTACCCCCACGGCCGCACTTGGCGCTGATGTTTCGGTCACAATTCCCCTGGTCTGGTACCTCGTCCCACTCTGCAGTCTGATTGGCCTCGTGGCGGCCTTTTTGTTCTACCGCCAGATGGTTGCAGCGGAGACCGGCACGGACCGGATGCGCGAGATCGCTGGGTACGTGCGGGATGGGGCCTTCGCCTACCTCAAGCAGCAGTACCGCGTGGTTGCGATCTTCTTCGTCATCACCGCCCTCTTGCTCTGGGGCATGGCGTACCTCGAGATCCAGCATCCCCTCGTGCCGCTCGCCTTCCTGACCGGCGGCATTCTCTCCGCGCTTGCCGGCTTCTTCGGCATGAATACGGCCACACTCGCGTCTAACCGCACCGCGCACGCCTGCCGCGAATCCCTCAATCGCGGCCTGACCGTCGCGTTCCGTAGCGGCGCCGTGATGGGGCTGGTGGTGGTCGGCTTGGCCCTGCTGGGCATCAGCGGCTGGTTCCTGTATCTCTCCCTCGCACACCACCGGCTCTTCGGTGGCGCCCCCCTGACACTCGAGTCCATCACCGTCATCATGCTTTCAACCGCGCTCGGGGCTTCAAGCATGGCCCTCTTCGCGCGCGTGGGCGGCGGGATCTACACCAAGGCCGCGGATGTCGGCGCCGATCTCGTCGGCAAGGTGGAGGTTGGCATACCCGAGGACGACGCCCGTAATCCCGCCGCCATCGCGGATAACGTCGGAGACAACGTCGGTGACGTCGCCGGCATGGGCGCCGACCTCTTCGAGAGCTACCTCGGCTCCATCCTGGCCTCGGCGGTCCTGGGTGTGGCGGCCGCCGGCGTGGCCGCGGTCACCATGAATATCGCCGAAGCCGAAGCCGCCATGCGGCTGGTGGTCGCACCGATGCTGCTTGCCGCCGTAGGCATTGCGCTGTCGGTCCTGGGTGTATTCTTCGTGCGACTGACCAACCCCAACGCCAAAGAGAAAGACCTCCTGCCTACACTGCACCGTGCCATCTGGGGCACGAACATTCTGGTCGTACTGGTAGCCGTCGGTCTGTGGTGGTTCCTGGGGTTGCCCTGGGGGCTGCTGGGCTCGGTCATGGTGGGCCTCGCGGTGGGTGGCTTGATCGGCCTGGGCACGGAGTACTACACGGCCGCGGAGTATCGCCCGACGCAAGGCATCGCCGAGCAGGCCGTCAGCGGCACGGGGCCGGCCATCATCGGCGGTGTGGCCGAGGGCATGTTGTCCGTCTGGATTCCGACGGTGAGCGTGGCAATCGGCACCGTGCTGGCGTACGGACTTGCCGGGGGCTTTGCCGAAGGCGGCCTGATGATGGGGCTGTACGGAGTCGGCATCGCCGCGGTCGGCATGCTGTCGACGCTCGGCATCACGCTGGCGACGGACGCGTACGGACCGATTGCGGACAACGCCGGCGGCAACGCGGAAATGTCGGGCCTGCCTCCGGAGGTGCGCCAGCGGACGGATGCCCTCGATTCACTGGGCAACACGACCGCCGCGATCGGGAAGGGCTTCGCCATCGGCTCGGCCGCACTGACGGCGCTCGCGCTTCTCGGGAGCTACGTGGAACAGGTGCGGGTATCGATCCACCGGGAAGCGGCCCAGGAGTATCGGGTCCCGGCCGCGGGTGAGAATTACACCGTTCAAGCTCTAGGTGCCAACAAGTATGGCATCTACTTGCGGGGCGACAAACCGGCCGAACAGATGAGCACCCAGGAGCGGGCTGATTACACGATCAGCGCGTTCAAAGGCACGACCGACGGGGGAATTTGGCTGGACGTTCCGGTTAGCAAGGACGGCGGTAGCGCGTTCCAGCGCACCCACCTGACGCTCAATCAGATCGGTCCGCAGGCGCGCAGACTTGCCCAGGGTGGACTCTTCAAGGACGAATCCGCGACACCGCTTCCACTGGCCGGGCAACGGGCGTCGCTGCGCGAGTACATGTATTTCTACGATGTGACACTGATGAATCCGACCGTGTTGGCGGGGATGTTCTTCGGCGTGATGCTCGTTTTCGTCTTCAGCGCCCTGACCATGAAGGCCGTGGGACGGGCAGCCGCGTCCATGGTGCAGGAGGTGCGGCGGCAGTTCCGCGAGCTGCCCGGCATCATGCTGGGAACACAGACCCCCGATTACGC
Source organism: Phycisphaerales bacterium (assembly GCA_016716475.1). Lineage (NCBI taxonomy): Bacteria > Pseudomonadati > Planctomycetota > Phycisphaerae > Phycisphaerales > Phycisphaerales bacterium. The sequence continues at coordinate 810,475 of JADJWG010000001.1, forward strand.
CCGCTGCGTGGCCATCTCCACGAGACAGGCCCAGCAGGAGATGATCCTGCCGACCCTGCTCGCCATTGTGATTCCAATCGCGATCGGACTCGTGTTCAACGTTTCCGGCGTCATGGGCCTGCTCCTCGGCGGACTGGGCGCGGGTTTCGCAACGGCAGTGTTCATGGCAAACAGCGGCGGCGCCTGGGACAATGCGAAAAAGCACATTGAAGCCGGCCACCACGGCGGCAAGAAGGCCGAAGCCCATAAGGCGGCGGTCGTCGGCGACACGGTCGGGGATCCCTTCAAGGACACCGCCGGACCGTCGTTGAACATCCTGATCAAGCTGATGAACATTGTGAGCATTGTCTTTGCCGGCCTGATCGTAAAATACGCCCCGGTGATTGGCGGCTGGCTGGGCCTGAGCTGATCCGGTGGCTGTGCGAGGCGCCCGCAAGGAGTGTGTACCGTGCAGATCGAACTGAATCCGGAAGAGATCCGCGTACTGCGCGTGCTGATCGAGAATGAGATCAAGGGCATCAACCCGGAGATCCATCACACCGGCTCCGCCGAGATGCGCGACGAGCTGAAGGCGCATCGTGATACGCTGCAGAAGCTGCTGGCTCGACTGACGGCGGAGCGTACCTGAGGCCACGTGGCGCGGGCGGTTCCGGCCCTCTCCGCGGAGCACAATATGGATGTGCTGACCACGGCCCTCGATACGCACAGTGCGTCCTACCGTGAGGCCGTCGCCCATCACCAGGCGCTGCTGGCGGACCTCCGGGCACGGCTCGCGCGGACCAGGGAAGGCGGCGGCAGCGCGGCCGTGACGCGCCACCGGGAGCGGGGCAAGCTCTTTGTGCGCGACCGCCTCGACCGGCTTCTGGACCCCGACAGCCCCTTTCTGGAGTTCAGCGCGCTCGCCGGGGACGGTGTGTATGACGAACCGGTCCCTGCGGCTGGCCTGGTGACGGGAATCGGGCGCATCTCCGGCCGTACCTGCATGCTGATCGCGAACGATGCCACGGTGAAGGGCGGTACGTACTACCCACTTACCGTGAAGAAGCATCTGCGTGCCCAGGAGATCGCCCAGGAAAATCACCTGCCGTGCGTTTACCTGGTGGACTCGGGCGGGGCATTCCTGCCGCTGCAGGCCGAGGTTTTCCCCGATCGCGAACACTTCGGACGGATCTTCTACAACCAGGCGCGCATGTCGGCCCAGGGCATCGCGCAGATCGCCGTTGTCCTCGGGTCGTGCACCGCCGGCGGTGCCTACGTGCCGGCCATGAGCGATGAAACCATCATTGTGCGTGGCCAAGGTACGATTTTCCTCGGCGGTCCTCCGCTGGTGAAGGCCGCCACGGGCGAAGAGGTCACGGCCGAGGAACTCGGCGGGGCCGATGTGCATTGCCGCGAGTCCGGCGTGGCCGACCACTACGCCACCAGTGACGAAGACGCCCTCGCCATCGCGCGCGACATCGTCGCGCACCTGCATGCCCCTCCACCCACCCACCTCGAAACGCGGCCGGTCGAAGAACCGCGCTACGAACCGGGCGAATTGTATGGCGTGATCCCGGCCGATCCGCGGAAGCCCTTCAATGTCCGCGAGATCATCGCGCGGCTGGTCGACGGCAGCCGTTTTCACGAGTTCAAGGCGCTTTACGGGCCGACCATCGTCACCGGCTTCGCCCACTTGTGGGGTTATCCCATCGGAATCGTGGCGAACCACGGAGCCCTGTTCTCGGAGAGCGCGCTCAAGGCGACGCATTTCATCGAGCTCTGCAGTCAGCGCGGTGTGCCGCTGGTGTTCCTCCAGAACATCACGGGCTTCATGGTCGGCAAACGCTTCGAGACCGGCGGCATCGCCAAGGACGGTGCGAAGATGGTGGCGGCCGTCAGCAACGCCGGTGTGCCGAAGTTCACAGTCATCATCGGCGGGTCTTACGGGGCAGGAAACTACGGCATGTGCGGGCGGGCCTACGGTCCGCGGCAACTCTGGATGTGGCCCAACGCACGGATTTCAGTCATGGGCGGCGACCAGGCGGCGAACGTGCTGCTGACGGTCAAAAAGGATCAGTTGGCGGCGCGCGGCCAGCCCGCGTTGTCGCCAGCGGAGGAGGCCGAGTTCAAACGTCCGACACTGGAGAAGTACGACCGTGAGAGCAGTTGCTACTACAGCACCGCACGGCTGTGGGATGACGGGGTGATCGACCCGGTGGACACGCGCATGGTCCTGGCGCTGGGCCTTGCCGCGGCCCGGCATGCACCGTTTCCGCCCTGGTGCCACAGCGTCTTTCGCATGTAAAGGCCACGGCGCGCGCCGGAGGAGGCCCGATGTCCGAGCTTGTCACACTGCAAGTAGCCGACGAGGTGGCAACCCTCACCTTGAACCGTCCCGAGGTACACAACGCGCTTGATGATGAGTTGATGCGCCGGTTGACGCAAGCGCTGCGGACGGCCGGCGCCGACCCGAAGGTGCGGGCCATCGTGCTGACAGGCGCCGGCAAGTCCTTCTGTGCGGGCGCCGATATCCGCTGGATGCAGCGCATGGTGGCTTACACCTTCGAGGAGAATCTCGCGGATGCGCACGTGCTCTCGGAGCTGCTGCACACGCTCCGCCTGCTGCCGCAGCCGGTGATCGCACGGGTCCACGGCGCGGCGATTGGCGGCGGCCTCGGGCTGGTCGCAGCGGCGGATATCGCAGGCGCGGTCGCAGGCGCGAAGTTCTCGCTGTCGGAAGTGCGCTTGGGCATCCTGCCGGCGGTGATCTCGCCCTTCGTGCTCGAGCGCATCGGGATGACGGCGGCACGCCGCTACGCGTTGACCGCCGAGCTTTTTGATGGCGCGGAGGCGCACCGCATCGGCCTGGCTGCAGAGTGCTTCGACACCGCGGCCGACCTCGATGTCTGGATCGCCGGCGTCACAACCCAGATCCGTCGCAGCGGACCGGCCGCGGTCGCCGCTTGCAAACGCGAGTTGATGAGCGTGGCGCGCACCCCCTGGGACGAACTGTGCGAACAGACGACGCGGACGATCGCGGAAGTGCGCGTCACCCCTGAAGCCCAGGAGGGTCTCCGCGCCTTTCTCGAGAAGCGCGACCCCGCGTGGGTGCGCCCACCGGGCGGGCGGTAACACCGCCGCACCGGGCGACGGTCGAGCCACCGGACGGCTCTGGGTGGAGGCGCAGGCGGCGCCCGCGTACACTGTGCGCGTTCGATGCACTGCGGCGGATGGAGCCGCCGCGACCGGCGCAGGCCCAGACGAAGGAACGTCGGCATGGCACGTCCCCGCACCGCTCCCGACGAACACGCCTGCTCACCGCGCTTCCGCGCGGCCCTCGACGCATTCCGCGTGTACCAGCATGTCGAACTGGGCGCCGCCGCCAAGACGGTCGCAGCGTACCGGAGTGACCTGCTGCGGTTCGGGGCGTTTCTGCACACGCGTGCAATCGACGATTGGCGAACCATCACCCCGCAGGTGGTGCAGGATTACCTCGTCCAGCAAGCCGACCTCGGACACAAGGAGACCACGCTCGCACGGCGCGTCGTCGCCTTGCGCATGTGGTTACGCTGGTTGCACCTCACGCACCAGATCGACGAAGACCGTACCGCCCTGATCGAACTGCCGAAACGCTGGCAACGGTTGCCCGAAACACTCAACCTGGGCCGGACGGTCGACTTGGTCACCTCACCGGAAACAGACCATCCGCTGGGGTTGCGCGACCGCGCCATCCTCGAGCTTTTCTACGCGAGCGGGCTGCGGGTGACCGAGCTGTGCAACCTGCGGGCCGGCGATCTGAATCTCGCAACCGGTTACGTCCGCTGCATGGGCAAGGGCCGCAAGGAGCGCATCACGCCCGTCGGGCAGAAAGCCCTCGACGCACTCGAGGCCTACCTGGAGCATCTGCGGCCGGCCCTGGTGCGTGCCGGACAGTCCCGGGGGCGCTGGAAGATGCCGTTGTCCAAACTGGAGACGAGCGCGCTCCCACTCTTTCTGTCCCGGACCGGGGGTCCGCTCGAACGGGTGGCGGTGTGGAAGCTCGTGCGGCGGGAGGCCCGCAAGCAGGGCATCGCGGGCAAGGTGAGCCCCCACACGCTGCGGCACAGCTTCGCGACTCACTTGCTCGAAGGCGGGGCCGACCTGCGGGTCGTGCAGGAACTGCTCGGGCATGCCGACATCGGGACCACGGAAATCTACACCCACGTTCAGACACAGCGGCTGCAGGAAATTCATGCCCGCTGCCACCCGCGCGGGGCGGAATCGTACAAGAAAGGGCTTTGAGCCCGCGACCCGGAAGCCCGGCGCGCTGTACACATGCTCGCAGCGTTCGCCATCTGGCCGGACGGCTGGGGGCCGCGTAGGATGCGCTGCGGCAAGGAAGAGGATGATCTTATGCGATTGGCTTATCTGAATCGTGGCCTGGTCCGGCTCGCCTTGTTGGGCAGCGGCACGGCCCTCTTCTTGCAAGGTTGCGACCCCACACTGCGGGCCACGACCGAAAACGGCCTCATCACGCTCTCGACCAGTTTCCTCGCGTCATTCCTGCGCGCTGCAATCGAAGTCGCGCAGGAAGCCACGACGAGCTGAGTGCGGCGGCGGGCAGAGCTGCAGAGCGGCCTCTGCCCGCGCGTTTCCTGACTTGATCCCCGCGCCGGCCGCGCACTGCCTAGACGTGCGGCTCAAGCATTGTGCGTGGATCGAGTGCAGCGGCGAGTTTGTCCTCCGGCAGCACCTTGTTCGCCAGGGCGACTTCACGCACCGTGCGACCGGTCTCCCACGCCTCCTTCGCGATCGCGGCGGCCTTGTCGTAACCGATCAACGGGGCCAGACTCGTACACATGGCCAGCGATTGCTCGACGAGTGCTTCGCAGCGTTCGCGGTTGGCCTGGAGCCCGGCCACGCACTTCTCCTCGAATACCTGCACGGCACTGCCGAGCAGGCGGCTCGATTCGAGCACATTGTGAATCATCACCGGCATGCCGACGTGCAGGTCGAAGTTGCCAAGCGTGGCGCTGGCCGTGGTGACGGCCGTGTCGTTGCCGATGACCTGCGCGCAGACCTGCATGAGGGCCTCGGGTATCACGGGGTTGACCTTGCCGGGCATGATCGAGCTGCCGGGCTGGGTCGCGGGCAGGAACAACTCGCCGATACCGCACCGTGGACCGCTTCCCATCCAGCGGATGTCGTTCGCGATCTTGAGCAGGGTAATCGCAATGGTGCGCAGCGCGGAAGAGGCCCCGACGACGGTGTCCTTGCAGGCCTGCGCCTCAAAGTGGTTATCGGCCTCGCGGAAGGATTCCTGCGTCTCGTGGTTGATGATTTCGCAGACGAGCCGGGCGAAGTCGGGGTGCGTGTTGATGCCGGTGCCAACCGCGGTGCCGCCGATCGGCAGCTCGCGCAGGATGCGCACCTTCGCCTGAATGCGCCGGTCCGCGTGCGCAACCTGGCTCGCGAACCCGCTGAATTCCTGCCCGAGCCGGATCGGCGTCGCATCCATGAGGTGCGTGCGGCCGATCTTGATGATGTCGTGAAACTCGTCCGCCTTCGCCTTCAGGGCCTTGTGCAGGTTGTGCAGCGTGGGCATCAGGTCGCCCTTGAACGACTCCACAATGGCGACGTGCATCGCCGCCGGAATCACGTCGTTCGAAGACTGCCCCATGTTCACGTGATCATTGGGATGCACGCGCTTCGAGCCGATCGCCTGCCCCATGAGCTGTGCCGCACGGTTGGCGATGACTTCGTTGGCGTTCATGTTCGTCGACGTACCCGAACCCGTCTGGAAAACATCCAGGACGAACTGGCCGTCGTGCAGACCGTCAATCACTTCGCGGGCGGCTTGCTGGATGGCACTGGCCACCTTCACGTCGAGCTTCTCAAGCTTCTTGTTCGCCTCGGCCGCCGCAAACTTGATCAGACCCAGCGCGCGAATGAACCGGCGCGAGAAGCGGTAGCCGCTGATCGGAAAATTCAGCACGGCGCGTTGGGTCGACGCGCCGTACAGGGCATCGGCCGGAACTTCCATCTCCCCCATCGAGTCACGTTCGATGCGCGTCTGTGACATGCTTGATCCTCTGCTTGCTGGCGGATTCCTGTTCGTTGCGGCCGGTCGCCGTTCGCACATTGTACCGGGTAAAACGTGGCGCGGGCATCGTGCCCCCCCCACCCCCTACCGGGGTCAGAAGGTTGTGCTCCCACTGCTGCGCAGGCGCCATTGCCGGCTTGTCATCTCGCGACCAAGGGCCACGGCCACGGTCTCAGCGGCCGTGTGCAGACTGGCCGGATCGATCCCCGTCCGGATGCCCATGCCATGGAGCATGTAGACGAGATCCTCAGTCGCGAGATTGCCCGCCGCCCCCGGTGCGAACGGGCAGCCGCCCAGCCCGCCGGTTGAGGCATCGAAGGTCGTGATGCCCACCTGGAGGCCGGCCAACACGTTCGCCAGGGCCGTTCCGTACGTGTCGTGCAAGTGCAATGCAACGCGCTCGACGGGCACCTGCGCCAGTACCAGGGACAGGACCCTGAAGACATCCCGCGGCGTGGCCGCTCCGAGCGTGTCGCTGATCACGACCTCATCCGCCCCGAGGGCTTGAATCTCCGCGGCGAGTTCCGCCACGCGTTCCGGCGCGATGCGGCCCTCGTAGGGGCATACGAAACAACATGACAGGTAACCCCGCACACTGAGCCCCGCCGCGGCTGCCTGCCGGGCCACCTTCCCGTAGACACTCAGCGACTCCCCGATCGACATCCCGATGTTGCGCTGGGTGAAAGTTTCCGACACGGCGGTGAAGAGGGCAATCCGCGGCAGGCCGGCCGCAATCGCCCGCTCCAGGCCACGCTCGTTCGGCACCAGCGCTGACCAGCGGACTTTGGACTGCACCGGCAAGGCCGCGCAGACTTCGGCCGCATCCGCGAGTTGCGGTATGCGTTGCGGGTGGACAAAGGCCGTCACCTCGATCTCGTTCAACCCGGCGGCGGCGAGCGCCGTGATATAACGCACCTTGTCCGTGGTGGACACAGGGCGCGCCTCGTTCTGTAGCCCGTCGCGTGGGCCGACCTCGACGATGCGGACGGCCTCAGGAAGCGTTTGCGTCGGCGTCATCCTCATCCTCCAGGCGCAACAGGACCGCGCCCAGCTCCACCATCTGCCCTTCGCGGCAAAGAACCGCTTCCACCCGACCCCCGTGCGGCAGCGACAAGGGCAATTCCATCTTCATCGACTCCATGATCACCAGCGGTGTATGGGCGGCAAACGATTCCCCGACAGCGAAATGAATCTTGAGCACCGATCCCGGCATCGGCGCGCGCAGCTCCGCGACTCGCGGCCCGGTGGCGCGGTCCGCGGTCCGCTGTGCTGTGCGCGCCACACGCGAGAGTCGATACGTGCGCCCCGCGAGCCAGACTGCAATCTGCGCGCCATCGCGGTGCACATGGAACGGCAGCACCCGATCGCGGAACCGCAACCGGCCGGCGCCGTGTCCCTGCCAGGTCACCTCGGCGGTCAGGGCTCCCCCCGGGAGATGCGCGGTGTAGACATGGCGCGCGCCCTCCGGCGCGCCGCTGAGTTCGACCTCGTGTCTCGACCCATCCGGGAGTTCCAACAGTACACGACGCACTAGGTGTTCCTCCAGCCGCGCCCGGCTGACCAGGGTGAAGCGCCGAGCTCCATCACCTCGGCCGAGCGACTGTCCACATTGCGGAGGAAACCACGCTCCCCTTCTGCGGCCAGGGCCGCGATCAGCAGCGCCGCATCGGGCAGTGCCGGTGCGGCGCGTCCGAGCAGGTCGTGCTCCTCCAGGAAGTGCGTGTGCAGATCACCCGCTGCGAACGCCGGTTCCGCGCAGACCTGTTGCAGGAACTCGATGTTCGTGGTCACGCCCAGCACGAGGTAACGCGCCAGAGCCCACCGCAGCCGCGCGAGCGCTTCGGCCCGGTCGCGCCCCCACACGATCAGCTTCGCGAGCAGCGGGTCGTAATGAACAGAAATCGTGCTGCCCGCCTGCACGCCGCTGTCGACCCGAATGTGAACCCCGGCGGGGGCCTGGTAATGCGCTAGTGTACCCGTGGCGGGCAGGAACTGCCGGGCGGAATCCTCGGCGTAAATCCGGCACTCGAATGCATGCCCCTCCGAACGCAGCTCCGCCTGGCAGAACGGCAATGGTTCTCCGGCGGCGACCTGTACCTGTGCCCGGACCAGGTCATGCCGCGTGACAAGCTCCGTAACCGGATGCTCTACCTGCAGGCGCGTGTTGACTTCGAGAAAGTAGAAGCTACCGGCCGGGTCCAGAATAAACTCCACTGTGCCGGCATTCACATATCCGATCGCGCGCCCGGCACACAATGCGGCGTCGGTGAGCGCGGCGCGCAACGCCGGGTCGAGCGCCGGCGAGGGCGACTCCTCGATGACCTTCTGATGGCGGCGCTGGATCGAACACTCGCGCTCGAAGAGATGCACCAGATTCCCCCGGGAATCCCCGAAGATCTGCACTTCGACGTGGCGTGGCCTTGCGATGTACTTCTCCAGGAACACGCGGGCATCGCCGAAGGCCTTCGCCGCCTCGCGCTGCGCCGCAGCCACGGCCTCGGCCAAAGCTGCCGGCGTCGGCACGATGCGCATGCCCTTGCCCCCGCCGCCCGCCGCGGCTTTCAGCAGCACCGGGTAGCCGATCTCGGCCGCAGCCCCCGCGAGCACTTCCGGCCCGGCATCCGCGGTCCCACTCCAACCCGGCACAATCGGCACACCCGCCGCGGCCACCGTCTCACGCGCCACCACCTTATCCCCCATCCGTTCAATCACCTCGGCCGATGGGCCGATGAAGACCAGGCCCGCCGTCTCGCAGGCACGGGCAAACTCGGCGTTCTCGGACAGAAAGCCGTAACCCGGGTGGACGGCGTCGGCACCGTGGTCCCGTGCAGCCGCAATCAGTGCCGGGATGTTGAGGTAGGTATCGGCTGGGCTGTCCCCGGGGATAGCACAGCATTCGTCCGCGCACGCCACGTGCAGGGCATCACGGTCGACATCGGAGTGCACCGCGAGCGCCTGGATGCCCATCTCCTGCAGCGTCTGCGCAATGCGGACCGCGATTTCGCCACGATTGGCGATGAGTACCTTGCGAAACATGCCGGGCCCTGGCGGAAAGGAGAGGTGCCGTGCCGGCCGTTCCGGCGACGGAAGAACACGGGCGATTGTAACGGATTCGGGCAGCACGCGTCGCACGCCTGCCGACGGCCGCGAGGCGCCACCGCCATGCCCGGTTGCATGGCATCCGCCCGGGAATCCGCGTATAGTGCCGAGCGTCCGAAGGGTCAGGATGGCCATGACCTCGGTCGAAGCCCAGGAGGTGGCACGTGATCAACACCCGCAAGACACCCAAACGCCACAAGCGGCCCAGGCATTGGTATGCCGGAGGCGCCACACTGGCCGCGTTGCTCGTCTGCGCCGGCGCCTGGTACTTCTGGCCACGCGAAACGGGGGAATCCGTGGTGCCCGAGGAGGAATCTTCGGCACTGGCTGACGGCACTGCCGCCGAGCCGCAGCGCTCCGCCCCCGCAGTCGCCGGAGCAAGCACCAACCGCACGCCGCACCCGATTCCCACCCCCCCACCACCGGACGAAATCCTCATTCCCGCCGGCGCCAGCGCCGACGTCCCGGCCGGACCGCGACCGCTCGCGGACTCCTTCCGCTACGAGCGCGATGACGAGGAAGGCGACGAACCCGGAAGCGTGAGCACGGCCGCAGATTCGCAACCTACCCCGGAAATCACAGCCGCCGGAACCTCAGACTCCACCCAGCGACCGTACCCCTACGGAAATCCGCTCGGGCAATCGAGTGATCGAGACCGCCCGTGGATGGATTGAAAATGGAAAACTGATCGAGGCCCGCACGGAGTTGATGCGCGTGTTCGCCGGCCAGCTTCCCCAGGCCGAAGCCGAGGAGTCGCGGGCCCTGCTCAAACGCATCGCCGACGAAACCATCTTCGGTCCGCGTCCGTTTCAGGGTGACCCGCTGGTTGAAAGCTATACGATTCAGTCGGGCGATGCCCTGGTGCATATCGGCCGGCGCTTCGATGTCCCTTATGAAATCATCATGCGAATCAACGGCATCCGCGATGCGACGCGCATCCGGGCGGGCCAGCGCATCAAGGTCCCCAAGGGGCCGTTTCATGCCCGCATTTCAGTTTCACAGTTTCGCATGGACCTGTACCTCGGTGATGTCTATGTGCGGAGTTACCGCGTCGGCCTGGGCTCCACCGGCACACCCACCGGCGTCTGGGTAGTTCGCGATCGCCTGCCGCGTCCCACTTACTATCCCCCGGCCTCCGCGACCGACAAGCGTGTTCGCGGTCCCAACGATCCCGAAAATCCGCTGGGCACGCGTTGGATTGGGTTGCAGGGCGTCGAAGGCGCGGCCGTCGGGCAGGAGGGCTACGGCATTCACGGCACGATTGAGCCGGACTCGATCGGGAAAGCAGTTTCGCTGGGCTGCGTTCGCATGCATAACGAGGAGGTCGAATTCGTCTACGACCTGCTTGTGCCCGGCAAGTCGAAGGTGACCATCGTTCCGTGAGCACGGATTGGCTGCCGGGGCCGCTGTTCAATCCATTGACCGGCGGCCCGCTCACACCTTGGCAGGCACTGGCTGGTCCGGGTGGGTTGTTGCTTTTTCTGCCGCTCGCGCCGCTGGTGCGCTTGGCCGCACGCCGTGCGCCACACGCGGCCTTATTGTCGGCCGCTGTGCTCTGGCTGCTCGCCACCCAGGGACCGCTGGCTACCCTTGTGCTGATGGCGTGGCTCGCGGTGGGAGTCGCGTGGCTGCAAGCACTGGCCGCCACGCGCCACGCCGGACGAATCAGCCGTCGAGGTATGCTGGCGAGCGTCTGGATCGGACTCCATCTGTTGGCACTGCCGCTGTGGTGGCACGGTCGACAGTTCTGGTATCCGTCTCCGATGGCCGCCCTGCACAGTGCTGGTTTCGGCTACCTGCTGCTGCGGCTGATCGCTTGGGGGCATGAATTGGCCGAGGATCCGCGCGCTGGCGGGGATTGGTCGGCGACGTCCTGCTGGCTGCTGTACCCGCCCGGCTTGCGGCTAGCACCGTTCGTACTACGGCACGAATTCGCACCGGCGCTCGCACGGTGGCAACCGTCGGTACCGGTCGCGTGGCGTTCTGTCTGGCCACGGCTGGGCTGGCTGCTGCTGGGCGGTGCCGGGCTGGGTTTCACGGGCAATCAGCTCGATCGCATCGTGCGCAGCTATGGCGACTTCCTGGCAGACGCCACTCCCTTGCCCACGGACCGGCTGCTGCTGGTGTTTTACCTCATTCCGCTGCAAGTCTACCTGCTCTTGTGGACCTATAACCAACTCGCCCAGATTGTGGCAAACATCATCGGAATTCCGGTGCCCGACAACTTCAACCGGCTGCCGCTGGCGACGTCCGTCCGGGATTTCTGGCGACGCTGGAACCTGACGGTCGGCAACTGGCTGCGCACTTACCTGTACATCCCGCTCGGCGGAAACCGCCAGCATGTAACTTTGAACTACGTACTCGTATTCGGCTACTGCGGCCTTTGGCATGGCGCCGCCTGGTCGTTCGTGTGGTGGGGATTGTCGCAGGGTGCGGCGCTGAGCGTACAGCGCGGCTGGGACCACCTGCGCGCACGACTGGGTCCGCGGGCACCACGCGGACGGGTCTGGACAGTCGCCTGCTGGCTGCTCACCATGCACTATCAGGCGGCGACGATCGTCGTGTTCGCGGATTTTCAGTACGCGGGCACGCGCGTTCTCGGTGAGTTGGGCCGGCGCCTGATCGGCCTGGCTCTACCCGCGTAAGCCCCGCCACCCCCCCATCGCGGTGTGGCCGCCGGGGCCACTACAGGAGCAGCGTGTGACAGCAGCGGATACCTGGTCGATTGTCGAATCCCCTTTCCACGTGGCCTTCAATCGGCACTTCGAAGGTCTGCTGGCCCTGGGCAGCGGTCCGCTGCAGCAGCGGGCGGCGCTGGAGGAGGGGCTGACCGATGATCCGCAGGACGTCGAGTACCTGCGCATCATGGGCAATGTGACGGTGGAGGAATTTCCCGATTTCAAGAGCCGCGTCGGCACCTACCTGCCGGGCGTCACCGGGTTGCATCCCACGTGTCGCGACCAACTCATCAACCTGCCTGCGATCCACGGCCTGCTGCTGTACACGTCGGGCGAGCGACTCGACATGGAGAGCCCGAATATCCACGACTATCGGCGCCGACTGGACCTGCGCACCGGGCGACTGGAGCGCACCTTTACGTGGAAAACGCATACCGGCGCACTGCTGCGCGTGCGATTCGAGCGCTTTGTCAGCGCGGCGCGGCGGCACGTCATGGCCCTGCACTGCCGCGTGGAGCACCTCGGCGGACCGGCGGCGGAACTGCGGTTCCTCGCCCCACTCGACGCGGAGGTACGGACCAACGGCTTCGACCACTTCACCTCCGTCGACGTGACGGGCGAACATGACCCGGTGACGCTGTGCGTGCACACCAACTCGGGCATCGACGTCGCGGCGGCCGCCGTGTTGACTTGTGACCACGGCGTCCCCATCGACATTCGGACCCAGCCGCGCTGGGTGGCTTCGTGCGGAGCCACGACGCTGGAAGCCGGCCAGACGCTGACACTGCACAAGTACGCCGCAATGACCTCGTCGCACCATGTGACCGGCTCGCCTCTCGACAGTGCGCGGCGTCACGTGTGGGACGCGGCGTCCACCGGCTACGAGCGGCTCGCTGCGGAATCCGACGCGGTCTGGGCACAGCGCTGGCTCGCGACGGATGTCGAGATCGACGGCGACGACAATAGCCAGCTCGCGCTGCGCGTCTCGCTCTACCACATGTTGCGGGCCGTGTCCGAAGATGATCCGCGCGTCGCCATCGACGCCAAGGCCGCGGCCGGGGAGGCCTACTGCGGACGTTTCTTCTGGGACACGGAACTCTTCATGCTTCCGCTGTTCCTGTACACCCGACCGGCCGTCGGCAAAACGCTCGCGGCGTTCCGCATTGCCTCGCTGCCGGGCGCCCGGCGGAACGCAGCGCGGTACGGCTACCCCGGCGCTCGTTATGCCTGGGAGAGCGCCCCCAGCGGTGACGACCACTGCCCGAACTGGCAGTATGCGGATCACGAGATTCACGTGACGGCCGACGTGGCCTACGGGCTATGGCACGCGCACCTGGTAAACCCCCATGACCTGCGGTTCCTGCGTGATACGGTCGAGGTCTTGACCGAGACGGCGCGCTACTGGACCCAGCGCGTCGCGCCACGCGGGGACCACGCCTATGAACTGTTGATGGTGATGGGACCGGACGAATACACGCCCTTCAGCCGCAACAACGCCTATACGAACTGCCTCGTGCAGCTTGCACTCAGCTTGGCGCGCACCAGTTGGGACGAGCTGCGGCAGCAGGATACGCCGGCGGCAGAGGCGCTCGCGGCAGCGCTCCGGCTGAACCCCACCGAACCCGCGGAGTGGTTGCGCATCGCCGCCGGACTACCCGTGCCGTACGATGCACAACGCCAATTGATCCTGCAATCCGAAGACTTCTTCGACTATGAGCCCCTCGACTTCGCGCGCGTCTGGCCGGACCGACGGCAGCGCATCGGTGCAGTTGTCAGCCAGGAGCGCCTCTACCGCAGCCAGGTGCTCAAGCAGGCCGACGTCGTGCAGTTGCTGGCCCTCTTTCCGCATGAGTACACCCCGGCCCAGATGCGCACCGCGTTCGAAACCTACGAGCCGCTGACATCGCACGACTCGAGTCTCAGCAAGTCGATGCATGCAATCGTCGCCGCCTGGCTCGGTAAGGCGGACGAGGCCTGGCGCTTCTGGCGCGAGTCCGTCGGCCTCGACCTCGAACCCGGTGAAGCCGCCGAGGGCATCCACGCGGCCTGCGCCGGTGCCAATTGGCAGGTGGCGGTCTTCGGGTTCGCGGGCGTCCGGACGACGCTGCAGTCCGAGGTACTGCACGTGGACCCCCGTCTACCCGCGGCGTGGCGGGCGCTGCGGTTCCCACTGGTGTGGGCCGGCCAGCCGCTGCGACTGACGGTCACCCACGACTCCGTCACGATCGCGCACGGCGGCACCCAACCGCTGGATGCCTGGCTCGGCGGCACCACCGCCGAACTGCGTCCCGGCGAGACCCGGACGTTCCCCTTACCGCCGCAGCGTTGAGCGGTGGCGGTGCCGGCCGGACTCGGCGCTGGGCAGGGCCCGTCGTAGCTTGCCCAGGTATCCGGCTGGGGTTGGAGTGCCATGCATACGCGGCCCATGCACGCAGCAGTGCGCCTCATCACGCGGTTCCTGCCGCAGGTACTCCGTGCGGCCCTCGTGTGCTCCGCCGGCCTCGCCATTCTCTGGGCTTTCACCCACGTCGGGGGGCGCCTCGTGCAGCGTTTGGCGCACGGCGCCATACAGGTGGAACTCACCATCATGCACTGGGGCGACAAGGACGAGGGCGCCATCATCGCTGCGCTGGTCGCCGAGTTTGAGCAACAGCACCCCCACATCCGCGTCCGCCGCATACCGGCCGGGATTTACCACGACCAGAAACTCAAGACCATGATGGCCGCGGGCACACCACCCGACCTGTTCTACCTGGGTAGTGAGAACCTCGCATTCTATGCGGGGCGCGCCCTCCTGCGGACGCTCGACGACCTTGCGAACGCGGACCACATCGCCGGCCGTGCCGCGCTCAACCTCGATGATTTCTACCCGCAGGTCCTGGACTGCTTTCGATATGACGGGACGCAGGTAGGCACCGGACCACTTTACGGTCTGCCGATTTCCTTCACGACGATCGGCATTTACTACAACCGCGACCTGTTCCGCCGCGCCGGATTGCCGGAGCCGGCCCCCGGGTGGACGTGGGAACAATTCGCTACGGCAGCACGGGCCCTCGGGCAACTCACCGATGACGCCGGCCAGCCCTGCTACGGCGCCGAGTTCGTGACCTGGCCCGCCATGATGCAGGTCTACCTCCGCTCCTTTGGACTGGACTTCGCCACTCCCGATTTCCGCAGCTATCATTTGACCGAACCCCCCGTACTCGCAGCGCTCGAGCGTATCCATCGCTGGCGCTTTGCCGAGCAGCGCGCCCTCACCGACGCCCGCAGTCAGGTCCAGCTTGGCAGCGACCTGTTTCAGGCCGGTCGTGTCGGCATGATCGGGCCCCTCGGCCGCTGGGTCGTCGCACGCTACCGGCAAACCCTCGGATTCGACTGGGATTTCGCCCCTCTCCCGCGCGGGACGCAGGAAGCGAACGTCATTCTGACTACTTCCTGGTCCATGGCGCGTTCCTGCCGGCACCCGGAAGCCGCCTGGCTGCTGCTCCAGCACCTTACCGGTCCGGTCGGCGCCACGCACCAGGCCCGTACCGGTCTCGGCGTCCCCGCGCTGCGCCCTGTCGCCACAGCCCCGGTTTTTCTTGACGATCCGCGGCCGCCGCGCAACAACGCCGCCTACCTCAACATGATTCCCGCGGCACAACTGCCCAACTGGCCGCTCGATAGCCGCTACCAGGCCGAGTTGATGACGTACCTCGAAGGGGCCTACCGGTCGGGGGAGCCGGTCCCTGCAATGATGGCCGCCGTCGAACGCATCTGGCAACGGCTCGATGGTTCGCCCCTGCGGAGCGGGGCACACGCGCCGGTGCCTTGGCGCGCGATCCTCACTGCCCTGGCGCTGTCAGGTACCGCCCTGCTGACCTACGGGGTGTGGTGCTGGCAGCGCGGTCGCCCTGGACCGCGCGCCCGGCTCGAAGAGCGCGCCGGCTGGGCTTCATCAGTCCCTGGCTGCTTGGCTTCGCACTCCTCACGGCGTTCCCGATCGGTCTTTCGCTGCTGCTGGCGTTCAGCCGCTGGACCGGTGTACTGCCGCTGGGATCAGCCGAATGGGTCGGGCTGCAGAACTTCCGCGAGTTGCTGTTTCACGATGAGGTTTTCCGAAAATCGCTCCGCGTCACCGGCTTCTACGTCCTGCTCGCGGTTCCGGGCGGACAGCTCGTCGCGCTCGGTGCTGCACTGCTGATGAACAGCGAGGTGCGTGGCATCGGCTTCTACCGCAGCGCCTGGTACCTGCCGAGTGTCCTTGCCGGCGTCGGGGTGGCGGTGCTCTGGCGCTGGGTGTTTGACGGCCAGCACGGCCTGTTGAACGCCTTGTTGGAACCCCTGTTCGCTGTCGTCGGTTGGCTGCTGCAACCCCTCCTTGGGACCGTCGAGCTGCGCCCCCCGGACTGGCTCAACCGCGATGCGGCGTGGTTTGGCCCACCGGCGTTCGCCCTGATGCATCTGTGGGTCGTGGGCGGCAGCATGATGATCTACCTTGCCGGGCTGACAGGCATCCCGCGGACCCTGTACGAGGCGGCCGAGATCGACGGGGCTTCACCCGCCCGACGCTTCTGGAACGTCACCCTGCCGATGCTCAGCCCGGTGATTTTCTTCAACGGCATCATGGCGATCATCGGCTCGTTCCAGGTCTTCACCCAGGCCTATGTGATGACGCGCGGGGGTCCACAGAATCACACGATGTTCTACGTGCTGTACCTCTACAACCAGGCGTTTCAGTACCACGAAATGGGCTACGCCTCCGCCCTGGCGTGGCTGTTGCTGCTCATCATTCTCGCACTCACCCTGCTCGTGATGCGCGGCAGCCGTCGATTTGTCTATTACGAGGCGCTGCGGACCTGAGGACGTACCCACGCGAGCCCGAAGATGCGTACCTTCCAATCAGCCCTGACCTACTTCCTGCTCTCGCTCGGTGCGGGTGTGCTGCTGTTCCCGCTGGTGTGGATGCTGGGCGTTAGTCTGTTGCCCACCGAACTGGCCGAGCGGGCCGCGACTTCGCCACAGGGCTTCCTGGCCGCCTTCTCGCAACCGCAGGTGACGAACTATCCCGAGGCGCTGCGTCAGATGGGCAGTCGTCCGTGGCACGGTTTCCGGGATGCGCTGGCCAACACAATCGTCGTCACCACCCTTTGCGTCGTCGGTCAGATCCTCTCCTGCAGTCTGGTCGGCTATGGCTTCGCCCGGCTGCGCTTCCGCGGCCGCCAACCGCTCTTCATTCTGATGCTCGCAACGATGATGCTGCCGGCTCAGGTCACCATGATCCCGCTTTTCATCCTTTTCCGGCACCTCGGCTGGATTAACACGATCCTCCCGCTGGTCGTACCGGCGTTCTTCGGCACGCCCTTCTTCATCTTCATGTTCCGCCAGTTCTTCGCACAGATACCCGAAGACCTGCTCGACGCCGCGCGCATCGACGGCGCGGGGCACCTCACCATCTGGGCCCGGATCATGCTCCCCATGTGCCGCCCCGTGATCGCGATCACGGCGGTGTTTACATTCATCGGAACGTGGAACGACTTCCTCCACCCCCTGCTCTACCTGCATGATGAGGAGAGCCACACGCTGGCCGTCGCGCTCAACAGCTTCCGAGACCAGTACGGAACCGTCCGCGACGTCAACCTGCTCATGGCCGCCGCCCTGGTTACGATGATTCCCTGCATCCTGCTGTTCTTCGCGGCCCAGCGGCAATTCGTCCGCGGGTTGAACCTCGGAGCAGTCAAAGGTTGATGTGGGGTCACCCCCTATTCCGGGCGCGATTACGAAGGGTCCAATCAACGCGGGCGGTTCAAAGTCGAAACGTAGCGACGAACAGCTTACGGGTTTCGATATCAGACGTGCCCTCATCGGCTCCGATCGCCGGTCTTCCGTGGGTCAAGGTCCCCGTATCAGTCCGATGGCGACTTCTTTGCAACTGTTGTAATAGCAGTAATATAGGAACAGCGAGAAAATCATCCCCCGACATCCGAAACCTGAACGATCGAATTGACACGCCGGGGGTCGGCGATGTACCCTGAATAGGGTATAAGAAAGAAAGCACCGCGTGTAACGTTTCATCCATGTCGCTCACACGCGTGGCCTTGTTGTGGTAACCATTGTTTCGTCTTGCGGCTGATGGAGCCGCGCCCCTTTCCCAACCCGGTTATTGAGCCGGGCACCTCGGAGGAGAGATCATGAAGAAGCTTGCAGTGCTCGCAGTACTGTCAGCCGCAACGCTCGTGATGGCTGACAATCGCCTCGAAATCACCCTCGATCAGCAGATCACGCACCCGACCCTGTACACCGACCAGTCGCCCAACGGCGATGCCATCTATGCCGCTTTTGCCAGTGGCACGCTGACCTTCGAAGGCGGCGCCCCCCCGGACAAGTCGGACGGCTTCGCCCGCTTTACCAAGAACGGTGGCGGCTGGTGGTACATGTATGTCGACACGCAACTGGCTGGCGCCGGCAACATCGACATCACCGGTGCCCAGTTGAAGGTCGACTCCCGGGCCTGGGAGTACAACACGGGTGACCCGTACGGCGACGTCAACATCTTCCTGCGGGTTTACAGCTACGATCTCGATGTGAACGGCAACTACACCGTGCTGACCGGTTTCCGTGATTATGGCATCGTCTACGGTCCGAACGCCAGCAGCTTCCCCTTCGGCGACTGGAACAACTGGAACCAGGTCGTTGTCGACCTCGATGGTGGCACGACGACCAACAGCAGCGGCGCCGGCTTTGACCCGACCAAGGTCAACCGTATCCGCTTCTACGGCACCAACTGGGCCGGCCAGGGTCAGGATCAGTCTGACTTCGTCAACCTGGTCGTGACGCCTGAGCCGACCGCCTTCGCGCTGCTCGCACTCGGAGTTGCGGCCTTCATCCGCCGCCGCTAAGCGCCAGGTCCCCCGGCCGGTGCTCCGGTCGTGGCCAACCGCGAATTCTCCGCACGGGCCCGCCCCCTTCCGAGGGTGTGCGGGCCCGCTGCGTTGCACCCGAATCTCCCGCATGAATTCGCCAAAGGGTCGGTGACTTCCGCCTTCCCCTGCGCTTCCTGCAACCCGGACCGCCGTGGCGGGTACAAAGCAGGGGGAGCGGTCTGTCCGCTTCCGCCCACTGATTCGCAAACCGCTTGGCAACAATGACTTAGGCCATACACATGCCCATTGGCGAAGCCCTTATCGCACGCGGCCTCATCACGCGCGAGCAACTTGATCAACTCGCCACCCGACGCCATTCGCCGGCCGAGCGGATCGACCAGCTCCTGCTGCGTGAATCCCTCGTCAGCGAGGACGATCTGCTGCAAGTCTACGCCGACCAGCTCATGCTCCCGGTCGTCGACCTGCGCGAGGAGGACATCGATCGGGAACTGCTCAAGCTCATTCCCAGCCGACTTGTGCACAAATACGGCCTGATGCCGATCGGGCGCAACGGCAACGGCGTCCGGGTCGCCACTTCAGACCCGTACAACATGTACGCTCTCGACGAAGTGCGCACCTGCATCAACATGCCGGTGGAGCCGGTACTGGCCGCGCGCACCGAAATTCTCAAGATGATCCGCGCCTTCTACGGTGTCGGCGGCGACGTGCTGAACGAGATGGTGAAGGAGCAAGGCGAGCTCGAGATCGTCGACGAGAACCGCCTCGATTCCGAGGACATCGACATCCAGATGGCCCAGGAGGCCTCGGTCATCAAGCTGGTGAACGAGATTCTCGTCGAGGCCATCGTCCAGCGGGCCAGTGACATCCACTTCGAGCCGTTTGAGAACGACTTCCAGGTGCGCTACCGTATCGACGGCGTCCTGCAGATCGCTAACGTGCCCCCGGAGATTCACCGCTTCCGCAACGCCATCGTCAGCCGCATCAAGATTCTCTCCAACCTCAATATCGCCGAGCGTCGTCTGCCACAGGATGGCGGCTTCAAGATCAAGGCCCATGGGCGCGAGATCGACCTGCGGGTGTCGATCGTGAACATGGCTTTCGGCGAAGGCATTGTGCTGCGTATCCTCGACCGCTCATCCGTCAAGCTCGACCTCACGTCGCTCGGCATGGAGGGCGACACCGCCGCGACTTTCCGCGAACTGATCACGCGCCCGCACGGGATCCTGCTCGTCACCGGGCCGACGGGCTCGGGTAAAACCACGACGCTGTATGCCGCCCTCCGCGAGATCGTGTCCCCCGAGCTCAAGATTCTCACCATCGAAGACCCGATCGAGTACTACCTCGATGGCATTAACCAGACACAGATCCTCCCCAAGATCGGGTTGACCTTCGCCCGCGCACTGCGCAGCTTTCTGCGCCACGACCCCGATGTCATCCTGGTCGGTGAAATTCGTGACAAGGAGACGGCCGAAGTCGCCATCAACGCTTCGCTCACCGGCCACCTGGTCTTCAGCACGCTGCACACGAACGATGCCATCACCGCGACGACGCGCCTGCTCGACATGGGCGTAGAGCCCTTCCTCGTTTCCAGCTCCGTCGAGGCCGTGCTGGCGCAGCGCCTCGTACGCACCATCTGCAAGCACTGCAAGGAGCAGTACGAGCCGGACAAGGCGACCGTGCTGCCCGCCGATTTCCAGCATCAGCCGAGTGAGCCGCTGTGGCGCGGTCGGGGCTGCAAGTCGTGTCGCAACACGGGTTTCGCAGGGCGCCGCGCGCTGTACGAGTTGTTCGTCATGAACGATGCGCTGCGGGAGCTGGTGTTGCAGCGGGCTTCGGCGTCTCAGTTGCTGGAAGTTGCGCTGCGAGCCGGCCTGGTGCAGATGCGCAGCGAGGGCTGGCGGCTTTGCCGCGAAGGTATCACTACGCCGCGCGAGGTCCTGCGCGTGACGAAAGCATAGCAAACCGCCACAAGAGGTACTTTACATCCGCCCCCCTGTTGTGGACATGGAACTCCAAGGCGGATTCGGGCTGCTACTTGAGGCCGCGGAGGGTTGACGCTGCTGTTGCGGCGGACTGCTAGTCCCAGTTCTCCTCCGGCAACTCACCCACCTCGACCAGCGCCAGCCGTGCCGCTTTCTGCTCGGCATCCTTTTTGTTGGGCCCCCAGGCGCTCGGAAACTGCCTTCCCGCAATCGTCACCGCCACCTCGAAGCACTTCGAATGGTCCGGCCCCTTTTCATCCAGCAACTCGTAAGACGGCGTGGCGCTGTGCTCGCGCTGCGCCCACTGCTGCAATTGTGATTTGAAGTTGAACTGGTGCTGCGAAGCGGTCGCCTGGCGGATGGCACCGTCCATGTGCGTAAGCACGAACTGACGCGCCGCTTCCAGCCCGCCATCGAGGTAAATGGCCGCTATGATGGCTTCGAGCGTGCCCGCCGCGAGCGAACTGGGGAGGTGCTCCCCGTGGTCCATCCCCTGCCCCACGACTAAGCCGTCCGTCAGGCCCACTTCGCGCGCCACCTGCGCGCAGGTTCTCCGTGAGACCACCGCCGACTTGATCTTCGTCATGTCGCCTTCGAGAGCTTCGGGCAGCCGCTCGTACAGTGTCGTGCAGACTACCAGCCCCAGCACGGCATCGCCCAGGAACTCCATGCGCTCATTGCTGTCGCGCCGGTGGTTCGCCGACGAGGCATGATGCAGCGCCAGTCGCAAGAGATTCAGATTGTTGAACTGGTAGCCGATCCGATGCTGGCAAGCGTCCAGAATGTCCTGCGCGGGCATGGGCGAAGATCCCGACCGGGTAGCCGTGGACGCAAAACGCCCATCCGCAGGGCGCCTTGCGTCCACGGCCAGTCCGGCTCCGAGTCGCCGCAGCGACAACCAGCGGTCGCTGCAAGCTTGGCAACGCGAGTATACCACTCTGGTGCAGACGGCTCCATCCAAAACACCGGACCGTACGGGACCCACCGCGCCCCAGCGCGAGACGGAACCGTTGGGCGGGGGCGCCCAGGCAACTTAAGCCGACCGGGGTCTCAATCGCCTATCATTCCGCCGTGGTGTCCAAGCACGGCTCCCCAGGAGAGGCCCCATCATGCGGACTGAACGCGAGAAGATGCTGACCGGAGAACTCTACGACGCCAACGATCCGGAACTGTCCGCGGCGCGCCGTCGGGCCCGCCTGCTTCTCAATGCCTTCAACCAATCCCGGGCGGACGAAGGGGATCTCCGCGCCCGGACCCTGCGTGAACTGTTACCGCGGGCCGCCGGTTTACCGGAAGTCGAGCCGCCGTTTTTCTGCGATTACGGCGACAACATCGTGCTGGGCGAAAAGGTCTTCTTCAACTTCAATTGTGTTGTGCTCGACATCTGCCGTGTGACGATCGGCAACCGTGTGCTTTGCGGGCCAGCGGTGCAGATCTACGCCGCAACCCATCCTTTGGACGTTGCCAAACGTCGCCAAGGCCTCGAATGCGGGCGGCCCGTTACGATCGGAGACGACGTGTGGATTGGTGGTGGCGCGATCATACTCCCCGGAGTCACGATCGGTAGCGGTGCCGTGATCGGCGCTGGCTCGGTCGTCTCACGGAACATCCCGGCCGGTTCCGTGGCGTATGGAAACCCCGCCGTGCCGCGTGATACGGGCGCATGAAAAAGCGACGGGAGGCCACCAACGCTCGAACGCCCTTCAGAGGAAGCCAGTTACCACGCTGCCAACCGGACGAAACGCCCGGCCGCCGCCTCTCGGAGTTCGCTACCCGCTCAAAGTTGATTCGAGGACGCTATCGCAGTTATGGGTTCTGCAATCCCGCTCCGCCGTTGGACCTTTCCTCGGCCATGCGGACTTCACGCCTTCGAACGCTACGCCTACACGAAGCAGACGATGCCAACTCACACCGGGTTTCACGCTCCTACAGAGACACTCGCATCGCAACTTGGTCCTGCCGGCCGAAGCCAGTCGGACACCTCTCGTGGGCTTTCGTTCCCTTCAGCACATGAGGTCTCGGAGGTCCACTCGTCGCGGGGGTGCCGCCACCCGCTACGTTCCGCCTCCAGGGTTTGGTTACCCTCTTGACGGTTTACTCCCTCCAAGGCCCTGCCGACCTTGTTTCGTATCGGCGGCGCTCTTGGGATTGCACCCTTCGGAGCTTCCTCCTCCCGCGAGGTAGCCGCAGCGTTTCCGCCACCGCCGAACCCACTTGCCGTTTCCCCTGTCGGTTATCCCGCCGCCGAAGCGGTAGGCCGGCCCAACAGGTCGCGGCTTCTGGGCTTTCACCCTCGCCGGAGTCCCTGGCGACGACACGGGGTTTAACTCGCGCGCCGCTGGCTGCTCCCTTGGGTTTTCTCCCTTCCAGGGGTTGCAACAGAAACCTGGCCCAGGATTTCGCCCGGGACTCCTCCCTCGCGCTTGGAGAAACGCCCGCCTCACGGCAACGCGCTCACCGGCACCACGGAGTCTCGCTCAGCTTCTGCCGTGTCCGGCCACGCCGCAGGCCGAAGCCCACGCACGCCCCAGACCACCCTCGTAGGGTTCTTGCACCGATCCGATCCTGACTGTTCGAGCGTGCCCGCCGCCCGGGCTATGGGTTCACCTTGGGACGCGTCGGACGTTACCGCCGACCGCCGCCCCGCTTTGAGCGGCTCTCACACTCTGCCGCAGCCACCCAGGACCGCTTGAGGTGCCGAGCGTTCTTTGCGACCTCTTCGTCGCATCTACAAATATAGAACATTCCCCAAACGGAGGCAACACAATTTCGTCTTGCACACCCTGTCAACAACTATGGAACACCCCAGCAACCTGCCACCGTACCGAATGTTTCACCTCCCGAAAAAACTGCAAAAATTCCTGCGAAAAATCCGCTCGCGACAGCTTATCCACAGGAACTAAACACCCCCGTACACGCTCACGAATGCACCCGCGCGAGTCCACTACAACCGGTTCGCCGCCAATTCCGCCAGCGCGCTCCGCTCCCCCTTCCGCAACTGCACATGCGCCGCCAAACCTTCACCGTTCAGTCGATTGATCACGTACGTAAACCCATTGCTGTTGCGATCCACGTAGGGATTGTCGATCTGCCAGGGATCACCTGTCAGCACGACCTTTGCCGACTGACCAATCCGCGTGATCACCGTCTTCATCTCCAGCGGTGTCAAGTTCTGGGCCTCGTCGATGATCACGAACCGTTTGGCAATGCTCCGCCCCCGAATGTACGTCAGCGGTTGGATCTCGATCATCCCGCCTTTCAACAGCGCCGCCGCATCTTCCTGGCCCTTCACACCTCCCCCCACGTCCAACAGGAACTCGATCGTGTCCGTCACCGGCTTCATCCAGGGTTCCAGCTTGCGCGTCAGGTCACCGGGCAGATATCCGATATCCCGCCCCACCGGTACCACCGGCCGACATACCAGGATGCCACGGTACAGTTTCCGCTTGAACGTCAGGTGCATGGCCGCCGCGAGCGCCAGCAGAGTCTTCCCCGTGCCCGCTTTACCCATCAACGTCAGCAAACTGATGCGGTCGTCCAGCAGCGCATCGATCGCGTAATACTGTTCCTTGTTCCGCGGACGGATGCCCCACAGCCCCCCCGACACCTCGCGCAGTGCAACGATGGCCGGATCTTCGGGATCCCGACGGCCGAGCGCCGTCGCACGCTCCACCCCCGCGGCCCGTAACAACACGAAGTCATTCGCACGCAGCTCTGGCGTCGTCAGTTCGAGCCGCCCGGTCTGCCGAAAAATCTCAAACAGCTCGGGCGAAACTTCCACCTCACGATCGGTCGCAGTCACCTCCGCGAGTTGCACGTGGTCAGACTCGTAGTCTTCGGCCCGCAGCCCGGCCGCATCCGCCCGAATTCGCAGGTTGATGTCCTTGGTCACGATTACGACCGGCGATAAAGCGTCCTCACCCTGCACCCGCTGTGCGACATGCAGAATCTCCAGGTCGGCCGGCTCGGTCACCCCACTCAGCACCTTCTCGGGCTGGCAATAGACGCGCAGGCGACCGCCGTTCGACAGCGGTACGCCGGTCGCCAGACTCTGGCCATTGCGCAAGCCATCAAGCAAGCGAACGACTGCGCGGGCGCTGTAGCCGCGGTCGGATGGCTCCTTCTTGAAGCGATCCAGCTCCCCCAGGACGCCGACCGGAATCACGACCGTATTGTCGGCAAATTGCAGGACCGAGTAGGGGTCGTGAATCAGGATGTTGGCGTCCAGGATGTAATACTTGTGCATGCCGCAGCAGTGTAGCGGCGCAGGCCCGGTTTACAAGAATCCGTCTCGCCGGGAGCCGGTTCAAACTGTCGGCATGCACACACGGGTCCAGGCGGCCTGCCACGCTAAGCTCTGAAGCTTGGTAGATGCGACTCCAGACGATGGGGCCACCACCTCACAACCCGCCGTGGAGCCCCACTGCCGCTACTTTTCCGTCCCGATTCCGAACGGCCCCAGCGCCCGCGACAGAATCCCCAGCGAATGTGCAATAGCGACGCCGTAATTGGTCATTGGTACACCGTGCGCACGCGCCCGTTCCAGCCGCGTGAGGACCTCGCGTCGGTTCTGTACGCATGCTCCGCAATGCACGATCAGCTTGTATGACTCGAGATCGGGTGGAAAGTCGTGTCCCTGCACGTGCGTGAACTCGAGCTTTCCTCCGACGTACTGCGTCAGCCAGCGCGGCAGCTTCACCCGCCCGATGTCCTCCGTAATCGGATGGTGCGAGCACGCCTCGGCGATCAGCACACGATCTCCCGGGCGCAGCGTGTCGATGGTACGCGCCCCGCGCACAAACTCATGCAAATCCCCTTTGAAACGCGCAAACAGGATCGAGAAGGAAGTCAACGGTACTTCCGGCGGCGTGTCCGCGGCCACCTTCAGAAACGCCTGCGAATCCGTCACCACCAGGTCCGGCGGCCGCTTCAGCCGCGCCAGTGCCGCCCGCAACTCGCGCTCCTTGACCACCATGCAGAGCGCATCGTGATCGAGCAGGTCACGAATCGCCTGCACCTGTGGCAGGATGAGTCGTCCCTTGGGCGCTTCCTTGTCGATCGGCACGACCAGTATGACCAGCCCCCCGGGTGGCACCAGGTCGCCAAGGATCGTTGGGGCGCGCAAATGCTCCTCCGGCACCGCCCCGATGAGCGCCTGCCGCAGCTCCGCCAGCCCCACACCCGTCGCCGCGACCGTCTGTACCACGGGGTACTGCTGCAATTGCAGCGCGCTCCGCGTTGCGCTGTCCACCGCCGCGCGATCGCACTTGTTGAAGACCACCACCGTCGGCACGTGCCGTCCCCGCAACTCCTCCAGCAGCGCCTCCTCGAAATCGCCCCAGGCCCCCGCCTCGGCCACGAGCAACGCAACCTCCGTCCGGTCCAGTACGGAGCGCGTCCGCGCTACGCGTTGCGCACCGAGGGCTCCCTCGTCGTCAATCCCCGCCGTATCAATGAACAACACTGGGCCGATCGGCAGCAGCTCCATGGGTTTCTCAACCGGGTCGGTCGTGGTGCCGGCCGTCTCCGAGACAATGGACACCGCCTGCCGCGTTAATGCATTGAGCAGCGAGGACTTACCCACGTTGCGCCGGCCAAAAATGCCGATGTGCAGCCGCAACCCCTTGGGCGCGGGGGCATAACGGGTCATGGCACCCTCCCCGGCGGCGCGCCCAGCCGCAGCACGGCCTCCGGCGCGGTGAGCGCGGCAAACTCCTCCTCCGTGAGCAACCCACGCTCGACGACCAGTGCCCGTACACCCTGCCCCGTACGGACCACGGCCTGTGCCAGGTCCTCCACTACTTCATACCCCAATCGCCCCACCAATGCGGTCAGCGTGGCCGTGGAGCTCTCCACGTACAGTGCACAGCGTGCCCGATCAGCCGCCAGCCCCGCAACCACATGCGTACGGAGGAGCGTGGCGCTGCGTTCCAGAAGGTCCACGCTTTCAAGCAGTGCATCCGCGACCAGCGGCAGAAAGGCATTCAACTCCAGATTCCCCAGCGCAACGGCCTGTGTCACTTCCTGGTCGTGTGCGCACACCCGCAGGGCCGCCTGCGTAACCGCCTCGGGGACCACCGGGTTCACCTTGCCCGGCATGATCGACGAACCGGCCTGCAGGGCGGGCAACCGCAACTCCCCCAAGCCCGCTTGTGGCCCTGAGCCGAGCCAGCGTAAATCTCCGCTGACCTTCAGCAGGTTCGTTGCGCACGCCTTCAGCAATCCGCTGACTTCGACGAACGCGTCGGCATTCTGGGTCGCCTCGACCAGATTCTCCGCCCGCGCCAACCCGAAACCGGTCAATGCACGCAACTCGTCCACCACCGCAAACAGGTAGTCACGCGGGGCACCTAGCCCTGTGCCGATCGCCGTGCCGCCCAGATTCACCGTGCGAAGTCGCTCCTCGCACTTGTAAATCCGCCAACGGTCCCGCCCGAACGCCTCGGCGAAGGCACCACAACTCCGCCCCAGCGTCGTGAGCACCGCATCCTGCAATTCCGTCCGGCCCACCTTCACCACGTCCGCGAGCCGCTGCTCCTGTTCCTGCCACGCCGCGACCAACTCCGCCAACGCCCCCTCCAGCGCCCGCAACCGCGCAATCGCCGCCACGCGTAGCGCGGTGGGAAACGTATCGTTGGTCGACTGGTGCAGGTTCGCGTGGGCGTGGGGATCGATCGTCGCGTACTCGCCAAGCGGGCGCCCCAGCAATTGCAGCGCCCGGTTCGCGAGAACCTCATTCACATTCATGTTCAGCGATGTGCCAGCCCCGCCTTGCAACGCATCGACGACGATGTGTGGCCAGAGATCACCGCGCGCCAGTTCCGCACACGCGGATTCCAGCGCAGCCGCCGCCGGTGCCGACAAATGTCCAGGGGGGCCTTCAAGGTACCCCAGGCGCCGGTTCGTCCGTACGCACGCCCGCTTGACTTCTCCATACGCCTGTGCGAGCGCGGGATGGACCGCTCGTCCGGACAGCGGGAAGTTCCGCAGTGCACGTACCGTGTGAATGCCGTAGAGGGCCTCCGCGGGCACCTCGCACGCACCGAGCAAGTCAGTCTCGCGACGCCACGTGGACATGCCGCCTCAGGGGTGGAGGGATATGCAATCGGGTAACCGCAGTGCGGTTGGACCTGTTCCCCCGCTCCATAAGCGCACGTGAAACCTCCGACGGAGGCGGGAGCGCCCTCCACGGAGCGCGCACCAGCCGTCCCCGCTCTCACTTGTTCGCGCGTGCATATCGCACACTCCCGCGCTGCGTCACCCGGCTCAGAAAATCAGATCGCGTGCATCCGTCGTCCGGATCTGTTCCAGCCGTTCGCGCACCGTCTTCACCAGCGCTGCATTCTCCATCTTCGCCAATTCCACCTCGATCAAGCGCTCGCCCGCGGCGCGCGTCGCAGGCGAGGCGTAATCGACAAGATATTCCATCAGCGTCGTCAGCCCGTTGGGCGTGCACAGCCGCTGGATAAATCCCGGAATCGCGTACTCCATGAAGTGCTCGCCGGTGCGCCCCAGCCGATAGCAGGCCGTACAGAAGCTCGGCAGGTAGCCGTCCGTCATCAACTCGTACAGGGTTTCATCGAGAGAACGCACGTCCGCCAGCCGGAACTGCTCGCGTTCCATGCACTGTGTATCCCCCGCTTCGGTGTAGCCGCCCAGCTCGATCCGACTGCCGGCATCGATCTGTGATACTCCGAAGGCCAGCACCTCGCGCCGCAGGGCCGCGCTCTCGCGCGCCGTCAGGATCAGCCCCGTGTACGGTACCGCGAGCCGCAGCGTCGCGATGACACGCTTGAAGTCGTAGTCGC
Organism: Phycisphaerales bacterium; assembly: GCA_016716475.1. NCBI lineage: Bacteria > Pseudomonadati > Planctomycetota > Phycisphaerae > Phycisphaerales > Phycisphaerales bacterium. Next base: position 838,966 of record JADJWG010000001.1, read on the forward strand.
TGACCGCCCAGCGCCCATCGAGCAGCACACCGTGCGCCGGCTGCGTCCTCGGAAAACTGATGGTGTGCGGTCCCACGCCAAAACGCGCCTGCATGTGCTGCCCGTGTGTTACCAGTCCGAGCACCTCGAATCGCCAGTCATACAGGCCGAAGAGCGCCCCGATGCCCACGTCGTCGATGCCGGCCTCCTGGGCACGATAGAGGGCGTCGAGCCGGTAGAGGTAGTCACCCTTCCGCGAGTTCGCCGGATGTACCCGCTCGTACGTCGCGTGGTGATACGTCTCCTGGAAGACCTGGTACGTGCCGATGCCTGCTGCCAGCACGATCTTGTAGCCCTCCACGTCGAGCGGAGCGGCGTTGATGTTCACGCGCCGGATCGCACCGCGGACGGTCCGCGTCGCATACACGGTGCGCACACTCTCGGCGATGAACTCCGGGTCGTAGTTCGGATGTTCACCAAAAACCAGGATCAGCCGCTTGTGCCCCTGGCTCTCCAGCGCCACGACCTGTTGCCGCAATTCGTCCAGCCCCAGCGTCCGCCGCACGACGCCCGGATTCGTGCGTCGAAAGGCGCAATACTGGCAGTCATTCATGCACAGGTTGCCGACATACAGCGGCGCAAACAGCACAATGCGGTTTCCGTACACGTCGCGCTTGAGCTGGCGGGCGGCTTCGAACTGCTCCTCGACCAGGTCCCGCTCCGTCACGCGCAGCAGCACCGCCGTTTCTTCGGTCGTGAGTGCCTGCTTGGACAGCGCCTTGGCTACTACTGCCCGCATCTCGGCCGGTTCGGGCGGCCCGGCGCGCAGCAGGTCACCCAACCGCACCTCGTCGATGAAGTCCTCGGCCCCGGCACTCAGTGTCATCTTCGCCAGCGTACTCATTTCGCGTCGCTCTCCGACCGGGAGGGGTGCGCGCACGGCAGCGCTGAAACGGCCGCAGGCGGCTCCACCCGGCGTCGCCGGTTGGGAGAATCGCCGCGCCCGGTCCCCACCGGCCGGCCGAGCGCGCGAATCCGGCCGAGCAGGCAACCATGACACTGCTCGGCGCTCTCGTGCAGGCAGGCCTTTTCCGGGTAGATCTCGTACTTGCAGCGGTACAGTGGTGGCGTCAGGTTCGGCATGACGATGTTGGCACCGCGCTGCAGACCCAATTCCCGACCCCGCTCGCGGTTGACCGTAGCCAGCGCGGTCGTGCTCGGGATGTTTGCCTCCGGACACATCAGCCGCGTCAGCGCCACCATCTTGTACGTCATCAGCTCGCTGTTGGGCACCTGCTCCTCCGGCGCCGCGATACGCTGCGGGCCCTCGCGCCCCAGCGGCGTCTGCGGGTGCGGCAGGTAGGGGCCGATCCCGATCATGTCCAGATCCAGACCCTGAAACGTCTCCAGGTCGTGCACGAGGTCGTCCCACGATTGCCCGGGGATTCCGACCATCACGCCACTCCCAACCTCATACCCGAGCGCGCGCAGCGTCCGCAGCAGCGCGATTCGGTCACTCAGCCGCCCCCCGTGCCCGGGGTGGATGGCCGCGAAGAGCTGCGGATTGGAAGTCTCGAAGCGCAGCAGGTACCGATCCGCACCCGCCGCGCGCCACGCCGCGAGTTCCTCCGGCCGGCGCTCGCCCACGCTCAGCGTGACCGCCAGGGGTGACTCCGCCTTGATCCGCCGGACGACGTCTTCCAGCCAGCGCGCGCTGGTGCCGTAATCTTCTCCCGATTGCAGCACCACGGTGCCATAGCCGAAGCGCACGGCCGCCTGGGCACATGCGAGAATCTCATCGGCGCTCATCCGGTAGCGCTCGATGTCGGCATGACTGGCACGCAGTCCACAGTAGTGGCACTCGCGGGCGCAGTAGTTCGAGAACTCCACGAGCCCGCGCAGGTGCACCGCGTCCCCGACGTGCGCGTGGCGCGTCGCATCCGCCGCGGCCCACAACTCGGCGAGCCGGGTATCGTCAGTTTCGCGTAGCCACTGCCGCAGCGTCCCGCGCTCCATCGCCGTGCTCCACCGTGCCAGGTTCCCGGCGCAAGACCACTTCAAACGTGCTGCCGACATCCGGGATCGACTCGATCCGCACGCCCCCACCGTAGGCCTCCACGATCTTCTTCACCAGCGACAGACCTAATCCGCTGCCTGGAATGTCGCGCGTCTTCTCATTGCGGATGCGTGCAAAGTCCTTGAACAGACGCTCCGCCTCCGCACTCGTCATACCGATACCCGTATCGGTCACTCGCAGTACGATGCGATCGGCCGCGCCCCGCACCCGCACATCGACCCGCCCCCCGTCACGATTGTACTTCACCGCGTTGGAGAGCAGGTTGTTGCAGACCATTTCGAGCTCTCCGCGGTCCGCTTGCAGGCACGCCTCGCCTTCCACCGCCAGAGTGAGCGCGATGCCACGCTCGTCCGCCGGCGGGCGCACCAGGTCAAGCACACCGGCCAGCAGTTCGCTCAGGTCCACGCTGGTCAGTTCGCGTTTGCGCTCACCCGATTCGATCCGGGTCATGTCGAGCAGGTCACTGATGAGCTTGCGCATGCCGCTCGCCCGCAGCAGCGAACGCGCGATGATATGGTCGTACGCTGCCAGATCCGGACCTGCCGCCCGGTCACGCATCAGCCCGAGAAAGCTCTCAATCGCCGCCAGCGGCGCTTTCAGCTCATGCCCGAGCACGCGGATGAAGTCAAAACGGATGCGCCGCTTCTCGTCGGCCAGCCGCCGGGCCTGTCGCTCCACCATCAGGTGCGACATCGCCTTTCGCAACGTGGCTTTCAGTTCGTCCGGCGTGAAGGGCTTGGCCAGAAAGTCGTAAGCGCCACTGCGCGTGGCGCGCACGGCCGTCTCGATCGTCGCGAACGCCGTAATCATGATGATGCGCATGTCTTGCGCACGCGGACCCAGCCGCTCGAGCACCTCAATGCCGGTGATGCCGCCGAGCTTGTGATCGAGCAGGACAAGGTCGAAGGTTTCACGCGCCAGGATCTCCAGCGCTTCCTCCCCGCTCTCCGCGGTCGCGGTTTCCAGGCGCGTCTCGCCCTCGATCTGTGGCAGGCGCACCGTCATGTTGCGCAGCGCACGGGTGACGCTGTGCCGCATGCCCGGCTCGTCATCCACTACCAGTACCCGCAGAATATCCATCGTCTCCGTCCACCAAAGGGCACCGCGTACCACGGGGCCGCCCCGGTCCGGCGGCCGGCGGCCATCCGGGCGGCATCAAATCAGCTCAGGGGGCGACCTGTTTCGGTACCAGGCGCTCCAACTCACGCTGCAACTGCTCGAATCGCACCGGCTTCGCCAGGAAGGCGTCGGCTTTCAACCAGGAGCGCTCCCCCGGTGCCGTGGCATCGAACTCGAGCCCGGTTTCGCTCTCGACTGCGCTTACCATGATGACCGGGATCGCCGGATCCAGCTTCTTGATGTGATAACACAGCGCGAAGCCCCCGTCGGTCTCCTCCATCATCAGATCGATGATGGCCGCATCCGGCCGCAGGGCGGCCATTTGCGCCTTCGCGGACGCGACACCTTCCGCCGTCGTCACGGCGTACCCGGCCCGCTCCAGTTGGACCTGCATCGAGAGCAGGTAATCCGAATCGTCATCGACGAGCAGAATGCGCTTCGCCATCACTGCAATCCTTTCTCACGCCGGCCGCCCTGCGGGGTGCCGCCGTCCAGCGTACCTGGAGCAACACACCGGCGCGCCGGCCTGTCGCTATAACAGTTTAGGGACACTCCACCGCTCCGGCACCGGTGACACGCTCCTCCGCACCCACACCGGACGTGCCGCGTCGCCGCGGCAAACGCACCGTGAACGTCGTCCCGGTCGGACCCGCCGCCGGGTCGGCGTTAGTCTCCACGCGCGCATCACCGTGGTGCATCTTGATGATGCCATACGCCACCGCCAACCCCAGCCCGGTGCCTTCCCCGGCCTTTTTGGTCGTGAAGAACGGTTCCCAGATCTTCTTCCGGTGTTCTGGCGCAATACCCACGCCAGTGTCCTGTACCGCGAACCACACCGTCTCGTCATCACCGCCAGTGCGGAACCGCAACACGCCTCCCTCCGGCATCGCGGCCTGCGCGTTCGTCACGAAATTCATCACCACTTGCAGGATCTGATCGCGGTCAATTTCCACCTCAAGGTTGCCATTCAAATGTTCGACCGCGATTTCCAGGCCGCGCTGACGCCGCACCCCTTCCGCCACCCCGTCGATTAACTCGCGCAGACTCACTCGCTGCGCCTCGACCTTGTTCTTGCGCGCAAAGTGCAGCAGGCCGGCCACGATCTTCTTGCACCGGTCGGCCTCCGCCACGATCATCGCAAGATCTTCGCGCTGCCCCGCCTCCGCCGGCAACTCATCCAGCAGCACGTGCGACAACATCAGCACCGTGCCGAGCGGGTTGTTGACCTCGTGCGCGATGCCTGCCGCAAGCTGCCCCATATGGGCGAGTTTCTCTGACTGCATCAGCGCTTCCTGGGCTGACGCCAGCTCCCGGTTCGAGCTCGTCAGGTCCTCGCAGGTGCGCCGCAATTGCTCGATCGTGTACGGCAGGCACATCTCACTTTCGGCGAGCCCCTTGACGACCGCAATCGCATGCTCCCGACACGTCTCGTAGCCACACGCCCCGCAATTCAGCTCGTCCACCGGAGTACGCTTGCCCATCGCCCGCAGCACACGGCACACGTCACCGTCCGCCGGGCTGTCAAGCCGGCAGTCACGGGCCCGGAACTTCCGCTGCAGGTTCACCGCCTGGAGCCGCGGCCAATAGTCATACCACCGCGCCCGGTCGGAATCGTCCATGCGCCGCCGGGCATAGCGACTCACGGCCCGGCGCCGGCCGAACCGTGGTGTGGGCCGGCCGATCCCCGGCCCCATGATGCACCCGTTACAGCACAGAATCTCCAGTAACCGCGCATCCAGGTTGCCGCTTTCAAACTCGCGGATGGCCTCGATGAACGCCTGCCGCCCGTCCGCCGCCACCACGTCCCCCGCCAGCAGGTCTTCCTCAATCTGCGCTGTCTGCAACATGCCCCGGCTTAACGGAAACAGGGCGCCGACCCCACCATGTGGCGGATCGAAATCACTCTGCTCCACCGCATCCGGTCGCAGCGGATGCCGGCCGAATAATTCGCGCAGTTCGAGAAACGTCAGCACCGCATCGATGTCGCCGGCCACGTCAAGCGCGGCCGCCTCATCCTTCTTCGCGATGCAAGGGCCGATGAACACCGTGCGCAGTTCCTGGCCGTACAGCATCCGCAGGGCGCGCGCCGCCGCGATCATCGGCGACACGATCGGCGCCAGCCGCGGCACCAGCACCGGGAAGTACCGCTCGACGTAGGCCGTCACCGCCGGGCACGTGGTCGCGATCCAGCGTGCCCCGTCCGGCTGCCGTACCAGGCGCTTGTACTCGGCCGCCACGAGATCGGCCCCGAAAGCAACCTCGTGGACCCGTGCGAATCCCAGGGCCCGCACCATGCCCACCAGTGTCTCGTACGGATACTCCGTGAACTCGGCGGGGAAACTTGGCGCCAGCAGGGCCGCGACCGGCCGCGTGTCGGCTAGCAGGGCTTCGACGCGCGCCACGTCGGAACGCACGTCCTTGGCGGACTGGCTGCACACCTGGACACAATTGCCGCATCCGATACAGCGGTCGCCGAGAACCTCCGCCTGCCCGCCCTCGATGCGGATCGCCTTCGCCGGGCACTCGCGGACGCACGTATAGCACAGCCGGCAGCGTTCCGGCACGGTCGTGATCAGCGGTCTCTGTTCGTGCTTCTGCGAATCCATCACTCAGCTTCCGCCTGCCACGCACCTGGGTGACCACTGCGTCACCAGCCCGTCAATTCGGCTGATTCTCACTGCACTCGTGCTATCCAACGACGTCGCGCACGTGGTAGTGCGTGTGCAGCAGCTCGTGACTCCTGTCGCCCAGCGGCTGACCCAGGAACTCCGCATAGAGCCGCTGTACACTTGGATTGCGGTGCGACTGCCGAACTACGTCCTCGCGGTCGATCTGATACAACGCCCGCATCCGGGCCCGCACCGCTTCCTGATCGGTTGTCAGCGGCTGGCCGCCGCCACCGATGCATCCGCCGGCACACGTCATCACCTCGATGAAATGCAGGTCCGTGCGTCCGTCGCGGATCTGATCCAGCAGCTCAGCCGCGTTCGCAAGGCCACTCACAACCGCCACGCCCAATTCCAGTGCACCCACCTGAACGCGCGCTTCCTTGACCCCCTTCAGCCCGCGCAGCGGCTGGATCTTCAGCTCGGTCAGCTCCGTTCCGGTCACGAGGTGGTACGCCGTACGAACCGCCGCTTCCATCACGCCGCCGGTCGCCCCAAAGAGCTTGCCCGCGCTGCTGCGCTCCCCCAATGGGGAGTCGGGACTCTCGGGCGCGAGGAGGTCCAGATTGAGACCCCGCATTCGGATCAGCCGCGCCAACTCACGCGTCGTCAGCACCGCGTCGATGTCCGGCAGACCGTTGCGGGCCATTTCCGGCCGCGTGGCTTCGAATTTCTTCGCCGTGCACGGCATGATCGCGACGCTATAGATGCTTTCCGGCGCGACCTGGGCCTGCTGGGCAAAAAAAGTCTTGATGACGGCACCCATCATCTGCTGCGGACTCTTGCAACTCGAGAGATGGTGCAGAAAATCGGGATAGCTCTGCTCCACGTACTTGATCCAGCCCGGCGAGCAGCTCGTCAACATGGGCAGCGGCCCACCAGTCTGGAGACGGTGCACCAGTTCCGAGGCCTCTTCCATGATCGTCAGATCGGCCGCCAGACTCGTATCGAAGACACGGTCGAAGCCCAGCTTCCGCAGCGCCGCGTTCAGCACTCCGGCGATGTCCCGGCCCGGCTTCATGCCGAATTCCTCGGCCAGTGTCACCGACACCGCCGGGGCGTGCTGCACGACTAGGAACTTCTGCGGGTCGGCGAGCGCATCCGTCACCTCGCGCAGGTGCACCTGCTCGCGCAATGCGCCGGTCGGACAGACCATCACGCACTGGCCGCAGTTCACACAGCTCGACACATTCAGCCCCTGGTCAAAGGCCGTCCCCACCAGCGCCTGGCTCCCGCGCTTCAGGAAGTCGATCGCCGCGACGTCCTGCACCTCCTCGCACACACGGACACACTTGCCGCAGAGGATGCACTTCGCCGGATCCCGCACGATCGACGGTGAAGACACGTCCAGCTTGTGCGTAGCCCGGGCCGCGCAGTACTTGCGCTCCCGAACCCCGAGTTCGTGGGCCAGTCCCTGGAGCTCACACTGCCCGTTGCGAATGCAGTAGAGACAATCATCGGGGTGACTCGACAGCAGCAGCTCCGTCACCGTTTGCCGCGCCTGAATCGCGCGGGGTGAATGCGTCTGCACCTTCATGCCATCGGCCACCGGGTAAGCGCATGACGGCACGAGGTTGCGCTGCCCTGCGATCTCGACCACGCAGATCCGGCAAGCCCCGGTCGGCGTCAGCCCCTGGAGATGGCAGAGGGTCGGAATCCGAATCCCGGCCCGCCGGCATGCGTCCAGTACCGTCTCGCCCGACTTCGCCTCCACCGGCCGATCGTTGACTTCAATCGTGATCACGTCCTGCTCCGCTGACGCGCCCTGCGGCGCGGGTTACTCCACGATGACCGCATCCAGCCGGCAGGCCTCGCTGCAGGCGCCGCACGCGATGCACTCTTCCTGCACGATGTAGTGAGGACTGCGCAACGCGCCCTTGATCGCGCCCGTCGGGCAGACCTTCCCACAGATCGTGCAGCCCTTGCACTTGGTCTCTTCGATCCGGTAGGTGAGTAGCTCCTTGCAGACTCCCGCCGGACAGCGCCGCTCGAACACGTGCGCTTCGTACTCCTCGCGGAACCACCGCAACGTGCTGAGCACCGGGCTCGGCGCCGTCTGTCCCAGCCCGCACAAGCTCGTGTCCTGGATCACCTGTGCGAGCCGCTCCATCGTCATCACGCCCCGGAACCGCGCTAGGGCCTCGTTGCCCGATTCGTGCCGGTGCGCCCGCGTGATGCGCTGGAGGATGTCGAGCATCTGCTTGGTCCCCTCTCGACACGGGATGCACTTGCCGCAACTCTCACGCTGGATGAAGTCCATGAAGAACTTCGCCACGTCCACCATGCAGTTGTCTTCATCCATCACCACCATGCCGCCCGAGCCCATCATCGCCCCCACGCTCTTCAGCGACTCGTAGTCGATCTCGATGTCCAGGTGCTGTCCCGGCACGCAGCCGCCCGAAGGCCCCCCCATCTGCACCGCCTTGAACGCCTTGCCGCCCGGAATCCCACCGCCGATCTCAAAGATCACCTGCCGCAGCGGCATCCCCATCGCGACTTCGATCAGACCGGTCCGCAACACCTTGCCGGACAGCGCGAATACCTTCGTCCCCTTGCTCGAGCCCGAACCCACTGCCGCGAAGGCCTCGGGGCCACGCTGCACCACCACCGGCAGGTTTGCCAGTGTCTCGACGTTGTTGATCACCGTGGGCTTGCCGAACAGCCCGCTCACCGCCGGAAAGGGCGGTCGGGGGCGTGGCATCCCGCGCTTCCCCTCGATGCTGTGAATCAGGGCGGTCTCTTCGCCACAGACGAAGGCCCCCGCACCCTGCTTGATCTTGATCTCCAGCGAGAAACCGCTGCCGAGGATGTTCTGCCCCAGCAGCCCATAGCTTTGCGCCTGCGCCAGCGCCACTTTCAGGTTGCGGATCGCCAGCGGATACTCCGCGCGAATGTAGACGTACGCCTTGCTCGCGCCGATGGCATACGCCGCGATTGCCATGCCCTCCACCAGCCGGTGCGGATCGCCCTCGATCACCGCTCGATCCATGAACGCCCCCGGATCGCCCTCGTCGGCATTGCACACGAGGTACTTCTGCTCCGCAGGCGTTTGCAGCGCAAACTTCCACTTCCGACCAGTCGGAAAGCCCCCGCCGCCACGACCCCGCAGCCCGCTGCGCTCCACTTCGTCACATAGTTCAGCCGGGGTATGTTCACGCAGCACCCGGGCCAGCGACTGGTAGCCGTCGCGTGCCAGATACTCGTCGATGCTCTGTGGATCTATGTTCCCACAGTTGGCCAACACCCAGCGCGTCTGCGGGGCGAAGAAGGGGTGCTCGTCCAGAAACGGCACATCCTCCCAGACTGCAGCGCCATCGGTCACCGGGCGGAACTGCCCGAGGATGTTCCCGCTCGGTGCACGCCTGGCCAGCAGCTCGTCGAGCAGCGTGTCCACCAGGTCGGCCGTCACCTGCGAGAATGCCACCCGCGTCCGCCCCGGCAACTGCACATCGACCAGCGGCTCCGCCGAGCAAATGCCGATACAGCCCACCTCGACTACATCGGCCGCAAGCGTGTGTTGTTCGAGGTACGCGCGCACCGCGGTAAGCGTCTTCCCCGCCCCGGCGCCGAGCCCGCACGTGCCCGCTCCCACGAAGATCGTCGGCCGCTCGACCTGGTCGCGCCGCAGCAACGCCAGCCGCGCGGCGCGTTCCGGCACCTCGGCCGCACCATGGCCGTCCAGCAGTGCGCGCACGTCCGCGGGCGACAGGCCGCGCCGTTCCTGCACCCTACCACCACCGCTCTCCGTACTCATGATTGCCATAGCGCTCCGCGCCTCACTTGCTTTCGGCCTTGCCGTACTGCTTCAGAACTTTTCGCGTCTTGTCAGGGGTCATGCTCGCATGGAACTCACCGTTAACGGCCACCACGGGCGCGAGTCCGCAGGCCCCAATGCAGGCCACAACCTCGATGCTGAAAAGTCCGTCCCGCGTCGTCTGCCCGGGTTCAACCTTCAGAGTCGTCCGCAACGCATCCAGCACCCCCTGCGAACCCTTCACGTGGCACGCCGTTCCACGGCACACCTGGCAATGCACCTTGCCCAGCGGCTGGAAGCGAAATTGGTTGTAGAATGTGGCGACGCCGTACACCTTGCTGACCGGCAGGTCGAGCCGCCGCCCCACGGCCACCATCGCCTCGCGAGACAGGTAGCCGAAGCGCTCCTGCACCGCCTGCAGGATCGGTATCAACTGGTCCCGTTCAGCGTTCTCGTACTCCTCGAGCAACACATCGAGTTCCGTCGTCTGTTCCGCGAGCACTACTGCGCCTCCCGCCGATCTGCTCGGATCGCCGCGAAGAAGGCCACCTTCTCCAGCGACAATGCGATGTCGACATCTTCCACGAAGACCTCTGGCGGCACCCGGAGGCGCCGCGGGGCGAAGTTCAGCAACCCCCGCACGCCCGCCCGTACCAACCGCTCGGCAACGTCCTGGGCCGCCTCGACCGGGACCGCGACGATCCCCACCAGCGCCGGCTGACTCTCCAGGACCGCCGCCATTTCTCGCACGTCGTAACAGCGATGACCATGCACGACCCGTCCCACCTTGTCCGGATGCGCATCAAACGCCGCCACAATGCGGTAGCCGGGCTGCCGACCACTGAAATAATCCAGGATCGCTCCCCCGATATGTCCCACACCGACGAGCGCAATCCCGCCCGCCGCCCCCGGGGCCAACAATCCGGTGATGTGGTCGATGAGCCCGGCGACATCGTAGCCCTTGGCCGGGCTGCCCGTGTAACCGACCGTCATCAGATCGCGACGGACCTGGGCCGCTGTGACGCCTTCGAGTAGTGCCAGATCGTGCGAGAAGATCCGATCGCGCCCCTCCTGAATCCAACGCTGCAGGTGACGCCGGTACGCACTCAGCCGTTCGATCACGCGGTCGGGTATCTGCATCGCTGCACCGGGTCTCACAGGCGGCCAAGCCGCATATCCTCACCCACCCGCCGTATCGGCTTCATCGCTGCGCCGATCGATTCACACTGTGAACTCATTCACAGTATCGACCAGGAAACCCCTTTTGTCAAGGACCTTTTGGTAAAAATAGCATCAAGATCACAATTGCCTCGGACGCGAATCATATCGGACTTCCACGCCGAGCCATGCCCGATCCGGGCAACCATCACCCAACACTTCTCCGGCCTTACCTTGGTGGGCACCCCATTCCAATGACTGAATCCACCCCCTTCTTCCTGCTTCTCGTGGGTCCTGGCTGCTACACTTCCGACTGGATCCTTACCCCCGCACCAGCACCGGTACCCAACGTTGCTTCTTTACAATCTCACGCTTCCTGAGACCGCCTTGCTCCTTGCCGCCGGACTCGTCGCCGCCACCCTCGCAGCCGTCAGCGGCTTCGGCGGCGCGGCCATACTCCTGCCCATCCTCACCGCCATCTTCGATTTGCGCGTGGCCGTTCCCATCCTCACCGTCGCCCAACTGATCGGCAATGCCAGTCGCGTCGTCTTCAATTACCGCGCTGTGCACTTGCCGATCGTCGGCTGGTACACACTCGGTGCCGTACCCTTCGCCATCGCCGGGGGCGTTGTTTTCGCCTCGGCCCCTCTGCCCATCCTGACACGCGTGCTTGGCCTATTCCTCCTCGCAATCGTCGCCTGGCGGCGCCTGACTCGCCCACGGCCGCGCCCTTTCCCCATCCAGCGTTTCGCCTGGATCGGCGCCGGCTTCAGCTTCCTCTCCGCCATCGTGGGTAGCGTCGGGCCGGTCATGGCGCCATTTTTCCTTGCCTTCGGACTCGCCAAGTCCGCTTACATCGGCACCGAAGCTCTCGCCACCGTCGTCATGCATATCACCAAACTTGTTGTCTACCGCCAGATGTCCGTACTGTCGTTCGAGACCCTCACAATCGGACTGATGCTCGGCCCCGTCATGATTCTCGGTTCGTGGATCGGCAAGCGTATTGTCGATCGCCTCCCCGAGCGCGTCTTCATCCTGCTCATCGAACTCGCTATGGCCGTCGCCGGCCTGCTGTTTCTGATTCGCGGCTGAACGCCGGGCGTTCGTCCTACCGCGCCGACAGCGGCTGTGCCGGACACAGGTCCAGCATCCGGTTCAGTGCCACACGAGCCCAGTGGGCCGTCTCCTCAGCAACGCGAATCCGATTCACCGACTTCCCGCGCACCAGTTCTTCCAGTACCCAGCACAGGTGCTTCAGGTCGATCCGGTACATCGTGCTGCAAAGGCACTGCACCCCCGCCAGCGACCGGATCCGCTTCTCAGGCAGGGCCGCCGCCAGCCGGTTCACCAGGTGCAGCTCTGTTCCAATCGCCCAGAACGATCCCTCCGGCGCTGCCGTGACCGTCCGGATGATGTACTCCGTGCTTCCTACCTCGTCGGCGAGTTGGCAAACTTCCCACCGACATTCCGGGTGTACGATGATTTGCCACGGCTCCGGTGCTGCGCGCAACGCAAGCGCCTGCTCTTCCTTGAAGAGCGCATGCACCGAACAATGTCCCTTCCACAGCAGGAATCGCGCGGTCGCCAGCTTCTCCGGTGTCACACCACCGAAGGGCCGGTCCGGATCCACCACTACCATACTCTCCAGTGGCCACCCCAGCGCGAACGCCGTGTTACGCCCCAGGTGCTGATCCGGCAGAAACAGCACCTTGTGACCCGCGGCCGGGTCCCCGTCCGCAGTCGCGCCATGCAGCGCCCACTCCAGCACCAGCTTGGCGTTCGAACTGGTGCAACACGCCCCATCATGCTGTCCGACGAAGCCCTTCACGGCTGCGCTGGAATTGACATAAGTGATAGGTGTGATGGTTTGATCCGCATCACGCTCAAGCTGCGCCCAAACGGCCTCCACCTGGTCGATGTGCGCCATGTCCGCCATGCTGCACCCGGCCGTCAGATCGGGCAGGATTACCGCCTTCTCCCCGCCCGTGAGGATGTCAGCCGACTCGGCCATGAAGTGCACGCCGCAGAAGACGATGAACTCCGCCGTGCGCTGCTCCGCGGCGATCTGCGACAGCTTCAGACTGTCCCCCGTAAAGTCGGCGAACGCGATGACCTCGTCCTGCTGGTAATGGTGCCCCAGGATCATCAGCCGCGACCCAAGCTCCGCCTTCGCCGCGCTGATCCGCCTCCGCAGCTCCGCGTCGCTCGCCTCGGTATACGCGCTTGTCAAAGGTGCTTGCCGAACCATGCCATCCTCGTGTGCCGGCCCCATACGAAGTATAGCGGTGCCTCCCTGCATACCCGCTGCTCCGGTCAATCGCACCCTCGCAGGCCCCACTTCCGCCGTCGCCATTCCATGACCGTCAGTACGCTTACTACGCCTGCCGCGTTCGCCAAGAAGTCCAGCAGTTCCACGCCCCGCCCCACCGGTCCCTGGAGGTACTCGTCCAGTGCGGCGTACGGCAGCAGCACGGCCCCAGCAAACCACACTAAGCGGCCCGATAGCGGCGCTTTTCCCGCTTCCGCACAACGCCAGAACAGGAACGCCAGCAGTGCGAACGCCCCGAAGTGTGCCACCTTGTCCACCCAGGGCAAACCCGGCATCCCCAACCGCAGCTTCGGCAGATGCGTCGCCATGAACAGGAAGATCCAGTACGCGGGCAGCGCCCGCCGGTACCAGTGCCGCCACCGCGCATCGAGTTGGGTCGTGCCGCCACTCACAATGCCGCGGTCGCCCCCCCCGGAGCCGCGCGTACCGTTACCGCCTCCGGGTCCGCCGCCCGCCCCCGCTTCCCGTCGCGGTACACCTCCCGTGCCAGCGCCAGGTAATCTTCCGCCCCATGGCTGCCCGGGGCGTAGTCGAAGATCGTCTGGCCGAAGCTTGGGCATTCCGCCAGCTTGATGTTTCGACGTATCACGGTTTCAAAAATCCGCGCGCCCGACCACGGCGTCTCCGGTTCCGTTCCGGCCAGGAACGCCCGCACATCCTCCAGCACCTCCTGCGCCAGCCGCGTTCCCTTCTCGAACATGCACAGCACCACACCCGTCACCCGCAGGCGCGGATTGAGCTGCGACCGCACCAGTGTCACCGTCTCCAGCAGACGCCCCAGTCCCTGCAGCGCCAGAAAGTGTGGCTGTAACGGAATAATCACCTCATCCACCGCCGCCAGCGCATTCACCGTCAACAGTCCCAACGACGGCGCACAATCCATAATGCAGAAGTCGAAGCCCTCCTGGTACGGCCCGACCGCCCGCGCCAGCACCACGCCACGCTCATCAAACTCCGCCAGTTCCACATCCGCCCCCGCCAGATCCACTGTCGCGGGGATGAGCACCAGCCGGTCCGCGACGCTCCGCGCCGTATCGCCAATCGGCGCCTGCCGGAGCAGAACCTCGTAGATCGTCGGCTCGTCGGCGCCGACTTCCACGCCCAGGTGCAGTGTCGCATGCGACTGCGGGTCCAAATCCACCAGCAAGACCTGCTGACCCGCACGCGCCAATGCGGCCGCCAGGTTGACCGCCGTGGTCGTCTTCCCGACGCCGCCCTTCTGATTAAGAATCGCAATCGAACGCATGGCGGGCAGTATACCGCACGGTCGCCTACCCGCACCGCGACCCCTGCAACGGAGTCATTCCTTGGCACCGGGGGCGGATCGGCCTCCAACACACACTCCGTGGGCTCGTCCGCCTCCAAGTTCACCTGATTTTTCTGGAATCCGAACCCCGTCTGAATTACTCTGCGAGTATACTGGCGGTTGGGTGATGGGCGCTCAGGGGAACCATGACCCGGCTCGACGCCTTCGGAACAGAAGCTTGGTTGACCCCAAGAGGAGAGGAAAGATGAACACGAAGTTATTTTCCATGCGTAACCGACGATTCGCTGTGGGCACTCTCATCGCGTTGATGAGCACCCCCGCCCTGTGGGCCCAGAACATCGTCACTGGTGAGGGCCTCCCTTACGTCGGTTTCTCATCGCTCAGCCGTGAGGCCGATCGCGTCCTCCAGCAGTTTTACGACGACTCCTTCTTCGCCACCGTTGACCAGCCCCTCCAGATCACCGCGATGTCCTTCCGCCTCCCGGCCGTCGCCGGCGTGGACTACCCGGCCCTGGGCGACCTCAACTTCGGGCGCTATGACATCACGCTGGCCGAGCCCTCCGCCGCAGCCGTCGCTGCCAATGGCCTGACCTCCGCCACGTTTGCCGACAACATGTCGAACCCGGTGCTCGTCCGCTCCGGCCCCCTCACGGTGCCGCAATTCAGTTTTGAGAGCAACGCCGTGGGTGCAGATGCCGATTTCAGCTTCATCATTACCTTCGACACCCCCTACAACTTCACCCCCGGTCAGGACCTCGTCATGCTGGTCCGACACGACGGTCACGGTGACGTACACGGGGTTGAGACCCGCTGGAACTTCGACGGCTATGCCTGGACCAACGGCAGCGTCGTCAGCACGGGTAATGTCGATGATGCGGTTGGCAATTTCGGCCCCGGCTCCTTCAACCTCGCAAACCGCATCCAGTTCACGTTCGTCCCCGAGCCGGCCGGCCTCGTCCTGCTGGCGTTGGGTGGGCTTCTGATCGGCCGCCGCCGTTAACCCGCAGTGATTCAGATATAGGAGGCGACCCCGGTGGTCCGTGCGGGACCGCCGGGGTCGCCGTGTATTGCGGTGGGGGCGATCAACCTGCCAGCGCCTGGGCAATGGCCTCTGAAAAAACCGGCAGGTCCTGCGGCAGCCGCGACGTGATCAGATTCCCGTCACGTACCACCGGTTCGTCGATGTACTTGCCGCCGGCCGCCGTGATCTCCGGGCCGACGTTTTCGATGCAGGTGCTGGTACGGCCCGCCATGACGCCGGCGGTCACGAGCACTTGCGGGCCGTGACAGATGGCCGCCACCGGCTTACCGCTCGTCACGAAATCACGGGCAAACGCGACGGCCTGCTCGTTCTCACGCAGCCCCGCCGGGGACCGCCCGCCAGGGATGATCAGGGCGTCGAAGTCGGCCACCTGGACATCCCGGATACGCTTCTCAACGCTGATCTTCTGCTCACTGTTGTATGCCTGGATTTCGCCGCGCTCCAAACCGATGATGGTCACGCGCGCCCCGCGGTCCTTGAGGTATGCCATCGGCTCAAGGGTTTCGCCGTCATGGAAGCCCGGCGCGATCATGATCGCAACGTGTCGCCCTGTCAGCAGATGGGCGTCGGTGCCGTCAGCGCGGACCGCGGGCTGAGAGCTCTGGCAGCCGGCGGCGAGCAAGGCGGTGGCGAGCAGGGGCGTGGTGAAAAGGAGTGTCGATCGCATGTGATCCTCCTGGATGTTGAGTGGGGGATGGAAAGCCGTACTTACAGGACTGTAGCGCGCCGGTGACCAAACACCCACGTTCATTTGTCGGGGGGCGTCACGCAGCGCGAGTGGTAGTGTGATTTCTGGACGTTGCGACGTGGGACGGGTACCGTTCGGGGTACGCGGCACTTTTTACCAGGCCGCCGCAATGTCGTAATCACCCCCGTGCGGGGGAGGTTTATGGACGCGTCAAGCAATAGTGCCACGCCGCCAGCTGTCGTAGCGCTGGTGCAGCGCTTCGCGCAGAATGAAGATTTTTATCGAGGTCCGTCGTACAACGAAGCGCTCTGTCGGGTGGACTTCATCAGTCCGATGTTTGCGGAGTTGGGGTGGGACTTGGCGAACGTGGCCGGCTACGCAGATGCGTACCGGGACGTGATTCACGAGGACTCACTCAAGATCGGTGCAGCCACGAGTGCACCGGATTACTCCTTCCGAATCGGAGGTGCACGGAAATTCTTCCTGGAAGCAAAGAAGCCGGGTGTGAACCTGAAGACGGCACCGGAGCCCGCGTTCCAGCTGCGACGTTATGCGTGGTCGGCGAAGTTACCGCTCTCGATCCTGACGGACTTCGAGGAGTTCGCCGTCTACGACTGCCGGGTCAAGCCGAGCCATACAGACAAACCGTCGGTGGCTCGCATCCTGTACCTGACGTACGACCAGTATCCGGAGAAGTGGGGGGAGATCGCGGCGATTTTCTCGAAAGAGGCGATCCTGAAGGGATCGTTCGACAAGTACGCCCAGACCGTGCGCGGAAAGCGTGGAACGGCGGAAGTGGATAATGCGTTTCTCGCGGAAATCGAGGAGTGGCGCGAGACATTGGCGCGTAACTTCGCGCTGCGGAATGCTGCCCTTTCGGTGCGGGATCTGAATTATGCGGTGCAGCGGACGATCGACCGAGTCATCTTCCTGCGCATGTGCGAGGACCGGGGCATCGAGCGTTACGGACGGCTCCAGGAGCTCGTCCAGGGGACCGGGCTGTATGCGCGGCTGGGCGCGCTTTTCCGGGAGGCGGACGACAAGTACAACGCGGGCCTGTTCTACTTCAGCCAGGAGCCGGACCGGGGGCCGCCAGACGCCTTAACACTGGGGCTGAAGCTAGACGACAAGGTGCTGAAGGACATCGTCGGGCGGCTGTATTATCCTGAGAGCCCGTACGAGTTCTCGGTTCTATCGGCGGACATCCTGGGGCAGGTGTACGAGCAGTTTCTCGGGAAAGTGATCCGGCTGACGGCCGGGCACCGGGCGGTAATCGAGGAGAAGCCGGAAGTCCGGAAGGCGGGTGGCGTGTACTACACGCCGACGTACATCGTGGACTACATCGTGAAGCACACGGTGGGGAAACTGCTGGAGGGGCGGACGCCGCGCGAGATCGGGCCGGACCGGGAGACGAAGGCGGGGCGGGCGCGGAAGCTGCCGAAGGGGGCGAAGATGCTGCGCGTGCTCGATCCGGCCTGCGGGAGCGGCTCCTTCCTGCTGGGGGCGTACCAGTACCTGTTGGACTGGCACCGGGAGCAGTACGTCGGGCAGATCGTCGCGGGAAAGCCGTTGCCGGCGGGGCTGGGAGAGCGCATCTACCAAGGGGCCGGCGGCGTCAGGCGACTGACGATACGGGAGAAGAAGCGCATCCTGCTGAACAACATCTACGGGGTAGACATCGACCCGCAGGCGGTCGAGGTGACAAAGCTGTCGCTGCTGCTGAAGGTGCTGGAGGGGGAGACGGATGAGACGGTGGGGTCGTCGCTGCGGCTGTTTCACGAGCGCGCCCTACCGGACCTGACGAACAACATCAAGTGTGGAAACGCGCTGATCGGGCCGGACTTCTACAACGGGCAGCAGTTCGAGATGTTCGACGAGGAGGAGCGTTACCGGATCAACGCGTTCGACTGGAAGGCGGAGTTCGCGGAGGCGTTCAAGGAGGGGGGCTTCGACGCGTTGATCGGGAATCCGCCGTACGGTGCATCGTTCAGCGCGTCGGAGCAGCAGTATCTGCGGGCACGCCTGCAATCGTATCACGCTCGTGGTGATTCCTACGTTGCCTTCCTGGAAGCTGGCATAAAGCGATTGAGAGATGGCGGCACATTGGGGATGATTATCCCGTCTGCAATCTTTGGGGGTCCCGCTTACTTCCCGGTGAGGGAGCTCCTACTACAGTGGACCCAGTGGGAGCGGGCGATCCTGCTGCCGTATGACGTCTTCGCCGCGGCATACATCGACACCGCGATCGTCTGTCTGCGGCGGGTGGCAGAAGCTTCGACCGACCATGTGGCGCTCACGTACGAATATCCGAAGCGGGAGCGCATCACGTCGATGGACGACATCACCTACACGCGCGTGCCGCAGCATACGTGGCTTGCTGATCCGGAAAAACGCATTGTGATGGATCCGAGCGCCGTGGAGCTGATCGCGACTCTGAGAATCCGCTGCTCACTGACACTCGGCGACATCATCGAGGTTCGCAGGGGCGTACTGCCGACGCCGGAGGCGCTCAGCCCGCGCAAGACGCGTCGGCACGCGTACCCATATTTCGAAGGCGATGTCTATCGCTACCGGTTGAACGAGTGCATCAAGCGGTACGCCGCGCTGGATGAGTCCATGAAAGAGCGCCCCCGCGATTTCAAATGGTTTTCAGGATCGCGGTTGTTGCTTCGAAGACTGGTGAACCGGCAGTTTCGTCTGATGGCCACGTCTGCGTCGGAGACCTTCATCACCAACAAGAACCTCTACTCCTTGCTGCCCATGTCGGTTCCGCACGAGCTGGTGCTAGGCGTGCTCAATAGCCGGCTCCTGTCGCACCTGTACGTGAAGCTCGTGACGCAAGCCACAAAGGACGATTTTGCACAGGTTACCATCAAGGACCTTTGCTCTCTCCCGTGGCCTGGGGCGATTCCCTCAGCGGACGAAAAACGCATGGTGACATCCGTGCGCCGGATGCTCGCGCTGCAGCGACGATCGGCTGCTGCGACAGCGACGCACGAACACACCGTCATTCAGCGCGAGATCGACCAGACCGACCGCGAGATCGACCGGCTGGTGTACGAACTGTACGGACTGACGGACGAGGAGATTGCAGTGGTCGAAGAGGCGATCGCGGCACCCGGCGATCGGGGCTCTTGAGCGGCAGTACGCACTTCCACCCTCCCCCTGCCCCCTCCCTGCGAAGGGAGGGGGATACGTGCTGCGATTGGCGGCTCTGCTGCGCCGCGTGCGCGGTTACGCCGTGCCGACCGCCAGGCGCACGAAGCTCGTCACCGTCAGGCCCGCCCCGTGCTCACGCACGTATTGCCCGACGGTCTTTTTGTCGTCCTTCACAAACGGCTGCTCCAGCAGCGTCATCTCGGAGTACCAGCGGTCCAGTTTGCCGGCGACGATCTTCTCGATGATCTGCGGCGGCTTGTCTTTCACCTGCTCGCGCGCGATGCTCTGTTCCTGCTCCACCATGTGGGCTGGCACGTCTTCACGCTTCAGGTACGGCGGTGACATCGCCACGATGTGCATGCACACGTCCGCACCGACGCTGGCCGGACACGGACCGCTGAACTGCACGAGCGCGGCCGTCTTCGAGTTGAAGTGCAGGTAATGACCGATGTGGCCGCTCAGGACCACGATCCGCCCGAACTTCAGGTTTTCGCGAATACGGTTGACCGCATCGGTCAGAGCGTCACCGATGGTCGCACCTCCAAGGATCGGCGACGCCTGCTTGAGCAGGTCGTCGGCGGTCGGCTGGTCGAGCTTCAAGGCGGCCTCCGCGGCGGCCTTGCCGAGTTTCACAAAGTCCTCGGTCCCGGAGACCGGCTCCGTCTCGCAGAGCAACTCCACCGCCGCCACGCGCCCCCCCGCCGGGTCGAGCGCGAACGTGATGCGACCTTCCGCCGTGGCCTTGTCGGCGCGCTTGGCGGCCTGGCCATGGCCCTTCTTGCGGAGGATCTCGATGGCCTTGGCTTCGTCGCCATGCGCCTCCTCCAACGCCTGCTTGCAGTCCATCATCGGCAGGTCGGTCTTCTCACGGAGGGCCTTCACCTGCGCGGCGGAGATTGACATTGCGAAATTCCTCCAGAGTGCGGCCTAGGCTCGAGGCCTGGGGCCGGCTCAACCCGGCCCCGGGGATTCGGTTGATCAAATTACGCCTGGATCGCGGCACCCAAGGCACCGAACGCGGCGGCGTTGACCGCGTCCTCACCTGCGCCCGAGCCAGGTCAGGCCGAGGGCGATTCGGGGGCAGCAGTTTCTGGCAGCGCAGCCGGTGCGACGGCGACGGCCGCCGGCACGGGCGCCGGCACGGGCGCCGGCCCCTCGCTGGGGGTGTGCTCGCGACCGCGGCGCGGCCGGCGGGCGAACTCCCCACCACGCCCCTCCACCGGGGCGATCTCCGCGGGCTCGGGCCGGGCGCGCTTGCCTTCTTCAACGGCGTCGGCCAGCTCGCGCACGATGAGTTCGATGGCGCGCATGGCGTCGTCGTTGCCGGGGATGAGGATGTCCGCATCGGTCGGGTTGCTGTCGGTATCGACCAGGCAGACCGTCGGAATCTTCATCGCGCGGGCTTCGCGGACAGCGTTGATTTCCTTTTTGACATCGACCAGCACAAGGACGCCGGGCAGGCGGCTCATGCGGCGGATGCCATCGAGGTTACGGCGAATCTTGACGAGCTCGCGCGACAGGGTTGCTTTCATCTTCTTCGAATAGCCGGTTTCCCAATCGGGGCTGACAACAAGCTGCTCGAGGAACTCGAGCCGCTCCAGCCGCGAGCGAATGGTCCGGAAGTTGGTGAGCGTTCCACCGAGCCAGCGCTCGGTGACGTAATGCATGCCACAGCGTTCCGTGTGGCGCTGCACCAGTTCGCGGGCCTGGCGCTTGGTGCCCACGAAGAGCACGTCACCGCCGCGTGACACAACCTGTCCAATGAAACGCTTGGCCCGCAGCAGGCCGCGCAGCGTCTCACGGATGTCGATGATGTGGATGCCGTTGCGCTTGCCGTAGATGTACGGCAGCATGCGAGGGTTCCAGCGACTGCAGCGATGGCCGAAGTGGATGCCGGCGTCGAGCAGCTCTCGGACGAGGGGCGCAGCAGACAATCTTCACCTCTGCTCGCCAGCGGCGAGCGGGGTCCGCAGGGCGGACCGTGCGTACAGCCCCTTGGGCGACCCCCAGGAGCTTCCGTGGAACAAGACCTTCCAGCCGATCCCCCATTGGACCGATACTGGCCGCGGACGCCCTTCCGCAGACCAGGTAATGTAGCCGGGCGGTGGGCGCTGCGTCAAGGCAGCGCGCGGACCGGGAACGCTACCGAGAAGGCGGGCGGCGGGGTTGTGAAATTCCGCCAGCGGCCGAGAATGGAGACATGGCGGAACTGCCGATTTCGGATGATCTCGTGGGGACACGCGTGGTGAACCCGGTGCGGCCGGAGTGGGGCGCCGGCACGGTGTTGCGCGTACAGGCCGTTGACCTGGGAGGGCAACCGGCACACCGCGTCTCGGTGCAGTTCGCCACGGGGCATCGGACGATGATGGTGCCCCCGGGGCGATTGATGTTGCCAACCGCAGAGCCGACGCGGGCTGCGGGCTGGCTGGATCAACTGGGAAAATCGACACTCGACCACCAGCTTCGGGCCTTGCCGGAGCGAGTGCGGGAGTTCCTGGGAACATCGGCACAACGGTTGGTCGTGCTGGCACCGCTGTACGAGTGCGACGGATCGGCCACGGCCCTGCTGCGGTGGGCCCGTAGCCAGACGGGCGTCGCCGATCCGCTGACGATCTGGTCACGAGACGAGTTACGGGAGGCGTTCGCGGCATTCCAGCGGCAACGGGACGTGGCGGCGCGCGATGCGGTACAACGGGTGCGTGCGACGGCCGGTGGACGCGGTCTGCGCGATGCGCTGGCGGAGGTGCCGGAACCGGCCCGGGGTATCTTCACTGTGTGGGCCGGGCTCTCACAGGAACGCGATGAAGACGATCCCTTTACCGTCCCGCGACGGTAAGGTAACGAGCTGGGTGCGGAGGGCTGCAACGACTTTGGACGACTGCGCATCCCCCCATGCGCCTCAAAGATATTCCAACCACTCGGCCGCTTCGACCGCTTCGTACGTTCCAGGGTACTTCTCGATCAGCTCCCGCAAGATCCGGCGCGCCTCAGACTTCTTGCCGGTCTTCGCGAACAGCCGCGCCTCGTCCATCATCTTCTTCGCCTCGTCGCTACGCGGCAGACTACCTTTGTCCTGTCCCGGCGGAGGGTCCGGCCGTGGATTCCCGCGCATTGCGGGTGGAGTGGCTGGTTGCGCCATCCCCGCCTGCCGTCCCGCACGTGTGATCGGCAGTACCGGACGATAGTCGCCGCGCGCTTCCGCGAGCGCCGCCCGCAGTGCGTACTCGAACACCGGATCGCGCGCTGCCCGCACCGCCCGGATGTTACCGAACTGATCGATCAGAACCACCCACGGTGGATCCGCCACCCGGAACAGACGCGTCGTCAGCGGCGCCTCGCTCGTGGTCCGCTCGTAGTGTTGCGGCCACTCGTACCCATTCTCCCGTGCGAAGTTCTGCGCAACCTCAAGCTGCGCGGGGCCATCGGAATTGATCCCGAGAAACTGGACCAACGCCTGCTTGCCGTAGGATGCATAGAGTTCCCGCAGTGCCTGCACCTCTGCGGGTTCCGGCATGCGTCCGTGTGACCAGAAGTCGATCACCAGTACGCGGCCGCGCCGCTCGAACAGCGGCACCCCGAGCCCTTGCTCCGTGGTCACCACCTGGTTGGAAGCCGGTTCCCCCACCAGCTCCAGTTGCCGCATGCGCGGACCGATGGCCTGCCCGGGTGCAAAGCCCTTCGCATGCAGCGTCTCGAGTGTCTTCATCGCTTTCGGGCTATCACCCGCCACCGCCGCCACCGTCCAGCTTGCTCGCAGCGTATCGGGGTCTTCCACGCCGTCCCGTTCCAGTCGCTGGAGCGCCTCCCGCGCCGTGGCGACATCGCCCACCGCGAGCGCGGCGTAAATGTGTACCCGCAGCAGCCGGGAACGCTCCGCGACCGAGAGCTCATCGACAGACAGGTCCAGCCGCTGCACCTGCTCCAACGCCGCCCGCCCGTCCTCGAGGGACACCGTCCCGCGCCCGGAGCCGATCCGCTCAAAGAGCTTGCCGAGTTGTTCGAGCTGCTCGGCCGTCGGCGGCGCGGCGTACGCTCCGCCCGCGAACCACCCCACGAACACGATCAGCGCGCGGCTCCACCAACGTGTGTGCTTACGCATTATGCACCTCCCAGAATGCCAACATCCCATTGCGTATGCCGCATGGTACTCGGCCACGCCGACACTGCCCAGCATTTTCAGATCGCGGCTCACGCTTCCTGCGGGGCAGGATCACGCCGGTCGGGGTGATGATCCTTGTACCACCGTATCTGCCGCGCCATCCCCAGCAGAATGTCCGCCTCGTTCACGCCCAGATCCACGCGCCCCAGCAGGTGTCGCAGCGCAAACTTGAGATGATCCGGATTCTGCCCGAAGAAGAACCCGATCCCGTCGAGCGCATCGAACAGCTTCGCGAACATGATCTCCTTGCGCGCGTGCGTCGCCACGCCCGGGTCGATCGCCATCGGCAGTAGTGCCTGCCCCTCGGCCCGCAGCCAGGCCAGCCGCACCTCATAGCAAAGCAGCATGACCGCCGCCGCCAGGTTCAGCACCGGGTACGATGCGTCCGCTGGGATGGTTACAACCCGATCGAACTGCAGCAATTCCTCGTTCCGCAGCCCATAGTCCTCACGCCCGAACACCAGGGCAACCGGACCCTGCACCGCCTGTGTCAGCGCCTCGACCGCCGCTTCCGCCGGGGTTACGGCGGCCTGTCGGCGATAAAGCCCGAGCTTCGACGAAGTCGCGAATGTCCGCACGCAATCCGCCAGCGCCGCAGAAAGATCCGGGACCACCCGGGCGGTGTGAAGCAGACCTACCCCGTGCTTCGCGTACGCCACTGCCGTCGCATCGCGCGGGTCGCAGCGCGGCGCGGTCAGCACCAGGTCTGAGAGCCCCATGTTCGCCATCGCGCGGCAGACCGCCCCCACATTCGCAGAGCCACTGGGCGAAACTAGCACGATCCGGATGCGGGCAAGCATACGGCCGGATTGTAGCGGCCCGGTGCCAGCTGCGCACCGTGCCCACTCGACTCAAAGCGGTTTCTTCCGCGCCCGCCCCGGCGCCCGCGGCAGGTCCGCCGCCAAGCGCGCCACTTTCTCATAGGTCACCATGACGCGCGCCGGCTGCTCCCCCGGCAAGCGGTACTCGTAGGCCGGCCGCAGCACCAGTCCACAACGCGCGGCCGCGGCCACGGCTGACGTGGTCTCCTCTGAAGCCCCGCCCGCCGACTTGAATAGCCAGCACACCCCGCCGACGCGGACGAAACCGGCCACGTATTCCAGCAGAACGGGCAAGGGCGCGACGGCCCGCGCAGTCACCGCATCGAAGACCTCACGCCACTCCGGCGCATGCGCCAGGACCTCCGCCCGCCCCGGTACTACCCGGACCTGCACCAGCCCCAGGGCCGCAACGAGTTCCCGCACGCGCGCCAGCTTCCGGCCGACACTGTCGACGAGCACGACCTCCAGACCCGGGGCCGCGCAAGCCAGCGGTACTCCCGGCAATCCGCCCCCGGTTCCCAAGTCGAGCAGCAGGTTGGGCCGACGTTCTGCCATGAGCGGCAGCAACGCGAGACTGTCGCAGACGTGCCGCCGCCAGAGCTCACTCCGGTCCGAGGTCGCCACCAGGTTGGTGCGCTCGTTCGCGGCTTGCAGCGCTCGAACGAAAGCCGCCAAACGCGCATAGGCCGCCGGTGCGACTACGAATCCGGCCGCAGTCAACTCATCGTGGGTCACTCGTGCATCCGCCACGCAAATCATTCGCAGCGCTGCTCGGCCCGCGCACGCCGGCGGGTGCCCGTCGCGCTGCATGCGCGCATGGCACCCGCTCGCGATTCATTCGTCAACCGCGGCTCCCCCCCGCGGTCCGCGACGGCACTTAGTCCCCGGCCGGCGGAGACTTGGCACCGGAGAGGAAGATCATCTTCTCCTTCTCACCGTTGCTCTTCGTGATCTCGACCATGACACCGATCACGCACGGGCCGGACCCCACGCACTCGGTATCGAACTTCAGACTGAAGTGATATTGCCGCTGCGGCGATGGCTGCGGCTTGACCACTGTCATGTCGCCGCTGCCGAATTCGATGCGGGTAGCATCCTCCTTGTCGCCATAGGTGGTCGTTCCCTGATTGGTGAACGAGGCCGCGCAATCCACCCACGAACCCTCACCAGCGGTCCCCCCCGGCTTCGGCCGCCAGCACTTGACCCAGGGCTCCACTCGGAACTTGGCACCCGTGTATTCGTTGCAGTTCGTCCAGACGTACCGGTTTATCCACTCGTAGTCACACGGGATCGCAAGACCGGTCTGGCCGGCCGCAGTGATCGCTTGCAACAGCAGCAGGTTCCAGGCCCGCCGCAGGTCCTCAATCGTCGCCAGCTTGAACAGGGCATCACCGAAGGCATACAGGTCCAGGACGATGGAGAGGATGGCACCCGCCGCTTTTTTGCCGAGCACCTTGGCCAGTGCTTTTTCAGCCAGCTCCTTGACCGCCTTGTTGAAGCCCTCGTGCAACTGCTTCTTCAGATATTCCCAGATGTCAAAGTCCGGGCTGGTAAACTCCTTGATCGTCTGGAGGTCGGCCAATCCGTCACGCACCTGCTGGATGCGGTCAATCAGCCCGTTCAGCGCCGTGCGAGCGGCCGGCTTCAGATCCTCCGCGACCAGGATCAACTTGATGACCGCCTGCAACGTCGCCAAGGCCTTGTCGAGCTTGTCGGCATCGAGCGCATTCAAGGCGTTATTGTCACAGTTGATGAAGGCCTGCAGCGCTGCAACCGCCTCCGCTCCCAGGTCGGTCTCACCCCGCAGAATGCTTCCAATCAACTCGATCAGTCGCACTTCCTTGACGAGGGGATTTTCCTCTAGATCGTTGCCGGCCTTCTCGAGTTCGCGACCGATGCGCTCCAGTTCGCGCAACAGATCAGCGAGCTTCTCTTCCGGTGTCACCGGTTGCGCAACCACACGATTCGCCGGTCCACTGCACAACACGTTGCCGGGAATCAGCAGACTGTAGGCCTCGACCTGCCACACGTACGTCTTGCCCGGCAGCAGCGGCGCGGCTTGCGAGGGATAATTCACCCATGGTTGCACGAGATCTTCTAGCACGAATTGCGGTGCGGTCAGCAGCAGCGCATCGGCCGGTGTCAGGTCGGCCGGCACGCGGTGCAGCGACAGCCGGTAGCGCAGCGCCGGGTCCGGGATATCACAGGGGTTCCACGCGAAGCCCGGGCGGCCATCGGTGGTCACCAACCCGTCCCGCGGACACAGCGCCGCCAGCGGTTCCGCAGTCGGCATGGGTGGCCCCACCGGCCCTGTTAGGGACTCCAGAAAGAGCGTCACGTCCGCGAAATCCACGGCCGTACCCACATTCGTGTTGAAGAGCCACTCGCAGTACATCGTGGCGGTGCCGTCGCTCCCCGTGAAGCACTCTTGCAGCGGGGCCAGGTCGAGGAGATCGAGCGCACCGTCATCGTTCACATCAAAGTGCGGCGGGCGGTACGGTGTGATGCTGCGCACGCACACGTCATCGTTCTGAGACAGTTGCAGCCACCCGACTCCGCGAGTGCCGTGCAGGCCGCCCACCTCGATGTACACGATTTCTCCCGCGATTAGTTCACGGGTATGCAGACGCGTGCCGAGGTAGCAGCCCGGATAGTCACTGCTGGTGGCGATCGGCACCGCCTCCGGACCGCAAGCCGGGGTGTCGTACACCGCGATGCGCGTCTCGAACTCGCTTCCGCACGTGTCGATCCGCAGCACACCGGTCGTCTCCGCGATGTACGCGAACCACAGGTTGGGGCCGATCACGAAGCCCCCCGGGCCACTCGGTGTCGCAAACAGCGTATTGAGGGGTACCAGCACATCTCCGGAGAGCAACAACGGCGTATCACAGGAGTCGTTCGGCGGCGGCCCGCAAGGTGGCGCGCCCGGCTGCTGCGTGGGCAGCACAATGCTCAGCCCGTCGGGGGTCACCAGCGGGAACGGCGCACTGCACGGCCCGGGCACCACCAGATCACTGTACAATCCAAGGATTGCCGCCTGGTTGCACGTGCCCCACACCCCGAACTCCACCCATGGAATCGCCACTCCCGCGGGAGTAGACAACGGAATCGGTGGCAGTCCTGCCAGCGCTGTGTCATAGGCGCGCGTCTCGAAGGGGGGCTCAAGTTTGTGGAACAGGTAGAGTGGCTGCACGAAGAGCTCGACATGCAGCCAGCCGCCGGCATACGGCTCCCAGTTCTCGAGCGTAATGTGCCCAGGGGCCGGAGTGGGACAGAGGATCTCCATGCGCCACGACCCGCTGCCAGGGACAAAGATCGGCGCAACGCTTTGAAGCTGTAGTTGCACCAGCTCGATCGGGATTTCGAGCAAGTGGTCCTGCTGGTCGGAGTCACGGCAGACTTGCAGCGGCCGCTGAATCAGCAGCGCCGGTCCGCCCTCGATACCCATGACCGGCACCGGACCATTCGGGGCCACGGTGCCAGGACCAAAAAAATTCGGCGGCAGCGGGGGCACCAGCTCGGTCCCGAAGGTCCACTGCCCAGGCACTGGGACGGCGAGGCACTCCACCCCCGGTACCAGGCACACGGGGTCATCCGCTCGTGCAACGGAAGAGACCAGCACCCCACCCAGAATCCCAATCGAGAGAACCGATGCGGCGGTACGGGTGAGCATGCTCAACCCCTTTCCGGCCGAATGAGCGCAGGGACATCGGCTAGTCACGTGCTAGACATGTAAGCGGAGCGTTGCCCGAACGCGCCGTCGGCCCATAACACTATTCAGTCTACCGTCGATACCGGGCCAGTCAAAGAAAAATGCCTTAAACTTGCCGCCTCGACGCCCCCTCCCCCCCGTAAACCGTCTGACCACCGGCCAGCCGGACAACTCAGGAAGCCATCACCTCCCCCTGTGCTACCTGGCGCGCCGCAACCCAAGCAGCAAGCCACCCAGCAAAAGTACACCGGTGGCGGGCTCAGGCACGACGGCTGGTGACACGGAGAACCACTGCTGGTTGTCAAGCGGGAGATCACCCGGCCAGGCGAAGGTCACCTGGCCACCGAGCGCCCAGCTCTGCGTGAGCGGCAGATCCGTGAACAGCAGCACGAGGTCGAATCCTTGATTGTCGTCCGCCACCGCGGACGTGCTGATCCCATAGACACTCAGGCCACTGAGCAACTGCAGATTGTTGAGCTGCACGCTGCCGCCGGGCACACTCGTGAACGCCGTGATGAGCAACGCGTTGGTTTCGGGCCGCAACGTCACCTCGGTGCTCGACGAGAAGACGGTGTCGAAAATCAAACCGGCCCGCTGCGTATTCGCGTCATATGTCACACGGAAGGCGTGCGGCAAACCGTTCTGCCAAGGATTGGGGGTTTTCGGGAGTTCGACCTCGGCAGTGCCATTAGCAAGAGTGGCGATCCGCAACGTCTCCGAGGCACCGCGCGCTTCGAAATCAAAAGGCGGCGCGAACTGCAGCACGGGCTCTACCTGGGCAAAGGAACCGTAATGCGTTGTCGTAAGCGTCGCCCCGTGAGTGACCAGGGCACCCAGCGCAAGGGTTGTCAATATCAGCGATGCTTTCATGGTGGCCTCCTTACTTCTGCACTTGCAGGCCGCAGCTATCACACAGCAGGCACTCTCAGGCCGGAGGAATACCCCCATCAAACGGGTCTACGCTCGTATCCAGAATGTAGAAGCAGAAGCCCGTGTTGATCGGGTTCAGGAAAAAGTCCTGGAAATTCACCTCGAAACCATACTGCTGGAGCACTGGATCGAAGTGCGCGGTGATCTGCTTCTGCGCCAGGGCATCCTGTGACAGGATGATGACCAGGTCGTTCGGATCAAACCCGACCGGGAAGTCGTAACCTAGCAACGCGACGACGTAACGCCCCGGGGCCGCCCAGGTACTGTTGAAGCCAAAGCCATTCAATGGCCCACCGCTCACCGCGTCCACGCATCCAACCGCCACAATCCGAGAATCTCCAGCCACGCCCTGTGGACCCGCCGGACCGGTGGCGCCCGTCGCACCGGTCGCACCCGTCGCACCCGTGGCACCCGTCGCACCCGTCGCACCCGTGGCACCGGTTGCTCCGGTTGCTCCCGTGGCGCCCGTGGCGCCGGTCGCAC
Organism: Phycisphaerales bacterium; assembly: GCA_016716475.1. Classification (NCBI taxonomy): domain Bacteria; kingdom Pseudomonadati; phylum Planctomycetota; class Phycisphaerae; order Phycisphaerales; species Phycisphaerales bacterium. The sequence goes on from JADJWG010000001.1 coordinate 868,309, forward strand.
CGGTGGCTCCTGTTGCACCTGTAGCGCCGGTCAGGCCCGGCTCACCCTGCGGTCCCACCGGACCGGGTTCACCCTGCGGACCGGCTGGCCCTTGAACTCCCACGGTGGCACCCAGACGCCCGGCATCGAATTCCGCCTGAATCTGGTCGAGCACTTGCGCCGCAATGGCATCCGTATCGACGGGGCGATTGGTGCCCTGCGCCTCATCAATCAGCTCGCTAATAATGACGGCCGCCGGAATCGTGAGCAGGTCGCGCCCCCAATCCTGCAAAAAGAGCGCCGCTCCGGGGTTGATCACCGGACACCCGCCGAGTGAAAGCGTACTGGCCAACAGCACGGTCACGAGTACGCTACGTCGCGCTTCGAACATCACACGTACCTCCTGGGGAGAGAGTCCGTCGCGGGTGTGGAGCGTACAACCGCCGTCGTGTCAGCGCTTGCCTGGCCGGAGTACCGTACAAGCTGCTCGTACCAAAGCTTAGGCCGACCTGGCGGTGAATCTCTCCAAATCTCGCCCGTGCGGTAAAAAAAGAATTGACAAGTGCTCGTAGTTGCGTTCCACGAACAAGATCTTTGTATCCCGCACCCCGGCCAGCAGCCGATCACCGACAACCTCGACCGGCTGCCTGGCGGTAATTACGGGGAAATATAGGGGTATGAAGCGGCTTCAGGACACGGCCCGGACACCCGCATTGATCCGGATCGAATCGTCCACCCTTCACTCCCCCGGCAGTGGCACATCGACGTCCGGTATTCGGAAACGCACTTCGCCGTACTGCAACTCGCCCGTCGCGAGGAACGCGACCAGGTGCGGGCGACACGTACCACAGCCCGTGCAACAGCCCGTGCGACGGATCAGTTCGTCGAGGTCGGTAATCCCGTGCCGCCGCGCATAGCTGCGCAGTCCCACGAAACTAAGCTGCCGACATTCGCATCGGGTCTGACTCATGATTCCAGCATTATACGCGGTCTACAGCCCACGATTTCCAGTTGACCCGCCGTGACCCGTCGCACGGGAGAGGTAATGTTCCGCCCACGTCGCAAGCACCGCGGCCACGTATCGAGCGTCTGTTTCCCGTGCAATCAACAAGTGATCGGCACCCTCCAGGGCGATGAAACTCTTCGGATGCCGCGCCAACTCGAACAAACGCTGCGCGTGCGCGATATCCACGACCTCATCGTCCGGAGAGTGCATGATCAGCAGAGGACGGTCCAATCCCCGCACGGCTGCGGCAACATCATGCTGCCGCAGATCGTCGAGCAACTGCCCCTTGATCCGTACCGGCCGCCCCATCACGTCCACTTGGGCAATATCTTCCGGCCCGAAACCGGGCGGAGTTTGCCGTGACAGAAATTCAATCAAGTGGGCGGTTTCACTCGGTGCCGCAATCGTCGCCACGCCCACACATTCGGGTACCTGGCCTGCGACTGCCAGCACCGCCGTACCCCCCAAGCTGTGGCCCACCAGCAGCGCCGGCGCCCGATACTGTGTGCGCAGGTAGTTCGTCGCGGCCAGCAGGTCCGCCAGGTTCGAGGTAAAACCGGTTTCGGCAAAATCACCCGCACTTTCACCGAGCCCGGTGAAATCAAAGCGAAATAGCGCCATACGGCGGTCGACCAGTTCCCGCGCAATCCAGTTCACCGCCTTCAGGTCCTTCGTGCAGGTGAAGCAGTGCGCAAACAGCACGAACGCCCGCGGCGTGCCCGTGGGCAGGTCCAGCCGGGCTGCAATTTCGTGTCCCGTCGAGCCGGTAAACCGCAGGCGCTTTCGCTCGGGCAGCATGAGCCGTTCCTGAATCCAGGGTCATTGGAGTCGGGCTAGCACCGACCACACCGCGGGCCGAATACACACCTGACTTTATGAGACCTGCGGCCACACCAGCATAGCGTCTGACGCGCGCCCATCAGCCCTGTCACCGGAGATCTTAACGAGTCTGCTGTTTCGGACGATGAAAGCGGTGCGCGAGAGCCAGGGCGGGGGCAGCGCGCGGTGCGATTGGCAAAACGATCACCGGGCGAGGACCCGAGGAAGAACTCATGGGCAGAAAGACGGCCTCCACCACGAGCGACGCGCCGCCCCAAACCCCGCCCGTACCCACGCAGACGGAGCGCCGCACACCGCTTCCGAGCGGCTTCGTACTCACGGCCGACGCACCGGGGACAACCCTTCGGACCGGAGCCCCTTCGTCTCCCCCCAGCGGCCGGACCGAGGATTGGCGGCGCCTGTCACAGGATCTGTCGGCCCGTGCCAATACCTTGCGACAACTCCGCTCCGACCTGGAACCGCAGTCCGCCCTACTCGACGCCCGCGCCCGTGAACTGGACGCCCGCGCAGCCGAACTCGACGCTCAGATCGCCCGCACCCAGTCAGTCGCTGCGGAACTGGAGCAGGGCAGCCAGGAACTGCAGCGCTTCGCCGCTGAACTGGAGAAACGTCGCACCGAGGCCGCCGAGCGCACCGCCCGCCTCGACCGCCGCGAACAAGCCATCGGTGCACGCGACGCTGATTCCGTCGCGCGCGCCAAGGAAATCGGCGAACAGGCCACGCTGCTCCAGGCCCGCATCCGCGACGCGGATCTCCGCTCCGCGGAACTGACCGCACGCGACAGCCAGCTCACCGCCCGGCAGGCCTTCCTCCGCAACACCGCCCGATCCCTCTCGACCCGTCGGCACGAACTCGACCGGGACGAGGCCGTCCTCAAAACCCGCCGTGAGGATCTCACGACGCGCGAACGGCGCCTCGAGGAGCAGACACAGGATCTCACCGAACGCAGCGCCGCCGTGGCCGGACGCGAGGCCATCCTTGCCGAGCGCACCGAGAGCATCAACGCCGAACAAGCCCGCATCGTCACCCAGTCTGAGGCCCTCATGCAGCGCGGCCTCGAACTCGCCCAGCGGGAACGCGAGCTCGCGGCCCAGGGCGCCGCCCAGGTCGCCGAGGCCCACACCCTGGCCCAGCACCGCTCCCAGCTCGCACAGGCCGAACAACAGGTTGCCGCGCGTACCACGCAACTCGACGCGCAGGCCACCGAACTCGCGTCCCGCGCAGCCGAAATCACACAGCGCGACCGCGAACTGGAAGCCCGCGCCGCAGAACTCGCACAGACCACGGCCGCGCTGCAGGTCCGCGCCGCAGAACTCGCACAACAAGCCGAGGCGCTCGCCGCTCTCGAGGCCGATTGCACCGCCCAGGGCGTGCAACTCGACCGCCGCGCTGCCGAAATTGCACAGCGTGAGCGCGAACTGATCGCCCAGGCCGCCACCCAGGCCGGCGAGGCCGGCGCCCTGGCCGCCCGCCGGGCGAAACTCGACGAGACTGAACAGGAGCAGGTACGGCGCAACCGCGCACTCGAGGACGTCGCCGCCGAGCTTACCAAACGCACGGCGGACCTCGAACAGCGCGCCCACCATCTTGACCAGCGTGCCACCGTCATGGAACAGACCGGCCACGCCCTGGAAGCCCGCGCCGGTGAGGTTGAACAGCGCGCTCGAGATGTGGACACCCGCGCCGATGAGTGCGCCGAACTCAGCGCCCACCTGGCACACCGCAACGCCACCCTCACGCAGCGCGAGCACGAACTCGCCACGCAGGCCAGCACCCAGGCCGACGAAGCCCGCACCCTCGCCGCGCGCCGCGCCCAGATCGAGTCCATCGAGCAGGAGCTGGCGCGCCGCACGGCCGCGTTCGAGCAGGACATGGCCCGCCGAATCGCCGAGCTGGACGCGGAATGCACGCGTCGCACCAGTGCCCTCGACGAGGAAACCGCCCGGCGCACGAGCACACTCGAGGCGGAGTCGGCCGCTCTCGCCGGTCGCGAGTTCGAGCTCGAGCAGCGAACCCGCGACCTCGACGAGCGCACCCTATCCCTTGAACAAGCCCTGCGGGCTCTGCAAACCAGTGCGGCCGAAGTTGCACAGCGGACTCTCGAAGTCGAGAACCGCACCGCCGAATGCGTTGCTCACAGTGAGCAACTGGACCGGCGCAGCATCGAGGTGCAGCAGCGCGAACGAACCCTCGAGCGCCGGGCGGCCGAACTCGCCACCGCCGAGCGCAAGGTCGTTTCCGAACTCGAAGCCCTGGCGCGCGATCGCGAGCAACTCAACACGCAGGTCGAAAACCTCGCCCAGTGCATCGGTCACTACCGCATCGCGCCGGCCGCCGCACAGTAATCCGTTGCCGGTCCGCACCGACGGCGGGACTGCCAGGTGGCGTGCTGCACCGCGCACCTGAAGGGGCATCTATCGTCCGATAGTTTCAACGGAATCGCTTCATCCTTGCACGGTATGCACTTTCCATTGACACCCGGGCCCGACACGTGTTAGAAGTACTATCATGCTGCGGTCGCAGCTCGGGAGATCCAAGGAGAGAATGCCTTCCGGGCGGATCACACATGCTTCGCGGGCACGCTCTTTTACGGTTGGGAGTGAGTCTGCGGCCCCATGTTCACAGCACGATGGCCGAAGGTTTCGTTTTTCCAGAATGATGTCTGTGGCCCCCAGGGCTCATCACTGGGTGGCCGTAACCGAGAATGCCGGTCGCCCGGCAACTGGCATTCTTCACTCGCACACATGTACTGAGGTCATGTGCAACCTCAGCAGTGTGCCTGGATGATGAATGCAGGCGCTGCACAGGTAATTTCAGGTGCGTCGCACGGCGACGGCCTGGGCAGCGTGGATCAGGAGAAAGGATACTGCCCGCAAACCACAGCGGTATGGCCGCACGGGTCAGATCCAGTGTGCCAAGGGAGACAAAGCCCCATGAGAATCCGAACAAGCTGGCATTTGCTGGCGGCGGCGTGTTGTGCGTCGGCCGTCGCTACTTTCGCGTTGGCTGAGTCGGAAGTGTTCCGGCCCGGTTTCGCTCAGCTCCATGCACGTAATGCCATCGAGCGGGCATTCGAAGTCGTCACGGACGAGTCTGGCAACGTCCCTGCACCTGGGCTGGGCGGGGCTCGCGCTCCCGGCGATTCCTGCAACGACCCCATTGTCGTCACGATCGACGGGACCTTCAGCGGTTTCCAGGACCAGACCACCACCTGCGGTCGTGGCAACACCATCCCCGTGAATGCCGCCAATTGCCTCGGCGCGTTTGCCGGCGGCGAGGACCTGGTCTATCGTCTCGACGTCGCACAGGACACCTGTGTCGACATCCTCGTCGCGAACCTGGGCGCGCCCGAAATCAACTTCGCCGTCGTAATCGACGACCAGTGCGTCGGCACTCCCTGTCTTTACGCCCTCGCCCAGACCAGCGGTCAAGTGCTGCTGGAGAGTGTCCTGTTGCCCGCCGGGCCCGACAGTCTTTACCTCGTGATCGATTCGCAGTCCGGATGTGTGACTGACCTTCAGATCATCATCATTCCGGCGGCCGCCCCCTGTCCCGTTGGCGCTTGCTGCGGCGGCACGAGCGGTTGCACCGACAATGTTGCGGACGTGAACTGCTTCCTGCAAGGAGGTATCTACCTCGGCGACGCGACGACGTGCGACTTTGCGACCGACTGCAATGGTAATGGCACGCCGGACCTGTGCGACCTGCTCAACGGCAGCTCCGATGATTGCAACAACAACAACATTCCTGATGATTGCGAGATCACCCCGGCGACCGATGCCGACAGCAACGGTGTCCTTGACGTCTGCGATCCCGACTGCAACAACGACGGAATCCCGGACGCCTGCGAACTCGACGCCAACCTCGGGAATTGCGCTACGATTTACCCGGCGGTCGCGGGTACGGCAATCGACTGCAACTTCAACGGGATCCCCGACTGGTGCGAAGGTGACCCATCCTGGCAACAGGCCTGGGACGACGGCATCCGTGAGCAGGCCATCGGCTTCAACTCCACCGCGACCGCTTACTGGGCGGGCATCGTGAGCTTCGACGTCGAAGCCGGCAAGCAGACGATCCGCGGAGTGCGCATTGCGTGGCCGACCGGCGCCCCGCTCACCGGTCTGACCTACCAGGCCTATATCTGGAGCGACCCGAATCAGGACGGCAACCCGAACGACGCCCAGGTGCTGAGCCAGGGCAGCGGCGTGATCTCCATCCAGAACGGCACCGGGGTGCCCTCGGTCTTCCAGAACGTCGTGATGCCTCCGGTCACCCTGCCCGTCGGGCAGAAGTACTTCGTCGGCTTCATTGTGCGAACACTGGTCGGCCCCGCCTTCCCGCTCCCGATCGACAGCACGACCAACGCCAACCGTAGCTGGGTGATCGCCTCGCAGACCGGCTTCACGCCCCCAATCGACCCGAACAACCTCGGGGCCGCGTACAGCATTCCGCTGAATACGCTCGCGGGTATCAACTTCCCCGGCAACCTGATGATCCGCCCGATGGGCGCCCCCCTCGGCGCGGCCTGCGCCGGCGCCTGCTGCTTCGGCCCGGGTGGCTGCGGCGACGCTCTGGGTGAGAATGCCTGCGTTGCCGGTGGCGGCGTGTACCTCGGTGACGGCACCCAGTGCGCCGACTTCGCCGCCGACTGCAATGGCAACGGCACGCCCGACATCTGCGACATCCTCACGGGCAACTCGGAGGACTGCAACGGCAACGGCATTCCGGATGAGTGCGACATTGCGCTCAATCCGCTGCTCGACGTCGATGCGAACGGCGTGCTCGATGCCTGCGATCCGGACTGCAACAACAACGGCATCCCCGACGGCTGCGACGTCAACGCCGCCGCCGGCCAGTGTGCCACCGTCTTCCCGGCCGCAGGTGGCTCGGCAGACTGCAACTTCAACGGCGTGCCCGACGAGTGCGAAGGCACTCCGACTTGGCAGCAGCAGTGGGATGATGGCATTCGCGAGACCAACCTCGGCATTGCTGCCGGTGCGGACCTCGCCGCAATCGTCAGCTTTGACGTACTGCCCGGCCATGAGACCATTCACGGCCTCCGCATCTCGTGGACGACTTCGGTGGCCAACGGCCGGCCGTTCCGGGCCTTCATCTGGAGCGACCCCAACCAGGACGGCAACCCGAACGACGCCCAGGTGCTGCGCGAAGGCGCTGACGTCGTCGTCCAGGGTGGCCCCGCGGCCACGGCGACGTTCATGGACATCGTCCTGCCGCCACTGACACTGCCGGTGGGAACGAAGTACTTCGTGGGCTACATCATCCGGACGCAGCCCAACGAGTTCCCGATGGCCATCGATCGCACGACGCCCGATGTCGGCAAGAGCTGGATCGTCGGCGCCGCGAACTTCGCCACGAACCCGATCAACCCGAACGACCTGGGCAGTACGGGCTACAACATCCCGCTCAACACGCTCACAGGGATTGGCTTCAGCGGCGACTTCCTGGTGCGCTCCATGGGCGCGTTGACGGGTCCCGAGTGCCTGCCGCCGCCTTTCTGCCCGGGCGATTCGAACGGTGACGGCGTGGTCAACTTCGCCGACATCTCGCCGTTCATTGCCGCGATCAAGGCCGGCAATGCGGGCAACTGGACGTGCAACCTCGGTGCCGGTTTCGGCCCGTACCTGAACAGTGATGCCAATGGTGACAATGTCGTGAACTTCGCCGACATCTCGCCGTTCATCGGCCTGCTGAAGGCCCCGCCCCCGCCCTGCGTGAGCGTGTGCCCGTAAGCGCGTCGTTCTGACCTCGGAGAGTAGAGCGTTTCGCTCATACGCGGGTCGGCGATCCCCGGATCGCCGACCCGCGGCTCTTGTCGAACCTGCCTCTGTACCTCGGGCGTAAGGCGCCACGTCGAGCAGATTCCGCCCCAGGTGCCGATCAGAACTGCAACCTGCCTGTCCCCACGGGCGCGCACGGTCCAATTCCACCGCCCCTCCGTCCGATAGCCGTGTGTAAGGGCTCGAAATGTGTGAGAAATGCAATCTTTGGTTGACACTTTCATACATGCGGCGTTAGAAAGAGAGTAGCTGCGGTGGCGCCTGCCGGTGCCATCGGAGACGGTTCGAGTTCGACCCTCCGTGCGATTCGGTCGTCGCCACGCGTGCAACAGGGTGCGCGACGCCTGGGTCGGATTCGAATTTGCTGGCGTGCGGCGCATGGGGTCCGACCGTGGACCACGCGGCCATGAGCGGCGATCCCCCCGTTCGTGCCGGCCGTCGGGCGCTTGGGCAGTGGGAGCGAGAAGCCCGCATGCAAATCTCTGTGGCTTCGCGCGTTCCGAGTCTGCGGACTCGGTAGATCACCGTACGCGGAATCGTCCGCACGGCGTGTTCAATGGTTGTGCTGCGCTGGCAGCCGTGGGCTACGTAGGCCTGCGGAAGCTGGGACAGCGCTTGGTCACGAGGGCTTCGGGCCGTCCGAACATGACCGCATTTGGATGCGGCCTGTACGGCCGGTCGTGTGCGAACAAAGGGAGACCTACACATGAGGATCCGGAGAAGCTGGCAGTTGCTGGCGGCGGCGTGTTGCGCATCGGCCGCAGCAACGTTTGCGATGGCCCAGTCGGACTTGTTCCGGCCTGGCTTTACGCAACTCGAATCACCCAACAGCATTCGAATCGCGATTGAGGCCGAGCCGGTACCCGATTATGACGGCGGCACCCGCGCCTATTGCGAGGCCTCGTCGCAGCGCTGCGACTTCGAAAAGATCGCACTCGTACAGTTCGTCGATATCAACAATCCGTCTGAGTGCCCGGCTCCGGCCAACGACCCCAACGTACCCAAGTACTCAGACTTCACCGCGATTTCGACGACGGTGGCGCGTAACGGGGTCTACCCGATTCTCGTGGTGGTCAACCCGTTCGACTTTGACCCTCCCGGAGACAAGGTTCGCGTCTGGATCGACTGGAACCAGGATGAGACCTTCGATGACGCCGTTTATCCGGCCGGCGAGCGGTACAACCTGGCAGCGAACACCTCCAACGGCCAGTTCACTGGCAATATCCATGTACCGGTAGGTGCGACACTCGGTCAGACGCGTATGCGCATTCGGCTGGAGTGGGCGACGGACCCCGGCACCGGACCGTGTGGCACGATCCAGTACGGCGAAGTCGAAGACTACACCGTCAACGTGATTGCAGCCGCACCCGAAGGCGCCTGCTGCGTCGGCGGCAATTGCAGCGGTCCCATGCCCGCGTCGACCTGCAACTCTCAGGGTGGAACGTACCTCGGTGACGGCTCGCAGTGCACCGATCCGAACCCCTGCCAGGGTGGCTGCTGCCTCGGCGGCCTCGACAACTGCCAGGTGACTACCCAGGCCGGTTGCGCCACGCTCGCCGGAGACTACCAGGGCGGCGGCACGACTTGTGATGCCTGCCCGAAGACCGGCGACACCTGCGACACACCGGTCGTCGTCACGATCGGCACGGATTTCGCCGGCTACTCCGACACCAACCGGACCTGCGGCCGCTTCAACAGCATCCCGGTCAGTTCGACGAACTGCCTGGGCTCATTCGCCGGCGGCGAGGACCTGGTTTATCGGCTCGACGTCGCGCAGGACATCTGCGTAGATATCCTCGTTCAGAACCTCGGACCCGATTCCAACTTCGCGGTCGTCATCGATGACCAGTGCGTGGGCACGCCGTGCCTCTACGGGCTGGCGCACACCTCCGGCCAGGTCCTGCTCGAAAGCGTCCTGCTCCCGGCCAGTCCTGAGAACCTCTACCTCGTGATTGACTCGCAGACCGGGTGCATGAGTGACATCCAGGTCATCATCATCCCGGCAGCGGCCCCGTGTGCGACGGGCGCCTGCTGCGGTGGCGCCGGCGGCTGCACCGACAACATCGCCGACGTGAACTGCTTCCTGCAGGGCGGCGTGTACCTCGGTGACGGTTCGACCTGCGACTTCGCGACGGACTGCAACGGCAACGGAACGCCCGATATCTGCGACATCCTCACGGGCAACTCCGACGACTGCAACGGCAACGACATCCCCGACGACTGCGAGATCAACTCGACGACCGATGCTGACGGGAACGGTGTGCTCGACGCCTGTGATCCGGACTGCAACAACAACGGCGTTCCGGATGCGTGCGAACTCAATGCCGGCCTCGGCAATTGCGCGACCGTCTACCCGGCGCTCGCCGGCACGGGCGAAGATTGCAACAACAACGGTATTCTTGATGCCTGCGAGGGTGATCCGCTCTGGCAGCAGCAGTGGGATACCGGCTTCAAGCAGGGCAACCTCGGCTTTGCCGGCGCGACGGCTTACTTTGCCGGCATTGTGAGCTTCGACGTCGAGGCAGGCCACGAGACCATCTACGGTGTGCGCGTCGCGTGGCCGGTTCAGGCCACCATCCTCGGCCTGCCATACAGCGTGTACATCTGGAGCGATCCGAACCAGGATGGTAACCCGGCCGATGCTCAGGTTCTGCGCGCGGGCACGGGTAACATCACGATCACGAACCCGAACAGCTCAACCGTTCAGGCCGTGTTCCAGAACCACGTGCTGCCGCCGATCACGTTGAACGTCGGGCAGAAGTACTTCGTCGGCTTCATCATTCAGACGGTCGTGGCGCCGGGCAACCCGCTGTCGTTCGACTTCGGTCCTAACAACCAGCGGAGCTGGCTGATTGCTTCGCAGACCGGGTTTACGCCGCCCATTGATCCGAACGATCTTGGCGCTGCGTACAGCATTGCCCTGAACACCATGGCCAATATCGGGTTCCCGTACAACCTGATGATCCGGCCGATGGGTGCGCTCAGTGGTCCGGTTTGCCTGCCGTCTTCCTGCCCGGGTGACTCGAACGGTGACGGCGTGGTCAACTTCGCCGACATCTCGCCGTTTATTGCCGCGATCAAGGCCGGCAATGCGGGCAACTGGACGTGCAACCTCGGTGCCGGTTTCGGCCCGTACCTGAACAGCGATGCCAACGGTGACGGCGTGGTCAACTTCGCCGACATCTCGCCGTTCATCGGCCTGCTGAAGGCCCCGCCCCCGCCCTGCGTGAGCGTGTGCCCGTAAGCGCGTCGTTCTGACATCGGAGAGACGAGCGTTTTCGCTCACACGCGGGTCGGTGATCCCCGGATCACCGACCCGCGACTGTTGCACAACACCTGGCGTACGGACGTGTTGGCCTGGAAGGACAGCCCACCGCGTGTAGACCGCAGCCCTTCTCACTATCCCCTGCCTACACTCAAGGCGTGCGACCGATCCCGGCAAGTTCATCTATCCCTGTGTTGGGAATCGATCCAACCACACGAAACTACGCCATCTGGCAGCGCTTGGGTGCCCTGTCCAACAGAACCCTCCGCCGGACGGCCCCTGCACGATCTACGAAAGGGAACCTACGCATGCACTCCGTCGGCCGTTCGATCGCCCTCATCCCGCTCCTCCTCTGCACGACGGCCTGCGCGCCGCGCTATGAGCTGCGTCTCACCACATACGCCGCCCACGACGCCAAACGGACCCCCGCCACCGGCCCGATACAGGTCACCGTCGCCACCGCCCCGAGCGAACCCCTGCTCGAACCGGAAGTCCGCCGCAAGATCACGATCCTTCTCACCCAGCAAGGCCATGAGGTCGTTCAAGGTCGCCCCGGGGCACTCGTTCTGGCCGCCTTTCTCGGCATGGGCGCAGAACGCTGGGTCTCGACCACACGTTCTGTCACGGAACCGGGCGGCTATGGCTCGGCGCGCTACTACGACGGTCGCGGCCGAGTTCGCACCATCACCACGTACTACCCCAGCCGCACCTTCTACGTCCCTTATACCTACGCCGTGTACCCGCGCGTTCTGACCTTGACGCTTTTCCGCACACCCACCGACCCGGAAATCTCCGACAACGGCCACACCAACACGGGACTGCCCGAGCGAGTGACGTCGGACGATGTGCTCTGGCGCGCCACCGTGCATTACGCCGGGCCCGACCCCGACGTCCGCGCTGTCGTCGACTTCCTGCTGATCCCCGCCCTCGAACGCTTTGGTACCGACACCGGCCGTGAAATCAGCGTGGTCCTGGCCGAGGACGATCCCCGCGTTACGCAATTGCGCGCCGCCCTGACCGCGCCCTGAGTCGCTACGAAGTTTCGACGGCCGACGCCGACGCCCGCCGCGCGTAGAGCCCGATCCAGAGGAACAGCGCCCCGGCAAGGGCGTACGACAATGCGAACGCATACCCCCGCTCGAGCACAACCTGCGCCGCCCCCGCTTCGACCTGATCCCACACGAAAAGCGCATGCAACTCGTTCCCCACGAGCCGATACGCGTGCAGCAGCCCCAGACCCGTCAGCCCCGCCGCCACAAAACACCACGCCGCCGCGGCACGAAAGCGTTGCCGGATCAATTCCGTCGCCAGGGCTGCGAGAATCAGGGTGACGATGATCCAGGCCTCGTTGGCACCGCGGATCGCGAGCAACCCCCGCAGCAGACCGGCCTGGTACGGCGCCGGGTCCGCACGCAGCAATTCGGCGAATGTCGTCGTGGCTCCGAGCGCGAAGGTGAAGTTGTCCAGGGTAATGAGTAACAGCGCCGCCATGGCCGGGAAAAAGGCGAGCGCCACCGCGGGGGCATGCTCTCGCGGCGTCGTCTGAAAGGCCTGCGCCGTGATGATGATGCCGATATACATCACGATGGCCGCACCCGCCTCAACCGGTACGACACTCACCAGCAGCCCGCCGAGCCCGAACAGGAACGCCATGGTGAAGAACAGGCCGTTCAACACGGAATAACTGCTGCGCGCCCCAAGCGCCTTCCAGCCCGGATGACCGATGTAGATCGTTGTCGGAAAACACGACCCGAACAGGCCGGCCGCGATACTGCCGATTCCGTTCATGGCCAGGGCCGGGGCCGTCGCGAAACGGTCACCGGCGGCTTCGGCCGACTCGATGTTCTGCAGCGAACCCAGGAGGTTCAACAATCCCATCGGCACCGAAACCGCCAGGAACCGCAGCAGCAGGTCGGGCCGTTCGAGCAAGAGCGTCCACACGGCCTGGCCGCTGAACACGGGCGGTGTCCAGCGTACCTCGTGCAGCGCTGTCACGATGGCTTCCGGGCGCAGCGCCGCGGGCGCAGCGAGCCAACCGCCGTTGCCGGTCCCCGGCACCGCGCTATGTTCCAGCGCCACCAGCAGCCACGCGACTCCCGTACCGAACACCACCGCGATCAGCCCGCCGGGCAGCCGGCCGGGAAAATGAAAACGTCCGAAGTAGGCCAGCAGCAGGATCGCCAGCGGAGTCACACCGATAAGCGGATAGGCGTAGATGCGAAACGCAAAGTCGGCCGCAATGAACGTGATGCCCACGGCCGCCAGCACGCCGAGCAGCGCTGCCCGCGGCGTCACGCGGCGCAACCGTTCGGCACAGAAAGCCCCGGCGAACTCGATCAACCCACTGACAAGGCAGGCCAACAGGCCTACGGCCCACGTCAACTCCGGGTCCTGGGTTTCCTGGTAGACCGGACGCATGACGAAGTAGATGTAGGCGATGACCGACGGGGTGTTGATGCCGTAGGGCAGTGCGGTGCAGGCCGGATTGCCCCAGCGCCGGGCGCTGCGCCGGGCCTGCCACGCATAGAACAGGTTCCCCAGCAACAGACTGAGCGCGACGCCGGGCAGAATCCGCCCAAAGATGATCTCCGGTGGGAGACCGGCGAAGGCGGTGGACCCGGCCAGGGCGACGATCAGCAGCACCTGCGCGAGGTTATCCACCATCAGGCCGAAGAATCCATCGAGATCACCCCGGGTCCAGAGCGGGGGGCGCTGCATGGTGGCCGTCGTCATACGTAACTCGCAGAGTGGCGCTTGGCCGTCGTAGCGGCAGATCATCCCGGCTACGCCGATTCCAGTCCCAAAGACATCGTAGGGACAGCAGGCCGTTGGCGACAAGTTCGCAGCGGTGCGAGTGGCGCAGCGCCGTGGCTCTGAGTATCATCCATTCGCTGGGCAGAGCAGCCGGACGCGGAGCGCCGGAGCACGGCGCCAGCACAGAGCGAGGACGACGCGGCCATGGCCATTCAGTATCGTTGCGAGAGTTGCGCGGAGCCGATCGAAGTCGATGATGAACTGGCTGGGCAAACGGCCCGCTGCCCCTATTGCGGTTCCGCCGGGACGATCCCAGCGCACTCGACGTATGCGCCCGGCGCGGCGGTCGTAGCGCGGCCGGCGCGTTGGGAAGAGCGGGAAGAAGTAACCTCCGAAACGTTTCAGCGTACCCCTTCGGTGCCCCCGGCGACGCAGCGTCGCGCTCGCACGCTGGGAACCTATGCCCTCGTCACGACGCTACTCGGCTTGCTGTGCCTGGGGGTCGCGATGGTGCGCTCGTTGATGCTGTTGGCGCGCCTGGGCCTGCTCGAAGGGGAACCCGCCGAGGCACAGAAAGCCCTGGCGGAAACGTTTGATCCGGTGATCGTGGTCGCACAGTTCGCGATGGCTCTACTGCTTCTGGCCGGCTTCGTCCTGAGCATTGTGAGTCTCGCACAGAGCCGCCGCGGCAATTGGACCGCGCTTACCGCACTGCTGTTGTGCCTCGGGCTGGGGACCTGCCTCGTGCTAGCCGTGCTCGTCACGCTCGCGGGCCTGGGCACCGGTTGAAGCATGCACCCCGTAGTACCGTCGCGCACTACGTTGCGTGGTTACCGGATGTATAGCGCGCAATGCACTGCCGCGCAGCAGTTTACGCGCAACCACGTTGACCCCCCCCAGCGCGGCGCCTACGCTTCTGTGTCTCGCACCGGTCATTGGCGATCCGAGATCGGTGAGGAGCGGGATGCGAGGTACATCGGGATGGGACCGTTTGAAACCATCGCCGCGTCGGATGAAGGCCGGGCGCTGTCGGCCGGCAACTTCACCCTGAGCCGCGCGAATCGCGCCCTGGTGTTGGTGCGCCGTGTCGTCACCGACATCATCACCGACTATGGCACCCTGGGAGAGTTGCGACGCGAACGCGACGACTGTGGCGACAATCCAAGCAACCGCGAACGTCTCGAAGAGCTCGACAGCCAAATCGACCAGCTCGTGGCACGGCTTGATGCACGCAACCGCGAGTTGCTGTCGATCGGCGCCGTCCTCAAGGACTGGCGCTCCGGGCTCGTTGATTTTCCCGCGCAGTACCAGGGCCGCCGGGTCTGGCTTTGCTGGCGCCTGGGCGAAGACACCATCACCCACTGGCACGAGTTGCACGAGGGCGTAACGGGTCGCCGCCCGATCGAAACAGGTGACTTCGACTGATCTTCGATTGATCCTGTGTCGGGGTCAGGAGACCCCCTGCTCGGCCGCGCCTACACACCGGACTACGTCGGCGCTGACTCCGCCGGATCACACGGGCGTGCGGCTTGGTTCGTCGGATGGTGATTCTCCTCGAAACGGCGAATCTTCTCCACGCGCCTGGCATGCCGCCCACCCTCGAACTCCGTCTCAATCCAGACGCGCACAATCCCCTGCATCAGTGCATCCCCCACAAGATCCGCCGGCAGGCAGAGCACATTGGCGTCATTGTGGCGCCGTGACATCTGCGCAGTCAGTTCATCGTGGCACAGCGCCGCCCGCACACCATGCACCTTGTTGGCCGAGATCGACATGCCGATGCCGCTGCCGCAGAAGAGCACTCCGCGGTCGGCTCGCAGTTCAGAGACGGCCTGCGCCACCGCTAGCCCCGCATCGGGATAGTCGCAGGGCTGCTCATCGTGCGTACCGAAGTCTGCGACCTGCAGGCCCATGCTTTGCAGCAGGGCCTTGATACGCTCCTTGGCCTCGAAGCCGCGGTGGTCGCTACCAACTGCGATCTTCATGCACAAACTCCTCCACCCGGACGCCGACAGCCCGTGCCAGATGCTCCGCACAGGCCCGATACGCTTCCGGCGGTCCTCCGTAGGGATCCGGAATCGGACCGGCCGCGTCGAGCAACTCCACACGTCCGGCTGCACCCGGAACCAGCTCGAGAACCGCGCGCCGGTGCTCCGGGGTCATGACGTAAACACGCTCCGCACGATGTACGAGTTCGACGGTCACCGGCTGTGATCGATGCCCGGACAGGTCGAGACCGCGGCGCCACATTTCTTCGACAGCCCCCGTAGAGGCCGTCACATCCGCATACGCCATCGTACCCGCGGAGGCCACCTCATAGCCACGCGCCGCGAGTTCGTCCGCCGGACACTCCAACTGCCGCGCGAGGGCCTCTCGGAAGAGCGCTTCCGCCATCGGGGAACGGCAGGAGTTCCCGGTACATACGATGAGAATTCGGCTTACCGCCATCCGCGCCACCGTCCGCTCATCAATCACCCCGGGGCGAACCACGCGCCAACGATTGCCACGCACCTCGACCAGTGTCGAGGCGCCCTGGTACCTCGTCCGGCCGCCGTCGATCGCGAACGCAACTTCCGCTCCGAATCCCGCGAGCGCCTCGCCCAACGTTGCCGGGGGCGGCACACCCGGACGATTCGCACTGGTGGCGATGACGGGTAATTCTACTTCCTGTAACAGGCGGGTCGCGGCCGGGTGGTCCGGGCACCGCAGTCCGATGCCATCCTGATAGTAGACGGTCGCGCGGGCATCAGGTTCCAGTGTTCGCCCGGCGGCGGTTTCTCCTGGCGTACGTTCTTCACAGAGCAAAGTAAGTGGCCCGGGCCACCCGCGGCGTGCCAGCCGCCGAACCAGCCCGGTCGGGCGACTCAGGAAGCGGCCCGCAGCCGCCCTCTGCCCCAGGTGAACAGCGAAAGGCCGGTTGGGTGGTAAGCCCTTCAGGGCCCGCAGCCGCTGCACTGCCGTCGGGTTCCCCGCCGCCGCGGCGACCCCGTACACGGTTTCCGTGGGGAACAGGACCAGCGCCCCGGAGCGCAACGCCTCCGCCGCCGCCCGAAGCGAAGCGACATAAGCATTCGTATCCGAAGAGTTTATGATCACAAGCGACATCGGGTCCGTCCCACAGCGGGTGGGCGATTGTCGGCCAGGCAACCGCGGCCGTCAACGCATGCAACCCCATGGAAACAGCGCTCACCCCCCCACCCGACAAAGATAGATATCGGCTAGAACAAACGAACTTCCGGCCGCTGCAGCATCGCATTCCCCTTGTCGCACCAGACACGGTATGCTAAATTATGCGGCTCGACTGAATTGCATGGACTGTATTGGTGGAGTCCCCCATGGATATTGCTCCCGGAAACCTGGTGACCGTGCAGATGACGGCCGCACCGCAGAGCGAGGCCGCCCGCAAAACGCTCATCCGGCTCTTCCGCAAGGACCCCGAGATCGCCCGACGCGAGCGCCAGAAGGCCCGTACGCGGCCCTCGTGGCAGACCAAACGTCGAGGCGGCCGCTTGTGGCACCACCAGATGCATTCGCAGCCGGCCTTCCCACTACATGCCGGCGCCGAGTACCGCCTGTTCGCCAGTGTCGACGTGCTACGCGACCTGGCCAGTGTGGCGCGGTATGTGACGGTCAAGCCGGCCTGACGCACCAGCTTTCCCTTGTCCCTCTCCCTGAAGCGTATGAGCCCCGGACCTCGGTTTGGCCGAAGTTCGGGGCTGCTTCGTTGAATAACAGTACGCACGACAGTCAGACCAGAGCATCGACCACTGGGCACAGCCCGGCCACAGCGGCACGTACTCTGCGAAGGGCGCTTATTACGCTTTCGCCCTGAAATCTGGCGGAATTCCGTTGGTCCCGCCGTACGAGTGCGATATACTCGGTCGCTGGGTGGTCGCAACGGGCCAGGTCGATCCTATCGTCGCGGTCACCCCCTTGTTTGGGTTCGTGAACATTTCATGGCGCGGCATGATCCGGTGTGTCCCGGTCAAGGCCGCAGGAGGAGGACAGCAATGCAGCGTTTTCTGGGTTTCGCCGTGGTCCTGGCAATCACGGCTTCGGCACTGGGTGCGGGTATCACCGCCGTTGTACCGAACGCGTATGAGAACACCCCCGGCACCAGCACTTTCATCGGTCCGCATGCCATCGGTGAACGCACCTACCAGATGCTGATCCACGAATCGCAGTTGACCGATTTCGTCGGACTGCCACTCAATGGCATCTCGTGGCGCCTGCCTACTTCGGCCACCGGTGTCTGGCCCGGCGCCGACATCAACTACACGTTCTACCACATCTTTCTGAGTGCCAGCGTCGCTCCAGCGGACCGCAGCTTGGTATTCGCGAATAACGTCGTCGGAACCCAAACGCTGGTGCGATCCGGTCCGCTCTCCATGTCCGCGGGTGCCCACCCGTTCGGCAGCTCCCCGAATGACTTCGCGCCCACCATCAGCTTCAACGAGTGGCTGTATACCGGCGGCCACCTGCTGGTCGAGATTCGGCACTCCGGGAATAACTTTGGCTCGCGCTCTCTGGATGCCCTGTCGACCTCAACCGCGGGCTATGGTTCGCTGTTCAGTGCGGCATGGACGGGCAGCGCGACGGGAACCTCCGGCTCACAGGGCAACTTCACGGTAGCGCAGTTCTCCGCCGTGCCGGAGCCCACGACGGCGATCCTTTTCGGTGTTGTGACCTTGCTGGCCCTGCGCCGTCGGGGTTGAGCAACTTCGAATCGCTGGTCCCACATTACCTCTGCGGAATAAACAGCCCCCTGTGCGAGCCACTTGGCTCACGCAGGGGGCTGCACAATGTTGTCCACTACAGACGGTTCCGTAGCGCCGTACGGATTGGGATCACCACCAGGGGCGCCCCATCCACGCGGGACCTTCTGACCACGGTGGTCCGGCCCAGCCCAGGTCTCCCTCGTTGGGGGGCAAATCAAGCGTGGTGGGGGTCGTGAAATCCGTCAATGCTGCGGCTCGGACACCGGCGTCCGTCAGCGCGTACACCATGTCACCAATAAACGCAGCCCGGCGCCAAGACCCACCCCAGCCCCAGTAACCCGTCGCGCTCACCGACTCGAGTCGCCCAAGTTCCGTGAATCCGGTCGGCGTAACTTGATAGCAGAGCACGCCGTCGAAGCCGAGGTTGATCGCCCCACTGCGAGCCGAGGAGGTTCGCGTCATCAACGTCGCCGGCAGCGCCAGCAAACCACGGTCGGCCAGGAATGTAAACGCCTTGTGCGTATAGCTCACGTCCGAGCTGCTGCCGTAACCTCCCACCTCGATCTGCTGCACCACCGTCGGGTTGAGCGGGTCGCTCACATTGAAGAGGGAAAGTTGCAGCGCATTCGCCACCACACCACCCCACGGCAATTCCGCCGTCGAGCGGCCCACACCGATCAACAGGTTCTCGCCATAAGGGTGCAGGTAGTCGCTGTAGCCGGGGATTTTCAACTCCCCCAGAATCGCGGGCGCGGTGGGGTTCGACAGGTCCACCGTGAACAGAGGGTCAATTTGCTCGAACGTTACGAGGTACGCGCGCTCCCCGACGAAGCGGGCCGCAAACAACCGCTCACCCGGCGCAATGTCCTCGATGCTACCGACGATGGTCAGCACGCCATCCACTTCGGCGAGCACGTAAACCGCATTGAACGGCTGCGGTGGTGCGCTTGCTGATGCCCCCCCCGGCGTCACTTGAGTCACGCTCACGACACTGTCGGCCGCGTTGAAGTCCTCCTCCCAGATGAAGTTGAACATCTGGATGTGCGTCGCGGCCCGCAGGTAACCCGCGGACTCGCTTAACGAGAACTGGTTCAGCAGACTACCCGGCAGTGCGCCGCTGGCGGTGTAGCGCGCCACGCCTGACTCGTCGAACGAGAACTTGTGTACGAGCGTGCGGTAGTACGACTTGCCGGCGTTCGAGACATACTCGCCGGACGCGATGTACACGGCCTCGGTCGACGCGTAAACCGTTTCTACATTCGCCAGCACGCCGAGTGAACCAAGCACCGTCTCGACGTTCGCAGCATCAAGCGTAACAATCACCGTCGAGTTGTAGCCCCACGGAGTCTCCGGGCGGTACCAGTTCTCGACCGCTACCACCGGCGCCGCCGCCCCCGCAGTACGCCGCTGGGGCAGTACATCGACCAGTCCGAGCCGCGCGAGCGCGACGGGAGTCGGATTCTCGGGCAACGTGGGCGTGACCGTCAGCACCAGGACGAGCCGCCCACCTGTGAGCCGCGATGTCACAAGCGAACCGTCGATTTCATTCGTCGCCACGATCACGGGCACCGTGGGATCGGTCACATCGATCTCCTGGACCACCACCGACGCATTCCGGTAATACGGTGGCCAGATCATGATGTCTGCCTGCGGTCCGGCTGGGGTCACATCACCGGTCCCGTACTTGTGACTCAGCACGAGGATGCGGCCCTCGAACAGGTAAAGCGAATCAATCTCATGGTCGAGATCAATGCGCCCGACCTGTGCAAGTTCATCGACCGGCGCGGCTTTCACGATCCGCAGCGAGCGCCCCTTGCCGATGTAGAAGTACGTGCCATCTGATTTGAAAACATCGCTTTCGTCGACTTCCTGCTCCTGCAGGTTGGTCGTCGAAAAGGAGCCGCCACCCCCTTCTGCAGCCGGAGCCCCTGTGGTGGCCGCATCATTGGCGGCACCGCCCGCGGCGGCAAGAAAGCCCAAGTCCCAACCGGAGCGTTGGCTGGTACGGGTGGTAACCTGGTTACGGAAATAGCGCAGCAACTCGTCGCCCGAAGCGAAGGGGCGCAAAGCGGGTTTGCCTCCCGTGGTGATCGGATTGCCGTTGGGGTCAGTTGGATTGGAAGTGACGGGGGGGCAACCTCCAAGGAGGAGGGTGCCCAGCAAGGCCGAAATCGCCGCGCCGGCGAGTCTCATACGGGTGCGCAACACGAGATCTTCTCCTGAGCGCCGATGGTCTTTGGAACCGGGAACCGCATGCGCCTCGGCAACGCGACGGGTTCCCCGGAACGCTGTACCGCCCAACATCCGGGTGGAGGCGGCCGCCCATGGTCGACCCGGCCGCGCCAGCTGGGGCCGTCGAGCCGCCTCTCACATTCATTCAATCGTCTGCGAGGTGTCTTTTCCAGCAGTCGGCAGGGACTGCGCCTGGGATAAGCCCCACCACGTCGGCTTCAGGATTGCTTTTTATTGGACCTTTCTTCGGGGCTCTTTCCGTAAGCGGTCACGGCGAGGGAATTTTCCAAGGAATCCGGAAAACCAGGCCGAGGTCCTTGCAAAACGGCGCTGACGTGGTACATTACCGAGCCCTGCTGGGAACAGCAGGCCAAGCTCTTTGACAAGTGAAGAGTGGACGATACCGCAGAAGTGTGACGGCGGTGCGACCTGCTGCGAAGCATGGGAAGCACGGCCGGATCCACAACACGCGGGTTCGGCGTTCCCCACGGTGTGGGAAATAGGACGTCGAACCACCTGGCGACTCCTTCGCAGGGAATCGCCAGGAAACGTTCGGTTCTGAATCACGGCCTTTCGGGGTCGTGTCATTCTCCGAATCAATTCGAAGAGTTTGATCCTGGCTCAGAACGAACGCTGGCGGCATGGCTAAGACATGCAAGTCGTACGGACTGGAGTAGCAATATTCCGGTTAGTGGCGAAAGGGTGAGTAATGCATGGGTAACGTACCTCGGACTCGGGAATAACAGCGGGAGCAATCCCTTTAGCGAAAGTGCTGCTAATGCCCGATGACATCCCCGCGTCGCATGGCGTGGGGACCAAAGGTGGGGACCGCAAGGCCTACTGGTCTGAGAGCGGCCCATGTCCTATCAGCTAGTTGGTGGGGTAACGGCCTACCAAGGCAGCGACGGGTAGCGGGACTGAGAGGTCGGCCCGCCACATCGGGACTGAGACACTGCCCGGACACCTACGGGTGGCTGCAGTAACGAATCTTGGGCAATGGGCGAAAGCCTGACCCAGCAATGCCGCGTGCAGGAGGAAGTCCTTCGGGATGTAAACTGCTGTCAGGGGTTAACAAGCAAAGGGTGTGAATAATGCCCGGCGTTGAGTCGCCCCAGAGGAAGCCTCGACTAACTCTGTGCCAGCAGTCGCGGTAAGACAGAGGAGGCAAGCGTTGTTCGGAATCACTGGGCTTAAAGCGCGTGTAGGCGGCCAAGATAGTGTCGTGTGAAATCCAGCGGCTCAACCGTTGAACTGCATGGCAAACTCCTTGGCTTGAGGTCGGTAGAGGTGCCTGGAACTCTTGGTGGAGCGGTGAAATGCGTAGATATCAAGAGGAACGCCGGAAGCGAAAGCGGGGCACTGGGCCGATTCTGACGCTGAGACGCGAAAGCGTGGGGAGCAAACAGGATTAGATACCCTGGTAGTCCACGCCGTAAACGATGCACACTAGACGTCGGTCCCTCTGACGGGTTCGGCGTCGAAGCTAAAGTACTTAGTGTGCCGCCTGGGGAGTACGGCCGCAAGGCTAAAACTCAAAGGAATTGACGGGGGCTCACACAAGCGGTGGAGCATGTGGCTTAATTCGAAGCAACGCGAAGAACCTTACCTAGGTTTGACATGCACAGATGCAAACGGGTAATGCCGGGCGCTGCCCTTCGGGGTGAAATGTGCACAGGTGTTGCATGGCTGTCGTCAGCTCGTGCTGTGAAGTGTCGGGTTAAGTCCTCTAACGAGCGAAACCCCTGTCGCTAGTTGCCAGCGGGTCATGCCGGGGACTCTAGCGAGACTGCCGGCGTTAAGCCGGAGGAAGGTGGGGACGACGTCAAGTCATCATGGCCTTTATGCCTAGGGATGCACACGTGCTACAATGGCGTGAACAGAGCGATGCAAGACCGCGAGGTGGAGCAAATCGCACAAAACACGCCCCAGTTCGGATTGGAGTCTGCAACCCGACTCCATGAAGTTGGAATCGCTAGTAATCGCGCATCAGCTATGGCGCGGTGAATGTGTTCCTGAGCCTTGTACACACCGCCCGTCAAGTCATGGGAGCTGGTAGTACCCGAAGTCCGCTTAGCTAACCGCAAGGAGGCGGCGGCCGACGGTAAGACCGGTGACTGGGACTAAGTCGTAACAAGGTAGCCGTAGGGGAACCTGCGGCTGGATCACCTCCTTTCTAGGGGATACCTGGACGGCGCCGCTTCGGCGACGCTGAACAAGGTCAGCACACTTCGGGATGCCCTCGGGCATCCGGCAACCGGAGTAATCCGGTCGACGGCTATCGTCCACTCTTTCCTCTTTTTATCCCTCGCTGATTCCCATTCATTCACGGGACTGATTCCATGATCGTGCGCGCGCCGCACCGCTGGACCAGGACCACCGCGCTTGTTACCATACGCGACCCCGTGCCGGACACTGCCCCAACTCGGCAGTGCCCGACTGCAATTTGGAGAGGTGCCAGAGCGGCTGAATGGGCCGGTTTCGAAAACCGGTGTGCCCGCAAGGGTACCGGGGGTTCGAATCCCCCCCTCTCCGATCCTCTGATCCTGTCATATTCACCACACCGGTCCGCGCGGGGCGCTTGCGGGTAGCGCGGGTCTCCAGACGGTCGATGGGGGGCGTCGGCGTGGTGGGCGCACTGTCCTCCCGTCCCCACGCCGTCCGTGGGCTCCAGGGTGGTCGCTCACCGAGTTGCACGGGGCCAGGAGGCGCGAGCGAGGATCGGCTGCGTCGTCAGCGTCACCAGGTTCGCGGCCGCTACGGCCCGATCTGTACGAGCCCCCCACTGCCGAGAACAGTAACCTGCTTGTTGAGCGTGATCGTCTCGTGGTAAATCCCTGCCTGGATTTTGATTCGTGCGCCGTTCCAAGCCAACGAGTGTGCCTGTGCCACCATCAGAAATGGGTCCGACGGGGTCCCCGTCCACGGCGCGGTTGTGTTGGCAGCACTCACATGGATTGTGCCGCCGATTTCGAGCCACCGCCGGATCACCGGGTACGTCTCTTCGAACTCACCGTAAACCGACCAGTAGTCGTCGATGTTGTCGCAGGCCAAGTCCTCCGGGTCGCAGCAGACGGAGCAGACCCCGTGCAACTGCCCGGACAGGAGGCCGGACGGAGTGAAGACGCCCGAACCACTCGATCCGGGCTCGGTCAGGCCGCTCACCATGTTGTAGTAGTCATGCGTGGAACCCGACCAGCAGAGACAGCCCGGGCAGAAACCGACGGGATCGAGAAACACGGCGCGCTTCCAGGTGGCGCGCGGGTGATGAACCCCGAAGGCGTTCTCGATCGAAGTCGAAGTCGTCCAGCCGGCGAGCGCAGTACCCGATTTGACCTCACCGTTGAGCCGGATGAAGGACATGTCGTTGCTTGCCTGGGTGACGACGAGCGTGCCGCCGAAGCTGCTGTCGAGATCGGCAGGATCAGGCAGCGGGCCGCCACAGCCGTGGCGTTCCCAGAGCCACAGAACTTCGAGGGTGTTGACTGCGGATTGCGTATTGACACAGTGCGCCGCGGTGAGGAGATAGGGAACCAGTGTATCGGGATCCTGATCGTTGAGTTGCGTGCCGCTGCACGCGCCCGCCTCGCCACCTGAGATGAACGTGAGCAGTCCGGTAGCGCGGCGTGCCACACTGGCCACCGATTCGCACATGACATCGAGGTGGCAGGGCAACTCGCGGTCGCCGCGTGGACCGCCGCCCGGGTCGGCGCTCTCGAGCAGGCCGTACGGCGAACGGTCGAAGTGGACGACCTCGATCACGTCGAAGCGCGGCGGCACGTAGCCGGCGACCTCCAGATACAGTGTGTCGCCTGGCACGGTGGGAGTCCAGAACTCGCCATTACGAAGCGGTCCCAACCCTGTGAACGGTCCGCGCACCGCGGGCGAACCCAGCCACAGGCCGTACACCCACAGCTCGGAGTCCTGTACGTCAAAGTCGCGCAAGTGAACGCGGATGGCCTCCGCACCGGGCGAGGCGATGGCAAGCGTCCAGAGCCGCCGGCCGTCTTCCAGCTCGGCCTCGCGCGACATTTCGGCGATCGCGGGCGGGTCCGCGAGCCGGACGACGCCGATCCGCGCGGGGCCGGGGCGGACGTCGATGTAGCGCTGTGCGTGGAGCGCATCGGCCAGCGCGAAGTCGTCCACCGTCGGTGGCTCGAGGAGGACCAGGTTTTCGTAGGGCACGAAGGCGTCGCGCACATGCAGACTGATCGGCTGCGGGCGCTGCGACCGGTCCTCCGGGGGCAGCGGCGGCACGAGCTCCGACGGGTGCTCGACGATCACTGGCGCCGCGTCGATGTCGGCCGTTGCGTCCTGGGCGACCGCGATGACGACGCAAGCTCCCAGCGTGACCAGCGCGAGCACCACCGGCGCGCGATCTGCAAGATTGATCAACATGGGACTCTCCTTCCGCGGTGTGCTTACTGCAGACTCACCAGGACCAGCACCAGTCCCCGTTCGCCTTGCTCCAGCGCGGTCATGGCTTTGCCGATCACGGCGCCGCTCGCGCGGGCGTGGTCACGCACAACCATCGCATGGCCAGGCGTACTCGACGTCGTCAGCAGGTCGCCGGGCTGGATGGCGCCCGCGGTCGCGTCGCAGCGGACAAAGACGCGGCCGGAGAGTGCGACGGCCGGTGCGTCCTCGTGGCCGGGCAGGTTGCCGAGGATAGCGCCGGACTGAAAATCGTTGGCCCCACTGACGACTCCGGCGACGCGGCGGTTGTACGGGCCGCGCGCGATCCGCAGTTGGCCGGCGTTGTCCGGGTCGATCTCGAGGACGGTGCCGGGTTCGATCGTGCCGGGTTCGCTGGTGGGGAACTTCTCGGCCAAGTCGGCGCCGGCGATCTGAAGCACATTGACGCGCGCGGTGCCCTCCACGGCAAGCATGGTATTGGCCGGAATCGAGGTCGTGCCGATACCGACCGGGCTGAGCAGGTGGGAGGTCCCCACGACGAGCACGCCCCGGCCGGCGGTGCTGAGGTCTCCAAAGACGCCACCATATGCACTAGCGCTGTTGGAGACACCGCGCACTCCCGTACCAGCAGGTGAGTAGGCGTGCAGGCGTGCGCTGGGATTCGTCGTACCGATGCCGACGTCTCCTCCTCCATTACAGAGTATCACGTTGTACGGAACATTGTTGTTGAGATAGAGTCCGACCGCTGTGTTCGTGTCGACCTCGTTTCCGTCCAAGAGCAACTGCTGGCTCCCGGACACGATCCGCAGTGCGGCATTCGTCCCGCTGTTCTCTGCGCCGACGACGTGCAGCGCGCTCTGCGGACTCGTCGTGCCAATGCCGACGTTGCCCGAGTTGGTGATGGCCAGACGATCCTGGCTTTCGGTAACGAACCGCATGCTCGGAGGCGTGAGCAGGCCGGGAGCAAGGCCATACTCGATCCGCGCATGCACAGCCGCTTCGCCATCGAGAAAGCGGATCGAGCCGTAGGGCTGGTCGGATCCGACGAAGTTACTTTGCAGCTCGAGCACCGACGGGCCAACCACTCCGAATCCGCCGGTGTGAATCTTGGCGATGCGAATGCGACCGTCGACCGAAGCACGCACCTCGAGCGGCGCTGTTGGCGTGCTGGTGCCTACACCGACCCGTCCGCTGCTGTAGTAGACGTTGCTTCCGTTGGCCGACCAGAGACTGCCGCCACCACCGCTGGGGGCACTGAACGCGAACAGTGCGTACGGTGCGGGCAAGATCGGCTGCCGCGGAGTAAGCGTGGTGAAAGCCCCCGGGCCTGACGGTGAGCGCACGGAGACCTGAAGCCACCGCGGTGAACCATCGAATGCGCCGGCGCCGAAGTCGAGGCCGGCTGTGACGAGGCCGTCGACGATGGTCACGTCCGTGATCGTGAGCGTCGAACCGATCTGAGAGCCCCCGGACTCCGCCGAATACAGCCGGAATTGCAGGTCGGCTGTGCCGCTGAGCGGCTCTCCGCCCTGGCGCAACACTCCCTGGTAGGAAAAGGTGCTCTGTGCTGTGGCGCTCGCCGCTGCGGCGAACAGCACGATGAGGGCAGCCCAGTTCAAACTCTTCTTTTGCATAACCAATCTCCCTTCGGTGGCGCGCCTTGCGCACCAGTGCCTGGTGTTACTCATGGGTGTGAGGCGGCCGCATCCGGTCGGGATGGAACGAGCCCATCGAATTCGGCCTCGCGCTGGGCATGGATTCCCATTTCGGGTGGCAGACCGTACAGCTCCGGATGGACAAACCGGCCGCGTTCGTGGTCGGCCTTGAATGGTGCCACTGGCAGGGCGTACTCCTGGGCAAACGGGTCGTGCCGCACCCCCGTGACCTGCCATGAGACCTTCAACCCCGGCCGGCCGCCGGCGATCCGGAATTCGCCGCCCCGAACTTCTTCCGCGATGTACACCGGGGCGTGGCCGCCGATGCACGTGAGCTGGTAGCGGAAATCGCCATTGAGCGCCTCGAACCAATCCGGCAGCGCAATGGTGGCCTCGCCGTCCGGCCCCAGCACGACGACGCCGTCGTAGAGGTTCTTCAGTTCATCGCTTTCGATCGAGGCGTGCATGAGAAAGCGGTTCTCCGGATCGAGCGGGTGGTCGATGCGGAACGCCTTCACGCCGCCGATGATCCAGTGGTTGGAGCGGATGGCACCGTTCGCATCGATGGCAAGACCGTCGCAGCCGTAGAAGTCATTCGGATTACCAAAGCAGCGATGCGGCGTGGACACGAAGAGGACCGTACCCGTCGTCGATGTGGCGATTCGGGCCTTGCCCAGGGCGTCGAACGCAAGTCCCGTGCCCGTCGTCGAGCAGTACAGCGCCGCGGCGCTGTTTGAGTTGTTGGTAATTTGAAAGGTGCCCGCGCGCCCCGTACCGAGCGTCGAGGCGTTCACCGCGGATGCGCTATTGGAAGCGCTGGTGATGGCCAGTGCCGCCGCCGCGCCCGTCCCGGTCGTCGCGGCGTGCAGGGCCGACTGCGACCCGGAGGCGTTAAGGACGTACAGTCGGGCGGTGGGACTGGAGGTCCCGATGCCGACATTGCCGGACTCCGTGATTACCATCCGCGTCGCATTGACGGCTGTACGGAACTGGAGCCCGTTCGAGACACTGCCGGAGTTGTAGATGATCCCGCCGCTGACGAAGCTCGACGGATCGCCGAAGAGGATGCCGCGCTCGTTGGCATTGGGCGTCAGGATGCTCAGGTATGCGTTGCCTGAACGCTCGAGGACTGCGACCGAGTTGGCGTGTGCCGTCACGCTGCCCGCCGCTCCCGAATATACATGCAGCGGCGCTTGGGGTGTGGTCGTACCGATGCCAATGCGCCCGGACGGTCCGTCGATCTGCATGTATCCGGCCGGGACGCCGAGCTGCAAGCCGGCGTTACCGATGGTCGGTTTGCCGTAGGTCAGCCAGGCCAGACTGTCGTTGTTGTTATCCACGAACCGAACTCTGCCCCAATTGCCAGCACCCGTCCCGTTGAACAGACTCTTGAGTTGCAGCTCCCCGCCACTCGCGTTGCTGCCCCAGACGCGAACCACGCCCTCTCCCCCCGTCGGCCGACGGACTTCCAGCAGTGTCTGCGGGCTGTTCGTCCCGATTCCGACGTTGCCGCTGTTGGTGTTGAAGACGTGCGTGCTGCTAGACGCCCAGAATCCGCCTGCCCCACCCGGCCCGCCGAATGCATACAACGCGTAGGGCGCGGCCAGGATCGCCTGCCGTGGTGACAGCGTCGTATACGAGCCGGAGCCCGAAGGCGAGCGCACCGAGACTTCCAGCCAGCGTGGGGAGCCATCGAACGCTCCGTTGCCGAAGTCCAGGTCCGCCGACAACAGTCCCTCGACCACGAGCGTACCCGCCATAGTCAGCGTGGAACCGATCTGGGAGCCGCCGCTGGCGGCCGTGTAAAGCCGGAATTGCAGGTCCACGTACCCAGCGAGCGGTACTCCACCCTGGCGCAGGTGACCCTGGTAGGTGAATGTGGCCTGGGCCGCGGCCGGTGCCAGCGCAACCAGCCAGCCCCCCAGTACCAGAATGTATCGTCGCGTCGTAACCATCATCGCCTCCTCGGACTTCATTAGGTTGCGCTTGGCCGGGGTGGTATAATTCCCCAGCGGGCCACCGGAACTCAGTACGCTGCTTACGCAGCAACCCCTTCACGCATACCGGACATTTCTGAACAGGACGGACACGGCGCCGGCGCACGGCGGCTGATGGAATCGAAAAATGGCTGAAGGGTCTGACCCGCAAATCTCGCACTTGCTTACGCGAGTGGACGGCGGCGATCGGCAGGCAGCCGAAGAGTTGCTGCCACTGGTCTACGAGGAGCTGCGTCGCCTCGCCCGGGCCCGCCTGTCTCATCAGCCGGCAGGCCTGACATTGCAGCCCACGGCCCTGGTACACGAGGCGTACCTGCGACTCGTCGGTGAGCGTGATCCGGGCTGGAACGGTCGCGGGCATTTCTTCGCCGCGGCGGCGCTCGCGATGCGCCGGATTCTCGTAGATCGCGCTCGGCGAAAAGGCCGCCTGCGTCACGGCGGCGAGAAGCGCCGGGTCGACCTCGACGCCGCGGAGGTCGTCGAGGAGCCGCGAAGCGACGATCTGCTGGTGATCGACGAGGCGCTGGCGCGATTGGAAGCTGACGATCCGCGCAAGGGGCAGATCGTCAACCTGCGGTATTTCGCTGGCCTCACCGAGCGGGAGGTCGCCGAGCTGCTGGGCATCTCAGTCTCCACGGTCGAGCGCGAATGGCGCTATTGCCGACGCTGGCTCTTCACGCAGCTCGGGCAGCACGATGCGGAGCCGCATGATGACTCGAGACCTGAGGCGCGAAGCTGAGACCATCTTCCACGAGGTTGTCGACTTGCCGTCGGACCGGCAGGCCGATGTGCTCGAGGCGCGCTGCGGTTCGCGACATCTCCTGCGCAGCGCGGTCGTGCGGCTCCTGCGCGCGTCTGACGACCTGATGGGCGACTTCCTGTGCGTCCCCCCCACCATGCCACTCGACGACCTCCCGATTCCGGAGCGCGTCGGGCGGTATCGCATCGAGAGCCAGATCGGTGCGGGTGGCATGGGGCTGGTGTATGCGGCCCGTCAGGAGAATCCCGACCGCCTGGTGGCGCTGAAGCTGCTTCGTCCGGGCTTGGTTTCGCCATCGTTGCTGCGCCGTTTTCGACACGAGGTCGAGGCACTGGCTGCGTTGCAGCACGCCGGGATCGCGCACATCTACGAAGCGGGAACCGCCGAGATCGAAATCGCCGGTGGGCACTTCGAGCAGCCCTATTTCGCGATGGAGCTGATCAAAGGTGATACCCTCATGGCCTACGCCGGCCGGAAAACACTGGGCATCCGCGAGCGGCTCGGCCTCCTTACGGCGGTGTGCGACGCTGTCCAGCACGCCCACCAGCGCGGCATCATTCACAGGGACCTCAAGCCCGCCAACATCCTCGTGGACGCGGCCGGCCGCCCCAAGATCCTCGACTTCGGCATCGCCCGCGTCGCCTCGGCCGACCTCGATGCGATGACCCGCCACACTGAGGCGGGGCAACTGATCGGCACCTTGGCGTACATGAGCCCCGAGCAACTCGCAGGGGATCCGGAAGCACTCGACACCCGTTGCGACGTGTACTCCCTGGGGGTCGTCACGTTCGAACTGCTTACCGGCCGACTCCCCTACGACGTCGCGGGCAAGCCGCTTGCGGCCGCCGTACGCACGATCACCGAGTGCCCCGCGGCGCCGCTCAGCACATGGGACCGTGCATTCCGTGGGGATCTCGACACGATCGTGGCGAAGGCGCTCGAGAAGGATGCCGCTCGCCGCTACGCGTCGGCGCATGCCTTCTCCGAGGACCTTCGGCGGTTCCTGAGTCATGAACCCGTTGCGGCCCGCCCACCCAGCACGTTGTATCTTGTGCGCAAGCTGGCACAGCGGAACAAGGCACTCACCGGGGGTCTCACGGCGATGCTCGCCTCGCTCGTGATCGGCTTGTCCGTAGCAACCTACGGCCTGGTTACGGCATCGGCCGAACGCGACGCCAAGGCGGCCGTGCTCCGTGCCGAGACCCTGGCGCGCGGCGAAGCCCAGGCGATTGCGGCCTTCCTCGAAAAGATGCTTGCAGCCGCCGATCCACGGCGCGAAGGTCAGGACGCCCGGGTGATCGACCTGCTGGATGCGGCCGCAGCTTCCGCCGGCGCGGACTTCTCGGAGCAGCCGCTGATCCAAGCGCGGCTTCGGCACGTGATCGGAACTACGTATCAGCGGCTCGGTGCATATAGCCAGGCCGAGCCACACCTGCGCTACGCGCTCGAAGCACGCACAAGCCATCTGGGCGCGCAGCATCCCGACACCATCGACTCCCTGCACGAGCTCGGCGTCCTTTACGGCGCCTGGGGGCGTTATGCCGACTCCGAAGCGCTCCAGCTGCGCGCCCTCGATCTGTTCAGGGAGGTGCACGGCAACGAAAACGACAGGACTCAAGCCGTGCTGCACGAGCTCGGGTCGCTCTACTCCAAGCTGGGCCGCTACGCAGAGTCCTTGTCTCTCCAAGAGGAGTCACTGGGGCTGTCCCGCCGACTGCGGGGAGACGATCACCCTGTCACTCTGACCGCCGCGAACAACCTGGGCCTGCTCTACCGGCGGCTCGGTCGCTTGGACGACGCCCTCGCGATCTACGAGACGACGCTTGCGACCCGCCGTCGCACTCTGGGCGAGGAGCACGCCGACACGCTGGTTTCCATGAATAACCTCGCGCACCTGTACCGCGCCCTCGGACGCCACCAGGATTCGGCCGACCTGCACGCTCGCACGCTATCGATCCGGCGGCGCGTCCTGACCGATGAACATCCGCACACGGTGATGTCCATGGACAATCTCGCCATGCTGCTGAGCGATCTCGAACGGCACGACGAAGCTGAGGCGCTTTACCTCGAAGCGCTGGAGCACAAACTGCGCATTTATGGCGAAGAGGGTCCGGAGACCTTGGTGACGCTGAACAACCTCGCCCGACACTACTCCGCCCAGCAGCGCTACGATGACGCCATCCCGCTGTACGAGCGCACGTTGGCCATCCGGCGCCGCGTGCTCGGCCATGAGCACCCCGATACCCTCATCACGGTCAGCGATTTGGGCAACATGCTCGCTGCCCACGGGCAACCGGCAGAGGCCGAAACGGTGCTTCGCGAAGCACTGGCGGGTTTCCGCCGCGCGCTGGGCGACAATCACCCCGAGACGCTGAAGGCGCTCAACAACCTGGCCGTACTCCTCTTGCGTCAAAGTAAGCTGGCCGAAGCGGAGCCGTACTTCCGCGAAGCACTGGACGGCAGCCGTCGCGCTCTCGGCGAAGACCACCCGGACACCCTGAGCCAGTTCAACAACATGGGTGTGCTCCTGCGCGAGCTCGGACGTCTGGATGAGAGCGATACACTGGGGGCCGAAGCCGTGCAGCGGGCGCTTCGGGTTCTGCCCACGGGAAGCTGGACGGTAGGCGTCTACCGGTACCAACACGCTCGTACACTTGCGACGATGGAACGTCACCAGGCGGCCGAAGCGGAGTATCTCCAGGCCTACGCAGTCCTGGTAGAGTCCGTGGGTGCCAGCCATGTGCGGGCCACTCGGTGCGCCGGCGCCCTCGTGGAGTTATACGACGCGTGGCACGCGGTGGAACCACAGGGCGGCTACGACGTGAAGGCGAATGAGTGGCGCGCGCAGGCGGCCGCGCCTTAAGACACCGTGGCGGGTTTGGGCGCCCCGTCCGGCGCTCCGCCGCAAGCAGCTCCCGCGCCGCTTTCGGGACCCACACGCGCTGGAGCACTCACGGACCGCTGGGACCATCCACCACCAGCGCTGCGCGCCACGCGGCCGCCGCCACATCGTGGCCGCCGCCGGGCTCGGCCTGCTCCCAGGTTTCGTAGAGCTCGGCCAGGCGTGCGGTTGCCGAGCGGCAGCGCTGGTGCGCGGGGCTCCACGTTTCGACGAAGATCGCGTGTGCTTCCAGGAGCAATTCCTCGGCATCGCCGCAGCGGCCCTCCTGGAGCAGCAGGGCGCCCAGGTTAAGGCAAGTCACGCCCACCTCGTAATGCTGCGCACCGAGCACACGTCGGCGCGTCTCCAGCGCCTCGCGGTAGTATGCCTCGGCCTCTTTCAGCCGCCCGCGCAACGCGTGCAGGTAGCCGACATTGTTGACGGAGACCAGCGTGTCGGGGTGCTCGTCGCCCAGGATCGCGCGGCGGCGTTCCAGCACGCCCAGCAGCAATTCCTCACCCTCGTCGAGACGGCCCTGCTGCGCAAGCGCTACGCCCAGACTGTTCATCGAGGCCAGCGCATCCGGATGGTCCGCGCCATTCGCGCGGCTGCGACCCTCGAACGCCTCGCGAAAGTACTGCTCGCTCTCGGCGTGGCGCTCTTGGCACGCCAGCATGAAGCCGATGCTCTGCACAGCCCTCAAGGTCTCGGGGTGCTCTTTGCCAAAGAGCCGCACCAGCCCCGCGTGCGCCTCACGTAAATACGGCTCGGCATCCGCAACCCGATCCTGGGCGAGGAGCACGTTCGCATACAGGATCATCGACCGCAGCGTGCCATCGTGCGCATCGCCGAGCAACTGGCGCGAGTCCTCCAGGGTGCGGACGGCGAACTCTGCCGCCTCGCCGAGTCGGCCCATCTGGTATAGCAGCGCGCCGAGGTTGCGCGCCGATTGCAGCGTGTCGCGATGCATCTCCCCGACGAGGCGGCGCGAGAGCTCGTACGACTCGCGGTAATACGGCTCAGCTTCGTGATAGCGCCCCTGGGCGTAAAGCACGAGCCCCATGTTGCCGGTGGAACCGTGCGTGTCGGGGTGAGCATCGCCCAGCACGCGCCGCGACCCCTCCAGCGCTGCGCGCAGCAGCGGTTCGGCCTCGGTCAGCCGGCGCTGCTCCCAATACAACATGCCGAGGTTGTTGATCGACGTGATCGTACGCGGGTGATCGTCGCCGAACAGCGATCGCCGGGCTGCGAGGACTTCCCGGAAACCTTCCTCCGCTTCCGCATACTTCCCCTGCGCCTGAAGCAGGTAGGCCATGTTGTTGATCGAGACCAGCGTATCGGGGTGCAGGTCACCCAGCAGCCGCCGGCGGGCTTCGGCCGCTGCACGGTAGTAGGGCTCCGCTTCCGCGAGCCGGCTCTGGGCCCGCAGCAGAAACCCCATGTTATTCACCGCATTGAGAGTGATCGGGTCGTTCTCGCCGAGCACGCGGCGGCTGCGTTCCAGGGACTCGCGGTACAGCGGCTCCGCCTCGGACCACCGGCCGAGACTCTGCAACGCTGCGGCGAGACTGCCGATGTCCACGAGTGTCTCCGGATGGTCGTCCCCGCGCACGCGCCGGTCGCCCTCCACCGCCTCGCGGAAGAGCACCTCGGCCGGCGCCAGCTTGCCTTGCGCCATCAGCAGGGCCCCCAGCCGGCTGATCGAATTGAGCGTGTCGGGATGGTCGTCCCCGAGAGCGGCGCGACGCAGCGCCAGGGCCTCTTCCTGCGGGCCGGTCGCGCGCTGGAGCAACCCCAGCTTGCCCAGCGTGGTCGCGAGTGTCTGGAGCATGCGGGCCCGCACGAGCGGCCGGTCGGCAAATCGTTCGTCGATCGCCACAAGCGCCCGATCGAAAATGTTCGCCTCGACGCTGTGCAGCGCGAGGTTGGTGAAGTTCACCTCGTCGAGCAAGCGTACGAATCGTTGAATCTCCTCGTCGGTCCCTTCCGCACCATCAGCAGGCGCAAGCGAACGGTGTGCCGCGTCGAGTAGTTCGGCTCGCAAGCCGGCACCCATCTGCTCCGGGTTGATATCCGCCAACATGAAGGCCTGGAACTCAGTGACCTCCTGCGCTTCCTGCGCGGCCGCGAGCGCCCGGGCCTCGTTCGCTTCGGCGAGGATGCGCTGCCCTTCGGCCTGGCGCCAGAACGTAAGGGACGTGGCCAGACCGCCCACGAGCACCACGAGGAGCGCCGCGGCGAAACTCACGGGCAGGCGATGTCGCCGCAGTAGCTTCGACGCCACGTAGCCAAACGAGTCGCGCCGCGCCGCGATGGGCTCGCCGGCCAGGTAGTGCCCCACGTCGCGGGCGAGCTCACCCGCACTCTGGTATCGTCGCGCCGGCTCCTTCGACAGGCACTTCAGCACGATCGTTTCGACATCGGCGTCAATGCCGCGCCGCAGCGTGCTCGGCCTCAATGGCACCGCACTCGTGATGTTGCCAACCACTTCGCGCATACTCCCGAAGACCGGGTAGGGATACGCGCCGGTGAGCATCTGGAAAAGGATCACGCCCAGCGAATACACATCCGTGCGGATGTCGAGCAGGTCGCCGCGGCCGTCCGCCTGCTCCGGGCTGGCCCACGGCAGCGACCCGACGAATTGCCCGGTCTGCGTCATGGTCGGCCCGGATTCGTCCACGGTAGTAAGCTTCGCCAGGCCGAAGTCGAGAATGCGCGGCTGGCCCTGCTCGTCGATGCGGATGTTCCCCGGCTTCAGGTCGCGGTGGATGACCCCCCGCAGGTGCGCCTCGCTCACCGCGTCACAGATCTTCAAGAACAGCTCGAGCGTCTCGCCGACTGAAAGCTCCGAGACGGCGATGTGCGCATCCAGCGGCCGGCCGGCGATGTAGTCCATCACGTAATAGCGCCGGCCGGCGAACTGGCCCCGGTCGTGGATCGTCACGATGTGCGGATGCCGCAGGAGCGCGAGAACCGCGACCTCGCGGTCGAACCGGGCCAGCTCCGTCGCCTCGGCGAGCGGACCGTCGCGCAGAACCTTGATCGCCACCTTGCGCCGAGTCGATTCCTGGATCGCCTGGTAAACAACACCCTGGCCACCCCGATGAATCTCCCCCAGGATCACGTAGCCGGGGAACGACTCCGACGGCAGCAGCGCGGCGCTGCCGCCCGCTCCCGATGCGCGCGTCACGTCCGAGCTGCTGTGCGCAGCAACGGCGCGCACACGCTCGAACTGTCCCCAGGCCGCGTCGACCAGACGGCTGTCGACGTCACTGCGGTCTTCGCGGGTCGGATCATGCTGCCATGTCATGTCATCATCCCGAGACGTGAGTCAACGTCCGCCGGAGCCGCTCTGATCTGCGCAAGTACGGCGCCACGCGCTCCTCCGGCCCTCTACATCCCTTGACGCCAAACGTCCCCCCCGTCTCACGCGCCGGAGCTGAAGAATCGCGACGGCGACCCCAGTAACTCACGCATCCGGTCGTGCGCCCGCGCCCGCAGCATGTACACCGCCCCCGGCGAGCGGCCCAGCCGCTCGGCCACCGTGCCCGCCGGCAGCCCCTCCAGGTCGATGTGCCGCACGACCGCCGCGTAGTCCGGCGGCAGCGCCGCCAGCACCCCTTCCAGCACCTGGCCCGCCTCCGCCCGTGCCGCGTGCCGGCTGGGCGTGGATTCCGCCGCCCCGAGCAACTCGAGCAAACCCACCGCCGAATCGCCCCCGCCCGGCACCGCGATCCGCCGCGCGGGGTGCGGGCGCTTCTGCCGTGTCAGGCCGCGGACTGCGTCGCGCAGCGCGTTGCGCGCGATTTGTGACAGCCAGGCCACGAACGCCGGCGGGTCGCGCGCCGTGAGCTGCTCGATGTGCAGGAACGCCTCCAGGTACGTCACCTGCATCACATCGTCTTCGTCGAGCAGACTTCGCAAGCGGCGGTCGATGCGGCCCTGCAGCGCCTCACGCACCTGCGGGCCGTACCGCTTCAGCAGGCGGCGCAGCGCTTCCGTATCGCCCGCCACCGCCCGCTCAAGATCGTGCGCATCGGTCTCGGCCATGGCCACAAATTCCCGGTCGGCCCAGTCCCCGTCACCCCCGGCGAGTGGCAAGCTACACCTTGCTCGCGCCGTGGTCAAGCCCGCACCGCAAGGCCTTCCCTCCGAACTGTTTGGAGGCCGCCCCCTCCCCGCTCTTCGCACCCCATGCACAATGCCACCGATGGGTAGCATGGGCGGTGATGGCCCCCATGATTTCGCCGTGAGTGGTGTACTTGTGAAGCGGTGTCACGCACAGGCCGGGCGGGATTTCACACACACCGCGCTACCCACCCTCCCGAACCGTGACGCCGGCCGCGACAGTTCGCCAGCGCTTGGTGACCGCAACGACCCGTCGCGTCTCCGGGTGAAGCAGCACACACAGGCAGTCCCCCTCGACACGCAGCCCCTCGTGCACGTGCTCCCACTCCAGGCGGGTGACCATGCGGCCGGGTGCAAACAGCTCGTGGCGGAATACCGTCAGCCGTGCCTCCCGCGGCACCACGACCGCGGCGTGCGCGGCCGCCAACGCATCGGCCTGCGTCAACATCACCGTCGTGGGCGGGTCAGCCAGCCGATCAATGCGGCGATGCAATACGTCCCCTGTATCGCCATCGAACTGGACATGCGCGGCCGACCAGTGCCGCCAGGTGCGCATGCGGACCTGCGTGCCGCCCGCGTAACGCTCCACAGCTCCGACCTCGCATTGAAAGAACCAATCCGGCCGGCTCGTCGACACACCGCCGCGTACGAGTCGACCACGCAGCAGGCGCTGCACGGTCTCCGTGGCCACGTCGCAAAGCCGTTGGGCATCATCCTGGGAAGGCGCATCCATCGGTCCGCACCTCATGCGCTGCGCACCACGTCGAGAATTTTACCCGTCACATCGTCCACCCGTACCTCAGCGAAGCCCCAAGCGCTCGACAGCGTCACAATCCACGCTACGCGGTGCTCCACCGGCTTGGCACGCGCACCATCGCCGGCACATGGTACCAGCGCCCGCTCGGCCGCTACGGGCGCGAATTCGTCATCAAGCTCAAGCTGGTGACGTGCTGCCTGTACCGCTGCTTTTGCCTCGACCGCGGTCACTGTATCGCCTCCATCGGATTGCCAGACAGGCACTGCACTACGCACATGTCCTCTGGGTCCACCCATGCCCGCAACGTGCCGCTCGGAACGGCATCCCCACCGAGAATCAGCACCGCTTCGAGCGTCCAGCCCAGCGGCGGGAGCTCCCGCGGCCGCAACTCGCCCAGGCGCGTACCGGCCGGCAGTTCGAGTTCGGCGATGATGATCTCGAGCAGCAGGTCGCGGTGGATCCACTTGGGCTGCGCCGCACCCCGGCGGCCCTCATCGCGCCACCCGATCGCTCGCCCCTGTTCATCGAAGTAGACCACGATGTCGGCCGCGCGGGTCAGGATGCTCAGCGCGTGCTCGGAGAGATTTCGCAGCCACTCCGGCGACCACGCCTCCTCCGCCTCGCAAGGCACGATACGACGGTCGCGCGGCTCACGCCCCAGCGTCCGTTCGATCTCCACGACGCTCCGCTCGTCGAAGCTCGGCGCACTCATTTCAGCACCGATTCATACCGGTCGGGAACGGTGTTCAACACGCCGCTCGCGTCCATGATGCGTGCATGCCACTCGGTGGCCGCGCCGCGCCGCGCAAGCTGCCGATAGACCTCGGGGATCCGCTCTACGTCGTACTCCACCGCGGCCGGGTCGGCGCGTGTGCCCTTGATCCAGCGCCGGAAGAACTCGGGCAGAAAGCGGCCGTCCACGGCGTCGAGCACGCTGTAGACCCACCCACAGTGAAACCGCGTGCCCGCATCCATCAGCCACTCCCCGAAGTTCGTCGTCAGCATCGTGCGGCAGCCGCCGTTGTAGAACATCAGCCGCGGCGCATCCTCGGGATCGAGTTCGGTCGCCTCGGCCTCGGACCATGGACGCGGAGCTTTCGGATTCTTCGGATCGTACGGTGGTCGCCGCTGGATGGAATAGACCATGCGCGCGGCGCTGGCGCCGGTTCCCCGGTAGATAATGATCTTCTCATCCTTGCCGAGGCGGCCGAGGCCCGACCATTGCGTGACATTGGACTTGTGCCCGCAGCCGTCAAACCACTCCTGCTTGTACTTCTTGAGGTCTTCTTCGAACGTAAAGAATCCCGCCAAAGTGATATCGTTTGGGCAGGTGTTGCCGTCCGGCGGGAAACCGCGGTGCATCATTTCCACGAACTCATCCGAGTTCGACTTCTTGCGCGGATGCTCCGCGTGGTCGCAGAAGCAGGCCGAGTGCCCCGCGAAAACGACGATGTAGCGGTTGCGCCAGTGTTGTATCCAGTCTTCCGCGTTCTTCGCCGGACCTTCCATCAGGTATGATCGGAAGTACTTCGTTTGCTTGCGCAGAAAGCGGTGCAGCTCGCGCGCACTGCTGCGCGCATAGCCCAGGTCGCCAGGCGGCCGGTGGATGAACACGGTAAATCGCAGGTGCAGGCAGTCCCGCTCGTGCTTCTGCCAGTCGCGCTGCGAGGAACCCACGTAGCCGCCGCGGTCGCCCAGTGCTACGCGGAAACGGTAGAAGTTGTTGCCAGACTCGATCCAATGCTGTGCGTAGTTGTTGAAGCGGACCTCCGGCGCGGTCCCGTCGGGCAGCAGTACGCGCCCACCCCGCACCGTCGCCCCGATCAGCCCGGGCTGCTCGTCAGGCGCTTCACCGGTGATCGCGTAGCGCTGGTCGTTCTCCTCCGGTCCCTCCGGCCAAATGCGCAGCACCTCCAGTCGCACCGGCGTTCCTTCGCGCACGTTGCGCACGCGGATCAGCATCCGGACCGCACCCTCCTTGGGCTCCTCCGGGTCACCCCACGGAATCACCCAGTTTCGTTCCCAGCGCGCCTCGACGAGCGCGTCCACCGACACCGTCGCACGGCTGCGGCTGATGCGCCCCTCACGCTGCGCAAGCTCCTCCTCTCCGTCGAGCACCGGCTGTTCGTTCCCGCTCCACAACTCTACGACCACCTCGACCGGCGCGAGGTCCGCGGTGACCTTCTCGCCGATGCGGTCCGCCGGACCGCGCGTGAGCTTGCCATCCCAGCGGAGTGCGGGCGGCAACTCATGATGCCCATGCTTGCGGAGCCCATCCGGCAACGACAGGACATGCAGCACGGCACCCTCGCCGCTATCTTCACTCTCGCCGGAAGCCACCGCTGCGCTCCGATACACGATCCGCCCCGCGGTCGCCCGCGTATTGGGATCGTTGACGTCGTAAGACACCGCGAGCCGCTCCGATTGCGGATCCCACTTGGGCGGACACTTCACATTGAACAGATCGAACGGGTGCACGCGGACCACGTTTTCCTGCCCGGTGCGCACCGGCCGGCGCAGCGGCGTTTCCGCCGCTGCCGGTGGCACGCCGCCCGCCGATTGAACACTACCGCTTGACACCAGCACTCTCCTCGCCATTCACAGCGAGCGCGTCGGGGATGCGCACGAACGTGACATCGCCCGCCCCGGGGCGCACGCCCTCGAAGCGCATGTATCCACGCGCATCCGTGCGGCCGCTGAGTATCTGCCCGCTGTGCAGCGTCACCGTGAAGTCCTGGTTCGGCATCGGCCGATCGTCGAAATCGCGGAGCACAATGCCGATCCACGTCGGCTCGACATGGGGAGACGCACGCGGCCGCAATGGACCCACGGATTCCGGGGCTGGAGCTGCCGTGGGTGCGGCTGGCTCGGATTTCTGCTCCATTGCCTGGACCACCGCATCCATCGCATCGTCTGCTCCCCCACCTGGTGCACCCGTCGCTTCGGCAGCGGCCACAGCCGACCCGGACGCCGACAGATCGCCGATACTGACCGTCGAGCACCCGACGCCAATCGCGTCCGAGCCGCCGCACGCCTCGACCACCTTGTCGCCCTTGCGCACGGCGGGCAGTCCGTTGATCCGCACGGTCTGGCTGCCACGAGTGACGACCCCCGGACCGTGGGGCGGGTTCGGGCAGGGGCGCGGGCAGTGGTGCATGTCGGCCGCGCGGGCGATCGCCGCGAATACGGCGCCGGCGGCCGACGCCACCGCGGCCTTGAT
Source organism: Phycisphaerales bacterium (assembly GCA_016716475.1). Lineage (NCBI taxonomy): Bacteria > Pseudomonadati > Planctomycetota > Phycisphaerae > Phycisphaerales > Phycisphaerales bacterium. The sequence continues at coordinate 908,712 of JADJWG010000001.1, forward strand.
TCCCTCGGTAAACGCCGCGTTCGCGGCCGGCATGGCGCCGGGCGGTACCGACGCGGTCGCCCACGTCGCACTCAAGGTCGCGTTCGACGCGTTGAGCGCAGCCATCGCTGTGCCGGCCGCCGGTGCCGCGGCGGGATTGCCCTCCCCCGCGGCACGTCCGGACGCATCCAGAAGTCCTGCCTGGATCTGGACGAGCTGCACCGCAGCACTGGCGGGCGTGAGTACCGCGGTGGACATGAAGGATTGTACCTTCTGCGCAGCCGATTCCAGAGCCGCGCCTGTCTGTCCCTCCGGCAGCGCCCGCCAGGCGTTGGCGCCGCCGATGCGGACGTTCGGGCTGCCCGGCCCGCTCCCAAGCGGGGCGCCGTGTGAAGTCTGGTCACGAACTCTTGCGGCCGCCGGCACGGTTCGGATCTCCTCCTACTACCGGGTCACTGTCTGGTGCTGGTTCATGCGCACCAACGACGCGCGCTTCGGTTCCACGGCCTCGATTTTACCGGTGGCGGCGATGGTCACTTCCATGTAACCGCCGGGCCTGCCGTAGAGCTTCCGCTTGCGATGCTCGAGGAGCTTGCCCAGCGGACCCGCCGAGGTCGTGTTGATGAACACCGGTTGGGCCGCAGCAGGGGCGCCCTTCTCGCCAACCTCCTTGACTATCCAGCGCCCGGGCAGCGGACCGGTGACCTCGAGCGCCATGATGTTCTGGCGGTGCACGTGGCCGGAAAGCACCAGGTTGAAGCGACGACTCTGGGGCTCGGCCCGCGTTTGACCGAGATCCTGCACACGGTCGGGCGAGAGCGGGTCGAACGGTCCGGCACGCAGCAGGCGGATCATGCGTTCGCGACCGATCGCAACGGACTCGTAGTCCGCTTCCTGGCCCAGAGGATCCTGCGCGGAGGGGCGGAACGCGTAGGCTTCGTGCTCGAAGGTGAGGCGCTTCGGAGAATCGCCGGGTCGCTCGGTCGCCCCGCGGGAATAGAGCAGCTTCTCCTTGTACTCGGCCTCCGTCTCGTGCGACTCGCGGTCGCGGAATTCACCCACGGGCATGGTGTGGCCCGTATCCCCCACCGGCCGACGTTTCGGCCGCAAGACGTCGATATCAGCAGCGGTGTACTGCACCACGCCGCGCGCCAGGTGATCGTCTGTCCAGTGCGGCCAGGGGGAGATCGGTGGCGCATGGACGCCCAAAATCTTCGGGCCGTCAAAATGGAGTGAGGCATAGTCGAGCAGGATGCGCTGGTCCGTAGACAGACTGTCCATGGCCATTGGACCGCCCTGGTTCCTGACGTCCCAGAACTTGATGCGGGCCTTGCCGTAGTCCTTACCCCCCAGAATGAGCGGAAAGTCGACCTTCTCATTCTCGGCCCAGTCGAGCATCACCACGTTGTATCCGCCCGGGAGCGGGCAAGCGTAGTCCAGAAACGGGTTGATCAGCAGTAGATACCAGGCCACGGACTCTATGCGGGTTTCCAGTGGCGTACCCCTGTTCTCCAGACTGCCGCTGTGGGTAATGACTTTCTGACGAAAGTGGGAGGCGACATTCCTCAGGTCGACATGATAGGCCAGGCCGGGCTCGTACCCAGACCCGTGCGCGGCGCGCAGATCGTCCTTGCTGCGGAAGCCCATGTCTTCGGGGTCTGGAGCACCTCGGCCAAACGGAGGGTAGGGATTGATACGCCAATCGTGGTTGCCGAGGATGGTGTAGGCCGGCTGTCTGTAGTTGCCGCCGCTCGCAAAGAGGGAATAGAACAGAAACCAGTTTCGGTCGCGCCAATAGTCACTGCCATGTCCGAGTTGCGCCCCGGCGCGCTCGCTGAAGCCGCGGCCGTAGTCGATCAGGTCACCGGTCAACAGCAACACGCCGCAGTTCTGCTGCGCGCTGCGATAGAACTTCTCGAAGGAGTCGTTCCAGTTCACGTACTGCTGGAGAGCGCTCGTATTGCCGGCCGCGCGCAAGTTCGCCGCGTACGTATCGCAGCGGATATCCACGTGCGTGTCTGTCAGGTGCCCGATACGCAGTCGCGGTTGAGCCGAACGCACAAAGACCGGGTGCAGGCACTCCGTACGGTTGTCCGGCGTCTTCGGAGTCACCTTGAGTCTCGCGGGCGAGGAGCGCCAGGAATGCGACGAAGCCGACGTCACTTCGATCGCTGTGTTCGAAGGCCTTTCGTCGCGCTGGTAGTCGTATTCATACTCGTCGCGCATCCCGATCCAGTGCTTCCGCGCCTCTTCCTCGGTCGCGAAGTACTTCTTGAAGCGGTCCCACGATGGCACGTTGTCGTTTCCCAGCCGCGAGCGCCACGCGTAGTTCCTGATCAGAAGGTTCATTTCGGCCGAGCGCTGCTGCGGGCCGTCCTGCTTGTTCTCATTGACCCACAACAGGTTGTACAATTCGCCCTGTACAAGTTGTGACAGGGCGGAAGGATCGACACGGATTTCGTGCAGGTACCGCAGGCCGTGCCTGGTGTACCAGTTGAGTACGTCATTGGACAGCCCGAGGTAGTGGCCGCTGATGCCGCCGAGCTGGTGAAGCTGCGTCAACCCCTTCGCCGACTCCCGCTTCAGCGGCCGCACCGTGATCGACTGCACGTCGAAGGCCTCCGACCCACCCTCCGACCGCGGCGCCGTGTAGCGCGTGCGCCGGCGCTCCCACGAAACGATGCGCACATGGCGGGCGACGTCCGCGGCCGTCAGCTTTTCACGCTCGGAAACGAGCAGCATGCAGATGCCGCGCGTGGCAAACGAGCCCGTGCCCTGGGGATTGATCACCGCCGGACAACCGAGCGCCGGAAACAGGATGCGCGCCTGAATGTACGTCGACCGGTCGACGGTGTTCACCGTGTGCTTGGTCGCGGGTGCACCCTTGTGCGCTTCGGTCTTGCCATGGCCGTTCTTGTCATTGGCCGACATCGTGCACTCCAATTCATCATGCCCGACCGTCCGGTCGGAATATCAGCAGCCGTAGTTTTCCTGAAGCTTGCGCCGTGTTGCCTCGTCCGGCTCGCCGGTCACCCGAAGCTGGTGCGACTTCTGGTATTTCCGCAGCGCTTGCCGCGTCAACTTGCCCAGCTTGCCGTCGATACGTCCGCAGTCGAAGCCCAGGTTCTTGAGCCGCCCCTGCACACCCGAGATTTCGGTGACCGGATCGACGTGACCGAGGTCGAATTCGTACTCCAGCGCATCCTCACTCTCGCCGACGCGCAGGTGCGCCCGGCGCGCGGCGGGAGAAATCGGACACACGAGGTTGCCATCCGCATCGGTGCTGCCGCGGTGCTCGACTCCATCGACGACCAGCACGAACGGCTCGTTGCCGCGCGGCACCGCGTCACTCAGGATACGGAGCCGCAGAACCTCGGGCTCCCCCTTGCGGCGGAAACGGTGCCGCTTCTCGGCGTCACCTGGCTCCCACTTCTGCCGCAGCGCTGGCACATGCACCCGATCCCCGGGCAGCAGCACGAACGGATTCTCACGTGCGGCGCGCAGGTCGGCATTGCCGGCATCGTCCCAGATCGTCCGCCAGAAGTGGCCGGTTTCTTTCGCAATGCTGGCAGTGCATTCGCCGCTGCGCACGATGCGCTCGCCCGTGCCTACCGGACCGCCTCCCTCATGCGGCACCTCCGCAGGCGCTGCCGCGTCCTCGGCGTCGGGTTCAGACGTTTGCGCTTGCGCCGGGCCGACATCCGGCTGCGCATCGCCATCTCCGCGATCCGGCTCCACGGTCGCGTCGTCGGCTGTCGCGGCACGATCCTTGATTACGTGCTTCACGTACGCGAGCGTGATTGTTTCCGTGGGAGGGTCCGTATTCGAGACCGCATAGCTCCCGATCAGCACGTGCTCCAGTGTCACCTTGCGCGTCTTCGTGCCCGAGACAAGCTCAAACTCGACCGCGGTGAACGTGCGACCTTCGGTGTGCGCGGCAGCCAGCACGGGCGACGCCGCGTCGACGCTTTTGACGACGATGACCTCCGACGTTTCTTCTACAAATGCCTCGCCGTCCTTCGGCGCGCGTCGCGGCCGGGGAGCTTTGAAACTGGTGCCGAGGACGTCGATCCAGTCACGCCGACTCGGGGTACTCGAGGTGCCCCGAACGCCGGGAATTCGCAGGAATGCCGTGCTCGTATCTGCCATCATCCGAGTCTCCGTCGCGCGGCCCCGTTACAACCGCTCCCACGCCGCTGCATCCAGCTTCGGGAAGCTGATCTGGCAGGCCCCGGGCTCCCTCAGGGCCACGCGCGCCAGCCCCTTCACGTTGGTCGCACCCGTGTGCTCCGTGCCGTCGGGCTCGACGACCACGAACTCCTCCGCTGGCCGCGGCTGCCCGAGCTCGTCCACCAGCTCGATCTCGATCCACGACGTCTGCTTCGCGCTCACGGTCTCGGCCGGCGGCACTTCCTCCGGAGTCTCCGTATAACGAACGTTCTGCCCGAAGCGCGTCGTCGCGGCCGGCTTCGCTTCCTCGACGGGGGTCGGCCCGTCGGGTTCCGGAACCTCTGCGGATCCGCCGCTGTTGATGTTCACCATCTTCCCCATGATGGTGATGCCGCTCTTATCCAACTTGATGAAGTTGCCGTTGCACCAGAGCGTGACGCTGGTGTCCGACCCCAGCCAGATGCCGTCGCCGTTGAGCAGGTTGTACTGCCGGTTCACAAACTTGGTCTGCTTGCCGTGCAGAAACTCCTTCACGTCGCCCTCGACCTTGAGGTGCTTCGAGCCATCGATCTGCTCGATCAGGTCGAGCTTCACCAGCGAATGCTTCTGCTCCTTCACCAGCTCGTAGGCATTCTTGCCCACCGTTGCGTGCCGGTCCCCGCCGGTGCTCTCGAAGTGACTGCCGCGCGCCCGCAGGTGCAGCGCGTTGTGCGCGTACAGCAGTAGCTCCTCCTTGTCCTTGGCATCGTCGAAGCGAATCTCATTCGCCCCGCCCGCACCCGGGCTGCTGCACGTGCGGATCGCGGAGATCGTCTTGTCTTCCGGCAACTTGTACGGCGGCATGTGGTCGCGGTTGTACACGCTGCCAATGATGATCGGCCGGTTCGGATTCCCCTCCAGGAAATCCACGATCACTTCCTGCCCCACACGCGGCAGCATCAGCATCCCGTAGTTGCCGCCGGCGAGGCCCTGGCTCACCCGAATCCAGCACGACGCGTTCGCGCCGAACGCCGCGACACGGTCCCAGTTGAACTGCACCTTCACACGCCCGTACTCGTCGCAGTAGATCTCCTCTCCCGCGGGCCCCACAACCCGCGCCGTCTGCGTACCGCGCATTTCTGGCCACGGCGTGATGCGCGGCGGGCGATACGTCACCGCCGCTGGAACGCACTCGAAGCGGCACTGGTACACGGGCGCATCGAAGTCGACTGCACCCGACCGCGCCACGTCGTCGATCAGATGCGGCAACGTGAGCGCATCCGCGGCACTCTCCCCACGCGCACCGGCCACGCTCGCCAGGTCGCGCGCCACCTGCCCCGCGTGATACACCCACTCCGTCCGCGCACGCTGCGCGGTCGGGTCGCCGGCCGACAGCCGCGCCGTGATCTCGAGCAGCGCTTCCGCAAGTTCCCGCACGGCCGGCTCGTCGCTCTGGCGCGCCGCGAGGACCGCCTGGTGCAGACGCGCTCCGAGCACACGGGCCCGGCCGTCCGCATCCCCCACCGAGCGCGACGTGGGCTGCTTGCCTTCATGCCGGACGGCCGTCAGCAGGTAAGACCCGTTGCACGCGGCCGATGGGTGACCGCTCAGCTCGAACGTGCGACCGGGTGCGAGGCGCCGGCACCCGCTCTGGCCGATACCGGTGATGCGGGTCGCCTCGAACTCTTCCGCACGCACCCGCGCCCGCGCCACTCCGTCCGACTGCGCCCCGTAGTCCCCGGGGTAATCGCTGAACCGGAGCTGCTCATCGCGGCCGGTCTCGTGCTCGCAGCGCAGGTCCAGCGCCGGATTCTCGAAGTTGAACTCGTTCAGCAGCACAGCCCCCGGCCGCACCGACTGCCCCAGCCGGAAGCGGAAGACGTGGTCCTCCTCCGAGTTGAGCCCCGTCGGCAGCACGTAGCGCAGCGCCCCCTCACTCTCAATCGGTGCATACGCGGCCGCCACATCCGCTATGAGCAGGATGTGCAACTCCTCGTGCTGCTCGAAGCACCACCAGATACCCTCCTCCTCCAGCAGTCGGGCGATGAAGTTGTAATCCGTTTCGCGATATTGCACACAGTACTCGCGCGGCGGATACGTCTTCTCGAGCGCAAAGCGATAGTGGTCCGCCGGAATCCCCGCCCGCTCGAGCACATCCGCGACGATCTCCGGCACCGACTTGTTCTGGTAGATGCGCGAGTCGTAGCGGTGCGTCAGCAGCCACGCCGTCGGCACCAGCTCCACGCGAAAGTGCGTCTGGCCGGCCGCCTCACCGGTCATCTCGAAGCGCCCGATGATGCCGTGAAAATGGCGGTCACCGTCAGCGCCGCGCACGTTCAGCACAGCCGGCCTGCCCACCAGCTCGTCAAGGATGACCGGCTCCGCATCACCGTACGCCAAGTCGATCTCGAAGCGGTAGAGCCGGCAGAGGCCCTCGGTGCCACTGAAGCGCACCACGGAGAAGCGGTAGCCGTCACCGCCGGCGACCTGAAAGTCCAGCGGCATACGACGCACATAGCGCACGCTCACATCGTCCTGCAGGAGGGGCATCGGTTCGGCCTCGAACGTACCAATCGCGGCCGCTGCGAGCGACCGCCCGGTACAAGACGACGAACCGGCCCCCCAATCACGCGCGCTGAAGAATTCCGGTGGCGGCACCCCAGGAATCCCGCCGCAGCAGGAAGGAGACACGACCGCGAATCGCACCAGCGCAAAGTGGTTTGAACAGTGTTCAGAAACCGGGTCCCCGATACAGATTGACGACGCGGAGGGGATGTGCAACAGCATGAATCCAGGTGAAACTGCAAATCCTGGCGCGAGCACCACCCCTGACGCAACTAACTGATACTTCACGACTTACAAATGACGGACGCTCGTTTACCCCCGCTCCGATCCGCTGCTACACACTCCCACCTCGCACGGCGGTCACACTGAGCAGTGGCCACGCATCCGGCGCAGCGCAGAAACTTCAGCCGCCGGGACCCGGCGCAGCCCCTGCTTCCGCGGCGCCGGAGTGCAGTGCTACGCCACGCCTTCCCGCAAAGTAAGGAATGTGCCGTGTCTTGTGCGCGGGATTCGCCGGGTGCGACCATTCGGCTATCATCACGCGATCGCGATCTGCGGGGCCATGCGTGCCCATGATGACCGCCGATCTGTCCGGAGCAGAACCGGTGAATACTTCCCCCGCAACGACCGCTCAGAACGTGCCCGTGATCGAGCTGCGCAGTGTTTCGAAGTCATTCGGCTCGCAGTGCGTGTTGGACCGGGTGAACCTGGCCGTGGCGGGTGGCCAGACAACCGTGATCATCGGGCGGTCGGGCACGGGGAAAAGTGTGCTCCTGAAGCACATTGTGGGGCTGTTGCGACCCGACGAGGGGGCGGTGTACTTCGAAGGGCAGCGAATCGACGGGCTGAGTGAACGCGCGCTGGTGCCGATCCGTCGACAGATCAGCTTCGTTTTTCAACTCAACGCGCTGTTTGACTCCATGAGCGTCGTGGAGAACGTGGCGTTTCCGATGCTGGAGAACACAGCGCGGCGACGTGATCGCGGCCCGGTCTTCGAATTGGCGCGACAATGCCTGGAGGTGGTGGGACTACAGGGGTTCGAGCAGAAGCGTCCGGCCGAATTGTCCGGCGGTGAGAAGAAGCGTGTGGCACTCGCCCGGGCGATCGCAATGGACCCGCCTCCGAAGCTGATCCTTTACGATGAGCCGACGGCGGGTCTTGATCCGCAGCGGGCGGACGTGATCAACAAGCTGATTCGGCGGATGCAGGAGCAGTTTCACGTCACGGGCATCGTGGTAACGCACGATATGAAGACGGCGTCCGAGGTAGGTGACCGGGTGCTCATGTTATGGAACGGAAAATTCGTGGCCGACGGCACACCGGCGGATGTGCTGCGATCGACGGACCCCGTGGTGAGCCGTTTCGCGCAGGGCGTGGCGGAACCGAGCGACCTGGTGAGTGTGCGCTGAACCGACCACGCCGGCCACGCGTCTACACCGTTCGAAACTACGCGGTCATATGACCGCAGCGAGACGCGTGCGGGCCATGACTCTGCAGAGCTTGTGGTATTCACGCATCAGGAATCCCCCGGCTCCGATGCTCAGCCCGGTGCGACCTCTGCATGTCCGCCGTGCGCTGCGGGCAGCACACTCTCCGCGACTGCCCGCCGCCCGCCCCTCCCCCCACTGAGGGCGATCCGTTATCGTGCTCTCATCCGCAGGCCGACCACACGGCACATTTCGGAGCTGCTCATGGAGACGAACGCCCCCGATCCACACGAACCACCCGATCCCTTCCTCGACCGCCGGGCGGTCCTCAAGCTCGGCGCCCTGGTCGGCCTCGGCGCCGCCGTCGGCACCACCCTGCCGGGCTGTGCGAGCCGCCGCCGCCGCGCGGAGCGCGCCGCGAGCGCCCCCCTCTTCGTCACCCCACCGCTCGACCGTGTCCGGATCGGCTTCGTCGGCGTCGGCAACATGGGCACGCACCACGTGGCCACGCTGCTGAAGATCCGCGGCGCCGAAATCCGTGCCGTCTGCGACATCCGCCCGGAGCGCGCGGACTACGCAGCCCAACTCGTCACCGCCGCCGGACAAGCTCCGCCCACGCTCTACACCCGCGGTGAGCGCGATTTCGAACGGCTCTGCGGACAGGAGGAGCTCGATCTGGTCTTCACCGCGACCCCCTGGGAGTGGCACGTACCCGTCTGCCTGGCGGCCATGCGGCACGGCAAGCACGCGGCCACCGAGGTCCCCGCCGCGACGACGGTCGACGGTTGCTGGGAACTTGTCGAGACCGCTGAGCGCACCGGCCGGCACTGCATCATGATGGAGAACTGCTGCTACGATCGGGCGGAGTTGCTGTGCCTGAACCTGGTGCGCCAAGGGCTGCTCGGCGAGGTTCTGCACGGCGAGTGCGGTTACCTGCACGACCTGCGCCCGGTGAAATTCGATGAGGATGGCGAGGGCTGGTGGCGCCGCCCCTACTCCCGAAAGTACGATGCGAATCTCTACCCCACGCACGGGCTCGGCCCCGTTGCGCAGAACATGAACATCAACCGCGGCGATCGCTTCGAGTATCTCGTGTCGATGAGCGGCCCGTCACGCGGGCTGCAACTCTACCAGCAGGAAGTGCTCGCCCCCGACGACCCGCGTCGCGCGGAACGCTTCGTTCTCGGCGACGTCAATACGACGCTGATCCGTACCGAGCTCGGACGCACCATCTACCTCGTCCACGATACGAACCTGCCCCGGCCGTATAGTCGCAAGCACACCGTCCAGGGCACGCGGGGCATCTTCGAGAAATACCCGCCGCGCGTGCATATCGAGGGCCGCAGCCAAGGACACGGCTGGGAGACACTCGACGCGTACGCCGAATTTGAGCATCCGCTCTGGAAGTCGGAGACCGTTCAGCAGGCCGCGGGCGGGCATGGTGGGATGGATTTTCTCGAAAACTACCGACTCATTCACTGCTTGCGGCATGGCTTACCGCTGGACATGGACGTATACGATGCGGCCGCATGGAGCGTGGTGTTCCCGCTCACGGCGGAATCCGTGGCGAAGCGCAGTCGGCCGGTGGAGTTCCCGGACTTCACGCGGGGCAAGTGGCGGGTACGGGAGCCGTTGGGCATCGTCGAGGGCTGAGCGCGCTGCCGCACGAAATCAACCTCGCCGAAAGTGAGCAACCGGCAGAGCACCGACCTGTTCCGCGGATCTACTCAAACTCCGCCGGCAGTATCCCGTCCGCAACCTCGCGCAGCGCGCCCGGCTCCAAAATCCGGATCTGCTGACCGTCTGCCAACTCGATCAAACCCGTATCCGCAAGTCGCCGCAATGTGCGCGACAGCGTTTCGCTCGTCAGGTTGAGGTGGCTCGCGAGATCCTTTTTCAGCATCGGCAGCGCAAACGTACCCCGGCCCCCCGTCGGATCCGCCGTCAGCAGGTGTTGCGCCACCCGGCCACTGGCGTCACGCAGTACTAGATCCTCCAGCAAGCCCACCAGGTGCCGCACCCAAAGGGCCATGCCGGTGAGCAGTTGCAGGCAGAGCTTATGCTCGTGCTCCAACAGGTACCGCAACCGCCGCGCGGGTAGCAGCACGCAGACACTGTCTTCGGCTGCTTCCGCATCGGCGGGGCAGTTGAACCCGCCGAACACCGCCACCTCCGCGAACGTCTTCCCCGGGTCGGCGAAGTGCAGTACGTGCTCTTTCCCATTGGGCGCGAATTTGAAGACCCGCACCCGGCCCTGTCCCACGATGTAGAGGCCGGGACATTCCTCGCCCTGCCGAAAAATCCGCTGACCGCGCACGAATTTTTTCAGCACGGCCTCGGCCACCAGCAAGGCCCGCGACTCGTCATCTAACTCACGGAACAGACCACACTTGCGCAGGATTTCATTAGCTGTCAGCAGCATCACGAACCAACCTCTGCTGCGATTTTCGGAACCGCTTGATGCAGGTCAAGGCACGCCGCTCCGGATTGTCCGACACTTCTCCTTGAACAGCAACGGCTGGCAGGGCGGTTTCCGCCCACGGCCCCGGCCGAAGGAGTCGACGAATGGTCCGTGCGATCGTGCATATCGACGAAGAAAAGTGCGATGGCTGCGGCTTGTGCATCCCGAGTTGCCACGAGGGCGCGCTGCGCATCATCGACGGCAAAGCCCGCCTCGTCTCGGACAAGCTGTGTGACGGACTTGGCGCATGCCTGGGACACTGCCCGCGCGGGGCCATCACCATCGAGGAACGGACGGCCGCCGAGTTTGATGAAATGGCGGTGGCCGCCGCCCGAACTCGGCTGCCTGTCGCTGGCACCGACATGCCGGCTTCGCCACGATCCTCGGTGGGTACACAGGGTTGCCCCGGCAGTCGACTACGGACTTTCGGATCGGTGCCCCCAACGCAATCGAACTCAGCCGACGAAGCAGTCCGCCAGAGTGACGCCGCCCGCTCCGAGCTGACCCACTGGCCGGTGCAGCTCGGTCTGCTGCCGCCCCAGGCACCGGTGCTGCGGCGCGCGCGGCTGCTGATTGCGGCGGACTGTGTGCCGGTTGCATCGGCCGCTTTTCACAGTCGCCTGCTGCGCGGGCGGGCCGTCCTGATCGGCTGCCCGAAGTTCGATGATCTGAACGCCTATGTCGAGAAGCTGACGGCCATTCTCGCCCTCAACGATCTGCAGGAGGTGGTCGTGGCACGGATGGAGGTGCCTTGCTGCATCGGTCTCGTCTCCGCGGTACTGGCCGCACGCCGCCAGGCCGCTGTCACCACACCCGTGACCGAGGTGGTCATCGGCGTGGACGGCAGTTGGCAGTCGGAGCACCTCCACGAACTGCCGCAATCCTGCGGCGAATTGCACCGGTAGCTGTAGCCCTGAGACGGCCGCCCACCGGCGGTGGCCGGTTACCCCGATAGCACCTTGTCCATTGTGGCGAGGAAGGAGTTCCGGATGTTCTGCAATCAGTGTGAACAGGTTCAGCATGGTACGGCCTGCACCGATGTCGGCGTGTGTGGCAAAGACCCCGATGTGCAGTCGCTCCAGGAGACACTGCTGTACGGCTTGAAGGGAATGGCGGCTTATGCCCACCATGCCCGCCGGCTCGGCATGATCGATGAGGAAGTCGACGCCTTCGTCGAAGAGGCCCTCTTTGCGACCGTGACAAACGTCAACTTCGACCTGGACTCGCTCTTTGAGCTTGTTCTCGAGTGCGGCCGGATGAACCTGCGCACAATGCAGTTGCTGGACGAAGGTCACACCCGGCAGTTCGGCCGGCCGACTCCAACCGCGGTCTACGAGGGTACGAAGGCCGGTCCCGGAATCCTTGTCACGGGGCACGACATGGTGGACCTGCGCGACCTGCTCGAGCAGACCCAGGGCACCGGCGTCAACGTCTACACGCATGGTGAGATGCTGCCGGCACACATGTACCCCGAGTTGCGCAAGTACCCGCACCTCGTCGGGCACTTCGGCGACGCCTGGCAGAAGCAGCGGCGCGAGTTCGCGGAGTTCACCGGCGCCATTCTCGCCACCACCAACTGCGTGCTGATCCCGCCCAGCAGTTATAAGGACCGGCTCTTTACCACCCGCGTCACCGCCGTCCCAGGCGGCAAGCGGCTCAAGACGAACGACTTCAGCGCCGTGATCGAGTGCGCGCAGCGCAGCGCACCGCTGCGGGAGCACAAGGTGCGCGAGACGACCATCGGCTTCCATTACAGTACGCTGATCGGCGCTGCCGGTGCGATCCTCGATGCCGTCAAGGCCGGTAAGCTGAGCCACTTCTTCGTCATCGGCGGCTGCGACGGCGCCGAGCCCGGCCGCAATTACTTCGCCGACTTCGCCGCGCGCACCCCGAAGGATTCGCTGATCCTGACCATGGGCTGCGGCAAGTTCCGGATTCGCAACGAGGAGCTCGGTACGCTGCACCTGGATGGTGTCGGCGAGCTGCCGCGGCTGCTCGACATGGGCCAGTGCAATGACTCCTATGGCGCAATCCAGGTCGCGGTGGCACTCGCACAGGCACTGGGCTGCTCGGTAAACGACCTGCCGCTCACGATCGTGCTGTCGTGGTTCGAACAGAAAGCCGTCGCGGTCCTGTTGACGTTGCTGCATCTCGGAGTGCGCGGCATCCGCATCGGCCCGAATCCGCCGGCGTTCGTTTCGCCGAACGTGTTCAAGATTCTGCAGGAGAAGTACGACCTGCGGCTGACGGGCCAGAGCGCCGAGGTCGATTTGCGCGGAGCCCTCGGGCAGGCGCTCTGAGTCGAGACTTCGAATCCGGGGGCGCCGTCCGCACGGCGTCCCCTCGCCGGAGTAAGTTCATGCCGTCGCTGCCGGTCGCGCCGCCTCCGCACTCTCCGCCCCACCGGGCGGAAACCGCGGCACGGGACGGGCCAGCGTGCTCCCGCGCGGCCGGCGGCGACCGCAAGCTTCGCCGCGACCTGCGTACACTCGCCCTCTTCATCGAAACCTACTGCGAGTGTACCCACCATGCCCCGGTGGCGGCGCGCATTCCGGTAAAGCTGCGGCCGGACGCGCTCGCAGCGTTGCTGCGTCGACCGCCGGTTCTCTGCCCGGAGTGCGCCCGCCTGCTCGGTCACGCTGCCGTGATGCGCAGTCGATGCCCGTACAACCCGAAGCCGATGTGCAAGGATTGTCCGACGCACTGTTACCCGCCGTACTACCGCGCTCAGATCCGGACCGTCATGCGCATCGCGGGCTGGCGACTGCTGCGCAGCGGGCGGCTGCACTACCTGCTGCACCTGCTATTTTGAGGCGAAAGGAAGCACGGAAAAGAGTGGCAATCGTCCTATCACCAAGTACACTGCCCACCATGTCGGCACCACGCTTCACACCCCGGGCCGCGCTTTATGATGCGCTCGTCGACTGGCCGCGACGCCTGGCGCGCGAAGCCCCCTTCTACCGGGCGCTGTTCGAACGACACGCCGTGGCGCGCGTGCTCGACGCCGCCTGCGGTACGGGTCGCCACGCGGCACTGTTCGCCGAGTGGGGCTGTACGGTGGAAGGCGCCGATGTCAATCCTGAGATGCTCCGCCTCGCCGCGGAGCGCACCGGTACCGCAAGCGGCCTGCATTGGGTGACGCGCTCCTTTACCGATCCGGTCTTGCCGGCGAGGCAGTTCGACGCGGTCGTCTGCACCGGGAATTCGCTGGCCCTCGCCCCGAGTTCCGAGGACGTCCAGCGAGCCGTGCGGGCACTGGTGTCGGCGACCGGCCCCGGCGGCATCATCGTGCTCCATGTACTGAACCTGTTCCGCCTGCCCGACGGCCCGTTGCAGTGGCAAATCGGCCGAACCGTCACCGTAGATGGAACGCCCCACACCCTCGTCAAGGGCGTACACCGGGCCGGGGCGAGCGGTTACGTGGATTTCGCGGCCGTACCAGTGTGCGATTCCACCGAGCCGCACGTGTTCGAGTCGGTCCCCTTCCTCGGACTGGAGGCGGCTGTGCTGCGGACGTACCTCGAAGAGGCGGGCGTACGAGCGGTGCGCTGCTACGGGAGCTATGAGCAAGAACCCTATGCCCGCGAGCGCAGCGTGGATTTGATCGTCGTGGCCGAGCACTGACCGGCCACCGACCATGGAGACCTGCAAGATGCGTAGAAAGTGGCTGGCGCAGTTGCTGGGCGTGGCCGTCCCCTTCGCGGTGGTGGCCTGCGGTGCTGCGGTCGGGGTCGGACTCTACACCTTCGTATACGCCCATGGCGCCTCGTACATGACGAATGATCCACGGGCCTGTGTGAACTGCCACATCATGCAGGAACAGTACGACGGCTGGATTCATGGGAGCCACAGCGCGGTGGCGACCTGCAACGACTGCCATACTCCGCATGACTTCTTCGGCAAGTACCTGACGAAGGCCATCAACGGCTACAACCACTCCCTGGCTTTCACGACCGGCCGCTTTCACGAGCCGATCGAGATTACGCCGCGCAACGCAGCCATCACCGAGCAGGCCTGCCGATACTGCCACTCCCAGGTCGTGCACCAGATCGATCTGGTGCCGGGTGGCGAGCCGATGTCGTGCATTCGTTGCCACCGTTCGGTCGGTCACCTGCATTGAGCCCCCGGAGGGGAAACCTCCCGGCCGACGAAATGCTATCGAAAGGAGATCACGGTCGATGACAGAGAGTAAGCCCAAGCCCCCCGAGACTGCGAGCAAGGGTCTCGGCCGCACCTGGGTGCTGGTCGTCCTCGGAGTCGCCGCACTGGGCACCGCATTCGGTATCACCTGGCTGCTGGTCACGATCTTCGAGCACAAGCAGGAAGCGCGCAATCCCTTCTTCCGCGTGGTCGAGTTGGATGATGACACCTACGACCCCGCCGTGTGGGGCAAGAACTTCCCGCTGCAGTACGACAGCTACATGCGCACGGTCGACATGGAACGCACCCGGCACGGCGGCAGCGAGGCAATCGTGCGCGAGCCCACGACCGACGATCCGCGGTCCGAGGTCGCGCAGTCCAAGATCGAGCTCGATCCACGGCTCAAGCGGATGTGGGCGGGTTACGCCTTCGCGGTCGACTTCCGTGAAGAGCGCGGCCATGCCTACATGCTCGAGGATCAGACCTACACTCAGCGCGTGTTGCAGTTCAATCAACCCGGTACCTGTCTGAACTGCCACGCCTCGACCTACGAGGCCTACAAGAAGCTGGGCAACGGCGACATCGTGAAGGGCTTCGAGCAGATGAACGCCCTGCCCTATGAGGAAGCCCGCGCACACGTCTCCCACCCGGTCGCATGCATCGATTGCCACGACTCCCAGACGCTGCAACTCCGGATCACACGCCCCGCCTTCATGGAGGGCATTCGCGTCGCCAAGGCGGCCGAAGGCATCGCGAACTACGACGTCAACACCATGGCCACGCGCCAGGAAATGCGCTCCTTTGTCTGCGCACAGTGCCACGTAGAGTACTATTTTGCGGGCCAGGAGAAGCGGCTCACGTACCCCTGGCACAAGGGACGCAAAGCCGATGAGATCCTCGCCTATTTCGACGAAATCGGCTTCGCCGACTGGACCCACGCCGAAACCGGCGCCCGCATGCTGAAGGCGCAGCATCCGGAGTTTGAAATGTGGAGCCAGGGCATTCACAGCCGGGCGGGTGTCGCGTGCGCCGACTGCCACATGCCCTACCAGCGCGTCGGCGCCATGAAGGTCAGTGACCACCACGTCCGCAGCCCGCTGCTCAACATCGCGAATGCCTGCCAGACCTGCCACCGCGCCCCGGAAAGCGAGCTGCTCGCTCGGGCCGAAACCATTCAGGACCGCTTTCTCTTTGCGCGCAACCTCGCTCTCGATGCCCTCGTGGAGCTGATCGACGATATCGTGGCCGCCCGCACCGCCGGTGCTACGGATGAGCAGCTCGTCGAGGCCCGTGACTTCCAGCGCAAGGCCAGCTTCCTGATCGATTTCATCGAAGCGGAGAATTCGGCCGGCTTCCACGCCCCGCAGGAAGCCATGCGCGTCGCCACGATCGCGATGGACTACTGCCGCCAGGGCCAGAATGCGCTGCGCGGTCTGCCACGAGCCCCGGCGCCGACAACCACCCGCGAAGAATCCGCGCCGGGCGAAAGTGAAGAACAGGAGGCCGCGGTCGCCGCACGGCCGTAGATCCGGGCGGGGCGAAGAACGCCCTCGGGATGCTCTGTGGCGCGCTGCGGGATGGTCTAGAGTGCTTCGCTGGAAGCCGGTGGCAACGATCCGGAGTGCGAGCTCGGAGCCGCGAAACCCGCGAGAATCTGCGGCAGGCGCTGGGTAAAGGTCGAGCGCGGGAGCACCTGCCCGGCGCCGGCAGCCCGCGCCGCCGCGGCCAATTCGACCTCGACATGCGAGAGGAATGCGACGATCGGCAAGTCCGCACGGAGGGCTCGTGCCCGCCGGATCAGCGCCTCGGGATCACCAGCGGCATGCAAATCCACGAGCAGGCCATCCGCATTCGCAAGCCTGGCCTCAGCCGCAGCACAGTCGCGAACCGTACACAGCGTCTTGCCAACTGCCGCCGCCGTGGCGGCCAATTTTGATTCAAAGAACAGGTCACTGACGAGCGCAACGATCGCCATCTTACGCAAGCTCCTCCACCAGGCACGCGGTGTCACAGCGACTCGCCGGCTGCTACACCGCCCGCAGCAGGGAACGGAGGACCAGCGGTAGCACACCTCCGTGGCGGTAATACGTCACTTCGACCGGCGTATCGATCCGACAGCGAACCTGGAACTCGATGTGCTTTTGCGTATCCGGATTCGTCGCAACGACAGTCAGCAACTGCCCCGCCTTGAGCTCATCGCTCAAGTCCGGGATGTCATAGAAGCCGTGACCGGTCAGGCCGAGTGTTTCGTAAGATTCCCCCGGCAGGAATTGCAGGGGCAGCACCCCCATACCGACCAAATTGCTGCGGTGGATGCGCTCGAAGCTGATCGCGATCACAGCCCGGACTCCGAGCAGCAGTGTGCCCTTTGCGGCCCAATCACGCGAACTGCCCATCCCGTAGTCCCGGCCGGCCAAGATGATGAGCGGCGTGTTCGACGCGCGGTACTTCATCGCGGCGTCGTAGATGCTCATCTGGTTACCGGTGGAGAGGTGGATCGTCAGGCCACCCTCGGTACCGGGGGCAAGCAGGTTCCGAATCCTCGGGTTCGCCAGCGT
This sequence comes from Phycisphaerales bacterium, assembly GCA_016716475.1. Lineage (NCBI taxonomy): Bacteria > Pseudomonadati > Planctomycetota > Phycisphaerae > Phycisphaerales > Phycisphaerales bacterium. The sequence goes on from JADJWG010000001.1 coordinate 925,991, forward strand.
GCCGCGCGTCATCACACGGTCATTTCCGCGCCGCGCACCGTAGCTGTTGAACTCCGCAACCTCGACCCCCTCCTCCTGGAGATAACGACCCGCCGGAGAAGTCGGATCGATCGATCCGGCCGGGCTGATGTGATCCGTCGTGACACTGTCCCCCAGCAGCGCCAGGCAACGGGCTTGCAGCAGCGGCCCGATCGGTCCGGGCTCCGGCGCCAACTCCTGGAAGAAGGGCGGCTCCTGGATATAGGTGCTGCCCTCGTCCCAGTCGTACACCGAACCGTCGCCGACGCCCAGCTTCTGCCACTCCGGCGGACCCGCAAAGACGTCAGCATAGCGCTCCCGGAACCCTTCCGGCGTCACACAGCGCTGAATGAGCTCGTCGATCTCCGCGCGTGTCGGCCACACGTCCCGGAGGTAAACCGGCTGTCCCTGTGAATCCGTGCCGAGCGGTTCGTGCAGCGGATCGAGATCGACGGTTCCCGCCAGCGCGTAGGCCACCACCAGCGGTGGTGAGGCAAGGTAATTCGCTTTGACATCCGGGTTGATACGACCCTCGAAATTGCGGTTGCCGCTCAGCACGGACGCGGCAATCAACTCGCTTTCACGCACTGCACCACGGATCGCCTCCGGCAGCGGACCGCTGTTGCCGATGCACGTCGTGCAGCCGTACCCCACCGTGTGGAACCCGAGTTGTTCCAGGTACGGCGTCAGGCCGGCTGCATCCAGATAGTGCGTCACCACCCGCGAGCCGGGCGCCAGCGAAGTTTTCACCCACGGCCGGACACGCAGGCCGCGCTCCGCCGCCTTCTTCGCAACCAGCCCCGCGGCGATCATCACCGACGGATTGCTCGTGTTCGTACAGCTCGTAATGGCTGCGATCACCACCGCCCCGTGCCCAAGCTGCGCCTTCGTCCCATTCGTCGGCACGCTGGCCGTCCGGGCGAGTTGCGCCTCGGCCAGTGCAAAGCCGCGCTCCTTCAGCGGGGCACGCAACGCCTGGCGAAAAGAAGTCTGCATGGCGGACAATGCCACGCGATCCTGTGGTCGCTTGGGGCCCGCCAGGCACGGCTCCACGCTGGCAAGGTCAAGCTCGACCGTTTGCGTATAGCTCGGATCGGGGCTTTCCGCCGTGCGGAATAGCCCCTGCTCACGGCTATATCGCTCGGTAAGCTCGACGTCCTCGGCCGGCCGGCCGGTCAGCCGCAGGTACTCGAGCGTACGCTCGTCGATCGGGAAGAAGCCACAGGTGGCACCATACTCGGGCGCCATGTTCGCGATAGTCGCCCGGTCGGGGAGACTCATGCTCGCCAAGCCCTCTCCAAAGAACTCGACGAACTTGTCAACCACGCCGAGCGCGCGGAGTAGTTCCGTCACGCGCAGCACGAGGTCAGTCGCTGTTGCACCTTCGCGCAGCGCTCCCGACAGGCGCACGCCGACCACCTCCGGCATGCGCATGTACATCGGCTGGCCGAGCATGCACGCCTCGGCCTCGATGCCACCCACGCCCCAACCCAGCACACCGAGCCCGTTGATCATCGTCGTGTGGCTGTCCGTGCCGACCAGCGTATCCGGAAACGCCTGCATGCGACCGTCGACCGCGCGCCGCAGCACGCCGCGCGCGAGAAACTCGAGGTTGACCTGGTGGACGATCCCGGTCGCCGGCGGTACGACGCGGAAGCCCTGGAAGGCCTGTTGACCCCAGCCGCAGAAACTCGTAGCGCTCGCGGTTGCGCTGAAACTCCAGCCGGGCGTTCAAGGCCAGTGCGTCCGCCTTACCGAAGTGATCCACCTGCACCGAGTGATCGATGACCAGGTCGACCGGGATCTGCGGGTTGATCTTCTGGGGATCCCCTCCCAGGCGCGCCATCGCCGAACGCATCGCCGCCAGATCGACCAGCGCGGGCACACCCGTAAAGTCCTGGAGGATGATGCGCGCCGGCAGGAACGGAATTTCCTGATCGCCATTGCCCGTGGCGGACCAGGCGGCCAGAGTCCGGACGTGTTCGTCCAGCACCGTGAACCCGTTCACGTTGCGCAGCACACTCTCCAACAGAATACGCACGGAATAGGGCAGCCGCGCCAACTCCGCGAGACCGGCCTGCTCGAGCGCCGCCAAGCGAAAGAACTCAAACTCGCCGCCGCTGGTGGAGAGCAGGGCGCGGGCGTTGAAGGAGTCGGAGTGGGACTGGGTCATTGGTCGTACCTCCCGGGCGACGGCGCACCACGCGCCGTTGGAATCTGACATCGTTGGAATGGGGAGCCGCGGCCGCGTGGTCGCGCTCAGCTTCTACGGAGTGGCTGCGTACGAATCACCGCAACCCAATTGAGCCGGCTGTCCTTGGATCGAGCAGTCCGTCGAGCTGCGCACGGCCGCCGGTCTCGAACTCGGGAAACGGCTCGGGCTCCGGCTCCGGGATCGGCTCCCACTCCGGCTCCGGTTCCGGCTCGGGCTCGGGCGCCGGTTCCGGGTCCGGCTCGGGAATGGGATCGTGTATGGGATCATCGATTGGCTCGATGCCGGGATCATGGCTTGGATCGGGCAGCGGTTCATCGGGCGGCAGATCCGGCAGCGGCTCCGGCACGGGCGGGGGCGGAACCGTCGGTCGCACGCCGGGACGCGGTGCCGGGGTCGCCGGATCAGGGCGGCGCACCGCCGGACGGGCCGCCTCGCCGGGTCGTGGCGGCAGAGAATTTGGCCGGGGAGTCAGCAGCCGTGCCGTTCGGATCATGGGCGGATTCACGGGCTGCGACAGCTCCTGCGGGTACTGCGGATTGGGCTGGCGCTCCACGGCCGCGATGCGATCCAGCACATCGAGTCCGGAGATCACGCGGCCGAAGACGGTATAGCCGTAGCCGTCCACGCTGGGGTGATCGAGCTTGGGATTGTCGGCCAGATTGAAGAAGAACTCGCATGTGGCGGAATTGGGGTTACGCGCGCGAGCCGCGGCGATTGTGCCACGGACATTCCGGAGCGGCGAGTGCCGGGCCTCGTTCTGAATAGCGCGGCGGATGCCATCGCGGACCTTGTCGCCGATACCACGATATCCGCCGCCCTGTGCGAGGTACTGCGGCACCACGCGATGGAAGATCGTCCCATCGTAGAAGCTCGCATCGACGTACTGCAGGAAGTTCTCGACCGTTCGCGGGGCGTGCTCCGGCTCCAGTTCCACGACGATGTTGCCCCAGATCTGCGCCCCCTGTGCGATCTGCAGCAACACCTGCGGCTTCACCTCTGCGGCGTTCGTGTTGGCCTGTGCTACGGGTGGTCCGCCTGGGCGCACCGCGTGGTCCGTCCGAGTTCGCACCCGCGGCCGCTCGGTGGCGGTCGGGGCATTACCCGGCGTAGCCGCCGGCTCTGCCTGGGCAGGTGGGCGCGGAGTTTCCTGGGCTTCTGCCAACCCGGCCAGCAGCCCCCCTACCGTGCACAGCGCGATCCAGCCGTATCGCTTGAACATGACGAGCGCCTTCTCAAAGTTCCCGCGCCACTCCCACACATGAAACCACGCCCCCCACTACCTAGCAGCTTAGTGTCCACCCGGCGGCGCCGCCACCCCGACCAGACGGTTGTACACATCTTCCGGGAGAGCTAACGGCCGACCGTTACGCCCGACGGACACCAGCGTTGAAGCCCCTTCCGTAAGCGTCGCACCATCCCGCAGGATGCGGTAGGAGTGCTCAACCATGACCGGCGTCATCCGTTCCGTGCGCGTGATCAGCATCAACCGGTCATCATAGCGGGCCGGCAGCTTGTACTTGCACGAGAGCCGGGCCACCACATAGAAGATCCCCATTTCTTCCATGTCCCGATAGGCGATTCCGTTCGACCGCAGCAGTTCCGTGCGCCCGATTTCGAAATACACGAAATACTGCGCGTGGTGGAGGTACCCCATCGCATCCGTCTCCGCATAGCGCACGCGGATTTCAACTTCACATTCCTGCCGGGGTCCTGCCATCGCGGGCATATCTCCTGACTTCGCTGATACGGCGGCCAGAACCGGCCGCCTCCCCCGCCGTGCGGTCCGCAGCGACCACGCACCTACCCGGCCCTAGCGCCCGTCATACAGGCGCGTGCCGAGCAGGTCCTCGAGTTGCGGTTGGGCCAGAATTTTCTGTACCGCCCGCTCGACATCGTACTCGACTCGGATGAACTCGATCTGCTCGATGCTGCAACTCAGCGCCTGCGCAACAAGACTCTCGGTCTCATCCCCACCTTCATCCGGGCGGCGATACACGACGACGTAGCACGCCCGCGGCTCACGATCACGTGGCTGCCCCACACTGCCCACGTTGACAATCGCGCGCTCATCGTCCACCTCGTAGAATGGTGAGTCCGGCAGCTCGTGTGGGGGATCAAAGTACGGATCGTCCACGAACACCCCTGGCTGGTGCGTATGTCCTACGAAGCACACGCGGGCATCCAGCCGCTCGAAGTTCGCAATGACCTTCTGCGGGTTCGTGAAGACATCCTCCGGAAAGATGTACTCGTTCATGGGGCGGCGCGGCGACGCATGCACGAAGAGCAGGTCACGCTCCTTCACGCGGATCGGCAACCCACCGAGAAACGCCCATCGCTTCCGGCGCAGTTTCAGATCGGACTCGTCTTCCAGTACGCTTCGCGTCCAATAGCACGCCTTCTCGGCCGGCGGGTTGAAATTGGTCGGTTCGAACAGCACTGCATGGTCGTGGTTCCCCATGATCGTCAGGCGGCAGCGTTTCCGCACCAGGTCAAGGCACTCTTTCGGATTCGCCCCGTATCCCACGACGTCTCCGAGGCAAACAACCTCCTGGATGCCGCGCTCGTCAATGTCACGAAAAACCGCCTCCAACGCTTCAAAGTTGGAGTGGATATCGCTGATGATCGCGAATCGATTGTCCCTGGCCGCTGGCATCGCGTGACCCTTTGGCAACGCAGCCCGACACCGAGCCGGCGCCGGTACGGCCGGAGCATCCGGCCGCCGCACGTTGCGCACAAACACTCGACGGGAGCCGTGCAGGCGCCTCGTCCCCGCGCGGCGGCTTCCCCACGGTCGCACGTAGCATAGATGACCGCGGACGGCGAATCAATCGGCCCGACCGCGCGGATTCTGCACACCGCTGCACCACGCAGCCGCGCACGTTGCAACTCCCGGTTCCACCCTGAATACCCCACAGCGCCGGCCGCGTTTGAATCACCGCATCCGACCAGACAAGATCCGACAGCGAAGCCCTATTCCAGATCAAAGTAGCCGTTGTCGTCGGCTTCACCGAACCACCCGAGACCGGCCGCCACCGCATCTCCCGCGTACCAGCCACTTTGATACGTGTATGTCCGCGGGCGACCGTCGACATGACCATCGCCCCAGGCGACCTGCACCCGGCCGCGGTGTCGGAAGTGCAGTGAAGGGTCCGCCCGAGCCGCCCAGGCAAGGTACTCGGGATGAAACCGCGGCTCGGCAAAACTATATTCGATGACACCCTGGACGACCCCTGCGAAGGCCGTGTCGGCAAACAACAGCGTAGCCGCCGGGCGGCGGATCATCTCGATTCGGACCCCGGCCGCATCTGTCCGGACCCCATACGAGGTGCTTCCGCGGACCCGCTGCAACACGCGTCCGACATAGGCCTGGTTGTAGCCATAGCCGCCGTTGCCTTGCTCAAACGCGCCGAACTGCCGTATGAAGTCACGCTGGCTGGGACACGCACGGATCCTGGCATCCTCGCCCAGATAGCGGGCGAGGGGCCCATGCGCAGCATCGAATGGCGCCGCAACCGTACCACGTACACCATGCCACCGGTGCAGGTTGGTTTGAATATCCCGAGCTCCTGGGCAGAGGTGGCCGCGCTCATCCCCGCTATAGCCGAAATTCGCCAGCACGATCTGCCGCAGATTCGAGGCGCACACCACGGCGCGGGCCTGCTCCCTGGCAGCGCCAAGTGTCGGCAGTAGCATCGCCAGCAGGAGTGCGATTACGCTGACCGACACGAGCAGTTCCAGCAGCGTGAAACCGGGGTGCGAGCTGCGCGGACCACGATGCTTCATGGCGCTCCTCCGGGTCCCGTGATTTCCCGCTGCAGCAGGCCGAAGTCGTGCAGGTCGATGTCGCCATCCTCGTCCATGTCGAGCACGCGGCAGGGACTCGGCGGGTAGGGTCGCTGGGGTCCCGCGCCACACGCCGCCTGCATCGCAAAATCCTCCCAGTCAATCACACCGTCGTTCTGAAGGTCGCCCAGCCGGCCGGCACGTACATTCGCGACCGCGTCGATCTCAGCAGACAGTTCCCCGAGGATGCCATAAACCGCGTGAACCGCGGTCGTGATGCGGATGAGGTCAAATTCCGGCAGATTCGCGGGTTCTCCGGTGTATGGGTCGATTGCCCACGCGATGTCGAAAGCATCTCCGCCGCCGCTGCCCGGCGTCACACCCACGGTGAAGGGGTCGCTCGGCCGCGTGTAGAAGAGTTCCGGCGGGATCGTCGGATCATCCACGATGCCATCCCCGTTCAGGTCACCCAACCGCGCCGTGGGCGATATGTCAGCATAACCATAGACCACTTCCGCGATTGCGCTGGCGCCCGCCGGATGGACTAGGACCGGCACTTCCAACTCGCCCGGCAGGCGGTACGACGTGGTTGTCCAAAGACCGGTGACACCAGGTGGCAACCAGGCCGCGTCCGCCGGGGGCCAGGTCGGATCGGCCGGGTCGTCATCCCAGGTCTGGGTGTACAGGTGCGCGGCCGGCAAGAGCATGTGCGACCCGGGAATGACGTACCACGGCGTGTCCGGCAGACCGTCACCATCGAAGTCACGGGCAATCTCGATGACAGCCGCCTCGGCCCAGCGGCGCGTCGGATCGCCGCCAACGAAGAATGCATTGCTGTAGACGATGCAATCCAACCCGAAGGGGTTCGCCGCATCATCCCGGACGGGTTCGGCAAACCGCAGCGTGAGCGCACCGCCGAACCCGCCGAGGGAAACGACCTGGGCTGCCCCCGGATTGAGCGCGCCACCACTGGACGGCGGCCCGAGGGCCGCCGCCGGATCGGCGAACAGCGGTTGGTTTACGAACTGCCCTGGTGCGGGTGCGTATGAAACGACTTCCACCGCGAACGGGGATTGCGCCACCGCCGGGCCAGCCCACACCGCACCCTGCAAGAGCAGCCATCGACCGGCACCGCAAACGGAGAATCGGCGCTGGACCGGGTTGAGCATGTGACGTTTCACCGGCGGCGCCCCAGTACGAGTGCCCCGCAGGCGAACAGAACCAGACCGGCCGGCTCCGGAGTCAGGACAAGGTTGTCGAGCGCGAAGTACGCCGGTGTGTTCATGCCGAACGGACCGAGGTCCGTCGAGGACAGTTCAAACGTAAGCGCCACCGCAGCGCCGAGCGCGGTCAGATCCACGTCGGTCCATGCAGCCACGATGTAGTCGCTCGCGTGATCGTCGAAGCGGAAGTCCGCGAGATAAAACTCAACCACGCCCGTCGCGGCACCCGCCGCGTCCAGGCCGGTAATCGTCAGCAGGAAGAAATCCGGGTCCGCGCCGGTCGGTCCGCCGAACTTCTTGGAGAAGGCATCTCCATGCCGCATCGCCAACCCGGCATAGGTCGTATTCGTAAGCTGGACACTGACCGGGTGGGTGCCAACCGGGAGATCGACGCGCGGCGCACCAACGAACGCAACCCCATACGTGCCCGAGCCGTCCGCCCCGCCACCAGGCCACGCGCTCCACTGATTCCCGAAACCCGCGGTCGTGTTGTCCGTGATGTTCGAGTAGGCCCAGCCCTGCCACGCGAAGAAGCCCCCGCCGAAATCGGTGTACTCGTTGTGAAAGGCCGCTCCCCGGCTCGTGAATCCACCGGCGCCATCCGCGCCGTAATACACCGCCTGCGGCGGCAATTCCAGATCCTCAAAATCGACCACCAAGGCACCGCGTGCATTGCCGGCCAACAGGCCCGCGCCGAGCACTCCCATCACTCCCACGCTCATCGCTGTGCGCACGGTAACACCTCCACGTGTTGCGCGCCACCGGAGCAGCAGTACCGCCAGGGGTAGGGGCAAGACCCGGATTCGCCACCGCGGCATCCCCCGACGAGCCGGCCTGCACGAAGCGCAGTCCGCCCGGGGAATGGACGCCGATCAGAGATTCAGGATGGGAATATCCCGAGGGGGTGAACCATGCCGACGGCCTCTCCCACGCAGCCGCTCCGACGATCGGTCACACTGGCAGGTCTTCTGACTCCCGGGCTCGCAGGCCCCCAAAGGGGCTGCACCTAAGCGCCGCGTCTTCTCAACCGCAACTGCGGTCAATGACGGGTTGGCGGCGTTCGTTCCCGGTCACAGCGGCGGGGCCGTTCCGGTTTCTCACCGGATTCCCTATTCTTCCACCGCACCAAGCGGCGGACACCAGCGACCGAGATCTACTATACCGCGTCTCGCCCGCGCGTCAATGTGAAGCTTGGTTGCGCACCCGAGCGGATCTACTTGGAGTGATCTCATGCCGCGCCCCTACACACTCATCGCTGCCCAACTCGCCGACCGCCTGCGCTCGGCCGACCAGCCGCCGAACACCGAAATCCGCATGCGCTGGGTGGTCGACGCCCTTTGGGAAACACTGCACTCCACCGGTGTGTCATGGGTGGGCTTTTATCTGCTCGAAGGCACGGAGCTCGTCCTCGGCCCCATGCGCAACAAGCCCGCTTGTTCGCCAATCGGGCTCCACGGGGCCTGCGGCCACGCGCTTCTCAACCGTACCCCGCTCATCGTCGGCGACGTGCGTACCCTCGGCGCAAACTACATTGCGTGTGATCCGCGCGATCTTTCCGAGGTCGTGCTCCCGCTGATCGCCACGGATGGAAGCTGCACCGGGGTGCTCGATCTGGACAGCCACACGGCAAACAGCTTCGACGGGAGTGATGTGGACGGGTTGCGACGCGTGTTGCGCACCGTCGTTCTGACGCAGGAGTAGTCGGCTGGCAGCCGCGTGGCTACACCGGGTCGTCGGGCTCCTGCGACTTCTGCGGCTCGGGCGACCGCACGTTGGGATCGGACCGGATCACCACCGTCCGCGCAAACATATCGCCGACGCGCTGGCGATTTCGTGAAACTACCACCACGAAGGCCAGCAGCCACAGTGGAGGAATCAGCTCGATCAGCCGGAACGCATTGCGCACCACGATCTGCCCAGGTTTCGCCGCCTGGCCCGCTTCACCCCATAGCCGGATACCAAACAGCATCTTGCCAAACGTGCGCCCGACAAACAGTTCCATCAACATCGCGTAGAGCATGTACACGAAACAGGTCAATTCCCACCAGAGCAGCGTAGCAAGATCCGGCAGGCGCCCCTCCGAGGCGTCGCCCGCAAGCGTCCACTCCAAGAGCCGACGGAAGCCCTCCTGCGGTCCGACGCGCAGCAGCGCCCCCATCAAGAGTGCCAATGGCACGATGTCGATCAGGAAAGCCGTCAGCCGCTGAAACACGGGGGCCAACATGGTCCCCGCGGGGAGCGCCGCCGGAGTCACCATCGCGCTGCGCCGTAGCGCGAAGAGCGAAATCACAATCGCAGTCATCAACCCCAGCATGAGGTACTGAAAGAGGTACAGGCGTCGATCCGCGCGATCCTGACCGCGCACCACGTCCGCGATTCGCAGGGCCGGCTCGGTGGGCGCCGTCTCGCGCCGCACATGACACAAGTACACCTCACCCTCGGCTTCCTGCACCAGTGCCACCGCTTCATCGCGATAGGGCTGCACGTCGAGGAAGCGAACCACTTCACCCCCGGCCGGAAGCGGCGTGTGCCGCGGCTCCACCGCGCGCCACTGCCACGCGTCCCCCTCTGCGAGCAGACGAAAGCCGCTGAGCGCTGCACTGCCGGTGGCGCGCGGCTTGGAAATCAACAAGGCCGGCACACCCTCCAGCTCCGCAACCCAGAAGTCCACCAGGCCCTCTACGGGAGGCGTCTCCGGACCCTCATCCCACCGGTCGTCCGCGAACACGTACTGCGCATGCCGGATCGTGCTGCGACGGGCGTCATACCAGAACACCGCAAGCTGGTCGTGCAGTGCGCCGAGCCGCACCGGCTGGTCCGCATCGGAATCGATCGCGGACGGCGCCGTCGCTACCAGGATCCACCCCGTCGGCATGTAACGCATGAGCGCCAAGGGTGGCGAACCCGGCTCAGCAGAATCCTTCGCGCTGCCGGCCACATCGTTCTCGCTTCGTGAGAACGCACCGGGCTCAACCGAACGGACCATGGCAAAAAGCGTGCCGGTGCCACCATGCCAGTCAAGCAGAAAGACCCCAGCCGGCAAATCCCGCTGCCGCAACCAGCGGCCACCCAACAGTACCCAGTTCTGGCGTCCCTCGAGTTTGGCGAACAGCGCGCCGTTGACCGCCGCGCTGCGCGTCACCTGCGCACTCAGCCCCGGCTGCTCGACAAAGCTGCCGCTGCCCACCGCCCGCAGGAATACCCGCGTGCTCGTCAGGTTCGCCACGACGACCCACAAACCCTCCTCGTCTCCGCAGACCAGTACCTGTGTGGAGACTTCCGGACTCGTGGTCGGGCGCGTCGGGGACTCCGCAGATTCCTGCACCGCGCGTACCTGGGCGCCGACGTTGCCGCCGGTGGCCAGCCACAGTGCGGCCACCAACAGCACGCGACCCCACGGCCACAGACTTCTTGTGTGGCACACCGCTTGCCAAAACCTCACTTCTGCCCCTCACGCGCGTCGATCGCGATGCGCTCGTGTTGCCAACCCCCCGGAAAATCGAACGCCGCGAGCGGCAGATCCGGACGCCAGCGCACACCGGTCACAGTCAGACGCATTTCCGCGCGGTCCGGCCAGATCACGTGGTAGCTGCGCGGCGTATAGGGGCCGTCGGGGCCGATCCGCTCGTAGTTCGCCAGCCGGGCGTTCATCAGGACCCGCCCCTCCGCATCGCGATCGACGATCTCAAGGGGCTGGTACGGCGGCGCCGGATCGAGTCGGAATTCGCGCCAGCCGCTCGGTTGCCCCCCCAGTGCCACGCGCATGAACAATAAACGATGATCGTCACCCTCGAGCCGCAGCACCGGCAGCAAGCCGCCGTCGACGGTCTCGGGCAACGGCCTCAGCATCAAGGCGTCCAGCAGGTCCGCGGGCGGTATCGGCAAGTCCACCTGCGGCAGCCCGCGCGGTGCGCGCCAGGTGCCGTACCACAGCCGCTTCAGGTCGGGCAGGTCCACGAGCGCCCAGTATTTCTCTGTGTTTGCCCCGAACTGGGCGACGGTGCCTGTCAGCGAGCGCACCTCCACCAGCAGGAGATTCGGCGGACGGAAGAAAATGCGGGCCTCATAGCCGATAAGCGTACGCTGACGGCCTGCCGCGTCGACGAACTCGAACGAAGCAAAAGCGGGCGCACTGATCGGCTCGGTGAGCCGTACAAGGTTCTCGTTGACGCGCTGCAGGGCTTCGCGGCGACTCTCGGGCGCTACTCCACGCGCCGAACTCGGCGGGCAGCCCGTCAGTCCAGTGAGCAGCGCAGCACACAGCAGCACGGAGCCCAGTCGCACAGCGGCCTCAGGCGCGCTCGTCATCGTGACCCTCCGTGGCCGGCGCAATCACGCGATCGCCGGATTCGCCGGGCTCCCCCAGCGCCGCGGGTTGACCACTCAAGAGGTCCTCGAGTTGCTCGCTGAGCCGGTCGAGCTGCGCCTCATCCAGGGCCGGGTGCACCACCTGATGCACCACCCCACTGCGCACGGTGATGAATTCCCAGAGCTCCCCGTCCGGCGTGGCGCGCGAACACTCGAACTTCAGAATACGCTTCCGCCACAACAACAGCGCGAGCACAAATCGAAACTGCAACTGCTGCGGATCGGTCGCACTCGCCAGCCGTTCAAAGAAACCGTAGGTCGCCTCCCAGTCGAACGGTTGCACGCGGCGGTGACCCGGCTCCGGCCGGCGGGCCCGCCAGCGTGCCAATGGCTCCGCCCCCCCCGCCGGACGGCACGTGCAGTTCACACAGAAGTCACGGCGCTCGTACCCGGTTTCCGTGGCCATCAGGCAGGCCTCAAAGCTCTCACCGATTTGGACCACGTGCTCGCACGCCGTCGTCACGTCCGACCGCCGCGGAACCTTCCAATCTGTACTCACAAGCGCCACTCCATCGCTTGGGCTGACCCACGGCGCGATTATACGGTCACCGCCGCAGGCCGCGAGTGCGCGGACACACCGCTCTACGACTCCTGGGCCTCGTCCGTTGTGGGTTCTTGATTGCGGGAAGCCCGCCCCTCGAGAAACGTCCGCAGAATCACCTGGGCGGCAAGCGCATCGCGCAGACTCTTGTGTCGGCCACGCCGGACACCCGTTTCGGCGAGCATGGCATCGGCCTGAAAGCTGCTCAGGCGTTCGTCGAAAAGTTCAACCGGGCCCGGGACACAAACCTGCAATGCCGCGGCGAACGCGCGCGTGATACGGGTCTGCTCACTGTCGGTACCATCCATGCTGAGGGGCAGGCCCACGACCACGCCGTCCGCCTCATGCTCACGGACGGCCTGGAGGACCGCCCGTGCGTCGGTGGGCGCATGCCCGGAGGCGGCCAGCGTCGTCAACGGTGAAGCGATACCGGAGCGGTCATCGCCAATGGCGAGTCCGATGCGGCGGGTTCCATAATCAACCCCAAGCCATCGTCCCATAATACATTCCATATGACAACCCAAGAGGGGGTGGCCTTCTCAGGATGCCCATACGTTACCACGCTGGTGGGCCTTGGGCACCTCCCGGAGTGGCCCTGCCCGAAAAAAAACGTGTTCGGCTTGCATTTCGAGTCGTTTGTGGTAGTAGTATGAGATTTCGCAGATTCGGCGACGCGAATGCGACGGTACGGTCCTGGGTGAGCACGTGGCCAAGCAACCCGCCTCACTGGTGCCGATCCGAAAGCCCTCCGGCTGGTCGGATCCGGCTCGCGTTTTGCGCCGTCGCGGCCTCACCCTGCCGGGATCCGGGGGAGCGGCCCACCGGTGGCCGCTGACCATAGAACCTCGAGGGCTCCTGCATGCATGTACAGTATGTCCGTGATTTCAGCCGTTGTGGCGACGCTGTCGAGATTCCGGATCTGATTCAGATCCAGACGGAATCGTACCTGCGCTTCCTGCAACAGGAAGTGTCCACCGACCAGCGCGCTCCACATGGGCTGGAGGGGTTGCTCCGCGAAGTGTTCCCGATCGAGAGCTACGACGGGAACATGCGGCTGGAATACGTCGACTATGCGCTCGACGAACCCCGCTATACGCCGGATGAATGCCGCGAGCTGGGCCTGTCCTACGGCATGCCTTTCCGCGTGCGCGTGCGCCTGCACCGCAAGGACGTGGAAGAGGTGCAGGAAGAGTCGATCTACCTGGGTGAAATTCCCATCATGATCGGCGGCGGCGAATTCATCGTGAACGGCTCGGAGCGCGTCATCGTCTCGCAGCTGCACCGCTCGCCGGGCGTTGACTTTGTCAAGGAATCCGCCGAGGGCGACCGGGCGCTGCACGCCTGCCGCATCATCCCCGAGCGTGGCTCCTGGATCGAAATCAACGTCACACGCAAGGACATCCTCGCAATCCGGATCGACCAGAGCAGCAAGATCCCCGCCACCACCTTCCTGCGGGCCATGGGTGAGCGCACGGTCTCTCCCGAAGGCAAGATCGAGATGAAGGGGGGTAAGTTCGGCACCACTGAAGCCATCATCCGCGCGTTCTACGAGGTCAAGAGCACCCGCGTCGCGAGTCTCAAGCCCGAAATGTGGACGGCCGCCCCGGTCGTCGATCCCGATACCGGAGAAGAGCTCGTCGGTGCCGGCCGGCAGATCGGCGAAGCGCTCAACAAGATCCGCGAGTCCGCGCTCAAGCAGGTCGACGTCATCGTCAAGATGAGCGACGCGATCATCCTGAACACGCTGGCGGAAGACTCCGCCCAGAGCCACGAAGAGGCGCTCCAGAAGATTTATGCCCGCCTGCGCCCCGGCAACCCCGTCCAGACTGACAAGGCCCGCAACCTCTTCCGCGAGAAGTTCTACGACGAGAACCGCTACCGCCTCGGCAAGGTCGGCCGCTTCCGCCTGAACCGCAAGTTCGAGCAGGGCATCCCCGAGACCGAGATGGTGCTCCGCCCCGAGGATTTCGTCGAAGCACTCCGCTACATCCTGCGGTTGCGCTCCGGCCAGGGACAGGTCGATGACATCGACCACCTCGGCAACCGGCGTCTGCGCACGATCGACGAACTGGCGGCCGATGAACTTCGCAAGGGCTTCCTCAAGCTCCGCCGCACCGTGCAGGAGCGCATGAGTCTGAAGGACCCGGAGACCATCGGCAAGGTCGCCGAACTGGTCAACACGAAGAGCATTTCCAGCAGCATCGATTTCTTCTTCGGCCGGAGCGAGCTGTCGCAGGTCGTCGACCAGACCAACCCGCTCAGCCAGCTCACGCACGAGCGGCGCCTGTCGGCGCTCGGCCCGGGCGGCCTGAACCGCAAGCGGGCCGGCTTCGAAGTGCGCGACGTGCATATCTCGCACTACGGTCGGATCTGTCCGATCGAGACGCCCGAAGGCGTCAACATCGGCCTGATCGCTTCATTGGGCATTTACAGCTCGGTGGACGAGTACGGATTCCTCATCACGCCGTACCGCAAGGTGGAGAAGGGCAAGGTCAACGGCCAGGTTGTCTGGCTGCGTGCCGATGAGGAAATGCGCTCGACACTGGCACCGCCCGACGTCATCGAGACGGGCATGAACCTGGCGAAGCTGCCCAACCCGGAGCCCGTGGGCGGCTATCTCAACCGGCGTCTGACGCACAAGTCCGTGCGCCGCGACGCCGCCCCGCTCAAGGACGGCACGCTGCTCGGCCGCGTGCAAGGCGAGCTCCAGCAGGTCAGTGCCGACGGCATCGACTACGTGGACATCTCACCCAAGCAGACGGTGGGCGTGTCCGCATCGCTGATCCCCTTCCTCGAGCATGACGACGCCAACCGCGCCTTGATGGGTTCGAACATGCAGCGGCAGGCCGTACCGCTCGTACTGACCGACCCGCCGGTCATCGCCACGGGCATGGAACGACCCGTCGCCGAGAACAGCGGCATGCTGGTGCGCGCCCGCAAACCCGGCAAGATCACCTATGTGGACGCGCAGCGCATCGTGATCGACGAAACCGAGGAGTACGTGCTCCGCAAGTTCGTCGGCCTCAACGAGCGCACCTGCCAGAACCAGCGCCCGATCGTGCGGCCGGGGCAGAAGGTCGCGGCCGGCGAAGTCATCGCGGACGGCGCCTCGACGCACCACGGCGAACTCGCCCTCGGGCGCAACGTGCTCGTCGCCTTCATGACCTTTGACGGCTACAACTTCGAAGACGCCATCCTGATCTCGGAACGCCTGGTCAAGAGCGACGCGTTCACCAGCGTGCATATCGAATCGCACGACATCGAGATCCGCGAGACCAAGCTGGGCCGCGAGGAATTCACGCGCGACATTCCGAACGTGTCGGAGCGCGCCCTGCAGAACCTCGATGAGCGCGGCATCGTCCGGCTCGGCACGCGCGTCGGCCCCGGCGACATCCTCGTGGGCAAGGTTTCGCCCAAGAGCAAGACCGAGCTCAGTCCCGAGGAGAAGCTGCTGCATGCGATTTTCGGTCGGGCCGGCGAAGACGTGAAGAATGACTCGCTCGAACTGCCCGCCGGCCAGGAAGGCATCGTCATCGGCGCCCGCCATTTCAGCCGCCGGACCCACCTGAACGAGGAGCAGAAGAAGCAGGTCGATCAGCAGATGAAGGCCTTCCAGGTCGAGTGCAACGAGCGCCGCATCAAGCTGTTCAAGCAGATGATCGAGGCCATTGAGACCGCCACCGAGCAGGTCATCATCGACCCGAACACCCGCCAGAAGGTCGGCAAGAGCGAGAATCCCGACGTCATTCTCGAGCAGATCGAGACCTTCTCGCTGAAGTGGATCAAGCCCGCCAATAAGCGGACCGAGGCGGAAGACGTCTACAACCGGTACGCCCCCCGCATCGTGGATATCGCCCGGGAGTGCGAACGCAAGCTCGGCCACATGAAGCGAGGCGACGAGTTGCCCAGCGGCGTGCTCGAAATGGTCAAGGTCTACGTCGCCACCAAGCGCACACTCTCGGTCGGCGACAAGATGGCCGGCCGCCATGGCAACAAGGGTGTCATCGCCAAGATCATGCCCGAGGAGGACATGCCCTTCCTCGAAGACGGCACGCCCGTCGACATCGCGCTCAACCCGCTGGGCGTTCCCAGCCGCATGAACGTCGGCCAGATTCTCGAGACGCACCTCGGCTGGGCCGCGGCCGTGCTCGGCTTCCAGGCCATCACGCCCGTCTTTGACGGCGCTACGGAAGCCCAGATCCGGGCCGCCGTGGGCGAGGCCAATGCCCATGTGCGCAAGCGCCGTGAAGACCTCAACGCGGTCCAGCAGGCCGGCGACACCGGCGAACTGCTCGCGGAGATGCCGCTCACTCACAAAACAATGCTGTACGACGGCCGCACCGGCGAGCCGCTGGATCAGCCCGTCACGGTGGGCTACCTCTACATGCTGAAGCTGCACCACCTGGTCGACGACAAGATTCACGCCCGCTCGACGGGCCCCTACAGTCTCATCACCCAGCAGCCGCTGGGCGGCAAGGCGCGTACCGGCGGCCAGCGCTTCGGCGAAATGGAGGTCTGGGGCCTCGAGGCCTACGGTGCGGCCTATGTGCTGCAGGAACTGCTGACCGTCAAGAGCGACGACGTCGAAGGGCGCACCAAGATCTACGAGAGCATGGTCAAGGGTACCCATACGCTGGATGCCGGCACACCCGTCTCGTTCGACGTGCTGTGCAACGAGATTCGCGGCCTGGGTCTCAACATTCAGTTGGAGAAACGCCGGATTCTCTGATCCGGCGGCACCCTCAGGAGTGTTGCCATGTCACCGGTGGTCTACGGAACCGGCCAGGATGCCACGCCGGACGAACTCGTCGAGTTCTACCAGCGCCTGCACCACGACATTGCCGCCCGGCCGGAGCAGATCCGCGGTATGGCCGCCAACAGTGCGGCCTTCGTGACCGCGCGCGTCGACGGGCGGCTCGTGGGCCTGGCCCGCGGCGTATGCGACGGCCTGCGCGGGTACCTGACCGAGTGCAAGCTCGATCCTTCCCTGCAAGGTCCGGCCGCGGTAACGCGGACCGACGGTCGCATCGAACACGACACTCACGGCATCGCCACAGAAATGGCGCGGCGCGTGCTGGCGGCGATGTACGCCGCCGGCGTGCAGCGCATTGACGCCGTGGCCTACGGCACCGAGGTGGATTTCTGCGTGGAACTCGGCTTCAAACGCGGTCATGGCCTCGTCGGCATGACCATGAAGGCCGAGGACTGGCGCGCCCAGCACCCTGCGGCGCAAGCCACGACCGGCGCGGTCGCTCCGGCGGCCGCGGGACCAGCGCGGGCCTGACCCGCGCAGACCGATTCGCCCGACCGCGCGGTCCGGGCGAGGTCACGAGATTTTCCGGCCGCCGCGGCGGCCCGAACCCCTAGAGGTAAGCAGCGCCTATGTCCGGTACCGTCTACGATCGGATCAACGACTTCACCGCAGTGCGCATTTCGCTGGCGTCGCCGAACGACATTCGGGCGTGGTCCTTCGGCGAAGTCAAGAAGCCGGAGACGATTAACTACCGCACCTATCGGGCCGAGAAAGACGGCCTGTTTTGCGAGCGGATCTTCGGCCCCGAGCGCGACTGGGAATGCTTCTGCGGCAAGTACAAGGGCGTCAAGCACAAGGGCATCATCTGCGACCGCTGCGGCGTGAAAGTCACCCACAGTCGCGTACGCCGCAAGCGCATGGGCCACATCAACCTGGCCGCGCCGGTCCTGCACATCTGGTTCTTCAAGGCCATGCCCAGCCGGCTGGGCACGCTGCTCGACATGAAGACCAGCGACCTGGAAAAGATCATCTACTTCCAGGACTACGTGGTGGTCGATCCCGGCGCTTCCAAGCTGGAGGCCAAGCAGCTCCTCACCGAGGAGGAGTACCGCCGGGCGATCGAGGAGTACGGCGACACGGGCTTCCGCGCGCTGATGGGCGCCGAGGCCGTACGCGAGTTGCTGGGTCAGCTCAACCTCTCCCAAACCTCCACGGACCTCCTGGACGCCCTGCGCAAGACCAACAGCAAGCAGAAGATCAAGGAGCTTTCCCAGCGGCTGAAGCTGGTCGAGGCCATTCGGCAGAGCAACAACGACGCCGCCTGGATGGTGCTCGAGGTCATCCCCGTGATTCCGCCGGACCTGCGGCCACTGGTCCTGCTCGACAGCGGGAACTTCGCCAGCAGCGACCTGAACGACCTCTACCGCCGCATCATCAACCGCAACAACCGGCTCAAGAAACTGATCGACCTGAACGCCCCCGAAGTCATCGTCCGCAACGAGAAGCGGATGCTGCAACAGGCCGTCGATGCGCTCTTCGACAACGGCCGCTGCCGCCGCCCCGTGCTGGGGTCGAGCAGCCGTCCGCTCAAGTCGCTCACCGACATGATCAAGGGCAAGCAGGGCCGCTTCCGCGAGAACCTGCTCGGCAAGCGCGTCGACTACTCCGCCCGCAGCGTGGTCGTAGTCGGCCCCGAGTTGAAGCTGCACCAGTGCGGCCTGCCGAAGAAGATTGCCCTGGAGCTCTACCAGCCCTTCATCATCCGCAAGCTGCGGGAGCGCGGCCTGGCGGACACCATCAAGAGCGCCAAGAAAATGCTCGAGCGCCGCGAGCAGCAGATCTGGGACATCCTCGAAGAGGTGATCTACCAGCATCCCGTGCTGCTCAATCGTGCGCCGACCCTGCACCGCATGGGCATCCAGGCGTTCGAGCCGGTGTTGGTCGAGGGCAACGCCATCCGCATCCACCCGCTCGTCTGTCGCGGCTTCAACGCCGACTTCGACGGCGATCAGATGGCGGTGCATCTGCCGCTCTCGATCGAAGCCCAGGCCGAGGCGCACGTGCTGATGATGAGCACCAACAACATCTTCAGCCCCGCCAACGGCTCACCGATCATGTCGGCCTCGCAGGACATGGTCATGGGTATTTACTACCTGACGGTCGAGCACGCCGGCGAACCTGGCGAGCGTGACAAGGGGCAGGAACGGGCCTTCGCCAATCCGGAGGAGGCCATGCTGGCGCTCACCCTGCGCCAGATCGGGCCGCACACGCCGATCCGCGTCCGGATCACGCGCACGCACATGGTCGCAGGCCGCGACATGCAGCCCGAACCCGTCCCCACCGGCGGCGTGATCCGCACAACTGCCGGGCGCTGCATTTTCAACGATATCCTCGGCCCGGCGATGCCCTTCTACAATTACGCCCTCGGCAAGGGCATCTCGCGCGTCATCGCCGACTGCCACGCCCAGCTCGGCCGAGCCGCCACCATTGATCTGCTCGACCGCATCAAGGATCTGGGTTTCAAGCAGAGCACGCTGGCCGGGCTGTCGTTCGGCCTGACCGACCTGCGCATCCCCGACGGCAAGCAGAAGATCCTCGACCGGGCCCAGAAGGTCGTCGCCCGCGTCGAAAAGAACTTCCAGAACGGCGTCATTACCCCCATGGAGCGTCACAATCAGCTCATCGACATCTGGGTCCACGCCCGCGAGCTGATCACCCAGGAGATGATGGAAACCCTCAAGCGCGACTGGCGCGATTACGACGGCAATGAGATCAAGCCCGCCGAAGCGCCCCGCGACTACAGCAAGGGGACGCCTTACCTCAATCCGATCTACCTGATGACCGACTCGGGCGCCCGTGGCTCGGTCGACCAGATCCGGCAGCTCGCCGGGATGCGGGCCCTGATGGCCAAGCCGTCCGGCGAAATCATTGAGGCCCCCATCAAGGCCAACTTCCGCGAAGGCCTCACCGTACTCGAGTACTTCAGCTCCACCCACGGGGCCCGCAAGGGTCTGGCCGACACCGCTCTCAAAACAGCCGACTCCGGCTACCTCACCCGCAAGCTCGCCGACGTCGCCCAGAACGTGATCATCAACGAGCTCGACTGCCACACGATCGAAGGCATCACCAAGAGCACGATCTATCGCGGCGAGGAAGTCGACGTGAAGCTGTCCGAGCTCATCGCCGGCCGCGTCGCGCGCGATACCATTCGCGATCCACGCACCGACGAGATCATCGTCCGCGAGAACGAGCTCGTTACCCCGGACATCGCCCGCAAGCTGGAGGCCAAGCCGGAGGATGGCGGCCTCGGACTTGAAACCGTGCGTGTCCGCAGCCCGCTGACCTGCGAGAGCCGGCTCGGCATCTGCGCCCGCTGCTACGGGGCGGACCTCTCCACCGGCCACCTCGTCGAGGAGGGCCTGGCGGTCGGCATCATCGGAGCTCAGTCGATCGGTGAGCCCGGTACGCAGCTCACCATGCGGACGTTCCATACCGGTGGCGTCGCCAGCCGCGCCGTGGTCGAAAACAAGATCGCCACCATCCAACCCGGTACGGTGCACTACGTCGGGCTCAATGCGGTCGAGATGCGCGATGCCGAGGCCGACCGCACGATCTTCCGGGTGCTGAAGCGCAACGGCGAAATCGTGCTGCACGACGACAAGGGCCGCGAGCTCGAGCGCTACAAGGTGCCCTACGGCGCCGCCCTGCTCGTGCCGGATGGGGCCCACGTCCCCGCCCGCAGCGTCGTCGTCGAGTGGGATGCGCACCTGACCCCCATGCTCGCCGAGAAGGCCGGCTTCGTCCGCTTCCAGGACATCATCGAGGGTGAAACCGTCCGACTCGAGAAGGAGGGTCGCGAGGGCTCGAAGTGGATCGTCATCGAGCACAAGGGTGACAAGCACCCCCGCATCATCATCGAGGACTCCAACGGCGAAATCCTCGACTTCCACCACCTGCCGGCCAAGGCCTACATCGAGGTGAAGGAAGGCGACGGCGTTCAGCCGGGCACCATGCTCGCCCGCCAGCCGCGGGAAATCTCCGGTACCCAGGACATCACCGGCGGTCTGCCCCGCGTCACCGAGATCTTCGAAGCCCGCAAACCGAAGGAACCGGCCGTCATGGCCGAAATCTCCGGCGAGGTCTCGCTACAGGCCGACCGCCGCCGCGGCAAGATGACCATCATCGTCAAGTCCGAAGGCGGTCTCGAACGCGAGCACCACGTGCCCCAGGACAAGCAGCTCCTGGTACACGCGGGCGACAAGGTCGAAGCCGGACAGCCCCTGATCGAGGGACCGCTCATTCCGCACGACATCCTGCGGATCAACGGCGAAGAAGATCTGCAGCGCTACCTGCTGAAGGAAGTGCAGAGCGTCTACCGCCAGCAGAACGTGACGATCAACGACAAGCACGTCGAGATCATCCTCGGTCAGATGATCCGCAAGGTGAAGATCGAGGGTGAGGGCGACTCGCGCTTTCTCCCCAACGAGGTGATCGACAAGTTCCGTTTCCGCGACGAGAACCTGCGGCTTGCGAAGAGCGTCAAGGTTGTCGAACCCGGTGACACCGACTTCCAGGTGAACCAGGTTGTCAGCAAGGAGGAGTTCACGCTTAAAAACGAGCAGGTCGAAGCCGAAGGCGGCATGCCCGCGAAGGGTCGCAAGCCCAAGCCCGCCAGCGCCAAGACGTTGCTGCTCGGCATCACCAAGGCCAGTCTGCAAAGCGAGTCGTTCATCTCGGCCGCCTCGTTCCAGGAAACCACCAAGGTGTTGACGCAGGCCTCGCTGGCCGGCCAGGAAGACCGGCTCGTCGGTCTCAAGGAGAACGTCATCCTCGGGCGGCTTGTGCCCGCCGGCACCGGTTTCAAGGGCTACCAGGACCTCGTGCTGCGCTACGCCGAACAGCCGATTCCAGAAGCGCTCGCACCGCGCAGTCTGTCCGACGCCGCTACGCTGCCAGCCGGGCTCAATCCGTTCCATGAGCCCCTCGCGCACTCACAGCCCGAGTCGCCCCTGACCACACCCGGCACCTGAGCCACGCACTCGCCAGCGCCCGCCGGTTCGAATGGCAGCAGGGCGACCCGTCCCACCCCCGGGGCGGGTCGCTCTGCTTTTACCCTTCCACCAGGTTGATTTTGCCGTCGCAGCGGGTACGTTCGCCCACTCATGCCGCACGGTGCCGCCTCCCGGAGGCGCGCCGGAACATGGGTAGCCGCGGCTGCGAGGAGATCGTCGCAATGGCCGAACCACACAGCACGGTCCAACAGGTGGGGGAACTGGTGCGGCAGCACTTCGAACCCTTCGACCGCCTGCTGGTCGAACTGCGTCGCGTGATCGTGGGGCAGGAGGATCTACTGCGGAAACTGCTGGTCGGCCTGCTGGCCGATGGGCACATCCTGCTCGAAGGGGTGCCCGGCCTGGCCAAGACAACGGCGGTCGCCACGCTCGCCCAGGCCATCCGCACCACCTTCCGCCGGCTCCAGTTCACCCCCGACCTGCTCCCGGCCGACATCATCGGTACCCAGGTCTTCCAGCCGGCCGACGGCCGCTTCACTGTGAAACAGGGGCCGATCTTCGCCAACCTGGTCCTGGCAGACGAAATTAACCGCGCGCCCGCAAAAGTGCAGAGCGCTCTCCTGGAAGCCATGCAGGAACGGCAAGTCACCATCGGTGACGAGACGTTCACCCTGCCCGTACCTTTCCTCGTGCTCGCCACGCAGAATCCGATCGAACAGGAAGGCACCTACCCCCTGCCCGAAGCCCAGGTTGACCGCTTCATGCTCAAACTGCGCGTTGATTACCCGACGCAAACCGAAGAACGCGCGATTCTCGACCGCATGGGTCCGCAGCGCGGCCGCCCACAAGTCGCGCCAATTCTGAGTCCGGAGCAGTTGCTCGATGCCCGCCGGGTACTCGACGACATCTACACCGACGACAAGGTCAAGGATTACATCGTTGCCCTGGTGCATGCCACCCGCCGCCCGGAGGAATTCCGCCTGCCGATCGCGGCCTGGATCGCGTACGGGGCCTCACCGCGCGCGACGATCTACCTCGCGCGTGGCGCGCGGGCCATGGCCTTCCTCGCCGGCCGCGGCTACGTCACGCCCCAGGATGTCAAGGACATTGCCTCCGACGTACTGCGCCACCGCGTGATCATCAGCTACGAGGCCGAAGCCGAGGAAAAGACCAGCGACGACGTCGTACGGTTCGTCCTCGACCACGTCCCCGTGCCGTAACGCGACGCTTCACCGGACCACCGCAACGCATTCCGAGGGTTCCACCGTGCCCCCCACTACCTGGGAACTCGTTCACCACGCACCTGCGGACGATGCCGCCCACGAAGCCACCCTGTTTACCACTTCAAATGGCTACCTCGCCACGCGCGGCACGCACCCCGAAGAAACTGCGGGTCTGCCCGGCCTGACTATCGCCGGCCTGTTTACCGACGACGCGCATGGCTTCCGTACGCTTGTGACCGCCGGCCACTGGCTCGCCCTCGACCTGCGGGCCGGCCGGCGACTGCTCTCGCCGCGCGGCCGCGATGTGATGGATTACTCCCGCACCTTCGATCTGCAACGCGGCCTGGTCCGGCGCTGCCTGCTCTGGACACCACAACCGGGGCTCGTGCTCCGCGTGGAAACCGAGCACTTCTGTAGTCTCGCCGACCGCCGTTGCGCAGCCCAACAGTACTGCGTCACCTGCCTGGCCGGCACCACCGACTTGCGGCTCCGCGCGACCGTCGCATCCGCGGTCCTGACACGCGGCGCGATCCTCGTCGATGCGATGGGCGCGCGGCGCGCCGACCACGGCGTCCTGTTGACCTCCCGCACACGTACCAGCGAGTACCAGCTCGCTCTACACGCAACACTGCAGGCCACCGGATGCAACCTGGGGCCGCCACGCTGCGAAGCCGCACAAGTCTCCTGGGCCGCTCTCGCCCGACTCAAGCCGGGCCAGTCCCTGCGCATCGAGAAGCTGATCACCGCCGCGACCTCACGAGACTGCACGGCCGCCGAGGTCGCCGCACGGACCAACCGGCGCGGCTACACGGCACTGCGTCGCGCCCACGTGGCGGCCTGGGCGGGTCTCTGGCAGGATGCGGCCATCGAGCTGGACGGTCCGGCCGACGATGCCCGCGCCCTGCACTTCGTCACCGCGCAGCTCCTCGCCCATGCCCCGCGTGACGACGACCGCGTCTCGCTCGGTGCAAAGCCACTCTGTCCCGAGGGTTATCGCGGCCATGTCTTCTGGGATACGGACCTCTTCATGACGCCGGCCCTGCTCCTGCTGCGCCCCGAGCTGGGTCGTCGGCTCACGAATTACCGCTGGGAGACGCTCGCCGGGGCACAGGCCAACGCCGCCGCGCACGGCTACCGTGGGGCCTGGTATCCGTGGGAGAGCGCCGACGACGGCCGTGAGGTGACCCCCCGGTTCTGGTTGCGCGCCGATGGCCGGCGCATGCCGATTACCTGCTGGAAGTACGAGATTCACGCCACCTGCGCTGCGGCCTACGCCGTCTGGGAGGACTACCTCGCCACGGGTGACATGGCCTGGCTCGCCACCAAGGGACTTGATGTGCTGTTCGAAACGGCACGCTTCTGGATCAGCCGCAGCACCTGGGTCCCCACCCATAACCGTTTTGAGATTCACGACGTCTGTGGCCCCGACGAATGCCACGAGCGCGTGAACAACTCGGCCTACATCAATACGCTGGCGTCCTGGACACTCGCGCGCGCGCTCAGCGTGCTCAGCACGCTGCGGCGCGACCACCCACGGGAGCACCTCGACGCCTGCAAGCGTCTCGCCGTTACACCGAAAGAGCTGGCCCTGATGCGGCGCGTGGCGCGGCGGATGTATACGCCGCGCGCCTCCCGTACCGGCTGGATTCGACAGTTCGACGGCTTCGAGGAGCTGCGCTGTGTTGATCCGCAGACCGCCCTCGAACGTTTCCCGCGCCTCGCTCAGAGCGCCCGGGTGCAGGTGGTCAAACAGGCCGACGTGCTGATGCTGCTGTACCTGCTCCGCGGCCGATACAGCCGCCGGGACCTGTTAACGAACTGGGATTACTACGTCCCGCGCACGCAGCACAACTCGTCGCTTTCCGCCGGCACACACGCCGCCCTTGCCGCACAGCTCGGCTTGCCCGACACGGCACTGCGTTACTTCCGCGAGGCCGCCCGGGTCGATCTGGAGAACCGCCGCGGCGACAGCGGTCGCGGGCTGCACGGCGCCGCACTTGGCGGAACCCTGTGCGCCGTGCTCTGCGGCTTCGGTGGTGTGCGGTTGGAGGACGGTTACCTCGTCGTCGAACCGTTCCTCCCCACCGGCTGGCAGCGTCTGCGCATCCCCTTTCAGTACCGCGGCCGCCAGTTGCTGCTCGACCTTGCACCGACGGGTTTCACGCTGGCCCTGCGCGCCGCTGGTCCCCCGCTGACCGTGGCGTCGTTCGGAAAGCGGCAGCGTCTGACGGCGCGGCGCCCCGTCCGGGGACGGCTGCTTGCGCCGCTCAGTGGGCGCTGACGCGCCGCAGCGGCATCGTCATGCAGCGCGGGCCACCCAGGCCCCGCACCAACTCTGAGTCATCGATCCCGATGCACCGCACCCCGTGGGCTTCGAGTGCGGCAATCGTGAACTCGTTCCGCTCGTACACGATCGTCGTCCGCGGTGCGATTGCGAAGGCATTCGCACCATCCGCCCGCTGCTCCCGCGCGGCAAAGTGCCGACTGCCCCCCGCCGTCTCGATAATCGTCAATTCCATCCCGAATTCGTCGCGCAGCAGTTCCGCAAACGGTCGTTCCTCGGGCAAGCGCCGCGCGCCGGACGGCCGTTCCGGCGCTGCTTCATACCGGTGGATGTAGCTGAGATGTGCGATCACCGGGCCGAACCACAGCACCACCCCGCGATCCACGATTGTGAAGACCGTATCGAGGTGCATGAACGCGCGTTCCGTCGGGATCGGAATCTCGTACACCCGCTTGAGCTTGCCCGCACGAAAGTACTTGCCCGCCAGCAGTTCGATCGTCTCGCTGCGCGTCCGCTCGCTCGCCCCGACCAGCAGGGCTTCCGACGACAACATGATCACATCCCCACCCTCAAGCGTGTACGGCCGATCCTCGTGCGGGGCATCGCTCCGACCGAACAGAATCTCATTGCCGGAAAAGACGGGGTGCTGCTCGAGCACGGCCCGCGCCAGCAGTGTTTCGCGAATCCTTTGCGGGTAGTGCATCTTGCTGGAGATCGCCGCATTGCGCACCACCACCGCCGGATCCCGCGCGAAGTACGCATTCGGAATCGGCTCCAGTAGAAAGTGCGCATCTCCACCGCCGCGCGCAATGCGCCGTCCGGTCGCGGCGTGGTACTCCTCGGCCGTCAGCCCCGCGAACAGCATCTCGACCAGGGCATCGAGATCCCAGGTTCGCAGCGTGATGAGGTCCTCCGCAATCGCCGGCACCCCGGCTTGGGCGGTGACCTGCGCGACGACGGCAGCGCGTACTTTTTCATCCTCCAGCACCGCGCGCAACAGGTCTCCGAGGTACAGCACCTCGATCCCCTCTGCGCGCATGCGGTCGACGAACGCATCGTGCTCGTCCTGCATCCGCCGCAAGTATGGCACGTCCTCAAAGAGGAAACGCCGCATGTTCTCGTGGTGCAGGCGCTGGATCTCCGCACCCGGGCGATGCACGAGAACGGCTTCCAACCGATCGTACTCGTCATCTATCTGCAATTGCACTCGGCACCTGTGTTCGTGGAGTCCCGCGGATTGTACGCGACCCACCCCAGCACCGCGCGGCACCACGGCGCTAACCCATGACCCGCGCGATGGCCCCGCCCTCATCGGACAGACCGTACGCAGCAGCGCCCGACCGCCCCTGGCATGATGTAGCGGACCTGCCCCAACGCAATCCGGTCGTTATGTACTTCCGCAACGGCGCTGCGACCCCGCGGGTACCCATAACGGATACCCGCTTCCGAGCCTTAGTGCACCAGGCCGCTCTGCCTACACCCATCTGCTTCAGTGCAGGCGCCGCACGGCCACACACGTGGCAGCCAGCATGCCCAGCCCACCCACCGCCAGCAGCAGACTGCTGACCGCACTCTGCAATTGTCCCGTAAAGAGAAAGTGGCCGGCCAAGGCGGCGCTACCGACATACAGCCCGATTGCTCCAGCGTGTCGCACGGTTACGCACTGCGGTAGTGGCAGCAGTCGACGCCGGCGTGTCTCGCCCAAAAGACACTCCTCACACCCGGGCATTCCATCCAGCCCGTCGAGCAGGTCGGCCAAACGGCCGCAGCGGGGACACTCACGCAATTCTGCCCCCCAATCCAGCGCCAGCACGGTCCGCAGCGTTCGGTACGCTTCGATCACCTCCACGAATCGCCGACGGTCAAACGCACCGTTGCTGCGATCCGGGTGCAGTGCGTGAATGAGCCCGCGAAACGCAGACCGCACCTGCACCGGATTCGCTGCCGGTGTCAGCCCCAGTAAACGGAAACAGTCTTCAATCGGCCGCTTCAATACCCCGTGCCTCTCGCTTCAGGGTCCGCGCAGTACGCTTGGTGGAGCTCAAGTGTAGCACATCTGCGGTTGAGGCCGTGATCGGGTTCCACCACCGCATCGACACTCGCCCAACTGCATGCTGGACCTCGGCGTGGTCGTGGTGATGGTCACGGGCTTGCGGGGTGGCCCAACCGAGCCGCAAATAGCCCGAAAGACGGCGCGAATCTGCAGGCCATACACTGGCCAGACGGCCTCAGCCGTAGGACGGGGCGAGAGACTCCTGCACAGCCCGAACGCGCTCCTGTGTCCGCTGCGGTGCGGCGATAAGATGAAGCGTGTCATGCCTGCAATGAACGACTATATGATTTATATTATAGGACTTTATTGGAAGGCACCCATAGCACTGACACCCATGATTACCACGACGGAAGATTGTAATAATCTTCATTGAAGCGCTTGCAATGGGAACATTGTTGGGTACACTTTCTCTTGTCCGAGTGGCGCGCGGCACGCACAGGTTTCCCCCCCGGCCTGTCGGCCCCCCACTCGGGCTTTTTTTATGCGCCCTTCACACTGACCGCAGACTTCCCTTCGCTTGATCGTTCATCGGATCGAAAAATCCGGATTTCAGTATGGGCTGCATCATCCGGGCGATACAATGTTCGGATCGAAGCGTGCCGTGAAACGCTTCATGCCCCTGCCTGTGGGAGGAGTTGTACATGCCGTCCCTCGCCCGCCTCTGCTGCATTACCCGTAATCTTCCCTTGCTCCTCATGCTTGCAGCCGCGACGGGCGTCCACGCAACGGAAGTGGACCTCAACGTCACCCAGATCGAGCTCACTCCCAAGTACAATTACGACGCCGCCAAGAATCGCCCCGCCCCCGGCGACGCGGTGGTCTGGCA
Source organism: Phycisphaerales bacterium (assembly GCA_016716475.1). Lineage (NCBI taxonomy): Bacteria > Pseudomonadati > Planctomycetota > Phycisphaerae > Phycisphaerales > Phycisphaerales bacterium. The sequence continues at coordinate 954,290 of JADJWG010000001.1, forward strand.
TGGCTACATCCGCCACTGGGGCGACGAGACCTCACCGGTTCTCCCGGAGGTCGCCTACGAGTGGCGCGTGAATGGACAGGTCGTCGCCACCGGCGTCATCACCGACTTCGAGCCGCTCCGCCCACCCTTCAACTTTGACTACAGCGGCTATCCCAACCCTGCCAGCAAACCGGCCATCGCCAACGCCGCCAACTGGCCCAAGAACCCGCTGGCCCTCGACCCGAACCCCAACAACCCTTTGACGGTGCTCGCCCCATCCACTGGCCTGCGCCTCGTGCGCCTGCCCTGGACCTGGCAGGCGGGCCGCCAAACCGTCGAACTGGTCGTCGACCCGCAGAACCTGATCCCTGAGAAGAGCGAGAAGAACAACCGCATCCGTGATTACACCGATGCCATTCTCGGCGGTTTCTATGTCGAAGAAACCACTTGGCGCTACTTCCACCTGAACCAGCACAAGCTCCCCGGCCAGGGCCGCAATTCCTGGGAAGACTGGATCCAAGCCCACATGGCCAAGCAGAATGAGCTCTACCAGACCGCCATTTATCCCGACATCACACCCAACGGCATCTCCACCCGCGTGCGTACTGACCGCATCATCGTCGTACCGGATGGCATGTTACCCCTGAACGGCGGCCTGGCGACCAACAACCCGGAGCGCCTCGACAAGACGATCGACCTCATGTGGGGCTTCGTGAAGTATGACCCCGCCACCAGCACTTTCTATTCGGATCACACGTCGCTGGTCGTCGGCAACCCGTTCTTCATCGAGACGAGTCTGATACATGAGCTCGGCCACGCGCGCTACCTCATCGATTCCTACGGTTTCGACGTCCATGACGGCGCGGTGCAGATTCGCGAGAACGGGCAACTCATCGCCGGTACCGCTTACATGCCGTACCTCGCGTGGAACGCCCTCTACTACAACCAGAGCGGCGGCGTGATGACCGGCCCCTGGGGTTTCGTGTGGTCACCCTACGAAGCCGCCATGCTCGAGCGCATCGGCCAGGATCGCGCCCGCTGTGGCAACATGAACTCGCCCTGCAACATCGGCGAGTACCTGCAGGAACTCCCGCAGAACAATCGCTTTCAATTTACCGACTCGAACAACTGGCCACGGGTGAATATCCAGGTCACCATCTATCGTGCCACCGGCCAACCCGTCTGGTACGGCAAAATCTTTGACGATATCCCCGATGCTGGCCCCTACTTCGCTGACGAGAACGGCTGGGTCAATCTCGGCCGCAATCCATTCACCGGCGGCCCTAACATCAGCCACACCTACGGCCTCGCGAACAGCGTGATGATCCTGCGCATCGAGCAGAACACCACCGCACATGGCAAGCAGGTCTGGTACCGCTTCGTCGAGGCGAGTGATTTCAATATCGAATACTTCAAGGGCCATACTCAGGATGCTTACTACACCTTCGTACTGCCCGGACTCAGCAACGACGGCGACGGCAACGGCCTGCCCGACGACTGGGAAATGTTTTACTTCCAGGCGACCGGACAGGATCCCCTGGATGACCCCGACGTGGACGGCCTCAACAACCTGCAGGAACTGCGGAACCGCACACACCCGCTGTTACAGGACACCGACGACGACGGACTGCTGGACGGCCAGGAAGTCCTGACCTTTGGCACCGATCCCCTCAATCCGGACACCGATGGGGACGGCTGGACCGACGGCGAAGAAGTGCTGATCTACGGGACCGACCCGCTGAATCCCGACACCGATGGTGACGGCTTCATCGACAGCGTGGATAACTGCCCCCTGGTCTACAACCCCGACCAAGCCGACTGGAACAACGACGGCCTGGGTGACGCCTGCGCCGACCCGCGCGTCCAGCAGGTCCATGTGGCTGCGCGCACCACGGTGCGCATCCTCTTTACTTCCTGTGTTGACACCGCGTCCGCGACGCAGCTCGCACACTACGCACTCGACCCGCCGACGGCCATTCACGCTGCGGAACAGACCAGCCCCCAAATCGTGACACTGACGACCGCGCCGCTGCTCCCCCAGACGGCTTACACGCTGACGCTCAACGCCATCCTCGACTGCGACGGCAAGGAGATCGTACCCAACACGCAGGTGAACCTGGGCTTCTCCAACACGCCGCGCGTCGAGACCGGGCTGCTCGTACGCTACGATTTTGACGAAGGCAGCGGCACCTTCGCCGAGGATTCTTCCGGCGTCGGCGTCGCCCTCCCGCTCACGGTTCTCGATCCGGCCTCCGCGCAGTGGACCCTCAGCGGACTCCGGCTGCTCGCGCCGACGACCGTACAATCGAGTGTGAACGCAACCAAGATCATCGACGCCTGCCGCGTCACAAACGCCGTGACCATGGAATCCTGGGTCGTCGTCGAGGCCACCGATCTCTTCGGCCCGGCGGTCATCGCAACCATGACCTCTCCCACCAGCGCGTTCCGCAATCTCACCCTAGGACAGGGAACGCTCAACGCGGACGGAATCAGCCAGTTTGCTGCCCGCGTTCGAACATCACAAACCGGCAGCGCGGGGGCCGTAATTGCCTCGCAGCCGGAAACGGTGGCCCTCGGCCTTCAGCATGTCGTCTTCACTCGTGATGCCGCCGGCGCCGCTCATCTCTATGTGAATGGCACGCGCGTGACGGCCGACGATAGCATGCTCGCCGGGACCTTCTCCTCCTGGGCGACAAGCTACCGCCTCACGCTCGGCCGTGAGCCGAACGGCCTTTACCCGTGGCGCGGCGAGTACCGCCTGTTGGCTGTCTACGACCGCGCCCTCTCGGCTGCCGAAGTCGCGCAGAACTTCTCTGCCGGTCCCGACCCGCTCCCGCCGAGCCATTTCTGCCCCGGCGACATGAACTGCGACACGCTCGTCGACTTCGGCGACATCTCGCTCTTCATCGCAGCAATCAAAACCGCCAATCCAGACGCCTGGGTATTCGACCCCGTCAATGGCGTCTGCGCTTATGAGAATGGGGACTTCACCGGTAACGGCGTCGTCAGTTTCGAGGACATCTCCGGCTTTATCGCGGCCATCAAGGCGAGCCCGGCGCCCTGCGTGACGCAACCCTGAGCAGCGTGCTGATCCCCGCTACGAGCACCGGCGCTGTAACTGTGCCAGCGCCGGTGCTCGAATAAGGGCCGTAGTATCTCTACGGTGCGCTGCCCCCCTCCGCCACTTCCACCCAACCCATCCATATTTCATTCCTGTAACGAAGCCCGAAAGGCGTTGACACTGTATTACTTAGTGATACAATTACGGTGTTACTAGGTAATACCGTCTCGACTGCACCCCTAAGATGGACCCGGGAATGTCGTGTTCGACCAGACATAGTCACCGTCGCTGGGGCTTTACGCTCATCGAGCTTCTGGTCGTGGTGGCGATTCTGGCCTTGTTGATGTCGATCCTGTTGCCCGCGCTCGGCCGCGCCCGGCGAGTCACCCAGGCAGCCGTGTGCATGAGCAACCTGCGAAGCTTGGCGGCCGCAGTGCAGATGTATTCTGACGGCCACAAGGGCTACCTGGTCTCGGCCGGGCTCGCCCACGGCGGTTCCGTAGACGAGCAAGCCGCGTGGATCAACCAGTTGCGAACCGAGTACGGCAATGAGCTTGTAGCGCGTTGCCCAAGTGATCGCAGCCCCCATTGGAATCAGCCGCTGGCCGGCACGGAGCAGTTGCGCCGGGCAAGCTTCGGTACGAACTACTACACGGTTTCCGCAATCGGCAATCGCGGCCCCTACAACCGCTTGTCGCAGTTTCGCGCACCGGCGACGACGATTCTGATGGTGGAACTGGTGGAGGAAGGCCCGTACGCCGCCTCGGATCACGTTCATCCTGAGACCTGGTGGTCGAACCCCGAGGTGCTCGCACGGCAGGAGGTGTTCACGGAGCGGCACCAGCGGCGCGCCAACTACAGCTTCATGGATGGACACGTCGCGCCGCATACGTTCGCGCAGACGTACCAGATTGATCCGTACGGTGGCTTTCCGCCGCAGTTCCTGCAGAACAAGTACGACCCGGAGCTCGCGCGGTAGCGCGTCGATTGACACAAACTAAAGGACGTCGCCCGGGCTGTCCGGGCGAACACTGGCTCACCCCGTAACAGCGCTTAGCGGTTCGGAAGAACCAGCACCGGAAGGAGAAGTTAGTATGACCCTTGGTAAGTACGCGCTCATCATGAGCACCGCAGCGATGCTTGCACTCGCCGTTCCGTCCTTCGCTGACCCACACGAGGGCGACGTCTTCATCGGCTGGACGGACTTCGGCATCGCCGGTGGCCCACGCCATCTCGCGGTCGAGTACGACGACTTCGGTACCAACATGCCGCTCCCGGCGATCAATGGCTTGCTCCAGGGCTGGGCAGGCGACGAGCCGGGCTTTGAGTCGCTCGACGCCGACGAACCGGACGAGGACTTCTACACCCTCCCGGATGGTGCGCTTATCGCGATCGAGATCCTCTCGGTCGACACCGGCTTCAAGATCTGGAAACCGGGACTGGCCGGTCTGCTTCTCGCCGGTGACACCTTCACACTCGGTGGCAACAACCTGCACGCGCACCTCGACTGGCATATCGACAGCTCAGTGCCCGGTGTGAATCCGGAGCTGAATGCCTACGGTTTTTCGTTCCGGCTGCTGGACCTTGGCACGACGGGACTGCTCGCATCACCCGAGTATGCCCTGGCCTTCGTTCCTGAGCCCACTTCACTGTTGTTGCTGGCCCTGGCCGCCGGGTTGATTCGCCGTCGCTAGAAGTCGGACGTCGACACGCACACCGTGGGGGACTTGCTCCAGACCCGACCCCCGCACCGGACCACGGTCTGAGCAGACGCACACGCCGATGGATCCGCGAATGCACTACGATCTGCCATCGGCAGGGGAGCCCGAATGAAGGAGGTTTCGAAATGACCTGCTACGCAAGGCCCGCTCCGCATGAGGTGCGACTCGTCGTCGCCGCGATCCTGCTTGGCTCCACTACACTCGCCTTCGCGCAGCATGCGGGCGACATGTGGATCGGGCGCACGGCCGATGGCACGCTGACCCTCAGCCCTTTCGGGCTGTTGCCGGAAAGAACTTACCAGAACCTGCTGCCCGCTGGCGGTCCGCTGCTCTTCGGCTGGAGCAACAACGACCCCGGTTTTGATGCCGTGGTCAGCCCGGTACCGGGAAACGACATCTGGCCGTTGCAGCCCGGCGCCAACATCTGGCTGCGCTGGATTCAAGGGGATCCGGCCTTCCGCATGATTGACGGCAACTTCCAGATCATCAGCCAGCCCGGCCAGGAAACCCGCCTCGGTGGCCCCAACCTGCACGTTCACAACACCTTCCACATCAACAGTCTTGATCCGGCATTCAACCCGCAGCAGTGCGTCTGGCGCATCACCTTCCGCCTGCTCGACAAGGGCAGCACCGGCTACGCACCGACACGCGACTTCACCTTCAACTTCACTAACGTCCCCTGGGGACCGGGCCTGCACCCACCGGCCGGACCGATTCTGCCGACCGGCGATTTCACCGGCGACGGGGCTGTCCTGGCCGCAGACTTTCACGCGCTGTGTGTCTGCCTTGGCCACCCGGATGCGTTTCCTGCCCCACACGACCCCGCAGTGACCTCGTGCGAGGTGTACTGTGCCAATGCATTCGACTTCGACATCGACCTCGATGTCGATCTGCATGACGTCGCCGAGTTTCAAGTTCTGTACAGCGGACTCTGATTCTCCGCTGCACAACAAGGGTTCACCGGACCTGCCGCTTGCCCACACCGCTTATCGGACCGATTGAACACGCAGCTTTCGCACCGCCCACACGCTTCAGCCCACTCCTCAACCTGCTGCGTGAACGGTTCGATATCCGCCAAAGAGGACCGCGCCGACCTGCGATCGGCCCGGCTCCTTCGGCGCACCCCGCGTGTTGCGCCGGCGGCATCGGATCTCAGGAATCTGGCACCGTGACGGGCCAGGACGCCACTCCGAATCGACCAGCGGGTCAAGTTTGGGTCCGCAGGCGACTGGAACGTCCGGCCGGACGGCAAACACCGCATGAACAGCTCGATCGATCACGCATTGAACGAACTGGGAGTGGCTCTCACCACGCCGCTCGATCGCAATGACCTGGGTCGTCTCGCCCGGATGCACACCCTCGGCCAGACGATTCTCGAGACGCTCCGTGAAGAGGCGCCCGACGCGCGTCCGCCTTCCGTTACCGGACTCACCGAGCAACTCGTCAACCTGCTCGAGCGCATCATCCTCGATGAGGCCGCGGATCCGGCTCTTGGTCTCATGGTTGTCCCGGAGGTCTGCGCCGCGTTGACGCGCCTGTTCGCGAACGATCCCGTGGACTGCGGCGCCCTGCACGTACGCATCACAGCCGCGATCGGAGACGGAACACCGGCTCTCGACTTGCCCGTGCCGACTGCAGACCTTGCAGAACCTCCCGTACCTCCGTTACCCACCGATGTGGTAGTACACAGCCCTCCCCCAGCCACTTTAGCCGAGGCACAGACCCCGGTCGCCGAAGTGCCCGCGCCAACGAACCAACAGGACCCCGAACCCTACGTCGCCGAGCCACTCCTGATCGACTTGCAGGAACGCGAGCACGTGGACGGCTTCCTCGAAGAGTCCGTGGAGCACATGGAAGCAATCGAGGCGGGGCTGCTCGATCTTGAAAGCGACCCCGGCAATACGACACGCATCAACGAACTCTTTCGCCCGTTTCACACGATCAAGGGCATTGCCGGCTTCCTGAACCTGCGTGATATCAACCGACTCACTCACGAGCTCGAGACCCTGCTCGATTTGGGTCGCCGCAGCGAGCTGCAGATCACACAGCCCATTGTGGACTTGATATTCGCCGGCGTGGATGCCCTCAAGGTGCAACTCCGCGAGATTCGCGCCTACATGGCGGCCCCCACCGGTACCACGTGCCCACAACCGGAGATCGCCGCGCTGATCCAGCGGCTGCGGCTCGCCACGCGTCCGGGCGGCCCACCCACGGCCACCGTATCCACGAGTGCACCTCCACAGACCGCCCCGATCACTCCCGTGGTGTCCACCCCGTCCGAACGCTCAGCGGGCAGCACCGATACCGCCCAACAGACCGCTGCGAAGCAAGGCGCCGATCAGGCCCTGATCGACAACTCCATCCGCGTTGACACCCGCAAGCTCGACCTGCTCGTGGATGCCGTCGGCGAGCTGGTCATTGCACAGTCGATGGTCGGCCTGGTCGAGGCCCAACTCGGCAGCGAACGCCTGCACCGAAATGTCGCCCAGGTCACGAAGATCGTGCGCGACGTGCAGGAAACCGCCATGGCCATGCGCATGGTGCCCATCGGTCACACTTTCCAGAAAATGCGGCGGCTGGTGCGCGATGTGGCCCGCAAGGCCGGCAAGTCCGTCGAACTCATCATCAACGGCGAAGAAACCGAGCTCGACAAGACCGTCATCCAGCAGATCTCCGACCCGCTCGTCCACATGGTGCGCAACGCGGTCGACCACGGCCTCGAAAACACCGAAGGTCGTGTCGCGGCCGGAAAATCCACCACCGGCCAGGTCACCCTGAACGCATACCACCAGGGTGATAGCATCGTGATCGAGGTGCGTGACGACGGACGTGGCCTCGATCCACAGAAGCTCATCGCCAAGGGTATCGAGCGCGGTCTCGTTTCCTCCGACGACCAGCTCTCCGACCAGCAGGCCTTCGCCCTGATCCTGCAGCCCGGCTTCTCCACCGCGGAGAAAGTGACCGACATCTCCGGCCGCGGCGTCGGCATGGACGTCGTGAAGCGCAACATTGACAAGCTGCGCGGCAAGATCGAAATCCATTCGCAACTCGGCACCGGTAGCACATTCCGCATCCGGTTGCCGCTGACCCTCGCCATCATCGACGGCATGCTTGTACGTGTGGGTTCGGAACGGATGATCATACCAACCATCCTGATTGAGCAGTCGCTCAAACCCGCGCCACAGCAAGTCTCGACCGTGCAACGGCGCGGCGCCCTCCTGCAAGTGCGCGGTGAACTGATCCCGATTGTGCAGCTCGGCGCGCTGTTCCACCAGACCCCTCCCATCGACCCGTCCGAGCACCTCGCCGTGATCGTGTGGTGCGAGGGATACAAGGTCGCTCTCGTGGTCGATGAGCTGATCGGCCAGCAGCAGGTTGTGATCAAGACTCTGGGTGAGCGCTTCAAGCGCGTGCGCGGCGTCTCCGGCGCAGCCATTCTGGGGGACGGTCGCGTGGGCATCATCCTCGAGCCCACCGGCATCCTGGCGCTGCACAACGAGGGAGCCCGTTCGGGCCTGTGGGCGCCAGCGGAACCGCCGGCCGCCGCACCATTCTCATCGCATGATACGAACTCGGGCGACGCCGCCGGGACGCCGTCGCCGAACAGTCGGGCAGAACGCCCGGCCGAGCTGGTTCCCGCGTAAGTGGAGAGCATCCGGATGACCGCGATTCAGACCGCACCCGTAGCGGGCACGCGCACTACAGCACGCGGCGGAAAATACCTGACTTTCTGCCTGGCTTCGGAAGAGTATGGCCTTGAGATTCTCAAGGTACGCGAGATCATTGGCATCATGGACATCACGTCCATGCCGCAGATGCCCTGCTTCGTGAAGGGTGTCATCAATCTGCGCGGCAAGGTGATTCCGGTCATCGACCTGCGGCTGAAGTTCGGGCTTGAGCCGGCCGAGTACACCGAGCAGACCTGCATCGTGGTGGTCGACTGTGGCACCCTCGTGGGCGTGATCGTCGATACCGTGCAGGAAGTGCTCGACATCCAGTCCAGCCAGATCGATCCGCCGCCCCCGCTCGGCGCGACCGTCGACACCACCTTCATCCTCGGTATGGGCAAGGTGAAGGACGATGTGAAGATCCTGCTGGACATCGACCGCGTGCTGGGTTCCGACGACCTGACCGCGGCGCTCGAACAGATCGACAGCGCAGAAGAGGTCACGTTGTAGGCCCGCAGCGCAGCCCACTTGTGTACTCGGTCTTCCGCGGAACCGGCGGCACGCCTCCGCGCGTGCCACCGACGGGCATGTCCCTCACAAGGCGAGCCGCGCAGCACGGCGTGCGCCTCGGGATGACGAGCACCGGTCCGCGCAGCACCACACGAACAACGCCGGACACGGGGATCGGTCATGCAGGGGCGCGCACGGAACATGTCGGCAAGGCCCGCAGACTGGTCGGGGCAGGGCGCCAATTCGTGACACGAGTCATTGGCGTCGATACGAAGTTGGGAGCAGGTCCGATCTGTCCGGATCGGGCCAGGAGTCGCACAGCGACATGAGCAACATCGTCGTCGACATCGCGGACTACGCCGTCTCGGCCGATCCGAACGCGACGATCATCACCTACTCGCTGGGCAGTTGTATCGGGCTCGCGATCTGGGATCCGGTCGCACACGTCGGCGGCATGCTCCATTACATGCTGCCGGATTCGCAGCTCTCACCCGAAAAAGCCCGCAGCAGCCCGGCCATGTTCTGCGATACCGGCGTGCCGCGACTGTTCCGCGCCGCCTACGAGCTGGGTGCCGTCAAGAGCCGGCTGGTAGTCAAAGTCGCCGGCGGCTCGCAGCTTCTGGACGACAACGGCACCTTCAATATCGGGAAACGTAACTATCTTGCCCTCCGCAAGATCTTCTGGAAGAACGGGGTCATGATCAACGCGGAAGACGTCGGCGGCAATCTGAGCCGCACGCTTAAACTTCAGCTGGCCACGGGCGTCCTCACGCTCAAGTCACGCAACCAGGAGGTGCCCCTGTGAACGTGGCTCTGCTGGATCAGGTCGTCGCGCGCGTGGACGCACTGCCACGCCTGCCGGATACGGTGCAGCGGCTGATCGCCGTCGTCAGTGATCCGGACAGCTCCCTCCGGGAGATCGTCGACGCGATCCGTTACGACCAGTCCCTCACTACGGAAGTGCTGCGCCTGTGCAATTCGGCCTACTATGGGTTGGCGCGAAGCGTTGAGTCCCTCGACGATGCCGTCTGCCTGCTCGGCACCGTGCGGGTGTTCCAGCTTGTCATGGCGGCACACGCCCGCACCCTCTTGCAACAACCGCAAAGCGGCTATGGACTGCCCGCGGGCGCCCTGTGGGACCACTCGGTCGCCGTCGCGGTGGCCGCCCAGCTCCTGGCGCGGCGCTGCACCGTCCCGCAGGCCGGGCTGCTCTTCACGGCTGGACTGCTGCACGACATCGGCAAGGTCATCCTCAACGAGTTCGTCAGCGTCGAGTACGCCCGCATCGCCGAGCGAGTCGCGGCCTACGAGGCCTCCTTCTCGGAAGCCGAGCAGCAGGTGCTGGGCTTCACGCATGCCGAGGTTGGCGCGCGCCTGGCCGAACGCTGGTGCCTGCCCGCAGCCCTGCAACACTGCATTCGCTACCACCACGAACCGGCGGGGGCCCCCGCGGCCCGGGAGCTGGTCGACATGATTCACCTGGCCGACACGGTTTGCCTGTTGCTGGGCGTGGGCACCGGGGACGATGGTCTGGCGTACCGAACTGATCCGCAGGTCCTGGCACGCTGCGCGCTGACCCAGGCGGACCTCGAATCCGTAGGCGCCGAAGCCATTGCCGAGCTTCGTTCGGTGCAGGCGCTCTTTGGCAGAAAGCAGGGCTGAAACATGGCAGCCAACGTTTTAATCGTAGATGACTCCGGAACGATGCGCGGGATGATCAAGCGCACGTTGGGCATGTGTGGTCTGGACATCGGTGCCGTCTACGAAGCCGGCAACGGCATCGAGGCGCTCGCCCGCATGCACGAGCACACCATCGACGTGCTCCTGCTCGATATCAACATGCCCGTGATGAACGGCATCCGCCTCCTGCAGCGCATCCATGACGATCCGCGCCTCTGTTCGATCCCCGTGATTATCGCTTCCACCGAAGGCAGCAGCGCCCGCATTGCGGACCTGCTGGCTGCCGGTGCCCGCGGATTTGTGCGCAAGCCCTTCAAGCCGGAACAACTGCGCGACGTTCTCGCGCCACTGCTGCCGGCCGCACAAACCACCCCCGCCACCACCCCGGAGCAGAGTGACGACGCCTTCTGACGCAGGATGCACACTGCGACCACCGCCACACGCGAAACCGAGGGGTAGACATTCCACCCGTCTGTCCAGACTGCCACGCTCCTCTTGCAGTCAATCGCGCTCCCCAACCTCCCCTCCCCAGCCGCGAGGGTTGGGGAGTGAGACGAGCATCCTCTGACTAACCCTTCTCCGACGACTTCTACCCCGATGGAACGGGGTATGGGGATTGTCTCTAGAAAACTTCTTTACTGCGCTTGACGCATGACCCGCCGGCGCGTCAAGATACCAGCAGTGTTGTCGACTGGGTCATGCGGTCGTCGACAAGACAGGATTCCCACACTACAGATTGGAGCAGACCATATGGCAAAGAAGCGTGCCACCCGAACAGTCAAGCCCAGGGGGCCCAAGTTACGCGTGGTCACCGCCGCTGCACCTGCAGCCCCCGCGGCGAGCGTCGCCGCGACATACCTCCAAGCGGCCCACCGCGAATTGCTCGGCCAGCGCGGCAGTCTCGACGCGCAGATTCTCCAGATCGAGAGCATGTTGCGGAGCTTCGGCAACCGGCCGGCGGTAACAGCGGCGGCTGTAGGTCGCGCGCCGCGCTCCGTTCAAACCGGCTCCGCTGCTTCTAAAGCCTACCGTTCCGGCTCGCTGAAGGCCCACATCGCGGATGTGCTGTCAACCGGCGGTGTGCAATCCGTGAAGGACATCGCCGATGGCGTCATGGCCAGCGGCTACGCCACCAAGAACAAGACACTCGCCAAGAGCGTCGGCATTGCCCTCACCGAGATGAAGAATGTCATCAAGGTCTCCCGAGGCAAGTTCCGCCTCCGCTAGGCCTGACCCGCTCTCCCGCTGCACGCACCGCGCGCTGCCTGGCTTGGCATCCTCCAAAGCCGTTGCGCGCGGTGCGTTGCCCGGTGGCGCGGCACACCGGCGCGTCGTACCGGGGTAGCCGGTCCGTTACCAGGTTCCATTTCCGACGCCCCGTTCCCGGGTAGAATCCCCAGCATGAGCACCACTGACTTTCTCCAAGATCTCGAGCAGCGCGGGCTGGTTCACCAAGTCTCCGCACCTACGGTGGCCGAGTTGCTCCGCACCCCGCCGACAACGGCCTATGCGGGGTTCGATCCCACGGCTGACAGTCTGCACGTCGGCAGTCTCGTTCCGCTGCTCACCCTCCGCCGATTTCAGCTCGCCGGGCACCGCCCCATCGCCCTCGTCGGTGGCGGCACCGGTCTGATCGGCGATCCCAGCGGGAAAGAGGACGAACGCGCTCTGCTCTCTGGCGCGCAGCTCGCCCGTAACCTGGCCGGCATCCGTCGGCAGGTCGAGCACGTGCTGGACACCGGCGCGAACGGCGCGATTGTCGTCGATAACGGAGACTGGCTGGGAGAGGTCCGGCTGCTCGACTTTCTTCGCGATATCGGCAAGCACTTTTCCGTCAACCAGATGATCGTCCGCGATTCGATCCGTATGCGGCTCGAAACCCGCGACCACGGCATCTCCTACACCGAATTCAGCTATGTCCTGCTCCAGGCCTACGACTACCTGGCCCTGCACGACCGCTTCGGCTGCCGGCTCCAGCTTGGTGGCAGTGACCAGTGGGGCAACATCGTCTCCGGAACCGATCTCATCCGTCGCATGCGCGGTGTCGAGGCCTATGGTGTCACGATGCCACTCGTGACCCGCGCCGATGGCAAAAAGTTCGGCAAGTCCGAGGAGGGTAATGTCTGGCTCGACCCCGCGCGCACGAGCCCATACCAGTTCTACCAGTTCTGGCTTAACACCGACGATCGTGATGTCGTGCGGTACCTCAACTACTTCACGTTCCTTCCGGTCGACGAGATCGCCGCAGCCGCAGCCGCGGTCCGGCAGTCTCCCGAGTCCCGCGCCGCCCAGCGCCTCCTCGCCGTGGAAGTCACGCGGCTGCTGCACGGACCGGCTGCCCTGCAGCGCGCCCAGCGGGCGACCAGCGTGCTGTTCGACAAGGATGCCGACTACGGCCAGCTCTCTGCACAGGAACTCGCCGAGGCATTTCATGGCGCTCCGACCAGCACCCCTGCCGCGCCACCTGCTCGGCACACCGGAGGCCGCTGTTGTCGTCGTGGTCGCCCAACCGGAGATCGCGCTCTACCCCTCGCGCGGACAGGCCCGCAAGGACCTGCCCAACGGGTCGATCTCGATCAATAACATCCCGGTCCGCGACTCCGGCCGTGTACTGACAACCGAAGATCTGCTGCCCGGCGGCTTCATCATCCTGCGCAAAGGCCGAAAGCACTTCCACGTGCTGCGCATCGCGGACGCATGAGCCCCCGAAAGCGCACGAATCCGGATCATACGACGCGCCCTTCCACACCACGGCGCGCCCGCCCCGATGCTTTTGCACCGTTGCTCGCCGCCGCGCTCGCCAGGCGCGCCACGTTGCTGCGCGCGACAACTGACACCACCTGCCGCCTGCTCCATGGGGCCGGTGATGGCTTGCCCGGCCTGGTGGTCGAACGTTTCGGCCCGGTCCTGGTCGCACAGCTCCACGAAGGCCATTTGACGCTATCAGAGCCCGAGACCCGCGGCCTGCACTTGGCTCGCCGAACATTGCGGCGCCACCGCGGTCTATCGCAAGACCTATCCGCGCGACCGTTCCGGACCACGCCCGGACCTCGACGCGCAGCACCGCCTCGCCGAGCCCTGGCTCGGACAACCGGCCCCCGCCGAGCTGCCCGTACAGGAAGCCGGTCTCACCTATCTCGTACGACCGTACGATGGCTACCTGACCGGCCTGTTCCTCGATCATCGTAGCGGCCGTGCCGCGCTCCGCGCACACGCCACCGGCCGCCGCATCCTGAACGGCTTCGCCTATACCTGTGGGCATGGTGTCGCGGCGGCGGCTGGCGGCGCTGCGGAGATCGTCCACGTGGACGTCTCCCGAAAGAGTCTGCAGTGGGGACGCGCCAACATGGCCGCAAATCGCCCCTCCGCGACCCTCCAGCGTTACCTCTGCGACGATCTGCTGACCTATCTCCCACGCGCCACGCGCCGCGGAGACCTGTTCGACCACATCATCCTCGATCCGCCCACCTTTGCGCGCGCCGGGAAACGCGGCGAGGTACTGGCGATCCCCAGCGGCCTGGGCCGACTCGTCGCTCTCACCCTGCCGGTTTTGCGCCCCGGTGGTCTCCTGCAGCTCTCGGTGAATCACCGTGGCACGTCGCGGATGGCGCTCGAGCGCCTCGTCCGCACCAGCGCCACGGCGCTCGGACGCCGCGCCCGTGTTCACACCGCTCCGCCCCTGCCACCCGATTTCCCCGGCGACCCGGACTACGCCAAGCTACTCCTGTTTCACATCGACTGACGGTGCGGCCGCCGGAGGGCGTACGATGTACAGGGGCCGCTGTTTCACCTCCTCGTACATCCGGCCGACGTACTCCCCAAGGATCCACAACACCAACAGATTCACCCCGCCCAGCACAAGCACGGCCGCCAGGATCGAACTCCAGCCCGGCACGACGTGCTGGGGGAAGAACAGTCGCGCCACAAGTACAAACACCAGGTACGCTCCCGCTGCCAGCGAAACCAAACCACCCGCGAATCCCGCCGCCCGCAACGGCCAAGTCGAGAACGAGAAGATGGCGTCACCGGCCAGCCGGAACATCGCTCGAAACGAATACTTCGAGCGCCCCGCGTGCCGCGCCGCGGCCGTATAAGGTACTTCGGTGTAGCGAAAACCGATCCATTGCACCAGCGCGCGGTTGCAGCGGCGGCGCTCGGCACACGCGAGAAATGCGTCCAATGCCGGACGGCTCAAGAGGCGAAAGTCAGCCGCCCCCGGCGTGACGTGCAGTTGCGTGAGTGCGGAGAGCACCCGGTAGAACCACAGTGAACCAGCCCGTTTCAAAGGCCGATCGTCGGCCGGTTCGCTCCGAATGGTCTGCACAACCTCGTAGCCGGCATACCAGCGTTCCAGCAATTCCGGGAGTAGTTCCGGAGGATGCTGCAGGTCCCCATCCATACTGACAACTGCCCGCCCCCGAGCGTGGGACAAGCCGGCCACGAGGGCCGCCTGATGTCCGAAGTTCCGCGACAACGCCACAAGTTTGATCCGGGGATCCTCCGTTGACCAGCGGGCGATTTCGTCCGCAGTTCCATCGCTGCTGCCATCGTCTACCAGTACGATTTCCCACGTTTCGGCACGTGGCGTCAACACCCCTGCAAGCCGTGTGCGCAGCAGGCCCAGGTTCTCCCGCTCGTTGAACACCGGGATCACGATCGACAACTGGAGCTCGGCAGCGGTCATGCGTTCCGATGATAACCTCTGCCAGCCGCAGAAGTAATCGCCTGCGGTCCGGCCTAAAAAGGGTGCCCGGGTCCGTTGACGAGCGTAGCCCGAGCGCGCAGAATCTTTCCTCGGAAATCGTGACGGCATGCACCCGTCGGCGCGGCGGGGCCGGAGCGAGTGGTTCCATTTACTGGAGTGTGGACATGTTCGGATTTGGTGGTAGCTGGTGGTCGTGGCTAATCTGGGGCGGCATCGCGGTCATCGCCTGGGCGCTGATCAGCGGCCAGAACCTGCTCGCCGGCCTCACGGGCTAGCTCACGACGCAGGCATCAGCACGCGGGCTGCATTGCGCGGCCCGCTCCATGCGACGGGTCGATTCCGAGTTGTACTTCGAGTGGAATCGGCCCGTCGCATGTATGCGCTCATCGGGGTCAGGAACCGACGTCGGATTTCGCGCGCGTTGCCCGGGGGTTGCTCGCCCCACATAATCCACTTTTCGCCCGAGCAGCGTTCCCGGAGTCGCCCCAATGCCACGCCGCTTCCTAGTCACAGCCGCCCTCCCCTATTCCAACAACCGTCTGCACGTCGGACATATCGCCGGCGCCTACCTGCCGGCCGACACCTACGTTCGTTACCTACGGGCGGTCGGACACGAAGTAAGATTCATTTGCGGCAGCGATGACAACGGCGTCGCCATCGAAATTTCGGCTTTGCAAGAGCAAACCACACCGGCCGCCATCGCGCAGCACTACCACGATCGACAACGCCTTGACTTCGCCGGACTCGGCATCGCCTTTGACGTCTATGGCGGTACCCACCATCCCGAGTTCGTCACCCTCCACGAGCGCCTCAGCCAGGAGTTCTTCACCCGGATCCACGCGCAGGGCTTTTTCCGCAAACTCCATGCCAAGCAGCTCTACGATCCACAGGCCGGACGCTTTCTGCCCGACCGCTTCGTCCGCGGCACCTGCCATCACTGCGGATTTGAGAACGCCACCGGCGACCAGTGCGACAACTGCACGAAGATGATCGAACCCCTGCTGCTCAAGAACCCCCGCAGCGTGATTACCGGCCAGCCGGCCGAAGTCCGCGAGACCACCCACTGGTATCTGCGCCTGAACCAGTTCGAGGACCGGCTCAGAGAGTGGCTCAACAGCAAGCAGGGGCAGTGGCGGTCGAGCGTGTTGAACTTCGCCCTCGGCCAGATCGAGCAGGGTCTGCCGGAACGCTCCATGACACGTGATCTGACGTGGGGTGTACCCGTTCCGCTCGACGATCCCGACGCGGCCGGCAAGGTGTTGTACGTCTGGTTCGACGCCCCGATCGGGTACATGTCATTCACGGCGGCCTGGTGCGTCCAGCACGGCGGCCAAGTCGCGGACTACACGCAGTGGTGGCACGACCCGGACACGGCCATCGTCCACTTCATCGGTGAGGACAATACGGTCTTCCACGCCCTCACCTGGCCGGCCATGCTGATGGCGGACGGGCGGGCCCAGCTCCCGGCTGCCGTGGTCGCAAATAACTTCATGAACCTGCGAGCGGGAGGCGGGGTACAGAAGATCAGTAAGAGCTCCACGGAAGCTACGGCACCCGTCTGGGTCGAGGAATATCTCAAGCAGGGTCTCGATCCCGATGCCCTGCGCTACTACCTCACCTCGATCGCGCCGGAATCCGCCCGCACAACGTTCGATCCGCAGGAATTCGTCCAGCACAACGATGCGGAACTGGTCGGCGCCTTCGGGAACTTCGTGAACCGCATGCTCACCTTCGTCGCAAAGAACTTTGACAAGCGCGTGCCGGATGCCACGGCCGCCGCTGCGCCCGAGCGGGCACTCATCGCAGCCGGCGACGAAGCCCTGCAACGTTGCGGCACCTGCCTCGCGGAGTTCCGTTTCCGCGCCGCACTCGAGGAGGTCATGGCCTACGCCCGCCGCTGCAACCAGTACGTCGCCGAACGGGCTCCCTGGGTAAGCCGCACGACCGCCCCGGCCGAGTGTGCCGCCACGCTCGCCACTTGCATCCACGCCATGCATTACCTCGCGGTGATGGCGCATCCGTTCATGCCCGGCGCTGCCGCGCGTCTGCTGGCGATGCTCAATCAGCCCGCGGAGCCGATCCGCTGGGTCGCACCGCCACCACCGCAGACCGGCGCACCGCTGGGCGAACCGCGCATCCTCTTCGCCAAACTGGGCTCGACCCAATCTTCCGGAGCATCCACATGATCCGACTCGGCGTCCGCCCCACTGTACGACGGACAGTCTGTGTTCCGGCGCTGCTGATACTCGGCTTTGCGGTCATCATCACCGGGTGCCGCCGGCCGCCGGAAACCGCTGCCCCGCTGGCGTTCGATGTGGACACAACCACCCCGGTCGCCGCTGCACAGAGTACGCTGCGCGGCCTGACCGCCCAGCTCGCGGCGAGCACCCAGGGAAACCGCGCCGCCGCCCACGCTACACGCGACCGCCTGATCGCCACCCTCATGGCCCGTGAAGAAACGTACGCCCGCTACCGCGCCCGTGCCGGCGTGGGTGCCGTGGAAATGCCTCTATTTCTCGCGCGCCTGGTGGACAACTGGGCGGCAGCCATCGCTTACTACGCGGCCGATGTACGCTATGACGAGGCCCGCACCGTGCCCCGCGCCAATGATAGTTCGAAAGCGGAAATCGCCATCCCTGCCCACGGCCCCAACGACGACGCTCTCATCGGCATCTGGCTGCAGCGCGATGCACAAGGCGCCTGGCGCGTCACCGCTCTTCAATTCCTGTCCCGAGATGCCGCCACGACAACCCCGGCAACACAGACAGCACCTGCCACTCAGCCCAACCCCTCGGGCGCGTAGCAGTGTTACAACAGGTGCCGCTGCGACGCATAGAGTTGCTCGAGGCGTTCGCGCGCTCGGCCGTCCTCGGCATCCGGACCGTCCGGATCACACACCAGCGCTTCAAACAGCACCACCATGCGCTGCCAGTCGCGCAAACTGATGTACTCACTCCCGATCTTCTTGCGCGACACATCCATGTTGTGGTAATTGCCCAAGGCGACGCAGATGCCCGTCGCCTCATACCCCAACGCGATGAAGGGGTACGCCTCGCACGTGCCACCATCCATCAGCTTGCGCTGTACGCGGAAGTCCTTCTTCTGCTTTGCCAGCCCCGCCGCGACGCGCTCGCAGAAGGCCGTCAACCGCGGCGTGAAGATGCTCGAACGGTCACCCACCCGCAGGATCGGCCCGCCCCCCAGTTCCGCCCCGGCCAGTGCGCTGCTCGTCTCCACCGAGATCACCGGCACAGCGCGCGGAATTGTCCCTGCCTTAGCCGCCGCGATGGCGCCGATAAACCCCACTTCTTCGGCCCGCGTGAAGAGCACATGCACCTCCCCCGCCGCGCGGCGCCGACTGAGCTGCTTCAGCAGCAGCACCAGTGCCGCGACACCCGCGACATCATCACAGCCCCGCGCTACCACCCGGTCACCTCGCAGCACCGGCTCCGGCAGGTCCCACATCCCCGGCGCGTTCGGCGGGACCTCCCCGGACACCCGAATCTCCGCCTCTTCCACCACCGCCGGCCAGCCCCGCCGGTTTGCCTGCTTCAACTTCAACTTCTCGATGCGGCCACGCCGCCACTCTTGGCCATCCCAGAAACGCACCCGCGCTCCAGGGAAATATTCCGGCCGCACACCACCCCGAAACACCGCCCGCACCCGCCCGTGACCGATCATTTCAAGCGCTACGAAACCCGGGTGATCCGTATGCGCCACAAAAGCCAGCGGACGCCGCCGCCCAGGCCGCGACCGATAATGCGCGTGCAAATTCCCGGCCTCATCCTGCCGCACCCGCACCCCCGGCAGGCCCTTGAGCGCCTGCTTCAAATACGCCAATACGGCGTCCTCGACAAACGCTGCGGTCGGCAGGGCCAGCAACTCACCAAGCACTCGCGGTAACGGCATGGGTAGATCTCCGTGCAGGTGCGACGCATCCTACGGCGCTCCCCCGGACCGGCCAAGCGGCGCACCCAGCATGGATCACTCTCAAGCACGCCTCCGCAGACCCAGGCGCCAATCATTTGGACGCCTCTCGTTGACGGTCACGCACGCCCCGATCCCAATACCTTTCCGAAAACGCTCCCGACAGAATTCTCGTGCCCCGCGACGGAATCCTATCGCGGGGGTGAGAATCGTGACCGGGACTCCGGCCGGACGCCGTCTGTAGAAGTGAATAGGAACGAGGTGCGACGCGAGATGACCAGCGTGCCGCTCGACGGCGAAATCTTCCGCCAAATGGTCGCCAGCGCACGCGAAGGCGACCGTGCGGCTGCCGAACGCCTGGTGCGGGAGCATGAGTCGTGCGTCCGCAGTGCCATCTACGCCGTTACCGGGCGCAGCGACCGCGTCGATGACATCGCGCAGCAGGTCTGGACACGCGCGTGGGAGCGACTCCACACGCTCGACAATCCAAGCCGGTTGCGTCCGTGGCTCTATGCCATCGCTCGCCACGCGGCAATTGATGACGGGCTCGTACAGCGTCGTCACATGCGGCGCAGCGTCGCACTCGAAGACGGCAACGCACTGCCCGCGCGGGATACCACCCCGGCGGCTGTCCTGGCAAAAAGCGAGTTGCAGGAAACGCTACTTCGCGCCGTACAGGCCCTGCCGGCCCACTACCGCGAACCGTTTGTCCTGCGGCACCTGGAAGATTGGAGTTATGCGGAAATCGCGGAGGCCCTCGATCTCTCCGTCGATACCGTGGAAACCCGGCTCACCCGCGCGCGGCGCTTGCTGCGCGAGGCCCTGGCCGGAAAGGTGTGATGCGATGACTCCCGAACAGGATCGATTGGAGCACCTGTTTTCGCGCTTCCTCGACGACGAATGTACATCCGAGGAGCGCGCACTGGTCCGTCGCCTTATACGGACCGACGCCACGGCCCGGGCGCTCTTTGACGAGATGCACGCGCTCGACCTGGCGGTCGGTACGGCACTGCGGACGGCACTGCGGCCGGCGCTCCGCCTGCACAACGATCGCTGGCGCCCTTGGCGTCAGATCGGGATGGCCGCCGCCGCCTGCCTCGCGTTTGTCCTCTTGCTCCCACCGGCAACGGAACCTCTGGCCACCACGCCAGGTGTCCGCCCCGGAACCGCGGCCGCGACGGCTTCCTGGTTTGTCAATGGCAATGATCCGGTGCGGGACTGGATCGCTCCGACGGACCCGTCCTACGAGCGCCCCGAGGTGCGAGTGCGCGGACTGCGCAGCGACTGGGTGGTCATACCCGGCGAGGCGCCGGATCAGTACTTTCTCATTGAAGTGGAGCACGTGGGCCTGCACAAGCTGCGGGTGCACGCGGACTTCTGACCCCGCACGATGAACAGTCTGAGAACTGCATAAGGAGTGTGGCGATGTTGCTGAACCTGTTGTGGATCGCGCTGGCGAGCACCCTGTTCACTTCGACGAACCCGCCGGATGCCCCGCCGGATGTCGCCGGCGGCGCGGTCCTGGTGCGTGCAACCGGCGCAACCTTCACGGTCGACGATGCGAACCCGGCCGTCATCACCTGGCAAGCCAAAGTCGAAACCGACGACGAAGACAGCGGCAATCCCGCCAAGCGGCGCCAAGTCCTGTTCCTGTCGACCACCGAACCCGGAGAGACGCTTCCGGCCGTTTGGCTCGGCGTGCGCATCACTCCGGTTCCCGCACCGCTCGCCGCCCATCTCGGAGCGCGGGGCGTGATGGTGGGGAATGTCGTGGTCGGCAGTCCCGCGGACACCGCCGGACTCCAGCAGTACGATGTCATAACCCAGGTCGGCGACGCCTCCGTAAACGCCCCGGGGGAACTGCTGCACACCCTCGCGTCCTATGCAGCCGGCGACACCCTCACACTGCGAATCATCCGGCAGGGACGCGAGTCCACCGTGACACTCCCCGCCGTGGCCCGGCCGGCCGAGGCATCACAGGAACTCAAGTTTGACGAGCCCGAAGACGTGCTGATCAACCGCGACGTGCGCCTGCGCGGACGGGTACTGCAACTGGGGCCCGATGGCAAGTGGCTCATGCAGGACCTCGGTCAGATGCAGCAGTTGCCGGACGTACTCCAGGATCTCGATGCGTTGAATTTCGACCTGAAGCTTGACCTTGATCTACCGGACGGCTCCGCCTTCTCGCCCAAGGGCCCGTGGATTTTCCGTTCCCTGCGCGATGGCCTGCACACCCTGGCATTGCCCGATGGTACCGTCGATGTGCGCTTGCACCTGTTTGTGAATCGCGACGGCACGACGACGCGTATTGAAAATGACGCCGACGGGCGCATCCATGTTACCCGTGTGGATGCCGATGGGAATGAGACTACTGCTCTTTACGATTCACCGGAGGCGTTCAAGGAGGCCGATCCAGGGGCATACGAACTATACGACACGCACCTGCAGAAGGGACTGCCCGACATGCGTCAGTTCCGCCCGTTCGGCCGCGACCTTCTGCGGTTGCGCGACCACTTTCAACTCGACGTGGAGAAGCGGTTGCGTGAAGCGCTGGAGCTCGAATCGGCCGCGCGCGAGAGCGCCCTCCAGGCACGTGACCAGGCCGCCCAGCTAGCGCGAGAATTGCGTCAGCACGTTCACACTTACACCCGGAACCGCGACGGTGGGATCAATAGGAGTAGGCACCAGCTTACCCTGCGCGACGACGGCTCCATCGAAGTGCGCACCGAGCGCGACGGTGAGGCCGTGATCTACCAGTTTGAGAGTAAGGCCGCGTTCCAGGCGGCCCAACCCGAACTGTACTCCCGTCTGATGGAACCACTCGCGGAGGAGTAATCCCGGCAAGTCGTCGTGGCAACGCCGCGCGATACATCCCGTCGCAAGCGGTCGCAGCGCGTCCATAAGATGCGCTGCGACCGTGTGTTTCTGGTCGACTGAACCCTGGAAGCTTCCAACGTCCCCGAATTCCCGGGCGGTTGGCGCCACACCCCCTCCCTCTTCCGGATAAAACCGTTTCATTGTAGGATATTCACCGCAACCGGCGGGCGCCCGCCAGTCCGGCCCCCGCGGGCCGGCCGCTCCCGGCCCAGGAATTCGCCAGGAGTATCTTGATGCCACTGATGACCACGCGGCCCATGTTCGACCTTGCCTACGACGGCGGCTTCGCCGTCGGCGCCTTCAACGTCAACAACATGGAGATCACCCAGGCCATCATCAACGCCTGTGCCGCCGAGTCCGCCCCGCTGATTCTCCAGCTCTCCAAGGGGGCGCGCCAGTACGCCGATATCCGCTACCTCCGCAAGATTATTGAAGCCGCCGTTGAGTCCCACCCTGAGTTGCCCATCGCCGTCCACTGCGACCACGGCGACACTCTCGGTCTCATCCAGACCTGCATCGCCGACGGTTACACTTCCGTGATGATCGACGGCTCGCACGAGCCCTTCGAGGAGAACGTGCGCCTCACCCAGGCCGTCGTCGAGGTCGCGCACGCTGCCGGCGTCGTCGTCGAGGCCGAACTCGGCATGCTCGGCGGCATCGAGGAAGACGTGGTCGGGCTGGATGCGGCCGAGTACGAAGCTCGCATCCAGGAGTTTCTCACCGACCCCCAGCAGGCCGCCGACTTCTGGAAGCAGACCGGCGTCGACAGTCTTGCCGTCGCCATCGGGACGAGCCATGGGGCTTACAAGTTCCGCCACGAGGCCAAGCTCGCCTTCGACCGCGTGGAGCAGATCATGAAGACGTGCCCTGGTCTGCCGCTCGTCATGCACGGCTCCTCCAGCGTGCCAGCCGAGTTCATCACGCTGATCAACAACTACGGCGGGCGCATGCCCAACGCGATGGGCGTCCCCGAAGAGCAGATCCGCATGGCCGTTACCAAGTACGGCGTCTGCAAGGTCAACATCGACACGGATCTGCGTCTCGCCCTGACCGCCAAGATCCGCGAGGTCTTCGCCACCAAGCCGGACGAATTCGATCCGCGCAAGTACCTGGGACCGGCCCGCGATGCGATCCAGGCCATGGTGCAGCGCAAACTCCACGTGCTGAACTGCGCCGGCAAGGCCGAGGCCGTCGTCGCCCACTGGAAGAAGCTCGGCAGCCCCGTCCCCACCCACTACGACCGCTAAGACCGCTGAGAATAGAGCCGCGGGTGCGCACTCTGCAGTGCACACCCGCGGACATGTTCCAGCATGCTCTGGCCGAACCCGCCGCTACTCGCGCGGACTGAGTTGCACGAACGTCAGCAGGACGCCGGCTTCCTCCGTCGAGATCGTCATCATCCCCGGCGCACTGTACTTCTGCAGCACGGCCGCCTTCTCCATGTCTCCACCCATCTGCTCGGCCATCTGCTGGCCGATCATCATCATCATCATACCGCCGATGTCCGGCATGCCGCCGCTCATCAACTGGTCGGAGTTCTTCACATAGTCCGTGACCGCATCCATGAAGCGGTTGTTGTCGATGTAGAACTGGAACCACGACTGCTCAGGCACCAGGCGCGCCAGCCGCTTCCACTGGTTCGTTTCGGCCAGCGGGTCGCCCGTGCCCGCGTCGATCCCGCGTTCGATCCCGGACCCGTTGCCGATCATCAGGCGATCCGAACCGACCGCCAGTGAGATCGTTCCCATGAAGGGAATCGGTACGTCAAAGACCTGCGTGCCGCGCACATCCCGACCCTGCAGCGGCATCATCGTGATATCCGGGTTGCTGATCACCCTGAGCAACGCGCCCTGGTCGCGGTGTCCCAGCGCCAACAGCATCCGCATTCCGTTCGGCGTGAACGGCCGCGCGTAGTTCATCGAGAAAGTCAGCGGCCCGCCGAGGTGGTCGACGAACTCCTTCCGCCAGTTGAACTTCACACCGCTCGGCAATTCCACTTCCTGCGCCTTGACGAACTCGTCCGCATCCGCCGGGTCGCCCTGCCGGATGATGGCTTCGATCTCATCGAGCAGCTTCGAGATGTTGAGATTGCACAAGCCGTAGAAGATCGTGTCCGCCGCCACGGTCGCGGGCGGCGCAGTGGGGCGATTCTCCATGCTCAGAATTCTGGCCAGACCAGTGCGGTTGCCCTTCATCAGCATGAGCAGGTCAATCTTGTAGTCGAAAGATGACTTCCCGATGCGGGCCTGCGCCACGATGCTGCCCAGCCCGTCGGTCCCCATCATCTTCAGCCCGGTTCGCAGGTCCTCCAGCTCGCTGGAGTCGGTCGCCGCCTTCACCAGCTCGACGATCTGCGGAATGTTGATCAGCATGCGGATGTTGCCGTTCGGCTTCAGGTGCCGCAGCAACGCCTTGTGATCATCATGATTCGCCAGCGAATCGCTCGCGCGCTCCTGCCGCAGGATCGCCCGCACCCGCTCCGGCGTGTCGGCGATAATCAGCCGATCCGGCGTCAGACACAGCGCCAACTTCTCCGGCAAGTTGTCCGCCGAGAAGATCTCGTTCATGGCTTCACGCACGATGGCCGTCGGATCACCGCCAAACGGACTTGCGCCGAAACCCCCGAAATCCTCCTCCTCCAGATCGGGACTCTCGGTGTCCGCCCCTTTCTTGTCCGGATCCGTCACGATCACATCGACCGGTTGCCCCTCGATCGTCTGCGTCTCGTGTGACTTGGCATACGTCTTCAGCCGGGTAACGGCCCCGTCGTAGTACTTCCGCATCAATTCGGCATCGCCGACACCCGCAACCAGCGCGCCCGACATGTCCTCCGGCTTCGCTCCCGGTGGTACGTGCAGGTACACCGCCAGCGGGCCCGCGAACGGGTTCTTCAGTTGGTCCACCGAGGTGTCCAGCATGCCCGCCAGCCGCTTCTTCAAGTCGTCGATCAGGCCAGTGGCGAACTGCATGTTCGGCAGCGCGGTAACCGCCTTGTCGTTCATCATTTGTGCGGCGGCGGTCTTCTCCCAGTCCGCGAGTACTTCCTGAACGTCCGTGATCCCGACGTAAAAGACAGCGTCCCGCGGCACCCACTCCGCCGGATCGCGCGCTTCACCGCGCGGCGCCTGGGCCCACGCTGCGCCGGCCACCGCCAGCAACGCGATGAATGATAGGGTCCGGGTACACCGACCAAGCTTCGTTTTCATCGAACCATCCTTCCTGCCTGAGGTTGGCTTGAGTACGTCTGTTGCAGACCCCTAGTCTCCTGCGCCCGTTGCCGGGGCACGAAGAAACGTCGGGGCTTCCTGATTCTGTCGCGACGCCGGCTGCAGATAGCGATAGCCGGCCTCCGAACTCTCGCTGTTGAAGGCGAACGCGTCGCGATTCCGTAGAAAGTCGATCACATACCGCACGGGTATCGCGAAGCCCAGCCCTTCGGCCGACGGGATTCCCATGTTCGTCACGCCCACCACTTCGCCACGCGTGTTGAACAGCGGTCCCCCCGAGTTGCCCGGGTTGATCTGCGCCGTCATCTGGATGTAGGTCAACCCTTCGAACGCCCGGTTGCGCTTGCTGACAATCCCCTGCGAGACCGTCCGCTCCAGCCCCAGCGGATTGCCGATCGCGAATACCAGGTCGCCATCGCGCAGATCGCTCTCCTCCGCCAAGTAGGTGATGACCGGTTCGTAATTCTCCGGGAACTTCACCCGCAACAGCGCGAGATCGAGAAACGAATTCGTCGCGACGATCTCCACTTCCTCGAACTTCTCCCGCCGGAATTCCGCCCCCACCTGCCGAAAGACCGTCACCGCCAGCTTACTTTCCCCTTCCACCACGTGGAAGTTCGTGATCAGGTGTCCCTCCATGCTGATGAAGAACCCGCTCCCCAGTCCCGTCGGCGACGACACCAGCACCACCCCCTCTCCAAACCGCTCCGTCAGCTCCTTCACGCTGCGCGGCGGCAGGTCGGCCGTGCTGTAGATATCCTCGGTCTGCCGCACCTGGGCGGCCTGCGCGCCCTCTTCGTCAGCCCGGATCTCGCGCACGTTGCTCCGCGGAATCGACAGCACGTCAAAACCGAGGTCAATCACCACCCGGTCCGCCGTCTCCCGCAGCACCTCCGCCCGGATCGTCTGGCCATCGCGCAAAACTACGATCGCCGCTTCTGCCAGCGGCACCCCGGCCAGTCCCACCAGTGCTACCGCTGCGAATCGCAGCCGGCGCAATCTTCGCCAGTCCGCTCCCGCCTCAACCTGTGCACGCATATCCAGAATTTCCTTTCTCCCGCGGCAAGCCCCTTTCGGCCCAGTGCCCGCCGCACGCTGTTCAATCCCGCGCGTATTCGCATCCTAGAATGCCCCACTGCCCCGCACAAGCTCAGGGTCTGTCGGGTCCTGTCCGAAACTGTGGCCTCGATTCCACGCAAGCGGCGCATGTGGAACGGGTTAGCACCCCGTAGCGCCCACCATGCGCCTGGTCACTCACTGTCACCCGCTGCCACCGCCTCGACAATCCGCTGCCGCACCTCGTTGAGCTGGTACGCACGCACATCCCGATCATCGTGCACCGCAAACAGCGCCCCACCCTCGAATGGCCCGAAACTCTCCGCCCAGACGGCGATACCGTCTGTGTTCGCGACCGTCGGCGCACCCGTGAACGATGTCACATGGCGACCGCCAACCCGTGTGAAGGCGTGCCAGACGGTCAAGTCCTTCCGCTGGTCAGTCAACAGCAGGTACCCACCCTCTGGACCGTCGAGCAGCACGACCCCCTCCGGATCGCCCTGCACCAGGCCTGCGCCCAGGATCTCCCCCAGGAATCGCCCCGCCCGGTCGTAGACTTTCACATTCTTCGGCGGCTCGTCACACACATAAACGCGGTTGTACTTGTCGTCCACGACGATGGACTCGATCTCGTCCAAGCGTCCCGGCCCCTGCTCGTCTCCGAACCACGCCACCAACTCGCCCGTCACCCAACCCCCGACGTGCCCAAGGACATAGACCTTCACGCTCTCCGCCGCCGGCACCTCGGTATCCGTCACGTACAGGTACACCCCGCCGTCCCGGATCGACACCGCCGCCCCATACGGCCGCCGCAGTTCGCCAAGCCCGAAGATTCCGGCGGGGGCCAGGGAGTCCGGCCGAAACGCCTGTACGCGCGCATTGTCCCGCTCGACCACGAGCACGAACGAGGATTCCGCGGACGCCCCCGACGGGCCAGGAAATGTAACGGTCACGATGCCATTCGGATAACGGAATGCGCCCGGCCCGGTACCCGTGCTACCGAACGCCGCCAGATGCCGCCCAGTCGCCGCATCGTAGGCATCCACACGGTCACCACGCTTCGCAGTAGCAAAGATGCGCACAGTTCCATCGACCAGGCGCGCCGCCGCCAGGGAATCGGTAGCGTCATACGCAATGGGCTCCGACGCCCATACTTCTGCTACCGTCCCCACACGCTGATCGCCGCGTTCCGGCGCGGGCGGGTGGGTTTGTGTGCAGCCCGTCAAGAGTAACGGGGCGATCACCACTGCAACCAGCAGGGGCGGCAGTTGACGGTGGTATTGCCGGTTCGGCATGGCGACTGGACTCCTGAGGTAACAGAGCGCGGCATCCTCCGGCCGCGTGAGCACAACGGGGAGCAGGGTACCTCCTCCTGACGCTTGCGGCCATGGCCGCGCAGACTTGCCGGGGATGCTTACTCACTATGAATTAACGACATCTCCGCAAAGGGTTAACTAAGCGCTCACACATTCAAGATAGATTCTGTTCGTGGGTGTTGTGCAAGGCCCTGCCGTGGCGCATGCCATCCTTACCCTGAGATGCGCCTGCTCTTGGTGCGCAAACGGCAACGTCGAGCGCGCAAGCTGGTTTCCCCGGATCCGTCATTAACGGCCATAGACTACGGAGGCGACGTGTGATCGTGCCAACGTCCCGCCGACATGGCGGCTTCACTCTCATCGAACTGCTCGTGGTCGTCGCGATCATCGCGCTCCTGATTTCCATGCTGCTGCCCGCGTTGCGCAACGCGCGTGAGCAGGCCAAGCAGGTCAAGTGTGCCGCGAATCTGCGCAGCTTCGGCCTGGGCTTCCATGCTTACGGCAATAGCAACCGCGATTTCTCGTGCAGTGGCTCGTTCGATCCCGAGATCTCGAACGGTCGCGACGGGCCGGTTGACCGCGTCGGCTGGGTCGCCGACCTGGTCAATGGGGAGTACGCCTTTCCCGGCCAGCAGCTCTGCCCGTCCAATCCCGCACTATACAACCAGAAGCTCGGCGTGATGGCCGCCGGTGCCAATTCGTATGGCGAGGAGGAGGCCCGCGACCTGGTCCAGCGCGGCTACAACACGAATTATTGCCAGTCGTGGTACATGGGCCGCACCGAATGGAATCCTGCTTCCAACGACTACAACCTCCGGCGTGTCCGGGCCACCCGCGGCCCGCTCCAATTCGGCCGGTGGGTCCGTGCCGGGGACGCCCGTATCCCCCTGCTGGGGGATGGCCGCACCGACCTCGACAACGTCGTCCTGGGCCAGCGTTCCGTGAAGACGATGATCGACGGCCCGTTCGGCGGCCCCTATGGCATCCAGAACTACGCCGACTTCGGCCCTGCTCACGGCTTCGGTAGCCACTTCGGCACCAAGGACCACAACCGCATCCGGGCCAATGTCCTTTTTGCCGACGGCCATGTCCGCATCTTCGAGGATCGCGATCGCGACGGGGAGTTCGCGATTGATGACAGTGTGTTCCCACCGCGCCAGAAGGACCTCAACGAGTCGATCGTGTTCGACGGCGTGCTCAGTATCGGCCGCCGCTCGGAAAGTACATGGGAACTGCGCTAGTTCGGGGGCGCGCCGCCACTCGCTTGCTCTGATCTCTGGAAGGAGGAAGAACATCATGCCACGTTTCAGCTGCACTGCGCTTCTAGCGGCCGGCCTGCTGGCTGTCACTGCGCACGCCACCGTGTTTCTCAATCAGATCTTCATCAACCCGCCCGGTAGTCTCGACGACACGATCGAGTTCATCGAACTGCAGGGCACGCCCTTCATGAAATTGGACGGCTTCGCCATTGCCTTCGTGAATGGCGGGCAGTTCAAGATCCACCCCGCCAACGGCAACTACCCGCCCACCTGTGGCGAGGGGGCTTTCTACACCCTGCTGTACCCGGATATCGTCCGTGATACCTGCAGGCCCGAAATCGACGAGTTCTTCAGTCTCGACGGACTCCAACTCGGTGCCAACGGCCTGCTCGTCCTCGGCATCAGCTCACCGAGCTTCTTCTCCACCATCCTTTCCGACACGAACTATCAGCGCTGGTCCCAACCCGGCGGTCTCTGGAACGGCGGTTTGGACACCCCTGGCAAGCTCCAGAATGACGGCTCCAACACGATCCTGCTCATCCGCAACCGGCCGGGCCTCACACAGGCCATCGCCCTTGATCCGGCGATCGACCCCAAACCGCCGCTCGTCTGGGGCAAGGACGTGGATCCCGATACGGAGGTCAGCTTCCTCGGCACCATCTGCGTCGGCGGCCCCTTCAACGGCCTGCCCTGCAACGTCGCCGGCGATTGTCCCGGCGGAACCTGCCGTGCCGTGATCGAATACGGCAACGGCGCGATCGACAAAGGTGCGCCGGACGGACTCGGCGGCTTCACCAAGGACTTTCGTGGGGCGCTCACCTTGTTCGATCTTTCTGACGATCTCGAGATTGTCGATGAAGTCAGTTACGAGCAAGATCGCGGCTGGGAACATGATTTCGACATGCGCAGTGTCGACCTCGGGAGTTCCTCCAGCGCCTTGCCCGAACGCAAGGTCCACACCCTCGACGACCCCCAGGGCTTTAACCCCGACCTGCTCACCCGCGTGGACTACCGCACCAAGGGCCCCGGCTGGGTACCGGTCCCCGGCGCCGTCGGCGAGTTGCCCAACGGCAATAACTGGCAGGACACCGCCACCGAACAGTGGATTCGCGGTGAGACCATCGTCAACAATGCTATCGGCGGCGCCGGTAACCCACCGCGCATCTGGTACAGCAACGCCCCCAACACGAATCCCGATGCTGTGCAACCCTTTGACACCCACGTACCCCGCTGGCTCAACAACGGTAACGCCCCGGACTACGACTTCAGCGCTCCGCAAACCTACCAGGTGCTGCCCGGTCGGCTGAATCCCCTCGCCATCCCTTTTATCCCCGGCGACAGCAACCGCGACGGCGTTTGCGACGCGGAGGATATTGCCAAGATCGCCGCCGTCTTCGGCGACGACGACTGGGTATTCAGCAACAGCTTCGCCGACGCCCCCGAAGGTAAGGGCGGCGACCCCGCCACGCAGACCCGCCCCTGGGACGTCAATCTCACCGGCGACAACGGCATCGAGTGCAGTGACCTCCAGTGGGCCCTCAACTTCCAGGGGGACACCACCGGCCGCATCCGCGGGGTTCGTTACGACAGCACCGCGCCGTCCGCGGTCGGCGTTGTCCTCAACCCCAGTGCCGGCCTCACCGCGGCCGTGTCCTATGCCATCGAAACAACGACGGCGACCGTACCGGTCGGGGCAGAGGCCTTCGTCATCGTCCGCGGCCAGGTCCTCGCGCCCAACACCATCGGCGACGAGCAGAACGGCATCATGCAGTTCGTGCATGACCTCCACATCGAGCCGGCCGGCATCCTGCGCGTCACAGCGGTCACGCCGTCCCTGCCATTTGAAACCACTCGCACCGGCATTCAGATCCTACTCGGCGAAAACGGGGATGCCGGCGTCATCCGGGTGAACGGCTATACGACCGAATTCACTGCGGGGCTCGCGCAACCGGATCGCCTATACGCCGTCACCCTCACCGCGCTCGCCGAAGGCACCGCCGCAATTACGGTGGCGCCATCCGTCGCGCCCAACTTCGCCACCGGTACGCCCCATGGCCTCAAGCTCGGGCGCACAGCCGACTTCGGGAACCCCGAAAGCGTCACCTACGGCGCGGCCGTTACGGTCGAGGTGGGCGGCGCGCTTCAGAATCTGTGCCCCGGCGACATGAATTGCGATCAGGTGGTCAACTTCGGTGACATCTCGCTCTTCATCGCGGCGATCAAGGTGGGCAGCCCTGCCAGTTGGACCTACGATCCGACCCAGGGCGTATGTGCCTACCTGAACGCCGATACGAATGCTGACGGCCTGGTGAACTTCGCCGACATCTCGGGCTTCATTGCTCTGATCAAAGCCAACCCGGCCCCCTGCCTCACCATCCCGTAGAAACGCACAAAACTGGGGCGGGCCATGCGCCCGCCCCACCGTGCGCTCTCTGCCCAACTTCGTGGCGCTGTGCACCCCCTGCCATGCTCACGGCGCCAGTCCCCTACCAAAGTGCTCGATAGGGCGAGCGATCTTGTCGCGCCAGGCCCACGGAAGCCCCGTGCAGCGCTCGCCGTAGATGATCCCGCACCCGCGGCAGCACCGGCCGTTCGCTGGCCGCATGTCCCAGATGCACCGCGGTGACTCCCCGCCGAAGCAGCTCCAGCGCATCGTGGTGCTTGAACTCCCCGGTCAGCACCAGCGTCTCCGGATCACGGAACAAACGCACGCCGAACGCACCCGCGGCCGCCACTACCCGCCTAAACCTACGGCGCAGATCCCCCACGACGGTTGCCCCGCGGAGGTCCACGTGCTCTTTCAGCCGCCGCAGGAGGTCTAAGCCGCGCTGCGGGCGCACCAGTTCACCCACGCGCCCCATTCCTACTGTCGCCCGCCCCGCCACCTGCTCGACGGTATAGAGATCAAACGCCGGCTCCTCGTAGGGATGGGTCGCGTACAGCGCCCGCACCACGCCGGGCAGCAGCTTCCGCGGCACCACCATCTCGATCCGCAGCTCGTCCACCGTCTCCAGCGTCAGCTTCTGCCCCACTGCCGGCCGCGTCGTCTCATCACCACGAAACGTCCCACGCCCGGCCAACTCGAAGCTGCATTCGGTGTAGTTCCCGATCACCCCCGCGCCTGCCGCGGCCAGCGCAGTCCGCACTCGAGCCGCCTGTTCCCCCGGCACGAAGACCGCCAGTTTCAGCTCCGTACCCGCCTCCACAACCGGCTCCAACGGGTATCTTCGCACCGGCTCCAGCGGATCCAACAGCGCATCATTCGTCCCCTGCGGTGCCGCATCCAGGGCTGTGTGCAGCGCCACCAATGCCACGCGCGCCGCGCACAATTCAGGCAGCAGCGTGGTCGGACCTTCCGCGCTGGGCGTGATGCTTCGAATCCCCTTGAAGATGGGCGGGTGATATAGCACCAGCGCGTCGGCCCGCTGTGTTAACGCCTCGCGCGCGACCGCATCCGTGAGATCGAGCGCGATCAGTACTCGTGTCACTGGCCAGCCCGGCCGCCCGGCGAGCAAGCCCACATTGTCCCAATCCGCCGCAAAGCGCAGCGGGCAAAGCACCTCCACCGCCGCGAGCAAATCCGCGACCCGGACCCTTGCCACATCCCCACCGGTATTTACCTTGCAGCGCACCCGCTTCGTCGGCATGGCCACTCCATCCCAGGCGGCTTCCTCAGGCCGTCTCCGCTTCCCGCTCCCGATCAATCAGGTGCCCATAGGCGATCGCCAGCCGCCGCGTGAGGTCGCCCGGCTTCTCATTCCCGATGGCGCGCCGCCCCACCCGTACCACCGGCAACACTTCCATCATTGTGTTCGTAAGGAAAACCTCCTCCGCCGCCAGGACATCGTCGAGCGTCAGCGCCTCCTCCCGCGTCGGCAGCCGCTCCGCCTCGGCCAGCTCGAGTACCGCCGCCCGCGCGATGCCCGGCAGCACCGGGGTATCCAGTGGCGCCGTCTGCAGCCCACCGTTTCGCACAATGAACACGTTACTGATCGATCCCTCCGCCAGGTGGCCGTCCGGCGTGAACCACAACGCCTCGAGCGCTCCCTGCGTGTGCGCCTGCCGCAGGGCTGCCAGGCGCGCGAAGTAGCTCGTCGTCTTATGTCCGCACGTGGGATCGCTCGGGTTCTGCCGACACGGCGAGACGATCACGCCCACCCCACGCTGATAATGCTCATCCGGATAGCGCTGCCCCGGGCTCGCCGTCGCCACGATAGTCAGCGGCGGCGCCTCCTCTCCGCCCGCATGGAGCGAGCCCGGTGTCACGGTCAACCGCAGGCGCGCATCGCCGCCGGCGGCTCTTGCTACTTGCTGGACCGCCTCGCACAACTCCTCCGCCTCCGGTTGCACCGTCCATCCGAACGCCATGGTCGACGCCCGGAGCCGATCCACATGGCGCTGCTGCCGAAATACGAAGCCATCGTATGATCTCATCGTCTCGAACAGGCCGATCCCCTGCATGAACCCCGCATCAAAGATACCGATGCGCGCCTCCTCGGCGGGCATGACCGTTCCATTCAACCAGACCCAGTTCTGCACGATCGGAGTACCTCGCATGGCTGTGGTTACCATCAGTTGCCCGGATCCTCTCCGCCAGTTGGCCGGTGCCCCGGCGGACGCTGCCGCAGTGTCCCCCAACACGGTCGGAATTGCCAGCCAGACCGCACCCCCCCTATGCTGGCCGTACGGAGTGACCCGATGTACCGCTTGCGACGACTGGCGCCCTACATCCTTCTCGCCTTACTCATCCTGCTCCTCGGATGGACCCTCTGGCGCAATCAAAGACCCACCGATGCCCCGGCCGACGAATTCCTCGACTTCGCTTGTGCCGAGTGTCAGTATGCGTACCGCCTCAGCCACCGCGACTTCGACCGTCTCATGGAGCGGCGCGCATTTCGCATCGAGTCCGGACGGGAATTTCGCCTGCAATGTCCGCAATGCGAACGATACACTGCCCGCCGGATCGAACCGCAACCGGTCCCATCGCCCTAGGACAAGGTGCAGCCGGGTGCAATTGCCCCCCAGGTTGAAAACGCCGTCTGCCGAAATGTCGCCTGGTGGCAGGGTATAATGAAAAGGTCACGCCGGGGCCGAGGAGACTGGGCCTCTTTGCGTACGCTGCCCTTGACTGTGCATGTCACCGCAGGATCTAACGACCATGCTCAGACCATGCCGCAAGTTCCACCGCGCTAGCGCGACCCCGTCGCGATATGGCTTCACTCTCATCGAACTGCTCGTCGTTATCGCCATCATCGCCTTATTGATGGCCATCCTGCTCCCGAATCTCTCCCAGGCGCGCGAACAGGTGCGCCAGGTCAAGTGCCTCTCCAACCTGCGGCAGATCGGCACCGCGATGACGATGTACTTTCGCGATGTGGGCGACTGGTTCCCCTTCGAGAAAAGCAACGCTCACGCCAATCTGCACGGCTTCTACTACGGCGGACACCCCGGGCGACGTTTGCCGGACGATCCCTCCCAATGGTGGGGCTACACCATGCCCTTCTACCGCGACACGCCGCGCGGCCGACCCTTCAACCCGTACCTGTATCCTGATCTGCCGGATTATGACGTACCGCCGAACACCGCGGAGTTCGAGGCCGCGCGCGAAATGCCGGTTTTCCAGTGCCCCTCCGACACCGGCGGATTCTGGCACAACACCACCAGCGAAGACCCCAACTTCCGTTCACTCTACTGGTCTGTCGGCAGCAGCTACACCATGAACTACCACTTCGCGTGGAACTGGGCACGTCCACGCATGCCCTCCCGCTGGCTTCAGCTCTCCAACGCCTTCGTCCGCCAGCAGCTTCGCACCGACAGCGCCCGTATGATCATCCTGTTCGAAGATCCCTTCGACTCGGCCCAGTGGCTGCGCATCCCGCGCCGCGGCTGGCATCGCCAATGGAACCGCCACACCTTCCTTTTCCTGGATGCCCACGCGGCCTACCTTCGCACCAACACGGCCGTCGGCACACGTGGCACCGGGTGGAAGACTGCCTCAGGCAACGCCTTCAGCGACCCGCTCGCATGGTGGAACAACCCCCTCGACCCCGATTACCGTTTCCGCGACCTCCGCCCTTTACCCGGAAACTAACGCGCTCCTTCGGCGGCCAAGAGTTCAAACGATCCAGGGCACCCTTCACTTGCTGGGAGGGGTGGGGCGAGCGGCTCGAATCCGCAAAAAAACACTTCTTTCCCGACCTCTCCCCAATAGACGGGCAAATGGTTGGGATTGCTTTCAGAAATCAGGCACTGTCGCATTCACTCCACAACCCTGAAACAGGACCTTTCACCCTGCCGCCGTCAACGCAGCCACTTCACGCGTGATCGTCGCCGCATCCGCCGCGCTCAATAACGGCTCGTTCGCCCGTACGTTCTCCAGCGCCGCCGCCACCGCCGCCTGGGCCAGCGCCCGCCCTGCAACCACGTCCGACCGTAATTGCGGATTCCCGATTGTGCGCAGCCGCTCCAGCACCTGCTCCACTCGCCGGCACAACCCCGCCGTCTCCAGCGGCACAAACGCCGCCACCGCCGCCGCCCGCGCCACCACCTCGGCCCGGTCCGCCTCGTCCTTCGGCCGTTTCAGCGCCGAACTCAGTGCAGCGTAGGCCGTCGCATCCTCGTCCATCAGCGTCTGTAAGTGCTCTCCCGCCCGCGCGAGTTGTGCCACCAGTGCTTCCACCTCACCCGCCACCTCGGCAAACCGCGGCCGCCCCAACGTGTAACCCGCCGCCATGCGGCCGAGACCCGCCGCCAGCGCCCCCGTCAGCGCCGCCACCGCCCCACCACCAGGCGTCGGCCGAGTTGCCGCCAGTTCCGCGAGAAACTGCTCGATGCTGAGTTCGGCCAACCTGGGCATTGCAACCTCCTTCAAACCACGTAGCGTCTAACTTCGCGGAGCCCCGTTTCCAGCCGCTCTATTATGAACATTGCGACCCGCACCTGACAGGTGGAGCACCATGCAACACTATCGATCCACGCGTCGCCCCGGCAGTACGGTATCACACTGCCGGATTCCCAGAGTCCCATGCACTCTGTTCATCTTTCCCTGCTACACTCCCCGGCGCCATGTTCGATCTGACCCAGGATGAAATCGATCGCCGCCACATGCAAGAGGCCCTGCACCTCGCCGAGCGTGCCCTCGAATCCGAGGATGTCCCGGTCGGCGCCGTCGTCGTCCTCGACAACCGCATCATCGGCCGCGGCTACAACCAGCGCGAGAAGCTCCATGATCCCACCGCGCATGCGGAGATGCTCGCCCTGACGGCGGCCGCCGAGCACCTCGGGCAGTGGCGGATCGAAAACGCCACGATGTACGTGACCCTCGAGCCCTGCCCGATGTGCGCCGGGGCCCTCGTTCTCGCCCGGGTGGCCCGGCTCGTGTTCGGTGCAGCCGATCCGAAAGGCGGCGCCTGCGGCTCGCTTTACCAGCTTACCACCGATCCACGGCTCAACCACCGCCTCGAAACCAACGGCGGAGTGCTGGCAGAACCGGCCGCGGAACTGCTGCGCGCCTTTTTTCGACACCGGCGCGCTCTGGGCGAAAAGTGACTGGCCGGGGTGATCGCCCACAGGCCGTCAGGCCCCCCGGTGAACCGAACCGCCGCGCTGCCCCATCGCCGCCGCCGCCGTATAATTCCGCTCATGAGCACCCGCCCTTCGTGAAGGAGTGCCGCGTGGCCGACCAGGGATCCGTCTGGCAGCGATTGGGGAGCATGATTCGCGGTGCGCCGCGCGACGAACCCACGCGCGCCGAAGTCGAACGCCTCGAGACCGCCGCACCCGCCCCGCTCGAACGTGCGGATCGCCGCATTCCCTGGTGGAAGCGCCGGGCGCTGCGCCATGCCCAGGCGCGCGAGGTTTCGCGCCGCATCGTCGAACTCGCCAACGTGATGCATGAACACCTCAAACGCCAGGAAGAGCGCCATGGCGAGGTGGGGGTCGCGCTCCAGCGCCTCGGCACCCTGCTCGAAACCGTTACCACCCAGCAGAAGAATACGGCCGACACCTTGCGTAGCGTAGCGGACAGCGCCGCCCTCACCGGCAAACACTCCGCCGTGATCAGTGATGCCGTCTCGCGCATACCCGATTCGATGCTCTCGCAGGCCGATGCCGTCCGCAAGCTTAGCCAGCGCATTGAGCTCGCACAGGAATCTGACACCCAGCTCCATCACGCCTTGCAGCAGTTCCAGCGTTCCGTCGAGAAGCTCAGCGCCAGCGATGGCTCGCGGGCCGAGGCCCTGCAGCAACTGCACTCCGCCCACGAAAGACACCACGATGCCCTGCGCGCCCTCATCCGCGAGCAGAGCCGCCGCTTCCTCGTCATCATCCTCATTGTCGGCATCGTCGTCGTCGCGGCACTCGCCGCCCTCGGCACGACGCTGGCTCTTTCTCTGCAGCGCTGAGGGTCCGCATGGCCGCGGCCGCGATCACGAAGCGCATCACGCGGCGCTGGCACCGCCTCTGCGACAACCTGGCCGCCCGCTGGCGCGACCCCGCCTGCGCCCACCGTGGAGATCCCCGGCACTTCACCGGTACCTTCAACCGCGCCTGGCCCGTTCCGTCTTCCGGGCCCCCCCTCCGCGTCCTCCTTGAAGTGGCGGACTTCTGTGCCGGAGGTCTCGAACGCGTCGTGCTCGATCTTGCGCATGTGCTGCGCGCCGCAGGCCACGAACCACTGCTGCTCATCACGGGCCAACGCGGTGCTGCCGCGGAAAACGCTGCCCAGGCGGGCTTGCGAATCCACACCCTGCATCCGCCCACGGCTTGGCCGCATGCTTACCGCGAACTGCTGCGAAGTGAGCGCATCGACATCGTGAACGCGCATGCCTCGCTCTACGGCGCTCCGCACGCTGCCGCGGCCGCCATCCCATTCGTGCAGACCGTGCATAACACGCTGGTTTGGTTTGAACCGCGTGAGGTGTACGCGTACCGCGCCGCGGACAGCCATACGAGTGCCTACGTCTGTGTCTCGGACGCAGTCGCCGCCGACTTCGCCGCGCGCTGCGGCATACAACCCGACAAGCTCGCTACGATCCCCAACGGGATCGACACCACCGCCTTCCATACCCGCCGCGCGGCACACGACCGCACCGCGGTGCGCCAGGCCCTCGGTCTCCGTCCGGCACACCTCCTGATTCTCAACGTTGCCGCGCTCGCCGGGTCGAAGGGCCAGCTATTCCTCGTCCGCGCCTTCGCACGCGCACGTCGCGAACGCGATGACCTGCGACTGATCCTCGTCGGTGGCGCGGCCGAGCCCGACTATGCCGCGTTCGTCGCCAACGAAGCCGCGCGCCAGGGAGTCGCCCCCGTGGTCATGCTCACCGGCTATGCTCACGACCCGACGCGCTACTTCGCCGCTGCGGACGTGTTCGCGTTGCCATCGCTCTGCGAAGGATGGAGTCTGGCTCTCACCGAAGCGGCCTGCGCAGGCCTCCCACTCGTCGCGAGCGACGTCGGTGGCGCGCGGCCCCTCTGCGAACGTTTTGGCGGGCACCTCGTGCCGCCCCCATTTCTGCACACGTGCGCATTGTCCGCAGCCGGGTTCGTCCGACTCGCACACCGGCCGCTGCCGGACTACGAGGCGGCGCTCGCCTCTGCACTGCTACAGGCCGCGGAACGTCCCATCCTCCGACCCACGGACGAATCGCAGCGCACGCTCGACCGCTCGTCCGCCTTCGCCCCTTACCTCGCGCTTTTCGCCCTGCTGCGAGCGCGCCACACAGCGTTACCGCCACGGCTGACGACACCGGTCGCATAAACGTAGACCGTACCCGGCCACCC
This sequence comes from Phycisphaerales bacterium, assembly GCA_016716475.1. Lineage (NCBI taxonomy): Bacteria > Pseudomonadati > Planctomycetota > Phycisphaerae > Phycisphaerales > Phycisphaerales bacterium. Next base: position 993,056 of record JADJWG010000001.1, read on the forward strand.
CAAAGACATCAGCGCATAAAGTGGGCCGGCGGTCGGGACGTGCGGGGGGGGACACGTACGCCAACGCAATCCGGCCCGGGGATCGAACCCATCGGGGAGGGTCGGTGCGCCCGCCCCGATGACGCGTACTGATGCTAATCAGACCGTACAAACTGCCGCAAGCAATGTCAACTGGGGATCCAGGATTCGAACCTGGACTAACTGATCCAGAGTCAGTCGTGCTACCGTTACACCAATCCCCAAAACGCACGTTACCATGCGGGACTTTAAGCGGTTGCGACCCTCAAATCAACGGCCAGCGGGGGCCTGGCCCTCTTTCGCAACCGGTTCCGGAGAGGGTTCCTTCGCACTTTGGGACTGCCGCTGCCGCCACTGCTTCTCGTTCAGGGATCCGATGGCCACCGCCTTCCGCAAGATCTTGTCACGCTCGTCAGCCCCGGCCTTGTCAAATTCACCGGCGCAGTGCGGGCAGCGGAACAGGATCACCTGCCCGTCGACTACGCGGCGGGCCGCAGGGTCCACCGGCAAGTCGGAAACCGGGCATCGCGTCTGAAAAGTGAAACACTCCTCCAGCTTCGCCTCGAACGGCTTGCGATCCTTGACCCAACGTGCGCGGGCCTCGACGGTAGCGAAGAAGATCGCTTCCTCCCCCGCACCTTCGAAGATATCGGTCGCGGGCTGCTCCCCCGTCACGGGGCACTTCACCTGTAACCGCAGGAGCGGGTCCGCCTCCCATTGCGCCGTGATGCCATCCGCGTATTCGAGCGGATCGGCTTTGAGTTTCTCCAGATCGGCCGCTGTCGCGCAGTAGACCCAGCGATCCCGGAAACGCATTGCAACCTTACGGTCGGCGGGTTTCCCGCTCACCGGACAGGTCAACTTGGGCACCACGGCTGACGCTTCGGTCGCTGCTGGGCGTGTCTCCTGGGCAGACACCACCACGCCCCCCAGCCACAGGCCGACGCTGCACCAGATCGCCAGACGCATGGCTTGTTACTCCGTTACCGAACGCCGTACTACGCTTTCGGCAGGTACTTCCTGGTCGCTTCGCAAAGTTCCTTCACGTGTTCGACACTCGCAGCAAACATTTCCTTCTCGCGGGTATCGAGCTCGATCTCCAGCACTTTCTCCACCCCGCCGGCCCCCAGCACGCACGGCACACCGACGAAGTACCCGCCAATGCCGTACTCTTTCTCGCAGTACGCAGCGCAGGGCAGTACGCGCTTCTTATCGCGGATGATCGATTCCGCCATCGCGATGGTCGCCGCCGCCGGCGCATAGTACGCACTCCCCGTCTTCAGTAGATTCACAATCTCCGCGCCGCCGTTGCGCGTCCGTGTCACGATCTCATCCAGCTTGCCGGAACCCATGAGCTGGGTTACGGGAATGCCGCCCACCGTCGTGTAGCGCGGCAGCGGGACCATGTCATCACCATGGCCACCCAGCAGCATCGCCTGCACATCCTCGACGCTGCACCCCAGTTCCGATGCGATGAACGCCCGGTACCGCGCTGTGTCCAACACACCCGCTTGCCCCACCACCCGCTGCGTTGGGAAACCCGAAACCTGGTGCGCCGTGTAGACCATCGCATCGAGCGGATTCGAGACGATGATCAACACCGCGTCCGGGCTCTGTGCGATCGCCTTGGCGGTGACATCCGCCACGATCTTGACGTTCGTCTCGAGCAGTTGATCGCGGCTCATCCCCGGCTTGCGCGGAATCCCTGACGTGATGATGACGACTTCACTGCCGGCCGTCGCGGCATAGTCGTTCGTGCCCGTAATCGCCGCGTCGTAGCCCTCGATCGGTGAGGCCTGATACAGGTCGAGGGCCTTGCCTTGCGGCATGCCCTCGACAATGTCGACCAGTACGATGTCGCCCAGTTCCATCGCCGCGGCCCAGTGCGCACACGTCGCGCCCACGTTCCCAGCACCAATGATCGTGACCTTTGCTCGCTTCATGCGGCTCCATCTCCGTCCAAACATGCGGCTGCCCATACCACGCCCAGGATGGACGCGGTCGACCGCTGCGATTGTACTGCCCCAGCCGTCCGCCGCATATCCCGGACTCGCACGAGCCGTAGCCCCGGCGGCACTCCGACCCCGTGGCACAGGACTTCACAGCTCAATCCGCCTGCTATTTGTTCAGATGAATGATGTAGGCCTCCAGCATGATCATGTGGTGACCCGCCATCTTCGCAACCTGCACAAGCTGCTGCTGCGAATCCACCTCTTCCACCTGCTCGTCCACGTACCACTTCAGGAACGACTGCGTCGCGTAGTCACTCTCCTTGATTGCAAGCGCCATCAGCTCATGCACCTGGCTTGTGACCTTGCGCTCATGCTCGAGTGACGCCTCGATCGCGGCCAACACCGATTCCCAAGTCTCCTGGGGCGCCGGGATCGGGGCGAGCTTCACCTTGCCCTCGACCGTCGGGATGTAGTCGAGGATCTTGAGCGCGTGCCCGCGTTCCTCATCGCTTTGCGTACGGAACATCTTCGACAAGTTCCGCAGGCCCAGCTCCTCAAACATGCACGACATCGACAGGTAAGTCTGCGATGCAAAGAATTCGTTCGTGATCTGCTCGTTGAGCTTTGCGTTTAACTGGGCGGAAATCGCCATGCGTCGCCACCTTTCGTGTACGTGTGTTCCGGTGATCGTGTCGGCCCAGGCGTCTGTGTACCCGTACGCCCGCCCGCCCGGACCCCAGTTCATGATCTGCGGCCGCGCACGGGTGCGGAATTATAAGTGGCAGCGCGGGTACCGACCACGATCAACCCGTGTCGCACCATACAACAATTGCTTGGGTATCCCACCACTCGATTTAGGTGGTTATCCACGGATCGCGACCAGCAACCGTGCAATCCGATCTCGTGTGCTCGTCAGACGCCGTACGACCCGCCGAACCTCCGCCGCGCGCTCCACCGACGGCGCGATCTGGTCCGCGACCGCCTGCACATCGAGTCCCACCAACCGGGCGGCAACCAGATCCACCAGTTCGCGTGACCAGCGCTCTCCTTCACGCACAACGTAAGCACGCGGCCAACGACCAGCCGCATCCAGAAGTGGCGCCACGCCGCGCATGAGCGCCAGCGACGCGACGCGCTGCTGGGCAACCTCGCCGGCCGCGGCCCATTCGAGCAGGTCGTCAATCCCCCGTAATTCACCCAGCTCCAACCATGCACAGGCCCGTCCCAATTCGTCCCATGCCTCGTCCCGCTCGGGCACCTCGGCCGCCAGCCGCCGAAACCCCTCCGGGTCTACCCGAGCGGCCGCAATCCATGCCGTGTGCCGAACGTACGCATCGGGATCGTTCTGTAACACCGAAGCGATCAGCGGAAAGCAATCCGCGTCCCGCGTCCGACCCAGGGCATGTACATAAGATTCACGGACAGCCGGAACCGCTTCTGACCGACTCTCAAGGGCCTCAATTATGGCTCGTCGCGAATGCAACATGGAATCGTGCTGCGTGGTGCGCCACGCCCCCACGCGGCGCGCCTCCGGATCAGTCGATGCCAGCAGTTCGAGCGCCTCGCGATCGTGGCGTCCCGCCAGTAACCAAGCCAAAGAACCCCCTGTCAACCCTAATAGCATGACCGCCCCCACGGTCACCGCCAGGTACCGTCCCCACGGCACACTTGACTGGCGTTGCGGTCGTGAATCCGTCGAATTCTGCCAACCCAAACGCGCACCTCAACTCGCAACGTGCCACCGTTTGCCCCACCGCCGCCGGGCGGCTAGACTCAACGAACTGGTAGCGTACCGACGGAAGAGACCGATGGCAAAAATCCTGTCCGCCCATCTGGATGCCGCCCCCCATCGCTTTGCGCTGGTCGTTGGGCGGTTCAATGAGTTCATCACGTCGCGCCTTCTTTCGGGCGCGCTCGATGAACTCACTCGCCACGGCGCCGACGTCGAGCAGCTCGTGCAGGCCTGGGTCCCCGGCTCCTGGGAAATTCCCCTCGCCGCCCAGCGCCTTGCCCAGTCCGGCCGCTACGCAGCCATTATCTGCCTCGGTTGCGTGATTCGTGGCCAGACACCGCACTTTGACTACGTTGCGGCCGAAGTTTCCAAGGGGATCGCCCAGGTCTCGCTCGCAACGGGCGTGCCGATCAGCTTCGGAATCGTCACCGCCGACTCCCTCGAACAGGCCATCGACCGCGCCGGCGCCAAAGCCGGCAACAAGGGCTCCGACGCCGCCCGTGCCGCCATCGAGATGGCGAACTTGCTGCGGCTGGTCGACGAGGCGTAGGTGCAGCGCGTGGAACCCCGCCAGCGTCCGCGTCCCGGTCACGACCCGCGCTCCGATGCTCGGTTGCTCGCGGTGCAGGCCCTGTGCTCTTTCGAGATGCTGGGCGACGCTTTCGGCACGCAGCTCGAGAGCTTCCTCCACGACGAGGAGAACCACGCCGATCTCGGCCTCACGCCCCCCGTGGATCTGAACTGCCTGGCGCTCGCCCGGACCCTCGCCCAAGGCGCATGGCAAACCCGCAACCGCGCCGATACCCTGATCCGCACGCATGCGCCGCAGTGGGCGATCAACCGCCTCGTACCCGTGGAGCGCAACATCCTCCGCCTCGGCCTCCACGAACTGCTCGAATACCATGGCACGCCGCCCAACGTCGTCCTCGACGAAGCGGTGAAGATGGCCCACCTGCTGGGAGGCAACGAGTCGCCCGCCTTCATCAACGGCGTGCTCGACGCGATTCGCCGCGCTCTACGCGACCCGCCCCCCCCAACCGCCCCGCCGGAGGACGCATCGGCAACACCGCCCGCAACCCCTGGAGGACCGTCCTGACATGGGTCTGTTCGACCTGATCAAGCGCGGCCTTTCGAAGACCCGCGACAAGCTCGCCAGCGGGCTCCGCGCCCTGCTCCCTTTTGGACGCAAGATCGACGAAACCCTGCTCGAAGAGTTGCAGGATGCGCTTCTTTCCGGCGACATGGGCCCCCGGGCAGTCACGGGTCTGATCGACGAGGTTCGGAGTGCCTGGCGCGCCGGACAGGTCAGCGAAGCCCAGGAAATCATCCCCTTCCTCAAGCAGCGCATCGCTTCCACCTGGGATGCCTCAGACCGCGCGCTGCACTTCGCACCGCAGCCACCGACAGTCGTCTTCGTCGTGGGGATTAACGGCTCCGGAAAAACAACCAGCGTCGCCAAGCTCGCCTATCACCTCCGACAGCAGGGCAAGTCCGTACTCCTCGGCGCATGCGACACCTTCCGTGCTGCTGCGGTTGAACAACTCACCGTCTGGGCCGGGCGCGTCGGGTGTGACATTGTCAAGCATCAGCAAAACAGCGACCCCGGCGCCGTCGCCTTCGATGCGGTTGACGCGGCCATCGCCCGCAAGACCGACGTTCTCCTGCTCGACACCGCCGGACGCCTGCACACCCAGGACCACCTCATGAAAGAGCTCGGAAAAATACGGCGCGTCGTCCAGCGCCGCCTCCCCGAAGCCCCCCACGAGGTCCTGCTCGTCCTCGACGCCACCATCGGCCAGAACGCCATCAACCAGGCCAAGGTCTTCGCCGAGGTCGTCGACGTCTCCGGCCTCATTCTCGCCAAGCTCGACGGCTCCGCCAAGGGCGGGATCGTCGTCGGCATCCGTGACCAGCTCGACATCCCCGTGAAGTTCGTCGGTTTGGGCGAAACCATCGAGGCGCTCCAGCCCTTTGATCCACACGCCTTCGCTGAAGCCCTTTTCGCTGACCTGTAACGCCGCGCCTGCCCCGCACTTCCGGACTGCGGTCGCGGCACGCAATTCGCACAACACCTGCCAGCAATCGCACCTCCCCGGCAAGGAGTCGGCTGGACCACCGCCCGCCCACTCCAGCCACTATCATCCCCACGTGCACAGCCCTGATGGATGGAGGTTCGGCATGCATCCCCTGCTCGCACCACTCGAGTACCACGCAACCCACCGCCCGCACCACCCCGCTGCGTGGGACCAGAATCTCATGCTGGACTACGCCCAGTTCCACGCCGTCGCCCAGGGTCTCGCCAAGCAGGTCGTCGAGCAAACTGACCGTCCCCACGTCGGAATTCTCGCCCCCACCTCGACCGCCGGCGCCGCTGCCATTTTCGCCTGCTGGTATGCCGGCCGAATCCCCGTCCCACTCAATTTCATGCTTGCGCCCACCGAACTCACCCGCGTGATCGCCGATGCGGAACTCGACCTCGTACTCGCCGTCGACCTCTTCTCCGAACAAGCCCGGGCCGCCGGGCTCCGTGTACTGCCACTCGATGCCCGCACACTCGTTCCCGGCCGGCTCACTCCACCCCGTGCCGACGAGCGCGACACCGCCGTCCTGCTCTACACCTCCGGCACCTCCGGTGAGCCCAAGGGCGTCATGCTGAGCTGCGGCAACATCATCCGCAACGCAGCGGCCTGCGTCGAAGCCATCGACCTTCAGCCCGACGAGGTTTTCCTCGGCCTGCTGCCCCAGTTCCACGCCTTCGGTCTCACCACGACTACCTTCGTCCCTCTCTACCTCGGCGCGACCGTCCACTATCTCCCACGCTTCAGCGGCGTCACCGTGCTCAATCTCATCGCCGAACGGCACGTCACCGTCTTCATCACCATCGCCAGCATGTTCGGTGCTCTCGCTGCCATGAAGAACGTCGCACCGGAAACCCTCGCGTCCCTCCGCCTCCCCGTCAGCGGTGGCGAACCCCTCCCACAACCCGTCGCAGAAGTCTGGGAACAGCACTACGGCCGCCGCATCTACGAGGGATATGGCATGACCGAGGCCTCCCCGGTGATCTCTCTCAACACACCTGCCGCCTATCGCCCGCGCAGCGTGGGACGACCGCTTCCCGGCGTCTCCGTCACCGCGGTGGATCTCGAGGGGCAGCCGGTGCCCGCGGGCAGCGATGGCGAACTCGTCATCCGCGGGCACGGCATTCTTCAAGGTTATCGCGGCAAGCCGGAGCAGACGGCGGCCGTGCTGCGTGACGGCGCCCTGTACACCGGCGACATCGGGCGCGTCGACGCTGACGGATTTATCTACATCACTGGCCGAAAGAAAGAGATGCTGATCGTCGGTGGCGAGAACGTGTTCCCACCGGAGATTGAAAGCGTGCTCTTGCGGCATCCGGCCGTGCAGGAAGCCGCCGTGATCGGTGTGCCGGACGGACTGCGGGGAGAGGCGCCGGTGGCGTTCGTAATTCTGCGGCCGGAGGCCACGGAGGCACCCGCGGCGCGCGACGGCCGCTGCGACGAGGCCGCGCTGCGGGCGTTCTGCAAAGAGCACCTCGCCAGCTACAAGGTGCCGCGGCAGGTGCGGATCGTTGCGGACCTGCCACGCGGGCCGACCGGGAAGATCCTCAAACGCGCCCTGTCCAATACACTCCCGGCCTGAGTCATACCGAGCAGGCCGGCGCCGCTCCCCCATGAGGAGGCGCGGCGCCCGGCACGCTGCTCTTTGGTTTTCAAAAGGGGGATTAGCGCTTGCGCATCGTGCCTTTCATCTCCATGACCTTCATCAGGCCGAGGAAGGCATAGCCGCGCGATTCCCATTCGGCCGTGTTCTCGTCCGTCCAGCGCATCGTGCCACGGCCGTTGAGGGTCTGGCCGGTATTCGTATCGCGCATCTCGCTGGTACAAGCCCAGGTGTTGTCCTTCTCGTTGTAGCGACACTTCATCGTCATGTGGAAGCCGTAGTCGTCAATGGCGAGCATGTGGTAGCGGTTCGCGGCCTTGTCATACCACCACAGCGAAATTCCCTTGACGGGCTTGTCGTTCATCTGCCCTTCGAACTCCTCAACCAACGCCCAGCCGTTCGCGGTGGCACGGGTCGTCGATTGGGCGGCCATCATGGCCGATTCCTCGACACCGGCGAACTTCATCTCACCAAACGACTCCCAGTTGCCGACGAAGCGATCGAGTTGGGCATACTCGACCGGGCGCTCCGGCTTGCGCATCATCTCGTCGAGGTCCGGGGCGCCGCAGCCGCCGAGGAACAACGCCACGGGGATCAGGATCAGACCATACCGGTTTCGCATGAGGTTTCCTCCGACATGTGAAGAAATGGCGTCCGCCACACGCGGGCAGCACAGGGGCGCCCGGCCGCAACCGCAACCGGTGGGCCCGAATGTGGGCGCAGTCTGCCACGAATCCACGGAGAATGGAAGCGCGGGACTCGGGGGGATCAGAACTGGCGGCGCTGGCGGGCGGGGGGGATGTCGAGCTGGCTGCGGTACTTGGCGACGGTGCGGCGCTTGATCTCGACACCCTCGGCAGCGAGCCGCTCGACAATTTCATCGTCGTTGAGCGGGTTGCGCTTGTCCTCCTGGCGGATGATCTCCTCGACTTTGGCGCGAATACTGGCCCAGCCGAGGGCGTCGCCCTCGTCGGTCGTGGCGCCCCCGGTGAAGAACATCCGCAGCGGATACACCCCGCGCGGCGTCTGCATGTATTTTTCGTCGACTGTTCGGCTGATGGTGGAAGGATCGCACTCGAAACGCTCGGCGAGGTCGCTCATGCGGAGCACGCGCAAGTGCTGTTCGCCCTGGTCGAGAAACTCGCGCTGGGCGGCGACGACAGCCCGCGCCACATCGAGCAAGCGTTCGCGGCGAAAACGCACCGCATCGATGATCGCGTTGGCGGCCTCGATTTTCTGCTTGATGAATTCACGCGTGGCCTTGTCGCGGCCGGCGCGCTGCAGCAGTTCACGAAACTCGGGTGAAATGCGCAGTTCGCGCTGGTTGCTGCGGGCGAGGCGGACTTCGTAGCGCTCGTACTCCTCGTCGTACTCGACAATCAGATCCGGCACGATCGAGGGCACCAGCCGCTCGACCATTTCGCTGCCAGGGTGCAGATGCAATTGCGCGATGACACCGATCGCCGCCTTGATTTCTTCGACCTCAACGCCGAGGGCCCGCGCGATCTGCGGCACACGGTTCTTCTGGAGATCCTCGAAGTGCTCGCGCAGGATGCGCTCCTCGAGGTCGTTCCGTCCCGGCAGCGCGGCCAACTGCAACAGCAGGCATTCCTGCACCGAGCGGGCAGCGATCCCCGGCGGATCGAGTTTCTGGACGAGGCGCAACGCCTGCTCCAGCTCCGCCGGCGTGACGGGCGGCTCGAGGACGAGCGTGGATGCCAGTTCGTCGAGCGGCAGACCAAGGCGCCCGTGATCGTCGATGTGCTCGATCAGGGCGTTGCCCAGCGCGTGCGTACGTTCGTCGTGCTCGGCGAGGCCCCACTGGGAGAGCAGGTAATCGTGCAAACCCGCCGGACGGGCGGCGGTGTTGGACATGGCCTCGAGCTTCTGATCGCCGGCTTCGGCCAGCGCATCGCCGCTGCGCCGACCGACATAATCGTCGTCAAGCCAGTCATATTCGGTGACAAGCGAATCGAGTCGCTCGAAGTCTTCCGCCGCGTCCCCGACCTCGAGCGAACCATCGCGGTCGGCCAGTGCCTCCGGGGCGCTCTCGGCCGACTCGGTCCGGTCGTATTCGGCCTCGTCGGACAGCAGCTCAAGGGCAGGATTGGAATCCACTTCGTGCTCGAGGCGCGACTCCAGTGCCAGCGCGTTGAGCTGCAGGATATCCATCGCCTGGATGAGTTGCGGCGTGAGGCGCTGCTGCTGCTGCAGAAGCTGGCGCGGGATTTGAGAGAGGACTTGCGACACGACCGAGAGGTCCTTTCCTAGTCGTACTCAGGGTGCGGATCGGACACACGGGAGACAGGTGAGGGCCATGTCAGTAATCTCGTCAGCCCCAACCCGCGCGTCTGTCCCGGTGCCGGCCCGAACGTCCGGCCATGCGGCCCAAGCAAGTTCCGTACCACTATGAACATACGTGGAGATTCGGCAGAAGTCAAAACCAACCTTGAGCTCCGATACGACGCAGGGCCGTGCTCGACCCACCGGGCGGAGCGGGCTACGCTGATGGGGGGCAGGTTCGCTGCACGACTTCTGAGAGGTTGACCGGCCATGGCGCAGTCGAAGAAGTTCACCGTCACGCTCATTCCCGGCGATGGGATCGGTCCCGAGGTCTGCGGTGCAACTGTCCGGCTGCTGGAAGCGGCCGGGGCCCCGCTGATCTGGGAGACCTGTGCGGCCGGGGCGGAAGTCTTCAAGCGCGGGCTTTCGAGCGGGGTACCGCAGGAAACCCTCGACTCGATCGCACGGAACCGGGTGGCGCTGAAGGGACCACTCGAAACGCCGGTGGGATTCGGTGAGAAGAGTGCCAACGTCACCCTGCGGAAATTGTTCGAGCTTTATGGCAACGTACGACCGTGTCGGGAACTGCCGGGCGTGCAGGCGGTATTTGCGGGGCGGCAGATCGACCTGGTAGTTGTGCGCGAGAACGTGGAGGATCTATACGCCGGGATCGAGCACATGCAGACGCCGGGGGTGGCGCAGTGCCTGAAGCTGATCTCGCGAAAGGGCTGTGAAAAGATTGTGCGCCTGGCGTTCGAATTGGCCCGGGCTGAGGGACGGAAGCAGGTTCATTGCGCAACGAAGTCAAACATCATGAAGAAGACAGAGGGGCTGCTCAAGCGCACCTTCGAGGAGCTGGCGCCGGAGTACGCCGACATCCGGACCGACCATATCATCATCGACAATTTGGCGCATCAGTTGGTGCGCTGGCCGGAACAGTTCGATGTCATCGTCACGACGAACATGAACGGCGACATCATCAGCGACCTGACATCGGGCTTGACGGGCGGTCTCGGCTTGGCGCCTTCTGCGAACATCGGCAACGAAGTGGCGATATTCGAAGCGGTGCACGGCTCGGCACCGACATTGGCGGGTAAGGATCTGGCGAACCCGATTGCGATCATGCTTTCGGCGCTGGCAATGTTGCGACACCTGGGTGAATTCCTGATCGCGGAGACAGTCGAGCATGCGATCATGATCACGCTCGCAGTAGGCCGCAACCTCACCGTCGACCTGGTGGGCGACCATGCCGCCGCGACCTGCACGCAGTTCACCAACACGGTGATTGCGAACCTCGGGCGCCGCTCGGAACACTGGCACGTGCACCACTACCGGCCGATTCAGTTGCCGCGCATCGATCCGCGCCCGGACCTGGTGCGGGCGCAGATTCGGCGCGTGGTGGGAGCGGACCTGTTTGTCGAATCGAGTCTGGACTCGCACGCGCTGGGTGCGAGTCTGGACGCGATCGTGGCGCAGATGCCGCTGCGGCTGAAGATGATCTCGAACCGCGGGACCAAGGTGTATCCGGGGCCGCGACAGATCACGGACTGCGTGGATCACTGGCGATGCCGATTCATGATGCGCGAAGAGGTTCGCGATCTGAGCGATCATGACCTGGCTGTGCTGGTCGAGGCGGTGGGTGCGAAGCACCACTGGATGCACCTGGAGAAATTGTCGATCTTCGACGGCGAGGTGGGGTTTACCAAGGCACAGGGCGAGGACTGAGCGCGGCGCCGGGCCGGGCGGCCAGGAGGGCCGGGGAATGGTGACGTGGTGGCTCGTGGCGGCCGGCAGCGCGGGGGGGCTCGCCCTCGTGGCCACCGGCCTGTTCCGCGATCGTGGTGCGATGGGCCCACGTTGCCCGCGCTGCTGGTACGACATGCGCGGTGGCGGGCTGCGGTGTCCGGAATGCGGACATGTTGTCTGGCACGCCCGCGAGTTGCTGGCGCGGCGACGACGGTGGGGCTGGGTCGTGACCGGCGGCATGCTGCTGGTCCTGAGCGCAGCGCTCAGTACGTGGCAAGCCGGACTCGTCGACCCGCAAGCGTGGTTGCCTCCGTGGCAGACGCTGCTGAGCCGCACACTCGCCGGAGCAGAGGTACGGATCGACGGGCATCGGCGCACGGGGGAGCAGCGGTTACGGATTCGCGTGGGAGGTCGCGATCGGCTGTTACTTCCCGGTTGGCGCCTGGCGCTGGGCGGACAGGGCTATCAAGCACCGACCGAAGTGGGCGTCGGGCAGGATGTCACTGGCACCGGCAGTCCAAGTCTGATCGTGGTCGACTACTCCGGTGGGGCGCATTGCTGCTGGACCTACTACGTGCTCGATCTGGCACCCCCGCGCATCGTGGCGGTACTCGACACGACGACAGCCGGCTACTTTGACGACCTCGATGACGACGGGGTGTACGAGTTCATCACGGCTGACCCGACCTTCGATTACTGGAACGCGAGTCACGCGGAGTCGCCTTTTCCGCGCGTGGTCCTGGCCTTTCGCGCGGGGCGGTATCGGCTCGCACCGGAGTACATGCGGACCGCACCACCATCGAGTGCGGACTTCGACGCATGGGTGAACGAGGCCCGCACCTCCCAGAGTTTCTCTGGCTCCCGACCCGCACCCCTGTTCTGGGGCCGCATGCTCGACCTGATTTATGGCGGACATGCGGATTTGGCCGAGGAGTTGTTTCGTCTGGGCTGGCCGCCCGAGATACCCGGAAAGCATGAGTTCCGGGCCGACTTCGACCGCACCCTGCGTAGCAGCCGCTATTGGCCTGACCTGCGGCTCATGCAGTTGTCGCCCGAGCCACACTGAGCAGCGGGGCCGGCTGTTCAGCCGTAGATGGAATCCGGCGGATAACTGATAAACTCGACCCAGCGCCCGCCGGGCGCTTCGAGGTAGAAGCTGCGCGTTTTGTCGCGGTGAGTGCGGATGGACCGGCCGTGTTCCGTGGCGAGGCGTTCGAGCTCGACGTCACTCACGCGGAAACCGATGTGATCGGGGTGCTTGCCTGCCAGAATCAAGGCCAGCTTGGCACCCCCGGTTTCGAGAAAAGCCCATGAATCGTCCTGGTACAGCACGCGCACACCCGGCAGGTGCCGCTGGTACCAAGCCACGGCGGCGGCGATGTCTGGCACCTGATGGGCGCAGTGATCGAATACGAACGAAGTGGTCTGTGTTTGGCTCATGCGCTCAAGCTCCGGATCGTCACCGGGGATTGTAGCGCAAGGCCGCGCAGGATGCGGGCACTCGCGGACAGGCCGAGGTTCAGGGGCGCTTGGCGCGACGCCCGGCCTTCGCGGTAGCGCCGACCGCTTTCGGCGGCACATAGGCACAAAGCGGAGACGAAGCGCTGGTCGGATCGATCAATTTGCTGATCTTGCAGGCCGTGAATGACCTCTCAATCATTGCGATGGTTTCGTCAAGCTGCTTGTGCAGCGGGCATAGTTCTTCGCCGTGGGCTTCGAAGCCCAGGGGGCAACCGTCGATCCGACGGAGTGGGTCCACGGCCTGCACCACCTCCCACATCGTGAGGGCGGTCGGCGACTTCGCCAGCGTAAACCCGCCTCCCAGTCCGCGCTGTGAATGCAGCAACCCGGCACGGCTGAGGCCCTGGAGCACCTTCGCCAGGTAGCCGGCTGGAACACGGGTTGCATCCGCTATCTGCTGGGCCGTCAACGGCTTTTCGGGGTTCGCGGCCAACCACACGACAGCCCGCAGCGCGTACTCAGTTGTCTGACTGATCACCGCACATTCTCCCTGTGGATATTCATGCCTGTATACCCACGATAGATTCTTTTCGGCCCGGGTCAAGCGGATATGACAAAAGAATAGGCATATCCGGCAAACTTTTCAGCAATCCCCTTGCCGGGAACGCTTACATAATTTGATGAAACATCTGAAAATCAATTCCCCCCGAGGGCCGCCAACCGCTCAGCAACTTCCAGCGCCGCTGCCGGTCGCCCCAGTGCCGCCGCTGCTGCTGCCATCGCTCGCCGCACGGTTTCATCCGCGAGGCGATCCAACGCTGTCCGCAGCGGGGCCGCATTCAGTTCCGGCCGCAGTCGGTCCTCCAGCATCACCGCCGCCCCCTGGTCGACCAGCACTTGGCCATTGGCGTGCTGGTGGCGGTCACGATGGTATGGATAGGGCAGCAGAATCGCTGGTTTTCCCAGCGCGGTCAACTCCGCCAGCGTCGAAGCACCGGCCCGGGCGACCACCAGATCGGCCGCTGCGAGTGCTGCCGCCATTTCCGCGGTGAATCCGAGTACGGTCGCCGGCACCCCCGCCACCGCGTAGGCCTTCCGCACAGCAACCTCGTCCGAAGGGCCGGTCAAGTGGAGTAGCTGCCACTCCGGGTGGGCCTTGTGGAAGGCCGGCCAGACCCGTACCAGCGCTTCATTGACCGTTCGGGCTCCCTGTGAAGCACCTGTCACGAGCAGCACCGGACGGCCGGTCTCCAACCCAAAGAGCGCATGCCCGCCGCTGGCGCCCGCGAACGCCGCGCGAATCGGGCACCCGAGGACCGCGACCTTGGTACCCGGTGGAAAATGCTCCCGCGAGTGATCCCACTGGACGATCACGAGATCGGCGTAGCGGGCGAGGTGGCGGTTGGCGCGTCCGGGGATGGCGTCGGGGTTGAGGATGGCGGTCGGGATACCGAGGCGACGGGCGGCGACTACGGGCGGACCAGCGGCGTAGCCACCGAGTCCGAGCACAGCGTTGGGGCGCTCGGCCCGGAACAGCCGGGTAGCACGGGCAACGCTGCGGCGCCAATGCCATAGGAATCCAGGTAGCCGCAGGGGATGCAGCGACAGCGGGCGCACGGTCTGCGTGACTTGTGCGAAGGTCGTGGGGGCCAGCAGTTGGTGATCGAGCGGGCGCGTGGTTGTAAGAAACGTAACGGCCGCGCTGGGAAAGCGCTGCCGGAGAGCATGGGCCACCGCGATGCCCGGGTAGAGATGTCCACCCGTGCCACCGCCGGCCAGCACGAATCGCAGTGCCTGCATGGGCGGGCATCATAGCGTGCCGAGTCGGCACCGGGGAGCAGGGCTCGGTACACTGGACGATCCCTGGTGGAGTGCGTGTCTGGTGGCAGCGGAGTCTGCGTTGACAAAGTGCCTGTTCGTTTCCGACCTGCACGGTTGCGCCGCACGCTATGGGAAGTTGTGGGCGGCGATCCGGGCCGAGCGGCCCGTGGGCGTATTCCTGGGCGGCGATTTACTGGGCAGCGCGGCGCGTGTCGCCGCCGGGGCACCGCCCGATGAGTTCGTGGCGCGGGAAATCGGTCCGGCGTTGCGAGCGCTGCGGGTGGAACTGGGTCCGATGTACCCGCGCATCTTCACGATCCTGGGGAACGATGATCCGGCCCTGTGCGAACCGGCGGTGGTGGCACTCGCGGCGGAAGGCCTGTGGACATACGTGCACGGGCGCTGCGCAACGCTGGAAGCGTGGACGGTCTACGGATACGCGTGTGTGCCGCCGACGCCATTTGCGCTGAAGGACTGGGAACGGTACGACGTATCGCGGTACGTCGATCCCGGCTGTGTATCTCCTGAAGACGGCGTGCGGAGCGTCCCGTGCGCCCTGGAGGAGGTGCGGTTCGGGACCATCGCGAACGATCTGGAGCATCTGTGTGGCTCTGCCGACCTGACGCGTTCAATCCTGTTGTGCCACGCGCCACCACACGCGACGGTGCTGGATCGAGCAGCGCTGGACGGTCGCATAATCGATCACGTGCCGGTGGATGTCCATGTGGGGAGCATCGCGCTACGGCGGTTCATCGAGCAGCGACAGCCGTGGATCACGCTGCACGGACACATCCACGAGTCAGCGCGACTCACGGGCCATTGGCGGGTAACGCTGTTGCAAACACACTGTTACAGTGCGGCCCACGACGGTCCGGAATTGGCGTGCGTGTGGTTTGATCCTGCGGATCGGGCGGCGGCGCACCGGGAACTGAGGTGAGCTGCACGATCCTGCGGAATGGGGGGGCGCGCCCGGGCACTGCCCGGGGATCTGCGCATGCACGAATCCCGTGCTGGGGTCGCGAAACCTGGCGGCCCGCCATCAGCCCGCACCGGACGCGTTGCCCTTCAGCACTCCCTCCAGCCACGCTCCGCGATAAATGATCAGCACCACCGCGAGTGACCAGAGTGCGATGGCCGCCTGGAACGGGCGATCCCGCACCAGCACCGCCGTCGGCCCGTCCACCCGGCCATGCTCCACCAGCAATGCGAAGCGAAACACCGCATACACCACCAGCGGCAGCGTGTAGGCGAGGTATTCCGTCTGGAACTTGACCACTGTTTTGTCGTCGGTGGCGTAGAGCAGGAAGCTCACCACGGCGATGCCGGCCGTCACCGTCGTCATGTGGTTGAGCAATTCAGGCGTGTAAACCCCGAGCGTGCGGCGGTGCCGGACGGCATCATCGGCCTGCTCGGCGAGCGCTGCCAACTCACAGCGCCGCTTGCTGAATCCCATGAAGAGGCACAGCGTGAACGTGCAAATTACCAACCACGGTGAGATCTCGACGTTCACCACCACGGCCCCGGCAATGGCCCGCAGTACGAAGCCGATCCCGATCAAAATTACATCCAGCAGCGCCACCTGCTTCAAGCCGTATGTATAGAACGCCTGGACCACGAGATACGCGCTGGTCGTGAGGAAAAATGGCCAGTCGAGCTGCCACGCCCCCAGCAGGCCAACGCCCAGCAGCAGGGCCGCAAGGAGACCCGCACTCGCGGGAGTCACCTGTCCGGCGGCGACCGGCCGCGTCCGCTTGCGCGGGTGCAGGCGGTCCTCCTGGCGGTCGCGGATATCGTTGAAGATGTAGACCGCACTGCTGACGAGGCAGAAACAGCCGAACCCGAGCAGCGCAGTCACCACGGCGGCGCTGTCGGTCAGCCGTTGGCCGAAGACGAGGCCGGCGAACAGGAAGACGTTCTTGCTCCACTGCTCCGGTCGCATCAGGCGCAGGTAGGGCATCGGCTCTCCGAGTGGTCCGGGGGCGTGGTGGCACGACTGCCGCGGCCCATGGCGGCGGGCATTGTCGGCGCGCCTGCGGGTGCGGTCAATCCGTCCAGGGCGGTCCGGCGGCACCAGGCAGGAGACGTTGCAGATCCTCCCCGGCGGTCTCCGGTACGAGCGGCAGCGGGCCATCCTCGGCCACCGTCGCGCCGGCCCGCCACTCGTTGACCGACCGGGCCCCGTGCAACACAAGCGTTATACCGCGGCCAACCAGGGGTGCCTGCAGCGTGAGTGTGGTGTCGGCGGCTTTCAGGGTGATAGTGAGGACATCGCCCGCTTGCGCAATCTCGGCCTGGGGCGCCGGCCGGCGTGACTCTGCGGCGTCCGTGACGAGCGCATGCACGAAGATGATCTCTTTACCACGTTCCAGCGGCTCCACCTCGATGCGACCCCAATGCGGGGACCGCCCGAGCGCGGCACCGAACACGGTCGGCCGCGCCAAGCGGTACCAGGCATTCCGCAGGTCGCCGCGCTCGGCGGGAACGATGAGGCGCTCGAAGCCCAGGGGCGCACCTCCGTAATAAGGGCGGTCCGCATGTCGCCCATCGGGGATGCGAAGCTGCTCCCCTGGACCGCCGACTACGCGCACAGCGCGCGGCACGGGAGACAGACTGTTGAACCAGAGGGCACCGTCGCGTTCTGTCCAGCGCAGCCAGTTGGCTTCGTCCACGCGCCAGACGCCGGCGTCGTTCGCTGTTCCGGCGATACGCTGCTCGTCACGCAGATCGCGCCCATCGATCGTGGGACGGGTGGGTAATTGCAGTAACCAGGTCGGCACTGGGCTGCTGCGGCCGGGCGTAACCCGGGTGAGCGTGACGCGGTCGATGACCAGCAGCACGCCCTCGACGACGAAAACGAACTCGCGCGTGTAGGCGGAAAAGTCGCGGCGGTCATACGCCGCGCTCAGGTCCAGAGCAAGATATGCCACGGTGTCGGGCAGTTGGTCGTAGGCGAGCGTCGTGCCGCGGCTGCGGTCTTGCCGGTCGAGCGGCGTAGCGAAGTCGACGCAGGTGTTTTCGAGCGCACGCTGTCCGCCGACGGGGAGGTAGAGCTGGTTGTACCAGCGCGCGACGCGCGCGGTATCCCACAGCACAATGGTATTGTGAGCGATGCTCGCCGTTGCAAATTGCTCGAAATCGAAGGCGGCGCGGTCGGGGCCGAGAAACTGTCCACCGCCTTTGGCGGTAGTGGCCTCGAAAACAATGTCGTCGCCGGCATCACCCACCAGCAGGCCGCCGCGGCGCACGAGGAAGTGGCCGGCATCGAAGTGCTGGCGGCGGCGCAGGAACGGGGCGGCCGCGTTGATCCAGACCTGGGTTTCTTCGGGGCCACGGCCACCG
This sequence comes from Phycisphaerales bacterium, assembly GCA_016716475.1. Lineage (NCBI taxonomy): Bacteria > Pseudomonadati > Planctomycetota > Phycisphaerae > Phycisphaerales > Phycisphaerales bacterium. Next base: position 1,011,089 of record JADJWG010000001.1, read on the forward strand.
CGAAAAATGACCGCACCACCGAGATGACGAGCGATCGGCAGGCGCTGCGGATCGGCCGCGGGCAAGCCGCGGGCGTCGTAGAGCAACGGTACCCAGCGCCAGAATGCAGCCGGATCGGGTGCCGTGGCGGCGCGCGCCTGGGCTTCGACCCGGCGGGCCGCCCACACGGCGGAAGGATCACGGGTCCGGACCGCAAGCAGGTGCGCAATCAGCGGCTGGCCATCGGACCAGCGGTCAACGGGACTGGTAGGGGCATTGCCACCATCGTCACGAAGGAAGCCCTGCTGCAAACCAGGGTGCTCGTGGGTCGCGAGGAGGTAGTGCTCGAGCCAGCGGGCCATGCGCGGGCCGTAGTCGTTCCAGAGATCGCGTTCAAGCAGCAAGCCCCCGAGTTCGATCGCCAGCGCAGCGCCGAGTTCCTCGCGCGGGGCGGCATCGGGACCGGTGGGATGTGGAGTGCGCAGCGCGAGGAACGCCGGTAGTGTGCGGGGGATATATGCGCGGGCGGCGGTGAGGATGTCCTCGCGGCGCTGCTGCCAGGCCACACTGGGGTCGTCAGCGTCGTCCACCGCGAGGGCCAGGGCAAGCGCTGCGAGACGTGTTTCGAAGACCCGCGAATCGAGTGGACTGTCACCCATGGCAAGGGTTTGCGCCCAGGCACGGGCCTCGACGACAAAAGTCTCACGGACCTCGCGGGGAATCGCACTCCAGCACCAGTCCAGGGCCAGCACCAACTCCAGCAGCGAGGTGGTGGTCGGCGGCACGCGCAGCGCCTCGACGACCAGTGTGACGCGCGCACTGTCATCCGGATCGTTGGGGGTCAACAGGTGCAGGAATGCGGCCGCCAGCACTTCGCCCGGCAGGGTCTCACCCGAGACACGGCCAGCGAATGCGGTGCGCAGAGCCAGGTAGTCGGGAGCCAGGGCTCCGGCGCGACCCCATGCTGGATCCGGGGTGCCGTCGATCGACAGGCCGGCGAGGTGCCGCAGGCGCGGCAACTCACTGCGTGTGAGCAACAGACGCGGGTGCTCCGCAGCGGCGGGCAGGGCGAAGCACACGGCAACGACGATTGCGAGCCGGGAGCGGAACAAGCGGCCGACAGGGTGGGCGGGACGTCGCGGGGGGGAAAGCACCATACGTCTCCACAAGGACTTACGCATAGAGTGCCCGGACGGACGGCGGGCGCCAAGCGAGGCGCACGGGAATCATGAAAGGGGTCCTATGCCGCTCCGGCAACATGTCCGTACCGCAAGCGCGGGCACAATGGTTTCCAGATAGAATCTCCGTGCCACAGGAGGTGCCCATGTCGACAACCGTTGCCGCTCCTACCCCGGTGTTTCCCACCTGCATGGATGACGTGCCCGCCGCGGTGCGGGTCGGCTTCTACGATGCCGGTGCGCAGTATCTCATTGCCGGCGAGGTGCGCCACTGGGACGGCCCGCTGCAAGAGATTACATCACCTGTGTGCTTCACCGGAGATGGGACACCCCGACCACAACCGCTCGGGCACTACCCGCTGATGACCGGCGTCGAGGCCGAGGCGGCGCTCGCGGCCGCGCGCCGTGCCTACGACCACGGGCAAGGGGCGTGGCCGGCAATGTCGGTCGCCGAGCGGATACGGCATGTCGAGGCGTTTATCCCGCGGATGACGGCGGTCCGCGACGAAGTCGTACGGCTGCTGATGTGGGAAATCGGCAAGACCCTCCCGGATGCGCGCAAGGAATTTGACCGCACGGTGGAGTACATCCGCGCCACGATCCAGGCGCTGAAAGAGCTCGACCGGACCAGTTCGCGATTTGCCGTCGAACAGGGGTTTGTCGCGCAGATCCGCCGCAGCCCGCTCGGCGTCGTGCTGTGCATGGGGCCCTACAACTACCCCCTGAACGAGACCTTTACGACGCTGATCCCGGCACTGATCATGGGCAATACCGTCATTTTCAAGCCGCCCAAGTACGGTGTCCTGCTCCATGCGCCGCTGCTGCGGGCCTTCGCGGATTCGTTCCCACCCGGCGTCGTAAACACGGTGTACGGCGACGGGGCGACCGTGGTCGGTCCCCTGCTGACCTCAGGTGCGCTCGACGTGCTCGCCTTTATCGGCTCGGCGCGGGTCGCGTCGTTGCTCAAGCATCAGCATCCGCGGCCGAATCGCTTGCGCTGCGTGCTCGGGCTCGAAGCGAAGAACCCGGCGATTCTCCTGGCCGACGCCGACCTCGAGTTGGCCGCGCGCGAGTGTGCGACCGGCGCACTCTCCTACAACGGCCAGCGCTGTACCGCACTCAAGATCCTCTTCGTGCACCGTGCGATCGAAGCGGCCTTCTGTGAGCGCTTTGCGGCCGCGGTCGAGCAGCTTCGCGTCGGCATGCCCTGGGAGGACGGCGTGACCATCACGCCCCTGCCCGAAGAGGGGAAGGGCGCGTGGCTGGGCGAACTGGTGGCCGAGGCCCGGAACGCCGGGGCGCACGTGCTGAATCGCGGTGGCGGCACAATCGACGGCACGCTGTACTACCCCGCCGTGCTGGCACCCACACGGCCGGATCTGCGCATCTGCCAGGTGGAGCAGTTCGGGCCGGTGGTTCCGATCGTGCCATTCGATGACGAGGCCGAAGTGTTGCGTTGGGTGATTGACAGCCCGGTGGGACAGCAGGCGGCCCTGTTCGGGCGGAATGCGCGACAAATCGGGCAATGGGTGGACGGACTTGTGAACCAGGTGTGCCGGGTCAATCTCAACAGCCAGTGCCAGCGCGGTCCGGACGTGTTCCCGTTTACCGGGCGGAAAGATTCGGCGGAGGGTACGCTGTCGGTCTCAGATGCACTGCGGGTGTTCTCGATCCGCAGTCTCGTGGCGGCGAAGGATGACGAAGCGAACGAGGAACTGATCTCGGAGATCGTGCGCGGGCGGTACTCCAAGTTCCTCAGTACGGACTTCGTGTTCTAATCCGGTGCAGCGACCACATGAAGCACGCTCGTGCTTCCGGTTTCTCACCAGTACCGTTCAAAGTGCAGATTGCCTGGGCCTTCACGGCTGTCGGTGATGAAGCCCCGCGTTTCGAGCAGCACCTGCACACCGTCGATCATCTCCGGGTTGCCGCAGAGGAAGACGTGACACTCGGCCGGGGTTAGCGGGGCACCGACTAGGCGCTCGTAGGTCGCGGGCTCGAGCGCCGCCTGCACGCGCCCGCGGAGTCCCTCGAACGGGACGTCGGCCGGCTCGCGCGTGATGAGCGGGATGTAACGGACGCGCTCATCGCCGCGCACGTACCGGGCGATTTCCTCCCGATAACCGAGGTCGCCGACGTACCGGGCACCGTGGATGAGCACGAAGCGCCGCCAGCGATTTTCACCGTGGAACGTCCGCAGCATCGAGATGAAGGGAGCGATGCCCGTACCGGTCGAGACCATGACCAGGTCCTTGTCCGGCGGCGCGACATCCATCGTGAACTCACCCTTGGCCTGCTCCTCCATCCAGAGCCGGCCGCCAACCTCGATCTCCCACAGCCGGGGCGTGAGGGAGCCCTCGTCGATCCGTACCACGAAGAACTCGGCATAATCGCTTTGTTTCGGGGACGAGGCGATCGAGTAGGCACGACGGGTCATCCGAATCCGGGGCGGGCGCCCCCCCCGCGGGATGCTCGTCTGCTCCGCGAGCGGCTTGGGTAGTCCCAGGCGGAAAAACTGACCGGGCTTGAAGGGCGGCATGCGGCCGGAGTCCGGGCGGACTTTCACAATGCTGAGTGTGTCGGTCAGGTCGACGCGCTCAATGAGTGTGGCGTTCGTGGGATCCGTGTCCATGGTGTCATGGGTACCCGGCGCGGGCGGCGTCTCTAGGTTCGACATCGCGTGCTACAGTTCCTGCGTAAAAAGTGTCGGGGCAGTGACGGAAAACCCTGATGATAGCCGCGCCACGGGCAGGCCGCGGGGCGGGTGAACACGACGCCCTCACCCGAAGTTCGTGGTGGATGGCACAGGCAGCCGGGCGCCGGGCGAGAACGCTGGACGGCGGCGCCGCGACGAGCGTGCACGTGTCATGGCACCTCCCGGGGGCGCTGTTACGGCCGCGCCGGTTCGGACTGTTGGCGGACCCGCAGCTCGCCGTCCGGGGTCAGGCCGAGGAACTCCGCGATAAAGAGTTGTGGCGTCTCGACCCCCTCGCGTTTCGACGTCCACATCAAATAGCGACCGTCCGGGGAGAACACCGGCAGCCCGTCGAAATCGGGCTGTGACGTCACCCGGTAACGCTCGGAACCATCATCGCGGACGAGGTACAGGTCGAAGTTCGGCCGACCGCGGTGATCGGCGTGCGTGTAGATCAGCCACTTGTTGGACGGGTGCCAGAACGGGCACCAATGGAACGTCCGGTTGTCGGTGACAGCGCGCTCGTCGTCGCCGGCGAAGCGATTGACGAAGATCTGCAGGTTGCCGGAACCCGTCCGGTCCGAACGGTAGACGATGCGCTTGCCGTCCGGGCTGAAGAAAGGGCCGCCATCGCCACCGGGCGTATTCGTAACCCGTCGCGGATTGTTCCCGTCGGCATCCATGATGTAGATTTCCTGATCGCCGTCACGGAAGGAACTGAACACGATGTACTTGCCACAGGGCGAGTAAGAGCCCTCGGCGTCATACGCATCCGTGTTCGTGAGCCGCTTCAATTCACCGGTCGCAAGGGTGTACTCATAGATCTGCATGCCGGGGTAGTAGCGCCAGGCGTAGCCGCGGCTGGCCGCCCCGCCACCACCGTGGCGGGGGCGTTCCTGGGCGGGGGCGGCGTCATCCGATGCGCCGCCACCGGGGTGTCCGGCGGGCCGCTCGCCGGCGCTGTCGTGGCCCGCACCGCGCTCTTCCCCGCGCGGCCTCATTGGCTCAAAGTCGGCCGGCGGGCGCAGGTCCTCATGGTTTGAAGCAAACAAGACTTTCTCGCCGCTGGGGTGGAAGTAGGCACAGGTGGTGGCGCCCGCGCCCGTGCTGATCATCTTCAGGTCGGAGCCGTCCAGGTTCATGATGTAAATCTGGTAGTCTTCCTTGCCGAGCGGATAGGCCTGGAAACAGATCTTCCGGCCGTCGGCGGAGAAATAGGCCTCGCCGGCGCGCTCAAAGCCCATTTCCTTGCTCGTCAGTTGCCGCACATTGCGGAACCACAGGGACTCGTCGTGAGTATCACTGGCAGCGGGGGTCGGCTGGGTGCGGGTTGCGGCTAGGAGCAGGCCCGTGCCTCCCAGTGCCAGAACACCCAGCAACCCCGTCAGCAACCAAGTACGGTTTGGAGTACGCATGGTCAGCATTACCTCATAGCGGTCGGGCGCTCGCCCCGGGGGACTCCGGGCTGGTCCGGCAGACCGCGGCCGGTCCAACATGATGCGCGCCCGGGGCGCCCGGGGGAAGCGAAAAAAGCGAGAAAGCCGATTCATGGGATGCCCCTTATAACGGAGATGATGGTGGCCAACGCGCACGCTCGTGATCGCGTCCGGCAAGAGATACGGGTGTACGGATACGTGGGGGCCGCGCCGCGGTATCCTGACTGCCCAACATGATCCCCGCGCTGGACCCATTCCTTCCTACCGCACTGCCCGTCCTGCTATTCCTCGTGTGGTGGCCCGTCGCGGTGGCGTGGCCGCACCGGTACCGATCCGCCTTCTGGATCCTCGCCAGTCTGACGACACTCACCTGCATCGCCGGCTGGGAGTTCGCCGCCGCGTTGTGCGGAGCTCATGTGCTCGGGTATGGGATCATTGAGGCCGCCGCGCGCCTCCAGTACGCCCGGCGCGTGGTGTTCGCGGCGACGTTCGTGCTGCTCCATGCGGCTTACTTCGCATGCTTCGCTCTGCCGGTGCCCTCCGCGTACGCCCACGCGGGCGGCGCCAACGCCCCGGGCGTGTTCGTCTTCTTCAGCGGGATCGCACTCAGCTTTCTGCGGCTCGTCCGCTACCTGCACGACCGGTTGCGGCACGACGCTCCACCGCTTGCACCGCAGGATTTCTTCGCAACGCTCCTGTTTTTCCCGCAGTTCCGCCACGGACCGGTGGAGACGCCACACGAGTTCGCGGCCCAGATGGCCGTCGCCCAGCCGCGTGGGGTGGACCTGCTCGCGGGCTTGGCGCGCGTCGTCGCCGGCCTCGCGACCTTCGCAGTGTTCCTCGCCGTGCTGCGACTGTTCCGGAAGGCTTTGCCGGAAGAAATCCTGGCCGCCCCGGAGCGTCTGTTCCAGTTTGCGGCGGACCTGGCGCCCTGGCAGGCGTGGGTCGTGTTAGTCACGCCGGCCGTGGCGCTGTACTTCGCCGAAAGCGCGTACGCCAGCATGCAACTCGGCGTGTCGCGGGCGTTCGGTGTGCAGGGGCGGGAGAACTTCCGCTTTCCGTTCCTCGCAACGGATCCGCGCGTGGTCTGGCACCGGTGGAACATCACGCTGTCGACCTGGCTGCGCGACTGTATCTACGTCCCGCTCGGCGGGAACCGGCGACGGAAGTACCTGAACATCGTGCTGACGTTTGTGTACTGCGGGCTGCTGCACGGGCCGCAGTTGCGGTGCCTCGCCTGGGGCTTATGGGCGGGGTCGACGGTGGCGATCTACGCGTACTGGGCGGACCTGCGGGCGGTGGACGCCGAGCCGCGGACGGGCCTGGGGCGCCTCGTGGCTCGCGTGCTCACTTTCCTGTGGTTCTGTGTCGGGGTGACGATCATCCTCGACGCGGACACGCTCGGCTGGCCACTCTTCCGGCGCCTGGTCGGCCTGTAAACGCCGTGTGGCGGCGCTACGGAACTCGTGCCAGCCGGGGACCTACTTGCGCGGTACCGGGCCCGTCCACCACCACAACCCGGCCGGAGCGAAGTTGTAATGGGACGCCTGTCCAAAGCCAGGCAGACTCCCCCAGCACAACGGGCAGACAAAGGTGGATTGTCCGCCGACGACAGCGCGGCCAAAGCAATCGTTGTGCCTTTGGAGGATTGGGCTTTGAAGTGCTCGGACGGTCGACACTCGGCGAACGGCCCCGTCCAGCGAGAGCATGTTGATCGCACCGTTATGACGCGCCGTGAGCCAGGTGGGCCCCGCGTACCATGGACGGTTCCCGTCATCCCAAAGTAAGCGCCCGCCGTCACGCCACGCTCTTGCGGCCTCCTGCCCGGTCACGGCCCCCATGAGGAGGGTGATCTCCTGCACATCGTCCGGGCCGACCTCTGCAAGCAGGATGGTGTTGGCAGGCCGCTGGGGACTGTAGCGCTCCGTGTTCATGAGGTGCGAGCCCGCATGGCGGAAGAAATAGGACATGCCGTAGCCACAGGCGTGCATGCCCGCTTCGTTGCGTTCTTCAAAGTCGAACGTTGCCCGGAAAGGGTCACCGGGGCAGATCAGAGCGCGCGGGTCACCGAAGTAGGCCGGCGTCAGCAGGTAGAACCACAGATTGCGCTTCGGGACGCCCCAGGCGGCCTCGCTCCAGGTGGAGCCGACACTGTCTCCGTAGACGCTCTCCGGTGAATGGGATTGCGGCAGCCAACCCTTGTGCTCGTTGACGTACATGCGAAGCGCGAGTGCCAGTTGACTGGTATTCGCACCACACGCAACCGCTTGGGCCTGGCGGCGGGCGTTCTGCATCGACGGCAGCAGCAGCGAAATCAGCAAGGCGATGATCGCCACGACGACCAGCAATTCAATCAGGGTGAAAGCTTTCAGCCCCCGCGCACACCTGCCCCCCGCAACCTGCCGCAGGACTCCTGCCCCCGCGGTCCCCGTCACGGTTGAACACGCATGGTTGCTCATACCCGTCATCGTACCCGGTCTGACCCACTACTTGCCAGTGCCAGCGCAGGCCAGCACACGTGGCGGGGACAATCGCTGCTACCATTCCTGTGTCAGGCCACTGGCCGATGGACACGCACCGCCATTCAGGAGGAGCTCACGATGCCCACCACCTTGGTCGCCACGTTTACCCTTTTTACTCTACTGCTCGGCATGGGCACTGCGATGACCCCGGCGGAGGTCGTCACCGCCACCGTCGCCTACCGACACGGTGACGTCGAGCTCGAGGGCTTCCTCGCCTACGACAATGCCCGTGAAGGCCGCCGGCCGGCCGTGCTGGTCGTACACGAGTGGTGGGGCCTCAACGACTTTGCCCGGGAACAGGCACGGCGGCTGGCAGCACTGGGCTACGTGGCGCTGGCGGTCGATATGTATGGCAAGGGGGTCCTGGCGGAGACGCCGGACAAGGCCCGCGCCCTCGCGACCGCAATCACATCCGACCAGGCCTTGTGGCGCGGCCGCATCCAAGCTGCCGTCGCAGTCGTGAAGCAGGATGCACGCGTGGACCCGGCCCGGGTGGCAGCAATCGGTTTTTGCTTCGGCGGCACTACCGTGCTGCAATTGGCGGCCGCGGGCGAGGATGTCGCCGCGGTGGTCAGTTTCCACGGCAGTCTACCGCCGTTCTCCGCCGCGGATGCGCGCCGGACGAAAGCACGGCTGCTGATCCTCCACGGGGCGGCTGACACGCTGATTCCCGATGCGCAGGTGAACTCGTTCGTGGATAGTTTGCGGGCCGGGCAGATCGACTGGCAGCTCGTGTACTACGCGGGCGCGAAGCACGGCTTCATGAACAGGGCGGCAGACGATCTCAAGATGGAAGGCGTCGGGTACGATGCGACCGCGGCGCGGCGGGCGTGGGCGCACATGCGGGCTTTTCTTGACGAGGTATTCAACGGAGCGCCGGAATCCGTGAAACCGAAACCGACCGAGTAGGTGCGCCTCGGTTCTCGCTGGTTCGGTGGCATAAGAAGCACTGCCGCTCACGTGCGCGAACTGCCACTGGCGCCGTGCGCGAGGTAACGGTTCCGGGCCGCTCGTCGTCCCGGCACAACCTTCACGCGCGGACGTGCAGCCGGCCCTGCTCGAGCAACAGCACCCGATCGGCCTGGGCGGCCACGCTGGCGTCATGCGTCACCATCACGATCGCCTGTCCTTCCGTATGCAGGCCCTTGAGCAGTTGCAGCAGCGCGGCGCCGGCTTCCTGATCGAGGTTACCGGTCGGCTCGTCGGCAAAGAGGATGCGTGGGCGGTGCACGAGCGCCCGGGCGATGGCGACGCGCTGGCGCTCGCCGCCGGACAACTCGTTCGGATGGTGCGTGAGCCGGTGACCGAGGCCGACGCGGGCGAGGATCCCGAGAGCGTCGGTGCGCGCGGCCCGGCGCGCGGCCGGCCATACGAACGAGGAGCTGCCGATCATGCGGGCGAGGACGACGTTCTCGAGCACGTTCAGTTCTGGAAGCAGGTGGTAGAACTGGAAGACGAAGCCGAAGTGGCGGCGACGATACTCGATGCGACGGCGCTCGTAACTGGAGAAAATGTCGAAGGGGCTGGTCTGGAAGGAGCGCCGCCCCGGCGGCGCGAAGACCGGCCAGCCGCGGAACAGCACGTTGCCCTGCTCGGGCACATCGAGAGCGCCAAGGATGTGCAGCAGCGTGCTCTTGCCGCTGCCCGACTTGCCCATGATCGCGACGAACTCACCGGGCGCAATGGCCAGATCGCAGCCGCGCAGCACATGCACCCGCGCACGCCCCATGCGGTAGAGCTTGTGGAGGCCCTCGGCTGCCAGCAGGGGCTTATTCATGCCGCATCGCCTCCACGGGCTGCATGGCACCGGCCCGCCAGGCGGCAAAAAGCGAACCACCGGCACTGGCGACGATCGCGCAGCAGAAGATCAGCGCAACCTCGCTGCTGCGCACGGTGCTGGGGATCTCATCGAACGAGTAGACCGAGCGATCCCAGACCTGCCAGTCGAACGCCCACACCAGGAAGGTTTGAATCTGGTTCGTGTGGATGACGAAGTAGTAGCCCAGCACCACCCCCAGTGCGCCGCCCACCAGCCCGACCGCGGCCCCGTAACCGACAAAAATCGCGGCGACCCCGGCCGACGACCCGCCGATGGCTTTCAGAATGCCGATGTCGCGCGTCTTCTGCAAAACGATCATGTAGAGGATGCAAAGCACCAGCACGGCCGCCACCAACGAGATGATGCCGAAGAGGATCGTAACAAGCTGGCGTTCATTCTCGACCGGTGCAATCAGGTGTTCCTGCGTCTGGCGCCAGGTCTTGACGCGGACGAATTCCACCAACTGGCGATCGGTCGACGAAAGCGCGGGGGCGTAGCGCGGATCTTCGAGGAAGCTCCGGTAGTGCGCTTCGAGACGGCGGGCCAGCTCGTCCGCATTCACCCCGGCGCGAATCTTCATCTGAATCTGGGAACAGCGCGCCGGAATCCGGGCGAAGATCTCATCGGTCTCCGGGTCCCGGCGTACACCGGCGTGCATGAAGAGTTGCTGTTGCAGCAGATCGAAATCGCAGTAGACGTGCTGCGAGTCGATCTCGTAGATCCCGGTTCGGGAATCGTCCGCCAGCCGGAACGGAACTTTGCGGGGCGTGTCGAAAGTCCCGGTCGTCGTGGCCGGGATGAGCGTCACCGAGAGGACCGCACCGCGCGGCATGTGCCCGTAACGTTCGTAGCGTCCATCCTTGCCGCGGCGGGCCGCGAGGTCGCGTCCGAGGATCAATCCCGGAAGCAGTTCACCCTCGAGTCGCGGCGGCCCGGTCGCGGGAACGGCATCGAAACGCCCGACGATCGTCGGAACACCCGCCGCAGCGGTCGTGTATGTCCAGTAGCTCGAGACGGCCTCATCCGCCCGCAGCCCCGCGGCCCAGCTCCGCGCGCGGGCACTGGCGAAGGGCTCCGGCAGCATGGGCAACGGACCCCGCATCGGCTCGTCGAGTGCGGTAAGCGGCTGATCGTCGCTGCCGTACCAGACGGTATAGCGCTGCGGATCGGGGTCGAAGCCGAGCAGTGGCTGCTGCTGGGGGGCCAGCGTCGTCGTGCCGGGATAATATCGTTCGTAATACAGACCCTGGCCGAACTCGTTGACCTGCACAACCTCGTCGAGGCGGATGCCGAGCACGCGCACCAGGTTGGTCTGGGGTGTGCCTTCGACCCGCAGCAGGCCATACGAGTAAATCACCGGCGTAGCCATGGTGATAAGCGGCCGGCCGTCGGTGTCGGTCCACGCGCGGACGTCGCCGATGAATTCCTCGTAGAGGGGAAAGCCGCTGTAGTAGTTGTTGTCGACGACGATGTCGCCGAGCAGGCCACGGGCCTTGTTCGTAAGCTGGTCGAGAAAGCCACCCATGATGGACATCACGATGAGCACCATGGCGGTGCAGAGCGTGACGGCCGCGACTGCGAAATAGGCGATCCGTCGTTTGCGGAGATAGCGGAGGGTGAGAAAGAGCTTGTACATCGCTGCTCAGTGGCGCTCCGCGGCGGAATCGAAGGAAACGTCTGACGGCCTTACGTTACCAAGGAAGGGGGCCAGCAGCGAGCACCGCCCTGGCACATACGCACGGCCCTCAGTCGTCAGAAGTCGTCCCGGCACCGTCGTCCAACGACAGCCGCCGCGCAAAGCTGTCCGCGACGCGGCGCACGAGTTCGTCGGCGTCATTTCGCGCCAGCGTCGCAGCGCGCTCGGCAAAAGCGCTTCCCTGGCGCGCCGCGACGCGGACGGCCATCAGGCGCACCAGCCAGTGCGGGTGTTCGAGGCAGGCCTCAACCGCCGTCGCGAGGTCAGCCGTAAGGCCGGTCGTCTGCAGGCCGTCGAGCGCGCGGGCACGCGTCTCCCAGTCCCCGTCGCTGAGAGCCGCTCGTAGAATCGCGCGCAGCTCATTGCTCGGCAGCGACCGCGGCTGGTAGGTCAACCGGCGCAGCTCAGCCCGTTGCTGTTCTCCCAGCAGTTGGGCCAATCGTTCGAGTGCGCCGAAACGTCGCGGCCGTTCCGTGCTGCGCAGGTCGGCATACAACGCGGACAACGCCTCGGGACCGACCGGGGCGGGCAGGCGATTGAAGTACACAGTCGGCAGTCGCTGTCCCCCGGGGGCCGGGGTCGGGGGGCCCGCAACGCCGAGATCGGGGTGCAGCACGCCATCGATAACGATGCGTTGCAGGTGCTGTGGAGTGGCTCGCGACAGGCGCCGCAACGGGCCCACATCGAGTGGCTGCCGATGGGTAACGGTCTGCCCCGGCGCCAGGGCCAGCACACGCGTGAGACGGACATGCAGGAGCGCGGGGAATTCGCGCTGTCGATCGCCCTCGACCCGGAAGGACAACGCGAAGAGTGGATCGAGCATGGCATCGGACCCGAACGTGATGGCGTAGTCGGCACGATTGCGCAGCGTAAAAGTCGCCCACCACGGCTCGCCGGGTTCGGGGCTGAGATCGTCGAGCGTGAGGCGCGCCTCCAGCGCGCGGGCGGGCAGATCGAAAAAGGCCGCGCTGCGCAGAGGATCTTCAGCCAGCAGCGCCGCGACCGCAGCATCCGGCTGCGGGGCTGGCGCGGCGGCTGTCGCCGGCTGATCGCCGCCGCCTGCCCATTCCAGTTGCGCGATCAACTGCGCGGCCTGACCCCGAGCCGGCTCCGTGAGCCCGGCAAGCGTAGTGCGGGCCGCCGCGTCGTCTCCGGCCTCGTGCAGCAGGCGCGCTATGGCATACGCGGCATAGGGGTCCTGCGATGCCAGCGGTTGCAGCAGTTCCAGGGCTTCTTCGCGGCGGTCCGCGAGCATCCGGCTCCAGCCGAGTGTGCGTCGCACAGTGGGAGAAGGAGGCAAGACGCGCGCGGCGGCGTCCGCCAGCAGGTTGGCGCGGTGGACATCGGGCTCGATGAGGCAATAGAACCACGCCCCGCAGACAAGCTCGCTACCGGGCACGCTGCGGGGATCGGCGATGGCGGCAAAACGGACGCGGAGGCGCTCGGCAACCACGCGGGCATCGCGTGGCCGCTCCATCTGCACGAGCAGGTCATGCAGGAGCAGGCCCGCCTCGGCGGCGTGGAGGGGATCATCTGCGGCCTGCGCCGCGAGTTGAACGGCGTTGTCAAGATTGCCGAGGGCGCGCTGGTTGCCCGCCCAGAGCAGCACGAGCGCAGCGGGGAGTGCGCGCCCGGGGCTGGTAAGTGTCTGAATGTACTGTGCGTGGTCGAAGTAGCGGACTGCCTCCGTGTGGAGCCGAGCACGTTCCAGAACAAGCGCAACGGCCCAGGCAGCATCCAGGGCCAGTGGATCGAGGGTCAGGATGCGCAGGCCGGGGGCCAAGCGCTCGGACAAGGGGGCTTCGGCTTCGAGGGTGGCAGGGCCGAGGCGCGCCGCACCACTGCAAGCGGGGTCGAGCCGCAGGGCTTCCGCGATGGCTGCGCGGGCTGCGGGTAGATCGCGTTGCTCGAGGGCCAGGCGGGCCAGCTCGGCTTGCACAAGAGCGGCGTGCGCCGGTGGCCGACGTGTGGTCAGCACGCGTTCGAGCCAGGCGCGCTGAGATTCCACGGTCTGCTCGGCGCGCAGGCCGGCCGACAGCCAGGCCGCGAAAATGGTCTGGTGATTGGGATCGGCCGCGAGGGCAGCGGTGAGGTAGCGGGCCGCCGCGGGCTCATCGCCCTGCACCAGGGCGAGTTCATAGAGCGCCAGCGCGGCTTCGAGTTGCCGCGGCTCCAGGCGCAGGGCGGCCTCGAGCAGCGCGCTGATGTACAACACATCCTCCGCGGTGAGATGGCCCCCCTGCAGTACCTGGTGGTCGCGCGCCAAATGGACCAGCAGGTCGGCCGTTGTGAGGGGCGGGCTCGTCCCAGCGGCGACAGCACATGGCTCCGGGCTGACCAGCAATCCGCACAGCGCGAACAGCGTCAGCGTAAGCGGGTACCAGCGGAGGGGTGAGACAGTCATCGCGATCTCCAAGGCCGTGGGGCGGGCCGGTGGTGCGCAGCGGGCACACCGGCAGAGCGGACCCATGATACCAGCCCGGCCGCCCCGCGGGGGAACGTGGACCGCAGAGATCGTCGCGGGTGCAGCAGGGCATGCCGCCACCAGCGCGCGGCGCGAAAACTCGCTATAATCGGGGCTTACTGCGGGGGGCGGCGGAAGCGTGGCATGCAGATCACGGTCAACGGCAATGCGGAAACGGTGATGGACGGCTGGACGCTGTCAGACCTGTTGCAACGCTTTGAGTTGACACCGGAGCGCGTCGCCGTCGAACTGAACGAGCAACTCATCCGGCGGGCGACCTTTGCGACGACCCCCCTGCGGACCGGCGACCGGGTGGAAATTGTGACCCTCGTAGGAGGTGGTTAGTGGAGATTCCACCACTGGAGATTGGGGGCTTCAAGTTGCGCTCGCGGCTGCTCGTCGGAACGGGCAAATATCTGCACGCCGGGCAGCCGGATTACGAGTTGATGCGCGCGGCGCTGGACGCCTCCGGTGCCGATGTCGTCACGGTCGCGGTGCGACGCGAACGGCTTTACGACCAATCCAATCGGTCCCTGCTCGATTTCCTCGACCTGAAGCGTTACTGGATTTTGCCCAACACCGCCGGGTGCTTCAGCGCGGAGGATGCGGTGCGCTCGGCTCGACTGGGACGCGAACTGCTGGAGGGGCTCGGCAATCCCGGTTCACGCTGGGTGAAGCTGGAGGTGCTGGCCGACCGCAAGACTCTGCTGCCGGACCCCCTCGAAACCTATCGTGCCGCCGAGACGCTGCTGAGCGAGGGTTTCATCGTGCTCGCCTATGCCAACGATGACCCGGTACTCTGCACCAAGCTGAAGGCGCTCGGCTGTGCGAGCGTCATGCCGCTGGGCTCTCCGATCGGCAGCGGCCAGGGCGTGCTCAACCCGAACAACATCCGCATCATCCTCGAGCAACTCAAGGCCGATGATCCGGAGTATCCCGTGATCGTCGATGCAGGCGTGGGCACGGCCTCCGATGTGACCATTGCGATGGAACTGGGCGCCGACGGCGTCCTGCTCAACACCGGCATCGCGAGCGCGGCGAACCCCGTGCAGATGGCCCATGCCATGCGACACGCGCTGGAGGCCGGCTACCTCGCCGCCCGCGCGGGACGGATTCCCCGCAAGCTTTATGCCACGGCTTCGTCGCCCATGGAGGGCCGCATTGCATCCGCCGCCCGCTGAACGCAACACCCCCGAACCGACCGACGCGGTTCTGGCGGCAACGCTCGAACCGGTGGCGACCGGCGGTCGGCCGCCCTGTCCCGTGGACCGCTGGCCGCGGCGACGTCGGAACCAGATCTGCATCAGCGTGATCGCCGTGGGGATGGCCAATTTCCTCGTGTACACCCTCAGTTACGCAGCGATCGGCGGCGATGCCCACAACGGTCACCGGCGCGTCGCGCAGTCCGCTAGCGGGGAGCGCGTCGCCGAATACTACGTGCGCGGACACTTCATCCACTCACTCGATGGCCGTGAACGCACCGTCAGCCGGGGGGTGTGGCTGTACAGCTACATCCATTCGATCTCGGTGCCACTGACCAGTGGAGCGATGATTTTCAGCATGCTGGTGCTGGCACGGCCGCACATCCTGGCGACCATGCGCGGGGGCTGGATCAGCGGCGAGACATTCGTGGTGGGGCTGGCGACAATCGTGTTGATCGGAAGTCTGCTGCTGACCGGGCTGCTGAGCTGGCACTTTGCCGAGGTGCTGCTGGACCATGGCTAGCGCCGGCGCGCCGGGATGCCCGGGGAGAGTGGCTCCGGCGGGGAGGTTGCGATGACCTCTCTCGTGGCGGAGTGGTTGGCACCGGGCGGACGCATCTCCGAGCACCTGCCGGGCTTCGAGGTACGCTCCGAGCAAGTCGAGATGGCCGCCGCAGTCGCGGCGGCGTTCGCGAACTCGCAGCACCTTGCCGTGGAGGCGGGTACGGGCGTCGGCAAGACGTTCGCCTACCTGCTGCCGGCGCTGGAGCAGGTCGTTACGCACAAGCGGCGGGTGGTCTTAAGCACACACACCATTGCACTGCAGGAGCAGATCTTTGAGAAGGATCTGCCGTTTCTACGGGCAGCGCTCGGCATCGACTTTCGCGCAGAACTCGTCAAAGGTCGGCAGAATTACTTCAGCATTCGGCGACTGAAGATGGCGAGCGAACGCGCCAAGAGTCTTTTCCCTTCGCGGGCCTTGCTCGAGGCGCTGCATGGCATCGAGGACTGGGCCTACGAGACGGAGGACGGCTCACTGGCGGACCTGCCCCTCGCCCCGCCGCCCGAAATATGGGAACGCATCCGCAGTGAGCACAACAACTGCCTCGGTCGCCGCTGCCCCACCTACCTCGACTGCTTCTACCAAAAGGCCCGCCGACGAGCGGACGGGGCCGACCTGCTGGTGGTGAACCACGCGCTGCTGGTCGCGGACTTGCTGCTGCGGCGTGAGGGCGTGAGCGTGTTGCCTGAATACGAGTTGATCGTCGTAGACGAAGCCCACACGCTCGAGCAGGTGGCGGGCGGACAGATCGGCCTGAGCGTTTCTAACAGCCACGTTCAGCACCTCCTCGCGGGTCTCTTCAACGAGCGCACCGGAAAGGGCTTTCTGGCGAACATTCCCGAGGAGGATTACCGCCGCCCCGTGCTTGCCGCCCAGTCCGCATGTACGCGCTTCTTCCAGGCCCTCGGGGTATGGCAGACGACGCGCGGCCGCTCGAACGGACGTCTCGTCGCCCCACCACCGGTCGCGGACGTGCTCGGACCGGCACTGGCCCAGGTGGTCGAGCGGCTGACGCGCCTGCGTGACGAACTCCCACGCGACGAGGATCAAGCCGAGCTTGGAGGTGTGCTAGAGCGCCTCGATGCCGCCGGCCGGTCTACCGGCGCGTTGCTGCGGCAGGACTATGCCGAGCACGTTTACTGGATGGATACGGAGTCCGGGCACGGCGGCCGGGTCACGCTCTGCGCGGCACCGCTGGATGTGTCACCCGTCCTGCATGAATGGCTGTTCGCGCGGGTCGAGAGTGCGGTACTGACCAGCGCAACCCTGGCGGCCGGCCCTGACGACGCCGATTTCAGTTACCTGCTCGGCCGGGTGGGTTTGTCGGGCGCGCCGACCTTGCGGCTGGGTTCGCCGTTTGATTTCGAACAGCAGATCCGGGTGCATGTCGAAGCAGGATTGCCGGACCCCGGCGACAACACTTTTGTTGCCGCGGCGAGTCGGGCCGTCGTTTACTACACGCGCGCCACGGAAGGCCGGGCCTTTGTGCTGTTCACCAGTTACCGCATGCTCAACGAGGTCGCGCAGCTCGTACGTGCTGAACTCGGCAGTGAGGGGTACACGTTCCTCCTCCAGGGGGGCGACCTGCCGAGGACGCGGATGCTTGAGCAGTTCCGCAGCGCGGACCGGGCCGTGCTCTTTGGCACCGACAGCTTCTGGCAGGGCGTCGACGTTGTCGGGGCAGCCCTTTCGAACGTGATCATCGTCAAGCTGCCCTTCGCGGTCCCCGACCGCCCCACCATCGAAGCACGCATGGACCTCGTACGGCAGCGCGGTGGGAATCCTTTCAACGACTACCAGTTGCCCGAAGCCGTACTCAAGTTCCGCCAGGGCTTTGGCCGGTTGATCCGCAGCAAGTCTGACCGCGGCATCATCGTGGTGCTGGATCCGCGCGTGGTGCGCAAGCCCTACGGCCGGCGCTTCTTGAACAGTCTGCCACGCTGCCCCGTGGAGATCAGCGAGCGGCCCTGGTGAGGGTGCCGGTCGATCCGGTCGCTCAAACCCGCCCGGTTTCCAGGAGCCGCTCGACCGCCGCCCGGGCAGGAAGCGACGGCTGGGCACCGGGCTGCGTGCAGGCGAGCGCACCGGCGGCATTCGCGAAACGTGTGGCGTCCGCCAGCCCGAATCCCTCTGCCATCCCCACCGCCAATGCTGCCGTGAAGGCATCTCCCGCAGCAGTGGTATCGACCACAGGTACGGCGAATGCGGGGCATTCCCCCTGCCGTGCGTTATCCGCGTACCAGGAACCCGACGCGCCGCACTTCAGGACGACCGCCCGCGCTCCCCGCCCGCGCAGCGCCTCCGCGATCTGTACCCGGGTGCTATTTTCATTTTCGCCGTGGGCGAGCAACGTCCGTGCCTCAATCTCATTGGGCGTCAGCACATCCACGTCGAACAGCATCGGCGGCACAACTTCCGGGGCCGGGGCCGGGTCCAACACCACTGCTTTCCCCAGTCTGCGGGCGAATTCTACGGCATATGCCGCCGTGACCAGTGGAATTTCAAGCTGTACGACAATGACCCGAGCTGCCACCAACAGCTCTCGCGCGACTTCGATGTCCGCCGGAGTCAGCGCCGCATTGGCGCCAGGCGCTACACAGATGGCATTCTGCCCACCCTTTCCGACCACGATCAGTGCAACGCCGGATGGTGTGCCGGAGGCAATTTGGCAGTACGTGAGGTCGATGCCAGCCGCAGCCAGCCCAAGCCGCAGGGCGTGACCGAAGTCGTCGTCGCCGGTGCGGCCCAGAAACGCAACCCGAGCACCGAGCCGGGCCGCCGCAACCGCCTGGTTGGCGCCCTTACCACCAGTGACCGTCCGGAAATCACCGCCCAGCACCGTTTCGCCCGGGCGTGGAATGTGCGCAGCGCGCACGACCAGGTCCATGTTCGCGGAACCGATGACGACAATATCAGGAGCGGCCTGCGGGCACAGAGTCATCTGGCGGCCTCGCAACTGCGCGCCTATTGTCAAGGCGATGGAGCGGAAATCGACGCGCAAAACCCGGTAACTTTTGCATCGCCGGGCAACGTGCGGTAAGCTTAGACTTGGGAGAACGGAGGTGCCACTCGTCGTGGACGGGAACAACCTCCTCTACGCCGCGAATGCGGTCAGCTCATCCTCGCTGCAGATCGGGCGGTCGATGCTATGCGACCGGCTGGGAATGTGGGCGGAGCGGAGGGATGAGCGGGTCCATGTCGTTTTCGATGGGCCCCAGCCGAAAGCGGCGCTGGCCCGGCAGATCGGGCACCCGGCCATTCAGGTAACATTCAGCGGCCCCGGAGTTTCGGCGGACGCTGTTCTTGAAAAACTGCTACAGAATGACTCGGCGGCACGCCGCGTGGTGGTGGTGTCGTCGGACCGGGCGGTCGCGCAGGCCGCGAAAAGGCGCGGGGCTCGGCCGATGGCCGCGGATGTGTTCTGGCGTACGCTGGAGCGTGAATTAGCGCGCCCCCTGCGGCAGCGGCTCGAGCCTGCGGAGAAAGAAGCGGGACTGGATCCGGGTTCGGTCGCCGAGTGGCTGGCCGAGTTCGGGTTTGAACGCCCGGCCCCGGAGGAACCGGGCGGTGAGTGAGTCCGGCACGTCCCGTAGAACGGACGGCCCCAGCGACAAGGAGTCGTCGCCATGCTGGAGCGGGGCACCACCATCGTAACGGCCAACGAGCCGACAAATACGGGGATCCATGCCATCGAACGGCGTTACGAGGAGCGCCGCTCCGTAGAGTGCGACCTCTGGATGATTGACCACCATGGTTCCACCGTGCTGCGGTGTCGTTGTATCGAGTCTTCGAATCACGGCATGCGACTGCGGGTGCCGCTCGGGTACGGGGTGGCGGAGGGGCAGCGTTACGAATTACGTTCCCACCTCCCCGGCATGCCGGGCCCGGCCATGCTGGGCCTGATCGGCAGCCGCTGGGCTACCGTGGTACGGACGCAACTCACACTGGATGACGGCGAGGACTACCTCGACATCGGCGTCGTACTTGATCAACAGGAGGCGGTCCTGCCGCGCCTGTTCAGCTAACAGGAAGGGGAAGGGAGGCCCGCAGGGGGACACCGGGGGAGTCGTCGTGAGGGGACGGTGCGGAGCGGTGCTGGATGTGCGCTCCGCACCGGGCGTGGGTGGATACCGCAACTCAGTTCAGGGATGTGCTTGGCTGCTAGGTGCGCGACACTTTCAACCGCACGAGCGCGGCCCTCGAAAGACGACCCATGCGATCCACCAGGAGGCCAGCAGGATGCCTACCCACCACAACCACAGCGGGGTCTTGCGCCGGATGGTGGCCGTCCGCCAGGTACCACAAGCCGGGCAGAGGTCCACCTCGGCGAGGAAGGGCCGACCACAATGTGGGCAGGGCTCCTCCTCATCATGCCCCTCCACCGCGTCGGCGGTCGCTGCGGCGCGCAGGTCGTCCTCGGAGGGGCCCTCGTCGTCGAGACCCTCGTCTTCCCAGCCATCCTCGTCGTAGCGCGGCGACATGCCGTGCGACTCCCTGGAATTCTGCAAAACGGGAACAGGTTACTTGACGATCGGCAGGATCCGCTTGAAAGCATCCGTCGCCGAGTCATGCACAAGCTGGAAGATTGCACTCTCCACCGTGGTCACGACCACACCGGCAGCACGCAGGCCGGCGAGAGCCACTTCGCAGTCGCGCATCCGGCGTGAGCCCACCGCGTCTGCGAGGACGACCGGCCGCATCTGCATGGCAAGTATGTCGAGCGCCGTCTGATAGACGCACACATGCGCTTCGATCCCCAGGATGAGGACGTGTGGCCGCATGACGGCCACCAGCCGTTCCCGACACTCGGCATCTGCGCAAAAGCTGAACGTCGACTTCTCGGCGCGGGCCGCGCCGCGCGCGGCTGCCACAAGGACCGCGGCGGTCGAACCAAGGCCCTTCGGGTACTGCTCCGACAGGGTCACGGGGACTTCGAGGGCCACCGCGGCCCGGATCATCTTGAGAGCATTGCTGATCACGGCCTGGTGATGGGCAATGGAGGGCAGCAGCCGCTCCTGTACATCCACGACGAGGAGTTGGGCGTGTTGACGATCAATCCGGTGTTCGTGCATGGCGAAAACCAACCGTAGTTAGAAGCACCTTCACACAGCGCCAACCGGCGTGGGTAAGGTGCACTTCCTGAACCGCACCCGCGAGCACATCGTACCCCACCGGACGTTCCAGTGCGCCACGCGGCGGCCCCTTATCCGACACAGGCAACTGCCGCTATATACGGAATCGGTGCGGTTTCGAACCGCAATAGGTGGTAGCGTAAACCCGAGAATGGCACACCGGGGCGTAGACTTCAAACGGGCACCGAGCTATCATCCCAACAGGTTTCGCAGCGCGCGAACGGATCGTCAACCACGGAAGGTGAGGGTACCGCGATGGACCGCGACGAATACCCGGCCAAGTGCCCGACGGGGGAACCCGCCACCGAGGTGACCACGCCCATGTCGTTTGAAGGGCCGGCCCACGAGGTCGGAATCTCACCGGCAAACTCCGCACAAGCAGAGAGCGCGCCGGTCACTGAGACCATGCTCGCCGTGTCACCGGCCAACGCCGCCCCGGAAATTGAACCCGCACAGGTGCTCGAAGCCCTGTTGTTCTCCTCGGATGCTCCGGTGACGGCGGGACGTCTGGCGGAGCTGCTCGGCACCGGTTCACCGAAAGAAGTACGGCGGCTGATTGCGGAGCTCAATGAGAAGTATGCGGCCGCCGCTCTCTCGTTTCGCATCGAGGAAATCGCCAAGGGTTTCCAGATGCTGACGCTGGCAGAGTATCGGCCGTGGGTGGCGAAGCTGACGAAGCAGCAGGCGCAGACGCGCCTGGGTGCAGCGGCACTCGAGGCCTTGTCGATCGTGGCATACAAGCAGCCGATCATCCGGGCCGACATCGAAGCCATCCGGGGAGTGGCGTGCGGCGAGGTGCTGAATCGCCTGCGCGAAATGGGGCTCATCAAGATTGTCGGGCGCGCCGAGATCGTCGGTCGCCCCCTGCTCTATGGGACGACGAAGCGCTTCCTCGACGTTTTTGGATTAGCGGATCTGAACGACTTGCCGCCGATGGAAGCCCTGACGCTGGGCAAGACCGC
Organism: Phycisphaerales bacterium; assembly: GCA_016716475.1. Classification (NCBI taxonomy): domain Bacteria; kingdom Pseudomonadati; phylum Planctomycetota; class Phycisphaerae; order Phycisphaerales; species Phycisphaerales bacterium. Next base: position 1,032,736 of record JADJWG010000001.1, read on the forward strand.
CGCTCGCGCCGAACCTGAAACCGAGGCGGCGGCAACCCCGCGCGTCGCGGCGGCCGGCGCGTAGCACCGTCACCCCCCCCGCCATTCAGCGCTCCGTGTTGCGCTGCGCCGCTACAAAGAACGCTGTCAGCGCGGCGAGTTGCAGCACCGTGGCGAGGCCCAGCTTCACCAGCGTCAGGCCGAACTCGGTCACCCGGTACATCCAATCCATGAATGCCGCGATCGTCAGCAGGATGACGAGCACTTGCAGGAGCGCCGCAGCAAAGCCCGCGATCGAGAATTCGCGGTAGTTGCGGACGCGCTGCGTCGTATCCAGCAAGCCGTGGATCTGTACAAGCAGTCGCTCGATTCGCTGCAGGCCGGTGGCAAGCTCTTCGGGCACCGGGACCCGTTCCGGCCGTGTCTCCGGCGTCGGTGCGGGGGGCTCACCCGACGGCAGACCGCCGCTCGCAAGCGGTTCGCGATGGGGATCGGGAGTGCTCATCAGCGCCTCTCACCAGGTTCTGTGGCGTCTGCAGCGCCGCTCGGTGTCGCTGCATACTCCACGTTCGCACGCATGTGTGCGATGCTCAGACCGCCGACCACCAGACTGCCTATGGCGGGGTGCCGCAACACGGCCGGAATCGCAACCCGCGGGTCGAGTCGCCCCGATGCGAGGCCCTTCTTCACGACGATTCCGACATCGGCCGTCCGCGCCGCCGCCAACACCGCAGCATGCGACCTGTCTTCCAGATGATACTCGACCATGAGCACATCTGCCCATCCCAGGGCGGCTTCGGCCGCAGTTACGGTCTTGCCGGAGAAGCCCAGCGCGCGAATATGGCCCGCGGCGCGCAACTCGAGCAGCGTGGCGACGGCATCGGTCGCATACAAGACGTGCAGGTCTTCGGCCGGGGCATGGATGAAAACAAGATCAAGTACGTCCCGCTGCAGGCGGCGCAAACTGCGTTCGATGCTGGCGCGAATGCCCGGCGCGGAAAAGTCGAAGCTGGAGACGCCATCCGCAAAGTCCTCACCGACCTTGGTGGAGATGATGACGTCAGCACGCCCCCCCAGCACGCGACCAAGCCGCTCTTCGCTCGATCCATAAGCCGGTGCGGTGTCGAAGTAATTGATGCCCAGCGCGCAAAGCTCATCGAGCAGCCGAGCCACCGCACCATCATTGGGGAGCGGGTACGGTTGCGCGTACTTGATCTTCTCATTACGGCCGAGCTTGAAAGCCCCGTAACCGATCGGGGAAACGAACAGCCCGGATTTGCCTAAACGTCGGCGTACCATGTGCGGGGCTCTTCCCAGGGGGGTAGCGCCAGCAGCGGCCGCGGCCAGTCCGCCGGCAGTGGCTGGTCGGAGCCGTGCCCGGCGGCGGCCGGCGGCGGCAATTGTTGGAGCACGAGTTCCGCCAGGCGCGGCGCGAGCGCCAGTTTCGTGGGCCAAACGGTCAGAACATCACCGTCCCGCGCACACCACGCATCGTCCGGGCGCAGGCCGCTGCGCGTGCGCGGCTCGGCGCGATCCACCCGATACGTGGACCACTCCACACCGCGCAGGTGCAACCCGGGAATCGCGGCGCGCAGTTCGGCTTGAGCATGTGCCACCAGTGTCCGTGGTTCGAGGGCGACACCATCCTCCGAAACCTGGCCACCCACCTGCCAAACATCACGGCCGGTGCGATCCTGTGTCCAGGTGATTGTGACCCGCGTGCGGGCCCCATCGGTGCAGTGACCATGGAGCGGAGGCAGCTTGCCGCGCAGCAACACCATGTGCAACGGACGGAGTTGCATCGTGTCGGCCGTGAGCCCGCAGCGCGCACGAAGGGCGGCATTGCCGGCCCCTGCTGCGAGCACGACGGTGCGACAACGCAGTTCGAGCGGCTCCGCAACACCCGGCGCGCGGACACACAAGCGCACACCTCCGGCCGCATCGGCCTGAACTTCGGGGCCGTCGGTCGCATCATAGGAAAGCAGGCACGCCGCGTTGCGTTGGGCAAAATCGGCGACCAGCGACCCGATGTCGAAGACCTGCTCGTCGAGACGGTAGACGGAACCGGGACAATCCTGCAGAACGTTGGGCCACGCCGCGCGCTCGAGCCGCACCGGCGCTACGCGCAACCCGGCCCGCGCACCAAGCATCCCGAAGCGGGAGCGCAAGTCGTCCGTTCGCCAAAGGTAACAGTACGCGCCCCGCAAACGCGTACCCGTGAGACGCGGCTCGATTTCACCGGCGTGACAGGCCCGCCAGATCCGCGGCATTTCCCGGATCGCCTCGGCCGAGGCCGTCAGAAGGCCCGTGAGTGTGTATTTCACGCCACCGTGGATGATCCCCTGCGACGCGATCGACTGGCCGGAACCCAGTGCCTGTGATTCCAGCAGTACGCTGCGATAGCCCCGCCGAACAAGCTCATCCAGCAGCCAGAGCCCGGCCACGCCACCGCCGAATACCACCACATCCACCGCAAGCATCTGCATGCCGGGCATCGTCGGAGCGGCCTGTGACTGTGTCAACCGGTGAACAGCGGGCGAAGCGCGCCGCCGGGGCCGGTCGTGTGGGCACGCAGATACAGGGTGAGCTTCGCGGTTCCCAGCTTGGCAGCACCGCCGAGCATGGTAGAGTAACACAAGTGGCGCCGCGGAGTGGATGACGATGCAGATTCCCAATCGCATTCGACTGGCAAACCTGCCGACGCCGCTGGTGCCGCTCGAGCGGCTGGGCCAGGCGCTCGGGGGCGCGCGCCTCTGGTTGAAGCGGGATGACCTCACGGGGTTGGAGATTTCCGGCAACAAGATTCGCAAACTCGAGTACATCGCCGCCGCTGCCCTTGCTGCGGGCTGCGATACGCTTGTCACCGAGGGCACGCCCCAATCCAATCATTGCCGTGCGACCGCCGCGACCTGCGCACGGCTGGGGCTGCATTGTGTGCTGTTGCTGCGGCCGGCCCCAACCATGGCTCCGCAAGGCAATCACCTGCTGGATGTGCTCTTCGGCGCCGAGTGCCGCGGGTTTACACGCGAGGAGTTCCGTGCGCGGAGCGACGCCATCGTGACCGGCGTGCTTGGCGAACTGCGCGCTGCCGGCCGTAAGCCGCGCTGGACCCCCGCCGGGGCGTCCGAGCCACTGGGATGCTGGGGTTACATCCGGGCGGCCGCAGAGCTGGCGGACCAGTTGCACAAGGTCGGCGTGCACGAGTGCGACGTGGTGGTGGCGTTGTCGTCGGGCGGGACGTACGCCGGTTTGCTGCTGGGCATGCTGCAGCATCGCCTCGACCACTGGCGGCTCTGGGCCGTGCCGGTAAGTGATGACACGGCGTATCACCAACGGGAAGTGCGCCGCTTGTGCGAAGAGGCGATTGCGCAGTACGGACTGCGGGTGAAATTGCCCACGGAACCACTCCCCCTGCTAGACGGCCACATCGGCCCCGGGTACGCGGTGCCGACCCCCGCGGCACTCGCAGCTCTGCGCGAATTGGCGCGTACCGAGGCCATCCTGCTCGATCCGGTTTATACCGCCAAGGCCTTCGGCGCCCTGCGCGCCGGCATCCACTCCGGACGATTCGGTTTCGATCGACCGGCCGTCTTCATCCACACCGGGGGACTGCTGTCAAACTTCGCCTGGCCGGAAGTGCTGTTGGAATCCACACCGGTGTAGCCCTGCGTGCCGCGACCGCGCGGGTCCGAGAATGGGCCATCGCAACCCTGCGCAACCGCTCCCGAACAAGGCCGGGCAACGGCGGCCGGCGCGCCTCAATCTTGACACCCCCTGTAACCCGCTCGACACTATCCGATTCTGGTTCAGCCCGCCGGCCGTAGCGGCAGGTCAGAAGCAGAAGACCTCTGACGGAAGGAGTTTCCGATGGCGATTCGCGTGGGCATTAATGGGTTCGGACGCATCGGGCGACTGGTGGTGCGCGCCGGCATGAAGGACCCGAATATCGAGTTTGTCGGCGTGAACGACCTCGTACCGCCAGACAACCTCGCCTATCTGTTCAAGTACGACACCGTCCACGGGCGCTATGCCGGCGAGGTGAGCAGCACGGAATCGGCCATCGTGGTCAACGGCAAGCCAATCCGCTGCACATCGGAAAAGGACCCCGCGAACCTGCCGTGGAAGGAGTTGAAGGTTGACTACGTGATCGAGTCGACCGGCCTGTTCACCACGCGGGAAGGCGCCGCCAAGCACCTGGCGGCCGGCGCCAAGCGCGTGGTGATCTCGGCCCCCGCAAAGGACAAGGACATCCCGACATTCGTGCTCGGCGTGAACGACGAGAAGTACAACCCGGCCGCCGACACCATCGTGTCGAACGCGAGCTGCACGACGAACTGCCTGGCCCCGCTCGCCAAGATCGTGCATGACCACTTCGGCATCGAAGATGCGCTCATGACGACGATTCACAGTCTGACCGCGAGCCAGCCCTCGGTTGATGGTCCGTCGAAGAAGGACTTCCGCGGCGGACGCGCAGCCAGCTACAACATCATTCCGGCGAGCACGGGTGCGGCCAAGGCCGTCACACTCGTGATCCCGGAGTTGAAGGGCAAGCTGACGGGCATGGCGTTCCGCGTGCCGACGGCCAACGTCTCGGCGGTCGACCTGACCGTTCGCACCGTCAAGGAAACGACGCTGGCGGCGATATCCGCGGCGGTGAAGGGCGTGGCGAATGGCACTATGAAGGGCATCATGGGATACACCGAGGACGAGGTCGTAAGCAGTGACTTCATCGGTTCGACCTACTCGAGCATCTATGACGCCAAGGCCTGCATCGAGCTCAACAGCCGTTTCTTCAAGCTCGTCTCCTGGTACGACAATGAGTACGGCTACTCCTGCCGCGTCGTCGACCTGATGAAGCTGATGGCGAAGAAGGACGGGCTGGCCTAAACCTGTACGCTGCGGTTCGTGCGGCCGCCGGCGTGCCGTTTCAAGTGTTCCGTGCGCGGCCCGTCCCAGCGGATGGGCCGCGCCTTTCAACGCTGATGGGGTAGCAAGAACATGCCCAAGAAATCCGTTCGCGACATCGACGTGCGCGGCAAGCGGGTGCTGATCCGCGCCGACCTCAACGTACCGCTCAATGATCAACAGCAGGTGACCGACGACCGCCGTATCCGCATGTTCCTGCCGACGCTGCAGGATGTGCTGAAACGCGGCGGGCGGGCGATCGTGCTGAGCCACCTCGGGCGGCCGACCGGGGACGGCGGGGCTGAAGATGCGAAGTACTCGCTCGCACCGGTAGCGCAGCGGATGAGTGCCCTGCTGGAGAAAGCTGTCAAGTTCGTGCCCGCCTGCACCGGGCCGGAGGCCGAGCAGGCCGCCCGGGAACTCCACGACGGCGAGGTGCTGCTGCTCGAGAACGTACGCTTTCACAAGGCCGAGACAATCATCGACAAGGCCAAGAAGAACCCTGACAAGAAGCTTACGCCGGAACAGGACGGGAAACGCAGCGCCTTCGCCGCGGCTCTGGCAAAGCTCGGTGAAATCTACGTGAATGACGCCTTCGGCACCTGCCACCGGAAGCACGTCAGCATGTACGACGTACCCGGCCTGCTCCCCAAGGGCCAGCGCGTCCTCGGCTTCCTCGTCGAGAAGGAGTTGAAATACCTGGGCGACGCGGTGCAGGCACCCCAGCGGCCGTTCGTGGCCGTGCTCGGTGGTGCGAAGGTAAGTGACAAGATCGGCGTCATTCAGAACCTGCTGACCAAGGTGGACGAAATCCTGATCGGCGGCGCCATGATGTTCACCTTCTGGGCGGCCCAGGGCAAGGAAGTTGGCAAGAGTCTCTGCGAACGTGACCAGCTCGATCTGGCGCGGAAACTGCTCGCTGAGGCCGGCGGGAAGATCAACCTGCCGGTCGATACAGTGGCGGCCGCGGAGCTGAAATCCGGCGTCGCTACGCAGACGGTGGCAGGTGCCGTACCGGCCGACCTGATGGGGCTGGATGTCGGTCCGCAGACCCTGGAGCGCTTCTCGGCCGTGCTGCGCAAGGCCGGTACGATCATTTGGAACGGACCGCTCGGCGCATTCGAGACGAAGCCGTTCGAGGCCGGCACCTACACCCTTGCCCGGGTGATCGCCGCGGCAACAAAGGCCGGTGCCGTCAGCATCATCGGCGGCGGCGACAGCGCGGCGGCCGTGGAGCAGGCTGGCCTCGCTGAGCAGGTGTCGCACATCAGCACGGGCGGTGGCGCCTCGCTGGAGTTCCTCGAGGGGAAGGCCTTCGGCCCCATCGCGGTATTGGACGAAGCGTGAACATGCCCGGCCCAACCCGGCGGCCTGTGCGCATCGCACCCTCCGTGCTGAGTGCCGATTTTGGTCGGCTGGCGGAGGAAATTGGTGCGGTCGCGGCCGCCGGGGCGGACCTGCTGCATCTCGACATCATGGACGGGCACTTCGTGCCCAACCTGTCCTTCGGGGTGCCGGTGGTCGCGAGCATTCGGCGGCACACGTCGCTCTTCCTGGATGCCCACCTGATGATCACCGATCCGCTGCATTACGCCCCGGCATTCGTCGAAGCCGGTGCCAACAACATTACCTTTCACATTGAAACCATCCCGGATCCAGTCGCCACAGTGGAAACGCTGCGCGGCCTCGGAGTGCAGGTTGGGGTAGCGCTTAACCCGGGGACACCCCTTGCAGCGCTCGACCCGGTCATTGAAATCGTCGATCTCGTACTCGTGATGTCCGTTTGGCCCGGCTTCGGCGGACAGCATTACCTCACCGAAAGCACGGACCGCATCGCGCGCCTCGCACAGCGGCTGCGGCCTGACCAAACACTCGAGGTGGACGGCGGCATCCACGCCGCCAACATCGGATCCGTGGCGGCCGCCGGCGCGAATACCTTGGTCGCTGGGTCCGCCATTTTCGGCGCGCCGGATGCAGGGGCCGCCTTGCGAGCGCTGCGCGCGGCGGCCGAGGACGGCGCCCGGGCGCCGGAGCAGAAGGCATGAGAGTAGTGCTGATCCCCTGCGCAGCCACCGACTGGCAAGCCGAGGGTCGGCTGCTGGGGCGAACGGCGCTTAGCCCGACGACGGAGGGGCAGGCCGGTTGCGCAACGTGGTTAGCCCCGTTGCGAGCAGCCGGGCTCATCACGATCTACCACGGACCGGATGAGTTGTCCCAATTCACCGCGCGGCTATTGGCACGGCACCTGCGCATCACAGTTCGATCGGCACAGGACCTCGCTGAACTGGATGTCGGCCTGTGGGCGGGGCTCACGGATGGGCAGTTACGGTCGCGGTTTGCTTCGGCCCATCGCGAGTTGTGCGAATCGCCGCTCAATGTCACACCGCCGGGTGGCGAGACCGTGAGCGCTGCCGCCGAGCGCCTCAAGGGATTTTTTCACAAACAGACCCGTCGGAATGGTGCCCGGACGATCGGTGTTGTGTTGCGACCGTTGACCTGGGCACTGGCACGGTGTGTGCTGGAGCAGGATGACTTCTCGTCCATGTGGACCTCTGCCCAGGGCCGACAGGAACCCGTGCTCGTCGAAACCCCGTAACACGGTAGAATGCTTGGCAGGTGGACGGCTGGGTTCGGGGCCCCGGCTGCCCGGAGGAGATTGGATGGTTGAGGGCACAACACCCGCCCGCCGCAACGTGGAGGTCCCGGAGGGGCTGTGGATTCGCTGCGTGAGCTGCGGGGCCATGGTCTACCGTCGAATTCTGGAAGAGGAACTTCACGTCTGCCCGGAATGTGACTACCACTACCGCGTCGACGCCCGGGCGCGCATCGCGCAGCTCAACGACCCGGAGACTTTCGAGGAATTCCTGCCGCACCTCGAATCCAGTAACCCGCTGAACTTTACCGATCGCATCAGTTACCGCGAGCGACTCGACAAGGTGAAAGCGGCGACGGGCGAATCGGAGGCCATCATCGTCGGCAAGGGCTTCATCAAGGGCCGACCGCTGATCATGGGAGTGATGAACCCGAACTTCATCATGGGTTCGATGGGCTCGGTGGTCGGCGAGAAAGTCTGCGCTGCGGCCGAACGGGCAGCGGCGGAGGGCCTGCCCCTGCTGATGGTCACGTGCAGTGGCGGCGCCCGCATGATGGAGGGGATGGTGTCACTGGCGCAGATGGCGCGAACGTCCGCCGCGATTGCCAAGCTTGATGACGTCGGCGGGCTCTACATCGTGGTGATGACAGACCCGACCACGGCCGGCGTGGCCGCCAGCTTCGCATTCCTGGGCGACTTCACGCTGGCGGAACCGGGCGCGCTGATCGGGTTCGCGGGGCCGCGCGTCATTGCGAACACCATCCGCGCCACGCTGCCGGAGGGCTTTCAGCGGGCCGAGTTCATGCTTGAGCACGGTTTCGTTGATCGCATTGTGCATCGGCGCGACCTGCGCAGCGAAATCGCCAAGATCATCGACTATTGCAACAAATGAGCCCGGTGGCCGCCGCACCCGCCGGCCGCCCCGGCGAGTGAGAGTTCGTGACCATGCTGCTGTTTGCAAATGCGCCTCCCGGACTGCTCACGTGGGTTCTCAGCGAGCTGCAGCACCCCCTCGTGATCTTCGGTTTCGCGGCCCAGTTCATCTTTTTCGCCCGCTTCCTCGTGCAATGGGTCGTGTCGGAGCGGCTGGGTCGGAGTCATATCCCGGTTTCGTTCTGGTATCTCAGTCTTGTCGGGGGGGCTATGACATTCGTCTATGCCCTGCTCAAGCATGATCTGGTTTTCATGACGAGCCAAGGGTTGGCGGTCGGCATCTACATTCGAAATCTCATGCTGATCTACCGTCCGCGACCAGCGCGCCTCGTAGATGGCGCGCCGCTCACGCGGGCCGAACGTGCCGTGGCCGACTCCGCCCCGCCCTGACCCGGACAAAGCACAAGGGCCCGGCAGCGCTTTCGTGTGGCCATGCAGCACTCGTTCCTTGTGTAGCGCACTCCTTCGGAGCCGGTCGCGCGGCTATGATGATGAGTTCGGATGCATCGCGTAGGCGTGCATGACAGTCACACAGGTGTGACCTTGGGTTGGCAGGATCGCGAATACTCTCAGACGCACAGCGGCCTGATCGGACGGCTCTCCGGCCGCATGCGGGTCACATGGGCAATCACTTTCCTGCTACTGCTGCACGCGGTCGCGGCGGCCATGATGCTGATACTCCACTATGGCCGTGACGCGGACGTCGTGCGAGCCCATGTGCAACTGGGGGACGGCGCCCTGCACCCACTCGCCGTGCTGCTGCATCCATTTGCGATGACGAACCCACTCGCCATCGCACTCGTACTCTTTTTCTTGTGGGCCCTTGGTCGGCAGCTCGGCGAGACCATGACCAATGCGCAGCTCCTGTTGTGCGTGGGAGGGGCTAATCTGGCTGCCGGGTCCGTCTACCTGACAGTCGCACTACTCTCGCCGACATTCGCGACGCGCGTGCTCGACTACCCGCTCGGCGCCTTGGCGGGGCTGTTGTGGTTAACCTGGTATTCGTTGGGCGATCAGCAGATCACGCTGGCTGGGCACTCCCTCGGTGGCCGTACGCTCTATGCGGCGTGTGCTGGTTTAGCCGTACTGTTCGCGTTCATGACCCATGGCGCGGGCGCGTTGGCCTGGCTGGGCGCGGCTTTGGCCGGTGCGGGCGCCACCTGGAGCATTCTGAAAGTCATGGTGCGGGTCGCCGATCGTCCCGTATTGACGGTACCTCTTTCAGAGCCCCCCAAGCGGCGGTCCCGGCGTGGTACCCGGTCCGGAACATCCCCCGAACCTGCGGAGCGGCGGGCTAGCCAGCCGACGGCAACCCAGCCGGAAATCGATCAGATCCTCACGAAAATCAGCCGCGAGGGCATGCAGGCACTCACTCCGGACGAGCGGAACCGCCTGGAGGAAGCTCGCCGGGAACTATTGCGCCGCGGGCGTTGATCGGCGTTCCGGCCTTGCAATCCACGTGCAGGGCGGCCACACTTCGTACGTGCCCGGTCCCGTGTGGCTCATGCCATAGTCAGAAACCGTGCAATGGACGCGGAAGAATGTCGACAGTATCGCCGATAATGTTGGGGATGCGGCGTAACGCAGCGCTCCCGCTACGGTCCGGTAAATTCCGGCGACCGGAGCCGGGGCTGAGCAAGTCCGGCTACGAGCGGTAAACGCATGATCGAGAAGTATTGCGACCTCTGGCTGGAAAAAGCGGATTACCGCTGCATTCTCACGAGCGCGGCCGTCACCAATGGCGAAGCGGCGCTGGATTCGAATTCCGCACGCCAGGCGGCGGGGCGCTTTGCGGGCATCTCCACCGACTTGGCACGGCTGCTGACCTCGCGCGGCAATCATGTGCACGAGATTCGGCCGGGGCTGTGCTCCTTCCCCATCAAGCAGTACCAATGGTCCGGTCCGACGCTGCCAATCATTGAGCGGAGCGCGCGGGAACTACTCGCGCTGGTCGGCGAAAAAGTCACGATCCTCCCGCGGCCGGGATGCGGTCCAGGTGAACTGAGTTGGGAGGATGTGAAGAAGGCACTCGAATTCCTGCCCGACACCATCATTGTCTGTCCGGGGCCCTAACGGGGCACCACACCGCCCAGTGCCCGAACTTCGTCACCGCACACGATAGCCCACCACCACTGGTACTCCGCCCGGCAGCACGCGCGGCGGGGCCGTGACAGTCACCGCCAATTCGACCCCGTCGGCCGCACCTTCGACCGGGCGCGCCTGCACCGAGATCTGCTGCTCGTCGGGAGTGATGTCGGCCACGGTCAGCCAGTCGCGTACATGCGTAAGCACCACGGCCACGAGTTTTTCGGTATCCAGGCGGGTAAGGTGGGGTCGCAGGTCGAGCAACAGTGTCGAGAGACGGCTCGCGAAAAGTTGGTAAGGCAGACTGATTTCGAGAATCGCGCCACCTTCGGGACGCGCCGGGCGCGCCGCGCTGAAGCCGTTGCAGAGCACGACGCGCGTTTCTTCTTCATAGCCGATGATCGCGTTGAGCCCGACCGCGGCCAGTTCCTGGGCACGTTCCATGCTCAGTGCGGTGTCAGCCGGTCCGAGGGGCTTGTCGCCCTTGGGACCGCCGCGGCCGGTCGCGAAGCCGTCGACTCGTCCAACGAGCCCGGTGGGCCAGCCACTCTCTGCGAAACTGGCGGACAGAGTGCAGGCCGCGATGATCGGGCCGCCGGCCCACAGCAGATCGCGCTCGCCGACGCAATCCTCGCGAAAAGCGAACGACAGGTCTCCGTCGCGCGCGGGAACATATGGTGCCCGGAGGAGGGCGCGGCCAAAGATCAGGCCGAGAAAACGGGCATAGGGCTGATCTCGGAGCGTTTTGTATTTCGCGAACTGCCACTGATCCATGTGGTTGTGGAAGGCCGGGAGCGCCGGCACCTGCCAGGCATGCTTGCTGCCGAAGAACGCCGCACCTACGCCGGTGAGCACCACCAGCGGCAGACTCGCGGCGTGCTGGGCGAGTTCGTCGAGTGCCTCCAGGTCGGCGGGTGTGTTGCCGAACTGCTCATCCACGAGGAGCACATCGGGCGCCTGCGCACCTTCGTCAAAGACCGGGTCAATGACTTTCGCCACGAGCCGCTCGGCAAGGTGAGCGCGCGGCGCGTGCAACAGTTGCAGCCGGATCCCGGCCCGAAAATCGAGCTTCGAGACCAGCAATGCTACGGAGCGCCAAGTCGACTCCAGGCGCTGCACCGCGGGGGTATGCAGCACGAGATTCAGCCAAGTGCCACATTGCTGGTCGAGCTTCGCCAGCGCCCGCCGTAGACTGGAGGCTTCCGTGGCGGGAATCTTCATCCCGCCGGCACCGGCCGCGGCGGCAACGAGTGCCCCGACGCCCGACTTCGGGGGCGCCGCAGCCGACTCCGCAGCCGATGGTTCCTCACCGCCGAGGTCGAACTGATCCAGCAGGGCGTCGACGTTTTGGGCGGCTTCTGCAGCGCTACCGGTGCGCAGCGCATCGGGCAGCCAACTCAGGACCGCATGAGCACTCGCAAGCTCACCTGCTTTTGCAGTGAGCACATCCGCAGTGAGCTTGCCCAGCAGGCGTTGAACAAGCAATTCCCGCGCGGCATGCAAAGGACGAGTGGCAGCCAATTGCTCGGCAATGCGCTCCGGACGGAAGTCCTGCATGGTCCTGAAGGTCAGCGCTACTTCCGCCATAGGACCACCCGGAATCAGCGGATCCGCGACGGTAAAAGCGACCGCGGGCTGGGCGGCAGCCAACACCTCGTCGAAGGAGTCCGCACTGACTCCGACCCCTGTATCCACGAGTGGGCCGTCGAGACGCCCCTGTTCGCTGCCGGCAAAGTCCGCCAGCAGCAACATGTGGAACGGGCGCTCGCGCGTGACGCGCAGCCCTTCCGGAAATGGAAAGTCAACGCCCACATCGGGCGGGAGCGAGGAGTCAGACATGGAGCGCCTCCGCTCTGAATTGTGGCTCAATGCCAGCAGTAGACGAGCCGCGCGCGGTACCGGGAAACGCGCCGCTCCTGCACAATCGGTCACCCGCGCAACCACACGCTGCGCGGGCGCACGGCACGCCGTTCGCCAGTGCGCACGCCGGGAGGCGCACCAGGCCGACGTCCGCGGGGAGACTTACCGCTTACCCTTGCGCGGAGTGACCCGCAGCCATTCCTTGATCTGGGTCTTGACGGCGTATTCGGAACTCTCGCAGCCACCGCCAAGCAGGGCCTGATCCACCAGACTGGCCGCCACGCGCCCCTCCGGACCCGCCCCAAGCCCGGCGAAGCGGTACTCGGTGTCGAGTTCATGGCCGGCCACACGGGCGTGCCGTCGGATGCACTCGAGGACGGTACCCGTATCATTCGGATTGAGGCGATACTTATGCAGCAGCAGGTCGCTGAGTTTCGCTTCGAGCAACGAGTTCATGGGTTCTCCTTTCGGCCCAACAAAGAGACTAGGTGGTCAACGGGATCTTTCTGCTCACAAGTTTCCCATCGACCAGCGAATAACAGAGCAGCCCCCGATCCTCATCTTCGCAATAGAGGGTGCGCACCGGCCCGAAGAAACGTTCGGCTTCTGCCGGCGTACACGTCGGGAGAAACGTCCGCAGCACACGGGGATCATAGAAGCGGAAGAAGTATTTCGTCCGGCGGGCATCGCGCACGATCGTCAGCGTTCGGAAATGCCGCCGCACCTCGGCGAGTTCGGCCGGAGCATCGAGCAGGATGCCGACGCTCTTACCCCATTCCGCGAACCACCACTGGGCGAAGGCCGAGCGGCGCGGAAACTCGGCGAGGTACGGCGCCACGTCGCGGAGGTGGTCGCCGGCGCGCCCCGCGAAGAGCGACTCGCAGGCCGCACCTGCATCGGCGGCCTCGAAGGGGCCATCCGGCGCGCAGGCCGAGTCGAGCAGCGCGTACAGCCGCGCTCCGGGCGGCACGGCCCGTTGCAGAATCTCAGCTACCGGTGACGTCGCAGCAGGCATGGGCAATCACCACGTCCTCAATCCGGCTCGACCGGATGCGGCGCATCTTCTTCATACAAAAAGGGTGGCCGGGGCTGCTCCCACGTGACACCCAGCCGAGCGGTAATCCACTGTTCAATGCGCTCGTAGAACTCATCCCCGCGGGGCCGCAGCAGGGGTCGCCAGAAGAGCGGCTCGGTCGGGAAAGCGGCGTGCAGTCCTTCGATGATATGCACACGCAGCGAGCGGCGCGAGAGCCGCATCCAGACGTAGGTTTCGGGCGTGCGGATGTCGCGCGCCAGCGCGAGCACACAACGAACCGTGCCGGCGTAGCCCAGCCGCAGCGCGGCCTCGGCCTTGTCGCGCGGCTCTTTCGCGTTCCGGTAGGCGGCGAGCAGCGCATCCTCCGCCTGTACGTCGCCCAGCTTCGCGAGGGCGGCCTGCGTCGCCGCCGGGTTTGCGTCCCGCAATGCCGCATTCGACTCGAGCAATTCGCGGGCGCGCTGGGCCCCGGTCCGCCCCAGCAGCCAGGCAGCGCCGTCAATCTCCGGGTAGCGCTGCAGGTGAGCGAGAACATCCGGCAGGTAATCGCGAATCAGCGGGTCCGGCACCTCCACCGCCAGCAGTTCTCCGGCCCGGCTGCGCACCTCCGGATCCTCGGCTGAAAGCTCACCCACGAGGAACCCGACGATCCGCGGGTCGGCCACATAGGGTGCCAGGTACTCGGGCAGGTCGCCCGCGGGGGGAATGCGCGGCCGCCCGAGTTCGACAGCCAGCTCGACGAGCGGCCGGCGCGCCGCAGCCGGCGCATCGGGCACGGCCGCAAGCAGCGCTGCCACAAAACCCGGCTCGCGCTGCATGCGCAGCACTTCGGCCGTGGCGTAGGTGGAGTCGCTCGCGAGATCCCGCAGCACATCGCGGACGAGTTTGTCGGTGCGTTCATCATTGGGCATCGCGGTGGTGCATCCCATCAACAGGACCAGCGCCGCCGACCACCGCGGCCACGCGGCGCGCAGCGCCCGGCGTGTGCGACGGCGGATGGCAAAGCCGGTCACCCGGTTCATGTCCGTCCCTTCATGAGCAGCCACTGCTGCTCGGTCGTCGGCGCGTGGTAGTACTGCGTGATCGGGCGGTTGCGGATATTGAACCGCATCCCTGAGATCGCGAACATCAGGCAGTCCTGCGCGCAGATATCCTTGAACTCACAGCAGGTATGACCCATCTCGTGCATCGCCACCTGCTTGACAAGGTCGGCCGAGCCGAGGTCCTTGATGACGGCGACGTGGCCGCTGAGGCCCGCCAGGGGCCAGATCAGCGCCGCCTTCTTCGCAGTTTGGAAGGCAAAGCCGACCGCACCGGTGAGTTCGGCCTCGCCCGTGCTTGTGTTCATCCCGTTCGGCTTGACCGTAATGGTGCGTTTGTTGCCGTCCGAATCCTCGATGTCGTAGCTCTTCGCTCCGATGTACGCAAGCGAGCCGCCATAATCCTTGATCTTGATCTTGGTGTCGGTGGCCGCGCAGTTCGCCGCAAGGTAGAACGACCAGCGCAAGTCACGCACGTACACCACGGACGGTTTGGCGGTGGTGCAGGCCGCCTTGATCTTGGCCCATTCCTCCGAATCCGTCCCGGGCTCAAGATCCAGCTTGCCATTTGGGATCAGGTCGTACGCAACATCCTTGAGATCGCCGCCGGCAATCGTCCAGCGGGCGACGCCTGGCTTGTAGATCTCGTTGAACCGCGTGCGCATCTGGGCCGCGGTGATGTTCTCCTGCGGCAGCGTGGCCGCATTGGTCGAATCGTGGACGCGGAAGTACTCGATCTGGTAAGTGATTTCCTTGAGCACGCAGATGCCAAGTTGTCCGAGCAGGGCACCGGTGGCGCTGCCCAGGCGGGCTTCAATCAGCGCCGTATCGTCCTTGTCAAACGCGCCCGCCTGAATCTCCAACACCTCGCTGGCCGCCGTGGGCTGCGCCACCTTGGGTTGGCAGCGGTTCTGCTTCGTCGAGACGAAGAAGACTTCCTTGGGTGTGCAACCCTGCACGTCGATCTTGACCTTGCCGAGCGCACTCTTCTTGATCGAGAGAATGTCGTACTTCGGATCGTGGAAGTCGTTGGTCGCGTTGCCGTTCTTGTCCACATAGGACAAGCGCTCGTACTTGTCGAAGCCCCAACTGTGACTGGGCTCCGCGGAGAAAAGCACGGCTCCGACACCGATCTTGTGCTGCACCGCGGGTAGCGCGGCCTGCCCGGTCGGGGTAAACGTGAGCTGGATCGTCTCCGCCTCCGGCGCCGCACTGGATTTTTTGCTCGCAACCACCGCCACGAGCTGTTTGGCGGTATCACGCAGCGTCAGCTTCGCGGAAGCCGATGACCAGGCGTACACCCCCACCAAGTCGGCAGAATGCACGGCCTTGAGGCGCAAGGTACGGTCCACCGCGACGGTCTTGGGCGGATCGGCAATCCCGTCCTCCGCCCGGATCGCATAAGGCACGACCGGGATCTTCGCGGTTTTGGGTGCCATCGGCCCCTGACCTTTGGGTTCGAAGATCAGCTCGATTTCCTCGCCGTCCGCGGTGCTGCTCGTGGTCGTCCCCGCCGTCACCTGGACGATCTGCTTGCTCGCATCGGCGAGCGTTAGCAGCGCGCTCTTGGTGCTCCACTTGAAAGTGCCGGTCATCGCCGGCCAGGTCATGCCCTTCAGCTTGCGGGTTTCCTTGAAGACGCAGTTCGCCGGCAGGGGCAGGCGGCCGTCCTCACGGCGGATGTCGATGGCCCCGACCGTCACCTTGACGCTGCCGGGAACCCATGCATCCGCGCCATTCGGTGTGAAGGTCACCTTCAGGACGACATCCCCCTGCTTCTTGCTGAGCGTCTTCCCGCCCTTGACCGTCACCATGTCGGTATTGGCCTGCTCAAGCGTGGCCAGGGTGCTGTCGGTGGTCCAGGCAAAGGTGCCCTCCTTCGGCGGCGTCACGATGGCCTTGAGCTGGATGCTGCGGTTGCGTTCCACGATTCGCAGCGCACGACTCGTTCCATCGGCGGCCCGGATGCGGATACCTCGCACCGTCAGCTTCACCTGCATCGCTGGAAAGGCCGGTCCATCGTTGGGTGTAAAGACGCACTCGAGCTCTTCCGCACCTTCCGTGTCACTGTAACCCTTGCCGCGCTCCACCTCGACCCACGGCAGTGCCGCGGCGGAAAGCTTCAGCCGCTCACTCTTGCTCGTCCACTTGTAGCTGCCCGGCACACCGGGCTTCACCACTGCCGTCAGGCGAATTTTCTGTCCCGGCAGGATGTCCAGCGGGGGCTCGGATTCGCCGTCCTCGGCGCAGATTTTCTGCTCGATCACCGTGAAGCGGTAGTCGTTGGCCGGGATCCCCTCCGTGCCCCCCTCCGGCGTGAACTTCATCTTCACCGCGTCGCCACCGACGGCGTTGCTCGGCTTGTTTCCGGCGGCCAGGTCGATGTACTTGTTGCCGACGTTGCTGACGTTGTCCTGCCGCGCGGCCGGCTGCACACTGGCCGCGGCACCCTCGACCGACCAGTCGAAGGAACCTTTCACAAACGCGGATGCGGCGTTACCGAGAAGCTCGATGACCTGGCCGACCAGAATGTACCGCGGCGGTGCTCCGGCGTTTTTTCGCCAGCGTATTTCGGGCTTCACCCGCAGCAGCTCAAAAGTGTGCGGCGGCAAACCGTCGCGGTCATGCACAACCGTGCGGTTGATGGGCAGGTAACCGCCCTTCTGCGCATCAACCGTGTAACTGCCGAAATCGACCTCGGACCAGTCCAGTCGGCCTTCACTGCCGGTCGTTTGCTCGGCGGGGGCCGGAGCCAGCTCGGTGCCGCGCGGTCGCACCTTGACCTGCACACCGCTGAGCGGCTTGTCGGCATCTTTGTCGCGGAAGAGCAGCGCAAGCAGACCCATCTGTGAGAGGCCGATCACTTTGCGGGTCTCACCGAGGCCGACGTGGGCCTTGGCTGTACGGGTGCGATAGCCGTCGCAGGTGACGGTGACGCTGTACTCAGTGTTCGCGGTGACGTCCTTGAAGGTCACCTCGCCACTGCGGCCGGTCTGCTGAGTTCCAACCCCTGTCACGGCAACCGTTGCCGCGGGCTTGCCGAGCGGCTGGAGCCCGATTCGGTCGACCACGCTGATCGTCAGCTTCGGCGCTGGCAATGACGGCTTGCAGCGCCGCGCGGGGCTGCCGTGCGGATTGTCGCCGCCGCTGGTCTGCGGGGCTGGCTGCGTTCCGGACATCAGCACGGCTCCTTCTGGGGACCGGCCGGCCACACGCCGGCGATCCGGTCGAGCTTGTCCGGGGCGAGGAACCGGCGATCCGTCAGAATCGCCCGCACCCAGTCGCAGTCCTTGGCGGTGTCGAAGTCCGGCCGCAGGGCAATGAGGAACTGCACGAAACGCGCCACGTCGCACTCGCGCGCCATTTCGTAGCTGCGGGCACGCTCGACGCCGGAACGAATCAGCTCGCGGAGGCCCTCTTCGCCGAGTCGGCGAGCATCGTCCGGATAGTGCTTCTGGAAATACGCGACCATCTCATTCTCGAAGCGCGCTGTCTGCGCCGCCGAGAAGGCGCTCATATGTTCGGATGAAAGCTGAAACGTACGCGGCATTCTCACATACTCCGCTGCGGCGCGCTAGCCGCCCGCACTCGGCAACGCGCGGCCGGTAGCAACCTGTCGCCAAACCTGCGGCCAGTTGTCGTACCCGATGCGCAGATGGTTGACGGCGCGGCGCTCCTCCCAGGTCAACTCGTTCAGGGATTTGCGGCAGGCGGCCGGGAAATCGGCATCGGTGGTTCGCAGGTAGAAGCGGCGATCCCATGTCGCCCCGTCCCAGCCCAGGACGGTGAGGCGCTGGCGTTCATCCCAGTTCAGGTCGCTCCACTGGGTCTGCAGCAGCAACTGCTGCATGCTGCGGGTTTCGAAGAATCCGGGGCCATTGGACAGCACGCGTTCGAGCGTCTCCTGGCTGTTCGTCCGCCAGCAGAGACTGACCGAAATCGAACCCCAATTCGGAATATCAAGCAATTGCACGTTGATACTGTTGTAGCCGGTGCTGAGGTTACTCTGAACACTGACTTCCTGGCCGGACGGCAACGAGCGGGAAACCTTCATGGTACCATCGTCGGAGGCCTCGACACCGATGACGCCGGCATTCAGCTTGAGGGTCACCTTCTCGGCGCCCGAACTGAGATCGGTCTCGTGCTCCACGCCGCCGCCCACGGCATAGCGCTGTCGCGTCCGATTCGGCACGCCGCCCTGGATGCCGAAGACGACACTCTGTTCCTGGATCCGCCGGAAGCCGTCCGAACCGATGTCGAAGTTATAGGTGAGCTGTACTTCCGAGTACGCCTGGATTGGAGAGACCTGCCCGGCGGGTGTATCGACGGCATTCACACGCGGGGCGGCCTTGAATTGCAGCCGCAACCACGCTGCACCTTCCGAGTGCCGGTTGTTCAACTCGTCGATACGTTCCGTGATGGCGCGCCATGCCGGGAAGCTCGAGGCCCCCGATTGGCTGTACGTCGAGTAGAGCTCGATCGCCCGGTGTGAATCGATGCCGGGCGGCTGTGGAAACGCGTACGGCTCCGGCGGCGGCCCCAGGGCACGCAGGGCATCCTCGGCCGCGCCGACGTCACCACGCTGCGCTTCAGCGGCACCGGTTCGGCGCACTCTGGTCGATGTAGGCGTCGAGGTACGCGCGGTAGGCCCGGCCACAGGTCCGCACGGTCGCCAGGTTGCGGCGGTGGACACGGTCGCGCAGCGCAGCGGAACCGGGATAGGGCTCCAGCACACCCGCCCCGCCCCAGCGCGCCACCAGGGTATGCAGGGCGGCGTTTTCGAACATGCGGTAGGCGATTTCGACCTTCGGCCGGCGCGAGCGCTGCTGTTCGAGGAATCCCTCCTCGTCGACGGCCAGCTCATGGATCGGAACACCACGCCCGCGCGCCGACGGCGCATCCGGACCATTCTCTTCGCCGGTTTCATTCTGTTCCGCGACCGGGTCGACCTGGATCACGTAGCGGCGGAAGGTCATGTCGTAGAAGGCGGCGTTCTCGCGATCCTCAAACAGCGCGTACGCACCAAGCGCGCCCGCGAAGCTGCGATCCACCGCAAAACGGGTCCCACCACCGCCGCTGCCCGGATCACGAACCACCATCTCGCTGTTGCTCAGCCCTACAACGTAATAACCGCGAGCGATGCCGCTCGCGTAGTAGTCCTGCAACCACTCGCGCAACAGTTCCATGAAGTCCCGGGCGTTGAACTCCGACCCGTTGTACCCAGCGGCCAGCGCGAGGTTATCCACGGCCACGACGTTGCGCGCGGCCCTCCGTTGCTGCTGCTGATCGGGTTCGGACTCGGGCCCATCCGCGGGACGACTGCCGGGGCGCGGTCCGGGGTCGACCGGAAGCTGTGCGGGGGTCATCTCCGGTCGCGTGCGGGCACGGCGCGAAAGCGGCGGGGGATTTTCACCCGGGCGGTAGAGCGCCTCCTGCTCGCGCTGGGCCCGCAGCGCCGCGGCATCCACCAGGCCGCGAATCACAATGCGCGTGACCGTGGCGGCCGCGAGATCGGTGTGCAGTTCCGCCTCGACCAGCTCACCGAAACGCCCGTAGTAAACAGGCGTCCGGTCGCTGAGCGTAATGCGCACGTTGCCGGCCGGCACGTACCACTCGCGATGATAACCCTGCGCGTTGGTCTGAATCGCGCGCGGCGGTTCGTCCTCGGGGAACAGGATCAGACCCGCGTTCGGCACCACGAAACCCAGTTCATCGACCGTTTGCAGGTCGATCCACAGACCGCGCTCCGACGTGCACTCCTGCGCGAGTCGGTCATAGTACGCACACTGGTTGAGGACGTTGCGCCGCTCGGTGGGATGCTTCTTGCATTCCGACTGGCACGGCCCCGTGCTGCCCACCTGGCAGGGCGCAGAGCGCGGCGGTCGGTCAAACAGGAAGAACACGACGCGACGATTGGGCTCGTTGCCGGGCGCACGGTTGGCCAGCTCATGCTCGTTCGGCGGTACCGCCGGGTTGTACTCGCCGCAGCCAACATACTTGGGCTCGCAGAAGCGCTCCGGCGGAACGCGGACATCGTGATTGCCTGTCATGTACGCCCGAAAGAGCCGCTCGCGGAAGGCGCGGTTGTTCTGCGTGTTGGGCGAGCCGCTGAAGGCATCCATCGCCGCCTGGGTGCGCGTGCCCATGAGACCGTCGAACGGTCCCGGATCGTGCCCGAGGTCGTGCAGAATCTCCTGGATCACGGCCAGTCCCCAGTTTTCCTGGCCGTAGAGCTCCTCCCAGATCGTCGTATCATCGGTGATGAAGGCGTACACGCTTTTCGCGCGCCGATCACTGAGCGACTTGTTGTACGTCGGGCTGCCGACGCGGTCCGTGTGGCCGTAGATCAGCACCTGCGCATTCGGGTAGCGCTGGAGCGCCGCCTCCACCGGCTGGATGAAATCGACGATCCAGGGGCGAATGAACGACTTGTCGAACGCAAAGGTGATGCCTGGAATGGAGACACACTCGAGCAGTTGCGGCTCGGGCGTTACCGGGCGGATGCGCAGGGTATGCAGCACATCGGTCGCCAGGCCGGTGAGCTCGAATTTCTTCGGCAGCAGCACGACTCCGGGCTCATCCGTATCAGAAAAACGGTAATTGCCGCGGGCGTCGCGCTGGGTGCAGCCGACCTCATCGCGGAGGTGGCGATTGACCTCGTCGGGTACGGCCGTGCCCCAGTTGAACTGGGCCAGATCCTGCCACGTCAGCTCCACCTCACGGGCAAGACTTTCGAGCGTGTCACCCGTGCGGACTTTGCGCTCCTCGATTTCGGCGATGGTTCGTACGAAGTGCGCTGCGCCGAGCTCGCCTTCCTGCGGCCGGGCTCGCAGCGGTTCCGGCTGGAGCGGGGTCTCGCCGGTACCGACGAAGTCGTACACCTGCGACAGGCGCGGGTGCAGCGTGTGGGAACTCACGTCGCACACCCCGGGCTCTTCGAGGTCGTCAATGAAAACCTCACCCCGCGCATCGGTGAGCCACGACTCTTCCGTCCCGTCCGGGAGCTTGATCTGCAACTCGATATTGCGGACCGGCGTACCGTCCTCGTCCAGCACGACACGCAGCGCGAAGGTGCTGGCCTCCTCCTCGGTGCCCGGAATGATGATCTGGCAGGCCTGGGACAGTTCGATCAGCGGTGTACCCGCGCGCGCCGCCTCGATCAGCGCATTCTCGGCCGAGGTCGCCTGCGAGTCTTCGACGGCATCGTCGGTGGCGCTGTCATCCGTCGATGCCGGGGCACCGCCCCCGCCGCCACCGCCGGAGTCGCCGATCTCGACCGTGGCCTCGCCCATCGAGATCGGATCGGCCCCGCCGCAGGCCTCCATCACCTTGTCCCCCTGTCGTGCGGCGGGCAGATTGTTGATCATGACCGAGGCGCTGGCCTTGGTGACGAACCCCGGGCCATGCGGCGGAATCGGCGTCGGAATCGGGCAGACGTGCATGTCCGCCAACCCAGCCATCGCCGACATGGTGGCGCTGGCGGCGGCGGCGGCGGCCGCCTTGATGCCCTCGGTGTAAGCCGTGTCCCCGGCCGGCTTGCCGCCGGGCACGGCGCAAGCGGCCGTCCACGCCGCCGTGAGCGAGACGTTGGTGGTGACGAGTGTCACGACCTGGCTCGCCGCCGTGCCCACGGCACCGGGCTCACCGGCGGCGGCCGCTTTGGCGGCCCCTTCGATCAGCTTCTGTGCGATCTTGACGAGATCGCTGGCCGAACCGGGCGGATCAAGCAGCGGCTTGGACATGAACGACTCCATCTCACTGGAGATGGCGTCGATCGCACCGCCGACAGAAGTAGGCACCGCGCGCCAGGCCGGCATGTTGCCGACCATGACGTCAGGGCTGCCCGGGCCGGGCCCCAGGGGATTGCCGTGTCCGGTCGGATCAGTTGTGCGTGCGGCCGGCGGCATGGCTACCTCGGTACGGCGCGCTGGCAGCGCGACCCTAGATTTCTTCCAGCCCAAAAATACTCAAGAGGAAGTTCGGATCAACGAACACGGGTTGCACGGCTTCATCCCGGATCAGGGGTTTGAAGTCGTTGAGGGCAGTCATGAACTCCTGCATGGGTACGGTGGCCGCGGTGATCTCACCGATGCGTTTTTCGTGTGCCTTGATCTCGGCTTTGAGTTTCGATTTCTCACTGCTGGACAGCGCCTTGTCCTTGTCAACGCGCTCCTGCTTGTAGGTCTTGGCTGACTCGTTCTCGCGCTTCTCGTCCTCGAGCGTCGCGAAAGCGTGGAACTTGGTGGCCAGGGCCCGGCGGCGGGCCTCGTACTCAGTCGCTTTCGGATGCGTCGTGTTACGGCCGACCCGCCACAGCGCCCGCATGCCCTTGTTACCATCGCAGTACACGAACAGCCCACCGTCCTTGGGCACCTTTTTCCAGGAGTCCGGTTGGACGTCGTTGGCGGTAACGACATGGACGTCGATGCCGCTGTCGGGATCGTTGCCCCAGTCGCGCACCAGGCGCCCCATGGCGTGGTCCCGGCAAACTTCCACTCCAAAGCGAAAACCGCCGACCGAGTACACGGTGTCCTTGCTGGCGGCGGCGAGGCGGGCGCGGCCGACCTGTAGCTCGGCGTACTGGCCCCAGATCTCAGCGCCCGATTTTTTCAAGTTGCTGTCGATGTCGGCCTCGTTGCGCTTCAGGTAGGTGAAGAACGTCCCCTGCCAGTAGATCGGCAGGGTGTTGAACACGAACCAGCGCGACCGGCCCGTCTGCTCCATCTGCATGCCCCAGTAGATCGTGCCGGGCATGATCAGCCACTTGCGGCAGGGTTTGTATGTATCGTCCTCGGTGAGCAGCTCGTTCAGGAGGTTGAGCACGTTGATCATGTCATGCTGGGGATAAGGCCGGTTGCCACGCCGAAAGTACCACTCCGGCCCGAGAAACAGGTGCAGCACCTGCTCGCCCTTGCGCTGTACCTCGTCATATTCCGCCTTGAAACGCCGGGCACAGACATCCTCAGCCGCCATGATCGTATCGAGCAGGAACTTCGCACGAAGGTAGGGATGCTCCGCTGTGACATCCTTCGGTTCCTGCGAAAAACGCTCCTGCCACTCGGGCGGCACGCTGCCGTACTTGGATTCGATCAGCGCGTTGGTGGCACGGGAGGAGTCCATGCTTGTCTTCGGCGCCCAGATGGCCGCTCGCAGATAGACTTTCGAAGGTGTCCCGACGGCGTTGTAGGCCGTGGCGTCCGGTACGGTGCGGGCGGCCTTGATCCCGGTGTAGACCCGCCGCCCGATGAAATCCGGTATGACCTGGATCGTTGCAGTGAAGCCACCGCCGTCGGCGTTGAGCGTGAATTTTACCGGCTTGAGCGTCTCGAACGGCAGATCGAATTCACCCACGCACTTGTCGGTCACACCGTTGCTGAACTCCTGCACGTCGAGCGACACCTTGAACTTCTTGGCTGTGTCGTCCAGCTTGACGCGCGGCCCCCAAAGCGTGCTGGTCATGTAAAGCGCGAGCACCTTCGGTTTGCGTTCGCGCTCTTCGAACATGTCACCGGCGGAGTGTCGGTCACCTCCTACTTCAATGACCCCGTCCACCTGGTACACCAACAGCTTCGGTTCCTCCGGCAGCGCCTTCTGCCAGCGGTCGGAGAACTCGATCTGGTCGACGCGAATATAGAACCTGCGACTCATGCCGCCATGAACCTCCGGCTGCCGGACGGGCACCCTGTCGGACGCTGCGCCCTAGCTGCCATGCACCTCGACCAGTTTCTGCCGCGTTTCGTCGCTGAGTTCGCCCGTGGCCGGCAGGCCGTGCTGCTGCTGAAACTTCCGGACGGCCTCACGCACCTCCGGAGTCATCCGGTAGGTGCCCGGGTTACCACACCGCAGGCCCAGATTCTCCAGCCGCTGCATCACACCCTTCAGTTCAGAAATAGGCGCCAATTGTCCGA
Organism: Phycisphaerales bacterium; assembly: GCA_016716475.1. NCBI lineage: Bacteria > Pseudomonadati > Planctomycetota > Phycisphaerae > Phycisphaerales > Phycisphaerales bacterium. The sequence continues at coordinate 1,057,075 of JADJWG010000001.1, forward strand.
GTTCTACCGGCATCTCGATTTCTTCCGGCTCGCCGGGGTTGAGCAGCAGCTTCCCCTGGGTGGCGTTACCGGGGATGTTCACTTCGATCCAGCCGTCACCATCGCTGGTGCCTTCGAAGGTGCGCCCGTCGACCACCAGTTTGTAGGGCACGTTGGCCCAGGGCTGATCCTGCGCCAGCTTGCCCGGGGGTACGCCATCGTCATTGTCCGGCAGGAACTGCGAGGGCCCGCGCACCAGCCGCAGCCGGAGCTTGGCCGGCTCGCCCCGCCGGATGAAGCGGTGGCGGGCCTCGGTCTCGCACGCCTCCTCTTTCGGACGCAACTCCGGGATAAAGACCTTGTCACCGGGTAGCAGCGTGTTCGGATTCTTGCGTACCTCGCGCAGCTCCTCGTTCTCCGGCGCGTTCCAAAGCGTGCCCCAAAAGTGCCCGGAATCCTTCGCGATCGACGACATACAGTCGCCCTCGCGCACGATGTAGTCACCCTGACCCACCGGCCCCGTGCCACCCAGCGCCTCGTTGTCGAGCCCTTCGTTCGGGTCGACCAGGCCACCCTGCTGTGCGGCGCGCCGGGCCTCCTCCTCCGCCCGGAGTTGGGCTGCCCGCTGCTGCCGCGTTCCGCCGCCACCTGGTTGCATTGCCATCACGCCCGCTCCCACGCATCCGCGTCCAGCTTCGGGAACCGCACGTTGTACGAACCCGCTTCCGGCACGACCACCCGGCCGCGCCCCTGCTCATCCAGCGCCCCCTTCCGCAGTACCTCACCGTCCGCGTCGAGCACTTCGTAGCTTTCGTTCGGGACCGGCTCACCCGCCTCGTCGACCAGCTCGAGCTCGAGCCAGCTTGTCTCGCGCTCTTCGTCTTCGGGCGGCTGCCACTCGGTGCCGAGGAGCGCGGCCGGCGCCGTGGCGGCGGCCAGCTCCTGCCCGCCGCTGTACACGGTATCGCTGCCCGGCGTCGCGGTACCGGCGTCGATGGGTGCCTCCGGCGCTTCCGGGGCCACGGCCGTGCCGCTGCCGGCCGAACCGCCGCTGTTGATTTTCACAGCCGTCCCGAGAATCGTGACGCCGCTGCTGTCGATCTTCACGAAGTTTCCGCCGACTTTCAGCGTGAGCGCACTGCCCGCTTCGATGACGACGTTCGTAGCCCCCTTGAGGTAGATGTTGTCGGCGTCTTCCTGGTGGTTGCCGCCGAATTTCTGACCGACGTTGCCCTTCACTTCCAGGGAGAAGTTGCCGCCGACCAGATTCTTCTCATCGAGCTTGATTTCGCGATGGACGTTCTCCTTGATCAGCTCGAAGCGGTCCTTCTTCACGGTCAGGTGGCTGTTGTTGTCGACATTCTCCACCCGGTCGTTGTTCACCCGGATGTGCAGGTCCTTCTGGGCATAGATCAGGATCTGCTCGCTGTCCTTCAGGTCCTCAAACAGGATCTCGTTCGTGCCGTCGCCACCCAGACTGCTATGGGTCTTGATACAGCTCTTGGTTTTTTCGTCGGGCAACGGATAGGGGGGCATGTGGTCCTGGTTGTACACCCGACCCACGATGATGGGCTGATCCGGATCGCCCTCGATGAAGTCGACAATCACCTCCTGCCCCACGCGCGGCAGGAACAACATCCCGTATGCGCCGCCCGCGAAACCCTGCGAGACGCGTATCCAGCAACTCGAGGTGTCGTCAAACTGGCCCTCCCGATGCCAGTGAAACTGCGCCTTCACACGGCCCAGTTCGTCACACCAGATTTCTTCGCCCTGCGGCCCCACGATCCGCGCGGTCTGCGTGCCGCGGATCACCGGCCAGGGAGTCACGCGCGGCGGGCGATACTCCAGCGCCGCAGGGATGCATTCGAAGGTGCAGCTGTAGGGCGCGCCCTCAGGTGCCCAGTTCGCCGCCAGCACTTCCGCGATCATGCGCCGTACCGCGAGTGCGGCGGTCGGCGCTTCTCCGAGGACCGCCGCGTTCGCCGCCAGCTCCCGCGAAACCTGCCCCGCATGGTAGGCCCACTGCATCACCGCGCCCCGGCTCTCCAGATCCCCCGACCGCAGCCGGCCCGACAACTGCAGCAGTGCCTGTGCCAACCCGCGCACCACCTCATCCGACGCGCGTGTCGCGGTCAACACGGCCTGTAGCGAGCGGGGATCGAGCAGCGATGTCGCCAGCGCGTCGGTACTGCTCGCATTCAGCGTGGCCTGCTGACCACGGTAGGAGGCCCGCGCGATGAGATAGCTCGCGTTGAGACTCGCGGCCGGGTGCTCGGTCAGGGTGAAGGTTCGCCCCGGGGCGAATCGGACCGAGTTGGTGGCCCCGGCCCCGACGGTCCGGGCGCTCTCGAACTCCTGCGCCCGGCGCTCCACCAGGGTCTGACCGCGGGCCTGCGCCTGGTACTCGCCGGGATAGTCGTAGAACTCCAGACCGGCGTCGCGCTCGGATTCCGCCTTCACCTCCAGCGGCAGGGCCGGATCGAGAAACGTGAAGTCGTTGAGGATCACGGTCCCCGGGCGCACCGCCTGACCGATTTGAAAACGGGTGACGGCCTCTTCGTCGTTTCGCAGACCCATGGCCTCACGAAACGGGACGTTCGCCTCATCTCCAAGCGGGGCGTAAGCGGCCTTCGCATCGGCGATCAGCAGCACGTGCTCCTCACGGGTCTGCTCGAAGCACCACCACATGCCCTCCTCTTCCATCAGGCGGCAGATGAAGTTGTAGTCGCTCTCGCGGTACTGCACGCAATACTCGCGCGGGTCATACTGCCCCGACAGCGCGAAGCGGAAGCGGTCACTGGGAATCCCGGCTTTTTCCAGCACGTCGCTGATGATCTGCTCGACCGTACGGTCCTGGAAGATGCGGCAGTTGTACCGGTTGGCGAGCAGCCACACACTCGGCACCAACTCGGCATGGAAATACTGCTTGTCGGCAACCTGCCCCAGGAACTCAAAGCGACTCACGATCCCGTGAAAATAGCGCGGTCCCGCGGGTGTATTGATGCTCAGCACGCCGGCCTGCCCCACCACGGAAGCGAAGGTGACCTCGGCGCCGGTCACAACCACGTCGATATCGAACCGGTAGAGCTGGCACAGCCCTTCCGACCCGTCGTAGCGGATCACTTCAAACAGGTCCGCTTCCAGCGAGCCGACCTGAAAGGTCATCTGCGCTTCGCTGAGGTCCGTTACCAGGGGCATGCCTGTGCCTCCTCAACTCGAATCGTCGGGGCCGCCGGCGGACCCGGCCGTCCTACGCCTCACCAAAGGCGTAGGTGAACTCGCCCTGCGCATCGACACCCATCCGGATCACCGGCGGGAGCGTGTCCGTCGCAAGTTGCTCCAGCACACGCCGCGACAACACGGGCAGCACGGCCTGGTCGATCACGTGATCAATCTGCCGTGCGCCGAGGTCCACCTGCTGGCAGCGGTTCGCAACCGCGGCGTACACCGCTTCGTCGATCTCGAATCGCACCTTGTGGGCGGTGGCGAGTCGCTTCCCTACTTTACTTAGCTTCATCCGGGCGATGTTCTGCAGAACTTCCTGGCTCAATGTCAGAAATGGGATCACCGTCATGCGTGCCACCAGGGCCGGCTTGAAGTGCTCCCGCAGGTGCGGGTAGATGCCCTGCTTCAAGTCGTCCACCGTCACTTCCTCGCCGGATTCACAGAGCTGCTGGATCACGTCCGTGCCGAGATTGCTCGTCAGGAATAGCACCGTGTTCTTGAAATCGATCACGCGCCCTTCGCCATCGGCCAGGTTGCCTTTGTCGAAGACCTGGTAGAACAGGTTCATCACGTCCGGGTGGGCCTTCTCGACCTCGTCGAGCAACACGACCGAGTACGGATTCTGCCGCACGGCCTCCGTCAGGACGCCGCCCTCGCCGTAGCCCACGTACCCGGGTGGCGACCCCTTGAGTTGCGAGACGGTGTGCTTCTCCATGAACTCCGACATGTTGATTGCCGTCAGGAAACGATCGCCGCCGAACAGCAGCTCGGCCACGCTCATGGCCAGCTCAGTCTTGCCGGTGCCGCTCGGACCGACACACAGAAACACACCCATCGGCTGGGTCGGATTGCCGATACCGGCCTTCGCCGCCCGCAGCTTTTCCGCCACGATGCCCAGCGCGTGATCCTGCCCCACGACGCGGCTGCGCAGCCGCTCCTCCATGTTCAGCGTGGCCGCGATTTCATCCTTCACCACCTTGCCGACCGGCACACCGGTCCAGTCCGAGACCACCGCCGCGACCGCCCCCGCATCGACCTGTGGATGCAGAAGCGGGTCGTCGCCCTGCATTGCGTGCAATGCACGCAGCGCCTCGTCGATCGCGGTGCGCAGACCGGCTTCGTCGAGCTCGGCGCCGAGGTCGGCCGCGGCCGCCGTATCGGGCGATCCACCACGGGAGCGCGTCAGGAGCGTGTTACGCAAGCCGCGCACCTTTTCAACCAGCGCCAGTTCCTCCTGCCAGCGCCGCTCGACCTCCTCGCGCTCCGTGACGAGTCGGGCGCGGGTCGCCTGCATCTCCTGCAATACCGCCGGTTCGATCGCGACGCCGGCCGCGGCATCCCGCTCCAGCGCCGTAATCGCCGTATCCAGGTTGGTAAGGTCGCGGTCGAGGTCTTCGAGGCCTGCCGGGCGGGTCGTCAGTGCCACCGCGACGCGGGCCGCGGCCGTGTCGAGCAGGTCCACCGCCTTGTCCGGCAGAAATCGCCCGCTGATGTAGCGTGTCGACAACTCCGCTGCCGCGGTGATGGCCTCGTCCAGCACAATCACCTTGTGGTGGTTCTCGTACTTGTCCTTCAGCCCGCGCAGCATCACAACGGCATCCTCGATCGACGGCTCATTGCACCGCACGAGCTGGAAGCGCCGCTCGAGTGCGGCGTCTTTCTCGAAGTATTTCTTGTATTCCGCCCAGGTGGTCGCCGCGATCGTGCGGAGCTCCCCGCGGGCCAGCGCCGGCTTCAGCAGGTTCGCGGCATCACCCCCGCCGGCAGCGCCGCCCGCTCCGATCAGCGTGTGCGCTTCGTCGATGAACGTGATCATCGGTTGCGCACTCTCGCGAATCTCCTTGATGACGTTCTTGAGCCGGTTCTCGAACTCGCCCTTGACCCCCGCCCCGGCCTGCAGCAGGCCGAGATCGAGCGACACCAGCCGCACCCCCCGCAAGAACGGCGGCACGTCGTTGTTCACAATGCGCAAAGCCAGGCCCTCGACGATCGCGGTCTTGCCGGTGCCCGGCTCGCCCACGATGATCGGATTGTTCTTGCGCCTTCGCCCCAGAATGTCGATGGCCTGCCGGATCTCCGCATCCCGCCCAAAGACCGGATCGATCTTGCCCTCTTCCGCCTTTTTCGTCACGTCGACACAGTACATCTCGAGCGCACTGGCCCCCTCCGCCGAGCCCGGCCGCGGCCGGGCCTGCGGCGTGCCGTCACCGGCCGTACCACCGCCGGCCGGCGCTCCCAGCACGATCTCATGGAAGTGATCGCGCAACTGGTCGATGTTGATGCGTTCGAGCTCCGAGGTGAACTGCGCCACCGCCGTATGCTGCGGATTCAATGCGATCGCCAGCAGCACAAGCCCCGGCCGCAACTGCTCAAGGCCGAACTCATCCGCCAACACCGCGGCCGACTGGAACAGCTCGACCAGCTTCGGCGAGAGGGCCGGTTTTCCGCGATGCCCGCCGGGGAACTGCTCGAGCGCCCGCTGCACACCCGCCCGCACACGACCACGATCCACGTTGAAAGTCGCGAAAATCGCGTTGACATCCGTAACCGTCTCGTCGATCAGGCGCATCAGCAGGTGTTCGGGCGTGACTTCGTAGTGCGCCCGGGACTGACAGACGCTGGCCGCCCCCTGGAACGCCTGAATCAGAGGGGCGTCGCAACGCCGTAGCAGGGCGCGCAACTGTTCGGCGGTGGCGGTCGCGGTGGTGGATTCGCTCATCGATCTCTCTCGCTTTCGAACGGCGCCCGCGGCGCAAATCCCGCAGGGCTACGACAACATCAATCCGATCCGAACTTCCGTTTCCTCGGTCGCGGCGAACGTCGCCGCAGTGGCCCCCAGCGGCACGCTGCTGACCCAAGTGGTCAGACCCAGCGCCCCGGCGTCGTCTTCCGAAGTCAGGCGCGTCTCCGGCACCACGCCCTCCGCCAATTCCACTTCCAGCGTGAAAGCCAGCGGGTCCATGCAGTACAGCTTGATCAGGGCGCGGGTCTGCCGAAAACGCGGTCCGCCAGGTACGAAGGTCAGGTAGGTTTCCCAGTCGACCGGTCCGACCGTGATGGCGAACGCGCTGCCGAGGTCATAGACCTGCTCCCCGATGGTGAGATCCTCACCCAGGGTGCAGTTCATGCCGCCGCAACGGTTCTGGTCCGCGCTGTCGAGCGCAACCCATTCGCCTACGAACTGCGTGACCCGGAATGGCAGGCCGCCCCAGTAGTCCGAAAGCAAGCCGGCCAGCGTCGCCGCGGAGCGGGGATGCTGCGTCAACGTGCCGCAATACCGGAGTAGCCGAATCGGCGGCACACCGAGTTGTCCCGCACCACTGCCCGGCGGCAGTCCGATCAGCAGGCGCAGGTAGCTGCTCAGGACGTCCCGGCCCGCGAGCGGAAACGTCCGCTCGAAACGGTACTTGAGCCCCGCCCGGTAAAAGAGCGCAATCACGCGATGGTGCAGGACGTCGAGAAACGCCCGGACCGGACTGTTCTCGTCCGCGGCGTTCGCCCCCTCTTCGATCGAACCCGCATCCGCCCCGCGCAGGATATCCACGGCGTAGTGCAGCGGTAACGGCGTCGACACCCCGTACAGTCCGAGGAAGGTCTCTTCGAGCGTGTACGAGGTCGTACCGCGCGTGCTGTCACGCTGCGCCAAAATACGGCGTACATCGCTCGCGGGGAAACCCAGCGAAAGGTCCGGGCGGAATCGAATGCGCTCATCCGCAACCGGACCACGCTCGCCGACCGGCAACCCCCCGACGAGCCGCTCGAGCAACCAGACCGCCTGGAAAAAGTCGAAACGCGGCGCCTCCGCCTCGAGCCGCTCAAGCAGCGTCACGGGTACGGCGTCCGGCGGGGTCCGGGGGCTCTCAGAAGCCATCATCGCCTCCCGCCGGTGTGGCCTGCGCACCCCAACGCGGGGCGAACTCGTACTCCACTCCTGACCGCGCGAAACGCACACGCAACTGGCTGAAGGTGTTCAGCGTCACGTAGGCCGCGAGGAAGTGGTCGAGGATGGCCGCGAAGAGCCACGCATCGCCTTCACCCGCGAAGTGCTCCTCGTTCAGTTCCAGTTCGACCTGGACACCCCGCACCGGGGCACCGCGGACCATCCGACCGCGCGGCTGGGCGTGAATCGCCAACACCCCCTCCAGCAGTCGTTCGAGCGTCCGCGCCCGCTGCGCATCATACGCGGCCTGAAAGTCGTAGACGCGCAGCAATTCTTTGAAATGGTCGAGCCGGGCCAGTGACACGTAGTTCAGCGACAGGTGCGACAGCAGCCGCCAGTGCAATCCCTTGCCCAGCGGTGGACTGATGGTCGGTGTCGGCTTCGTCAGGTTGCGGAACCGCACGCCGGCCGGCGACCGGTCGGTCGACTCGCAGATGTCCCCGGCCCGCAACTCCGCCGGAAGGTCGCGATTCGTACAGGTCAGCTCGACGGAGATCGTCTCCTCGGTCGGCGTGCCCGCCAGCCCGCTGCCCACAACGAAGGAAACAAAGGTGTCGGTCCCCCACCGCGCACTCGAACCAATCAGACTCGGCGTCACATGGGGCTGGTAGTACGTAGCCGCGTCGGTGTCCCGGCCGATTGCGTGCTCGAACGAGTGGAAGGAAGGAAACTCGCGCGCCTCCAGCCCCTGTGAACGCACGAGTCCGACCACGCGATCGATCGAGAATACCTCCGCATGCCGACGGTCCGCCAGCCCGGCCGCCGCGGGCTGAACGAGGTATCGCACCCGGTCATGCTGTACGCGGATCGGTTCCGCATGGTGCGCAAACAGGTTCGCCGCCGGCACGCAGTGCAGCCGCACATTATCCCGCGAAACCAGCGGGTACGATTCGAGCCGGCGGCTGAAGGTGAAGACCACTTCGGCCTCCTCCTCCAACTCGAGCGCCGCGACAGCGGCGTCGAGCCCGCACACATCGACAAACAGGAATCGTTCCTTGAATGCGAAGTAGTCCTGCAGCAGCGCGTACCCGGCGAAGATGTACTCCGGATATGGAACGACGCCTTCGGACTGTGCCAGACCGGCCACTCGCACGCTGTGAGCGGGCAGCGTGCGGCTCCGACCGCTGCCGCCGTTCACCGTCACCGACGCCACGTGAGCAGCCATAAGCTGGTACAGCGCGAACGCGGTGCCGGGGTCCCCGGCAAAATGCAGTCGCACCACGTCCAGATCAATTCCCGACAAGGTCGCCTTGCCGGCCGCCCGCAGGGTTAGCACCAGCCGCGGCGGTTGCGCCGCCGGGGTCTCCAGCCGCGCCTCCCGCATGACCAGCGGGCGGAGCTTGACCGGCCAGGAACTGCGGTACCGGCAACGCGTGCCGTCCACCGGACGACTGGCGTACTCCGCACCAGGCGCCGCGACGATTGCACCTTGCAGCGCATCGACGTCCGGCAGCAACTCCATGATCGTGAGCGAAGGTACTGGCCGCAGATAATGCGGCCACAGCAGGCCCATGAGGCCGCCGGTGAGTTCCGGGAGTTCATCATCGAGTTTCTGGCGAATCCGGGCGCAGAGGAACGCAACACCCTCGAGCAACCGATCCACGTCGGGATCGGTACCGACGTCGCTCAGGTGGCGCGCAATCTCCGGGTTGGCACGGGCGAACTCGGGCCCGACGTCGCGCAGGTAGCGCAACTCATCCTGAAAGTAGGTTCGGCTCACGCGGACACCCAATCGCGCCACACCCACGGCTGCCGCGCCGTTCGAGCGGCGCACGGCAAGGCGCTCCGCGACGCCGTCAACCGGCGACGTGGAACTCGCCCATGGGGGTGAACTCCGTTTCGTACCAAACGCGGTGCTCGCCGGCCCGTCCGACCATGACCGCATCGACCCGGAACAGCAGAGTATGCCGGCTTTCGGAGACCGCCTGCTGCGTCACACGGACCCGGCGCAGGCGCGGCTCATAGCGCTCAATGGCGGTGCGAATGGCATCCTGCACGCGCAGCACGTACTGCTGGTTCCCGACGATCAGTTCGGACAAGGTGGGCAGGCCGTACTCGGGCGCCGCCTCGCACATGCCTTGGCGCGCGTTGAGCAGGCGCCGCAGATTGCGGCGAATCGACTCCATCAGCGCTTCGAGATCTTCGCCAACGGTCGACCCGCGGTAGCGGTCTCCGCGGTCGGAGGACTGCGCCGCCGCGAGCCGATCGAGCAGAGCTTGCTCTCGCGCCATCGCTCGCCGCCTGATCTTCCACGCCTGCCCGTACGCATCGCCCGTGCCGCTCGCCCCTCACGGTCGAGCACCGACACACGGTGACGGGCGGCCCTCCGCCGCCCGCCGCCAGTTCCCGGGGAATTAGCCCGGCATGCGCCACGAATCCATTTCGACAACCGAGTCCGGAACCCAGTTCCACTCGATCGACTCGTACACGAAGCTGACCTGCTCCATGTGCCGGTAGGACTCGTTCTGCGGTACGAAGCTCATCGGCATGTAGGGCCGCAGGTCCACGATCCGCGCGTTCTTCATCGTGATCGTGTAGTACTTCTTTTCCGAACGCGTCGCCGGGTCGATCCGGTAAAAGTCGAGGATCACTTCGGCCAGGTTCTGCGCGGTGCACAGCGCCTTGTGGAAGCCCGGCGAGGCCTTGTCAATTTCCTTCACGACCCGCATCGGGCTGTGCACGCGGACGCCGGCCGGCATCCCGGTGGTGGGATCGGTGGGGCTGTGCAGGTGGTGCTCGATCTCGAACACATCGCTCGTCCCATCGCGACCTTCCTTCTGCGACGAGCCGGGGTACTCGGCAACCTTCAGATTACACGGGGTAGGCATCGGAACATCTCCTTCGGCTATGGGTTAGTCGGCCTCTTCACTGGACAGACCCGAAACACTTACTACTAGGTGGGCCGGCAGCCATTTCTTCCATAAAAATGCCGCGGCCGGTCCGCCCGGACACCGCGCCCGCCCGGTGGCGAGCGCGGCGGCGGACTGCTGCTATTGGGGCGGCGGGTCGAACTGGCCCACCATCGAAAGCTGAACCTCGACACCCTTGAGCTTGAAGTGCGGAATCATCTGGATTTCCGACTTGAACAGGCCCGGCTTGCCGGGGACCGGTTCCGCGGTGACCTGCACTTCCTTCAGGGGGTACTTCGCCGCCAATTCGTCGTCGAGAGTGCCCTGCCGCACGTACTGCTTCAGCCAGGTGTTGATCTCGCCCACCATCTTCTGGGCGTCCATCACGCGGCCCATGTTCTCGCGCCAAATGACCTTGAGGTAGTGTGCCAGCCGGCATTGGATCATCAGGTACGGCAGCGACATGCCCAGGCGGGCGCGCGTCTCGTCTTCCTTGCCTTCGGCCGTGTCCGGGAACTTCCCGACGCGCTTCGACGACGGGGCGTCGAAGAAGGCCGCATTGTCACTGCCCTTGCGCATGACCAGCGGGATGAAGCCGAAGTTGCACAGGTCCACGTCCATGTCTTCCGAGATCAGCGTCTCGGTCGGGATCTTGGTATGGTACTGGCCGGTGGCCTCGTACTGGTGCAGCGGCAGGTTCGGCACGGTGCCGCCGCTGTTCGGCCCGACGATCGCGTTGTACCAGCCGTACTTGGCGAAGCTCTCGGTCATGCGGCTGGCGAGGGCGAACGAGGCATTCCCCCACAGATACCGCTCGTGGTTCTGCATTCGCACGTCTTCCTCGAAGACGAACTCCTTCACATCCTGGTTCTCGACCGTGTAGGGCGCCCGCAGCAGGAAACGCGGCATCGCCAGGCCGATGTACCGGGAATCGTCCGAATCACGGAACGAGTTCCACTTCGTGTACATCGGCTGCTCGAAGATTTCGTACATTTCGGCGAGCTTCGGCAGACTGCTGAAGTCGCTCATGTTCTTATTGAACATCTTGGGGCTGGCGCCACCCAGGAACGGGCACTTCGCCACCGCCGCGACTCGGGCGATCTCGCTCATCAGCTCCACGTCGGGATTGCGGTAGTCGAAGTCGAAGTTGCTCACCATCAACCCGTACGGGTTGCCGCCGAAAGTGTTGTACTGGTCGCGGTAGACCGTCTTGAAGAGGCCCGACTTCTGCCAGTCCTTGCAGTCCTGGAAGTCTTCGAGCAGGTCCTCCTTGGTCGTGTTCAGCACCTCGATCTTCATGTTGGCGCGGAACTCGGTGTTGCTCACCAGGTACCACAGACTGCGCCACGAAGATTCGAGCTTCTGAAACTGCTCGTTGTGGAGGATCACGTTGATCTGCGCGCTGAGCTGCTGGTCGATCTCGGCGATGAAGTCGTCGACCACCTGCTTGTTCAGCGCAACCTTTTCGAGATCGAGGCCCGCCGCCTTCTGCACCAGGCCGGCGATGCCCTTGCGATACAGGTCAATGTATTCATGATCGAGATCGAGCTGATCGATCAACGCATCGACCGCTGTGGTATCGAGCGCGCCCGCGGCTGCCTGCGGGGCTGCTTGTGGCTGTTCTGCCATGTCGCCTTTCTCCTTCTACACACGGCCCGTGGCCGCGCGACTGCTTCCCGGCATATCACCGCTACGCGTTCGGCGTGGCGCCTTCCCCCGAACCTTCCGGCTGCGCAAGCATCCCGAGGATCTTCTCCCGCACGGCCGGATCCTTGATGGCTTCCGCCAGCTTCTGCTGGGCCGCCTTGTCGCCCATGGTCGGCCGCAGGGCCTTGAGCGCATCACGCAACTCGAGCAGGTTCTTGAGTTGCGGCACCTGCCGGGCAATCGCCTCCGGCCGGAAGTCCTTCAGGGTGCCGAACTTCAACGAGACCGGCATTTCACCCGTGCCCGTGAGCTGGTCCGGGACGCTCAGGTCGAGCGACAGGTTGAAGCTCTGCATCACCGAGTCAAAATTCGACTTGCTGATGTCCACCGGCACGCGGTCTTCAATCGGCCGCTTGTCACCCTTGAGCGTGTAATCCCCCATGACGAGCATACGGAACGGCAGTTCGGGCTCCGCGCCGCCTTTCAACTTGTCGGAAATGACGATGTTGACGCGCGATTCCCGCGCCTTCGACGGTCCCTTGGCCATGACTCGACTCCTCTACAGCTTGCTGAACCCCCCACGCAGGTGGGGGGCGCCTTTCAAAGCGTTCCGCCGGCCGTCACCGGCCGGCCGGCTCGGCGGCCAGGGCCGCCACGGGGTCCAATTGACACAACCAGGCATACGACTCGCGCACCCGCGCGAGCGCCTCCGAGTGGGGCTCTTTCTCCGCGGCCGCAAGGGCCTTGCGACAACGGTACAGCGTGTGCGCCACCTGGGCCGCGAGCCCCGGCTCCCACTCGTCGATCCGGTAGCGCTTAATTTCGTCGGCACATTCTTCGAGGAGCGGTGCGGCGAGTTGCAGCCGCTGCGTCTCGTAGCACAGTTCGGCGATGTGCAGCTTCCAGAGAAAGCGATCGCGCCGCTGGGCACATTCGGCCAGCCCGGCCTGGAGCTTGCCAACGGCCTCGGCCAGCTTGCCGCCGGCGGCCAGCTTGCGGGCCGCGTCGGTGGCTTCCGTCAATTTACCGTTTGCTGCGCCACCCCCGCCCCCACCGCCGCCGCCTTTCGTGGGCAGCACCTCTGCCTCGAGCCACATTCGCGTTTCGCCGCTACACAGCGCCCGCCCCCCCTTGTAGGTCAGGTCGTACACCCCGCTGCCGAGGCGCTGCACGAGCGCTCCAGTCATCGCCATCACAGCAAGTCGGGCGTCGTTGAACTGCGGCCCAAGGCCGAGCAACGCGGCACAAACATAGCGCTGCAGATCGAGCCAAAGCGGGTCCTCGACCCGGAAGGCACCCTCCGCATTGGTGAGCAGGTGTTCCCACACCCCGTTGGCAAATTGAAATTCGAGCCCCTCCACCAGGTTCTTGTCGGGAGCGGGAATATCCCGCCGGGCCTCCGCCGACGGTGGTAACCCCACGCGGGCCCATTTCACCGCGCGCGGCAACGTATAGGCGAGGGGTTCGCCGGCATCTTTTTTGCGCAGGAAAGTGGCGGCCGCGAGCACCGCGTGGATTGCCCCACTCGCATCCTGCACCTCGCCCGTGGCGAATCCGGCACCACCGCCCGCAACCGCCGCGGGCTGCGGTGCGCTGCCTTCGGGCGCAGCGGCAGCCGGCGCCGGCGCCGGCGCGGCCGGCTTGGGCCGCTCCTTCTGCATGTCCTTCAACTTGCGGCGGAACTTGTTGAAGTCTGGTTCTTCGTCGGGCATGCGCTCCTTGAGCGCTTCCTCCAGGGTGGTGAGACGCTCCAGTGTGAGATCGAGCGCATCAAACTCATCGGGCTTGGGCGGCGCATCGCGCAGCCAGTTCGCCTCGACGAGCTGCTCGCAAAGGGACTCGATCCGGGCCTTCCGGCGGCGCGGCCGGGTTGGGAAAAGGTCTTCCCAGAAGGTTTTGACCAGGTCGGTAAACATGCCCAGCGTAGCGGCCAACCCCGCGTAGCGATGCTTGCGAAACAGCGCGTACCCCAGGGCACACGCCATCTCGACATCTTTCGACTTGTTCTGGAGCAAGTTGAGGGTGGCAGACTCGATCTGGAACCAGTCCGGGTCACCGAGGTCGATGCGGTCCAGCTTGGCCATCTCGGCCTGGACGAGGAGGTAGTCCTCGTCGTCGGCAACGTCGGAGCCGGCCGGAGCACTGCCGGGGATCGGCGTCTTTCCGAGCGCGAGAATGGGCTGTTCGTCGTACTGTGGCATCAGACGCGCTGTCCTTGCCGACTACATGGCCAAGCCGGGACCGACAGATACCGCCCAGAACAAAAAAACGGGCCATTGCCGCCGTAACCGCGCGTACTGCGCTGCCGCTCACCGCCGGACGCGGCCGAATCAGGCGCGACAGGTAGTGAATACCACTCCCGGTGCAAAGCACTGGGAAGCATCGCGCTGATCACGTGATTTGGACCCGAATCATTATCATACCCTGTCACCCATTGCATGCAAGCCCTTGTCAATTCTCCGCTTCGATGAGGTCGGCCCAGGTTCCCACAGGGGTCGGCGCCACCGTGGGCACCGCCTCCGCGGCGGTGGCCGGTTCAGATTCACCTGAGCCCGTGGGACGCTCTGCCACCCGGCAGAGGTCGTCCACGTACGAAAGGGACGCGCCCGCCGCAGTCAATAACAGAAAATCGTCGGCCACCAGCTCACGCGCCACGACATTAAGCCGCGCCTGAGAGCCGCCCTCATCGGGCGTCACCAGGAGCGAGAGCGCGCGCTTCTCGACGGCCATGCGCCGCTCGAGCCAGCGCATCCATCCGGCAATCTGCACTTCGAGCGGCAGGGTCGGCGCCAACGGGAACCGCAGCGTCGGCTCGAATTCCTCACTCTCTAACTGCGCGATGCTCTGGCCCCAGCGCGCGACCAGCGATACCCAATCTGCGAGTTTGGTATCCTCCCGCCCCGGCCGGGCGGCTTCGAACCACTGCTCCAGTGACAACCGGCGGGCGGCCGCGGCCCACGCGCCGTCCTGCGCCGCCGAAGCCAACTCGTCCAGATTCAGTTCCTGCCCCCCAAAGACCGCCTCGAACCGGCCCGGCGCGTTGAAAAACCGCGACACGCGATCCCACTGCTTGCCGAGGATCTCAAAAACACGCACCGCCGCAGGGATGGCATCGCTCGTCGGCCCCGGCCAGAGTGCCGTCGGAACCGCGGTATAGAACACGAGCGGAAACGGCCGCCCGCGCATGTCACCACCGTAGTCCTGCAAGGTGGCGAACACGGTCATCTTGCCCTTCGGCAGTCGCACCATCAGCAGGGCCGAAGGAACCCGCCGGCTGCCAATCGCACGACTGAGGTGCAGTTCTACGCCCTTGAGCAGCCAGTCGTGGAACTCGACGGCCCAATCCACGTCCGTTGCCGAGCTGTAATAGTCGGCGTACGTCGGGAGCTTGCCAAACCAGCGCAAGCGCGGATCGGGCTCCAATCGTGACGATTTCGATCGAAACAGATCGCTCCAGCCCATGACGCCCTCACGCGCTCGGCCCGAGCACGCGTTCGTGCGACCCAACTGCGACGGTCTGCCCAGCTTTCAGGCGCTCCGAGCGCCTACCGTGGCGGAAGGACCGCCGGCTCCAGCGGGGTGATCGGTTCGGGCAGATCCCGACCCTGCGGGAGCTGAAACAGAAACCGTTCGCCCACAACCATGTCCTGCCGCGGCAGTCGGGCCACCAGCTCGGGGTTGCCCGCTTCGCGGAACTTCTCCGCAAGATTGACGCCCAAGGTCACCAGCCAGGTGCCCTCGTGCCGTGTCCCGTAGCGCTGCAGGAAGGCACACAAGGCCAGTGCGGACGGACGCCCCAGGACCCGTGGCTTGATCGGCGGATAGCGGAAGTCCTGCCTTTCCGGTTGGAGACCGTCCATCAATTGGAACGTCAATTCCGGCAGATCGATCGCCCGGGACCACTCCCAGACTGTTTGCCGCCGCTCAGCCCGCGCCGCCGCCGTGGTCTCGAACTCGACCGGTCGTACGGCACCTCGGTCGCCCGCTTCCTGGAGCCGCAGACCGATGTTCAGTTCCACCCGCCGGTAGTAGTGCTGCGCACTGTCGTTGACGCGCTCCTGTGATGCCGGCTCACCAAGCGGGTCTGAAGTGCGCACAATGACATCCAGCGGGGCGGGTGCGCCCTGCGCATCGAGACCCATGAAGCGTCGCCACTGCGTGCTACCCGAGAGGAATGCGAGACGCCGCCGGCGGACATCCGATTCGGGCAGGGCCTGTTCCAGCGCGCCGAGCAACTCCTCCGCTCGCTGAATGCGCATCAGCAGATCACGAAAGGCCTCGAACGCCACCGTGTCCATGGCGGTGAGACCGGTACCCGCCTCGTTCAAATACGGCCAGCCCCGATACGGGGCGACCCGGCCAAGCGCCTCGTCCTGCAAGCCGACATAAATAGAGGTCAACTCCACATCGAGCACGGCCTGGGCCCGCTGCTGAAATTCGACCAGCCGCTGCGTCAGGAGTTCGTCACCGAGTTGTGTTTCGCTGCGCAGATTCGCCAATCCCTCCCACGGAACCCCGGAGAGCGTGGGCACACCACGCCCGGGCGCCTCATCAAATCGCCGCGGAAGCGTCGCAACGGCCGCAACCGCTTCGCACCATGCTCCCCACCGGGCGGTGAACTCCGCCGCTGTGGCTTCCCAGGGGCGCGGAATATTGCTGCCGGCCGCCGCCGGCGCTTCGGCCCGCCGCGCAAACTGGCCGTGGGCCCAATGCACGGCCAGCGCATCATCATACGCCTGGGCCACTGCGCGCTTCTGGGCGCCGTAATAGTCATCGGGCGCCTGCAACCACCAGCCACTTTCCGGCAGGTACGTGGCCCAGCGAATCGCGCGGATGATTTCCGCGAATGCGGGTTGGAACTCGTCCTGTACGGCCTGGCGGGCCGTCAACCCACCCCCTGCGGGGGGGCGGAACTGCCCCGCGAAGGTTTCCCAGCGCGGCTCCACCTGGCTGAGGCGATCGAGTGCAGGCAGCCGGATACCGCCGTATGCCGTACTCCACGCCGCCACGTAACTATCGCAGTACTTCTTCCAGGCCGCGTTCACCAGCGTGGCGCAGCGCTGGTGGAGTGGCGTCGTGGCCTCGTCCTCCATGAAGTAGACATGCCCGCCGAAGTCCGCAAGAAAACGCGTAAGCTGCACCACTTCGAGCGCCCGTGCGTTCAGGAAGTCCGGGGATGCGCAGGCCGGGATCTGCCCTTGGCCCGCCGGGCGGTCGGCGGGTGTGGGGGCCTCGGATCTCGGCTGCACCGGGCTGGGCGGTGCTCCGCCCGTCGGCAACACCGGCGGTGGACCGCCGGGCGTTGGGGGAGGGGGGGCCGTCGGGGGCGTCTCCGGCGCGCGCGGTCGTTCGACGGCCGCCGGCACGGGGATGAAGTATGCCGATGGCTGGGTACTGCGCCAGTTGGATGCCACTTCACCCGCACCCCAGGCACCGGCCGCGCTCAGCATGGCCTCCATGGTGCGCAGCAGTGCCGTGCCGGCCCCCTTGCGGATCAGGTCCCGGTAGGTGCGATTGAGCGCTTGCAGTTCCTGCGGCTTCCAGCGCGGGTCGAGTTGCGCCAGGCCGGGGATTTCACCGCCTCCTGCGGCCGGCGGCGGAAAGAGTACCGTCTGCATCTGCTCCGCCCAGGCGGCGGCCGTCGCCAGATCGGTACCACCCGACCCGAGCGCGGCGAGTTGCCCGTGTATCTGGTCCAGCACGGGACGAATCACTTCGCGCAGGGCGGGGTTCACTACGATGGCGTCGTCGCGCCCCGCGTCGGCACCGCGCACCAGCGTCAGAATGTGGGCGTATTCAGCATCAACCTCCTGCACCCAACTCGTGAACTCGGGCCCGAAAAACTCGGGGAAGTACTCGCGACTGGCCAGGCCCGCCTGCCGCAGACTCTCCGCCAGCACCCGATCCAGGCCGCGGAAATCGCGCCCGTCACCCACCACGAGGGCATTCAACAATCCGATGACGGCATCATCGCTCGCGGGTGTCGCCCGACAGCGGGTGTAGGCCGTCCGCAGACTGCGCCGCACTTCCAGCCACTGCCCAGGACGCGCAGCCGTCGGCGCCGCGGCGCCCTCCGCGCCATCACTGCCGCGCTGCGCCAACACCGTGTCGCGCAACTGCGGGATGCGCCGGATCGCACCTTCGGACGGGCCGCGCCAGGTGCAACCGTCGACGGCTTGCGTGAGCAACGCGTACTCCGTGTTGAAGGTCGTGCGGAAGGTCTCCAGCTCCTGTTGCGTGCGGATCGGCTGGTTCGCCGCTACCAGGATGGCCGCATACGAGCGCTCGATCTGCGCGGCGGCATCCCGGATGCGCATCCACTCCGCGATCGTAGGATTCGGATGCTGCGCACCGAGGGTGGCGTAGAACTCCAGGTGGTCGTGCAACGCCTTCAGGCCGGTGCGCAGCGCTGCGGCCGAACGTACCTCATCCGCCAAGCCCCGAACGGGATTATGCCAGCCCTCGCGGCCCTGTACCGTGGTGAAGTAATTTCGGGCCACATCGGCCACCTCGCTGCGCTTCGTGCCCAGCGGATCCGCGGAGGTGGGGATCAGGGCGGCGAGCGCCTCGTACGCCGCGAAGTCGTAGCCCTCGGGCCGGCCCGGGCCCCGGGCACAGCCGTACCACGTGAGATAGGTCCGCAGCGCCGGCTCGAACACCGTATAGGGCCAGGCCCCCGGCGCCGCGGTCTCGCCGGGACGCGCCACCCGCCCTTCGCGGAGCACGCGCTCCGTCTGTTCGAGCGTCGGCCCGAGAATGCTGTCTTCGAACAGCCGTAACTGGATGTCGGTCAGACCGCGCGCGGGCGCATCCGCACCCAGGCCGAGCGACAGCAATACCGGCCAAACACTGCTGCGCAGGGTTGAGACGTCCTGCCCGAGCTGCGTGAGCAGTGGCAGCGACTCCGCCGTTTTGCCGCGCAGCTCCGCCGCGGACTGGGCGCGCCCGCGCGGCTCGGTGATCAGCCGTCCGAACTGGAGTGAACTCACGATCAGCAGCACGAGCATGACCACGGCCACCGCGCCCGTCCCGATCGCCAGCAGGCGGGCCAGGCGGCGATTGCGGACCACTTCCTGCTCGTTGCGGAAGACCAGCCCCTCTTCCGGGAAGACTTTGCGGAAGAGCAGGTCCTTCACGAAGTGCGGACGCGGACGCGGATACATGCTTTCCAGCGGTGGCAACTGGCTGGCCGCATCGGCGCCGAGGCGCTCGGCCAGGTGCCGGAGGATGAGGCCGCCCTGCTGTGTGGCGCTGGTGAAGTACACACCGCGGAAGATCAGGTTCTTCACCGCCCGCGGACTCTTGATGGCGGGGAACAGCGTCCGCATGTAGGTGTGCAGCGGTTCGCGCAGCTCGCGGAATTCTTCCGGGAAGCTGTAGGCCATGCCGAGCTCGAATTCGTCGGCATCGTCGTTGAGCCGGCGCAGGCGAAGCTCGTGCAGTCGCCCATACAGCTCATTGAAATCGCTGGCGAAGCCCTCCGGCTCGTAGAGCTCGCTGAAGTCGCCGGGGCGCGACCAGCCGAAGATCTGGTTCTTGATGGTGATGTCGCGCTCGGCCCGGTCGAAGAACTGCATGAAGCCGACGATCTTGTCACACTTGGTGATGACCAGGTACGTCGCGAAGGTCACCCCCAGCTTGCCCTGCAGGTCGCGCAGGCGCTCCAGCATGGTGTTCGCGTCGGCCTCGTGCTGCTCAGGCGGTTCCTGCAGCAGGTGTTCCGCCGAGACGCACAGCAGAACACCGTTGATAGGGTAGCCCTTGCGGCCCTTGGAGACGGTATTGAGGAAGGCTTCCCATTCGCGGCGGTCGGAGTCTTCCTGGGGATTGCAGAGCCGCCCGGCCATGTCGACGAAGATCGCATCCTCGGTGAACCACCAGTTGTAGTTCAGCGTGCCGAGCTGGTAACCCTCCGGTTTGCCGGTCGAAAAGGTCAGGCCGCCTTCGTTGATCAGCTTGGTCTTGCCGCAGCCGGAATCGCCGATCACGACGTACCAGGGGAGGTCATAGACGCTGATGCCGAGCTTGCGCATCTCGCGGATTGCGCCGAAGAAGCGTTCGTTGTTCGACTTGATCGCGGCACGCAGGTCCATGGATACCGGGCCCGCGGCCGAGCCCGCGAGCTCCTGCTCCATCTTCCGAGCACGGGCCTTGCTCTTGCGCCCGAAGAGCCACGTGATGCCCATGGCGAGCAGGGCCACCACGATGACCACCAGCACCACGCCGATGACCACCGTGACGATGCTGACGCCGGGAAACACGTACCGGTGCAGGAAGAAGATCGCGCCCACGGGCGAGGCCAGCCCCACGACCGCCAGGAGCGCCTTCACTTCCTTAGGCAGCGCCTTGAACCATTCCGCCAGTTTCTTCATCGCACAACCTCACGGTTCACCCGCTCGCGGCGGGCGCCCGGGTGCTGATTTCCTCAGGAGTCCTGGGCTGCGGCCGCCGTGGTGGCGTCCCAAGCCGCTTCGGCCTTCTGGATGTCGACAACCGCCCGGTGCCAGGCGACCCGGAACGTGATCAGTGACGTGCCGATCACCAGCGCCAGGATCACCACGACGAGCGTCAGACTGAGCCCCAGCTTGTAGTCCACCTTGATTTCCTGGTTGTGGCGGTACGCGTCGGGGAACATCTCCTTCGAACGGGTGGTCGCATACGCCGGCAACCGGGTGAACAACCGCCGCGTATAGTCCGCCAATTCCTGCGGCCGATCGTGGTACTGCCCCTTGAATCCAAGGCGCAGACAGACGAAGTACAGTCCCAGCAGCTCGGCCAGTTCGGCCACGTCGCGACGCTGCCGGCGCTCGGCGAGTTCGTACTCCTTCTGGATTTCGTCGCAGTCCTCGAAGAACTTCTCACCACCGAGTGATTCAACGTGATCGAGGATTTCCGGGTCGGTCTCGAAGCGGTTGTCGAACCAGTAGTCGCGTCCGTCCCAGTTGGTATTCACCATGCGGTAGTCGATCAGGTAGACCATCATGGCCTTAACCCGGTCATCCCACAGCCGCTCCGCGGCCGGATCGCGTCGGGCCAGGTCTTCGGCATCCCGCAGCGCCGACAGCAGCTCGTAACGCGTCTGTTCCGACGCCGGCTGGTGCCCGTACTTCACCTGCCGGCTGAAGTTCACGAGATAGTCGATAATCGGCCAGCACACTTCGGTCATCCGGAGGGCCGGTCCGGTTTCGCGCTCGCTCATCGCCCACTTCCCTTCATGCACACGTACAACGTCGGGCGGAATTGCTCCAGCGCCGCCATCTGCCCCTCCCGCAGACTCATGCGGATGCCGCGTTCCTGCTCGCACTCCTGCCAGTAGTCCGTCCGGTCCGGTCCGATCGTCTTGTCGACGCGGAAATAGTGCAGATTGGTCCGCCGCGGCAGCACCCCGGCCGGAACCGACTTGATCTGCAGGCGCAGCCCGCTCACCGCCGTACCGGCAATACGCGGCGAGCGCTTCGGCGACGCCAGCTTCAGGTCGAACGTGTTGCGGATGTGCTTGTACAACTCGTCCACATCGCGGTCGTCACACTGCAGGCCGACGTACATGTCGAGGTTCTCGTCGATCCATTGCCGGTCGAGCTCCACTTCGAGGCCATCGCGCCCGCGCTCATCCTTCTTCCGCACGAACTGCCGCGAGAGGTAGGCCAGCGGCCGCAAGGCATCCAGCAGCAGCAGCAGGCGCCGCCGCAGGCGGTCCAGCGCTTCGGCCGGCCGGTCGTGGTCGTAAGCCGGCAGCGCACCGGGGACGAGGTCTTCACCAAAGACGGACACGTCACCGATAACCCGGGCCAGCGCGCCGAATGCGTCGAAGGGATGGACCAGGGGACTTTGCAACAAGGCGCGCAGCGCGGCCCGCGCACCGTTCAACGCGTGCAGTTTCAGGAGGTGTTCCGTGTTCGCTCCCAGCCCGTCCGTGAAGGCCATCTGGGTCTCACGGGCCTCGCGGGCAAGTACCTCGTTCTTGGCCTCCACCTGATCCGCGAGCGAGGTCAGTAACTGGCTCAGGCCACGGTCGGCCTGCACCGCCAGCAGTGGTCCCGCGCCGAGTTCGTCCACGTCCGGCACAGCGCCCGGGCGATCGGTGCGTTTCAAGCGGCAGACCCGTACGACCTCGAAACCGGTCATGTCTTCCCCGGCGGCAAACAATCGCCCGCGCATCCGCCGCACGTAGAGGGTTTGCGGATTAGCGCCGGTGTTCTCATCCCGGCGCGTCAGCGCGTGCGGCTCGTAGCGCGGCGTGCCGTCCACCCGGTCCGGCTCCTGGAGGGAAACCGCGTTGGCCCGCACCTCCTGCATCTGCGGCACGCCAAAATAGACCTCGACGGCTCCCCCACCGGCATCCAGCGCGGCTTCGAAGTTCAACGGCGCAACCTCGGTGTTGTCCGGAACGTGCGCCCACGTCCCGTCCTTCAGCCGCAGCACACACCGGTCCAGTCGCAGGACACAGTTCTCCAGCGGTTCTTCCGCGATCTCAAGTTCGACGAAGCCCCACGCGAAAGGCATGACCGCTTCCTGCGCCGCGCGCACAAGCGTCTCCAGCCGGCGCTGGGCCGCCTGGAGATGATGGGGCCGCAGGAACATCCCCTCGTACCAGTGGATCTCCGTCCAGAACGTCATACGCGGCGACTCCGCAGTCCCGTTCCTTCCGAACCCGCCACACCCGTGGCGCGGCCCCTGTGCGCCTGCGAGCAGCCCGACTCGCACGCGCCACACCGGCAGCTAGAGCTTGCGCGGTGAAAGCACTTCAATGAACTGCGCCTGGTCCAGCGGCTGCCCGGGGCGCACGCCGATCCGCACGTGCAGTTCCGCTTCATACGCGCCCGGCGGGTGGAAGGTCGCGGGAGCCACCGGCAGCACAACGCCTTCGCGATTGATGAACCGCGGGAACACGTAGATCACCGTGTCCTTGCTGTGCAGCGCACCGGCCCGCACATCGATCGCATTCTTCTTCTCAATCGGGGTTTCGCCGTCCAGCTTACCACCCCGCAGAGCACTGCCGATGTGCTTGCCAAAGTAGTCCGGGTCGTTCGTCAGGACGTAGATCTGCGACTTCGGCAGGTCAAAGGTCCGGCCCGCACTCTCACCACCCGGCTGCGGGCGGCGGGCGTACCAGTCCCGCGAAGTGATCTGCGAACCGGGTCGCAACAGCTCATTCCCGGGTTTTTGCAGATCCTCACCGTACACAACCACTACAGTCACTTCGAGCGGCTCGCCGGTCCGGGTAGCTTCCGGCCGATTCGCGTGCGGAGCCGTATTGATGTAGAGGTCCTGGCCGATCTTCAGCGTGCGGCCACAGCCGGGTGCGACCTGGAGCAGCAGCCCCAGCGTCGCTAGCAGCAGCCCACGATTGGAAACCGTCCTGCGCCTGCGCCCTCGTGTTTTCATGCGGCACCTCCCTGCCCGTGTGCGTACGCCTCTGCCAGCTTGCTGCTGCGCAGCTCGCGCATGTGCTGCTGGAAGAGATGATTCCCATCATCACGTAAATAGTCGCGCACCCGCCGATTTGGATCATTTTCCATTCCGAGTGGGCCGCGTAACTGGGTTTCCAATTCGGGCGCAACCGATTCGAGCGACGTGTCTGAAGCGATCAGCGTCGCCAGCGTCCACCGCTGGAGCGCCATCAGCCGCATCTTCAGCACGCCGGCGGGCTTGCCCGCCGTGGCGTCGATGACTTCGCGCACCACGTCCAGCAACCCCGGCGAGCGGGCATACACATCCCACGGACGAGCCAGCGCGGCGTTGTGCTTGATCATGTTTCCGAGGAACGGCCGCAGCCCGAGGTCGAACTCATGGACGAAACGGGTCAGTTCGATGAACGCATCGAACAGTCGCTCGGCGGCTTGAACGGGCGGCTCGGCCCCGCCCGTGGCGAGGTGCGGCTTGGCCCGGGCCAGCCGATCCCAAAGTTGCATGAGGAGTTGACCCGATTCCGCCCCCTGGGCGGCTCCAGCTTGGACGACCTTGCCCCGCAATTCCTCGATCGCCGCATCCTTGTCCTTGCGCAATTGCTCCAACTCGGTCCGCGCGGTCTCGATCTGCCGGGCGAGGTCGCGATTCTGATCCTCCAAGCGGTCCTGTCGCGCGGTGTCCCCCGTCTGTTTTTCCAGGCGCTGGAGCTTGATTGTGGCCGCCTCGAGCCGGTTCTCCGCCTCGTACAGCGCCTCGCTTTTCGCCGTCAGGTTGCTCTCGAGTTCCGTGATCCGTTCCTGGGCGGATTGCAGCCGGTTGCGCTGCTCGGCCACGATGCGATCGAGTTCCTGGCTCCGCGTCCGTTCGGCCTCGGCGTGCTTCTCGCGCAGGGCGAGGTCGGCCCGCGCCTGCGCCAAGGCATCTTCAAGCTGCGCTTTTTCTTCACCCAGACGCTGAAGTTTCTTGCCGAGTCCATCCCCATCAGCCGATGGCGGCCGACTGCGCGTCTCCTGCTGACCCGCCAATTCCGTGAGAAAGGCGCCCAGTTGCCGATACCGTTCCGGTTCAGGAAGTTTGAGAAGCACGTCCCCCAGCGACGCGAATAGAGCGGTAGCGCTCCCGCTCGAAGAGCCGTCGCGGCGCTGTCCTGCCGCCTCGCTCATCCTTCGGCCTCGAAATTCCAAGCGTGCCGGACATCGGAATGCCTGGGTCGGACACCTGCCAGCGAGAGTGCCAGCGTGCAATCCGACCGCGTGGCGCGCCGCTCCACAGCCCGCGAAACCACACTCCATCCGTCGCCGGGGCCCGACCCGGCCATGGCCCATGTCGAACACAACTCATGGCCGCCGCGCACTATAGCCCTGCCCTGTGAGGCGAGCAAGCCAGACGCCGACTGCCCTACGGGAAGACGCGCAGCATACCCCGTGCCGCCGTCAACTCGTCACCGAACGACATCAATCGCCGCTGCATCACCAAGGGCTGCGTCAGCCAGCGGTACCAGGTGGCGGTGTCTGCCGCGGGCGACGGCCTTGCAACCGGCCCAGTGGCGATCTCCGCGAGCAGCCGACTGCCACCTACCAACCACCGCCGACCATCTTCCGATGCAGGGGCATCGGCACACCACTCCCAGCCACCCAGCAGCATACCTGTGAGGGGCGCGCCGCCACGACTGCGCAGCGCGGCGAGAAACCACGCGTCCCGCGTCACCAGTGTGAGCCCACTGCCGGGTGGAAAGGCCGTCAATGCCGCGTTGAAATCCTCTACCGGCAATTCGTCCACATCGACATAGAATAGCTCCCAAGGCCGCAAAGCTTCGTTATTCCGCACAAGCCGTGCGAGGGGCTCTCCATCGCGCACGACACTGCCGAGGTCAGACCATACCGGGTCATGGGGAGCCACCGCGATCAACGCGAGCTGCCGGTCTTCATACTCCACAAGAATCGGGTAGCCCGTACTCGGATCACGTTCCGCCGTCGCCGCCTCGAAACGGCCTGTCGGCCGGACAGCCGAATCGTCATTCCAGGGTGGCGGCTGACTCGCGACAAGAGCGGTGTACTGCGCGGCACCCGGCAGATCGGGGTAAATCGCAAGCGCGGTGCGCGCCTCGGCCGCTTGGGCGTGAAAGAGGCGGAGTTCCCCCGCAATGGCGTGCGCCTGCATCGCGGCCAATGCCCCGGTGAAGCTACTCTCCACAGCATTGCGTGCGGCCTCGGCCGCCGCCAGAACTGCGGAAGCGTTCTCGTCCAAGGCAACCCAACTGTCAGAACCCACGGGCGCGAAGCGTGTGACGATCCGAACGTCCCCTCCACTCCTGAGCGGCCACTGCAAGACCACCTCCACGGCATCCGCAGGCAGCCCCGCCTCCACCGCAGCCGCAACGGATGCGCTTCCACCAGTTCCCGTGGCCGCCACGAGATTCGCAATGGCCGCCGAAAGTGCGTCATCTGCTTCGGCCAGTCCGGCAACGACAGCAGGCAGCACCACGGCTGCGCGGGGGTCTGCACCCTCCTCCAGCTCCCGAGCTACCGGCCAGGAAGCCAGAAACCGTTCGGCGGCCGACAACACGACGGGCGGGGGTTCAACCGAACCCGGACCCGCGTCCGGCCCCGGATCGACTGTGGGCGGTTCGACGGGCGCACCGTTCCCGTGGTTGGGTGTTGGGAGCACTGTTCCGTTCTGGAGGGGCTGTGCTCCCGGCCCGGTACCAGGTGTCGGATTGCCGTCTTTGTTACCACCCCCGAATATCACGAACCCGACAATCGCAACCCCAACCACGCCGGCGGCGACACCACCGATCAGGACTGTGTGCTGCGGCTGAACCTTCCGAGGAGACCGCTTGGCGGTTGGTACGTCATGGGTGGGAAGCTGAGTCTTGACCTCGGTGTCAATCGCGGCGGCAGCGGCCCCCAAAACCTGCCCGAGTTGTTCCTCCCAGCCCGGCGGAAAGACAAAGCGAAAATCCTGAGGCGACCAGAGCGCGCGCAACTCGGTCGAAGCCGACGAACCTTGAAGGCCAAAGACCAGCTCTTCCACCGGACCCGTGACGCGCTTCGGGGCGTTGATCTTCGCACCGCTCGCCTTGGCCGCGCGGCGCAATTCGCCGGCGAGTGCGTCCCGGCCGCGTTCCTGGGCCAACAGAAGCAAGTGGTTGAGGTGACCCACGATGTCGCTGGTCGGGATGGAGAAGGCAACCACGTCGACACGTTCGTAGCTGAGCGGCCCGTTGCCGAGAATCTGTGGCCCTGACAGCCCGGGCGCGCGCAGCACAAGATCACCCGAGCCCTCGAACGCTGCGGGCCAACCATCGGGCGTCAGGCGTGGCTCCCCCTGTGGTTCCACACGCAAGCCGCCTGCGTACGGCTTCAGCAGAGGAACACACTCCACCAGGTCCGCAACGGCGGTATGCCGCAGGGCGGCAGCCGCACCCGCCCGAAGCTTTTCAGCGAAGACAGTCTTGTCCGCAGGTTCCCAACCCAGCGTCGCCGGATTCCAGGCAAGTTTCACTTGAAGGGGAGGGTCTGACTGCGTAGCGCCGAGCAACCGTACCTCGGCGA
Organism: Phycisphaerales bacterium; assembly: GCA_016716475.1. Classification (NCBI taxonomy): domain Bacteria; kingdom Pseudomonadati; phylum Planctomycetota; class Phycisphaerae; order Phycisphaerales; species Phycisphaerales bacterium. The sequence continues at coordinate 1,083,678 of JADJWG010000001.1, forward strand.
CAGCACTATCGACCGGAGGAGTTATCGCGGCACGAACATCCGCATCCGCGTAGACGCTCGCCCGCAGCGCCTCCGCGAATGCACCGATCTGGGACTGCTGAACCTCCGGCAACACCAATGGCAAGGCAGCCGCCACTGCCGCGGTCAGTTCCGTAGCGCCTCCCAGAATCTCGGGTTCCAGGCCGCGGAGCCGGAATACGATCTCCCCGCGGGCACACGGCGCGGGTGGCACACCGCGCGCCGGCCGCAACCGTACACGTACCGGCCCCCGACCACCGGCCTCCTCGTCAGGCAGGCCGAGCAGCACGTCTTCGACCAGCACTTCCAGCGCCTCGGGATCGAGGAAGGCAGTCTGCTCCGGCCGTACTGCCGCCCGCACCGCCTCCACGGCAAGGCCACGTACACGGTTTGTGATCTTCGGCAACTCACCGGCAATCACAGTGGCCCACTGGAGCAACCATTCCTTCTTCAGCTTTTCGGCCTGCTCGCGCCCGCGCGCGGGCCAATGCTCCACGTGCGGGGGCTCCCCGAGCAGGTCGACTGCCCCGATCCAGTCCCCGGCGGCTGCCAGCCGCTCCGCTTCGTTGAGCCAGCTCCGAACCTGCTCATGGTCCGTCTCGACTTGTTTCCGGCGGGCTTCTTCCTGCGCCAGCCAGCCCTCATACGCCTGCTCCACCTCAGCGGCGTAGGCACGCACCTCCGGCGGGCAGATGTCCTCGTCCGGACGCCGCGCAAAGCGCCGCGCCACCGAGGCCCAGTCATGCGATTCGTAGGCCTTCTTCAGTGCACGCTGCCACTCGCGCGCCCCCTGGATCCGCTTCTCCTGCCCGACCCGCTGCTCCAGTTGCGCAGATTCGGTCAGCACCGCTTCCGGCCAGTGTTTCAGGCGGGGGCGGTTCGTCAACAACTTGTCGGCCGACTCCCAATCGTCGGCCTCGGCGGCCAACTGCACTCGACGCAGCCAGTCCACCGCACGGCGCTCGTCCTCCTCGACCGCGCGGTGCGCGGCCGCATTGTCGAGAGCCGTCTCGGCGCGCAACGCTACGGCCGCAGCCCGGGCCTCAAGATCCGCCGGCCAGCTTGCGAGCGCGGGGCGATCCTTGAGCACTAGTTCGAGATCGCGCCAGGCCGAGCCGGCCAGCAGGGCCTCGAGCTGCGTGACCCAGCGCTCCGCGCGCTGCAGGTCGAGCTGTACCTTGTAACCCGCCGCCACAAGACGTGCTGTAGCTTCCCGCGCAGCCGGTCGCTCACGGGGCAGCCGGGCCAGGAGTTCGAGGACGAGTTGGCAGCAGGCCCGCACTTCGGGACGGGGGGAACCCGTCAGCGCGGGGGCACTGATGGCGATCGGCACACCGAAGCTCATCATGCGGGCCATATCGACCACGCGGTGCGCATCCGGGGCAAAGTGCAGGTAAGGATGCACGTGGGTCACAAGCAGGTGCAGCAGTAATCCCGCCGCAATCAGGTCGGACCCGGCCTCGAAGGTGGTGAGCGTGTCCTGCCCGTACTTGTCGGGGTCAATGAAGGCGCAGAGGCGATCGTCGCGTTCGAAGTTGCTCTCCGAGAGCACCTCCCACGCGCCACTCGCATCATGGCCGGCACTGACGGCAAGGTTAAGGTACGCATCGACACCAAGTACCTGGCAGATTGCCGGTGCCAGACCGAAGTCGGTGACTTTCAGCAATCCGTCGGCACCGTCGAGCACCGCGCCGGGGCAGAGGCCCCCGTGGACCACCGGGCGGCCGGCGGCCGTATGGGCGGACTCCAACGCATCCAGCAGACCGGCCGCGGTCCGCAACAGCACGTCCGGCTCGGCGGGGGGTTGGCTCGGATCGAAGAGCTGCGCCGTACGCCAGGGGGTCGCAGGTTCGTGCGGCAGGGCAAACCCGTTGGACGTAGCCGCCGGTGGACCGGTGTAGCGGAGTATGTAAGGAGACGCCGCAGCCAGCCGGTTCTGCGTCTGGACCACGTCGATCAGCGCACTCTCCAGACGGGCGCGCTGCGCGGCAGTCAGGTCCGGCGGCAACAACAGGAGGCGGCGGTGGGTGTCGGCCATGGCACTCCGTCGCACGGATAAGCGATCCCTACGAGGCCCAGCGCCGCACACGGCGCAGCAAACGGACCACAGTGTATCCCAAACCAGCCACGACCCAAGCGCCCGGGCGGAACGGGAGCTCGCACTTGACGCCCCGCGGTCCTGCGCAGTAGGTTGACCGGACGATGAACGGGCGGCGCCGAGCGTCCGACCTGTTCTCGGGGCCGAAGTACATTCGAGCGGGCGATCGACATGCGAGGAGAACGTCCATGAAGGCCACACGCGCGCTTCAATGGGTGTTGGGCTGCGGCGCCGGCGCTTGCCTACTGCAGGCGGGCGGCTGCCTTTCCAACGAGATCGTGCTGAATCAGGTCGCCAATATTCTCACCGATACGGTGTTCTTTCTCCTCGACAATGCGCTGGTCCGCCTGACCACCTGATCCGAGCGAGGAGCCGAGCTATGCGTAGTTTCTATCGACGAACCCTGGTGTGGGTAGCCGGCGGGGCGCTGCTGGCGCTCGGCGGTTGCGTCACCAACCAGCAATTCACCGACTTCACGCGTACCCAGGTCGCCCGCGTGGTCTCCGATCTATTCGGGCAAGCCATCCGGACGTTTGTCCAGGCCACGACGTAGCGGGGCTGCAAACCCGCCAGCGTCCGCCCCCGGCGGCACCCCGAAGCACGGCTCCCGCAGTGCCGCCGGCGGCACAGGCGCCCGTTCTGACGACAAGGAGCGTGGGAATGCCTCGATACACCGCCGCACCGGTCCTTCGCTGGTGGTGCGTCGCCTTTCTTTCCGCCGGGCTGACAGGGGGTGGCGTCGCGAGCGCACAGTCGCCGCCCGAACCGACTTCCGAGCCGCTCGCCCTGGTTGAGCTCAGCCGTGGGATCGAGGCCTATCTGCGGCAGGACAATGCCGCGGCAGCACTGGTCTTTGAGGGGCTGCTCGAGCGTTATCCCGAAGCGGATTTCCACGTCACCTGCCATTACTACCTCGGGCTCATCCGCATGGATGAAGGGCTCATGCAGGCGAACAACGCCCGCGGAGCAGCGGACGAAGCCGCGCGGGCGGACTTTTCGGCCCGCGCGATCGGGGCCTTTCGGCTGGCCCAGGACCATCTGAGCCGGGTGGTGGATCTCGCCGACCCCACCGCCCGCACGGTTGATGCCGCCCTGCTGCTTGGCATTGCGCAGCTCGCAAGCGACGACACCACGGAAGGCCGCGAGCAACTCATCGGGCTCGCTCAGCGGGCCGAACGTACGCTCGATGCCTACGCCCGCAGCGATGCCGGCCGGGGGGATCGCTTCGGGCGGTTCTATCTCGCCGTGGCCCGCTACCGGCTCGCCGATGCCTACCGTAAGCCGCCCCGTCGTACACTCGAGTTCGGCAGCGCCTTGCACTCCGCCGAGGAAAACCTGCGTGAAGCGCTCGCCCTCGCCGATGCCGAGTTGGCCGCCGAGACACTCACCGCGGACGAGTACGCCGGTTTTCGGACGGTCGTGCGCTATTACGAGGGCTTGCTCGCAATCCTCCGCCGGGAAAACTCCCAGGCGCGCGCCCTGCTCGTGGAGGTCGCCACCGCGGCCGGCGAGGTCGATCTCGGGGCCAACGCGCGCGACATCATCGCCGAGCTTGACCGTGTCGAGATTGCCAGCCCCCTGCCGATTCAGCTCCCCGTGCCCGCCCCCATCGGGCCGCTGGAGTTCGACGCCCGCCTGCGGCTTGGGAACTGGTACGACTCCAACGTCATTCTCCTCGGGCGCGACACGACGCTGCCGCGGGGCTACAAGCGCAGCGACGACTACCAGTTCGGACTCTCCGCGGACTTCAACATCAGCCGTTACATCAGCAGTGCCGAAGTCCCGTGGATTGGCGAGAGTCTCACCATCGGCATCGGCGGCGGCACGTCCAACCTGTGGCAGCCCAACATTCCCGAATTCAACGTCAGCCGCTATCCGGCCCGGGCCTTCGTCAACTGGCAGCCGGTCCCTGACATCTACCTCGGCTTCCAGTACGAATACTCCTACACCGAGCTCGGCCATGACCCGTTCATATCGAGCCATCGCTTTACCCCCGTGGTTTCCAAGGTCTGGCGCGGCGCACCGACCGAGACAGAACGGCGCGGCGCCGACCTCGGTCGCAGCGACGTGTACTTCATCCAGGATGACCGCAACTATTTTGACCCCCTGCCCGACTTTCGCCTCAACCGCGACGGTGTGTACCGGGCGGTCGGCTTCCGGCACCAGTTCAACCTCACTCGGGCCCGTAATCTCGGCTACATGCAGGACTACTTCAACCGTCGGCCGAAGGAGGCCGCCCTTTTCGGCGAAGAGCACCTCAGCTTCTACCTCGGGTATGAGTTCAGGGATGAGAGCACTGTCGGCACGGAGTTCTCGCTCCGCGGTCACTCCATGATCTGGGGTTTGCACGTCCCGCTGCCTTACCGGCTTGCCTTCGAGCTGGACAGTGAGTTCAGTTGGGCCGGTTACTCGGGCGCCAGCATCTTCGACTTCGAACGCAAGCAGCGCGACGACTTCCTGCAGCGCTATTATTTCAGCTTCGTGTATACCCTGGTCGCCCGGGGCGAATTGCCGGAACTGCGGACCCTGAACGCCCGCCTGCGGGCCGGCGTGGAGATGACCTTCCAGGATTCCAATATCTGGAATCGTCTCGGCCAGGATATCTATGAGTATGGACGCACCGTGTACGGCGTCCAGCTCGAGGTCGATTTCTAGACCCCGCGCGGTCGCAACCCCGCGGAGGATTTTCCCATGGTCCGCATCTTGCTCCGTTCCGCACCGCTCGCCCTGCTGCTGCTGTGCACGGCTGTCCACGCCGAAGCCGAGTTTCTCGTCACCGGCCAATCCCGCCCCGGTGCGGCCACCTTCACCGCCGAAAACGCCGCCGCCGCGGAATTGCGCGTTGGCGATCGCGTCGGGGCGGGACGCATCACGGTGCGCAGCGAGGGCCAACTCATGCTCTTCGAGCCCAGCGGCGCCGTGGTGGTTTTGTTGGGCGACACGATCTTGGAGGTGCGTCCCGAGCCCATGCGCGGTGAAATCCTGCTCGAGCTGCATGCCGGGCGCGCCATGACCATTTCCGACCGCCCTCCGAACGCCACCCCGGCCCTAGTGCTGGTACTGGCGCTCGGCGACGACGAGGCGGCTTACGCCTACGTGCCGGTGATTCCCGGCCAGGTGTTTGGCGCCGTAGATGAGGCCGGCGGGCGCATCGGGTTCACGGTGCTCGGAGACGCCGCCGAGTTGTCCATCGAATACGGTGAGCGCGTGGTAACACTTGTCGATGGACAGCGTGCCGAGCTACGGGCGGGCCAGGCCGCCACAGTCAGCGAACTCGGGCTCCTGCCGCTCGAACTCGGCTTCACCGCCGCATTCGGTCGGGAACTCGGCGTCGAGTCCGCGCGCTATTCACGCGGCGCGGTCGAGGTCAACCTCTTCAACAACATCATTCTGTGGGATCGCTTCGCCGAATCCCGCTACGTGACCGCCCGCATCCAGGAACCACCGTTCAACCCCGAAATCCGGCAGACGGTCCAATCCGTATCTCTGCCCGCACGCACCACGGCCCGTGTCGAACGACCGACGACGGTCCCGTTCCCCGCTGCGAATGAGGTGCCCTTTCTGTCACCCGCAGCCGCTTCGGTGCAAAACGTGCGGAACGTGGGCCAAGGTGTGACTGCAATCGAACTGAACCGCAACGCGGCCAACCTGCTGATCGCAACTGGCAGCCGGGGACTCGGTTTCGGCGGTTTGCGACAACTGACGATACCAGGTTTCACCGGCGGAACGCGAACACCGGCTCCGGCCGGACTTGGTGCGGAGCGAACACAGATCTCGAGCCCGCGTTAGCGGACGAAACCGGTCATGGGCGGCGAGTGCCCAGGCGGATGTGAGCGTCCCATAGCTCGCAATGCAGAGGTACCCGCACCCGAATTTTGTGGAAACGCTCACGAGGATCGTTCCACTGCGGGTAGAATGAACATCGTGGCCGAGTCTCTCGGGTCCACGCGTAGCACTGTCAGCCCGAGCTGGCCTGCTCGAGAGGATGGTGCGTAGCGTGCGATCGGCAGAGCGCCCAAACAAGCACGCACGGAGGCGTCACCGTCAATTGGACGAGCGCTGCGCTTATGCGCAGTGCAATGTCGTTTTGCGAGGAACTGGCGCGGCCGCTGGCGGCCGCGCAGCGGGCCCGTCGCCGGCGCGACCGGGCGTGCGGAGGTAGAGCGTCATGATGCGTCGCAATTTCGTGCTGAGCGCGGTACTGACCGCGGCGGTACTCGTGCATGTTGGCTGGGCCGACGAAGTCACTCAAACCGGCAACTTGAGCGTCAGCGCCGATTGCCGCTTCAATGTGAACTGCTTTGGGGGGTTGACCGGTGCGCCGGCCACGTTCCCCGTCGTCAGCGAGACCTCCGGCCCCGGCGAATGGGCGGTGGGCAGCGTCATCCGCCTCCTGGCGCCCGCGGGCTTCGAGTTCGACACCACCGGAGGCAATGAACCCATTGCGACGGAGTTATCCGGTGACGCAACGTTCGCACTGACGGCCGCGCCGACAGTGACCGCCAACACGGTGGAGTTCGAGGTGGCCGCGGTAAGCACGGTCAACAACGCCGAATTGCGCATCTCGAATATTCGTCTGCGCCCAACCACCGATGCCGCCGCGAACGTCGCGAACAGTCCGCACACGCTGCAAGTCGAAGCGGACGGCTCCGACCCGGGGAACCGACTAACCTGTTGACACCGCGCGATCTTGTCACGGTCACCGTGACCCCGGGCGTCGCGGTGGTTGTCCAACCCGAGGAACTCATCCCCGCCACGCCCCGCGCCAACGAACCGTTCACCGTCCGCATCCGCACCCGCGACGCAGCCGGGAACCTTGCGAACGTGGTTGCCAATACTGGTGTGCAACTCCTGCGAACCAGTGGAACCGGCACGCTGGCGCTCGATGGTGGCGGCGCGCTCGTCGAAACCATCGCCGCCGGCACGAACGAAGTCGATCTTGTCAACGTGATCTATGACCGCGTTGAGGCGGCCGAAATCAACACCAACCGCCTCAGTGGCGATTTCCTGGCCACCGGCACGCCACTGGCACTCGCGGTGGACCCGCATGATCCCGCCACACTCGTTTTCCAGGCCCTCGGAAACCAAGTGGCCGGCACGAATTTCAACGTGACCGTGCTGGTGCGCGACGCCTTCGGCAACGCGAGCCCCGTCGCCGCGAACACCACGGTGAACCTTGCACTTGTGACCGGCACCGGCACCCTCACGGTGGTCGCGCCGCCGGCGCTTATTACGGCCGGTACCAGCCAAGGCACCTTTGCCGTGTCGTACAACCGCGCCGAGAATGGCGTCGTGCTTTCGGTCGCCGACGCTGCGGCCGTGCTGACCGGCAGCAACTCGAACGCCTTCAACGTCAGTGCCGGTGCGGCCGCCGAACTGGTGTTCGACGCCATCGGGCCGCAGCGGGCTGGCACCGCGAACGCCTTCAATGTGACAATTCGGGTCCGCGATGCGGACGGAAACGCCACGACGGTGGCTGCGAACACAACGCTCAACCTGGGCGTTTCGGCCGGTACGGGCGTGCTGTCGGTCGTCGCGCCACCGGTGGTTATCCTCGCAGGCAACAACAGTGTTACGACGGCCGTGTCCTACAATGTGGCCGAAGCAGGTGTCCAGCTCAGTGCCGCCGACGCGGCCGCGGTACTCGGCGCGGCGGTGTCGAGCAGCTTCCCTGTGACGGCGGGCGATCCCGCCGCTCTGGAACTGACACCCCTCGCCAACCAGATCGCAAACGCACCCTTCGCGGTGACGGTGAATGTGCGGGATGCGGACGGGAACCTCGCCCCGGTGACCGCCCCGACCCAGATTTTCCTGAGTGTGGTCACCGGTGCCGGTGCGATTACGCACCCGGCCGCCACACTGACGATCGGCGCCAGCTCGATCGTCATCAGCAACGTCGTGTATGACACGGTCGAGGCCTCCGGCTTCCTGGTGGAAATCCAGGCGGACGACCTCGGGCCGCTTACGCCGGCGGTGTCGAACGGCTTCGAAGTGCGTTTCGGCACAGCCGTCGGCCTCGTCTTCGGACAGCAGCCGTCCCCCGCCGCGCCCAACACGGATATTGTGCCGGCTGTCACGGTGCGCGTCGTCGATGCCTTCGGTAACACCGATGAGAGTTCGAACGGCGCAAACGTGCTGCTGAGCCCGCTGCCGCCGAACGCGGCACTGCCGATTGCCGGCAACAATGCCCTGACGGTCAATGGCATCGCCACCTTCGCGAACCTGCAGATCGGCGTCGACGCGAACGATGTGCAGTTGGGCGCCTCGTCCGGCGGGCTGGCGGATTCGCCGGCCTCGAACCCCTTCGACATCAGCCAGGGTACCAACCTGCGTGCCCTGCCGATTCAGGTCGGCCAGCCGACACCCGGCGGCCAGACCCTCGTCACGCTCTCGTACAGCGTGAATGCAGTTGCTACGGTGCCGGAGTTCTCGCTGCGGTTCTTCCTCGATCGGAACGGCGATGGCTTGTTCAACCTGGCCGATGGCGACGTGGATCTCGCCGGCCTGATTCCCGCCGGGCTCGATCCCTCGATTGCGCTCAATGCCCAGGTCCGCACGCCGGGCATCCACGACATCACCAACCTCGACATTCGTCCGCTGCTGGACGGCAACATCGAGCACGCCGACCAGCTCGTGTTCGAACTGGTCGTGCCGTTTGCTGAACCCGGCGATACCAGCGGCGGCACCGACAACACCGCCACCGCGACCTTGGCGGTGGACCTGCTTGCCCGGGCCGTGAACGCCCTCAACCCGGCCGCCACGTTGTACCGCTACGAGGTGGTCAGCCCCGTCGATGTACCCGCGTATGATCTTGAGTTCTGGCTCGTGCGCGGCGGTGCGCCGACGGTGCTGCTCGCCACGGTCGCGGCGGATGTGCGCCCCGGCCTGCATGAGGATGTGGTCAATCTTGCCGCGGCGCTTGCCGCCGCGGGCGTCGGACAGGGTGACCTTGTCCGGCTGCTCGTCAACCCGGGCACCACGGTGGTCGAGAGCGACGCCCTCAACAACGCAGCGGACAGCGCGCCCTACACGGTGGACCTCGTGGCGCTGTCGACGAATGCGGACGACGTCGAGAGCGTCATCGCCCGCTACGAAGTGGTCAGCCCCGTAGCTGTGACCGCCTTCACTGTGCGCCTTTCGCTGGTGCGTGGCGGCGTGGCGCTGGTGCCGCCGCTCGCGACGGCCGTAGGCAATACCGCCCCTGGACAACATCAGATCGTATTCAACGCCCGTGCCGGACTCGACACGTTCCGGGTGCAGAATGGCGACCGTATCGTCGCCGAACTCGTGCCGGATGTGCCACTCGTCGAGAACTCCACCGACAACAACCGCGCCGACGCAACGCCGCTCGCCGTCGACATTCGCATCGATGCCGTGCAGATCAACGCAAACAACCAGAATCGCACGACCTTGACCTACGCGGTCGCAGCGCCGGCACAGGTCCCGCCCTTCTTGGTCGAACTGGGTCTCGGCGGCCCGGGCAGCAATCTGGGCAGCGTCACCGGCAACACGAACCCCGGTGTCTTCACGGTCGAGTTCGAGATCGCCGCCGGACTCGTGGCCCTTGGTGTGGACGGTGGGCAGGCGTTTGATGTCACGGCCCGCGTTCGACCCACCGGCGCCTTCGACCAGCCGATCTTCAACGACCAAGTCAGCGCGACGGGCACCTTCCGCCGTGACCTGTTCCTCACATCGGTGAATTACGCCGGTACGCTGCTCGACACCGATTTCTCCATCGACGTTTCGTACGGCGTGGAAACCAACGGACCGCCGGCCGACTTTAACATCGGCGTCTACGCCGTGCAGAACGCGGCCGGTGCAGCGGAGGTGCTGTTGCGGCAGGTGCTCATCACCGGTCCGGACAGCGTGTCCGGGTCGCGGACAATCACCCTCGCCAACTTGCAGGTACGCCGCGATGACGGCTTTACCACGGGCGATTTCTTCCTGATCGTGCGGATCGACGACGGCGACTTGCTCAGTGAGGACAACGAGGACAACAACACGCTGATCCTCTCGAACGCCTCCGGCGACCCGAGCCTGATCGACCTCGATGGCGACGGCCTGTCCGCCGCCGAGGAGGCCGCCGGCTTTGAAATCCCCTCCGGGACCGTGTTCCGCGCGGACGATGCGCCGCAGCAGCTCGGCCAGTCGATCCCGAACACCTCCACGTTCACGTCGGACCTGTTCGTCGATACGGATGGAGATGGGATTCCTGACTGGCTCGAGCGCCTGACGGGTACAAACCCGAACGATGCGGATACCGACGGTGACGGCATTCCCGACGGCGAGGAGGATCTGAACCAGAACGGGATCTACGAACCGGAACTGGGCGAGACCGACCCACGCAACTGGGATTCCGACGGTGACGGGTTGAGCGACTTCGAGGAAACGCGTCTCGGCTTCACGATCAGTTTCTATCCACCGGGCTCAACCTCCGGGCGCTTCGCGAATGCCGTGGTGGTTCGCATCTTTACCGATCCGAACAATCCGGATACCGATGGCGACGGTATGAGTGACTGGGACGAGGTCGCGACGTTCGCGCGTGAAGCCGCACTCGACGGCAGCGTGCCCGGAACCGACCTGCTGCGGATCTCCGCCCGCGCCGGACGACTGGTGTACGGTCCGGGGGTCGACCTCGCGACACTACCGGAGGCCGACGTGCGTCGCACCGGAGCGATCCCCAGTGTTCGGCCCAAGCCGACCTGGGGGATTCGCACAGCTCCGGCGAATGCGGCGGTCACACTCGCCGACGGCCGGCAATTCCTGTTGGCCGGGCAGGACACGGACGGTGACGGGCTGCTTGATCCCGATGATCCGGCCCCCCAGATTCACCCGGCGCGCTGGGGCTTTGACGGCAACGGCGATGACGTGTTCGACGAGTCGGACCTTGTATTGCTCCGCACCAGTATCGAGACGGATCCGCTCATCAGCGCAACGGACCGGGCCCGGCTGCTGGCGGACTTCCCGCCGAACGTGCTCAGCTTCCAGCGGCGGCTGCTGGACTTCGATCAGGACGGTGATGGCTTCCTCGAAGCACCCGATTCGAACGGTGACGGCTTCCCGGACTTTACGCGCTTCAACGAGGCCACGCTGGAATTCGCCTTCAACATCGACTTCAGCAACGACGGCACACTCAACGACGGCTTCGATGTCGGCGGCCTGACCGCTGCCGGGGAGAGCCCCATCGATCCACGCTGTGGCAGCATCACGGCCGAGCAGACCCTCTACGGCACCTACCGCGTCATCCGTGGCGAGGGTGGCGTCGTTTTCGGCGATGGCCGCATCGATCTCGTCGATTCCACCGGCCTCCTGATGCCGACGGACAACTGTCCGACCGTGTTCAACCCGGACCAGTTCGACTTTGACGGTGACGGCCTGGGTGATGCCTGCGATGCCGACCGCGACAACGATGGGATTCCGAACGAATCCGATCCGGTGGACCAGGCGCCTGGCAGCCGCTGCTCGACCCCGAACCCGACCTTTACCGGTGGACCGGTACTCTGCGGTGCGGGCGTGTGTGGCTTCGGCATGGTGCCGGCGGTGGTCGGTACGCTGTTGGGACTCGGCGGCCTGCGTTTCCGCCGGGTCTGGCGCCGGCAACCCCGTTGCGGCGATGCGGCTGGGTTGTAGAAGTGCGGCACTACGAGCACTGCGCCATGAATCCGGCTGCGCTCCCGTCACCGTGAACCCTCCGGTTCACGGTGACGGTAGCGCGCCCCAGCGGGAGGTGGGCAGCCGGTACGCGGATCCCTCGCTACCATGATGGCCACCGCCGGGAGCGCGGTGCGAGGACGCCTGCATGCCCCTTTTTGACCTGCCGCTCGAGAAACTCCGTGAGTATCAGCCCGTCAGCTCCGAACCGGCAGACTTCGACGCTTTCTGGTCCGCCACCTGCACCGAAGCTGCCGATTACCCGCTGCGATGGGATTGCCGCCCGGTTGAGCACCCACTCTACCGACACGTTCAGGTCGAGGACGTCACTTTCGCCGGTTACGCGGGCCAACCGATTCGCGGCTGGCTTCTGACGCCCACCACCGCGAATGGCCGGCTCCCCGGCCTCGTCAGCTTCGTGGGTTACGGAGGCGGACGTGGTCTACCCATCGACCACGTGGCGCCCGTCATGGCCGGCTTTGCCCACTTCGTGATGGACACGCGCGGCCAGGGTTCGGGTTGGGCACCGGGCGATACGCCCGACGAGGCCGGTGCGGGACCGCAGCATCCCGGCTTCCTGACGCGCGGTATCGAGAGTCCGGCGACGTACTACTACCGCCGCGTCATCGTGGATGGCTTGCGAGCAGTCGTCGCCTTGCGCACGCACACGCGCATCGACCCTGCCCGCCTGGCCCTGACGGGGGGCAGCCAGGGTGGCGGGATCGCACTAGCCGTAGCCGGCCTGCTCGGTGACGGTCACGCCACAACACTGCTCCCGGCGGCACTCCGCACAGCGAACGACGCACCCGGTGGTGTGCGGGCGCTGGCTTGCGACGTCCCGTTTCTTTGCCACTTCCGCCGGGCCGTCGAGCTCACCGACCAGTTGCCCTATGCCGAAATCACCCGCTACCTGAAATGTCATCGTGACCGCGTCGCAACCGTGTTCAACACGCTCGCTTACTTCGACGGAGTGCACTTCGCCGCGCGCGTCCGCGTGCCGACGCTGTTTTCCGTGGGCCTGATGGACACCGTGTGTCCGCCGAGCACCATCTTCGCGGCCTACAACCAAATTCCCAGCACGAAGGACATCCGTATCTACACCTTCAACGAACATGAGGGCGGCGGATCGTTTCAATTGCTCGAGCGGCTGGAGTTCCTGCAACGCATGCTCGGCGATTGAATGCCGGAGCTCCCCATTTCCACTTACGTGCTCAGACCGGAATACCTCGCGCCACCCCCCACCGCGCCAACACGTCCGCGATCCGTTCGGCTGCATTGCCATCCCACAGGTCCGGCACGCGATGTTCGACCTGCCCGCGGCGGATGCGCTCGTACCCAGCCAGAATCGCCTCCGGCCGCACACCAACGAGCTGGTTTGTGCCTTGCGTCAGAGTGATCGGCCGCTCGGTATTCTCGCGGAGTGTCAGGCACGGCACTCCGAGGACCGTCGTCTCCTCCTGCATGCCGCCCGAGTCCGTTAGCACGACGGCAGCGGCGCTCATCAACTTGAGAAAGTCGAGGTAGCCGAGCGGTTCGACCAGCTTCATCCCCAGCGCCGCACGCAGGCGCCCCCACTGCCCGCTGCGCTCGAGGTTCGCACGGGTCCGTGGATGCACCGGGAAGACCAGCGGCTGCTCGCGGGCGATGGTGACCAGGGCATCCGCCAGCCCCCGCATGACCTCCGGCTCGTCCACGTTCGCCGGTCGATGCAGCGTCACGACGCCATACTGTCCGCGGGTCACGCCAAGCGTCGCGAGCACGACCGAGCGTTCTGCCGCCGCGCGGTGCGAAAGCAGCGTATCGATCATGACGTTACCCACCAGGTGGATGCGCTCGTCAGAGATACCTTCGCGGTGAAGATTCTCCACTCCGGCCGGCTCCGTCACGAACAGCAGGTCACTGATCGTATCGGTCAGCACCCGGTTGACTTCCTCCGGCATGCTGCGGTCACCACTGCGCAACCCGGCCTCCACGTGCACCAGGGGCACATGAAGCTTGGCGGCCACCAGCCCGCAAGCGATCGTGCTGTTCACATCACCGACCACCAGGACCGCGTCCGGGCGCTCCGCCAGCACCACCGGCTCAAACCGCTGCATGATCGCCGCGGTCTGGCCCGCATGTGAACCACTGCCGACTTCCAGGTTGACATCCGGCCGTGGAATCTGCAATTCGTCGAAGAACGTCTGGCTCATGGCGGCGTCGTAGTGCTGTCCGGTGTGGACCAGGTAAGGCCGCCACCCGGGGCGGGCGGTGAACGCGCGCATCAAGGGAGCGATCTTCATGAAGTTCGGCCGGGCGCCACAGATGCACATCAGCTTCAAGTTCTGCTCCTCTCAATCCGCGCTGCTCAGCACGAGGCCGTCATACGCGAGTTCCATGCCGGCCGGCAGTTCGGCATTCACAGCGGCATGGCCAAGCTCGTGGGCAATGTGCGTGAAATACGTGCGCCGGGCGCCAATCCGATGTGCCTCGGCTACCGCCTGCGCCAGGTTGAAGTGCGTCGGGTGCGGCCGGCGACGCAGGGCGTCGAGCACGAGCACGTCGAGCCCCGCGAGCAGTGTCCGCGTCGCATCCGGGAGCGCATTGCAGTCTGGGCAGTAGGCGATATTGCCGACGCGAAAACCCAGCACCTGTGTCGGGCCATGCGCGTAGGGGAGTGGCAGGACGCGCACCCCGTCAAACTCGAAAGGTCCGGTGATTTCGTGCGGGGTAAGCTGCGGCTTGGCGCTGGGATACGCCGGATCATCGACGAATGCGTAGCGAAACATGGCCTGCAGGCGGCGCAGCGTCTCGGCGCTGGCGAACACCGGCAGCGGGCCGCCGCGACGCGCGTTGAAGATGCGCACGTCGTCCAGTCCCACGATGTGGTCGGCGTGGGCATGCGTATAGAGCAGGGCGTCGATGTCCTCGAGCCCGACGGCGAGGCACTGCAGTCGCAGCTCCGGGGCGGTGTCGATCAGCAATCGCCGCTTCCCCACCGTGAACACGGCACTGGGCCGCGTCCGCCGATCGCGCAGATCTTCCGAGGTGCAGACCGCGCAGGAGCAGCCGATCATCGGAATTCCGTGCGAGGTCCCCGAACCCAGAATCGTAAGCTGAACCGCCAACAACGCTCCTCGGTCTCGGGCCGGGGTACAGGATCGCTGCACGGCGGATGCGCCGTCCCTCGGTCGCGCCGGCCGGGCGGGATTCTCCCATGGGTGACGGATGACCGTCAACGCAGCGGGCGGCGCCCGGCACCTGCGCCGCGCGCCGCCCACCGTGGTTTCATCGAGTTCCGGCCTTGGTTCTACAGGCCGGCGCGCACATCGTCCCATTCCTCGCGCAGCCGCCGGTAGAGCGGGTCGGCCCGGTCGAGGTCGCTGACGCGCTGCTTGACCTGCCCGTCGGCCGGATCGAGGTACACGACCACCACGGAGCGCGCCTCGCGATAGGCGAATTCACCCTCACGCCCGGCGGCTCGTCGTACGAGTACGGGCTCATCCACGCGGAGGTCGAGCACAATCGCTCCCGTGTTAAAGTCGACGCGCTCGCGTACCGGCCGGCCATCGACATCCACGGCTCCGGTGCGCACCTCGAGTTCCCCGCCGATGACATCGCCGACGCGGGCCTTGAAGTCCTGTCGAATCCAGGTGCCCTTGTGCCACGTGAACACGTCGATGCTTGCAGCCGGCTCACCGAAACTCGGTCCGCGCACGAAGAAGTGCTGTTTCGGGGCGACGGTGATCGGCCCGGTCGGCAGCGACCATTCACCGGTCAGCACAACCGAATCCGCCTGCCGTGGTTCAGCCAGCGACTCCTTGCGGCCGACATAGCGGTTCCAGAGGTTGACGCGCATGCGATAACGGTAGGTCTTGCCTGGCAACACGGCCTCGTCGTGGAACCAGACCGCGATCTCACCTTCGCTGCGCGGGTTCGTGATGAAGCCCACATCGGCGTACTGCGGCGAGCTGGTCTGCTGACGCTGCATGCGGGCATCCAGAGCGCGCTGCGCATCGCGGACGATGCGCTGCGCCTGGCGGCGCTGCGCGGTGGTTGCGGCCTGATTGGCGATGACTTCGTTGCCCAGTCGGATCGCATCCTCGAAATTGCGCCGGCTCAGGGCCTGGCGTGCTTCGCGCATGCGATCGAGCACCTGTTGCCGCGGATTGTCCCGCGGACCACCGCCCGGCGCGCCACCTCCCGGGGGTCGGCCGCCCGTGCCCGGCGGTCCCATCGGACCCGCCCCACCGCCCGGCGGTCCCATGGGACCCGCCCCGCCACCCGGCGGTGTAAACCCACCTCCGCCCGGGGGGGGGCGCGGACCGGGCTGCGGCGCAGGGTCGGTCGGCAACGGCGGGAGATCATCCTCCGAACTTTCTTCCGTGACCTCATGCCCCGGCAACGGTGGCACACCCCAGTCATCGCCGGCTTCGATCGGGAAGAACGGTGTCTGCTGGAGCAACCGCTGGAAGCGCTTCACAATCTCAAACGCTTGCTCCAGTTCCTGGCTGTTCAGCAATTCACCCGTCGCGTCGTCGTACGCCGGCTCCGGCAGCTTCAGACGCGGCAGTCCGCGTCCGGCCTGCACCTGCTCCCATTCGCCGTACTCGCCACTGGCGAGCAGCTCCTGCCGCTGCACATCGATGGAGACGACGTAGGGCCGTGAGAGGTGCCCGGCATACTCCGCCGCGGACATCTCCCGCTGTTGCACATCAGCGGCCCAGTATCCCGCGATCGTGACCCAGGAGAGCGGGGTGGCTCCATCGTCGGCGGCCGGTAGTACTTGCGGCCCAGTCACGGGATCCAGCTCGATCCCCAGGCGGTGGACCAGACTGATACCCGTCGTCGCCACCACGTTGCGCGGCGGCAAGGGTGTCACCAGTCGGATCTTCGTGCCTTCCTGCAAATCCTCGAACTGCGGGAGAGTCGGTCCGGGAAGCACGATCGACAACCGTTCCGGCAGCGGTGCGAGCGGTTGATCCGAGATCGGGCGGCCCAGCACACCGGACCGGAACAACTGCTCCAGCTTGCTGGCATAAGCCGGCACGGGCTCGGCCGTGTGCGTCGCGTTGTTGATCGCTGTTTGGAGACCGCCGGCTTCCTGGCGGATGACTTCGTCGATCTGTCCCGGACCGACACGCTG
Source organism: Phycisphaerales bacterium (assembly GCA_016716475.1). NCBI lineage: Bacteria > Pseudomonadati > Planctomycetota > Phycisphaerae > Phycisphaerales > Phycisphaerales bacterium. The sequence continues at coordinate 1,100,570 of JADJWG010000001.1, forward strand.
GCCACGGTGCTCGATCCGGTTCGGTCCCAGCCCGAAGAAGTAAATCACGAGCCCGAGCAGGAACGCCCCCGCCAGGCCCAGCACGACCTTTTCGACGTGCATTTCGATGATGTTGAGTCCGTCCTTATTCGCCATCGTATGGTTCCTCCGGGCAGCGGTCGCAAGTGCGGTACTGCCCGTGCTGACTACGGATGCGGTTGGTCACCACCTTCGGAGCCGATCCCGAGCTTTTGTCGCACGACCGCAGGCATCAACGGCTCAAAGTTCCGGCGGGCCATGTAACCCTCGAACTCGAGCGTAGCCCGCACTACCGGGTCAGGCCCGTAGTAGTAACCCTCGGCGATCGCGGCCTGCTGGTCGACCAGGGAGAAATCCACATCCACAAGCTGGTAGAAGTTCACCCGCGCAACCGCATCGATCAGCCGGAACAGCTCGCGCTGATCCACAATCACGACGAGGCGCGTGCGCACCACGTCGAACTCGTTATCGCTCGCGCGTGCCGTGAAGGTTGGCCGCACTTCGACGGGTTGCCCGGTCGCGTAACCACTACCCGGTCCGGCCGCTTTCTGCGCCGCCGGAAAAGGCACCAGCCCGGTGGGGGTGAAGTATCCGAGAACTTGCAAGTCCTCGATCCGTTTCACGGGCATCGCCGCCACATTGGCTTCTTCCGGGCGGAGGCGGCTGGCGGCGGCGGCATTCACTTCGGAAATCGCCCGAATGAAGTCCTCCTGGATCCACAGGGTCACCTGGGCGTACCACATGTCCTCCGCGGATGGCGCCGCGTCCGTCTCCAGGATCGGGCTCATGTGAAAGGAAGTTCGCGGGTCGGCGTAGATGCGAATGCTCTGCGCCTTCTTCACGCGCGCCCTCTCAAGCACCACAGGCTGCGAGACTTCGATCGCCTGCTCCGTTGCTCCCGGGCCTTCCGTCGCTTCGCCCGCTACGCTAGGTGGCAACGGAACGGTATCAGTTCCACCAGGTGAGACACCCGGCGGTACAGGCCGCCCGCCCGGCGGCATCCCTCCCCCCGGCGGCATCATCCCACCGGGCGGCATCATTCCACCAGGCGGCATCATCCCACCGGGCGGCATCATCCCACCCGGCGGGACCATGCCACCCCCCGGCGGCATCATGCCGTCGCGCCCCCCCGGGCCGAAGCCGGCCGGCGGTCCGGTGCCCGGCGTCTGGCCGGTGTCACCCTGCTCCTGCCGGCGACGACGTTCAATCTCCCGCAGGATCTCGGCTTCATCCTGGATCTCGCGCGTGCTCGGAAGCGTGCCACCCTGCAAATCACGCGGGAGCTCGAAAAACGCCCGCTGGTAGGCCAACCGGAAACGATACGGGATATCGAGTCGCTGACGCTCACCCCCCGGAAAGACACCGTCCATCACGGGCTGCCGACGGTTGATTTCTTCTGCCTTGCGCAGCACGCCCTCGTACTCAAGATCAAAACGCGCCGCAAGTTCCTTCTCGGCCTGGATCGTCCGCTCGTTCTGCGCGCTGCGTCGCAATGACTCGAGCTCGTTCGACATCCCCTCACGACGCTGCATCTCCCGCAATACCGAGTCGTCCATGGCGAAGACGATCGCCACGCTCAAACCGATCAGGGCCACCAGTCCGCTGACCAGCGTCACCCAATGAGTCTTGATGAATTCCATCGCTCAATCTCCTGCGTCCGTAGCCACTGCTCCTGGACCACGTACTAGCGCTCCCGTCCATCCGGTGGTCCGCCGCCCGGCGGTGCAAATGTAGGATCCGAACCCGCTCCGTTCCCACCTGCATCGGCCTGTTCCCCGGCTGCACCCAGCTTCACCTTGAAGGCGAAGCTCATAAGGAAGTCATAGCGGGTTTCCTCGCCGGTCAACGGGTCGGGCTTCAGGATCGTGTCCGCACCGGAGCCACCGGCACCGGGTATTCCTCCCAGCCCCGGTCCACGCGTATCCTGGTGATAGAACACCGGGCTGGGCTCTGAGATCCACTTGGACAGCGGATCCGTTGGGTCATCCGACGGCATATGGAAACCACGACCCGACACATTGGCGAGTTCCCGCAGATTGTCGCGGTAGGTTGTCCACCATTGGGCTGCGTCCGCCTGCGTGCGACCGTACAGCAGTCGTGCCCGCACCCGCACGACAAATCCGGCGGTCTCCGGCACCTGGCCCGGCGTGAAATCACCGCCTGTCCCGCCCAGGGGACCCATCCCGCCGCCCATCATGCCACCGGGGGGCATCATCCCGCCACCCATCATGCCACCGGGGGGCATCATCCCACCAGGGGGCATCATGCCACCGCCGGGGGGCATCATCCCGCCACCGGGAGGCATCATGCCGCCGCCGGGGGGCATCATCCCACCCCGACCGCCGGCACCCGGCCCCATGCCACCCGCACCGCCGCCCGGCAGGCCTTCCACCTGTGGCGCGGCAGTGGCGATGTCCAGGGTCGTGACATCCGACACATACTCGATCTGCAAATCCTCGATGACCAGTTGATTCCGACGGGTGCGATCGAACGCCACCCGGTCGGAGGCGATCAGGCGCTTCAATTCCTCCGTCGTGCGCACCTGCGCGAGCGCCGGCGGGTTGATCGGCGGCATCGCTTCGTGCACCACCGTCAGTAATTGCGGCAGCAGGCGCTTCTGGGTTTCGTCCTGCAACTTCAGCAAACCCTGCACGCTCTGGTCGCGGGCGGTCGTGTCCGTGCGCGCCTGGCTGAAGGCACTCTGGTAACTGCGGGCCGTGCTGATGATGCGCTGCGTCTCGGCCTGATGCTGGGCAGCACCCTGCGCGAGCGCTCCACGATCCATCTGGTTCGCCGCCAGCGGCACGCCTGCCGCCAGTACCAGCGACGCCGCCGTCGCCACAAAGTACGGCCGCTTCTTCTGCCATACCGCGATGCGCGCCAGTTCGGTGGGCAGCAGCGACGCCTCGATCTCCGCCAGACCCAGTCCCTGGATCGCCAGCCCGTAGGCCGATGCGAAGCTGAGCACGTTGCTCGTGAACTCCGGCGCGTTGGTCGTGGCCGATGGCAACAGATTCTGGAACTTCTGGAGCTGAAACACCCCGCCGCTGATCGTCAGGTTCGTCTCAAGATATTTCTGCAGACCCTGGAGCCGGAACGCGTTGCCCAGCGCCACAACCTTGCGCAGCTCCACGTCCCGGTGCGTCGAACTGTAGAAGCCGATCGAACGTTGAATTTCTGCGACGAGGTCCGTAAACACCGGCCGCATGGCCTGGAAGATCTGCCGGGCATACTTGCTCGTCACGGCGGTACGCTTCATCTGCTCCGCCTTGGCGAACGAGAGCTTGAAAGCCCGCACCAGCGCTTCGGTGAACGCATTTCCGCCGAGCGGTATGTTACGCGTCCAGGCCGAGTTCTCCTCGACAATGATGAGGTCGGTGTTCTGCGCCCCGATGTCGACCAGCACCGTCGCGCCGCCTTCGCCGGCCGCCTGCCCGTCGAACTTGCAGAAGTTGTACAAACTGGCGGGAATGGTCTGCACCGCCATGGGGGCGATGCCGACGGCCGAGAAGTACGCCAAATGCTTCCGGATGAGGTCCTTCCGGATCGCGAAGATGCCCACCTCCATGTCGGGCGAGCCCTCGGACTGGAAGACCTGGTAGTCCCAGACGACGTCGTCGATGTCAAACGGGATCTGCTGGCTCGCCTCGTACTTCACGAGCTCCGGGATCTTGCCGCGGTCCTTCTTGTCGATCGGCGGCATCTTGCAGAACCGTGCGAAGGTTTGCTGACCGGGCACACCGATCACGAACTTGTCACCCTGCCAGTCGTTCCGTGAGGCGAACTTCTCGAGCGCCGACGCGATCAGCTCATCCCGATCTGCATCGGGCTGCGAGAGGATCTTGGGATGCTCGATTACGTCGAAGGCAAGTGTCTCCACCTTGCCATCGCCGGCCGCGCGCAGCTTCAATGCCTTGAGCGCGCATTGGCCGATATCTATGCCCCACACGCCGTTTCCAGCCGCCATGACACGCCTCCTGCGACGCCGCGGCGGGCGCGCGTGCATGCACGCTGCCAGCCGGAGGCATCAAGCCAAGCAGAATGCGTCGCGCACGCAGCCACCGCGCGCACGACGGGGTTTCACCAGTTGTCGAGTGCAGGCGGAAAACGTCGCCGGTGTAGGCCGAAATCAGAACCCACGGACAGCATCCGCGGAATTCAACCCGTGTCGGGTCGTTTCGGCCGGCGACCGCCGCCGTGGAATCACCACAACGGCCTTCGGGGAGGATATCTATGGATAAGGCCGACTCCGGGACTTCCGGGAGGCGTCGACCATCGCGGCAATGCATCGCCACTCGGCGGATCAGGCCAGCGTCTTCACTTGTGCGTGGGTGTTTTTTCTTGCGGCAGGGCACCTCCAGCGGGTGATCGGGCGGGCACTCCGTCCCACCCAGGAACCGCGCGTCTCGATAAGTAAGGAATAGCCCACATTCCACGTGTTGTCAAATCAGCGCCGACGACACACCGTCACCCACCACACGAGACGCTCCAGATTCCCGAAATCTGACGGAAAACCGTCCATTGGTTACCGTGACCAGGGCTGTCCACGAAAACCGTCCGTAGTGCGACGGTCCCCCGACTGACTTCGCCGCCATGAATCGACCCCGTGTGGATGTCACTGTCCCTGTACTGATTTATTTCTTATCGGACGACAACCGACTGTGATCAAAGCTGACCACCCCACCAGAAAGAGCACTCCGCCAATGGGCGTCACAGCTCCCCACCACCCGACCTGCGTCAGCGCCAACAGGTAGAGACTGCCGGCAAAGAGGATCGTACCCGTCAGGAAGCTCCACCCAGCCACCGCCGCGGCTCGCCGGCGCGGGAGCAACCCGACAGCGACCAGCGCGAGCGCATGGTTCATCTGGTACTGGGCGCCCACTTTGAACGCATTGAGGTGTCGCTCGGACAAGCCCGCGCGGCCCTCCAGCGCATGCGCGCCAAAGGCCCCCGCTGCCACGGCCAATCCCCCGCTGATCGCCCCCGCCAACAACCACGTGCGTTGCATGATGCACCTCGCTGCAGGTTCAATTCTGGCAGCTCCACATCGCCCCGAAATCGTAACCCGCTGGGTACCGCGCTGCACGCGGCCTGGCTGGCCGGCCTGGGCACCGTGCCCCACCCTGTTCGCGGGGCGCGGGGAACCTGGCACCTTGACCCGGCGTCCAATGTCACGAGTGTCAGGCCGGGGGTGGCGCGGCGATCTGACCCCGCGGCAGAACGTTCGCCACCCCCCACTCTTCCCCGCCACCACCACACAGGATTCTGTACGCTGACATTGCGTTCGCGTCCGGCACGACTACGATGGGATTTGTACCTGTGCCGCAGAGCAGCCGTAAGTCCCGCTGCCCGGCGGTGAAGTCTGCGGGGGGTCCGCCGATTCGCACCTGCGCTGTCGGCCCGCGCTGAGGAAGTTCCGCCCATGGCCACGGTCGCATCTGAGCGCAACGTCGCCCGCGCGACTGGCGCCGCGCGCCCGCGCACGCGCTTCGTGCTCATCGGGCATCTCGCCTTCACGATTCTGAATGCGACCCTCTTCGGCAATACCGTCTGGGTCCTCCCGATGCTCGTGCAGCTCCGTTTCGGCGCGAGTGACGATGCGCTTCGCGCGTGGCAGACGATGGCGATTACCGCGGCGATCCCCACCGCCCTGGTGCTCTCCATCTTCTGGGGGGAACTGCTGCGCCGCATGTCACTGCGGGTGTACCTGTTGCTATTCTGGTTGGTAACCATCGTCCCGCTCGGCGGCATCGGCCTGGTCACGAACTATTGGCAATTGCTGGTCCTGAACCTGATCTCGGCCGTCGGGCTGGCCGGCTGGGCGCCGGTCTCCGGCACGCTGCTCAAACGCTTCTATCCCGATTCGCACCACGGCCGCATCTACGCCGTGCTCAGCATGGCGGCGCATGCCGCGGGCCTGGCCACCGTGTACCTCGTGGGCATCTGGCTGGAGCGCGATCCGAACGCGTTTCGGATCTACTTGCCACTGTCCGCCGCCACGTACCTCCTCGGGGTACTCATGCTCTGCCTGCTGGTGCGCGTGACGGGACCGGACGCGCCGCCACGCGTGCGGACCACGCGGTCGTGGAGCGCCCTGGTACAGCCGATCTTCAGCATGCACCGCGTGCTGGCGCAGGATCGGACGTTCGCGCGGTACGAAGCCGCCTTCATGACTTACGGTGGCGTTCATGTTCTGCGATGCCCTGCTGCCCATCCTGGCGACGACCAAGCTCGGCATGGCCTACCAGGACTTCGCCCACTCCACCCAGATGGCCGCCAAAATCTCGCTGTTGGCGCTGACCCTGCCGATCGGGTGGCTCAACGATCGCATCGGCGCGGTGCGCATCTGCGCCCTCTCCTTCGGCGTGCTGACGGTCTACCCCCTGCTGCTGCTCAGCGCCCAGTCCGTGACGGGCATCGGTCTGGCGTCGGTGGTACTCGGCATCGGCCTGGCGGGCGTCGGCATGGGCTGGATGCTCGGTCCGCTTGCACTGGCGGGCACCCCGGAGAAGGCGCCGCAATACATGGCCATCCACGCCACGCTCGTCGGTGTGCGCGCCGTGCTGTTCCAGTTCCTTGGTGTCGGTCTCTACAAGCTGACGGGCTCGTTCACCGTGCCGCTCATCGTGGCGGCCTGTGCCTTCCTGCTCGGATCAGTCCAAATGGTCATGCTCGAACGTACGCTGCGAAGCGCGCGCCGTGCGACCACCGCAACGTTGCCTGTCAGCCCCCCGGACCCCGTCACACCACCGGCCACCGGCGCCGCCCTGCCGGCCTCCAGTCTGGCGCGGCCTTGATCGCCCGCGTGAACAGCGAGAGGTCGGCGAAGTTCACCACCCCGTCGCAGTTCATGTCGCCCGCCAGCGTCATCGTGATCAGGTTGCCGTCCGCATCGTGATAGTACTTCGCCTTGCCCGGCGCGCCGCCGCTGATCGCGGCCGTCTCGTACTGGTTCAGCTCGTTCGCCACGTACCCGGTCGCGAGCTGCACAAGCTAGCTCTGCTCGTCGCGGTACTGCCGCTCGTACGATTCTCGGTTCCCGATCGGGTCATAGACGAAGCCCCAAATGTCGTCGCCGCGCTCCGAGGACGTCAGTTCGTTGCGGTTGTTGTAGCCGAGCTCCTGCGCTATGGGCGAAGGTGAATCGTGCGTGCATCAAACACCAGGGAGCTTAAGCGCACGAATCGTTTCTCCGACATCCCACTCAGAGCTCAGAGCGCTGCTCATTACCGCCCAATCGAGTGTCTGCCCCGCAATTCTCTCCCATTTCGCCATTAGCTGCTCGCCGAAAAGCGAACCACAATCGCAGCACTCGAATATGAACGGCATTGAATCTTCCGGGAGTATGTGGTCGTTCGGCAAGTTCGCCAAGTCAAGAAGCGCCTGCAGGTACGGACGTACGCCATCACCGTTAAACCCGCGCCCTTTCCAGCGCGAATGTGGAAAGGACGTTCGGCGGCCTAGTGTCTCGTCCAAGGCAAATCGCACAAGGGGTTCGGGTGCGAGCGTGGGAAGGTGTTGAGCCAACCTCCGCAGCAGTTTCCATGCCCAACTCCGATCGCTCACGGTTGCTTTAGTGTGCATCTCACGCGTCAGCGGCTCCCAAAGTTCCTCGTCCATCTCTGATACCTCGTATCAGCCCACACCTATCCAAGCACTGCGTAGTGGCTGCCGCCTGTCTCCGAGGGTGATTTCGAACGAGTACCTGCCTGTCACTGCCTATAAGAATCGTCGAGTAAGCACTTCACTGAGCAGACGATGGCGATCCCCGATTCCACCGCAACGATCGACGTGCGCAATCCCGGACCGAGTCTCGTTCGCTTGATCTCATTCATGACCTTGTGCATAAACTCGGCAGCCCTCGTGCAACCCAGCTTCTGTCGCACCAGCTCCGCGACTATTCGTCCGAAGTTCGTGGTATCGGCGCTACCCTTGATTAATCTCAGCTTCAGCGCCTCGAAGCACTTAACCTTGTCGAGCGGAATCAGTTGCGCTGCGCCAAGCAGTGCACCGTCGACACAAAGGCACGCGTGCGCCGTTACTTCACAATCGAAAATACACATTACCTGCTTCTGTGCCGTAGCCCAAAAGGCTGCTGCAGCCGCATCGAACTCCTCTGGTGAGGCGCACCACTTACCCACAAGCAGAAGTACACCTGGACCACAGTCTTGGCTCGATGGGGGTGGACTTGGTTGCTTTCCATTAATCACAGCGTCCAAGTAGCGATTAATCTTGCTGTCCGGTGGCATGAGACCGAAGCTGTCGTAATACACCACTGCCGCATTGTTCGCGTATACGTAGAGGTGCAGCCCGCCGAGCTCCTCCAAAGGATCCCTCGACACCCACCTTCCCAGGCTCGGCGAGTAGTACCGGTAGCCCCAGTACCCCAACCCGGTCTCATCATCCCACTGTTTCGTGCTGAAGCGCCAGGCGTTGTCGGCGGCGTAGCTGCCCTCGGCCTTCGTCACGCCGCCGTAGGGGTCGTACTCGTAGCGGGCGGCGAGCGCGGCGCCGGGCTGCTGCGCATCGTGCGACCAGTCCACCACCTGCCCCACGTTGCCGTTCGCGTCGTACAGGTAGACGTAGTCGACCGGATCGGCTGGCGACGGCCCTCCGCTCAGGTCGTACTCCCGCACGGCCAGCAGCCCGCCGATCGTCCCGGCCTGCTCGAACAGCCCGGCCGACGCCCGGCCGCCCTGCGACCCGCCCAGGCCCGCGAGGTCCAGGCCCCAGGACAGCGCCCGCAGGGGCTCGTTCGGCTCGCCCGCCAGGATGTCGAACTCCAGCAGCATCCGCCACCCCGACCAGAGGAACCGGCGATCCAGCGACGGAGTACCCGCCCAGCCGCTCGCCTGCTCGTCCCACGGCGTCACGGTCTTCCGCACCCGCCGCCAACCCGAATCATACTCGAACTCGACCTTGCTGACACCCGCGGCCTCGGTCCCCGCGACCGGCCGCACGCGGACCAGGCGGTTCTCGGCGTCCCAGTCGTAGGCGACCGACAGGCCGGTCCAGTCGGCTCTGAGCGCTGCGTTGAAGCCGCTGATATCGGAAATCGTGACCACATCGTCACCAATTGCGAGCACGTCTGCCCAGATCCATGGGACACCGCCAGGCGCCAGCTACTGCACGCACCCGCTGCGTGCCCAGCCCGCATACTGTCGCAGCGCGGGCGACGCGTGCGGGCGCGCGTCAAGCCACTCGTCGATCAGATCCTCGATCCACTTTCTGCCCTGTGTCCCCCTCCAGTGGCCCATTCCATGCAATGCACCTTCACAGCACGCCTCTGAAGGAAGCTGTAGTACGTCCCTTACGTGGGCAGCGAACGCTTCCTCCATGGACTCTTCATCGACCCATACCGCCCCCCACCATCCGTAGCACGCACCATTAATGAACCCGGCTCGCGTGGGCTGGTTGCGGTGACCGAGGCTGTCACCGTAGATGGGAGCGAATAATCCTGCAAAGAGCTGGGTCATGGCCGCGACACAACGACATCGCGGCTCGAGCGGCAGGTCTTTGCGTACGAGTTCGAATGTGTATTGACGGACCCCCGTGATCTCACGTAGGCCCGCGTCGATTTGAAGATCTGAATATCGCTCGAGGAGGTGTTGCGGGCTTTGAAATAGCCGCTGCAAAAAGCTCAGTATAAGTTCGTCGTCCTCCTCCTCAGGAAGAGTCCTGTTGACATCCTCATCTTCGAAGTCAGCATCGGTCCGATGGAGAGCTCTCGAGAAAATGAAGTCGACCCATCGATTAAAGATGTCGGAGTCCATGCACACACCTCAAGTGTCAGTCACACGATCGAGGTTACCGGCCAGCTATGGCTCCGCGCCACTTTGACACCTGCATGGCCTTGGAATGGACTCACGCCTGCAGACTGTCGCTCGAACTGCGACTCCTGTCACTCCTTCACTTGCCGCCAGTAAATCCATCCGCGGATTCGCTTCGAGAACAGATATAATTCGAGTTATTGCACCCAGGATAGCCTCGGAATCAACAACGATCCCGACTTCGACCAGCCAGTCTGCCAATCGCTCATCTGAAACACGCCAATCTTCCGAATGCCCAAAGCGAGACAAGTGCCCGTCGCACATGTCCACAATGATGCCGGCATCGGCGATCCCATCTCCCGAAGTTATACGAGGCTATCTCAAAACCTCTGAAAGCAAGAGAAGCGTACAGGTCATATGCAAGAAGCCGCTGAACAGGCAGCTCGACTTCTCCCAACGGATGCAGAGCCGACGGTAGTTCTGGATCCAGGAGATCGTCCGCTCCACCGTCCAGCGCCGCTTGGCGCGCTGCAGCGGCCGGCGGTCCTGTGTCACATTCTCCGGCTTGCGGTTGCCGCGATGCGGCGCGATCATTTCCATGCCGCGCTGTGCGAGCTCTTCGTCGAGCTTGTCGCTGTCGTACGCCTTGTCGCCGATCACGCGCGGCGGCGTCTCGCGCGTCAGCACGAAGTCGAACAGCGCCTGCACGCAGCGGCTCTCGTGGGCGTCCGCCCGGCGCGGTATCGATCGCCACCGGCAACCCGCGAGCATCGACCAGAACCATGATTTTCACGCCTTTTCCGAGGTGGCCGCGCTGATCCCATCACCGCCGCCCCGGGCCTTGGCGAAGGTGCCGTCGATGAAGCATTCGTACACGCGGTACGCGCCGCCGTTCGACCAGGCGTCCGGCGGCCCGCATGGCCTGCTCAAAGAGCCCTTCGCGCGTCCAGCCGCCGGAACCAACGGTGCACCGTGGCCCGCGCGCCGAACTCGCGCGGCAGGTCCTTCCACTTCGCGCCGTTGTCCAGCATCCAGAAGATGCCGCGCAGCGTCCGCCGCTTGTCCGCGACGGGCCGTCCGCCCTTCGGACTCTTCGGCCGATCCGGAATCCTGTCCGCCAGCCAATCCAATTGCTCATTCGTGAGTGTCAACATGCATCATTGTACAAAGTCAACAGGTGTCCCGGTTTTGAGATAGCCTCACGCCACATGCGAAGCACAGTGACACACCGCGAGTCGCCTTCGCCACCGAACACTGCCTCTAGTGTCACACCCTCGACGCCATTGACGCTCTCGATGTGTAATGCACCACAGATCTCCTGAGTGGGTGGTGTCCTCGTGCATGCGCCCGCCAATACGACGCTGCCACACGCCATCCATGTACCGCAGCAAATCACCCTCGTGCTCAACACGACCCAGTCCTCAAATGGGCATCTGCCCGGGTTAGCTCTTCAAGTCGAATCAAAGACACTCTAAACCTTAAACTGACAAACGGCAGCTGCGTCAGTGGCTAACTGAAACCGGTCAAGCCAGCGATTGGCGGCGGAGCTCACGCCCTCAGGAATGGACTCTCCGCGTTCAGAAATCAGTTCGACTGAGACACGCCTTCGACCTTCGTGGACCACTCATGAGGCTATCTCAAAACCGGGACACCTGTTGACTTTGTACAATGATGCATGTTGACACTCACGAATGAGCAATTGGATTGGCTGGCGGACAGGATTCCGGATCGGCCGAAGAGTCCGAAGGGCGGCCGCCCGTCGCGGACAAGCGGCGGACGCGCGCGGCATCTTCTGGATGCTGGACAACGCGAAGTGGAAGGACCTGCCGCGCGAGTTCGCGCGGGCCACGGTGCACCGTTGGTTCCAGCGCTGGACGCGCGAAGGGCTCTTTTGAGCAGGCCATGCGGGCCGCCGGACGCCTGGTCGAACGGCGCGCGTACCGCGTGTACGAATGCTTCATCGACGGCACCTTCGCCAAGGCCCGGGGCGGCGGTGATGGGATCGGGCGCGGCCACCTCGGAAAAGGCGTGAAAATCATGGTTCTGGTCGATGCTCGCGGGTTGCCGGTGGCGATCGATACCGCCGGGCGGACGCCCACGAGAGCCGCTGCGTGCAGGCGCTGTTCGACTTCGTGCTGACGCGCGAGACGCCGCCGCGTGATCGGCGACAAGGCGTACGACAGCGACAAGCTCGACGAAGAGCTCGCACAGCGCGGCATGGAAATGATCGCGCCGCATCGCGGCAACCGCAAGCCGGAGAATGTGACACAGGACCGCCTGCCGCTGCAGCGCGCCAAGCGGCGCTGGACGGTGGAGCGGACGATCTCCTGGATCCAGAACTACCGCCGGCTCTGCATCCGTTGGGAGAAGTCGAGCTGCCTGTTCAGCGGCTTCTTGCATATGACCTGTACGCTTCTCTTGCTTTCAGAGGTTTTGAGATAGCCTCATGATAGTGAGACATGCTCTTCTTATTCGGATTCGGAATTGTAACCCATGTGCCGCGACAATCATAATAGAAGGTCATGTCCAGGTACTCAGAATCGACAACATTTAGTACGCCTGTGCAAGCTCGCGCATAAGAGATCTTTGGACACCTACTCAATAGCCTGTTGCCGACGTCGTTTGGCACGCTGCCGTGTCCACAGGTCCAGAAGGTGATCCGGGCGCCCCAGCAGAGTTGCGGACAAACCGTTTTGGCAAAGTAGTCCTCGTCATACGATGTCTTGTAGTCTTTGCTTACGGGGGTAGTATATGTGGGCTTGGCGAGCGGCGCACCCGACTCATCTACTGTTTGAACACCGTGTCCGCGTATCGTAAAATGTCGCTTGCACTTGGAGTATGCAGAGGGATCGCCGAGGTCTGCGACCTTCGACATGCAGCCGTTGTAGCACTCCTCGAACACTGTGCCAACCGGCGTAAGGGCGTGCTGTCTGCAGACATTTTGGCATTGCTTAAAACTAGTTGTCGACCAGCCAGCCTTGCATCCATGCAGGCAGCTTTCATACGCCAGCCCGTCCGTCCCATTGCGAGTATGGCAGTACTCAATGCACGCGGCTTCTCGAACCGGGGGACTCACGTCGTCCAACAAGTCCGTGGGCGGAGAGTATCCCTCGCCAGTTGTGTCGTAGAGCGATCCTAAGCCCTTCGTACCGAGCACGCGAGCGCCGTCACGGCGATCAGTGAGCCCTATCGCATCTACATAATCCAGAGGAGCGTTTCGCGCGAACGCGTAGAGGTTCAATCCGCCTCGTTCCCCAATTGGGTCCCACGACATCCACCTCCCAATCAAGCCGTCGTAGTACCGCTTCCCCCACCACCCCAACCCCGTCTCATCATCCCACTGCTTTGTGCTGAAGCGCCAGGCGTTGTCGGCGGCGTAGTCGCCCTGGGCCTTCGTCACGCCGCCGTAGGGGTCGTACTCGTAGCGGGCGGTGAGCGCGGCGCCGGGCTGCTGGGCATCGTGCGACCAGTCCACCACCTGGCCGACGTTGCCCAGCGCGTCATACAGGTAGACGTAATCCACCGGGTCGTCGGGCTCGGGAGAGCCGCTCACGTCGCACACGCGCACGGCCAGCAGCCCGCCGATCGTCCCGGCCTGCTCGAAGAGCCCGGCCGACGCCCGGCCGCCCTGCGACCCGCCCAGGCCCGCGAGGTCCAGGCCCCAGGACAGCGCCCGCAGCGGCTCGTCCGGCTCGGCCGCCAGCATGTCGAGCTCCAGCAGCATCCGCCACCCCGACCAGAGGAACCGGCGATCCAGCGACGGAGTACCCGCCCAGCCGCTCGCCTGCTCGTCCCACGGCGTCACGGTCTTCCGCACCCGCCGCCAACCCGCATCATACCCGAAATCCACCCGGCGACCGCTAACCGAGCACTTCGGCCGCTTCAAACATTGACGGCGAGCCCCCGACAGCCCCCAGTACGAATCAAAGAGGGCCGGCAAGGCACCGACGTTCCCCATCCCGCGCGGACTGCGCCGCGCGGGGCACAGAGGGCATGCCGGACTCTGATTCCGGATCCGCTATTCACCCATCTGCAGCGTCGCGAGACCGCTTGGTACGTCGTCCACGAAGTCAAAAATGCGATCCAGCCCGGTGACGAGGAAGACGCCCCACACATGCGTGCTGACCCCGGCCAGCTTAAGCCGCCGCTGGTTCGTAATCGTCACCAGCTTGCAACTTCAGCAACTGGGCAATGTTCGACGAGTTCAGATAGTGGGCTTCGGAGAGACTCAGCAACACATCCTGCCGCGTGTCCCGCGTGCACTGATCGATGATTGCGGCCAGATCGTCGGTGAATTGCGGATCGTCACCCAACTCTCCCAGGATGATCGTCTCGGACCACTGCTGCACCGCCATCGCACGTCCTGCCTCACCTGTGCCCCATCGTGCCGACGGGGCCTGCCATTCGCGGCCACCGCACGCGAAGGCACGGTAGCCCGGCCGCCGAAGCCCGTCAACGACCCCCGGAGCCGTGGCGGCGCCGCTCACCAGCCCAGTGACCCGCCCGGTCCCCGTAGCCGAATCCGCTATACTGGCCCCCATGAGTGACCAGATTGCCGATCGCCGTATCAAGCTCGAGAAGCTCCGAGCCCTCGGAATCGACCCTTTTGGCGGCCGTTTCCCGGACACACAGCCCCTGGCCGCCGTGCGGGCCGCGGGTGAACGGCTCGACCTCGGCCCCGGGGAAACTGCGGAGGGCGATGCCGCGCGTTTCCACACCGCCGGTCGCGTGGCGCTCTACCGCGAGTTCGGCAGTCTCATCTTCCTTACCATTCGCGACCAGACCGGCGAACTCCAGTTCGCACTAAGCAAAAAGGTGCTTGCGGAAGGCACCGGCTGGCAGGTCGCCAAGCTGCTTGACCTCGGCGACATTGTCGGCGCCGCGGGCCGCATCGGCCGCACCAAGACAGGTGAACTGACGCTCTGGGCGGACGAATGCGTACTGCTCAGCAAGGCCCTGCGACCACCGCCGGAAAAGCGTCTCGGGCTGACCGACATTGAGGCCCGCTACCGGCGGCGCTACGTCGACTTGTTCAGCAATCCGGAATCGCGCGCGGTTTTCGTGCAACGGGCCCGCATCATTGCGCATGCGCGCACGGTCCTGCAGCGTCGCGGCTTCATCGAGGTCGATACGCCGGTGCTCCAGCCGCTGTATGGGGGGGCGGCCGCGCGGCCGTTTCTCACCCACCACAACACGCTCGAAATGCAGCTCTACCTGCGCATCTCGCCGGAGCTGTACCTGAAGCGCTGCCTGGTAGGCGGCCTTGATCGGGTGTACGAGTTCGCGCGCTGTTTCCGGAACGAGGGCATCAGTCCGCGCCACAATCCCGAGTTCACGATGCTCGAACTGTACCAGGCGTACGGTGACTACCACGACATGATGGACATCACCGAGGAAATCGTGGCCGGAGCGGCACACGCCCTGCACGGTACGTATCGCCTGCCTTACGGGGACCAGACGCTCGACCTGACACCGCCCTGGGCGCGCTGCAAATACGCCGACCTCTACCGCACGCACGTCGGTTTGCCGATCGAGGATGTGGCCGCGGCTCGCGGCCGCGCGCGGGAGCTGAGCATCGAGGAGCACAAGCTGGATGATGCGCTCGTGGTGAATGCGCTCTTCGAGCACTACGCTGAACCGCACCTGGTGCAGCCGACGTTCGTGGTCGACTACCCGGCACCGCTCTGCCCGCTGACGCGGCGCGACCCGTCCGATCCGCGGATCGCCTTGCGGTTCGAGGCGTACCTGAATCGCATGGAGCTGGGCAACGCGTATACCGAGCTGAACGATCCCGACGTCCAGCGTGAGACGTTCAGTCAGCAGCTCCGTGGCGAGGAGGGCGAGACGATGGCGGTGATGGACGAGGACTTCGTGGAAGCGCTCGAGCACGGCATGCCGCCCGCGGGCGGATTGGGAATCGGCATCGACCGGATCTGCATGCTGCTGACGAACAGCGCCAGCATTCGCGACGTGATCCTGTTCCCGCTGCAGCGGCCGCAGGCCTGAGACCGATCGGCAAAGGTTGACGGTATGATGGCTCAAGTCGTTTGCGGACGGAACTTGGAGAGGACACCGATGGGTCCGCCGATCCGACCGCTTTCGCGCGCTGCAGGGCTTACCCCGGTCGCGACTGCCGGGTTGGTGCCGCCGCGGAGGACCCGATCGCCCCGGCCTGCCCGGCGGAACAAGAGGCCGTACCCATGATTTGATCCCCAACCTGATCGGCCACGCCGAGTTCGCGAGCCGACTACGCCTCAGACGCTGTCCGTTCAACCCCAGCGCATTGCAGCCCCCTATGGCCGCTATTCGTCTTCAAAACGTTACCAAGCAGTTCGGTCCCCGCATCGTGCTCGACGATGTGTCGCTGGAGTTGCACCCTGGTCAGATTGCCGCCCTGGTTGGCGCCAATGGCGCCGGCAAGACCACCATCTTCCGCCTCATCGCCCGGCAGTTCCCGCCCGACATGGGCACAGTCACCATCGCCCGCGGGCTCGAGGTCGGCTACCTCACCCAGGAGCCCGACCTCGACGAGACCCTGACGCTGCGTGGGGCGGTCACCGCCGCCTTTGGCGAGCTCGGCGCCCTGGAGCGGCGTGTCCACGAACTCTCGGACCGCATCGCGGCCGAACACGACGCCCCCCACGCGGCGGAGTTGCTGGCCGAGTACGACCGTGTGCACGCACGTTTTGAAGCCGCCGGCGGTTACACCTTCGAGCAACGCCTGAACGAGGTGCTCGGCGGACTCGGCTTTCTGCTCAGCGACTATGACCTGCCGCTGTCGGCCCTTTCCGGCGGGCAGAAGTGCCGGGCCGCGCTCGGCCGCCTGCTCCTGCAGGACGCGACGTTCCTGCTGCTCGATGAGCCCACCAACCACCTCGACATCGACGCCATCCGCTGGCTGGAGAAGTTCCTCGCCGGTCATCACGGCGGTGCGGTGATCATCTCGCACGATCGCTACCTCCTCGACCGCGTCGCGGAGCGCACCGTCGAAGTCATCGCCGCACCCGCTGGTGGACAATTACGGAGCTACACCGGCAACTACACCCAGTTTCTCGAAACCCGGGCCCTCGAACGACTCACGCAGGAGCGTCAATACGAGAAGGACAAGGCCTTCCTCGACAAAGAGCGCGGCTACATCCGCAAGTACATGGCCGGGCAGCGCTCGCGGCAGGCACAGGGGCGGCTGAAGAAGCTCGAGACCCGCCTCGGCAAGGGCGAGTTCACGCTCGACAAGCCCGGCGAGACGCATCGGACGCGCTTCCAGTTCGCACGCGTCGATACGTCCGCCCAGAAAGGCAAGGAGCTGGTTGGCGCAGTCGGTCTCGCCAAGCGCTATGGCGACAAGCAGCTCTTCGCGGGGCTCGACCTATCCGTCCGCACCGGACAACGCCTGGGTATTACCGGGCCGAACGGAACCGGCAAAAGCACACTGCTCAAGATCCTGCTCCGCCTCGTGTCGCCGGATTCCGGTGAGGTGCATGTCTCCACCACGGTCCAGGTGGGCTATTTCGCCCAGGATGTGCGCGACCTGCACCTCGACCGCACCATCGTCGAAGAACTGTGCGCCGTCCGCAGTGATTTTCTCGAGCGGGACGCACGCCACTACGCGGCGCGCTTCCTCTTTACCGACGAAGCCCCATTCAAGCGGATCGGCGACCTTTCCGGCGGGGAGCAGTCGCGCGTCCGTTTCATGAAGCTCATCCTCCGACAGCCCGACGTGCTCATCCTCGACGAGCCCACCAACCACCTCGACATCCCCTCGCGCGAAGTGCTCGAAGAAGCGCTCGACGAATTCCCCGGCACGGTCATCGCGGTCAGTCACGACCGCTACTTTCTCGACCGCGTCGTCGAGCGCCTGCTGGTGATTCGGCCTGAGGGCTGCCGCTACGTCAACGGGAACTACTCCGATTACATTGCGCTCGTCGAGAGCGAACGCGCCGCGGTCGAGGCCGCTGCGCAGGCCGCCGCCGAGGAGGAGCGCCGCCGACAGAAGCGGGTGAATCCCGTGCGCTCCGCCGGCGCGGGCTCCAAACCACCTCCATCCCGCTACCGGCGCATGCCGCTGGCCGAGCTCGAGACCTTCATCGCCGACCAGGAACGCCGCATCACGGCCCTGCACGAACGCTTCAACGATCCACAGGTCTACTCCGACGCCGCGAAGGTGGCGGAGTTGCAGGGCGAGCTTGACACCCTCCGAGCCGAGTTGGCGGAGGCCGAAGCTGCGTGGGTCGAAAAGGCCGACGAAGCGGGCAGCGCGTAGGGCCAGTCCTACGCAGTCTGGCTGGCGAACAGAGGTTTCCGACCAGCCCGGCGGTGGCGTAAGATCAATACGGAGGTGCGCCATGCCCCAGCCCGATCCCGTACAGCGCGCCAGCACCGAAACCCTGCTCGCGCAGGTCTATGACGACCTGCGTGCCGTCGCGGCGGCATACTTCCGGCGTCAACCCCCCGGATTCACACTGCGCCCCACCGAAATGGTGAATGAGGCCTGCTTGAACCTCATTCAGCATGCGCAGCTCCAGTGGGACAGTCCCGAGCACTTCCGCGCGATCGCCAGCCGCAAGATCTGGCAGGTGCTCGTCGACCATCTGCGCATCCGCAACGCGCGCAAACGCGGTGGCACCCCGCGGCGCAGCGCCCCGCAGGAACCGGGGGTACCCGCCGAAGGAGACGCCTGGCACCGCATTCCGCTCGAAGCGGTCTCGGTGGAATGGGAGTCCGGCAACGTCGATCTGCTTGACCTCGCCGAAGCGCTGGAGGCGCTCCAATCCGAAAGCCAGCGGCTTGCCGATATCGTCAAGCTGCACTGGTTCGGCGGCCTCACGCACGCCGAAACCGCCCGCGTACTCAGTGTCAGCGCCAGCACCGTCGAGAAGGACTATCGTTACGCCCTCGCTTGGTTGAACCGCCAACTGACCGGGGCCCCCTCCGATGCCGACTGAGTTTCACCGTCGCGCCCGGCTGCTCCTCGAACAGGTCGCCGCCCTGCCCGTCGAACAGCGCGAACCCTTCCTCGCCACGCAACCGGACGATCCGGCAATCCTTGCCGAAGTCCGTTCGCTCCTGCCCCATTTCGAACTGATGCGCGATTTCCGCCCACAACACCCCCAAGGCACGGGTTGGCAGGTGCCCGGCACCACCACCTGCGATCGAATTCACTCCGGCGCCGCCCGCGATCTCACGGCCGCTGAGGAACGTGCCCCACCTTTCACCATCGACCGGTATACCGTGCTCGAGATTCTCGGCCGTGGTGGTATGGGCGTCGTCTACCGGGCCGTCCACCCCACCCTCCACCGCCAGGTCGCGATCAAGATCCTGCGCCGCGGCCTTCTGAACCCCGAAACCCGGCACCGCTTCAAGTTTGAGGAGGAAGTCCTTCGTCAACTCCAGCACCCCAACATCGCGCGCTTCGTCCACGGTGGCCTCGGCCGCATGCTCCCCACCCGCACACCCGATGAGCAGGATGACTGGCGGCCATTCTTCGTCATGGAGTTCATCGCGGGCCGACCACTGACACGCTTCGCTCGCGAGCATCGTCTGGATACGCGCGCCCGTCTCCGCCTGCTGACCAAGGTGTGCGACGCGGTCGAATACGCGCACCACCGCGGGATCATCCACCGCGATTTGAAGCCCGACAACATTCTCGTGCAGCCCGACGGTGAACCCAAGGTGCTCGACTTCGGCATTGCCCACATTCCCGCCCTCGATTCTCACCTGACCGTCGACCGCGAGGGGTGCTTCGCCGGAACCATCGCCTACGCCAGCCCGGAGCAACTCGCCGGGCGCCTGGCCGCAGTGGCCCCCCCTTCGGACGTCTTCACCCTCGGACTGATCGCGATTGAGCTCCTGACCCATCGGCGGCCGCAGCGCGCTCCCGGCAGTGTGACCTTCGACGTGAGCGCCGTGGCGCTGAGCGACGCGGCCGGGCACCCCGACCCCCGCACACCGGAGTTTCGCTACTGGCTGGCCGCGATTCTCGGGACGGCCGTGCGCAGCACCCTCGGGCAGCCGTACCAGTCAGCCGGCGAACTCGGCATGGACCTGGCCCGGCTGCTCGACGCGTATCCTGCCCTGACTGGCTGGCAACGTTGGAAGGCGCGGGTCGCGAGCTGGTTTCAGCCGCCTCCCACCCCCGAGGAAATCGCCACACGTCGTCCCCTTCGGGCTGTGTTGCGCAAGCGCATCGCCATGGGGCTGGCCACCGGAACACCCACCTCGAAACCGCCGTCCAACGATTAGCGCGCCAGTACGCCGATCTCGCGCAGGCCGGTTACCACGCGTTCAGCGTAACGCGCAGCGCCGGCCGGGTTGGGATGCCCGACCGAAGCATACATACAAAACACAGCGCCGCTCACCACACCCGGTTCCACACAACGCCGCCCCCGCAGATCCCGCAACGGATCTTCCGGCACCAGCCGGAAGCCCAGGTCGAACCGCCCCGAAAAAATGGCGTCCTCCTGCAAGCTCCACAGCCAGCGGTCCGGAGTAAACACTGCCCGATCGGCCGGGAAGGCGGGGTCGGCAAAGGTGATGCGAGCAGCGGGCTGGTCCGCACGCACCCGTTCGACCGCGGCCGCGAGGTGGGCGCGTGCAGCCGCATCGAATAGCTGTGAATTCCGGATCAGCGCGGCGAGGAACTGACTGTCGCTCTCGGGTGCCACCTCACCATCGAGCGCCTGTTCCCACGTCCGCAGTGCAGCCAGATCGCTGTACTCCGTGATGATGCGGTAGTAACCCGTCACGGCGATGGCGGCTTGCGGGAGTCGCGTCTGGACGCGCTGCAGCAGCAGGAACATCGCCTCTTCGCAGGCGAGCGCGGTAATCTCTTTCAGGATCTCCGGCGGGATGGTTGGGTCGAGAATCACATCCAGCCCCACATCATTGATGCAGCCGTCCAGCAGGACCAGCTCCACGATCTCGGGCGACTGGATCAGCTCGACCTGGGAGAATACGGAGGTCCACGCCGTCGGTACCTCGCCATTGCAGTTGACGGTGCAGATCCCCTCATCCGGGCGTGGCAGAATCGTCGCCCCGGAATGGGCATAGCGCTGCGTCACAACACGTCGTCCGGTCTCCCTTTCCAGCGTTGCCGCAACGCGCGCCGAAATCTTGTCACGCTCATGCAAACCGTTCCCCCATTGGATCGAGTCCCCCACCACGGCGAGATAGAAGAACTCCGGTGCCAGTTCGAGCGTCGCCAGGCCGAGCGGAGCCCCCCCCGTATCCGTTGCGGTATACAGCTCGAGCCGTGTGCGTCCTCCCAGCCACTCAGCCGGTAGGCGCACTCCAATACGCTGCCCTCCGCGTCCGGACCCGCCGGGCCAGAAGCCGGCGCCCGCCGCTGGAATGGCGCCCGGGTCTGGGGCCGCAGACAGCGAACGCACCGTGCCCGCCAGCGGGTCGACCAGCCGCACACGCAGGGGACTGTCGCCTTTCGCCACGGTCATTTCGAACTCGGCGACGAGAACCGTCCCGGTCGCAGTGGTGACACTCCGTAAGTCCATCGGCCGAAAGACCCTTTCGAACCCACGCACCGCCGGTTGCACCAATCCCTCGGTCCCGACAATGACCACCGGTTCGGGAGCCGGCGCCGCAAGTTCCTGTGGGGTACAGCCCCCCAGCAGCAGGCCTAGGCCAGCCGCAGTGTAAAGCACGCACATACCGCGACAGATCGGGAGAAGCCACGCCCGCACGACCGGCTCCGGCTGGTTGCCTCAGTCGAGAATCTCAAGCACCGCCTGCACTTCGACCGTGCGCCCGATGCGGCAGGTGACTTCAAGGTCGGAGCGCGGCGCTAATACCAGTCGCGAGCGCACCCCGGGCACGAGGATTCGATCAAAATCGGCATTGACCACATTCAGCCCCTGAAAGAGGTGATAGGTAACGCCGTTGTCCCCCAGCCATGTCACGCACGGCCCGCCACGCTCTACAATGACCGTGGTGCCACTCGTAATGAACGGTTCTCCGCGCACGAAAATGTCATCCAGACGTGGGAGATCGATGCAGCCGGCCGCAACCGGGAGCAGTCCGGCGCACAGTGCCATGAGCGCCCACGCAGACCGCCGCGCTGTGCCGCCGCATCGAGACGTTCTCTCAGGGGTCACCACCCACCCACCGCTCCCGCATGCTCGCATCGCCGTTCCTCCTTGAGATCTTCGCCCGTTGTCGACGCAGACCCGCTCCGGTCCGGTACGTCGGCGCACGGCTTCACAATCTAGCGCGTCCCTGGTGCCCCGGCAATGGCACGGGGCTGCGGAACCGCTTCAACGCACCAGCACCGGACGTTCCTGGAGCTGCGCGCGTAGCGTCTCCAACAGCGCGTTCCCCTCCAGCAGGCGCTTGGGCAGACGCCAGTGAATCGTCTGGGGATCGGGCATGCGCGGCGAACCGGGTCCCTCGGAGAACAGCGGCTGCACCTTCTGCAGATCGTCGATGGAGAAAATAAGGTCCGGCGGATCAAGCACGATCGAGCGCACACCCCACTGCCCGGCCAGCGCGCGAATTTCACCCAGCCGTAACAGCGTTTCAACGGCTTCCGGCAACGGCCCGAACGCGTCGCGCAGGTCCGATCGCAGCACTTCGATCTCGGCGAGCGTACGGCACTGCGTGATGCGCTTGTAGACCTCCATGCGTTGCCGATCCGAGCGGATGTACGCCCGCGGAATCGTGGCGGAGATCCCCAGATCGAGATTGACGGGGCGGTAGTCCCGCGGCGGCTCATTCTTCAGCTTACGCACGGACTGTTCGAGGAGCTGGCAGTACATCTCGTATCCCACGGCCTCAATATGGCCGGATTGCTCCGACCCGAGAATGTTGCCGGCGCCACGAATCTCGAGGTCGCGCATTGCGATCTGAAAGCCCGCACCGAGGTCGCTGTAGTGCTCCAGCGCCTTCAGCCGCCGCGCGGCGGTGTCATGGACCGGATGTTTCGGGGAAAGCAGGCAATAGCAGTAGGCGCGATGCCGCGAGCGTCCGACGCGGCCGCGCAGCTGATGCAGCTCCGCCAGGCCGAAGCGTTCGCCGCGGTTCACGAAGATCGTGTTCGCGGAGGGGATGTCGAGGCCGCTTTCGATGATGTTTGTAGAAACGAGCACGTCCGCTTCACGCCGCAGGAAGGCGAGCATCACCTCCTCGAGCTCGCCGCCGGCCATCTGGCCATGCCCCACGACGAACCGCGCCTCCGGTACAAGCGTCCGCAGCCGGTTCGCGACCATGTGGATGTCACGGACGAAGTTGTGGACGAAGTAGACCTGCCCGTCGCGGTCGAGTTCCCGCAGAATCGCCGCACGAATCAGCCCGTCATCCCACATCCGTACCTGGGTGACAATCGCGCGTCGATCAACCGGCGCCGTCGCCAGTGAGGAGATGTCACGAATACCCAGCAAGGACATGTGCAGCGTGCGCGGAATGGGTGTCGCAGTGAGGGTCAGCAGCTCCACCGTCGCCCGCAACTGCTTGAGCCGCTCTTTCGCTTCCACGCCGAAGCGCTGCTCCTCGTCGATGATCACCAGACCAAGATCGGCGAAGCGTACATCCGCCGACAGCAGCCGGTGCGTTCCGATCAGGATGTCCACCTGCCCCTGCCGCGCCCGCTCGACAATCTGCCGCTGCTCACCCTTGCTCCGGAATCGCGAAAGTACTTCGACCGCGAACGGGTAGTCCGCCATTCGGTCGCGAAAAGTCTGGTAGTGCTGCTCCGCGAGCACTGTCGTCGGCACCAGCACGGCCACCTGGCGTCCGTACTCCACCACTTTGAACGCCGCCCGCATCGCCACTTCCGTCTTGCCGTAACCCACGTCGCCGCACAGTAGCCGGTCCATCGGCCGCGGCCGCGTCAGATCGTGCTTGATCTCCTCGATCGCGCGCAATTGATCCGGTGTCTCGGTGTAGGGAAATGCGCCGTCGAACTCGCGCTGCCAACCGGTATCACGCGGATACGCCACCCCCGCTTCCATGGCGCGCCGCGCCTGGATCGCCAACAGTTCCGCCGCCATGTCCGTAACGGCTTCAGCCACACGCTCCTTCGTCCGCTTCCAGGTGCTCCCGCCGATCTTGCTCAGTCGCGGGCGCCCCCGGAACGTCCCGATGTATTTCTGGATCAGGTAAATCTGGCTGACGGGAACGTGCACGACGGCCTCGTCGGCGAACTCGATCGCGAGATACTCGCCGGTCTGCCCCTCCTTCTGCAGCGATTTCAAGCCGAGAAAGCGCCCGATCCCGTGCAGCACATGAACAACGTGATCGCCGGCCGCAAGATCAAAGAAACTGTCGATCGGCCGGGCGGGCGCGACGCGCCGCAGCGTTCGCCGCTGCCGGAAGCGGTGAAACAGCTCGTGGTGCGGGACGTAGGCCGTCCGACCCCAGAGAAAGCCCCGGTGCACAACACCGATGGCCGCGCGCACGCGATCCAGCGCCCCAGGCGGCGTCGCGAGTGGGCTTGCGGCCTCAGCGCCGACGCCCGGCGCCTCGGCCGGTACCGCCGGCGTGCCGCGTTCTTGTGAAAGCAGTTCCTCGAAGCGCTGCGCTTCCGGAGCATTCTCACACAACACGATTACATCACACTCGTCCGAAAGCCCACGCAGGGTCTGAAAGGCCTCGGCACTCCGCGCTTCAAACTGCGGCAGACTCGCTACATCGAACTGCACGGCCGGCGCGGCTCCCCCCTGGAAGCGGTGCAGGTGGAGACCTGTAAAGGCGTTCGCGGCGCGCAGGACCGCCTCGGCGGGGATGATCCCGGCCCGCTCGCCCAGCCGCTGGAGGTACGTGCGCCCCAATTCCTGGATCTCACTCGGTTCCTGCAGTGCAATCAGGGTATCGGGTGGCAGTAGCGCCATGAAACTGGTCGTGGTCTTGCCGACGGCGGCCTCGGCCTTGGTAAACGACAGCGCGGGCAGGCAGATTTCGTCGAGTGGCTGGGAGGAGCGCTGCGTCCCCGGATCGAAAAGGCGGATCGAGTCGACCTCATTGCCGAAGAACTCGATGCGCACCGGGTTCATATGCGCGCTGGAGTACACGTCGAGAATCCCGCCGCGACGCGCGAAGTCGCCCGCCACCTCGACCGCATCGCACGCTCGGAAGCCGTGCTCTGTCAGCCAGTTGGCAACGACCTCCGGCTCATGCTCCGCCCCCACCGCAAGCTTGAATGACCGTGCCTCGAGCGCTTCCGGCGACGGCACCGGCTGCATCAGCGCCATGATCGGCGCCACGATGCGAACCGGCTCCCCCTGCCCCCGCCGCGCTTCCGCCATCAGCAGGCACAAGCGCAACCGCTCACCCGTCAGTTCTTCATCGGCCGCTGCCCCTTGTCCTGTATGCGTCTCCAACTGCGGCAGCAGCTCCGGCGTTGCGCCGATCGCGGTCTCCACATCGTCACGCAGATCATCCGCCTCGTCGGCGTGGGCCGTAATCAGCAGCAGGGGCCGGCGCAGCGCCTCGGCTGCCAGCGCCGCCAGCACGGGCGCAGAACTACCCCACAGCCCTTCGGCCGCCACGGGGCCCGGACCGGCCCGTAGCAACCGGAGTAGCTCGGAGAATGGGGCGTCTTCGCGGATGGGGGCGAACACATCCACGCGGACATTGTAGCAACCCACCCTGCTCGCGCAGCGAGCCAGGAACAGCCCGTGCACACGCTCACAGCGCCAGTAACCAGAATACGCCTTTCTTTCCCGGCTTTCCCACCCGCGAACCACACGGCAGCATGGTATACTGGCAAGTGGTCCTCGGGCGGACAACCCGGCGAGTCCGGCACCCCGCCCCCCCTGTCAGGAGAGTTGCCATGTGTCTGGCCGTGCCCGCGCGAGTCGTAGCGTGCGAGGGTGAGGACGCGGTGGTCGACCTGCTCGGCAATCGACTCCTCATCAGCCGCGTGATGACCCCTACGGCCGGGGTGGGTTCGTGGGTCCTTGTCCACGCCGGCTTCTCAATCACCGAACTGGACGAGGAAGCCGCCCGCGAAACGTGGGACTACCTGCATGCTGCCTTCGGTGAAGATGGCGCACTCGCCGAAGAGTTCAATCCCACCCTCGGCGAAACGCATGGCGCAGCGCCCGTACTGGCCGATCGTCTGCGGCCACCTGCGCCCCGGCGGGACGGCACACCGTGACCGCCTCCAGCGCGTCGCTGCGGGACGAGATCCATACACTCGCCGAGCAACTGGACCGGCGTGTCGGGGTGATGGAAGTCTGCGGAACCCACACCGTCTCGATCTTCCGCACCGGCTTGCGCACCATGCTACCACCACAGGTTCGCCTGATCAGTGGTCCGGGCTGCCCCGTGTGTGTCACCGCGCAACGGCACATCGACGCCGCCCTCGACCTCGCCGCGCAGCCGGGCATCACCCTGGCCACCTATGGCGATATGTTGCGCGTTCCGGGTCGCAAGGGCTCCCTCGAACGCCTGCGCGCCGCGGGCGCCGATGTCCGCATTGTCAACTCGGCCCGCACGGCACTCGAACTCGCGCTGGCACTGCCCGACCGGCAAGTCGTCTTCCTCGCGGTCGGCTTCGAGACCACCGCGCCGGCCACAGCGGCCACGGTACGGGCAGCGGCCGGACGGGAGATCGGCAACTTCTCTGTTCTGAGCTTCCACAAGTTGATCGTGCCGGCGATGCTGGCGCTGCTCGCGGAGGAACAGCGGAGTGCAGGCGGACAAGCGGCATCGACGAACGGTGGCCTGGCCGGTTTCCTTGCACCAGGGCACGTCAGCGTCATCATCGGCGCGGCGGCCTATGCACCGGTCTGTGCGCAGTACCACCGGCCGGTTGTCGTCACCGGCTTTGAGCCCCCGACGGTGCTGGCTGGCCTGGCCGCGGTGTTGCGGCAGCTCGTGGCGAACCGCGCGGAGGTCGAGAACGCCTACTCGGTCGCGGTCACCGCGGCCGGCAATACCGTCGCGCGCGCGCTGCTCCAGGAAGTGTTCACCGCCGAGGACACCCCGTGGCGCGCCCTTGGCACCATCCCGCAAAGCGGGCTCGGGCTCGGTGCTGCCTGGCGGCGTTTCGATGCCTTGGAGCGGTTCGGCCTGACGCTGGGCACGGATGAAGAGCACCCGTTATGCCGCTGCGGCGAGGTCATCACCGGCCGGGTCGAGCCACCCGAGTGCCCGGCCTTTAGCGAACGGTGCCATCCGCTCGATCCCCTCGGGCCCTGCATGGTGAGCAGCGAAGGGACCTGCGCCGCCTGGTACAAGTATCATCGCGTGGGCGGCGTGAGGGCGACCTCGTGAAAGGCGGGGCGGGCACCACGGATCCGTATGACCGCATCGTCGTGGCCCACGGGGGCGGGGGCGAACTGACGGCCCGCCTGCTCCAGCGCCATGTGCTCCCGCCGCTGGCGAATGCACTCCTCGACCGCCTTGAGGACAGTGCGGCAATCTCACCTCCGCCCGCGGCGGCCGGGCAGGAACTGGTGTTCACCACGGACTCCTACGTGGTCACGCCGATCGAATTTCCCGGTGGCGACATCGGCCGGCTCGCGGTGGCCGGCACGGTGAATGACCTTGCCGTCATGGGTGCGACCCCACAGGCGCTGAGTCTCGGGCTGATCCTCGAAGAAGGGCTGCCGCTCACCACGCTCGACCGGATCATGGCGAGCATCGCGGCAACCGCGCGCGAAGCCGGCGTACAGGTCGTTACCGGCGATACCAAGGTCATCGAGCGCCGCTTCCGGAATATCGAATCCAGTAGCGCGGCGGCCGACGACGACCAGCCCCCGGGCACTACGGCCGGACTGCTGATCAACACCGCCGGAATCGGCTGGCGGCCGACAGACGTCCACCCCATGGCGAGCCGCGTGCAACCGGGCGACCGCATTCTGATCAACGGACCCATCGCGGAGCACGGCCTCGCCATCATGTCGGTGCGCGCCGGGCTGGAATTCACCTCGCCGCTGCGCAGCGACGTGGCGCCGCTGCACGCGATCCTTGCGGCGGCCTTCGCGACCGGCGGGGTGCGCTTCGCACGCGACGCGACCCGCGGCGGTCTCGCGGGCGTGCTGGCGGACCTGTGTGCGGCGAGCGGCTGGAACGTCGAGGTTGACGAGGCCCGGATTCCGCTGACGCCGGCCGCGCGCCATGCGGCCGAGTTGCTCGGGTTGGATCCGCTGACCGTCGCGAACGAAGGCAAATGCGTCGTCGTGGTCGCACCGGACGCCGCCGCCGCGGTGCTCGACGCCTGGCGCGCGCTGCCGCGCGGGCGAAACGCGGCCGACATCGGCCGCCTGACGGACATGCAACCCCCACTCGCCGAGCTCATCACGCGGGCCGGCGGGCGGCGCATCATCCAGCGACCCTACGGCGAAGAACTGCCGCGCATCTGCTAAATCGCAGTACGGCGCGCGGCGCGGAGCAGGACCAGGTGCACGAAGTCACGATTGCCATGCAGGTGTTGGCGCAGGTGCTGGCACTGGCGGCGCGTGAGCGGCTCCTACATATCGCCGAAATCGAACTGGTGTGCGGCGCGCGGCGGCAGATTGTGCCCGCGGCGCTCCAGACCGCGTTCGAGGTCGTAAGCGAGAACACCGTGGCGGCCGCGGCGCGGCTGATTCTGCACGAAGAGCCGCTGCGAGCACGTTGCAACGGCTGCGCCACGGAGTTCGCCCCGGAAATCGACGACTACCTGTGCCGCACATGCGGCGCGGCGGATGTGACGTTCGTCGCCGGCGACGATATCGTGCTGGCAGCGGTCGTCGCGGATCAGGCCACGGCGGGCGACGGGAGCAGCGCGTGAAGATCCAGGTGGTGGAGAGTGTGCTGAAAGCCGATGCCGCCGCAGCGGCGAACAACCGGGCGCGCTTTACCGCGGCAGGTGTCCTGGCGGTGAACGTGATGAGCGCGCCAGGCAGCGGCAAAACGACGTTGCTGCAGCAAACGCTTACAGCGCTGGGACCGGCACGGTGTGCCGTGTTGGTGGGTGACCTGCAAACCACGCGCGACGCAGAGCGGCTCGGTGTCACAGGCAGCGCCGTCACGCAGATCAACACGGGCCGCGGGTGTCACCTGTCTCCGGCGCAGGTCGCCGCCGGACTCGACACTTTGACACTTGCCGGCATCGAGTATGTCTTCATCGAGAACGTCGGGAACATGGTTTGTCCCGCGGCGCACGACCTCGGCGAGCAGCGGCGCGCGGTACTGCTGAGTGTGCCCGAGGGTGATGACAAAGTCGCGAAGTACCCGACACTCTTCCAACCCGCCGACGTGATCCTGCTCACCAAGACCGATCTGCTCAGCGTGGTGGAGTTCAACCGGGCGATCGTGCTCGCAGACCTCGCCCGGATCAATACACACGCTCCGCTCATCGAGTGCGCACCGAAATCCGGGGCGGGCCTCGCACCGTGGCTGACGTGGCTGCGCGCCGCGCGTGCCGCGATATGACTGGACGCCAACAGCGGGGTCGGATACACCACCCCTGAAGGCCGCGCTACCCTGCGCCCCAGCGCGGCGGACCGGCCCGACCGCACCAGGCCCACAGGAGTACGACGCATGCCCACGCATGAGGAGCACGATAAGTCGCGCGGGAACGACCGCCTTTCCGATGGTTGGTCGCACCAGTTCAAACCACTCAACCCGATCGACGTCACCCAGACCGCCACCGCCTCCGAACTGCTCGCCGCCATGAGCCGGACCGCCTTCAGCGGCCGCAGTCTCGGTGAGGCGGCTGACATCCTGGTTGAAATGGCCAAGGATCCGGACTGCTTCGTCGTACTGACGCTGTCGGGCGCCATGACCATTGCCAAGCAGGGCCTGCTGATCACCGAGATGATCGACCAGGGCCTCGTGCATGCCGTGGTGAGCACCGGCGCGCTGATGTGCCACGGGCTGATCGAGCAGAGCGGACACACACACTTCCGCCACGATCCGCACTGGTCGGATGAGCAGCTTTATGACGCGGGCTATTGCCGGGTATACGACACGCTCGAACTGGAGGCGAACCTCGAAGAGGCCGCCGTCATCATGCAGCATGTGCTCGAACAGTTGCCCCCGGGGACCCCGGTCGGCAGTCACGAATTGAATTGGCGCATCGGCGATTATGTGCGTCAGCAGCACCAGGGGCGCGGCATCCTGCAGTCGGCCGCGGCCAAACAGGTCCCGGTCTACGTGCCGGGTTTCACGGATAGCGAATTGGGGCTGGACGTCTACGTTCACAATCAGATCGCGGCGGAGCACGGTCGGCCGCCCGTGCAGATCGACCTCCTGCGGGACATCCACGACTACTACGCGCGGTGCTGTGCCGCGAAGCGCCTGGGGATCGTGACGATCGGCGGCGGCGTGCCGCGCAACTGGGCACAACAGGTCGGCCCACTCGGTGAAATCCTGGATCGCCGCACGGCGGGGAAGTTTGGCGCATTTCTGCGATTCCAGTACGCGATTCGCATCTGCCCGGAGCCGGTCCATTGGGGCGGGCTGTCGGGCTGTACCTATTCCGAAGGCGTGTCGTGGGGCAAGTTCGTCTCGGAGAAAGAGGGCGGTCGGCACGCAGAGGTTTACGCCGACGCGACGCTGGTGTGGCCGCTGCTCCTGCGCGGCGTGCTGGAGCGGCTGGGCCGCGTGTAGACTACAACGCGCGGGAAGCGGGGCCGGCATACAGGGCCGGCCACCCCATGGTTCCCTCCTCGCCATCCAACCGCGCTTGACACCTGGCAGCGCCAACCGTCGTGGTCGGCCGGACCTCAGGCCGTCAGGCGACGATAAGCATCCTCGTACGCGGCCTGCAGCTTCGCGATCACGTCCGGCGGCAGTGGGGGCGGGGGTGGCTGCTTGTTCCAGGCAAGGGTTTCGAGGTAATCGCGCAGCACCTGCTTGTCGAAGCTGGTCTGATCGACCCCGACTTCGTAGCGGTCGGTCGGCCAGAAACGTGATGAATCCGGAGTGAGCACCTCATCCGCAAGCAGCAATTCGCCATTGAAGAGTCCGAATTCAAACTTGGTATCCGCCAGCAGCAGGCCGCGGGCGGCGGCGTAATCGGCGGCCTGGCGGTAGATCGCGAGCGAGCGGTCACGGACCTGCGCAAGCAGCTCGCGGGCACCACCGGGTCGGCTGCGCTTCTGAGTAAGAAAGGAATCGAGGATCTCCTCCGCCTGCGCCCAGGTGACCGCTTCGTCGTGGCCCACCGTGGCCTTGGTCGTCGGCGTGAAGATGGGCTCCGGGAGCTGTTCGCTCTTGCGAAGACCGGGCGGCAGCTCGATTCCGCAGATGGTGCCCCGCTGCTGGTACTCCTTCCAGCCACTGCCCGCGATGTAGCCCCGGACGATGCACTCGATGGGAAGAATCTCGACACGTTTGACCACCATGGCCCGGCCACGAAGTTGTGCGACATACGGTTCGTAGGACGCGGGGACACGCTCGTCGGAGACGACGTATTCGAGGTGGTGCGGTTGGCAAGCCGACAAAGTCTCGAGCCAGAAGCGGCTAAGCTCCGTCAGGAGGATGCCCTTACCGGGGACGGGCTGATCCATGACAACGTCGAAAGCGGAGACGCGATCGGTCGCGACGATCATGAGTTTGCCGCCGAGGTTGTAAACGTCCCGAACCTTTCCGCGGTTGGCGAGCTCGGGGAGATCGGTCTTGTGCAACGGGGTCGATGTCGACGTCATCGCGGGGGCTCCTGGTGTGCGCCCGGGCCGGGCGCTGGGGGTTCCTCGGAGGGTGGCGCCGGATCGGCCTCGGGGGCCGAGTCCATGTCGGAGGGTTCGAGCTCAGAAGGATCGACCGCGTCGCCTGTGTCGTCCGGCAGCGGGGCGGCCGGTGCGGATTGGGTTGCGGCCGCAGCCAGTTCAGCGGCAACGGCAGCGGCGGGATCGTCCTGGGACATAACGGGGTGGGGCGCTTCGGTATAACCAGGCAGCGCGAGCAGATGCGCGGCGAGGCGGCTGAGTTCGGTGCGCAGTGCGCGCAGGCGAACGCGCTCTGCGCGATCTACCTCCAAGGCAGGATCCCAGCGCAGTTGTGTGGCGATCAGGGCCACTGCACGAGTCGTGTCGGCCACCAACGCACGCGTTTCTGGACGCAACGTACGATAGTCCTCGTGCTGCGCGGCCCATTCGGCGACAGTTCGGCCGGCGTGCCGGCGGTTCAACCGCGCTTCGAGCTCGGCGGCTACCAGCCGCCCCAGCGCGGGGCGCTCGTAGGGGGTCGTGTAAGTAATGCGAAAAACGGCCCCGCTGCCAACCGCGGTGAGGCGGGTATGTGCCAGCCACTCATCCAGGGACCGGCTCTGCAATTCGAGCGCAGTCTGTTCAAGGCGCAGGAGGACGTCCGGGGGCGCGTTCAGCACGGCCTTCTGCAGCGCTCGCAGGGCGGCCAGTGGGTCGTCATCCGCGGACAATTCGACGGCTTCGCGCAGCATCTGCGTGTAACGGAGGGACACGTCGGCCGCGCGTCGCGCGGGTGCCGGGGCGGGGCGGGGGGCTTCCGGCAATTGGCCTGGTTCAATGCGCACGATGCGAGCGCGCGGAAAACTGCGAATCAGCGCGCCAGAGCCATCCGGCAGGCGCACACGGAAGTAAATGTGTGTATCCGTCTGTCGAACCACCTCGCCGGAGTGGCGGGAACCGTCGCGCAGGTGCAGAATATCGGCATGCAGAGACGCCGCGATACCCAGTACCAGGACGACGGCCACGGAGCGCATCAGCACCTTCATGAGACACCAGCCGGACTTGCCACCCCACCCCTTATTATAAACGCATGACGCGATCCCACAATCCACCCACCGGACAGGGGCCCGTGCGCGTCGGTCTGATCGCCGACGGCGACGGCGCGGAGCGCCTGCGCGCTGCGGTCACGGAGTGCGTCCTGCTGCACCCGCTGGGGCAGGCCCGCGTGCCCATCGACCAACGGCTGCCCGCGGTACCGAGCTACGACGACCCGCGCATTCTGCTGGCCGAGAGCAACCTGGAAGCAGTGCTGCTGGCAACCTCCACTCGCGAGGACCTTACCCTGGCCGACCTGGCGGCTGAGCAGGGCCTGCACGTGTGGCGACTGCCGCCCGTGGGGCGCTCGTTCGCCGAAGCGACCGAATGCCTGACGCGCGTGCGGCAGCTTGACACGTTGTATCGCGTCGCATCGTGGTGGGAATACGTAGTCGATCACGTCTGGCACGAGGTGGCCTGGCCGGAAAATTTCGAACCGCGGCTGTCGGAGGTATCCGCCAGCGCGCCTGGTCCGGCAATTACCTCGTGGCGGGCGGGACTGGGCGAAAGTGCGGGCGGGGCGCTGGTGGATTGCGCCTACGCCCCATTGGAGGCCTTGATCGCGGTACGCGGGCTACCGGAGACGGCTGTCGGTGCGGTCGGGCACTATCGCAGCCCACTCGGCAGCTTGCCACGCGAGGCCGAGGACACGGCAATCGCGATCTTGCGCTACAGCCACGGTGGCATGGCCGTGGTGAGGGCCACCTGGGATCTGCCGCCGAACGAGCAGCGCACCGTGCATCATGGCCCTGGGGCGACGGCCACGCTGACACCCGACGAGGTCCAACTGGTGGATCCAGCCGGAACCGCCTTCGATCGCCGCCCGCTGCCAGGGGATTTCCTGGCGCACGAACTGCTGCGGTTTGCCGAAATGGTGCGCGCGCACACCCGCGATCGGGCACTGGCGCCCCTGGACCGACACCTGGCGGTGAGTGCCCTGCTGGATGCGATCTATCTTTCTGCCCGCACCGGGCATCCCGAGTCGCCCCGCAAGCTCTACGAGGTACAGAAGTGGCCCGAGCCCCGTCATTGATGAGCGCGCGGGTTGCACGGGCCCTTGGAGCCGGCGACCGTTCGTGCTCTGCACAGGTTCGCATCCTGCGAGCGCTGGTCGCAATGGTCCTCTTCGGAGTCGGCGGCTGCGTTGGGCCGGGGCCACGGGGTGTGACCTGTTGGCTTGTCGATGGTGGCGAGGAGCTCACGCTTAGCACGCCACCGCAACCGGAGAACGAGATCTTCTCCGCCAGCGCGGGCGAATTGCGACTCACGGCGGCACTGAATGAGATCCTCGGTGTGCAACTGGCCCTGCGCACGAACGCGCCACCCGCGGGCCCGTTCGATGTCCGCGTCAGCGATCTCATCAGCATCAGTGGGCGGCTGCCAGCCAACCGTACCTGGCGACTTTATCGTGCACAACTCACACGGATCGAGCAATTCCGCAACTGGTATCCGGTGCATACGGGTCAACCGGCGCTTCCAACACTGGTCCCGGACGTGCTCGTCCCGTGGAATGCCCCGCGCGGCGGCGGTCCGGTCGTGCTCACCGAACCGCGGAATGAACTGGTGTGGCTCGACCTGCGTGTGCCGCCGACGGCTACGCCGGGAGACTACCGCGGCCGGCTGGAGGTCGTGGCGACCGGTGATGGCACGGTTGTATTCCAGTGTGAAGTGCGGCTCGAGGTGCTGCCCGTCCTGTTGCCGAGCACGCGCAGTCTGCCGGTAGTATGCCGGATCGATCCGCGCGATCTGCTGACGCGACAACTGGGCTGGCCACGAACCTCCGCCGAGGATACGCGCATCCTGCCCGAGTTGCCGTTACACGAACCGGCGCGGCGCCTCGTGGATGCGACCATGGCGCTGTTCCAGGAGCACCGCACCAATCCGGTTCTGTGGGCGTCATTCCCGCGTTTCCGCCTGTTGGACGAGCGACGCGTCGAGGTGCGCTGGGCCGAATATGACGCGCTCGTGGAGGGCTGGCTCACCGGTCGGGCATTCGAGGACCGTGTGCCATTGGACGTGTGGCCGGTGCCGGCCAGCAGCGCGCACCCGGCCGCAGAACGTTTCGACGGACTCGACAGCCCGCGCTACGCGCGCGTGCTGTCCGCGTACCTGGCCGAATGCGAGCGACACTTCGCGAACCGCAGATGGCCCGCACGACTGCTCTTCCGCCCGCTGCCGCCGACCGTTCTATCGCTGGAGACGGTCGCGCGCGTGCGGCGCTTCGGCGGCATTCAGCAGCAGAGCGAGACGCAGCTGCCACTCGTGGCGCACCTGCCGGCGCGGTCGCTGCGCGGGCTCGGGTGGCACGAAGCACCGGCGATCGACGTGGAGGGGGTGAGCATCTGGGCGCCACCGGCGAACTGGTATGAACCCGAAGCCGTCCAAGCCGAACGCAACCTCGGTCGGGAGGGCTGGCTGCTACCGGCGTGGCCGCCTTACAGCCCCACGACCGAGGTCGGCTCGGTGGCCAACGACCCGCGCGTGCTTGCGTGGCAGGCGTACCGCTACGGTTGCGAAGGCATCTGGCTGGAGCACGCCGCGGAGTTCGAGGGTCGCAGCGGCCCCGCGACGGCCCTGGAACCCTGGCGTGGTGGGGCACTCGTGTACCCCGGCGCGGATTACGGCCTGCGTGAGACCCCGGTGCCATCGGTCCGCTTGAAGCGGCTGCGTCGTGGCTTGCAGGACTACGAGCTATTACGGCTGTTAGAGGAAAACGGGAAACCGCTCCTTGCACAAACGCTCGCAGGACACGTGCAGCGCTGGGCCTTCACGGACGCGTGCCTGGACAACCTCAGCACGACGCGCGACAGCGGGTGGCCACGGGAAACCTGGGTGCTGGGTCTCGCACGGCGGCTGATGCTGGCTGAACTGGCGGGCACCTTCACGCCGGACCCCGCGACCCGGCAGCGGCAGATTCAGAATCTCGCGCAATGGAGCGCGTTGATGAGCCGCGCCGAGCAGGTACGCGTCCGCATCGACGGAGTGCGACTACACACGCAAGCGGGAGCCCTGCGGGCGACCGCCCTCGCGAGCGTGCTTAACCTGACAAACCGGCCGTGGGAGGCCCGCTGGACATTGTCATCAGCGCCACCCGGCTGGCGTATCACCGAGGAGCTGCGCACAGCAGTGGAACCGGGGGGACGACGAGCGGTACCCATTCCGCTCGAGCTGACGGCGTTTCCCTACCACGTCGACGGGGTCTACCCCTGCGAGTTCACACTGGAATCGGCAGCACTCGGCCAATTGCGTGTGCCGGCGCGGCTCGCGGTCGCCACCGCCCAGGCCGTCACGGACCCGCCGCACATCGATGGACAACTCTCCGACTGGCCACTGGGGACCAGCAACACGCTCGGCGACTTCCGCCTGACACGGCCGAGTGAGCCCAACAGCGCGTCGCGCGCCGCTCGTCCAACCCTGCCCACGCAGGCCTTCTTCGCATTTGATGCGGATCACCTCTACATTGCCGTGCGGTGCGCTTTGCGGCCGGGCGAGCCGCCGCTCTGGCGCGCGGACAATCGGATCGAACTCGATGGCACCACACCTTGGGGCCAGGACGTGGTGGAGATCCTGCTGGATCCACGCGGGGTGGCGACCGGCACAAGCGGCGATGTGTACTGTCTCCAATTGAAGCCGAGCGGCCTGCTGCTCGCGACACGCGGCTGCCGCACGGAGCCACCGATGGGCCGGGCTGAATTCTGGCCGACCGGAGCGCGAGCGGCGGTTGCGATCGAGCGCGACGCCTGGATCGTGGAGCTCGCGTTGCCATTCGAGGCCTTCGGACCCGCCGGACGCCGCGCGCAGCTTTGGGGGGCCAACGTCACGCGTCTCGATGCGCGGCGCGGAGAATATTCGACGTGGTCGGGCACCCAGGGCAACGTGTACTCACCCGCCACTCTCGGCAACCTGATCCTGCCATCGCCCTAGTCACAGAAAACCGCTTTGAGCCCGGCTACGATCTCGTATACTACGCGGGGTGTTGCCTATCACACCGGTCCAGGTGTGCATGCGTGGAGCGTGAGTGCTGATGACGGTTCCTCCCGGTTCGCAACTGGCACATGCGGCCATCGCACTGCCGCTGAGCAACGTCCTCGGGATGTGCCCGCCTGCATCTACCCACGCGCTACCCTTTCCGGTTGGGAAGTGGCAACTCACCGCTGTGCCGGCCGGCAGCGGGCTGATCGAACTCACCCTGACGCCTCTCAGCTACGGAGCGTACGAGGTTCTGCATGGCTGATTCAGTAGGTACCGTCTCTCCGCCGGCGGCCGCAAGCGCCCTCGTACTCGATGCCGCCCGTGTGCAGTTCGACAAGTGGGCCCTGAGCTACGATCGATCACTGCTCAATGAGCTGGTATTCTTCCCCACGATCCGCGCGTGCCAGGAAGAGATTCTGCGCTGGCATGCGGCGCGGGGCGGTGGGGATTTCTCGGTGCTCGACGTGGGCTGCGGCACCGGCCGCTTCGTGAACCTGCTGGCAGCATTTCCAGCGGCGAAGCGGCTCGTGGGACTCGACTACTCACCTGTGATGGTTGCGCAATTGCGCGAGAAGATCGCGGCCTCGCCGCACGGCGCGAAGGTCGAGGCCATCGAAGGCGATTCGGAGCACCTCCCCTTCCCGCCGCATCCTTCGACGTGCTGACCTGCTGTAATTCCTTCCACCACTATCCGCACCAGGCGGCTGTCGTGCGCGGCTTTCTCCGCGTGCTCAAGCCGGGGGGACTGCTGATCCTGGTTGACGGCTTCCGCGATAACGTCATCGGCTGGCTCATCTTCGACCTCGTCGTCACCGGTATCGAGCGGAATGTCTACCATGTCCCCTGGGCCGAAATGCGCCAACTACTCACCGACGCGGGCTTTCCCGCCGTGCGGCAGCGCAAGCTGAACGTCCTCGCGCCACTGCTGGTCAACGTCGCCCAATGTTGAGCCCAGGCGCCACATCATGACCCAACGCACACCTTATCGGGCCTTGACTGTCCAGCCACTTTGTTCGCCACAGTTCTCACTCCCACCCAGTCGATGAGAGAAGGACGCACAGCCGCGCGCGGGATCTCGCGCGCGCCAGGATCGCGGCCACCGCCGACCCTGCCATGCTGCGAGGACCCTGCCAATGGTGCAGCTTCAGGACATTGTGATTACCTGGGTGGCAACGCAGTCGGCCGCGACGGGCGTTGTGATCTTCATCGCGGGGCTGGTCCTCGGTGTGTGGGGCTTCAAGGTCCGTCGTGTCATGCTGGCCATCATCGGCGCCTTGGTCGGCGCTGCCATGGGGAACTTCGCCACACCGCTGGTGCAGACTCCCGCAGAATGGCTGCTACCCGTTCTGGGAGCGGTGCTGGTGGCGGGGTCGGCGATCGCATGGACCGGTTGGGGGATGTTTCTGTCCGCGGTCGCCATCTGGGGATATCTGGGACTGTACCTGCCCGAACAGGTCGGGCTGCGTGGCTGGCCGGTGTGGTGCGTAGGCGCGTTGTTGGCGCTGGCCGGTACGGTCGTCACGATGCTGGCGCGGCGGTCGATGGTGGTGTTGTTATCCAGCTTCGTGGGGGCCGCAGGACTGGTGATTGGTTTCGTGGGAATGAGCTCCGCGACTGTGCCGGTCATCGGGACCACATTTCGAAGCTGGGTCTCGGGCCAGGGACTGGTACTGCCGGTACTCTTCCTGATGCTGACAACCATGATGTACTCGTTCCAATCGAACCTCTTTCAGGGTGACATGCGGCTGGGTGGGGTCGGCGACGGGATGACACTCAGGGGTGCGGAACCCGTGTCGGCGGCACCAACCACGCCCCGGGCGCGACGTTGAAACGGATCTGGACGGCTTTCTGCGCCAACAGACCGATTTCGGTTGACTTCCCGGCACGAACGGGTAGAGTGATTGACTAGCGGCGCTGTTGCGCCCGCGTCTCACTCGTGGCTGGAATGCGTCGAAGATGATGGACTTCAGGGCAACATCGTGATG
The DNA here is from genome assembly GCA_016716475.1 of Phycisphaerales bacterium. Lineage (NCBI taxonomy): Bacteria > Pseudomonadati > Planctomycetota > Phycisphaerae > Phycisphaerales > Phycisphaerales bacterium. The sequence continues at coordinate 1,138,997 of JADJWG010000001.1, forward strand.
GACAGTAACACAGGCGGGAGCCCGGGCCGCGCGCCGACCTGCTCGTCCATCCAGAGACATTGCTCTGCGAGCGGGTGTCCATCCCCCCGCGGCGCCTCCGACGCCCGGCACACTCCACGCCCATGAGGAAGTTTCCCGCATGCTGAAGGTTCGCCTTCCCGACGGCCAGGTCGTCGAGCACCCGGACGGTTCGTCCGCGGCCGACGTACTGGCAGCCGTCGCACCGGGCCTGGCCCGGCGCGCCGTCGCTGCCCGCGTTAACGACCAGGTCATCGATCTGCACCGTCCGCTTCCCGGTCCCGAGGTCGAGTTGGTGGCCCTGACGTTGGACGACCCCGCCGGCCTCGAAGTGGCCCGCCATAGCTGCGCACACGTGATGGCCGAGGCCATCTGCGCACTCTGGCCACAGACGAAGCTGGCGTACGGGCCACCGGTTGAGAATGGGTTCTACTACGACATGGAGCTGGATCATCCGCTGACGCCGGAGGACTTCGCCCGGATCGAGGCGAAGATGGCGGAGATCGTGAAGGAGGATCGGCCCTTCACGCGGTACGAGGTGCCACGAGCGGCAGCGCTGCAGAAACTTTCGCAGGAAGGTAATCCTTACAAGCTGGACAATGCGGAGCGGGCCGGCGGCGACGTGCTCAGCTTCTACGTAACCGGATCGGTCGCGTCGGGCTGCTTCGAAGACCTGTGCCGCGGTCCGCATGTGCCGAGCAGTGGAAAGGTGGGCGCGTTCAAGGTCATGCAGGTCTCCGGCGCCTACTGGCACGGTGATGCCACCAAGCAGCAATTGCAGCGCGTGTACGGCACGACCTGGCCCGATCGCAAGGCACTGCGCATGCACCTCGACCGGCTCGAGGAGGCCCGCAAGCGCGACCACCGCAAGATCGGCCAGGAACTTGGTTTGTTTCTGCTCGACGCGTCGGTCGGCACCGGACTGGTGCTGTGGAAGCCGCGCGGGGCGGTACTGCGGCGCGTGCTGGAATCATTCATCCTCGAGGAGTTGCTGCGGCGCGGCTACCAGTCGGTCTACACGCCGCACATCGGGAAGCTCGACCTCTATCGCACGAGCGGACACTTCCCCTATTACAAGGACAGCCAGTACCCACCGCTCTATGAGTCGGACCGCGCCCGCCAGTTGAACCGGTTGTGGGAACTGGCCCGGGCCTCGAATGCCCCGCGCGCCAGCACCGCGGAACTGGAGCTCTTCGACTCCATCGCGGCCGAGCATGCCGACCTGCTCAAGGCCGGCTATCCGATCGACCTGCCCATGGAGGAACGGCTGCGGCGCATCCGCAACTGGCTCTCGGTCGAGGATGGTTACCTGCTGCGGCCGATGAACTGCCCACACCACGTGCGGATCTACGCATCGGAACCGCGGAGTTATCGCGATCTGCCGGTGCGGCTGGCCGAGTTCGGCCAGGTGTACCGCTACGAGCAATCGGGGGAAGTCAACGGAATGACGCGCGTGCGCGGCTTCTGCCAGGACGATGCGCACATCTTCTGCACGCCCGCTCAGTTGCAGGATGAAATCATCGGCTGCGTGGAGATGGCCGAGCTGGTTCTGCGCGTCATCGGCCTGACCGATTACCGCGTCCGCATCGGCCTCCGTGACGACAGTGACAAGTACATCGGCAGCCGTGAGAACTGGACCCAGGCCGAGGCCGCGGTGCGGGAAGCGGTGCGACGCACGGGCATGCAGTCCACCGAGGCGCGGGGGGAAGCCGCATTCTATGGCCCGAAAATCGACTTCGTGGTGAAGGACTGCCTCGGCCGCGACTGGCAGCTCGGTACCGTGCAGGTCGATTACAACCTGCCGGAGCGCTTCCAGCTCACCTACATCGGCGACGACAATGCGGAGCACCGGCCGATCATGGTGCACCGCGCCCCCTTCGGGAGCTTCGAGCGGTTCGTCGGCATCCTGATCGAGCATTTCGCCGGCGCGTTTCCGCTCTGGCTGGCGCCGATCCAGGTGCGGGTGTGCTCGATCAGCGAGAAGTCGTCGGCCTATGCCCGCGCGGTCTACGAGGCGCTGCGCGCCGCGAGTGTGCGCGTCGAGATCGACGAAAGCGGCGACCGCATCAGCGCCAAGATCCGCAACGCGGCGCTGCTGAAGATTCCCTATATCCTCGTGGTCGGCGAGCAGGAAGCCGCAGACCAGACCGTCAACGTGCGCACGCGCGACGGCAAGCAGTATGGCAGTTTCAGCTTGCCCGAGTTCCTGGCCGCATGCGCGCAGGAGATCGCAACCCGGGGACAGGAAATCCCCGCCGCCGCAGGCCAGGCGACGGCGCCCTGATGACGAGCCACTCCGGCTGTCATCCATGAAAGGCAGGTGAAGTCCATCAATCAGAACCTTCGGACCAACGATCAGATCCGGATCTCACCGATCCGCGTGATCAACGAGGCCAACGAGCAGTTGGGGGTGATGCCCGCCCACGAGGCGCTCCGCATGGCGCGCGAAGCCGGTCTCGACCTGGTCGAGGTGCAGCCCAACGTGCGCCCGCCCGTCTGCCGCATCATGAACTACGGCAAGTGGAAGTACACGCAGAAGAAGAAGTCGAAGAAGCATCACGAGCAGTTGACCAAGGAGGTCCGCCTCCGGCCCAAGACGGATACGCACGACCGCGAGATCAAGCTCAATCGCGCGATCCGCTTCTTCAAGAAGGGTCACAAGGTCCAGTTCACGATGCAGTTCCGCGGACGCGAGCGCTTCCGCAAGGAAATCGCCTTCGACATTTTCCGCGACCTGTTGGCTTTCTTCGGCCAGCGTGTGAAAGTCGAGCGGCCGCCGTCCATGGACGGGCGGCACATGATCATGATTCTCTCCGCCCTCAAGGACGCCTTCGCCGACGTGCAGGTCGACGAGACCGAACACGACGAGGATGAGGACGAGAGCGTGGACGAAAGCGTGGGTGAGCGCGCGGACGAACTCGAAGGCGAGCTCGACGAGGCGACTCACGAGCCCGCCCCGGCGCGGGCGACGGCCGAGCCCGTGGCGGAAACGGCAACGGAACAGCCCGCCGAGGAAGAAGAAGAGCGCGCCTAGCGCCCTGGCGTGTGCCGAATCCCCAGTGCCGGCGCACGAGTCGTACCGTGCAGGAATCGCGATGTCTGCACCGCCACTCGGCTTCATCGGTCTTGGCATCATGGGCGCTCCGATGGCAGCGCATCTGCGCCGTGCCGGTTATACGCTACACGTCTTCACCCGGACCCGCGCCCGGGCGGAACCGCTGCTGGCGGCGGGGGCCCAATGGGCGGATTCGCCGGCCGCGTTGGCCGCGCACTGCGAAGTGCTCTTCACGATGGTGCCGGACACCCCGGACGTGGAGGCGGTACTGTTCGGTCCGCACGGTGCCGCTGGGCACCTGCGTCCGGGCAGCGTGGTCATCGACTGCTCAACGATCTGTCCGGACACGACCCGGGCTTTCGCCGAGCGGCTCGCCACGCAGGAGGTGACGCTGCTCGATGCGCCGGTGACGGGCGGCGATGTCGGCGCACGGGAGGCCACACTTACGATCATGGTCGGCGGTCCGCCGGTCGCGTTCGAACGGGTCGCCCCGCTGCTGGCGCACCTCGGCCGCCGCGTCGTGCACGTCGGACCCAGCGGCAGCGGCCAAGCGCTCAAGGCGTGCAACCAGATCCTGTGCGCGGTCAACATGATCGGCGTCTGCGAGGCGCTGCTGCTGGCCCGCCGCAGCGGACTCGACCTCTCCGTCGCGCTGGAGACGCTGGAATCCGGCGCCGGAGGTTCGTGGGCATGGAGTCAACTCGGGCCGCGGATCGCGGCGGGTGAGTTCGAACCGGCCTTCATGATCGGGTTGATGCAGAAGGACCTGCGGATCGTGCAGGCGGCCGCCCAGCACCTGGGGTTGCCGCTACCGGGCACGGCACTGGCGCAGCAGTTGTTTCGCAGTGTGGAGGCCGAGCCGGACGGGGCACGTCGCGGAACGCAAGCGATGATCCGGGCGCTGGAGCGGATGGCGAATCTGAGACCCGGGGCGAATACTCCAGGATGAGCCAGCCGCGAAGACAAACCCGTTACCGTGCGGCGAAAACTTCACCCGGGTGTCGAGCGCATTCCAGCGCGTCGCCGTGTCACGCGAGGCGTGGAGTACTCCAAGCATACACCTACGAAGCAGGCATCCCGGTTCGGTCTTGAGCCGAACCGGGATGCTCCAATCCATCTCGGCAGGCGCACTACGCCATCAAAACGCCGCGCGCCCGGAGAGTGCTCATCAAACTACATCAGCAAGCGGCGCATGCGCGCCAGCACGGTGATCCCGACCAGGCCGAGCAACAGCGCCGCCGGCGCCGGAATTGTGATCAAGTGCGACTGTACATCCGTGGCGTACCACGCGTTCGCGGCCTGATCCCACTGCATGACCCACAGGTTCAGCGCCCACGTGTGCTTTGCCAGGCCGATGTTGCCGACACCGCCGATGCCCGCAACCGCCAAGTTGTAGACAGCATTCGCGGCGCCACCTTCGCCCTCGGCGCGCCAGAGCGCATCGCGAATGGTATTGTTGTTATAGGCGTTAAGGTTACCTCCCTTCCACTGGTCATAAATCCACTCGGAAACGTTGGAAACTGCGTCGCCGTTGAGGCCACCGCCGCCTCCGCCTGAATACGCCACGGGATCAACACTCGCCCAATACGCCGTGTTCGGCGAGAAGTTGATCTGGCTCTCGATGCACCATGTCTGGAACAGCGTCTGCCCGATTGCGGCCGGTGGAGAATCGTAATACGGAAGCTGATTCGCTACATTCCCAGCCAGTTCGACCCGGAATGGTCCACCGTTTGAGCCCCCAGGAACAGTCTGCAGCTTCACCTGGGCCACGGCTGTAAGATTGACATAGGGATTTGCCCAGTTGTTGCCATTTCCGGGTTGCCACCGGAAGTTGAACGCCGCCTGCGCCGGCAACGCCGCCAGCACAGCCAGTGCGACGCTCCATCCGAACACCCTTCTCATGACAGTGCCTCCTCTCCCGTGGCGAGTCTGTTCGCTTCATCGTTCCCGCGCCACTCGCCGCGTGTATCCCAACCGAGTTTCCGCGCCCTTTGCGACCATCGTTCCGTTTCCCTGCGCAACTGTGTCAGCAGCAACAGGTTTCCCCTGTGCGCGATGACGGACACCCCAAGCCCGGGGCCCCTGACCCGAGTCACCGCCGAGAATACTGAACGGGCTGCGCACACCGCAGCCTCCAGAAGGAAGTGTGAAACTTCGGCCACTCCGCTGAAAAGTGGTAAAGCGGAGATTCTGAGTGTTAGTGTGCCACATAGACCAGAATCCGTCAAGGCCGGAGATGGACGGCTGGTGTTGTCAGCAGGGGAGCGACGAATCGATCCATCAATTCGCCTGGATCCGACGCCCAAAACTGGCATCAGTATGAATCGCTTCATGGATCTCTGGCAGCTACCCAGGCACGCTTTCTGGAGTGACGACAGTCAAGCGCTCCCAACTTCCACTTACCCCCGATCGTTACAGGTCCGAACCATCGTCACCGTATTGGGTTGCCGTTGCCGCGCTGACATCTTGGGGAATCGCCACCCGGAGTCCGCGCCCTGCCCTTAACAAATGAACGCACCGCGCGGCACAGAGCCGGACGCGGTGCGCTCATTCACATCTTCACTGTCGAGCGTGTGGAGCTCGCGCACCACTCGCCAACAGGATCCTCTGCTCAGTTAGTCCAACCAGCGCTTCACGCGACCCGCCAGCCCAAGGCCGATCAGACCCAGGAGGGCTGCCGCAGGCGCGGGGATCATCACGAGGTGGCTCTGCTTGTCCGTTCCGACATACGGGGTGCCCTGCCAGAGGTTCAGCACCCGAATCAGGCCCTCTTTGCCCGTGATGCTCGCAGCGACCAGCGTATTGTCGTAGTAGTTCTTCTGTGACAGCGTTAGTGCGTTGTACCACATGCCGGCAGTATAAAGACCGTCCGACCGCACCTGCTGCTGGTCCCAGAAGTACGCCTGCATGGCGCGGTTCTTGTCCGTGTCACCCGGCCCGATCACACCAAAATTACCGAGCACATAGTTTGCAAACACTCTTCGTGTGTCAGGCGTCAACGTCAGGACCTGGGCGGTGTTCGGCGGGTTGTTGCCATACAGAATCGAACCGTCGACCGTTGCGTTGTAGTTGGTGTTCGTGCTGAACACCACACCCTCCACGCAGAACGTGCGACCCCAAGGGATGTCGCTCTTGCCTGAGCCCCAGTTCTCGCCGGCGCTCGGGCCAAACTTCAGGTAACTCGGCACATTACCGGCCAAGTGCACACCGAAGGAACCACCGCCGAAGCCGCCCAGGTTCGAGTGCGCCGGCCCAAGATTCGCGGTAAACGCCGCCATAGCCGGCACGGTCGCCAGCACGACAAACACCACGCTCCAGCCAATCACCCTTCTCATCATGTTTTCTCCACTCCCGCGTCGGTCACCTGCGCCCACCATGTCCGCGCTGTGCCGCCTGCGATCAGCGTCCAAACACCCAATACTCCTGCAAAGTCCGTTCTGTTTCAGCGATGGCCCCCATCGGTAGCGGCGAGGAACGCCTGCCCATGGTGCCGGACACCGAATGCCCGCGTGCCACCGACCCAAGTCACCGCTGCAAAACTGGAACGGGCTGCGAACACCGCAGCTCCTCAGACTGGTGGACTGTGATACTTCCCGCCACTCCAAAACAAATGCGGCGATTCAATTCATGAGTATGCCGCAATGACTCGGACCGGTCAAGGAGAATCCGGGAGCGGCGCCCGCCACTGCTGCCGGCCGCATTTCACCTGCTTTACCCGCCGCGCTCCCCCATCAATAGTACAACACAGCACTTACCCCAAGGCCCATAACAATGGACACGTCAGTAGGTTGCAGAATTTCCGGTCATAAGCGAGCACTTTTTAGGACCCCGCGCCGCCGCACGTCCCCTGTCTAGCGTTTGCCCATTCGCACATCGATTGGCACACTATCTGTAAATCTGGGGGTTTTGTAAACGGTGAACTCGCCCCAAGTGACCCTTGGTTGCGGGTAATTCCGCTCTCGTACCGGTAAAATACCGGAGGTCGAAAGGCCATGACGACCCGCAAGCTGGTCCTCACCCTCCTCCTCATCAGTAGTGCGATCACGGTGGGCACCTTGGCTGGCTGTGGGGGCGCCACGCCCACGAACCCCCTCGATCCGGATGCGTGGAGTGGTGACATCTGGAACAATCCCAACGGTGTCGGCGGCCTCGCGGCCCAATCCAGCCCACGCGCTGGAGTAGTCCCCCTCACCACCGAGCTCCGCGCCACCGGGAGTTCGCCCAACGGCACTTTCGTGGCCTTCGATTGGGACTTCGATGATGGCTCTACGGGCTCAGGTGAAACGGTTTATCACACTTTCAACGCCCCCGGCCTCTATGCCGTCCAGCTCACCGCGATCGATGCCACCCAGGCCGCCTTCTCCGCCACTACCGAGGTGCTCGCTATACCGCCCGTGACCCTCGAAGCCGCGACCGGAAATAACTTGACCGTCGCCTTCAGCGCCCGTACCCTCCAAGGGTTCGAGGCGTTCCTCCCGGCGGCCACGGCCTTCCGGTGGGATTTTGGGGATGGAAGCAACGCCAGCACGGCGGATCCCAACGTGAGCCACACTTACGCCCAAGCCGGCCTTTGGACCGTAACGCTCTCGCTGGTCCTGCCCTTTGGGCCAGTGGCGGTTGCCAGCACCGCGGTCAACCTTACCGCCGTCGCGGGCGTCGTCGACGCCGCCCCACCCATTGCCGATGCCGGCCCCGACCAGACTGTCAACAGCGCTACCGTCGTCTACTTGGACGGCACGAACAGTACTGGCCACGGCCTCCCGCTCGCCTACGCCTGGCAGCAACTCAGCGGTCCGCGCGTCACGCTCGACGCCCCTAACGCACCGCAACCCGCGTTCGTCGCACCACCGGTCGTCGCAACTACGGCCCTGGTCTTCCAGCTTACCGTGACCGCCGGCGCGCAGTCGGCCAACGACACCGTCACGGTCACGGTCAAGTCCACGCGCGAAGACCCGTCCGGCAACCAGCCCCCGGTCGCCGACGCCGGCTCAAATGACTCTTACATCGACACCGACAAGGACGGTCAGGAAACCGTCATCCTCAACGGCTCACGCAGCTACGATCCCGACGAAGGCGACAGTATCGTCAGCTACCAGTGGTTTCTCGGCCAGACGCTGCTCTACCAAGGTGCTACGCCCTACGCAACGGTCGTACTCCCGATCGGGGTCCATACCATCACCCTGATTGTCACCGACACCTTCGGAGCCACCGGCCAGGTCTCCGTGCAGATCAGCGTCGTTGCCCCGACCAACCTGCCGCCCGTCGCCCATGCCGGCCCCGATCAGACGCATGTCGATACTGACAACAATGGCACGCACCAAGTCACCCTCGATGGCAGTGCCAGCAGCGATCCCGACGGCACCATTGATTCTTACCTCTGGCTCTCCGGCCCGTCCGGCAACCAGACCACCCTCGTCAGCGCCGCCGAGCCGGTCGTCGAGGTCACGCTCCCCGTGGGCATTCACGACATCACCCTCGTCGTCACCGACAACGACGGTGGCTCTGCCGCCGACAACTTGCGCGTAACCATTCTCGCAGCCGGCCCGTCCCTGACCGTCACCCCCACCGCCGCCTTCCACAGCGCCGGCAACCCCGGGGGGCCGTTCGACCCCCCGTCGCAATCCTACACCCTCAGGAACGATGGCGGTCAACCCCTCAACTGGTCCGCCGCCAAGACGCAGGGCTGGGTCGCGCTTTCCGCCACCGGCGGAACGCTCGCCGCTGGCGCAACGGCCACCGTCACGGCCTCGCTCCACAGCAATGCGAATGTGCTCAGTTCCGGTACGCACACGGATACGCTTACCTTCACCAATACGAGCAACAACGCCGGCACGACGACCCGCAGTGTCACCCTGACGGTCAACCCACCACCGGGTACGCTCACCGTCAGCCCGACCAGCGTGTACACCCTCAGCGGCACCCAGGGCGGCCCCTTTACTCCCGCCAGCCGCGCCTACACGCTCCAGAACACCGGCGGCCAGACCCTCAACTGGTCCGCCACCAAGACGGCTACCTGGCTGACGCTCTCGTCACCCACCAGCGGCACGCTCGCCGCCGGTGCGCAGACCACCGTCACCGTTAGTGTGAACAACAATGCCAACGCGCTGACCGCCAACAGCTACAGCGACACCCTCACCTTCACCAACACCACCGACGGCTCCGGCACCACCACGCGCGCCGTCGCCCTCACCGTGAACCCGCCGGCTGGCACGCTCAGTGTCACCCCGGCCACCGCGTTCAGCAGTTCCGGCAACCAGGGCGGCCCCTTCGCCCCCAATTCACAGGCCTACACCCTCACCAACACCGGCGGCCAGTCGCTCAACTGGTCCGCCTCTAAGACGAAGTCATGGCTTACCCTCTCCCCCACCAGCGGCACCCTCGCCGCCGGTGCCACCGCCACGCTCACCGTCTCCATCAATAACAACGCCAATGCGCTCAGCGCCGGCACCCAGACCGACACCGTCAACATCACCAACACCACCAATGGCAACGGCAGCACGACCCGCGGGGTCACGCTCACCATCACCGCGCTCCCCGCGGCTATGAGCGTTTCCCCCGCCACCAGCTACACCCCCGGCGGACCGCAGGGCGGCCCCTTCACGCCCGCCTCCGCCAGCTACACGGTCACCAACTCCGGCGGCCAGAATATGACCTGGACCGTCGCCAAGACGGCCGTCTGGCTCTCACTCAGTGCCAACGGCGGCACGCTGACGCCCGGCGGTTCCGCCACCGTCACGGTCAACCTGAACAGTAACGCCGAGCAGCTCGTCGCGGGTAATTACAGTGACACCGTCACCTTCACCAACACCACCAACGGCAATGGCACCGCCACGCGTGCCGTCGCCCTCAGCATCACCGCACCCCCGGGCTGCCTCGCCGTCACCCCCGGCGACGGCTTGAGCGCCACCGGCTCCGAGGGTGGCCCCTTCGGACCCAGCAGTAAGACCTACACCCTCACCAACTCGGGCGGCCAGCCCCTCAACTGGACCGCCGCCAAGACGAAGCCCTGGGTCACGCTGTCCAAGGCCAGCGGCACCCTCGCTGCCGGCGCCTCCGACACGGTCACCGTCACGCTGAACGCCAGCGCCAACGACCTCGGCAGCGCCGTCCACAGCGACACCGTCACCTTCACCAACACGACCAACGCCTGCGGAAACGCCCCCCGCCCCGTCGTCCTTAGCATCAGCCCCGCGGGCGGCGGCGATCCGCCGATGACGACCGCCAGCCGAACCGGCGGCGTCGCCCCGCTCGGTGTCTTCTTCGATGTCATCGATACCCCCGCCCCCGCGTGGACCAGCGGCGTCGTGCAGCCGCGCGGCTTCGGCGACCACCCCACCAACACCACCGGCGTGCGCATCACCCGCGTGACGGCCAACACCCCGCTCGGCGCCGGCACTCTGACCTTCGGCGCCGCCGCCAAGACGCTCCGCTGGGCCGCCCCCGGCCACCCCGCCGGCCCCACTGTCGACGTCTCCGCCGGCGGCAACTTCGCGCTCCCCAGCGGCAGCGGCTCCTCGGCCCTGCACGTCTGGGTGAACCCGGCCGCGCTGCCGGCGTCGAACAAGACCGATACGATCTCGATCGAGAACGGCGGGCTGAACGCCGACTGGGCGAGCTTCCACTACGAATGGGATTTCGGGAACCCCGCCCCGGGCGACGCCAGCCCCACCGACCCGCTGTGGTACTGGGAGCGCGGCGCGAAGAAGTCCGACGGCTCGTGGTTTGCGAAGAACAAGGCCTTCGGCTGGAACGCGGCCCACGTCTACGAGCAGCCGGGCACGTACACCGTGACGCTGCGGATCATCGACGATGTGGATAACGAGTACACGTACCAGCAGACCGTGACGGTCGAGGACCCCGAGGTCGCCTTCCACCCGCCGCACGGGCAGACGTACTACTTCGCGGCCAGCGGCAACGACACGACCGGCACCGGGACCCAGGCGAGCCCGTACCGGTCGTTCGACAAGGCGATGACGCTGTTGGCACCGAACGTCCGCGTGCTGTTCAAGCGCGGGGATTCGTTCCCGGTGACGACGGGCACGACTCGGAATACGGATGGGCCGTCACTGGTCGGGGCCTACGGCGCGGGCGACCGGCCGAAGTTCGCGATCATAGGATCGAGCGCATTCGTCAATGGCGGAGGTATGGTAGATACGCGCTTCGTCGACCTTTGGATTGCAGGCACTTATCCTACGGAATCCGCCCCAGGATCGGGCTTCGCGTCGCTTGGGAACGGCTCCATTGCCCTGCGCACGCGCGTGGACAACATGAATGGTGGGTTCAGCCTTAGCTGGCGTACGAACAACATTGTGCAGGATTGCGAGGTTCACGACACCAAGAAGTACCATGTTTGGGTTGGCGACAATTTGCGCACTGCCTTCCTTGGCTGCGTGCTCCGTAAAAACAATGAAGAAGCGCTTCTAAGGACCTATACCAGCAAGCTACTGCTTTCATACAACGACTTCCGCGCGGAAACGACCTCAAAATACGGTATTCGTCTGATGTGCTCCGATGAAGTCGGCCGAGAGGGAAGATGGCTGAGTTGCCTCGCCAACTATTTTCCGGATGGCCAAGTGACTGGTGCTGGTGACAGTAGTACCCTTATGCCTGCTCATGTAATGATCGCCGGCAACTATTTCGAAAATTACAACCAGAACTCACCGGCTTTTGTGCAATTCAATGGTTGCGATCGACTCACTGTCGTCAACAATCGCGCTGTATCATGGAGACCTGCTTCGCTTGTTGCCCTACTGACCGGCTACCTCAATAACAATTACTATCACCGCAACGTGCGTGTGTTGAATAACAGCATGTATGTCGATCCTTCCTCAAATGATCATCGGTGGGCACGCTACTCCTCGATCAGCGCGCAGATCATAGCAAATGGATACGGCTTCGAATTTCTGAATAACGCATTCGGCACCACCGCGGTGACCGATACCGCAAGCAGCTTCTTCCTTTCGATTGCAGACGCCACCGCTGTGCGAAGTGACTATAACAGCATTCATCTGCCATCGATCCCAAACCCATTTCGACTCAACGGAACGGGGTATAATCTTGCCGCTTGGCAGGCGATCGGCATGGACCTCGCTTCTACCTTGGCAAGTCCGCAGTTTAGCGGTATCGAGTCTGGATCTCTTGCATTAACCGCGAGCTCGCCCTGCATCGGCGCAGGCACGCCCAGTGTATTGCCGTGGTGCAGAGTGGATACTAATGGAATCCCCCGACCAACGGGAAGTGTTAGCATTGGTGCTGTGGAGCCATAACAGCATAGCCCCCTATCGGCGTGTCGGCACATGTGCGCTATTCAGTCGTCACACTCTGAAGCACATTCCGTAGACGCTGGGCACCTATGGCCGCATCATAGTGAGTGACGATGGATGCACGTGCCGCTGCACCAAGTCGCTCGCACAGTGCACGGTCCGAGCAGAGCATGCGGATTGCTTCCGCCATCGCACTTACATCATTCGGTGGAACTAGAAGACCAGTCTCGCCGGGCGTGATGATCTCACCTACGCCCCCCGCTGCCGTGCCCACCACAGGCAGGCCCAGCGCCATTGCTTCCATATAAACAACACCAAGCGGCTCCGCATGTGATGCTAGTGCAAAAGCACTTGCGTTACGTAATTCCGCCATCACGTCGTCTTCGCTGCGTGAACCTAAGAGCATAACATACTCCTGCAGATCATGCTCACCGATCACGCGACACAATTCATGCTCAGCAGGCCCTGACCCTATGATCCGGAGCTCAACCGACATACCCGCAGCGCGCAGCTCCGCAACTGCACGGATTAGCACATCATGTCCCTTGGAGGGATGCAAGCGCCCCACACTCACTATTCGAAAGGTACTATCATGACGTACTCCACCGACCGTAGTCATTGTCCATTTCGCCGTCTCCACACCAACTGGTGCATAGACTAAATGACCCGCCGACACCCTAGAATACCGACGGAGGATGTCCTCTCCAATCCAGCGAGCATGCACCACTACGAATGCGGCTTCGCCGAGCTTTTCGGCCATAGCCCCACCCCACCAGTCGAGATTTGCATTAACGACGACCGAGTAGCTGCCAATACCCAAGCGTCGAACCATCATACAGAGAATCGCACACGCTTTGGCACTCTGTGAGTGTAAGTGTTTCAGACCTTTGCGTTTCATGAAGCGCGCTAGAATACAGGCGGGAACCACTAGTGGCAGCAGGTGTCTCCATCCTGGTCGGGTTGTTACTGGCAGTGTTAGTGCCATCCAAATACATCGCAATAATCCTACCGGTCGCGTCAGCAGCGCCCATCCGACGCTCTCAGCCATCTCACGAAGTGATGCCGGCCAGAGGTATTCCGTCTCACGTTCCGCTTCTTCCGCAAACTGGTGGCGAGCACGATCCGCTTCCTTCGGGCGTCGCGTAGACACAATCATGAGGTTGCATCCGTCCGACCTAAGCCGTGTTATCTCACGCCACATCCAGATGTGAGTCTGGCTCGGCCACTCCGGAATTAAGTAAGCAACGCTCATGATACTCCTTGCGCATCGGATTCACCACCGCAGACAAGCCAGCGGTTATGGCCTTTCCCACGACGCTCTCGACCTATTCGCCACTTCCGGTTCACAATGATCGGCATATACCCAAAAGATCGCAGCAACTCGATGCACTGGCTCTCTAATAACACGCTGTGTACTTCGATCACAAGAGATGGCTTACGCTTGCGGAGGATGTCCTCGGCCCCCTGGAGAACATGGAGTTCTGCGCCCTCCACGTCAATCTTGATGAAGTCAGGCATGAAATACTGCACGGCAGCGGTGTCCAGCGTTATCTCTCTCTCGCTTTGCGCACATGCCGTAACATACTTCTCAACCACAGTAATCAACCGTCCCGAACATGCCGCTGATTCACGCAGGAATTTTACATTTGCTGCGTTCGCCTCGAAACTTACAACCTCACACATTGATAATTTTGCAAAGATGATTGCATCCCATCCACGATGCCCACCAACGTCGAAGCACTTTGACCCCGCACGAACATAGCTAAGGATGTACGGATTTAACTCCGACTCATATGTTCCAAAGTAAAATGCTGTATCGTAGCGGAAATCAATCAGAAGGCGCTCACCACGCGCCAAACCGAACCGAATGGTTCTTGGCGAGACTCCTCGAGGGAAGCACAGATCTCGGATGGCTCTGAGAATCAAGCTCCACTCCTCACGAGATTCATTTGCCGCTTACCCGTTGGTCCGGTCTGCGCCAGTATAGAATACACCGCCACACACTGCTGCGCCTTCGCCGCCCAGGTCCACTTCTTCCGGGCTTCCGCCGCCGCCGCTCCCAATCTCACCACCAGCGCCGGATCGGCCGCCAGCCGCTCCATCGTGCGCCGCGTCCCCGCCACCAGTTCCTCCTTCGTCCCCAACGGCAGCTTGATCCCGGTTCGCTCGTCAACCAGGCCGCCCGGGCCGCCGTAGTCCACCACGATGCTCGCCAGGCCGCTCGCCATCGCCTCCACCACCACTCCCGCACCCAACTCCCGGATGGAGGGGAACACGAACACATCCGCTGCCCGCATCAACTCGGCGACCTCCGCCTGCTGCCGCGCGCCCACGAACTCCACCCGGTCCATCGCGCCGGCCTCCACAACCACGCGCTCCATTCCCGGCCGCTCCGGACCGTCCCCCGCGATCACCAGCTTGTGCCCATGTAGCGCTGCGCTGCCCACGAATGCCCGCACCACCACATCCGGGCACTTGTACGGCACCAGCCGGCCTGCGAACAGGAAGGTCAGCCGCTCCCGCGGGCCGCGCGGCACGGCCGGCGGGTGGAACACCTCCGGGTCGTACCCCACCTCCGCCACGTCCAGGAGCGTGCCGCGGCACGCGCTGCGCACCTCGTCGCAGGTGTGGCCAAAACCCCCCATGACCACGGTTGCATGGCGATACGTGCTCCGCCAGTAGGGCAGCAACCGGTACGCACCCCGGATGTACGACAGCCACTCCCGCTCACGCCGCCGCTCGGCCGAGAACTCCCGCGGCCAGCGCAGCCCGCCGTTCAGTGGACCGAGTACGAAGGGCACCGGCGACCACTTCGCCAGCGGACTCGGTAATGTCGGCGACATCGGCGTCAGCCGGTGCACCACGTCGAACCGCCCGGTCCGCAGGTCGGTGCGAAAACGCCGCCAGGCGAGGTACTCGAATGCCAGGTACGCCGGATAGGAGAACGCCATCGCCGTCGTCCAGCCGACGCGCTTGTCGCCGCGGACCAGGTTGCCGAGCCGGTAGAAGGGTCGAGCGACGAACTCGTTGTCGATATAGACGACGTCCTGAAGTTCGCCGCGTGTCTCGATGGCCGGCTTGTTGCGCACTTGCGTCACGAGCGTAACGTCGGCCACCTCGGCCAGCGCCCGCGCTGCCTTGTATCCCACGATCGGCAACGACGGCCAATCCGGATTGCACGCCTCAGCCAGCAACAGTACGCGGACTTGGTTGCTCATGAATGGATATCCGTGGCCATGCGGGAGCCAGACGCGTGAATTCTCTTGGTCGATATGTCCCGCTCGTACGCCTCGATCGTCCACGCCGCGCGCCGTGCGTACCAGCGCTCCGCCGTGTGTTCCGGTGCTGCCTGGGCCGCGGTCCAAACCCACTCCGCAAGCGCAGCCCGGTCCGTGTGCAGCCGCACCAGTTCCGCCGCCAGCGCTGCGGTGTCGCCACGGGGCACGACCGCACCGTGCCCGATTTCCTCGACCACCTGCCGGGTGAACGGCAGGTCGAACGCCAGCAGCCCGCACCCCCCCGCCAGCCCGTCGAACAGGGCCCGCGGCGTCTCGTCCGCCGTTGAGGTAAACAGCAGCAGGTGGTAGCGCGCCACCTCCGCGAGCAGCTCCGGGCCGTACGGCCGCCGGCCACAGAACCGCACCGCCGCCGCCACACCCAGCCGCTCCGCGAACGCCCGCAGGCGGGGCTCGTCCGGCCCGTCGCCGATCAGATCCAACTCGACCGCGGCACCTTGCTGTCGCGCGGCCGCGATGGCCGCGATCGAGTGGTCTAGCCCCTTGATGTCGACAATACGCCCGAGCGCGAGGCAGTGAATCGGGCCTTCCTGCTGAATGAGCGCGCGTTTGGCCGCGAGAGCATCTGCCCCGATGATGTCATCCTCAGCGAAGGTAGTGTTGTAGAAATCCCGTGCACAGCGCGCGTGCTGAGCGTAACGGGCGTTCACCGCGTGTCCTTTAAGCAGACTGAGATCAGCCCGCGCGACGGCGCGGCGCGTCAGCTCGTAGTACAGCCGGCAATACAGGGTGGTGAAAGTGCGGCGATGCCAGGCGGCGCCGGCAACGAGGTCGAAGAGCCGGCCGATCGCATCCCCGTCCTGTACGAAGACGGTAGTGGCACCGGCCCACAGGGCCGCGCGGAAGCCGAAGTACGAGTAGGGTTGCCACAGATTGTTGATGCCGCAATGTACCACGTCTGCCTGTCGCGCGAGATCACGGCACTTCGCGCGAATCTCGCGGTGATGCCACCAGAACTGCCGGGCGCGCCAGCGCGTATCGCCCAGGCGCACGAAGGTGATGTCATCGCGCTCGGCTTCGAGTCGCTGCGACGCCTGGGAGCCGATCGGGCCGTCACCGGGTGGCAACTCGGGCGCGGCGACGACGATCGGACCGAAGCGGCCGTGGAAGGAGTCGCGCAGCAACTCCAGCGAGCGCGCCCAGTCGCTCGTGACCTCGGCGGCACCTGACCCGCAGCCGCGAAACGGCACGTTGATGACTACAAGGTACATGCGGACTCCGGGGCCGGCGCGGAGCCGCGCTGCACATCCCGGCTGGTAAGCAGGGCTACCCTGGCCTGCGTCCACCCAACCACCGCCACCCCCGCCAGCAGGGCGATCGCCGGAATCGCGGCGAAATGGTAACGGTCCTGGATCACGCTGACCGCGTGCACGGCCGTGAAGTAGCCCCACATTAACACCGGCGGGGACAGGAGGGTACCCAGGAGGCGGCCCGCCGCCCCGCCACCCGGCCCGCCTCCCCCCGGCGTTACGGCGGGTGACGCATCGTCGAACCGCGGCCCAACGAGCAGCATCCGCCCCACCCCCACGACCGCCAGCAGCAGCACGAGCCACCAGTACACATTCGTCGCCAGCTTCGCCGCGAAGAGCACGCGGTCGGCGGCCGTCGACGACCCCGCGCCACTCGCGCCAGCGCCACCCACACCCGCCAGCGCCCTCCGTAGCCCCGGCTCGTTCCAGCCGATGCCGATGCTCTCGCGTTCGTGCAGCCGCACCGCCTTCACCAGCGTACGCTTGGCGAACGCGGCCGGCTCGGCCCGGATGTAAGCAAGTGCCTCGGCCTTCAACCCGCGGTCGCGGGCCGGCTCCGACCCGAACTGCTCCATGGGCGGCGGCGGCATGTATCCGCCCCACGCCTGCGGGTTGTTGCCCATCCAGAAGTTCACCCCGCCGTTCGTGCTGATGAGCACGAAGTCGCCCAACTCGCGCTGGTTCCGCAGCGACCACGGCAGCAACACCCCGACCAGCGCCGCGACCATCAGCACGCCCCCGGCCACCGTCACCAGCCGCCGCGGCCCCCACACCAGCCCCGGCAGGCAGAAGACCACCGGCAGCAACAGGGCCGTCGGCCGCATGTAGGCCGCCGCGGCCAGGCACACGCCCGCCACCAGCGCCCGCCCGTGCCACGCCGCCGGCCGCCGCATCGCCGGCCACCAGACGGCCGCCGCGAGCAGCATGAAGAACACCATCGGCAGCTCGCTGTTGAGCACGGTGGTGAACTGGATCTGGCTCGGCCAAAGGGTGAGCAGCCAGCCGCCCGCCAGCGCCGCCCGCGGCCCGACCCAGGTGCGGCCGAGGACAATTACAAGGGCGACCGCGCCGACGCCGAGCAGCAGGTTGAGCACCGCCGCGGCCTGGAACCGCGCCGGCGTGTCGTTACCCGTGCAGCGAAACGCGAGGGAGTAGAGGAAGGAGGGACCGACCGGCCAGTACGCGGTCGGGCGGCCGCCCGCTTCGGTGTAGCCGAGCCCGGCCGCGAGTCGCTGGGCGAAGAAATCGTAGCGGGCGCTGTCGGAGACCGGCTCGACGGGCACCGCGAGCGCCCACAGGGCGCGCAGCAGCGCCGCCGCCACGACGATCAGGAGCGCGTGGCGCCGAAAGCGGCGGCTGGCGGCGACCTCCACGGGGTCGCAGATGGGAGGGGTCATGATTGGCCCGAACGGGGGCGGCGCTCCTGGGCGGGGCCCGGTGAAGAGTCTCCGCGACCTACGATCCGACCGCTGACGACAGTGCCGGCTCAGGCATACCCGCCGCCGGCGAAGGCGGGGGGGGAGCCAGCCGCAGACGCGCCAACTGCCATTGTCTGAGGTATCGGCGGAATACCGGGTCGGGGTAACGCGGGCGCCGGCGAAGGTAGCCACCGAGGTACCCTGCGAGGATCAAAACACCGCCCAGCAGCCAGGGGCGTTCGATGGCCCGGTACACCCCGATCGCCAGGGCGTAGAGCGGATGCGTGCCCATGAAGTATTGGCCGTAGCCCCAGCGCAACCTGCCGGTGTAGATGCCCTTGAAAGAGGAACCCATCGGGCGAAGGTGGATGAAACGCAGGTCCTCATCACGGAAGCTGCGGGCCCGCCAGCCCAGCATGCGGCAGCGGTGGCAGTCGATGCCATCCCACATCACCTCGCGGACGAAGCCGCCGATGTCGCGAAAGCAGGCGACGCGGTAGAGCTTGGTCTGGCCTTGCGAGAAATCGTCGCTGGTGCGCTCCCAGACAAGCCGATCGCCGACGCGAATCCAGGACTTGCCACTGGCGGTGCCAAGGCGCGGATCGGCCGAAAACTTATCAAAAAGGCGCTCGAAGTAGACCGGCTGGAATTCGAGATCCCCGTCGAGCTTGCAGACGTAGTCGAAATCGGCCAGGTCGTAAAGCGCCAGCCCCTCGTCGAAGGCCTCCACCACGCCGCCGCCGACCTTGCGCACGCCGCGGTCGGCGCGGCGGTGCAGGCGAATCCAGGGGTGCTGCGCCGCGGCCGCGGCCACGATCTCCGGCGTGGCATCGGTCGAGCCGTCGTCGACGATCAGCCAGATGGCGGGCCGCACGGTCTGCGCGACCATCGAGGCGATGGTGCGCTCGATGTACTGCGCCTCGTTGCGCAGTGGGGAGATCACGAGCAGGCGGGGTGCGGACATGCCGAGTGAGCCCTATTTTGAGATCGTCACTGACCTTACGTGGTCGGGTAACGGCCGGAACCTTCGTCCCCGTGCCGCAGCCCCGTGGACACCTGGCACACATTCTGGACCGCGGTGTGCTGCGCGAAGGCCGTGCAAAGCCGTGTAATGTTGACGTCGCGCTCGAACTCTTCAGCCACCCACGCCCGACCGCGAGTGGCGAGCGCCCGCAGCAGGTCCCGATCATCGTACAGCCGGCGCAGGGCCGTGGCGACCGCAGCGACATCGCCCGGCACTGTGAGCAGGCCCGTATCCTCGTGCCGAATGAGCTCACGAATGGCAGGCAGATCGCCGGCCACGACCGGCACTCCGGCCGCCAGCGCTTCCATCAGCACCACGGGAATGCCGTCGCGGTCACCTGCCGAGTCGATGCGGCAGGGCAATACGAAGAGATCAGCCGCCCGGACTGCGGCTTGCACGGCCATGTGAGGTTGCGGCCCATCGAAACTCACCCGGTCCCGCAGTGCGAGCGCGTCCGCCAGACGTCGCAGGGCGCCGTCTTCGGGACCGCCACCGACGATCCGGCACGTGAGGTCACACCCGGCCGCCACCAGTTGCGCGATGGCCCGCAGGAGGACATCAAAACCCTTCTTGGGCACGAGGCGCCCGACGGCAAGGACCTCCAGGCGCGGCCGCCGACCGGGCGTCGCAGCCGAGCTGGGCACCTCGACGCCGCAGCGCACGAGCGGCAGACGTTCGTCCGGCAGTGCCGTCACCACCTCGCGATAGAACGCACGATGCCAATGACTGATGCAGGCGGTGAATGCCGCCCGCCGCAGCTTCTCGGCCAGCAGCGCCCGCTGCGGGAACAGGTCGTTCGCGTGGCCCGTGAAGCTGAACGTGACCCCGAGTTGGCGGGCCGCATACATCGCGAGGGTCGTCGGGACGTGGGCCATGTGCGCGTGCAGGTGGCGCACGCCCCGGGCGCGCAGCCGCCGCGCGAGCGCCAGGGCCGCCAGGGCCTGCCAGAGAATCTTGAGGCGGCGCACGCCACGGACATCGCGAGCGCACACCAGGTCACGCAAAGCGAGCCCCAGCGTTCCCAGTGCCCGCGGCCCCTGACACGCCCCCTCGACCGCCGCATCGCGTAGCAAGCGCCACACGCCGGCACCGTAGACTGGTATCGACTCCGCGGCGAGCACCTCCAGGCGCGGATCGCCGAGCCCGGCGGCTGGCCGATGCACGGACGCTGCCAACACGCGTCCGCCCCGCGCTCGCAGTGCGAAGAGCTCGTTGTATACAAACGTCTCCGAGAGGGCGGGCAAAGCGCTGGCGAGATAGACAAGAGCGTCGGACGTCATAACGGCGCGTGACTCTGCGCTTCCAGGGCGCGCTCGGCAGCCCTCCCCGTCGCGGCCGGGCCCATGTCCTTGTACTCCAGCAACCGCGTCCGGCGTCCGCGCAACCGGTTGAGCGTAAACTTCAGCACCCCTAATGCCTGCGGCCACTTGCCCAGCATGACGAACACGCCATACAGCCGGGCCTCGGCGGGGGACCAGCCAGCCAACCGTTGCCGCCGCATAACCCGCCACGCCAGCAGCGGGTACGCAAGCAGCAGCACCAGACTCAGGCCGCCGGTGGGCCAAGCCGCACCCAGCGTTGCGAGCGGCAGCAGTACTCCCCAGAGCAGAATGCTGCGCGTCTCGCGGACGAAGTGCCGCTCGGGTGGACCACCATGCCGAGCCGCACCCTCGGCGTAGGCGTGACCGGCACGAACCGACCGCCGCCACCATTGGCCGAAGCGGAACATCGCGGTGTCATGCCAGACCATGTCCTCAGCCAGCCGCCAGATTCGCCAACCGCGGCGGCGGATGCGAATGCAGAGCTCGGGCTCCTCGCCGGCGATGATCTCGGGGTCGAACCCCCCGGCGGCCTCGAAAGCCACACGGCGAAACAGCGCGATGCCTCCGCAGTAACGCGTCTCGCCAGCCGGGCGGTTCCACTCCAGCGCACAAAGTCGGTTGTACACCGACGCCTCGGGATAGCGCTCGCGGACACGTCCAGCCACAATACCGATTGTTGGATGCTGCATCAGGAATTCGGTAGCTGCAGGGAGCCACCCGGCGAATGCCTCGCAATCCCCGTCGACGAACTGCACAAGCTCGACCTGTGGAGCAATCTCGACCAGCCGCCGAAAGCCCGCGTTGCGCGCCCGGGCGGCGGTGAACGGCTCAGTCAGGTCGAGAGCGACAACATCCGCGCCCAGCAACTTTGCCAGTGCGACGCTTCCATCCGTCGAGGCAGAGTCGACGTAAACCAGCGGATAACCCGCCGACCGCAGCGATTCAAGGCAGCGGCGCAGACGCTCCCCTTCATTGCGACCGATGACAACGATGCCGAGGGCAGCAAAAGACATCTGACAGGTCACCGCCCGAGTCGCGTCGACCCCTGTGGCCGACGTCAAGTGTCAAAGTGCCGGAAGCCAACCCACCGCTCCCCTTGGGGAGAGGCCGGTAAAGGGGCGCTTCTCAGCAAATGCTCGTCCCGCGCTCTGCCCCGCCCTGCATGGGAAGAGGACTGGAATAGACCCTTCATCCGGTGTGCTGAAGGCGCGGGCGGTACCAGGCCGCCAGTTCATCCCAGGCCGCATCCTCATTCCAGTGGAGGTCCTCTGTCGCGAATACGTCCGTATTGATCCGAACGCGCGGTTCGGGAAATTCCTTCTGCTGCTCGAACCGCAGCGGGCATGGCAGTCCCAGGCGCGGTGCGATGGCCGCAGCGAAGCGCTGCGCGAACGCGCCTTGCGTTTCCGCATATTGACTGGGCGCACACCGCGAAAACCCCGGCACCGTCGGCAGCTCCGCAACGAACCGCACGTACGCCGCCGCCAGCAGCGACACGTGGATGTTGTCGCGCACGTACGCCGGTGTGCGGATCGCCGGCGTCTCCCCCGCCGCCCACGAGCGCAAAAGGTACGCCGTAAAACGCGGCTCCTCGCACGGACCGAAGGGATTCGGAATCACGAACTTGCCCAGCCGCAGGCCCGCGACCGCGACGTAGTAGCGGAACATTTCCGCCGTCAGGCCCTTCGACAGACCATAGGGTGAGAACGCCCGCAGTACGCCGTGCTCGTACTCGCCGGCCCCTTCACCCGGCTCGAAGACACTGCCGGTCAATACAACGCGGCGGCACTCGCGCGCCTGCAGCGCCGCCAGCACACGCGGCAGCCCGCGCGTGTTGCTCGCGACCGCCGCGGCCACGTCGAAGTCCGGGCTCTTGTAGTTCGTCACGTCGGCCGCGTGATGCGCCAGTACGTCGAACGGTTCCGACACGACCAACTGCAGGAACGCCTCATCCCCGAAACTCACGCCATACACAGGATGGCAGGCACCTGTCGCCAGCCGCACGCGCTCGGCGCGCACGCCTTCGTACGCTTCGGCGGGTTGTCGAAACGTCGCGACCACGGTGTGGCCCGCGGCCGCGAGTGCCCGCACGAACCAGCAGCCGGTGAACGAGCTGGCACCGGTAAAAAGAATGCGCATGATCACAAGCCCTACTGGGGAGTGAGATGGCGAAATCAGGGCGGAACTGCACTGCTACGACAAGTCGCTACAGCGCACCCACCAGCGCCCCCCCACCAGCGCCCACGGGCGCGTCAAACTCCGCAGCGCGCGTCGCAAGCGTCGCCAGGCGCTGCTGCAAGGCCACACTGGTCGGCAGGCCGAAGTGCTTCAAAATGTCCTGCCAACGGTACGCAATGTCGAGCCGTCGGAGCGCCTCGGCACACGCCCGCCGCGACCGCCGTTCACGCTCGGCCTCGTCTCCAAGCAAACCGAGTACGGCGTATTCCACTTCGGTGGTACCAACCGGAAGCTCCTCGATTGCGCCCGGCCAGTTAAAGAAACGATCCCAGGCCGGAGCCGTCGGTCGGCCACCGATCATCACCGCGCCCGCCGCGGCCGCTTCCATGAAACGGTATCCGATTTCCATCTGCCCACGCGTCTGGTTCGGATCACCGGCCTTCGCCGGCGTCACGAACATCAGCCGGGTGCGCTGCGCGAGGTTGATCATCGCCTGCCGGTGTACGCCCAGGTCGTACGGCTTGCCCGGCTGCACGGTGTCGAAAAGATAGAACAGCCCGTGCTTACGGGCCAGCGCGCGCAACGCCTCGTGCGTGCTCTCGACCCGCCGGCCGTACCAGAACACGTCGATCACTCGCGGTGGTGGCGGGGCGGGTGGCGCCCACGCGAGACAATCGACCGCGTGCGGCAGGTACGCCGTCGGTCGGCCAGTAGCCGCGGCCAGCGGCGCTGCACTGTTCTCGAGGCCGACGAAGAGGGCATCGAACTGGCTGAGCCAGCGGACTTCGCCGGTGCGCTGGGGCAGGTTGTGCGCCCAGAGCTCATGCACCCAGCAGGCCGACCGACCCGCGCGCCGCAACAGTCCCCGGAGCGGTATCAGCGATCCGAGTTCGGCCAGCCCCACCGCCTGCACCAGCAACAGGTCAAAGGTGCGCGGCGGGTCCGTGAAGCGGCGCGGCGGCAGCCGCTCCGAAAGCGCGGGCCAGCGCTGATCGAGGCGTATACGCCAGCGCGGGATCGGGCGCTCCTGCCGGGCATCGAACAGCGTCACGTCACCGAGCGCCGCGAGCACATTCTCGGTTTCGATGCATAGCGCCCGAAACGTGGCCGGATGCTGCCCGCGGAACGTGACCAGTTGGACCGTTAGGGACACCTGTGCACCTCTTACGGCACGCGCTGCAGGGAAAAGTGCCGCACGCTTTGCGGCCTGCTCAGGCCGGCGGCTCGTTCACGGGCAAGATCTCCGGATGCAGGCCCAGCGCCTCGAGTGACTTGCCGATCTCCACCACGTACAGCGGGTTCATCACGATCACGCGCTCGGGCGGCTCCTCCACCAGCGCCGCGGGCGCCAGGATCGGCCGGCCGAAGCCCGGCTGGTACAGGCCCTGTCGCCGGGGATTGATGTCGACGACGGCCTGTACCTCACGCTCGCCCAGGCCCACGGCGCCGAGGAATCCAACCGCCCGCGAGCCCGAACCCCACAGCACGGTGCGGCGCCCTGCGGCCAGCAGCAGTCGGCGCCAAGCTGCCACACTTGACCGTACCAGCGCGCCAAATTGTGCGGCGCGTTCTGACGCCTCCGGGCCTCGCGCAGGAGGGTGCGTTGCCGCTGAAGCCGTGGCCCGCGCTTCAATCAATAAGTTCTGGCCGCCGTACTCACGGGCCGTACGATCTACATGAAAACCCGCCTGTTCGAACAGGTTGGCCAGACTGGTCGCCGTGAAACACAGGCAGTGCTCATAGTTCGCCTCCCAAAAGGCCCCTTCTTCAAGCACGTGCTCCGTGTCGGGCACATCGAAGTAAACGGGGACCTCCGGCCGGCCATCGAGATGCCTGCGCAGCAAGCGCAAGAAACCCAGCGAATCGTGCAGGTGCTCCAACGTGTGTCGGCAGCAGACGAAGTCGGCTCGGCGAATCAGGTCACGGTGGTGTTCGCCATAAAACTCGGTGAGCAGCGTGACGCGTCCCGCATCCCCAGGATCGAGCCGGGCCGGGTCACCGGCGGGGTCAATCCCGTAGCCCTGGGCCTCGGCCGTCCGGCATAGCAGACTGAGAAACTCGGCCTTGCCGCAACCCAGTTCCACCACCGTCCGATGGCGCAGCCCATGTCGATCAGTCAAGTTGAGCGCAAGTTGCTCGGCAAAGCGGCGAAACGTGGGCGAGCCAAACTGCGACTCTTCGAATCCGCTGCCATAATGAATTAACTTGGGATCGAAGGCCTGGTTCCACAGAACGTCACAGCGCGGGCAGTGGAGCAACTGAATCTGCCCGAGCGGAATTTCATGAGCGGCCGCGGCGGACTCCAGCACCAGCGTCGAATGCACTGGAACATCGTGGAATTGACACAGCAATACCTGCACATCTCGCGGTGCACCGCAACATGGACAGTTTGACTTGAAGGTCTCAACGAGCGGAACGTTGTTCACTGGTTGCACCACGTTCCTATCTCCCGCGTCCGCGACTCAGAGTGGCGCGCGGCACCCCAAGTGAAAGCGCCCGCAACGACAGAACTGAATACTCCCGGGAGTATCCGCTCCTGCGTCGTGCGCCATCGTCTCATGCGACCAATGGACGCCCAAGCGCTGTTTCAGTTAATGGCAAGGCCGGCCCAGGACCTCGTAACGACCTGTTTGCAAGCAGTATACTTGGATTCCGCCGCACTTCCAAGCTTCGCACTGGTTTAGTCCCGCAGTGCGATTCCATAACCCTCCTCCTGGGCAGGGCGGGGGGAGAGTCGAGATTCCCGCGGTACCAACTCTCCGGATCTCTCTCCAAGATGAGTGCGGTATGGGACAAACTTCTCATTTCAAAGCGATGAAATCACAGGCATTCAAGGTCGGCCGGGCGCGCTTGGCGTACTCTCCGGCCACCTGAAAATTCAGAGCACGACGCCGGTACCGCTGTAGTCCGCATACCCGCGATCCTTTTCCGATTGCACTGTCGGCGCCCCCGGCCACGCAATTCTGAAGCGCGGGTCATCCCAGCGTACCCCCCGCTCCAGTTCGGGCGCGTAGAACTCGTCCACGAAGTAGAAGGCCTCGCAATCGTCAGTGAGCGTGTAAAACCCGTGCGCACAACCCTTGGGGACGTACAACATCTTCCGGTTCTCGGCCGACAACTCCGCTCCGTAACTCTGGCCGAAGGTGGGCGAACCGGTCCGCAGGTCGAGCACCACGTCGTACAGCGCACCACGAATGCAGCGCACGACCTTGGTCTCCGCCCGCGGCGGTAACTGGTAGTGCAGCCCCCGCAATGTGCCGCGCTCCGCGCTGAGCGAGTTGTTGACCTGCACAAACCGGGTGACAAGGCCCGCCGCGCGAAACTCCTCCTCGCAGAAGGCCCGGGCAAAGAAGCCCCGCTGGTCGCCCCGGGGTTCGATCTCGATCAGGAAAGCACCGGCCACCGGGGTCTGGGTAAAACGCACGGGTGTCATCCTCTTGCGGCAGCCCGCTACAGGCCGCTTAGGGTATCGCAGCGTCCGTCAATCCGTGGCGAACGCGGTATACCATGGTTATCTAGTGTTCTGCGGCGGCCACGGGGGGCCGACGCTACGACGCGGTCGAAGTTACGTCGCCACCGCCGCGACCCCGAGCCGATCGAGTCGGTCTTTGAGCGTGCGGAGCCGAACGAACTGTTTGCCTTCGAAATCCCGGGCACTGAAACCATGCGCCACCATGCGCTCGTGCAATTCCTCCATGCCGCTGGCCAGCGAGTATTGGAGTCGGAAGTCGGGCAGGACCTGTGCCAGCTTGTCGAACTTCACACGGTAACTGCGAGAATCGTCGCCCACCTCCCCGGTATAGGTGACCCGCGCCGTG
Source organism: Phycisphaerales bacterium (assembly GCA_016716475.1). Classification (NCBI taxonomy): domain Bacteria; kingdom Pseudomonadati; phylum Planctomycetota; class Phycisphaerae; order Phycisphaerales; species Phycisphaerales bacterium. The sequence continues at coordinate 1,165,639 of JADJWG010000001.1, forward strand.
GGAATCAGCCGCTGCACCTCGTCACCAATCTCCCGGACCTGGTAATTCTCTTCGTTCGCACCCACATTAACGGCCATGTTGTGGACCCGCGCGACCGGCGCTTCCGCAAATGCGACGAAGGCGCGCCCGATGTCGCGACAGTGGATCAATGGGCGCCAGGGCGTGCCGTCGCTCTGGATCCGGATTTCACCGTAGCTCAACGCGCTGCCGAGCAGGTTGTTCACGACCAGGTCAATCCGCAGCATCGGCGAGTGCCCGTAAGCCGTTGCGTTGCGCAAAAACACCGGCGAGAAGCCATCCCCGGCCATCTGGCTTACGGCCGCTTCCGTGTCGATCTTGGACTGCGCGTAAGCCGTCAGCGGATTCAGCGGATCGGTCTCGTCGAGATCCAGCTTGGAACCCTTCCCGTACACCGAACAACTGGCCGAGAAGAGGAACCGGCCAACCCCGGCCTCCTTGGAGATGCGGGCCAGGTGGATGGAGCCCTCCCGGTTCACGCTGAACGTGATTTCCGGGTTGAGGGCCCCCATGGGGTCGTTCGAAATCGCGGCCAGGTGGCACACGGCGTCGTGACCGGCGACATCCTGCGGCGTCAGCGTGCGGACGTCACGCAACAGTTCGCGATCGGGCCGTACGAAGGGCTCCCATTCGCAGCGCTCAAAGAGTCCGACGTCGCAGCCGGTCACGGTGTGCCCCGCGGCCTTGAGCAGGTCCACGAGATGAACGCCGATGTAGCCGAGGTGGCCCGTAACAAACACGCGCATGCTTGGCACTCCTGTCAGGGACCGGCGCCCTGCGCCGGTCCGGGGTTCAGCGGTTCCAGACGGCCCACGGCGCCCGGCCGCTGGCCCACAACTGATCGAGTTGTTCACGGTCGCGCTGGGTGTCCATGCAGCCCCAGAAGCCGCGCAGCCGGAACATCGAGAGCTGCCCATCGCGAGCCAGGTTGACGAGTGGCGCGCGTTCCAGCACACAACCCTCATCCGGGCTGAGATAGGACAGAAATTCGCGCCGGAAGAAGAAGTAGCCGCCGTTGATCCAGCTCTCCGTGAACTCCGGCTTCTCGGCGAACTCGACCACTGCGGCGCCCTGGGTCTTCAACTCACCGAAACGTGACGGGGGGTTCACGCCGAGCACCGTGCCGATGCGCCCTTCCGCCAGGTGAAACTCCCACTCGGCGCGCAGATTGGCATCGGTCAGGCCGTCCCCGTACGTCACGGCGAAGTGTTGGGCATCGCCGAGGAATCTTTCAGCCGCCCGGGCGACGCGAGCCCCCGTCATCGTCAGCGCACCGGTGTCCGCCAGGGTCACCTCCCAGTTGAGATCGTGATCGATGGAATGCACGGTGACCTGGTTGGTCTGCAAGTGCACCGTGAAGTCGCTGTTGAGCGAGGTGTAGCTGAGGAAGTACTGCTTGATGACCTCGGCCTTGTAGCCCAGGCAGAGGATGAAGCGCCGGAAACCGTGGTGCGCGTAGGTACGCAGTACATGCCAGAGAATGGGATGGTTGCCGACTGGTACCATGGGCTTGGGACGCAACTCCGTTTCTTCACGGAGGCGGGTGCCGAGACCACCACAGAGGACAAAGACCGGCACCTTGGCGATATCGGGCATGGGGAAGGACTCCTGAAGAGGAAACGCTGCTACGGGTGCGGAGCCCGTTGGGCGGCCTGCTCCACATCAAATCGAAACTGGCCGGCGATCTTCAGCGGTGGCAGCGTCGCGATACGGCGGAATCCGCTGCGTTCGATGCTTCGGATCGAAGCGTGATTGTAGACTTTGCAGTCGATGAAGGCGCGGCCGCCGGCGCGCAGCTCGGTGGCCAGCGCGGCGAACATCAGCGCCGGGTTCAGGCGCTGTCCGCGAAACTCCGGGCGGGTCTTGTTGCGGAAGATCACCAAATCCTCCGCGTCCAACGGTACAAACCACCGGACAAAATGGCAGCCGCGGCGGCTCATGCTCACGGTTGCGATTCTGCCATCTTGCACCCCCAGCCAGAGCACGCCGCCGCGTTCGAACTCCCATGCCAGTGATTCGAACACCCGCGGGCCCTGAAATTCAACCAAATCGTCCCGCAGTTCATCGGGCAACGCTGCCATGGACGCTACGCGCACCACCCGCAGGTGCTCCAGCCGGGAAGTCGGTGGCAAGGGTCCCTCAAAGACGAACACATGGTTGCGATGCTGAAAGATGCGTCGCCATAGCGTGAGCACGGTAACCCGGACACGTCCGGCCAGGCGCCAGGGAATCCACACCCACGCCGGTGCTGGGCGGGTCTGCGAAAGCTGCCCGGAGGGTCGCGTCGCGTGCTTCTGGTGCCGGATCGCTGTGGAGGTTCGCCCGTGCGCGGCCATCAGCGAAACCTCCCCCAGCGCTCCATGCGCGTCAGCAGCCGGCCCGGGGCGCGTACCAGCGGCAGGAGCGGACTGCGACGCACCCAGGCCTCGGTCGTGCGCCGCCAGCGCCGCATGGTCGCCGCCCACGAGGGACGTTCAACCGTGCCCGTCGCAAGTGGAATACCGCCTGTGCGCAGACGTGGCTTGTACGTATCGTCACCCCCGCACCCAAGATCAATGCGCACCAGGCCAAGTGCGGGTGCTACCTCCGCAGCGCTGATACGCAGCACGATCCCTGGTGAGTACTTGTAGAACCGCTCCGCATGGCGCGGAAACCACCAGTTCCACACGGCATGTGAACGCATCCCGAAGTGTACGGCCGCCAGATCCTCACCGGCATACAACGCGGACAGCATGCTGCCGAAGGATGGTTCCTGCACTCCGTGCAGATGCCTCAGCAACGTCCGCGTCCAGTCGAAGCTGAAGACATCGACGAGCCCGGAATCACGGTATTGGTTCGACTTCCAGTCGAACAAGGCCTGGAGCACAGCAGGGTCCGTAGTGTGCGGAACAAACCGCAGCGGACCAAAATCGCGCTCGAGCTTGCGCCGCTTGGCCCGCACATCCTTGAGCAGGTGGGAACCCTGGGCGCGCAGCAATTCGGCATAACCCGCGAAACCACCCGAAAGGTCCAGGTAGTGCGACTCATCAACATTGGCGTGATATGGCTCGAAGATCGGCTGTGCCGCAAGCAGGTGGTGGAAACTCCAGGACGTCAGGTCGCAAGCCGCCAACAGCGCCACGGCGTCGACCGCAAGCTCCGGCGTCCCAATCAGCCCGTGAAAGTCGGACAGGGGACCGCCGACCGGCTGCCCCACCCCCAGGGGCCCCCGCTGGTGCGGAAAGAAGCCCACGACCTGGCCCGCCTCTTCCAGCACACCGACAAATACATCCTTGCGGACCGCCGCGACCGCCTGCGTGAACTCCGGGCAGAAGTACGGGCTGGCCAGCAGCGGATCGGCCTGCTGGATGGCGCGCCAGCGCGCCAACAGGTCGCCCGAAAGTTCCGTCGTCGTGATGACCTCGATCCGCATCACTTGCCGCCTGTTGACTCAACACCGCCCACGCAGGGCATGCCAAAAGCCGGGATGCGCCCCACTGGCCACATAACCCAGCCGCGCCACACTCACCGGGGCCGCCACCCGCGGCAACACCCAGGGGTCTGCCCCCGCCCGGATCGGAATGGCCGGGACCTCCGCGGTTCCTTCTCCCGCCACGCCCGCCCGCAACCCCGCCGCTCGCACTGCCGCAATCGCCGCCGGCGATGTACGGTTATAGGGATAGGCGAAGAAACGCGGCCGCATTCCGAGGGCCTGCTCGAACTCATCACAGCAACTGCTGACTTCCGCAGTCGCCTGCGACGTATGCTGCGCGAGATCGAGGTGCTGTCGCGTATGCACCCCCAGTTCGAATGCCGGGTACTTGCGTCGCAGGGTGCGGACATCGTTCCAGTTCATCGTCAGGGGGGGCGGCACCACCGTCACCCCGAGCTGCGCACGCAACTCCTGCAAGGCGCTTTCCCGCGCCTCCCAGTCCATTCCCAGCAGATCCGCGGCCACGGCTTGATAGGCGGTCCACTGCTCCTCCGGAACGCACAGATCAAACGTCGCACCGGAAGCGGGCGGCCACCGCAGCTTTGCTCTCGTCCGCGCGCGAAACGCGCTGAATTGCACATCGATCCACTGCGGCGCTCCCGCTGTAACGTATGCCGTCGGCAGGAAAAGCGTCGCGGGGAATCCCCACCGCGCGAGCCGCGGCGCCACCTCCGTCAGGTTGTCGAGATAGCCATCGTCGAAGGTGAGTGCCACTGTGCGCGCCGGCAGGGTGCGACCCGTCTCCACTGCGGCAACGATGTCCTCCAACGCCACAATCTGGCAATGGCCGGCCAGGTACGCGAGGTGCGCATTGAAAACCTCCGGTGGCAGGTGATTCGCTGGATCGATCCACGCGGCCTCCTCGGTCGCCGCCACGCTGTGGTACATCAGGATGACCGCGCCGGCCACGCGCCGCCAGCGTACGTACACCCGGTCGAGCCACACCCGGTGCGCCGCAGCTTCGAGGGCATGCCGCAGACGCTGCCGCCGGGTCGGGGGCGCCTTCGTCAGGACCGGTGGCCACGGCTCCACGCTGTCCTTCCAAGCGGCCTCGGAGCCGTCGCGACCCGCCCGCGTGAGCGCTGTTACCGCCATCGCGGTGCCCCCACGTTGTCGCGGCCGCGCTGCTTCGAGTATCGTAGGTCCGGGCTGGAGCGGATGGAGCCGCAGGTGGTCACGCTGCCGCTCCTACGATCCGGAGTGCTGGCGTGAAGCTGCTGATCGTCATCGTCAACTACAAGGTGACGCATCTCACCATCGACTGCCTGCACTCGCTCGCACCGCAGATCGGCGAGATTCCCGGCGGTGGCCGCGTGGCCGTGTGCGAGAACGGCACCGGCCCGGAAGCGGTCGCCGCGCTGCGCGCAGCCATCGACCGCGAGGGCTGGGGCGCGTGGGTCGAACTGACGACCATCCACCCCAACCGCGGCTTCACGGGTGGCAACAACGCGATCCTGCGGCCGGCGCTGGCGGCGCCTGACCCACCGGAGTACTTCCTGCTGCTGAACGCCGACACGCTCGCCAGGCCAGGAGCGCTGCGCGCCCTGGTGGAATTCATGGAGGCGCACCCGGATGTCGGTATCGCCGGTAGTCGCCTTGAAAGTCTGGCGGGGGCGCCACGCTCGACCGCATTTCGTTTCTTCAGCGTCGCGAGCGAGTTTGAGCGCGCGCTCCGTGTGGGGTTCGTATCGCGCGTGCTGCGTCGCTGGGAGGGCACCGGACCGTTGCCGAGCGTCCCCACTGCGACCGACTGGACATCCGGTGCCGCCCTGTGCGTACGGCGCGCGGTATTCGAGGAAGTTGGGCTGCTCGACGAGGATCTTTACACCTACTTCGATGACATCGACCTCTGCCTGCGGGCCCGCCGGGCGGGCTGGCCGACCTGGGTCGTGCCCGACAGCCACATCGTCCATCTCATGGGCCAGAGCACCGGTGTCACGCAGCGCGACACGCGCCCCAAGCGCCGCCCAACCTACTGGTTCCTGGCTCGCCGGCACTTCTGGCTCAAGAACTACGGTCCATGGACCACCGCCCTCGCGGATGCCGCGTGGATCACCGGCTTCGCCCTCTGGCGGCTGCGGCGATTCCTCCAGCGCCTGCCCGACCACGACCCGCCCCACCTGCTGTCCGATGCGATCCGTCATAGTGTCTTCGTCACCGGCTTCCGCCAGCGGCCGGTTCCCAACCCCGCCCTCACTGAATCACCCGCGTAACTAGCCGGGACGCAGACGGGCGACGGCCACCTGCGGACCCCGCGCCGCGCGCGCCACCGCTCCGGAGCGCTGCGGCAGCATCACGGCCAACCCGGTGACCGCACCCGCAATCACGAGGAAGACCGGGTTCGGCATGGCATTGAACAGGTTGTCGATACAGTACATCACCAGCAGCACTCCGAGGACCGCAGGTACCGCCGCCAGTGGATGCCGCCAGTACTCGGGGGGACACCGCCGCATGAACAGCAGCAGCGGCAGGAGCTGCACGGCCGTGATTGCCGTCAGGCCAACCAAGCCGTTAATCCCGATAGCGATGACCCAGAGGCCGTCGGTGACCGTGTTCTCGACTTCCTCGACCGGCGGCCGATTGCGCCCCCAGCCCCCCCAACCGAACACCGGCTGCCGCAGGGCCCGCGCCACGAGGATGTCCTCGTTCTTGAACCGGAACTCGAGCGAACCGCGGCGGTCTTCGCTGATCTTCTCCGCCATGTCCAGCAGGATCTGCCCGTCCCATCCGCCGACGCTGCGCGTGTACATGTACGCCACCGGCAAGAGCACCACCGCGACCACCACCAGTTTCGTGCGCCAGCGCTGCGCTGCGTACAGGGTGCCCAGCCCCAACAGCAGCAGCACGGTTGCGCCTGTCGATTTGCACAGCACCGCCGTCACAACCAGCGCCAGCGCCACCCAGCCCGCCGGCAGACCCCACACTTTCTTGAGCGTGCCGCTGCGCCAGAGCCAGGTCGCCACCAGCGCCGCCATGCACATCCACATGCCCAGCGCCAGCCCGTCGCGCATGAACACCATCGGCCGCCAGCCATCACCGCGCCGCACGTTGTGCCAGGCCCGCGAGAATCCGTAGAACATGTAGTGCAGTTGCGGACTCATCTTGAGCTCGTACAGGCACAGCGGCAGATAGACGAGCCCCCCCAGCAGGATCCCAATCCCCAGCTCGCGCAGCCCTTCCCAGTCCCGGAAGTACAACCGGCCAATGTAGTAGGGAATGCCCCATTGCACGATCTGGTTCACAGACGCCGACACCCCGTCGTAGGCCCCCAGGCCGTTCGTCACGGAAGACGCGTATGGTACCAGGCACCATGTCAACATGGGCAGATCGGCCCAGTGCGGCCGAAACGCGAAAAAGCGGTCCGGGTCGAACAGGATCGTCGCCAGCAGCACCCCCGCGCAGGTCGCCGACCGTTTGTCGTAGTTTGGTATACCCGAAATCACGTACTCGTGATTGGGCAGAAAGAGCCAGGCCAGCAGGAAGGCCGCAATCACCGCCCGCCGTGGCGGCAGCACGGTGAAAAGGAAGAAGACGGCCGGGATCCAGCCGAACATCGCCAGGGGGACGGTGAAACTCATGGTTCCTCAGGCCCGTGCAGTCACGGGGCGCGCCACACGCCGCCCTTCACGCTCGGCCGCCCGGTACAGCGCGGCCTCGAACAGGTCGGTGGCATCGTCCCAGGTGTAGCGCGTCGCGGTCGCGTAGGCCGCATCTGACATCCGACGCCACTCCTCGTTCGACATTTCAGCCACGCGCATGATCGCCGCGGCCATCGCGTCCGGGTGCATCGGATGGACCAGGAGACCGCCGCCCTCACCAATGAGTTCCGGGGCGGCGCCCGCTCCCGTCCCGATCACCGGCGTACGGCAGGCCATCGCCTCCAGGATCGGCAACCCAAACCCCTCGAGCCGGCTCCCGAACAGCCAGGCATCGCAGGAGGCGTAAATCTCCGGCACGACCGCATCCGGCGCGCGCCAGCGAAACTCGGCCCACGCAGGCGGCCGGAACTCCGGATGGGCACTCGTCTTGCCGCCGAAGCCGACCAGGCGGAGTGTCGGCAGCTTCTCTCGAGCCAGCTCGGTCGCCCGGAGGCACAAGTCGCACCCCTTCGACCAGTACGGCGAGTAAACGAACCCGACCGTCGGCACCGCCTGCTTGTCGCGCGGCGGGGCATCGAATCGCTGATGATCGACCGCATTCGGAACCAGGTCCACCGGTCCCGGCACATGGCTGAGCACGAGGTCGTGCAGCCACTGCGAGATGGTGATGATGTGCAGCGGCAGACTCCAGGTCGGCACGACCTGCTCCAGCCGCTGACCCGCCACCCCGTAATCCTGCATGAAGTACGCCTTCGCGCCCTTTTCCGGCGGGAACGAGGCCACCCACGGACTGGTCGCCCACCACGTCGCGATGACCACGTCGGCATCGGGCACGTCCTCCGGCGTGACCGGTGGCGGCTTGTCGAGGATGCGATGTGGCACGCCGGGAATCATCCGGTCAGCCAGCTTCCCGCTCCCCTGGCGCAGGTGCCACCAGCGCCCACGGGCCACGTGGCCGAGCGTCTCCCGCAACCCCCGGCCGGTCGGCGCCGCCGAGATGAGCTGCACCTCATGCCCGCGCGCCAGCAGCCCGCGCGCGTAAATCCCAATGACGCGATTCCCACCCGCTTTCGCGGCCGGGGGGGTGACGAAGGTGATCTTCATACCTGCTCTCGTGTAACAGCCGGTCGCCGCGTGCGGAACGCCCGCGCGGCAATCACGGCTAGCAGCCGCAGCCCCTGTAACCAGGCCCTGCCCCGAGTCGGTGCGAACGACAGCGCGCGCCGGCACTTCAGCCAGGCCGTTTCCGAGTCACCTCCATCCAGGTAGCGCCACGCATCCGCCAGCAGATAATCCTGCGCAAACCACGCCACCGGCTTGGCCCGGGAGGACTCGAACCGCTCCGGCACCTGCGGTGGCCGGCCCCGATCCAGGTCGTCCTGCCCCGTGTCGAGCCGCTGGCGCTGAAACTCCCGGCATTTCGCCACAAACCAACGGAGCTCTGCCACCGACGTGGTCCGCGTGATCGAGCTCGGCCGCAGGCGCGTTCGATACACAAGATCCGGGACTTCCCAGATGTCGAACCGCTCCGCGAGCCGCATCAGCAGATCATCGTCCTCGCAGGTACGGAAATACGGCCGGCAGCCGCCGACCGCCCGCAGCGCAGCCGTCCGGTAGATCGCGCACACAGTCCGCGGCACACTGCGGCCGGCGCGAATCAGCCCAGCGACCGATCGAGCCGTCGTTCGGTGCACGCCCGCCTCGAGTACGACCTCGCCGTCTTCCCAGCAGATCTCCTGCAAGCCGCAGCAAACACCCACGTCCGGATGCGCCTCCATCCACGCCACCTGCCGCGCGATCCGCCCGGGGGTGAACCAGTCGTCCGCATCGCAACGCATCAGATACACGCCGCGCGCCTGCCGCAGCCCCGTATTGAACCCGGCCGAGATCCCCTGGCCCTCGTTCGGCAGCAGCCGCACGCGCTCGTCGCCAAAACCCGCCACGACGGCCTGTGAACCATCCGTCGATCCGTCGTCGATGACGAGCACCTCGAAATTGCAGTAATCCTGCGAGCAGACACTCTCCAAGGCGTCTCCGACGTAGCGCGCGCAGTTCTTCAGCGGAATGACGACGGATACGAGTGGCGATCTGCTTGTCTTCACGCTCTGCCCATACCTACCCGGTTGTCGCCGCGCCACACAACTCCGGTCGATTCCCCGCACCACGCGCATCGCGCGACCCGCCCGTCATCCGGTCCAACGGCTCGAGCACTGCCCGCTCAAACGCGGCCGGGCTGAACTGTGCCTCGACCACCGCTCGCCCGCGCTCCGCCATCACCGCGCGCTCACCGGGCTCCCGCAAGAGCCGCACGCACCCCTCCGCGAACTCCGCATCCGTCTGCCCAACCCACAATTCCTGACCGTGCCGCAGTCTCTCTTCGTACCCGAGCAGCGCGTGCGGTGTCACGACGATCGTGCGGCCGTACGCCAACGACTCCACCACCTTGATCTTCGTTCCGCCCCCGTAGTACACCGGCGCGATCGTGAACGCAGCCGCGGCGTACTCCGGCGCCAGGTCCTCGACATACCCCGCCAACTCCACACCCGGCGCTCGCGACCAGCGTTCGCGGTCCGCCTCCGACGCTCCGCCGCCTACCACCCGCAGTCGCGCCGCCGGGCACGCCGCCTGCACTGTCGGCCACACCGCAGTTAGAAACTCCGCGAGACCCCGGGCGTTCGGCGGGTAGCTCAGCAGTCCGACGAACAGAATAGTGTCGCTGGGCGCTGCCGCTTCCGGCGCGGCCATTTCGGGTCTGGCGACATCGAAAGGAATGTTCGGCAGAATCGTCACGGCGAGCGGCATAACCGCCGCCTGATCGCGTGGGCTGGTCACCCACACGTGGTCGAACGTACCGGCCGCCTTCCGGCAGAGCCGCTCCAACCGGCGACGGACCAGCCGCTCGCTCAACCGGCCGCGCCAACCCGTCCAAGGCGCCGCCTCCGCAGCCGATGCGTGCCGCAGCCAGTCGACATCGTCGAAGTCCAGCAGTCGCGGCACGCCCACCGGCCGGTCGAGCCCTGCCAGCCTTGCCGTTCGCAGGTAGCGGACCACGACCACGTCGTAGCACTGCTGCGCGATGAGTTCGCGTACGGCCCGTGCGGCCGCGGGGTGCTCTGCGTAGTACGCATCCTGCCGGCCAAACACCGCGGCGAGTCGCCCCAACGGGCCGGGCGCGGCGCCGGCCACGCGCATCCACCCGCCGGCCGGCGGCTCGTCGCTCTCGCCGAACCACGCGATGATGCGCTGCGCGGCGAGCGCCACGCGGTCGGCGTCTATCGGCCAGCCCGCCGGCACAGGCACGCAGACGGTATCGACCGGTCCGCGCGTTGCGAGCGCACGCCGCACCAGCTCGGTGCGCTGCGCTGCACCGTGCCGGCTGTGTGGCCACGAGATGCCCTGAGCTATGAGCAACGATCTAACCATGTCGGGTCAAGTCCCTCCCGAGCTGGAAGCTCACGCACGTCGTTCAATAAGCCGCAGCAGCCCGGTTCTCGCGAGCCCCGTCACTTGCGGCAGCCGGTCTCGGACCTTCATCGCGGCGTCGGCTCTCGTCGCGATAAGGTCGATGACTCGGCTTGCGAGCGGCACCCTCGGCTCGCAGATCGCTCGCGCCAAGTAATGCGGCCGGCAGGTCGAAGAGTGCGAGCAAACCCTCGAACTTATCCTGGTAGGGCGCGCAGAGTACAGGCACGCCCATCCCCAGAGATGCAATGGCGAAGTGCATCCTGCCTGTCAGGACTGCGTCCAGTCCTGCCGCAAGCGCTTTGATTGCGGCTGCGCGCAGTTCAGTCGACGCCATACGCGTGCGCGCGCGAAGTTGTGGGGGTAGTGCGTCCAGAAGTCCTTTAGCTAGCCCTGCATCGGATGCATGCCGATCGGCATCGCGACGGTCGTGCGGTACCAGGAGCAGCGCGAGCGGGCCGCACTTCCGATCTACTGCTTCGAGCACGTTCGCGAGCATCCCAGGGATCGCGGCTGGGTCGACGCCGGCCTCCGCGAACGGGACAACATTCAGATTGACACCGAAGGTCGTACAGCCTGCCGCCCGATGCCCCTGAAGCCAATTGGACAGCGACTGCGACTCTTCGCAGCTCAACTCTGGCCTGAGAAGAAAGGCTACATCAGCGCTCGCTTCAACGCGTCTGTCGAGCTGCTGCTCAAGTCGCTCCTTGGATACCGGATCGCGCGCGAGCAGTGGCACGGATGCAGGAAGTCGCCGCATGGCAGAAATCACGGCCGGTGACGGCATTCGATTAAAGCTGAAAGCAGTGAAGCCGGCAGTCACACCCACTCGCGAGGCGACTTCGACGGCTCGAATCAGTTGAACTGAGCGATAGTCCCCGTAGCACCCATCGAGCATGTCCGCGCCAATGGTCACGAAGTGAGAGTATGCAGCAGCAAGACGGGCGAATCGTCGAGTTGCTGCGAAATCACGGCATGGCGCCGATCCGAGGCTCACATCTGCTCCATTGAAGCCGCAGACCGCGCCCCACGCGTCATCGTCCGTTTGCGAGAGTGCGGTGACTGAGATCACACCGGCTTCGCGTAATGCCGCGATCGCCGCCGTAAGCATTGCCTCGTCACCGACGCTGCCCGGCGTCAACGCCGGGGGCAGCACCAAAATCCGCCCAGCCGATTCGGACGACTGACGTATCGTACGCGCAAAGCGGGTAGCGCGGCAGTCAGCGTCCAGAAGTAGTAATTTAACGAGCTCACGCATTGCCCGGTCCCACGTTTCGATTTCCTATTACGCCCAGTCGAGAACGAACTTGCAGGCGAGTATTATCGCCGCAAGTACCACAAACGGAATATCGATGCGCGGCTGCCACAACCCCATGCGCCACATGAAGCACGCCGAAATCGGGTAGTACAACCAATTAAAAACGACCAAGCCCCACACCGCTCCGAGTGCACCACCAAAGACCCATCCAACGTAACACGAACTCAATTGCAGCACGACTTGCAGGCCCTGCAACGCTGCAACGATAAACGATCGACCACGCGCTAGTATGGCACTGCCATACGTGACGTGCAGGATTCCAAGCAATGATCCGAGTGGTGCAATGACGAGTATTTCACCCACCATTAAATAACGGTCATCGTAGAGAATGCCAATGAGTTGTCTGCCGAAGATCAGCAGCAGTATCCACGTGGTCCAACCGAGCACAATCTGCGGCAGCCGAACTTGGGCTAGCTTCGCATCCATCTCGTCGGGGCGCTCCCGGTAAATGCGAGAGAGCACAGGAAAGAAAACGCTGGTCCCCACTTTCTGGATCACCTGGTAGACGGTGCCTCGAATCATCAGGGCAATGCTGAAGTACCCCAGAAAGGCGACGTCAAGTAATTTACCGAGGAGGAGGCGGTCACCCTGCGATCCCAGGAATGTCAGGATCGTCGTGACGAAGATCCATCGCCCGAACGTAATCAGCGAATGAAACGCCTCCTTGTCCCACTCCAGCCGGCAGCGCACGCCGCCCAGCCACACGTGCGTCCCCGCCATCTTCAGCACGCTGCCCAGGAGCGTCCCCGCCAGCAGCGCCCAGACGGTCGGCCAGACCCAGGCCCACGCCACCATCACCACCAGCGTGATGATCTGCGTCCCCAACTCCAGCAGCGTCAGCCGGCCCAGGGCCAGCTTGCGGTTGGCCAGCGCCAGCGCCGGCGAGTTGAAACCCGCGATCACCGCCGTCAGGCCCGCCACCGGCAACAGATCCAGAAGCTGCGGCTCGGCATAGAACAGCGCCACCGGCCACGCCAGGATGCTGCACGCGATCCACAGGGCGAACCCGCGGAACACCTGGATCGTCCAGGCCGTGTTCAGGAAGCGGGGATCCTCGCCGCGCTTGTTCTGGATGATGCTCGGGCCGATGCCGACGTCGGAGAACATCTGCAGGCCCGTAAGCACCACGCTCACCAGGGCCATCAGCCCAAAGGCCTCGGGAAAGAGCAGCCGCGTCAGGATCAGGTTGCTGCCCAGCCGCAGCACCTGGCTGGCGCCGTAGCCCACGACGGTCCACGCCGCCCCGCGGATCGCCAGCGACCTGAGCGAACGCGGCGCAGTCGGCTGCACGGGGGGCGCCACGCCCGTGACCGGTGGTGTCACCGGCCCACTGCCCGGCTGCGCCGGCACGACCTGCGACGACATCACGAAGCACTCCCCGGCACACGGTGGCACCGCTCACGGCCGACGCGCCCGCGCCAGATTTCGCCCACCACCACCGGCAGAAAGCCCCACCCGTTCACCAGGTACCGCCGCCACAGCCGTCGCGGCTCCATCGCCAGCCGGTGCAGCCACTCCAGCCCGGCGCGGCGCATCCAGACCGGGGCCCGGCGTACGTGGCCGGTCACGAAGCTGAAGCTGATCCCCACGCCGAGACTCACCGCCGGGCCGTACTGCCCCTGGTGCGCCGCGATCCAGCGCTCCTGCTTGGGCGAACCCAGCCCGACGAAGACGAGCTCTGCGCCCGCCGCCCGCACGGCCGCCAGCGCCGCCGCCACCGCCGCGGGGTCGCGCTCGAAACCCAGCGGCGGGCAGTGCGTGCCGGCCACGACCAGCCCCGGGTAGCGCTCCGTCAGCACACGGGCCGCTTCGTCCGCGACACCCGGCTCCCCGCCGAGGAAGAAGACCCGGAACCCGGCCACGGCGGCATGGGCACACAGCCGCGGGAACAGGTCCGACCCGGCGACGCGCTCGCCCAGCGGTCGGCCTGCCAGCCGCGCCAGCCACACCAGCGGCTGGCCGTCGGCGAGGACCAGGTCGGCGGAGCGGACGAGGTCAGCGTAGGCGGCATCCCGTCGGGCCCGAACGACATGGTCGACGTTGGGCGTGACCACGCACGCCGGCCGGCGCGCCCGCACGAGGGCGTCGATCCGGGCGATGGCCTCCGCCATGGTCACGTTGTCGAAGGGCAGCCCGCCCAGCACCACGCGCGATCGGGCCGCCGCATCCGCAGCGGCTCGGACGGTGGCCGGGCCGACTTCGGCGGCGCGGGTAGACGAATCCTTCGGCAAGGTTTCGGATGAAGAGGTCGTGGTCATATAAGGAGCGGACAGCGCGGGTCACTCTTCCCAGTAGGGCAGCACTGGCTCGAGCGCCGCCACGATGCGCACCACGAGGTCGCGGAGCAGCTCGCGATCACGTTCATGCTCGAGACCCGCGCCGAGCGAGACCTGGATGCGCGCGATGTAGGGCGGGCGCTCCGAGAAAAGCCGGGAGTTACGTAGATTCACATTGTTGCTGAGCTGACCGTTCACGACGAACGTGGAAAGCACGAAGATGCGCTGCTCCGGGTCGGTCAGCAGCTCGAACTCGTACAGCACGTAGGGGACAGGGCGCCCCGCGGGCGGAGTAAGTGTGCGGAATTCTTCTCGGGCCACGCGCCAGCCGGCGCCTGGAAAGCAGATGTCCGGCCGGTGGACGAGCCACTTGAAGCCGCGGCCGATGTAGCCGGCGAAGAGGTTCGCGCTGCGGCCGGTCTCGGCCTGGATGTACTGGCGACTGATCCAGTCGTCATCGAAGCCGGGCTGCCGGCGGATGCGTTCCTCGATCTCAATCTCGCGCCCCTCCCACGGACCGAGCGACAGCGGCACGGTCGCAAAGGGCTGCGCCGGTGGATGGTAGATCGCAGCGGTGGCATCCACCAACGCGGAGAACTGGCGCTGGCCATAGCCGGCGCCGATCAGGCCGGCCAGCAGCACGGCGGTGACGCTCCAACGTAGCCAGGCGCGCCCGGATGGTTTCGGGGGAGCAGGTGCGGCAGCCACGTTTCAACTCCTCTCGAGGGCGGGCGGCCGGGACGGGGTGAGCTTCCGCGGAGTGACGCCGCGGGTGGCGGCCTCCGCCGGCGGAAGCGTGAGCCGCTGCAGGAGCCAGAGCTCGCCGAAGACGACGGCGATCGCGAGTGGCATCATCAGGATGCCGGCGAAATCGTGGAAGAACTTCTCGGCGAAGTCGCTGTTGGTCAGGTCGAACAGGATCACGGTGACGACGAGGCGGATCGTGTTCGTGACCACCGCGATCGGAATACTGGACAGTACGATGAACGCGCGCTGCCAGGCGGGGCGTCCAACCATGAAAGCCATCGCGGAGCACACGAAGACGAAGGCCGTGAGCATCCGCAGGCCGTTACAGGCCTCGGCCACGGCGACCTGGGTCGATTCGTTGACCGTGATGATGTTGCCGGTGCGTACCACCCAGAAGCCGAGCAGCTCGAGATTGAAGACCGCCGAGCGTGTGGCGATGTCCTGGAGCGGGAGCGAGACGGCATCATGCACGCGACCGGGCAACGGCACCATCAGGAACAGGAAGAGTGTGACCCAGACGAGCCGCCGCATGACACGCCAACCGAACACGACCAGGACGATGCCGGCCAGCGCGAAGATCAGCGAGTAGCGCGTCAGCGAGATGTGGTCGCGATAGACACCGAGGAACCACAGGGCCTGCGAAAACCCAAAGACCAGCAGTCCGGACCACGCCACACCCCAGAGGGGCGCGAAGAACTGCTTGCGCTGTGACCAGAGGACGTACGCGGCGACCAGTGGAACGAGCGCGCCCACCGAGTACTCGTCGCTGGCGCGCCACTCCGCAACCAGCCCGCGGAGTGTGGCCCCATAGCACCAGGTGAACGCCGCCAGGAGGACGATCAGCGGCCCCCAGGGCGCTGCCGTGCCATGGGTTGTCCGTGCGGGTGGATCCGACTTCGACATCATCCGCATTCATCTCCCAGCGCAGCAGCGCAAGATATCACTACTCCATCCCGGCCAGAGCGGGTTGCGTGCCCCGCTCTTCCGCCGGTGGCGGCAACGTACCGCGCGCCGGGGGCACTGCGGCAGCCGCCTGCAGATCCATCGTGAGATTCGTATACCGCTGCAATTGCGGCGCAGGAATCATCCAGGTGAGGGGCACGTTCCACCGACCACCCAGAGTGCCGAGCGTGGCCAGCATGATGCGCACATCGAGTGCGAGCGACCAGTGGCGCACGTACAGCATGTCGAAGTGAATCCACTGGTGGAAGTCGCCGGCCGCCCGCTCGTGCCGGCACACTTGCCACAAGCCCGTGATACCGGGTCGCACGGAGAGGCGCGCCTGCCGCCACGGAACGCAGATCTGGTTCTCGCGGAAGGGCGAAGGGCGCGGGCCGATCAGACTCATCTCGCCGCGCACCACGTTCCAGAGTTGCGGGAGTTCATCAATATTGGTCGTGCGCAGCCAGTGTCCCAGCGGCGTGACACGCGGGTCGTGCGACATCTTGAACTGCGGCCCGTCGACCGCGTTCTGCTGGTACAAGGCGCGTTGCTGCTGATGGGCCCGTTCCACCATGGTGCGGAACTTCCAGCAGCGGAACACCCGGCCCCCGATACCCTCACGCTCGTGGCTGAAGAAGATCGGACCGCGCGAGGTCAACTTCACCAAGACCGCCACCACCGCCAGCAACGGCAACAGGAGCACCAACCCGACCAGCGCCGCACAGGTATCGAGGACACGCTTCACCAGCGATTCGAACGGTCGGCGGGCCGCCGGTGTGTCGCTCTGCCATGATCCCTGCCGCCCACGTTCGGCCCGCAGCCCGGGCAGCAGTACCGGTGCCCGAACACCCGCCGCTGCCGCGGCCTGCTCGGCATCGAGTCCGGCGGTTTTGCCACCGGCGCTGACCCGCCCCACCACCGGCTGAGCTGCGCTTATCCGCACCCCCTGCACCACGAGACCCTGGGCCAGCAGCGCTCCCGGCGTCACTACCGCGTCCGCACCCACCACGGCCGGTCCGATGACGATGGCGCCGGCTTCGATCCGCGCACCGCGCTGGAGTATCACCGGGCCAAAGACACGGCTTTCTGGATGCACCTCGGCCCCGGCGCTGCCCCACACGTCGGGGGCCAGCAGCCGCAGCCCCAACTCCGCACCGGCGGCCACATCATCATGCAGACAGCGCTCGTGCAAAGTAAGGAGATCGTGCTCCTCCGCGAGGTCCAATACCTCGGTCGGCGCGGTGATGTCACGACTGGGCGTGCTACCGGCCGCCAGCCGCGCCCGCAGCGTCGCGAGGCACAGCGGTGAAAGTGTATCGAGGTGCCGGGCGGCGGCGGCCGAAAGGACGCTGCTACTGACACCGCGTAAATCGAACTGTGTCACACCGTCGTAGAGCCGGCGAATGGCGCGAATACGGTGCTCCGCGTCGCAGACGACGCGCTCCTGTGTTCCGTCCGGACTGCGTTGCAGCGCGACGAGGTGCTTGACCAGGCGACAACGTGAAACGTCCGCAAGGAACCCTGCCAGGTCATAGCCGGAGACCGGCACAAAGCGGCTGTCCAGCAGGAGCAGCAGGTCGGCGGGTTCAGCCGCATCCACCATCTCGTCGAGGGCGGCAGCCGACGCAATGCGGGCCTCCGGCGCCCGGCGAGCAATCTGGGCGGCATATTCCGCGTCGCTCGGGAAATCCGGCACGATGGTCAGCGTATGAACATCGACCCGGCGCAGGTGGGCACCCAATCGCTCCAGCAGTGTCCGGGCGCCCAGGGGCAGCAGCAACAATGAAGCCGCGGCATGCGCCTGCAGATAGGCCGGACGACGGTCAATGATGATCGCCTCGAGCGACATGCTCGTTCTGCGACTCCCAGGCGCTTGCGTTGACGGAACCCCCCTCCCTGCCAGGGAGGGGAAGGTCGAATCTCCTGCCGTTCAGCCCCTCCCTCCGACTTCTCCCCCATGGGGAGAGCGGTAGTTAAAGGGGCAATTAGCGCTCGGCCGCGTGAGACGACACCATGTCCCGCACGTCGAGGGCCTTTACCGTCTTGCGCGGACCGGCATAGCCGTAGCCATAGCCGTAGCCGTACCGCGTCTCGGCCCCACCACCAACAAACACGGTGCCCAGCAGGCGCCCGCCGGCCGCGCCCAGTGAAGCCAACGCATCGACCAACGCCGTACGCTTGCAATGTTGCTCACGCACTACGAGCACCGAGCCGTCCGCGTGTCGCGACAGGATCGCGCCGTCGGCCGTACCCAACAGCGGGGCACCATCCAACAGGATGACGTCGTACGAGGTACGCCAGCGATCGAGCGCCTTCGAAAAGACGCCGTTCGCCAGCAGCTCCACGTCCTCAATGTGCTCTGAATGTCCAGCCGGCAGCAGTGAGAGGTTCGGCACGCTGGTTTGGAAGATCTTGGTCGGGCAGGCGTCGCCCTCCTGGAGCAGGTTCACCAGGCCGCGGGCGTGCTCCACCTGGAAGTGCCGCGAGATCGACGACCGCCGAATGTCCGCGTCAATGAGCAGAACTCGTTTTCCCATCTGCGCCAGACTCCGCGCCAGCAGACTGGCGAAGGTGGTCTTGCCGGCGCCGACGGAGGCACTGGTCACCTGCACCACCGGGGTGCGGGGACCTTGAACCTGATTGAGCAGTGCCGTTCGAATCACACGGATGGCTTCCATCTGGAAGGGGCACTCGGCCAGACCCGGCAACTCGCTGACACGCCGTAACGGAATGTGGCCAAGGAACGTGCCGTGCGAGGGGCGCACCACTTCGTTCGCCTCGAAAACCTTGCCGGACAGTTTGAGTCGCACGAAGGCGAGCATGATCCCGGCGGCCAGCCCGCCGAATACCGAGGCCGCCATGAACTTCACACGCTTATCCGCACCGGCGGAAGTGGGTTCGTACGCCGGGAATCCGCGAATACGACCTTGTACATCCTTGTTCAACTGGATGTGCTCAAGCTCACGCCGCAGCTTGGCGAGAGTCGATTCCGTTTCGGCGATGCGCAGATCCAGACTGCGCTTCTTCTCGATGTCATCGAACATCGCGTTGTAGCGCGTTTGCTCTTCCTCGACCAGCGTCTTGAGCTGCCGAAACTCCCGCCGCATCGACTCGAGCGCTGTCATGCGGGGATCCAGCATGGCGAGCGCGGGATCTCCCGAGACGATGCCCGCCAGTTGCTCCTCGTAGCGTGTCAGGCGCTCTTCCGAGAGCTGCACGGCGCGCTGCAACTCCTGCATGACCGGGTGCAGCTCACCGAACTGCGCAGGCGCACCTTCGAGACGCTTGCGGGCCTGTTCCAGCTCGTCAAAAAGCCGCCGGTACTGCGTATCGGTGGTTTGCAGATCCGTCGGCGGAGGCGTCGGGCCGGCGGACGGTTCACTGCTCGCCGTGGCCGCAGCAGTGGCCGTCTCCTCCGCCAGCGAGAGCTGAATTTCAAGCTGCCGTAAGCGAAACGCCATCTCGTCGAGCCGCAGCAGGCGTTGTTGCTGGAGGGGTTCCGGCGCCGCCGTCCCGAGGCGCTTGATCACCTGCTCCAGCTCGTAACCCAGTCCATGTACCGCGCTGAGCGACCGCTCGCGCTCTCGAATCTGCGCTTCGAGTTGCCGTTCCCGATCGATCTCGGCATCGGCGTCCCGCTTGTTGGCGAAATCAACAAATCTTCGCACGATCGCATCCACAATCCGCTTGGCCTCCCCGGGGGCCGTGGCAGTCATTTCCACGGTAATGAGTTGCGCGCCACCCGGGGCCAGCACCTTGAGGTCTCGTACAAGCCGATCGCGCGGCGGGGGTGAGGTGCGAATCTTGAGCCGCTCCTGGAGTTGCTCCAGCGGCGAGACCGGCTCATCTCGGAACCAGTTCGTTTCGCGGACTTCGGGCCGATCCAGCACGGCATCGAGCACCTCGGGGCCGCGCACGAAGCGCGCCTGTGTCTGGCGCCAGGTCTCGTACAAATCCACCTGGTCCTTGCCGCCCGTCAGCAGCACGCGCACCGGCGTCACTTCGATATTGGCCGTCGCCGTGTACTCCGGCTTGAAGGTCGCCCACGACCCCGTGATGCCGATACCGCCGATCACAACCGCTACAGCGATGATGCTCCAGCGGTAGGCCAGCAATTGCCGCGGCGAGAACTTGCTGCCCTGTGGTGCGCCGCTGCCGTTATTTTCAGTCAGGTCAGGCAACTCCAGTGGATCAGGCGCGCGCAGCGGGGCAGCAGCACGCGCGGACACCACGGGTTGTAACGGCTGAGGTGATTTCACATCATCGTTCATGATTCGCAAATCCCGCGCGGGGCGTAACCTGGCGACGGCCGCCCGGCCTCACTTCTTCCCACTCCAATCAGGACCGCCGGGGTCAACGGCAGTCCATTTCTTTCACACGTAAACCACGGTCAGGCGTTCGCCCAGTGCGCAGTTTCAGTCGCACTGCGCGTACAAATCGCACAGCGAATTTCTTCTCCCACCTCCACGGTTGCATGGGTCGCCACCAGGGATTGATCAATTCTAGCGCCTGGTGACACCACCGCACCATTCCACAAGATCGAGCGGGCCAGCAACGCTCGCCGCCCGACGACACAGCCCGCACCCAGCACCGAAGGGCCAACCAGTAACGCCTCTTCTTCAATCCGGGTGCGCGGCCCCACCATGACCGGGCCAATCAGCCGTGACGACTTCGCAATTTGACAGGAGTGATGCACAAATGCATCATCGCGAACCTCGTAACCCCTTGGCACAATCTCGTCCAGCCGCATCCGATCCAGCATCCATCCTTGCACCGCGAAGTACGCTTCCAGACCGCTGATGGCCGGTGAGACGAGTTCCGCCACATGCACGCGCAGATCTTCACCCCGGCTACGCAATTGCGGGACGAGCCATTCCTTGATGTCGTGGAATCCGCTCGGCGGTACGACAGCAAGCGCCTGCCGCGTGAACACACGCACCCCGGTAGGTACGTAGGTGGCATGCCGCCGCTCACCGTCGTTCAGCAACGGTTGCGCTGCGAGCCGATGCACAACCTTAGTGAACGCCGCCCCGGAAGCCACATGCTCGGCCAGCAGCCCTTGCAGATCCATCCTCGGTATCAGAGCCGCATCGACCAGGACCAGGTGGTCGGCACCGCTCGCAAGACTTGCGTCCCGAGCACACCCAGCCGGACCGCGTGGTACCCGATCGTGGTAGTAGTAGAGACTCAGGTCTGCGGCGGCCCCATCACCGAGATAGGCCTGCAGGGCAGCAGCACCATCGTTCGCACAGATCGTCACGGTTGTCACCCCCCCCTGCCGCAGCCACTCGAGCACGTAATCAATCAAGGGTTTAGTCGCGACCGGCAGTAATGCCCGTGGACACAATGCTTCGAGCGAACCTGCCCGCCAGACGTGCGATCCTGCCAGGACGACACCTGCAATCATGACGCCCCCCTGCGCCGCACCCGGAGCGAGTTGTCACTTCGTGCCGACACCCCGTTCACGCTGCCCATCCGACTGTAGATCAACATGGTCAACGGGCGACTGAACACGGCGAGCATGACCAGCAGCAGGGCGCACCCGAAGATGATCTGTTGCTTCCAGCCCATGCCCGGACTGCGTTCCTCTCCGAACAGGTCCGCGCTCAAGGCCGTCAGAAAGATGAACG
Source organism: Phycisphaerales bacterium (assembly GCA_016716475.1). Classification (NCBI taxonomy): domain Bacteria; kingdom Pseudomonadati; phylum Planctomycetota; class Phycisphaerae; order Phycisphaerales; species Phycisphaerales bacterium. The sequence continues at coordinate 1,187,103 of JADJWG010000001.1, forward strand.
TCCCAATAATGCCAATCACATCGGTCCGCAGCACCGTACCGAAAAAGACCAGCAACGCACCAACCACTACGCCGATCTGCTGATGTCGACCGAAGCCGGACTGTGCGGCCGGGAACAGCGCGTCGGCAAACACGGCAACTAATCCCAAACCAACCCCGCACACTGCAAGCAACACGGGTAACGTCAGGCGGCGGCGACGCAAGCGAACCCGGTGTAAAGCAAGTGGCTGCTCGACGCCCGCACAACTCAGGCAATACAGCACCCGCACCGGTTGCCCTTGGGAATACCCCTGCAACACCTCCACGCGGGCCGGTGCCTCGCACCGCACACAGGTGCGCGCGTCAGCGGAGGTCGCACGCTCACCGGCCAGCATTGGACGGACTTCACTCACCGCTTGACGCCTCTCAAGGCCTGGCAGGCGCGAGGATGAACTCGGTCTGCGCAGACTCCGTCCCCGTCAAGGCACTGCCTCTTTGGACCGCAACCGTTTTAATAACAAACACTTAGAGCCAATCGATCAGTCGATGGGCTCAACATTCTCAGAGTCTGTTTCCACGAGCGCCGACTGCCCGAGGACCGTCGCCGCCAAGAAGACACGACTGACACCCTGCCGTCGTGACAGTACTCCTTCGACGCCGCAGAGCGGCCCTGCGATGATTCTGCACCGACGTCCAACCCGCAATGCGGGGAAGAGATCCACCGGTGCACCGCTCAGCACCACTCGTTGTATTTGTGCGATCTCGCTCTCGAATTGCGCCTGCTGTTCCACCCGTAGAATGTTCGCAACCCGATTCGTCTGCCACGCGACATCGCACTCTTGCGCCTCACCCCTCAGGAACAAGTAGCCCGGAAAGAGCGGGACCTGCGCAGATCCTCGGAGCCGCCGACGCCGACGGGTCTCAATCAGCGGCAGAAAATAAAGAATCCGGCTGCGCTCGAGTGTGGTGGCCACGGCTTTTTCGTGGCGCGCCCGCGTGTGTAATACCCACCAGCGCCCCAGAGTTGGCTCTGGCACTCCTCCCAGTACGCGCGGTTGCGCTGCAGCAAGTGTTGGAGATTCAGTTTGTTGCAGCAAGGTTACCACGCCACCAGGCCCTTCAATTCGAACACGGCGTACCGGGCTGCAATACGGCACAAGCCACTGGCCCGAGAACACCGTTCATGCCGTGCAGGCAAGGACACTACCTTCAGCGCCGCCCACAGTGGAGCGCAACGAGCGCGCTCGACTACCTCATCGTCCGTCCGGCGTCCGTACTTGCCCGACGATTCGCCCGCCTGTCCACATCGCGACAGATCCCTCTGCGACCTCAACCAGCCGGTCGAACAGCACGCATCCCAATCTCGGCCTCGAGTAATCCGCCCCAGAAGCGGTTTCGGTCGATCTCTCGGCACGGTGAACATGGTCATGCGCCCGATCGCCCGCCCACGGGTGCCGCCGGAGCGCAAAGCATTGACATTACGCTACCTGCGATGTCGAAGCGCGACGCCCGAAGCGGTCAGGATGCAGCGAATCGAAAACCCTGTCAAGGACGTGTCTCCGTCCCACGCCCGATGCGGGACCGAAGTCGCTCCTCCACTAACACAGGTCCTATACGCTGAAACCGTGCCTAGTGTGCGAACAAAATGGAAAGTCCGCGTGGAATTGATACTGAGCTCGCAATTTGCCCACCAACCCCCCCTGGAGGAACATAAGACTAACTGCGTTGCCGATAGAGGTCGGGTTCAACCACCGCAAGCATGCGCTGCTCGTCCAAGCCACCGCCCAGGAACGCGTTCACCTGCGCAACAATCGGCCGTGGCGCCTCCAGAACATCGTTGTAGCTGATGTAAAGCACCTGGAAGTTGGATTGCCCGGCAACCCAGCTCTCAAACTCATGAATCTGCTGTTCAAACAGACCTATGATTTTATCGGGCGACAACTCGCCCCCCGACTTTCCGAGTCGAGTCAGCATCGCATCTTGCGACCGCACCACCTCCAGCAGCTTCCGCCGCATGAAGATCACACGGTAGCGGAATTCCGCCGGCAGATCATACAGTAGTCGATAGACCATCTTCACGGCGCGCCCGCGGGCGCCGGACAACCAGGTGGGGTCCTCTTTGGTGCGCTTTACCGGTTCGAATTCGAAGTAACCCCGGGGATTGTCGCTGTCGGCCACGCGGATATTGTCCGTCAGTGCCATGAGGCCGCCCGCGTCGATCATGCGCATCATCATGGAAGTGCCCGACCGGGGCAGGCCGGACACGATCGTGATTTCATCAGCGATGTTGCTCATCGGTATCCTGCACCGCAGGTTTCCAGGCAGGAGCGTCCCGCACGCTCACCGGCAGAAGGTCATTGTACCGAGCCCCGGCCGGCTTGACGACCGCTTGGTTGGGCGGTACCCGAAGCGGGCGCATGGCGCCATCCTTTCCGTACCGAGGCGGGCAACTCATCCGGCGCAATGTGCTGCGCTCATCACAGGAGCATGGGACCATGGCCACCCGTCGCGCCAACGTACTACTCGCGCTGTTCGCCTGGGCTGCGGTGTCTGCCCCTGGAGACGAACCAGCGCCTGCGACCGCCCCGGATCCCCGAATCACGGCCAAGGTCGATGCTCGTGTCGAATTACTCAGTATCGTCTTCCGGCTGGCCGGAAACCCTGAATACAACGACAAGGCCGCGCACTCTCCCTACGCTGAGCGCGTTGAACGTCGTTTCGCGCCCCAGCGTGAACACCCGGTGGTGCACCTGGCCCGAAAGCTCCGCAACCAGAACGGTGTGAGCTATGACGCCGTCATGAGCATGGCCGTCCACCTCACCGACACCCTCGAACTGGACGAACGCATCCCCTTCGATTCCCCTCCAGACCGACTTGACCAGCGTTGGAGCACCGCCGATGCCCGCAAATTCCTGGTCGCAGCCCGTGACTTTGTCCAAGTCACCGGATTCACCGACTTCCTCGAGGAAGAGCGCAACTTCTACGCCCAGGCCTCCGCGCGGATGAACACGCGGCTCGCGGAGTTCTCGCTGTTGCCGTGGTTCGAAAACTACTTCGGCGCGCGGCCCAAGGCCGAGTTTCACCTGTACCTCGGCCTGCTGAACGGCGGTTCCTGCTACGGGGTGGGTGTTCGTTTTCCGGACGGCAGGGAGGAAATCCTGCCGGTGATCGGCGTCTGGCAGTGGGACGCGGAGGGTTTGCCCCGGTTCCCAGCGCAGATCGAGAATACGATCGCCCACGAACTTTGCCATTCCTACACGAACCCGCTCGTGGACCGCTTCGAAGCCCAACTCCTGCCCGCCGGGACACGCATGTTCGCAGCGCGGGCCGAACAGATGCGGGCGCAGGCGTACGGCAACGCCAAGACCGTGCTCTACGAAACGCTTGTGCGGGCCTGCTGTGTCCGTTACGCACACGCACGCGGCGGCCCGTCCAGGGCGCTCCAGTCGATCGCCTACGAACACAGCCGGGGGTTCACCTGGACCGGGGCCCTCGCCCGGCTGCTCGGGGAGTACGAACGCGACCGGCAGACCTACCCCGACCTCGCAGCGTTCATGCCGCGCATCATCGCCCTGCTCGAACAGGAGACACAGAATCTTAATACCCTCGCCGTCGCAGCCCCGCGCATGGTCCAGATCCTGCCCGCGAATGGAGCGACCGACGTCGATCCGGAGCTGGCCGCGATTGTCGTGACATTCGACCGCCCGATGCAGGATCGTTCATGGTCCGTGGTGGGCGGTGGCCCCGAGTTCCCCACGATCACAGGCGAACCGTAGTACGATCCCGCCCGCCTGGTCTTTACCCTGCCCGTGCACCTGGAAGCTGGCCGCACCTACCGGTTCTGGCTCAACCGTTCTGAGTACCAGGGCTTTCGATCGACGGAAGGCGTCCCACTCGAGAGCATCGAGGTGACTTTCCGCACCCGCCCAAAGTAACCTTTCCGGGGAATTGACCGGTCCAAGACCGGCAGGTACACTGTGGGGCTCGCGGTTGGAGTCGACCGCGAGCGCATGCCCCCCGCGCTGCGGGCGGCGCCCGGCTCACGTTTCGGAGGCAGACATGGCTCGCAAGTGCATGTTCACTGGCAAGCGCACGGTCGCCGGTCGCAGCATCGCCCGCCGCGGCAAAGCCAAGTATCTGGGCGGTGTCGGCCGCAAGACGACCGGCATCTCAAAGCGCAAGTTCAAGCCGAATATCCAGCGTGTCCGCGCGCTCTTGGACGGCAAAATCTGTCGCATCCGCGTCAGCGCCAAAGCGATCCGCATGGGCTTGGTAGTAAAGCCCGTCAAGCGCGACTGGCAGCCCGAGGCCGCCTCGGCCTAGCGGAGCGGCGCGATGCCTCCGGCGGTCGACGAGAACCAGATTCGACGCATTGCCCACCTCGCCCGGCTGCACCTGCGGCCCGACGAGGTGGCGTTGTTTGCACCACAACTGGCCGAAATCCTGGCCTATGTTGAACAGTTGGGCCAGGTGGACACCTCGGGGGTCGAGCCCTTGGCGCACCCATTGCCCCTTGTCAACGTTCTGCGGCCCGACGAGCCCACCCCACCACTGGATCCCGAGCGGGTACTGCAGAACGCACCCGCGGTGGCCCAGCGGTACTTCAAGGTGCCGCCAGTGCTCGATCCGGGTGGCGGGGCCTAGAGTGCGGCTCCGCGGAGCCAGCGAATCCTCACGGTCAAATAGGGTTGGATTTTGGTATGGGGCCAACTACGCTTAGGGAGCAGCGCCCGGGCACGCAGGCAAGCCGAACCTGCTGCGCTGCTTGCAGTGCAATGCTCCAGTTGCGCACCCGAGGACCCGTTCCATGGCCCACCGATCTTCTGCGGCCACACTTGTTCTGTTGCTAGCCGGTACCATCGGTACGGCGGCGGCCCATCCGGGACAGAGCATCGGGCTCACGATTGCAATCGATGAAGGGGCCGTTGAGTATGACATGCTGGTGTCGGCCGACTTTGCCGCCGCCCTGCTTCTCAATCACCGCATTACCGTGCGCATGCCCAGCTACGACGGCGGCCGCTACCACTTCGCCGACCGGGGCGATGAGCGCCGTATCCGCGCGGCGTTCGAGCAGATCTTCCTCGACATCAATCCCGTCACGATCGACGGTGAGCGCGTTCGGCCGGTGCTGGCCGATCTCGCCTTCATCGAACCAGCGCCCTCGGGATACCCCGGCGCAGCGTATCTCCAACCACCGGATATCCGCATCGTCCTGCGACACGAAACCCGGGGCATCCCCAAGACTGTGGCGATGGTTTGGGAAGTTTTTCCGCAGGACCCCATGCGCCAGGCCTTTGGCATGTCCCCCAATGTCGAAGTGGTGGCAGAACTCGACGCACTCGATGAAAACCGGCTGATCGTCCTCTCCGAGGATGAGCCGGAATTCACCTGGCACGCACCGCTGACCAAACCCGTCGAGCGCGTCGGCCCGGTCCTGGCCGCAGCCCCGGCGACGCGCCCGCAACTGCCGCTGCTCTCGGTAATGCTGGTGGTGGGCTGGGGCCTGGCGCTCGTCACCCTGTTCACAACTCGCGCGTGGCCAGCCGCCCGGCGCCCGGCCGCATGGCTCTCCGTCGTGCCGCTGGGGGCAGCTTTCGCTTTGCAGGGGGTGTGGGTGCAGCCACTGCCGTGGTCCCAGGCCGGTACAGCGCCGCAGCCCGATGCGGCAGCCGACATCTTTGCCGCCCTGCACCGAAACGTATACCGGGCCTTTGACTACAAGACCGAGAGCGATGTCTACGATGTGCTCGCACAGAGCGTGACGGGCGACCTGTTGGATCGCGTCTACAACGAGGTCTTTCAGAGTCTGATTCTGCGCGACCAGGGCGGCGCCGTGGCGCGCATCCGAGCCGTCGAGATTCTCGACAGCGAGGTGGTCTCAACAGGCGTCGCGGCCGACGCGGGACTACCCATGTTCCAGGTGGCCGCGCGCTGGCGTGTGCAGGGTGCGGTCTATCACTGGGGACACGTGCACCAGCGCACCAATGAGTACCACGCCGTGTACAGCGTGATCGAGCAGGGCAACGCGTGGAAAATCGCCGGTGTGGACATGCGCGAGCAGCGCCGCATCGTGATGGAGGGTGATGATCCGGTGCTGGGCCCGTCGCGTGACACGGGCGGGGCTTCATGATCACAATCGCGGATCTGCAATTCCGCTACCCGCGCGGGGGCTTTGGTCTCGATGTGCCGGCGCTGGAGATCGCGGCCGGCCAGAAAGCCGCGCTGATTGGCCCCAGCGGGGCCGGCAAGACTACGCTGATCTCCCTGATCGCCGGCGTGCTCGCTCCGCACCGCGGTACGATCCGTCTCGGGGACTTCGAATTGACCCGCGTCGGTGACGCCGCCCGCCGAAATTTTCGCATCGCGCAGATCGGCTTCGTCTTCCAGGAGTTCGAACTGCTGGAATACCTCAACGTCCGCGACAATATTCTGCTGCCCTACTACCTCAACGCCACGCTCCAGCTCACCGCCGCCGTACGCGGCCGGGCGGAGCAATTGGCCGGCGGCATGGGACTGGGCGACAAGTTGCGCCGCCTGCCGCGGACATTGTCACAGGGCGAACGGCAGCGCGTGGCGATCTGCCGCGCCCTGATCGCGGAACCGGGCCTGCTGATTGCGGACGAGCCCACCGGCAACCTCGACCCCCACAACGCCGACACGATTCTGAGTCTGCTGCTCGAGCAGGCCCAGGTCCACGGTGCCACCCTGCTCATGGTGACGCACAACCACGCGCTCTTGAACCGATTCGACCGCGTGCTCGACATCGCCACCTTCACCCGGAGGATGTCGGCATGAGGCGCAGTCTGTACCTCGCGTGGCGTTACATCGCCTATCACCGCATCAAGACTGGCATCCTGATCATCTGCCTGACGCTCACACTCGTCCTCCCGCTCTCGGCCCACCTGTTGATCCGCTACTACGACCAGGTGTTACGGGCCCGCGCCGCAGCGACACCACGCGTGGTCGGTGCCCCAGGCAACCGCTTTGATCTCGTGCTCAAGACGCTTTACTTCCAGGGCGCCACGCTTGACCCCGTCTACTGGTCCGAAGTCGAGGAACTCTGGGAGAGCGGCATGGCCACCCCGATCCCCCTCGAACTCAGCTATACCGCCCGCGGCTTTCCCATCGTCGGGACGACGTTCGAGTACTTCGAGTTCCGCGCCCTGGCCCCCGCGCAGGGCACGTTGCCCGCACGCATCGGCCATTGCGTGCTGGGCGCCCAGGTCGCCGCCCAACTCGGCCTCGGCCCGGGCGACACCCTCATGTCCGATCAGAAAGCCCTCTACGACATCACCCAGACGTATCCGCTGCTGATGGACGTTTGTGGTGTGCTCGCACCAACAGGTACGGCCGACGACCGCGCCGTGTTTGTCGACGTGAAGACGACATGGATCATCGCCGGCATCAGCCACGGACACGAAGACGTGACCGCCCTCGACGATCCGAACCTGATCGTCGCCCGCGATGAACGCGAGGTCGTCACGAACACATCGATCTACGAGTTCACCCGCATCACGCCGGAGAACATCCACACGTTCCACACCCATGCGCCGCCTTCGCAACTGCCCTTGTCTGCCGTCATCGTGCTGCCGGATGGACTGCCGAACGATACCAAGGCAGCTACCATCCTGGGCGCACGCTACAACCATGATCCGTTGCGCCGTGCCCGCATGCTCGACCCGGCCGAAGTCGTGCGTGAATTGATGGAGCGCGTGGTCGAGATTCAGCGGGTCTTCAACGCCTGTTTCGCACTCGTGGCCGTTTCAACCGGCCTATTCCTCGTGCTGGTGGTGCTACTGTCGCAGCGGCTACGGCAGCGCGAGATGGAGACGATGTACCGGCTGGGCTGTGCACGGGCGATGACATTTCGCCTGCAGGCCGGCGAGCTCGGCTTGATCCTGATCGCCAGCGTCGCGCTGGCGGCAATGCTGGCGGGCGCCACGTTGGTCGCGGCACCGCGCCTGTTGAATCTGCTGTAGGTCCGCGGGCGCTGTGGGCCGCGGCCAGGAAAGGGAGCGGGATGAACTCTCCCGCCGCAAAGGAGGTGTCATCATGCTGCCAGTGGGTTTTCCTTGCCAACACCGCATGCTGCTCGGACTTGTTGTGCTCGGGCTACCGACGGTCGCCGTCGGGGCGGATGAGCGACCGGTGATCTACACGTCCGCCCACCCGATCGCCTACTTCGCGGAACGAATCGCCGGCGATGCGCTGCGCGTGGTGAATCCCGTGCCGGCAGACGAGGATCCGGCCCTGTGGGTGCCGAGCGAGAATCTCATCGCCGAGTTCCAGAAAGCCGACCTGATCCTGCTCAATGGGGCCGAATTTGAAAAGTGGGTGAGCAAGGTGACGCTGCCCCGGGCCCGGACCGTCAGCACGGCACACGTCTTCCGCGACCAGTGGCTGGAACTCGAGGGTGGCCTCACGCATAGTCATGGCCCGGGCGGTGAACACACCCATGAGGGCACGGACGGCTACACCTGGCTCGACCCCAATCTCGCAATCCGCCAGGCCGACGAGATTCGCACGGCCTTTGAGCGGAATTTCCCCAGCCACAGGGAAAAGTTTCGCGACAACTTCGCTGCGTTGAAGCAGGATCTCGAGGAGCTCGATGCACGCTTCCGGAAGCTTGCACCGCGGATGAAGGACATCCAGCTCCTGGCGAACCACCCGATCTGGAACTATCTCGCCAAAAGGTATGAGTGGAAGCTCAAGTCGTTCCACTTCGAGACGGACGAATTAGACCCCGACGAGCTGAAGAAGCTCGCGGAATTCCTGAAAACCACGCCCGCCAAGTACATGCTCTGGGAGGATGAACCCGATCAGGACGTCGCCAAGGGACTGCGCGATGCGCACGGCGTCGAGCCCATCCTGTTTCCCCCAGGCGTCGGCGTCGATCCGGACGAGGCAAAAAAGGGCCTCAACTATCTGCAGATCATGCGTGGCAACCTGGAGCGGCTGGAAAAGTTGTTCGGCGCTTGATCCAAACTGCCCGTGCGTTCTCCCCAGCGGGCAGGGCGGGCGCCGCTCCAGCGGCTCTCGCCGTCAGCCTGGGCCCCAGGAATCTTCGCGCGTCGCCCTTGGCAAACGGGCGTCGGATCGCGGATAATGACCTTGCGTAACGAACGGGTGGGATCTGGGACCCGAGCGAGCGTAGCCGCGATGAAAGCCCTTTCGGCGCTAGGTTCCGCAGGAGATGGACCATTCGACGTGCGTGCCGCCCTGTGGCGCGGCCTCGATCTCACTGCCGTTCACACCGCACTGGATCTCGGTTGCGGAATCGGCTTTGTGGCCGAGGCCATTGCCCGGCGCACGGCCACCAACGCCGAGTTCGTGGGGATTGATTCCCGCAGCGTGAACGCGCAACCGTTCATGCAGGCCGTGCAGCGGACGGGGCGGCGAGGCATCTTCCGGTGCGAACGCCTCGTCGATCAGCTCGACTTCGCCACCGACGCCTTTGACCTGGTGGTGGCCTCCAACTCGCTCTACTTCTTCCCCGCCCTGCTCCCCCAGATCGCTCGCGTCGTCCGCCCATCGGGCGTATTCCTGGCGGCGACCGCTTCCGTGGAGTCCTGCCGGCAACTTTTGTCAGAAGCGGGGCTCGGCGGTACGGCGAGTCGCCTGCTCGAAGTCATCCACCGCTTTTCCGCGGAAAACGCCGCGCAACTGTTGCGCCCACACTTCGGTCGCATCGAATGCGTCGAGGAGCGCGGGACGCTGGTGTTTGAGCCGTCCCGGTACGACGATTTCCTGCGCTACCTGTGGTTCCGACTTCCGTTCCTCGCCCATGAGGAGTTGGCAGACCACCCGCCGGCCGCCCCCCTGGCCGAGACTCTGCGCCGCGCGCTCGGTCAGCGTCAGCGGATCGAGTTCGCACGGCATGATGTCGTCTTTCGCTGCTACGAACCGCGCAGCGCGTGACACTGCCGGACACGCAGTCTCCAGATACGGATGGATACCCCCTGCCCAGCGCCACCTGACAGACACACGGATTCCATCGACCTACAGCCCCACTCCGGGCACCTGACCACGTTCGCTATGGCCGGATGCCGGTCGACTCGGTCAGACTCGTATAGCGGCGTGAACCGATGGCCCACTCCGGCACACCCTCCGGCCAGAGCGAGAACGACACGGAGAAGTCGTTGTCGACATTTTCGTACTCGAACGAAACACCGACGTACCACCGCGGCAGCTTGCGCACGTAGGTAATCGACACTTCGCCGAGGGCGCCTTCGTTCACATCCCACCACGCGCGCGTCGTGGTCAGGTGCTTCTCGGAGATCTTGTAGTTCCAACCTCCGCCCACCGCGGCCAATTCGACATCTCCGGCGTAGCGTGTGCCAAAGATATAAGCAAGGCGGGGGCTCCGTTCGACAACGAATGAGGCATTGTGCCGATCGAACGAGCGATCGTTCAGATCGAAGTTGAAGTCGTAGAGAAAGGCGGTCGAATCACTCAGCCGGTACATCAGGTCGCCCGCGAAATAGTTGCGCGTGCGGCTGTTCTCGGGGCGGAAGGGGTTCGCGTAGCCGTTCGAAAAGTCCTCACGACCATCGGTGTCGCCGAACAGGCCGAATTCGAGGTTGAGGGTGAGCAGGTCCACGGTGCGGCGGTCCCCTGGCAGCCCGCGCTGCGTCTGCCACACCTGGCGCAGTCCGAGCATCATGCCGTAGAAGCCGTCGATCGTCTCGATCCCGTAGTCGAAGGGGGTGTACAGCTCGCTGCGCGTATTGCTGTGGCCCCACCAGACGGCGAAATCGGGCTTGATGATGTGCCGCAACCGATGGATGTCGAGCAGTTCCGACTCGACCTCCTCGTAAACACGGCTGAAGCTTGTGCTACCGCGGATGCCGTACGCCGCCAGCCCACGCCACGACGTGGCCTGGCCGTTGTCCTGCCCATCCCAGAAGGTGCCGCGCACACTCGCGAACGGTACCAGGTTCAGCGCGCCGAGCTTCAGCGGCAGCTCCGCCTCCTGGCGCGCATCGACGCGGAAGGTCGCATCGCTGGGCCGCGGCCGCCCCAGCAGACGCTCGCGAATGTCGTGCCGCTCATCCGGACGCCAGCGCACCATGCCGATGCGGGACTCGTGGTACAGCACCAGCGGGTTGAGGAAGGTGTCGCCGATGCGGCGGTACGCGGCCTCTGGCAGGTGCTCCGTTTGTGTCTGGAAATCATTCAGCCGCCAGTTGGAGAGGAACGTCAACGCCTCGTTGCCCTTGGCGCGCTTGAGATAGATCGCCGTCTCCTGCTCCTTGCCTTCAAACCATTCCGAGCGGCGATATTCTTCGAGGAAATTGGGATCACTGACATAGGAGCCCTCCAAAGTGAGCTCCCAGTCGTAAGGCAGGTAGTGCCGGTGGCGGAAAAGCGCCCGCCCCCGGGTTGGCGAACTCGGCACGCGTTCGTCGCGCCGCGCCGGTCCCAGCGAGTCCTCACCCTGGTCGTGGATGAAATAGGTCCGGACGAGCCCGTAATAGTCGGGGGTCTCGTAGTCGAAATCCATGCCAACCCCCGGACCGCGCTCCGAAAAATAATCCAGCAGGAGCGTGGCATCGTAGCCCTCCGGGGCGGTCACCCCCAGGAGGTTGTACAGGAACCACGCCGACTGGAATTCGTAACCCCGATCGCTGCTGTACCCCGTGCGGATGCGGCGCAGCATGGTCTCGGTCGCTTCGAGCCGCCCCTTACTGTACGGCCACCAGAAGATCGGCTGACCGTCGATGTTCACGGTCGTGTCACGCATCTCATATTCGGCCGCCAGGGGCCCGGTCGCCCGGCCCTCAGCATCGCGCTCGGTCGCATCACGGAGGTAGACGTGCTCCGCCCCGATGTGATAAGTCGGTGTATAGAACTCACTCGTGCTTACCCGGGCGTTCTCCGCGGAGAACTCTGTCGCCGAGAGTTGTCGCAATTCGGCCGCCCGCAGGTACAGCGGTATACCGCGGTCTGGTAACTCCGCCCGGAAAACTGCATCGAGAATCAGTGCCCGGCTGCGGGCGAAGTCGTACACCAGCCGTTCCGCGCGAATGAACCGATCGCCAAGCGAAAGCACCACGTCGCCTTCGAGATACACCACTTCGATCTGCCCGCGCGAGTCTCCAGCCGCCCCCAGCCCCAGCAGCGCCCCCGGCGCGTCCGGCACGCCGTCGCGGACCGGCGGTACCGGCGGAGTGTCGGCCGGTGCTGCGTTATCATCCAAGGGCGCGCTTAACGCCGCCCCGACCAGGGCCCCGGAACCCGCCGCCGGAAACACCACCGCATGATCCGCGCGGATCTCGAGCAAAGGCGCGTTCGGTCCACCGTCCTGGGCGAAGTACACCCCCCCGGTTGCGACAAACACACGCTGCGGCGTGTCTCCCGGAGTCAAGGCCGGCTCAATGTTCGGCAGCCGATAGCGAATCACCCGGCTCGGTTCACGAACCGCCAGCCCCGGGTCATCCGGGCGGAAGACGTCCGGGGCCCTGCCGGGGTCACCTGCGGCCGCTGCCAGCGCGGCCCGATCGCGTACCGCCTGCGCGTAAAGCGGCGAATCCGTCAGTGGTTCCGGCGCGTAGGCCTGCTGCAGCTTCACCACGCGCCCGAAGGTGCGTAATCCACGTACGAGCAGGACCGTGTCCGTCGTGACCGTGCCGGCGGGTTCGCGCACTTCCGCCCGCCCTGACAGGTAGACGGTCAATTCCTGATACGTGCGGCCAACGTTCCGCCCACGCTCGGCACTGACATGCGGGCGAATCCACACCACGGCACTCTCGGAAGAGAGCCGGCGGCCGGCAAAATTCAGCTCGAAACCCCCATCGAAGAGCAGCACCGCATCGCCGGCATCGTCGCGCCACTGACGCACCCACCGACCACGCAGATCAACGTCACGGTCACTCACCGGTTGCGACAGAAGCGGCTCATCGCTGAAGTCGAACTGGGCC